>JBAZEO010000001.1:0-1206511 GCA_041653935.1 Dehalococcoidia bacterium | reverse complement strand
AACTTCAAAAGTACGCAAACCCAAGTACTTTATTCCACAACCCTAAACTTGAACCCGTAAGTTATGATTACATGCCGGTAGGCAGTGTTAACAAAGCCCCCCTTAACCGGGGGGCTTCCTTTTTATCCGCTATCGCCTTACATGCGACGATTATTGACTAAAAGCGCCGTTTATTATAAGCTTTCACTGTATTTTCAAATCGCATACTCGTAACGCAGAAAGGGAGGGAGCATGGATATCAAGATCCAATTGACAGAGAAAGAGATGCCACAGCAGTGGTACAACATACAGGCGGATTTACCCAAGCCGCTGCCGCCGGTGCTGCACCCGGGCACAGGCAAACCAATAGGGCCGCAGGACCTGGCTCCTCTCTTCCCCATGGAGCTTATAAAGCAGGAGGTCAGCCAGGAGCGCTGGATAGACATCCCGGAAGAGGTGCAGGACGTATACAAGATTTGGCGCCCCACGCCCCTCGTGCGCGCACGGCGCTGGGAGAAGGCGCTGGACACCCCCGCCAAGATATATTACAAATGGGAAGGCGTGAGCCCCGCCGGCAGCCACAAACCCAACACCGCCGTAGCCCAGGCCTACTACTGCAAGAAGGAAGGCGTCAAGAAGATAACAACGGAGACCGGCGCTGGCCAGTGGGGCAGCGCGCTCTCATTCGCGTGCAACCTCTATGGACTCGAATGCAAGGTCTTCATGGTGCGCATCAGCTATGACCAGAAACCATATCGCAGAATGATGATGGAGGTCTGGGGTGCCAAGTGCGTGCCGAGCCCCAGCAAGGAGACCAAGGCCGGACGCGACATCCTGGCCAAAGACCCCAACTCGCCCGGCTCGCTGGGCATAGCGATAAGCGAGGCGGTTGAGATCGCCGCGCAACATGATGACACCAAGTATTCGCTGGGAAGTGTTTTAAATCATGTGCTGCTGCACCAGACCATCATAGGGCTGGAAACGATGAAACAGTTCGAGAAGCTCGGCGAATACCCCGATATCGCCATCGCATGCGTCGGCGGCGGTTCCAACTTCGGCGGGTTCGTCATGCCGATGGTGCGCGACAAGATTACAAAGGGTAAGAAGACCCGCATCATCGCCGTTGAGCCCAAGGCATGCCCGAGCCTGACACGCGGGCTTTACAAATACGACTTCGGCGACACGGCCTGCACCACGCCTCTCATAAAGATGTTCACGCTGGGCCACAGCTTCATTCCGGCCCCGATCCACGCCGGCGGCCTGCGCTACCACGGCATGTCACCCATCGTGTGCCACCTGTACGACCTCAAGCTCATAGAGGCCATAGCGCTGAAGCAGAAGGCCTGCTTCGAGGCTGCTGTCAGCTTCGCACGGGCCGAGGGGCATATCCCCGCGCCGGAGGCTGGGCATGCCATCCGCGCCGCCATGGACGAGGCGCTCAAGTGCAAAGAGTCCGGCCAGTCCAAGGTCATAGTGTTCAACAACAGCGGACACGGCCATTTCGACCTCGGTTCCTACGAGAAGTACTTCGCGGGCAAACTGGAGGACACCGAGCCATCCGATGCGGAGATTAAGAAGGCATTGGCGGAACTGCCGAAAGTCGGCTAGCCTTTCAATCATATAGAACGAACGTTTAGCCGCTCCCGCGAGGGGGCGGCTTTACTTTTTGTTTACCAAACCCATGCTATAATATCCCCATCACAGAAAAACGAGGGCTATTCAGAATGTCTAAGATAAAAACTGCGTTCGCCGCAACACTGATCGTACTATCGATAGCTATCATAGGCTGTACCTCCAGCACACCTTCCACATCCATTCCAACCCCTACCTCCTCGGCCACCACTTCGCCCGAGGATTACAACCTGCCATCCATAACCGAGGTTGTGGACCAGGTAAACCCGGCGGTGGTCTCTATCGTTGTAGGAACAGTCTCCTATAACTGGTTCATGCAGGCAGTGCCCTCCGAAGCGGCCGGCTCGGGCGTGATCATCGATACAGAAGGATACATCATCACTAATAATCACGTGGTTGAGGATGCCAACAGCATCACAGTCAGCCTCACCGATGGGAGATCCTTCGACGCGACGCTCGTCGGAACAGACCCTTCCACCGACCTCGCCGTGATAAAGATCGCTGGCAGCGACCTGCCGACGGCCTCGTTCGGCAATTCGAGCGCGCTCAGGGTCGGCGACTGGGTCGTGGCTATCGGCAACGCGCTTGCGCTTGAGGGCGGCCCCACTGTTACGGTGGGCGTGGTCAGCGCCATGGGGCGCACCATAGAGGTAGACAGCGAGACTACCTTATACAACTTGATCCAGACCGATGCCGCCATCAACCCCGGCAACAGCGGCGGCCCGCTCATTAATCTCGATGGAGAAGTTATAGGCATTAATACTGCTAAAATATCGTCGAATGAGGTCTCCGGTGTGGGTTTCGCTATCAGCGCCAATAGCGCGCTCCCGATTGTAGATGAACTCATCACAAAAGGTTACATTTCACGGCCATACATGGGAGTATCGCTGGTGACGGTCACGCCGACAATCGTCAGAAGTTATGACTTGAGGGTCGATAAGGGCGCTATGATCTATTATATGAATCCGGGGACGCCGGCATCCGATGCCGGGCTCAGGCCGGGGGATGTAATTACCGTATTTGATGATATCGAAGTAGAGACCGCGGAAGATGTTATACTCGCTATCCGGAACCACAGTGTAGGCGATACAGTCCAGATTAAATTTTACAGGGGCAGCAGCCTGCTGATAGTTTCTGTCACACTGATCGAAAAGCCGCATTAATCACAAAGTCTCGCCGTATCGATATAAACGTAGGGGCACGGTCCTTCCAAGGAAGGATGTCCGTTGAATCACCGCTTCACCCCCAGCGTTATCTCCTGCCCCTCGATCTTGTGCGTCTCTTTGTACACCTCCGCCGGTATGCCCTCGACAATGTTGTGCGAGAGCGTCTCCTGCTTGATGTAAGCGACGAGAGCAGCGTTTTTCAGCACACGGCCGAGCAGTGCGTTAGGCTCGTAGTACGTCGTGATGTAATCGGCGATCTCGAAACCGGCGTCCTTGCGCATATTCTGGATGCGGTGCACCACCTCTCGCACCAGCCCCTCGTCGGCCAGCTCCGGCGTGATCGTCTTATCGATAGCCACCCAGTAGCCGCCGTCCTCGTTGGACTCGAAGCCCGGCGCGGTGTACGCCGCCGTATCTTCGACGCAGACGATGTCCTTTACGTTCAACTCCTCCACCACCTGCGGCTTGATATGCTCGACGCTCTCCTGCTCGCTCTTGGAGCGGACCTTGACCAGCGCCCGCGCCAGCGGCTGTCGCACCTTGATGCCCGCCTTGCTGCGCGCCGAGCGGCCCATGCTCGATATGCGCATCGCCAGATGGATATCCTCGGATAAACGCTGGTCGACGCGCGTCAGGTCGGCCTCGGGGAAACGAGTCAGGTGCACGCTATCCGGCGCGCTAGT
The DNA here is from genome assembly GCA_041653935.1 of Dehalococcoidia bacterium. Taxonomy (GTDB): domain Bacteria; phylum Chloroflexota; class Dehalococcoidia; order E44-bin15; family E44-bin15; genus JAYEHL01. The sequence goes on along the minus strand of JBAZEO010000001.1, from coordinate 1,203,051 downwards.
ATCGACTGATCGAACCAGGTTGCGATATATCTCCTCCGCCATGAACGGGGTGAACGGAGCGATGAGTTTCGATAGCGTGACAAGGCATTGATAGAGCGTGACATACGCCGACAGCTTATCCGTGTCGTTCTCGCTTTTCCAGAAGCGACGGCGGCTGCGCCTGACATACCAGTTGGACAGGTTATCGACGAACTCCTGGATGCGGCGCCCGGCATCGGTAGGGTCGTAGCCTTCGAGCGCCTTATTTACATAATCGATAAGCTGATTCAGGTCGGACAGTATCCAGCGATCGAGTTCGGCATCTATCTTCACATCGCCGACAGCGCGCGGATCGAACTTGTCGATGTTGGCATAAAGGACAAAGAACGAATACGTGTTCCACAACGTGCTGAGGAACTTGCGCTGCGTCTCGGCCACCAGCTCCGCGGAGAAGCGGCGCGGGCTGCCCGCGGGCGATGACGTCAGCAGGTACCAGCGCAGCGCATCCGCGCCCTGCTTGTCGAGCACCTTCGCCGGCTCGACAACGTTGCCTTTCGACTTGCTCATCTTCTCGCCCTTGGCATCGAGTATGTGACCCAGGCAGATCACGTTACGATAACATGGCTGGTCGAAGAGCAGAACCGACAGCGCATGCAGCGTGTAGAACCAGCCGCGCGTCTGATCCACCGCCTCACAGATATAATCGGCTGGGAAGAATTTCTTGAACGTGTCGACATTCTCGAACGGGTAGTGCCACTGCGCCACCGGCATCGCGCCGGAATCGAACCACGCATCCAGCACGTCGTGTACGCGGCGCATCACGCCCTTGCACTTGGGACAAGCGAAGGTTATCTCATCGGCGAACGGGCGGTGCAAATCGAGCGGCTCCTTTATCCCGGCGAGCCCATGCCGGCTCCTTAAGTCGGCGATACTGCCGACGCACTCATCCGCGCCGCAGCCCTCGCAGCGCCACACCGGCAGCGGCGTGCCCCAGTAGCGCTCGCGCGAGCAGGCCCAATCGACATTGTGCTCCAGCCAGTCGCCGAAGCGCCCCTTCTTGATGTGCTCCGGGTACCAGTTGATCTCATTATTTCCTGAGATCAGTCGCTCCTTCTTGGCCGTCGTGCGTATGTACCAAGACGGCTTGGCGTAGTACAGCAACGGCGTGGAGCAACGCCAGCAGAAGGGATAGGTGTGCTTGATCTTGCCCTTGCGATACAGATGCCCGCGTATCTTGAGGTCTTTGATGATAAGAGGGTCGGCATCCTTGACGAACTTGCCGGCAAAGGGATAGCTGCCATTGATAACGCCGTTCAGCCCGACATAGTCGCGAACGAAATTGAGGCGTTTCTCCATGCCGATTGAGAAGTCGTCCTCGCCGAACGACGGCGCGATATGCACGATGCCGGTGCCGTCCTCCATCGATACGAACGCGGCCGCTATCGCCTTGTAGGTAAGATTATCCTGTGGCTCCTGCAACACCAGCGCTCCACCCTTATCGAAACGCTTGCGCTCGATGCCGAAATGATGCGGATTAAACAGCGGCTCGTAGGCGACGCCCTCGATCGAAGCGCCGGCGACCCTGCCGATCTCGCTGTAGCCTTCGAGCCCGACAACGCCCACCAGCTTAGCGGCCATGACGAGGTAATCGCTTTCGCCCTGCATCACCGCATAATCCTCGTTCGGCGCGACCGCCAAGGCGGTGTTGCCGGGCAGCGTCCATGGTGTCGTAGTCCATGCGAGCAGATAGACGGGTTTTTGCGCCAAATCGGCGCCTTTTAAGGCATCCCCCAGCGGATTCCCCGCTATCGATTCCGGTACAACCTTGAACTTGATATACACCGACGGGTCGTCGACTTCGTCGTAGCCCAGCGCCACCTCGTGCGAGCTGAGGGAGGTGCCGCAGCGCGGGCAGTGGGGGGTGACGCGGTAGCCCTGATACACCAGGCCCTTGTCCCAGAGCTGCTTGATGACCCACCAGCCGCTCTCGATATAGCTGTTGTCGAGCGTGACGTACGGGTGTTCCATATCCACCCAGTACCCGATGCGCTCGGTCATCTCGTTCCATTCTTTGACATAGGTGAAGACGCTGTCGCGGCACAGCTTGTTGAATGCCTCCACCCCGTACTTCTCGATATCGTCCTTGGAGGTGAACCCCAGCTTCTTCTCGATCGACAGCTCCACGGGAAGGCCGTGTGTATCCCAGCCCGCCTTGCGCGGCGCGCGGAAGCCCTTCATCGTCTTGTAGCGCGGCATCACATCCTTGAACACGCGCGAGAGGACATGGTGCACCCCGGGGCTGGCGTTGGCGGTGGGGGGACCGTCGTACAATACATACAGCCTCGACGCATCGCGCTCCTCGACGCTGCGTTCAAAGATACGCTTCTCCTTCCAGAAATCGATGATACGCTTTTCCATTTCCGGGAAATTCACCCTGCTCGATACCGGTTCAAACATATGCAACTCTCTTCTCGACTCTATGTCGACATACGTAGGGGCGACCCTCGTGGTCGCCCATGAACGGACAGACATAAGGCCTTGCCCCTACAACAAAAACGTCCCCGCGTAGGGGCACAGCGTGCTGTGCCCGCCCATCCTGCGACCCATTCGCCACGAACGCCCCCAGAAAACACAAAAGCCCGTCCCCAAGGGACGAGCTTAAAGCCCGCGGTACCACCCTGATTCCCCGACCATTATCGAGGCCCTCATAAAAGGCACACATCCTATGCCTTCGTCATCTATAACGGCTGACGAGACCGTCCAACTCTACTGGCGATAAGTTCGCGTTCGGTTGGCAGCTCGGGAGCGATCTTCAGAGGAACCGCCGCATCTGCTCGCACCGTACCAGATTCGCTGGGCGCCGTAATCCCCTTACTCTTCTCCGTCTTCGCTTTTACAGGTATAGATTATAATATCACGAAATACAAAATCAATAGCTGTTTTACTTGTGAGGAACAATCGTTACCTTACGATATTCACCTTCGCCTACGCTCTGGGTGACAACCCCTTTAAAGTCCTTCAAAGCCAGATGGATGATCCTGCGTTCCCTTGGCGGCATGGGCTCCATTACCGCTATCTGCCCTGTGGTGATTACCCGCTCCGCCATGCGCAAAGCCAAACTCTGCAGAGATTCGTTACGCCTTTCCAGATATCCCTCTACATCGATAGTTAATGGCACATGAACCTTCAACCGATGGCCTGCCATGAGGTAGAGTAGATACTGCAATGACGCTAAGGTCTGACCCCTCCGCCCTATCAATACACCAAGGTCATCACCTTTAAGATCTAGGTTGAACTGTGCGTGGCCGCTTTCACTGGGTTTTTGTTCCTCAACCACCGCTTCAATATCCATCAGCGAAAGCAACTTTTCAAGAATCTCTTTCGCTACTGAAACCGCTTCCCTTACCGTCTCATCAGCCTGACGGCGGAACACCCTGACTGTCGCTCCTACCCCACCAATCCCCAAGAACCCGGATCTGCCTTCCTTGAGAACAACTATCTCTACTTCATCACGACTTGCGCCGAGCTCTTCTAGCGCCAGCTCTATAGCTTCGTCTACGGTCTTTGCGCTTTTCTCGAGACTGTCCATCCGCCGGCCCCTCCTGATTAACCCCTCCAGAGGCCTCTTTGCCTTTAAGATTCTCTCCTTTGGGAAGTTCTGTTCCTGGAATATTCGGCGCCGCCGGCGCTACGGCCTTCGGAGCCTTCTTAAACAATGTCCCCCATCCGGTAATAAAATACTGCATTATTATCCCGATGATATTCGACACCAACCAGAACACCGCCAACCCGCTGGGGAAGCTGATGGTGAAGAAACCAAACATCAGCGGCATCATCCACGTCAGCATGTTATTCATGGACTGCTGCTTGGGATCAGAAGTGGGTACAGTGGACATCTTCTGTAATATCCACATGCTGGCGGCTACCAGCACTGCCATGACATAGTATTTATCCGGCTGCCCTAGGTTAAGCCAGAGGAAATTCTCATTTAATGGCACTGATCCAATAATATAAGACGAAGAATACAGCCTGTCCGAAAGACTCATCAGCTCTTCTGGTGTCGCAGCCAGCGCCTTTAATACCGACTGATAGAGGGCAATCCAGATGGGGAACTGGATAAGCATAGGCCATAAGCATCCCATCGGATTTATGCCGGATTCCTTATAGACCTTTGCCATTTCCTGCTGGAGTTTTACCTTGTCACCACCATATTTCTTCTGTATCTCCTGCAGCTTGGGTTGCAGTGAGGACATGGCCTTAGTCGAACGCAACTGCTTCAAAGAGACAGGGAGCATAAGCAACCGAATGATTATCACCAGCACAATAATCGCGATGCCGAAATTATGGAAGAAAACGTTCGACAGGACGATCAGGAAGTTGAGCATTGGCTGAAGAAGTACGATATTCCAGAAGTCCATTATGCCAACTGTCAAGGAGACGACGATCAAGGCCGCAACAAGGATGAGCAGTATAATATTTTTCTTGCCCAGCTTAGGGAACATTCCCTTGGGCAGCTGCAGCTTCGTTCTTTCAGTGGTCATTCACCACCGCCAGTAGATGTGGTCCACAAATATATCCCGTTTTCTGCATCGATAGCATAAATTTTCTGGTTTGTCGTATGTACATAAACTACACTGCCATTTGAACCAATAGAGGCTTGAATGGAATACATGGTCTCATCCGCCGGAGGGTACTCCCAGACCAGTTGACCATTGTTATCGGCATCAAAGCAATAGACCTTGCCCCTGCTTGAACCTTCATCCGTGCCTACTATAATAAGATTATTTACCAGGGCAGGCGTCCCGCGTATCATTCCCCCCGCATCAGCCTCCCACACCACACTTCCGCTCTCAGCATCCAGAGCATAAAGCTTGCCATCCAAGCTTGCAGCAATTATATTCCCGTTATATGCTACAGCCTTACCCCAGAACCAATTATCAGCCTTAAATGGAGTGAATCCTTCTCTTAAAGCTCCTGTTGCAATATCTACGGCATAGAACTTTTGGTCCAGAGAGCCAAAATAGATGGTATCGTTGTAAATCATCGGGGTGCCTGCTATTGCTCCGCCGGAGGAGAATTCCCATAGCTTGGTGCCGCTCTCAGTGTCTATGGCATACATTTTATGATCGAAAGAGCCGACATAAACCGTTCCGTTGTAAACTACCGGCGTGGACCATATCTTGCCCTCGGTTTCGAACGGCTCCCAAGCCTGCTGTCTGGTTGTTGTATTTATCGCATACAGTTTTTTGTCCGAACTACCAAAATAGAGCGTTCCATCCACAACAGCAGGACTCCCTACTATAGCCCCAACATAATCTTCCGAAGGATAAGTCCACAATCTATACCCATGATTTGCTTCTAGAACATATACCTTGCCGTTATAGCAGCCAACGTAGATATTCTCACCATCGATAACTGGGTCGCTATAAATATAAGAAATTACCGTTTCGTCCGGATAAGTCCATCGTATGTAGTGGTTGCCATCAGCGCCTATGTCATCCAATGCAACAACCTTCCCCGACATCGCGCCAACATAGAGGGAGCCATTAAAAGCTACAGGCCCCGACCAGCCTTTTGGAGCAGCAGACGTCCCAAAACAGCCTGTAAGCAGTACACAGCTGCATATCACAACAAGCAAAGCCGATACAGATTTAAATTTCATTGCATTCAGTCTTCTAGTGCGGAGGGCTTTTAAACTAACGTACCGGATCATAACCGCCCTCATTAAATGGATGACACCTGGCAAGCCGCTTTGTACCCGCCCAGACACCGCGAATGACCCCGTAGCGCTCAATCGCATCAAAGGTATATTGAGAACAAGTTGGGACGAAACGGCAACTATGTGGTCTTACCTGAGATATGGTTTGCTGATAACAGGATATTAATCCTAATAAAGACTTTTTCACTCCGCTCTCTCATCCTCACCCAGCAGCCTCGCTCGGGCAAACAAATCTCGTGTAGCACTTTCCAGCGTATGATAATCCGTTTCCGCAGCAGCTTTACGCGCAACCAGCACCACATCCCAACCTTCCCTCGCCGCGATCTTCGATACCATATCCCTCAACCGCCGCTTCACTCCGTTGCGCACTACTGCGTTCCCCAGCCTCCGCCCCGCTACAATACCATACCGGTTCACACCTGCATCATTAGGTAAAGCCTTCAGCACTACGAAGTTATTGGCCCAAGCCCTGCCTTCGGAAAAAACTGTATCAAACTCCCTCTTACCTTTAAGCCGCGTTGCTTTTTTCATCACGCGACCATCGTAACTATAATGCTACGATGGAGTTAGTCTCCAGCGTCCCTTAAGCCTCCTCCGCCGCAGAACCAAACGTCCACCCTTGGTGCTCATACGCTCAAGAAAACCATGCACTCGTTTTCTAGATATTTTTTTCGGTTGCCAGGTACGTTTCGGCATAGTACGATTATACTTTACTCAGATTCGAGTGTCAACGAGTGCCAAATTCTATAATTTCCTCCGCTCTCATATTTAATGACCAACTAGACTACAAAATCGGAGTATAGTATAATGGCCTTTGCGTCATTTGGAGGGGGTAAAAAGTGAAACAGGATGAACTCAAGGTAAATACTAGGGAGATTAAAGGGAAAAAAGTGAAGTCCCTTCGACGTGAAGGGATCATCCCGATAAATCTATATGGGCCTAACATGGATTCGGTCTCGCTTCAGGCTGAAATCGCTGTATTGAGACAGCTGATTAACAAGGCCGGCCGCAATGCATTGATTTCGCTCAAGATCGAAGGAGATAAAAAAACTAAGCAGGTAATGCTACGCGATGTACAACGCGATGCGCTAAACGGCAAGCTGCTGCATGTCGATCTTTTCCAGGTCGATATGAGCCATAAGCTCCGCGTCGAGGTCCCCATACTATTCGTCGGCGTATCGCCAGCGGCTAAAGGCAAGGGCAACATGATGATTGAGAACCTGGCTTCTTTGCATGTTGAAGCTCTGCCTGCAGATATACCGCAGCATATCGAGGTTGACGTCTCGGTGCTGGTCACATTGGGACAGGCGATTCACGTACGTGATCTCAAACCAGATGAAAAGGTAGCAGTACTGAACGATCCCGGCCAGATCATAGTCAAGATCATGGAAGCCAAGGTCGAGGTCGAACCGGTTGCAGTGGTTGCCGAGGGTGAAGCTGTGGAAGGCGAGGAGGGTGAGGCTGCTGAGGGCGCTGAGGGCGCTGAGGGCAAGGCCAAAGAGGGTGCTGAAGAGCCGGCAAAGGCCGAGGCCAAAGGCAAGGCCGAGGTTAAAGGAAAAGCCGAGGCTGGCGGCAAGGCTAAAAAAGCCAAGTAAGCCAAGTATCTATATTAACATTAATCAGGAGGGCTTCGAGTGTCGAAGCCCTCTTTCTTTTATCCATTGAATAAAGTTGACCCTTGATCGCCAATAACTACGGCTAGTCCTTGCCTATCGAGATGCAACCTGAGATAATAAATCGAAGCTATACGAGGCGTACCCGACACATGGAACTGAAAGTCAAAAAACTGCGACCTGAAGCGCAATTGCCACGCCGGGCCACTCTGTCATCAACCGGTTTGGATTTATTCGCTTGCATTAGTGTAGACAATACTGTAAGGCTGGATTCAACCCCCAGGCTAATTGGAACCGGCATCGCCATAGAGTTCCCGCCCGGATACGACGTACAGATTCGACCGCGCTCCGGCCTATCATTAAAAGGTGTAGGCGTAACCCTGGGAACAGTTGATAGCGACTACAGAGGTGAAGTCATGGTGACAATGTATATGCTGACACCCGGAGTTAGCTTCGATATTAAGAATGGGGATCGGATCGCGCAACTGGTAATTCACAAACTGGCCGATGCGAAGGTCATCGAAACAACAGAGCTTTCAGCAACAGAGAGGGGCACCGGAGGGCACGGATCAACGGGGCGTTGACACTGCACTATCGATCGAAAAACCGTTTAACCTAACTCGGCAGTATGGAGCCAACAAAGTTGCGCTGCCCACAAACGAACTCCACTATTCCCATCTCTTTCTTCCCCTCAACCTGTATTCTCACTAGTTTGAGTATGCCATCGCCCGCCTGGACACCGACCTCACTACCACCCAGATCGAGAACACGCCCCGGCCCATCAAGCTGCCCGGACTGCGGCAAAGCTTCTAATATCCTTATTCCCTTGCCATTCCATGATGTAAAGCTTACGGGCCAAGGGTAATAAGCACGCACCCTGCGCCACAATTCAATGGCAGACAGCTGCCAATTGAGCTCTCCATCACTTTTATTGAGCATCTTGGTATAGGTCGCATACTCATGCCCCTGCGGTTGCGGCGTGATAGTGTGAGAAAGCCAGCCTGGCAGCGTCTCCATCAACAGATCGGCAGAGATGTGTGCCAGCTTTTCCGTAAGCGACTTAGTGGTATCTGACGGTTCAATGGTAATCTTTCGCTGCGCCAGTATGGGGCCGCTATCTACCTTCTTATCTATAAGCATGACAGAGGTCCCGGTAACTTCGTCACCGGACAGAATAGCCGCCGGTATCGGCGTGGGGCCGCGATACAGCGGCAACAGCGAGGGGTGCAGGTTCAGACAACCGTAGACAGGGATATCCAATACTGATTGAGGAAATATTACGCCAAAGGAAGCGACAACTATAACATCCGGCTTAAGTTTAGCCAGGGCAGCCATATCGCCGCTGCTTTTGAAGCTCTCGGCCTGTCGCACATCCAAACCAAGGGCTACGGCAGCGCGCTTCACCGGCGACTCGGAAATGCCGCGTCCCCGGCCAGACGGTTTGTCCAGCCTTGTATAAACAGCGATCACCTCATGCTCGCTATCAGCCAGCCGCACCAGCGCAGGCACAGCAAATTCCGGTACGCCCATAAATACTATACGCATAATTTAAAAGATTCTAACACCAATATGGATACAAGGCAAAACTTGCGAGAGAATTACTCAATAATTTAGCAAAAATGTGGTGAAAACCTCTTGACCAGCGGTGCAGATTCTGTTATCTTTACACCTGCCCCCCCGCAGTACATTGAAACCAACAACTCAAAAGCTGCCAAATTTATCAGGATGTTTCTATCCATTGGGGGAGACAAGGTGCCCTGACCCTGAGGCTCTGAGTTATTAAAATTGGTTCAAACAGGAACCCGAAGGTAAGGAGTTTTCACAGATGCCTGTTAACGAATCTGCCAAGGAAGTTTGGGAGGCAGCGCTAGGGGAATTACAACTACAGATTAATCGGACAAATTATAACACGTGGCTTCGGGACACCACGGGTTTAAGCTACGACGGAGACAGATTCACTATAGGTGTTGCCTCTCCTTTTGCTATAGAGTATCTTGAACAGCGCCTGGCATCTATCATTCAAAAAACTCTTGTTAGAATCACGGGGAAGGAACTTGAATTAACATTCCAGATACAACAGCAAGATACTTCACCGAAACCAAAGAACAGCAAATCAAATAAACCACCGAGCAACGGAACTTACCGCAAGAACGGCTCCAATGGCTTCAATCCTAAATATACCTTCGATTCATTCATAGTTGGCAGCTGCAACCGCCTGGCAGAAGCCGCAGCCCGAGCGGTAGCTGAAAAACCAGGGTACACCTACAATCCGCTTTTCATCTACGGCGGAGTGGGGCTGGGCAAGACCCATCTTCTGCACGCCATCGGTCATGCTGTTACTAAAAACAAACTGAATGCACTTTTGGTCAGCACTGAACAGTTTACCAACGAGTTTATCAAAGCCATTCGAGAAGGCAAGACCGAGGACTTCCGACAGAAGTACCGCAGCGTGGATGTACTTCTAATAGACGATATCCAATTTATCGGAGGCAAAGAACAAACCCAGGAAGGCTTTTTCCATACGTTCAATGATCTGCACAATGGCAGCCACCAGATTGTTCTCACAAGCGATCGTCCGCCAAAAGCCATCAATCTACTCGAGGACAGGTTGCGATCACGCTTCGAGTGGGGATTAACCACCGACATACAACCTCCGGACCTAGAGACGCGTGTGGCTATCCTACAGGCTAAGGCAGAAGGAGACAAGGTAGATATACCCCAGGACGTCCTCCATTTTATCGCCCGAAGGATATCCAAAAGTATACGAGAGTTAGAAGGATCGTTAAACCGCGTTGCTGCTCTCGCACGAGCGAAAGATAAGAAGATTACGCTTGATCTCGCATCAGAGGCGCTGGATGAGTCCATGGACGCCACACCTCGCCGCAAACCTTCTATACCTACAGTTCTCGCTGCTGTTGCACGGCATTTCGATATACCCCCTGACGCCCTGACCGGACAGAAACGCGATAAGCTCACGGCAAAAGCGCGACATGTGGCAGTATATCTATTGCGAGAAGAGTCAGCTTGTTCCTACAATGTTATTGGAAAAGCGTTAGGTGATAGGGACCACTCATCTATTATTCGAGGCTACGATAAGATTGAAAGCGAGATCGAGGGCAACGCAGCTTTACGCCGAGACGTTTTAGATATACGTGATCGTATATATCAAAGAGGCCGTGCGAACGATGTCTAAAATTCTATATTTCAGCCAAAATTGTGCATAACCTATCTAATTTAGTGCGTAACTCCTCTATAGTGTGCAGAAGTCACATGTTTTTATGTTAACGTTCTGCTTCCAGAAACAGTGCTTTACTTAAAAGAACTTTTCGGGTAACTGTTATCAAAAGAGCACACCACCCGCACAAAGCACGCACCAGTATATGTAAAGCAATCCAATTTGAAACAGGCACTTGCGCACTTAACCACCATGTTATATGTTATTGTTTATATACATATAATTAAGTTAGAAGCTATAAAATAATATCTATTAACTTTTGTGCTAATAATAAGGGGGTTTATTGATTGACAGGGTTGAAATAATGGTGAAGGCGGGTGATGGTGGAGACGGGATGGTCAGTTTCCGCAGGGAGAAATTTATTCCCTATGGCGGGCCTGACGGTGGCGATGGCGGAGATGGCGGCAGTGTAATCATTAAAGCAGACAGGAATTCCAATACCTTGCTCGATTATCAGTCTGGCAGGAAAAAATTCAGTGCGGGAAGGGGCTCAAATGGTACATCAAAAAAGATGCATGGCAGAAACGGCGAAGCCTTAGTTCTTCTTGTGCCTCCTGGTACCCTCGTGTTTAAGTTGGATGCGAAGAAGAAGGAGCTTCTTGCCGACCTTACTCATGACAATCAATATATCGTTGCTGCTGAGGGAGGCCGCGGCGGGAAAGGGAATGTCCACTTTACTACCTCCACTAATCAAGCCCCGCGTATCGCCCAGAAGGGGGACAAGGGCGAAGAGCTCTCTCTTGTGCTCGAATTGAAGCTCCTGGGCGATGTGGGTATTATTGGTCATCCGAGTGTTGGTAAATCTACTCTGCTAACCTCGGCATCAGCTGCACGGCCCAAGATTGCAGAGTATCCATTCACTACTACTGAGCCAGTTCTGGGGGTGGCGTTGGTTGGTGATAGAACTTTTGTTTTAGTCGAAATACCTGGCCTCATTGAAGGAGCACACCTCGGCGTTGGCCTTGGTTATGATTTTTTGCGTCACGCCGAACGTACCAGAGTGCTGATACATTTGATCGACGGGAACTCTGCCGACCCAAAGGCCGATATGGAGCAGGTAAACAAGGAGTTGTCTCTTTTCAGCCCCGCCTTGGCAGCAAAACCGCAGATTATAGCTGTTAATAAGATTGATATCCCGGATGTAAGGGATCGTATACCAGCATTAAAGAGACAGCTTAAGCGTACTGGTTTACCGCTGCATTTTATTTCCGCTGCTACAAGGGAGGGTGTAGTACCGCTGATGGCTGCTGCCTGCAATATGCTTGATATGGAAGCTCCGATGGAGGCAGCGAAGGAAGAAGTAAAGGTGTTCCGCCCTCAGTCGCAAAGGGAAAGAATTGAAGTAACTCGGGATGGAGAGATATTTGTTGTTTCGTCTCAAAAAGCAGAGAAGCTCATTGAAAGAATGGATATTAACAATCGGGAGGCGCGTGCTTATATCTGGGCGCAATTGTCGAGCATGGGTGTGGTCGGTGCTTTAAAAAAGGCTGGTGCTGTGCCCGGGGCCATCGTTCGATTTGGTGGTATTGATTTGGAGTGGGATTAGAGCGAGTGGTGGAGCCGTGTCGGTCGATGAAGTTGCTATGCATTTAAGGGAGTCGAGTCAATAGTGAAAATTGGCGTTTTGGGCGGTACGTTTGATCCGATTCATAATGGGCATCTCGGCATAGCTGAGTCGGCGTGCCGGGAGCTGTGCCTGACGCAGGTGCTGTTTGTGCCGGCACGCGATCCGTGGCTGAAGGAGAGCCGGGTCATTGCTCCGTCACGGCATCGTGTTGAGATGGTTAAGCTAGCCATCTCGTCGTATCCACGTTGCAATGTTTCGTATGTCGACCTGGAGCGGGACGGATCGTCCTATACTATTGACACACTATCCGATCTGAGAAGCGATCTCGGATCGGCTGCCGATCTATATTTCATATTGGGCATGGATGCGCTGGAGGGGCTGTCTGCATGGAGAGAACCCGGGCGCATTGTCAAAATGTGTCATCTGGTTGTGGCCAAGCGTCCCGGTGTGGCCATGATCGATTTGAAGGCGTTGGAGGCGCAGCTGCCGGGCATATCGGAGAAGGTCATCGTGATCGACAATGATTTGTATGATATTAATTCGACGGATATCAGGCAGCGTATCGCCATCGGGCGCTCGATAAATGGCCTCGTGCCGGATGCCGTGGCGCGTTATATTAGAGAGAACGGTTTGTATCTCAAGGAGGGTTGATGACTCCAGATTATAAAAAAAGACTGTTGGAATATACAAAAGAGCATGCTGTCTTGCATGGCGATTTTATATTGGCATCGGGGGCCAAGGCCACATTTTTTTTCGATATGAAGATGGTGACCCTTTCAGCCGAGGGGTCTTATCTGGTCGGCAAGGTTATATTCGATATGCTGAAGGGCATCGATGTGGCTGCTGTCGGCGGGCTGACGCTGGGCGCCGATCCGATTGTGACGGCGGTATCGGTCGTCAGCTACATCGAGGGCAAACCGATACCGGCCTTTATCGAGCGGGGCGCGGTTAAGGATCATGGGACGATGAAGATGATTGAAGGATATGTGCCGGGCAAAGGCTCGCCGATAGTGATCGTCGAGGATGTGATAACTAAGGGCGGCGCAACTTTAAAAGCGATCGAGATTGCAGAGGAAGCCGGATGTAAGGTGGCGAGGGTGATAGCATTATTGGACAGGCATGCCGGTGGCAGCGATGAGGTGCGGCGGCGGGGATATAACTTCTCTGCTGTATTGCATGCTGATACGGATGGTAGCGTAAGTTTAAGATAGAACTTTTAGATTTGATATCCATCGTTGTAATTAAATTATCGACCCTCGGCGACATCGGCGAGGGTTCCTTAAAATAGAAAAATCGTTATAATATCTGGTATTAGCGAGAAAAAATATTGCGAATCGGAGAGGATGTATGTGCCCTTCAGAAGAAGAGATATTCGACAGTGTGTTGAACGGCGCTTCAGAATTGGATGAAGGAGAGAAGTGGTACCAGTACGTATGGAAGGTTCCGCTTGGGATGCTGCTATATATCCCGCGGCGGCTTTATGATTTCTTGATTCGGCCTATTAAACGCAGACATATGAGGTAGAAGAGAGTATTACAGAGGACGTATGAAGAAGTGGTTTGAAACCCATCTTGAGGGGGCGTTGTGGCTTGTATGGCTGGGAGGCGGGGCGCTCCTGGGTGGCCTAATTGCGGCCATATTGAAGCTGGAAACTGTTGAAAGCGGCTTAAGCTTGATGGGTTGGTGGCTGATCATACTTCTCAGTGTGGGCTATCTTGCTACTCTGATCAAGGTTTGTAACTGGGTATTAGAAGAGAAGGCGCAGGACCGCAGCATTATGTGGGCTTTCCTTATCGCTCTCATCGGTGGTATTTTCCCGATAATCGTAGCCCTATTCGGCAGGAATAACACTATAATTAAAGTTTCCGGTAAGGCTGAAAGCGCCGATGATTTTGAAGTCAGGAGACTTGTAGAAAGGGAGAAGGATCAACCTTTAAGCATAGGCCAGAGCTCTGAGCGGGCGTTGAGATTGGCCAAGGAACATTTCAATCGGGCTCTGGAGCATGAGGGCAGGGGCGAAAGAGAGAAAGCAATTTTAGAATATGCAAAAGCCATAGAATTTGATAATCGCTACGCTATGGCATACTATAATCGAGGCTTGCTTCTTACGCTAACAGGCAAGAAGGCAAGAGCCAAAGCGGACCTCCAAAAGGTTATCTCACTCTCGGAAGGGGCAGAGCTTGCCGATATGGCTACACGCTCTTTAAAAGAACTGGAAGCTTATGAAATCGGGAAGTAATCCTATGCTTTTTGTATTGCTCATAGTTCGTAGCGTTAATTACCCCCGGTGAGTCGCAGTCTGTAAGTCTTCTATTTCATAACAAAACTGGTGCAATTCGTCCCCTAAGTACACGATTGTATAGAAGAAGATTAGAGGATGAGGTTTCCTCCAGAGAGCTGTTAGATATCCAGGTTTTTAACGCTGGCTGCATGGGCTTGAATAAAGGCTTTGCGCGGTTGTACTTCCTCTCCCATAAGCGTCTCAAAAATCTTGTCTGCCTCCACTGCGTCCTGGACGTTAACTTGCAGCAGTGTGCGTGTCTCCGGGTTCATCGTGGTCTCCCAAAGCTGTTCGGAGCTCATTTCTCCCAAACCTTTGAATCGCTGAACTGACCCTTTGCCCTTGCTTTTCTTTGAGAGTTCCTCCATCTGCTTATCATTGTAGGCCCACACTTTCTCCTTGCCCATAGAAATGCGGTACAAAGGAGGCTGGGCAATATACAGATGACCGTGATTGATAAGTTCGGCCATGTGGCGGAAGAAGAAGGTCAGCAGCAGGGTGCGGATGTGAGCGCCGTCTACATCTGCATCAGTCATGATTATGACGCGGCCGTATCTTAGTTTTGTGAGATCGATCTGGTCGTCAAGGCCTGCGCCAAGTGCGGTGATAATAATGCGAATTTCTTCGTGGTTAAGCATCTTCTCCGGGGAAGCCTTCTCAACGTTGAGAATTTTGCCTTTTAAAGGCAGTATGGCTTGGAAGCGGCGGTCCCGGCCCTGTTTGGCTGAGCCTCCGGCTGATTCACCCTCGACCAGGTAAATCTCACACTCGTCGGGGTTTTTATCTGAGCAATCAGCCAGCTTGCCGGGGAGATTGCCCAGGTCCATGGCGTTCTTGCGCAGGACCAGATCACGTGCTTTGCGCGCTGCGTCTCGAGCGCGGGCTGAGGTTAAACATTTTTCCACGATGCGTTTAGCCTCTGCAGGGTGTTCATTCAGGTAAAGAGCAAGTTCATCGGATACTACACTGGCAACGTCCCCTTGCACTTCCGGATTGCCCAGCTTGCCCTTGGTTTGTCCTTCGAATTGGGGCTCGGCAATCTTTACACTGACGATGGCTACAAGCCCCTCGCGGGTGTCGTCCCCGATGAGGTTAGGATCCTCTTCCTTGAGAAGTTTCAGGCTCCGGGCAGTATCATTTATAACCCGGGTGAGGGCAGCACGGAAACCTGTTATATGGCTTCCGCCGTCCTCCGTATTTATGCAGTTGGCAAAGCCAAGGACATGCTCAGCGAATCCTTCGTTGTACTGTAGGGCGACCTCGACGTCGGTGTCTTTTTCCTGTTTAGCGAAATAGATGGGTTCATGCAGTACCTTGCGGTCCTTGTTCAAAAATTTGGTGAAGCTGGCGACGCCGCCTTCAAAGAAGAACGTCACCTCGTCGTCGGTCCGCTTATCTTCGAAGTGTATCTCGACCCCTTTGGTCAGGTAACACATTTCACGAAAGCGCTGAACCAGCAAGTTGTAATCCCACTTAATTTCAGGGAATATCTGCGTGTCAGGAAGAAACGTTGTGGTGGTACCCGTGCCTTCGGATTCGCCAACTACTTTAACCGGGGCCTTGGCAATACCGCGATTGTATACCTGGCGATAGAGTTTTCCGTCCCGCTTGACCTCTACAATACATTCCGAAGAGAGGGCGTTCACTACTGATGCGCCAACACCATGAAGACCTCCGGAGACCTTATAGCTGCGGCCTCCGAATTTACCTCCGGCATGTAGCGTGGTCATTACGGACTCCAGCGCGGAGGTTCCCGTTACCTTGTGCTCCTCGACAGGGATGCCGCGGCCGTTATCAATGACGGTTACACGGTTGTCCTTGGCAATGGACACATCAATTTTATTGCAGAATCCGGCGAGTGCCTCGTCGATGCTGTTATATACGATCTCGTACATTAAATGGTGCAGGCCCGCAGGGCCTGTGCTGCCTATGTACATGCCAGGCCGGCGTCTTACCGCTTCTATGCCGCTGAGGACTTCTATATCTTCGGCAGTATATTCACTGCTGGCATTGGTATTCAGTTTCATATTCAGTTGTTTGTTTTCTTCAGTTGTCACGATGCCTCATTAAAAAGAAAGCTTCGCCCATTTTTATTTAGCGGGCCGAAGCTATTTACTAACACTTCCAGACATTGAAATATTATAACACAAGTGAACGTGCAAGTGAAGGGCTTTTGTCATAGATCGATTGTTCACTTACCCGTACATATATGCGTCCTGTTTGTGCATTGAAATAATACATACATGTGCTATAATCTCACCTGTAATTTTATTTGGAGGAAAGCAGTGGCTGCACATAAAGACACCAAACAGAACAAAGAAGGACTGCTCAAGGCGATATACGCGGCGGGCTATCTGCTTGAACATGAGGTAGGCAGGGAGCTTGAGCGCGCTGGCTATCAGGTCCAATTCAATGTCAACTGTGATGGTGCTGAAGATGGGATGGCACACGATATCGATATTGTGGCGACAGACGCTATGTCGGCAGGATGGCCGGAGCATACCCCCACATGGTATTACACCCAAGTTGTAGCTTCCTGTCGTGCCTCTGTGAATCCCATGGTCTTCTTCGCACGCAAAACGCCAAATAACGTTGCGCCGACCCCGGAATCGATTCCGACTCTGGGGGTAGCATTCGACTGGCCTTCCAAACAGCTCTTGGATGAACATCCGGAGGTGATCCAGAGTCGCATCTATAATTTCTTTATGAAGAATGACCATCGTCTGACCATACCCTATGTATCCAACCAGTTTTGTGTTCTCAAGCCTCGCGCCGGCGATAATGCATTGGAGGCCAGCCAGGGCAACACATACAGCGAAGTACTGGTACCGCTTATCAGGTCAATAAGTTATCTGAAGCAAGTAGGGCTTGAACATAAACTGTCTCAGCAATCCCTCGATTCGGCGATTTTCCATCCGGTGATAATTCTCAGGGACAAGCTATATTCCTGTTACGTAGCTTCCGGTCAGCCGGAGATAAGAGAGGTGGATCATATCGTATTCAGCCGAGAATATATATCTAAGACCTTTTGCGGCAATGTTTTAATAGATGTGATTACACGGCAGTATCTTGAGGAATACGTTGCTCTAATCAAAGCTGAGACTCAGAGATTGCGGAAGTTCTTTGAGGAGAATTTTGAGGATTTTGAAAAACATGTGGCTGCCCTTAGATCCAAAAGCGCGAATATATAGATGTTGAAGCTGTCTGCAAGATTTAGCCCCGCGAACACTGCGCGGGGCTTTTTATATTTAACCGTAGGTGAATCGGTTATTATGAAGCAATAAATTTGTAGTATATTGAAGGCGGATAGGACTATGGAATTATTTACTGTTGACAAGCAAAAGTGTAATCTGTGCGGCTTATGCGTGGCGGACTGTCCCAGTTTTGTTATAGAGATGAGCGGGATGGATGGGTTGCCGTCGCTGGCGCAAGGCGGGGAGGAACGTTGCATCAGGTGCGGCCATTGTGTTGCTGTCTGTCCCAACGGAGCCCTTAATCATCATTTGATGAGTGCTGAGCAATGTGCCGAAATCAATAGGGCTCTTTTGCCATCTTCACAGTCGGTCGAGCATTTCCTTAAATCGCGTCGCTCCATTAGAACATATAAAGATGAACCGTTAGACAGGAAAACGCTGGAAAAGTTGATAGATATCGCAGGATATGCGCCATCCGGGCACAATGTCCAGCCGGTGAGCTGGATTGTAGTCAGCGGCAGGGAAAAACTCAAGGGAATGGGTGACCTAGTGGCTGAATGGATGAGAGGGGTGGTGAAGGAGAAGCCTGCTCTGGATAGCATGATGAAATTGGGTATGGTAGCCGATTCCTGGTCGCTGGGGGTTGATGTCATAACGCGTGGTGCGCCTCATGTGGTTGTAGCGCATGCGCCGCGACTATACGGGCCCGTGGGGCAAGAGGGGTGCATTATTGCATTGGCTTATCTGGAATTGGCAGCGTATTCGTTAGGTGTTGGGGCGTGCTGGGCAGGATATCTTGAGATGGCAGCTGTTAATTACCCGCCGCTACAGCGGGCCTTGAATTTGCCTGGGGGGAACAGGCCGTATGGGGCCATGATGTTAGGCTGGCCAAAATACGAGTACAGCCGAATTCCGCTGCGCAAGGAACCTGACGTTCAGTGGGGTTAGCTTTGTTAATGAGGCGTCGAGCTCACTACTTTATGATTAGGGCTATTCGTCGATAAGGTGTTGGCAGAAGTCATAGAGATCAACGTGCTCTTTGCAGTAATACTGCTGAGTTTCATCTCTGGCTGTGGTAATCCAGTCGTCAGCAGCATAGTAGGTGAAGTAGCCGATAAGGAACTCCTCCCAGGCGGTATCACCAGCCAGAGAAACTGCATCAGCATTGTATGTCGCATCAAATGCCCCCTGGTCTTTGGGGAAATATATGGCAAGACCGTGCGAATCAGGCCATCTTGTTCCATGTCTTTCATAAATAACGGCCTCGTCCAGTGCAGTTACAACTGAGCTAGCGTATTCTTTAATAATTTGGGTATCTGTGCTGGCATATACTACCAAAACTTGTGATAGGTCGCTCAGTCTCCCAACCACGGCATCGATCTTGGTCAGGTCGATAGCAGCCATTGTATAGCTTGTTGGTGCGAGGGCCAGGTAATAATTGTCTACTATAAGAGTCGCAAGCTGGACAGCATTTATTTCTGGTGTTTCGGCTAACTCAGTTAGGATCGCATCATACGGCCATCCCGAAGAAGGCTCTGCATTCTCGGACGCCACCATAATCGAAGCATATTCTTGAATTTCATAGGCTACCTCAGTCATGCCCATGAGGCAGGCGTCAAATCCTATTATATCTAACGGCTGCCCGATGAAATCGGATATGTCGCTGAGAGCACCGCGCATTTCTATAAGATTCAGATTATCATTGCCTGAACTTTCATCCCAACAGGAACCTTCCCACCCCTTGCCGTGGCTGGAGATGACCAGCGCGTATTTCTCTGCCGGGTAATTATATGCAGCCCATTGTACGAAGCTGACTAGGGTGGCAGTGTCGCCCATATTTACTTCGCCGATATTTATAACCTCATTGCCTTCGGCAGGGGTCAGCCCTTTTGTAATTAAGAATCGGCGGCAATCGGTCCAGTCATTATAGGAATCGTCATCTTCTGGAGTGCGGTCGAGTTGAACAACAATATTGATATCTTCGTTTGAGCCGATATCTGCCATTTCGATGAAATCGCTGATCGCTTGCTCTTCAAGCGTGTTATCGTCTGCGTCAATATACACCATGAATGTCCACTTAGCGGGATTAATATCAGGGTTGTTTAGCAAAACCGGGCCATCCGTATTTTTTTGCTCTGAGATGGAAGCAGCAACAGCCTGTGCTGCGGTGGCGCTATTGCCAGCGTTATTGGGAAGGCGTGTAGATTCGAAGGGGTAAGTAGTTATCAAAACTCCGGCAAAGAGAGATATTAACCCTGTTAACACTAATATAGAGACGTATCTATTGATTATGTGGCTTTTCCCCTTAGCATTCATTGCTTTTAACTCCGTTTAATAAAAATGCCTCCGAGCGAAGCAACCGAAGGCATTTTAGAAGTTGAGTTCGGCGGCCCGGCGATCATAGCTTTTCAGCTTTAGATCCGTGGCTTTGCGTCACCGCCTTTCGGCGGGTTTGCCCGTTCGTTCAGAATGATATATTTTTAAAGAGCACATATTTTACTACTGGAGCGATTGTATACTATTAATAGAATTTTGTCAAGTAAAATAATATAACAATAGTTAAATAATGATAATTATAGATAACTTAATCTAATAGTATGATTTAAATATTTATAGTTATTCCAATTGACATGAGACATAAGGAATCAGTAAAGTGTAATGCACACTGAAGTTTCCTTATATTTAATAGACGAGGGGCTTCATGGGGGATTTTATGAAAGACATTTACAAGTCCAAAAAGCAGCTTATACAAGAGTTGGAAGATATGCGACAGAAGGCGTCGCAGGTAAAGACGAAAAAGCTCGAAAAAGAGTCTACGAGGGCAAGAGCTGATATGACAAGCGAGGCCAAATACCGCTTCCTCACTGAAAAGATGAATGACATTGTCTGGACTACAGATATGAATTTCAATTCTACTTATGTTAGTCCATCTATAACCAGGATACTTGGTTATACACCTGAGGAACGCGTGGTTCAGCCAGCGAAGGAGCAGATGACCCCCGAATCGTTTGAACGTGCCGTTATGCTCTTTACTACTGAGCTTGAACGCGACGGCAGGGAGGGTGTGGCACCGGATAGGAAAATGATCGCGGAGATAGAATATTATCATAAGAATGGCTCAACAGTATGGATGGAGAATGTAGTAAGCGCAATACGAGATGATAAGGGAAAACCCATCGGCCTGCATGGGGTTTCTCGTGATATCACCAAACGCAAGAAGGCGGAAGAGTCCTTACAGGAGAGTGAGCAGAAGCTCCGGTGGATGTTTGACTCAATTAAAGACGGCATCCTCATTGTCGGGCCCGACGGTAAGGTTCTGGAAGCAAATGTCGGTGTGGAGAAGATAACTGGTTACAGCCGGGAGCAGCTCCTTGGGCAGAGCGGGCTTGATCATATGTTCCCTGGTTTCAAGGGCGACGCTCTAGGAATGTTGCAAAAAGTGATCGCACGAGGGGGAGTGCAAAGGGAAGTTGTAGTTCCAATGAAAACTGCTAGCGGCGCAGTCATAGAGGTTGAGGCGAATTCCTCGGCTCTTCTTGATAGTTCGGGAAAGCCTGTAGGACTGATAGGGACTGTGCGTGATGTATCGGAGCGGAAGCGCATTGAGGAGGCGCTGAGGGACTCCGAGGAGAAGCTGAGACTCATGTTTGCCTCTATGGCTGACGGCTTTGTGGTGACCGATATAGAGGGCAAGATAATTGATGTAAATGAAGCACAACTGCGGATGTTCGGATTCAAGGAGAAGAGTGAGCTTATCGGGAAAGGCGGCTTTGATTTTCTGGCAGCAAGAGAACGTGGCAGGGCCCTCGCCGATATGTTCGCAGTCTATGAAAAGGGCTTTAATACTGGTGCAACATATACGGTTGTGGATAGGAACGACAGGGAGTTTGAATGTGAGCTCAGCACGGCTCTACTCCATGATGCTGCGGGTAAACCGAGCGGAACAGTTACCGTCATGAGGGATGTGACCGAGCGCAAGCGAATGGAGCAGAGCGTCAGGGAAAGCGAGGAGCGCTATCGCCTGCTTGCTGAGAATGCGACTGATCTTATATGGACGATGGATATGAACCTGAAATACACATATGTCAGTCCCTCTGTCTTGAGCTTAAGGGGCTATACCGCTGAAGAGGCGATGAGGATGTCTCTTGATGATACATTAACCACTGATTCTATTAAAACCGCTATGCAGGTTCTTAAAGAAGAGATCGAAGTCGATCATTCTGACCAATATACATCCCGTACATTAGAGCTTGAGTTGAAATGCAAGGATGGTTCCACAGTGTGGGCAGAGGTGAAGCTTTCGTTCTTATACGATGCTAACAGGAATCGTATTGGTATCCTTGGTATTACACGTGATATCACGGAGCGAAGAAAAATACGGGAAGCGCTGCGTGAAACTAATGAAAAATTACAGGTCATATTCGATTCCATAGGAGAAGCTATTACGGTTGTTGACCTTGGCGGCAATATAGTCGATGCGAACAAGGAAGCTCTGCGATTGCATGGATTCGGTAGTAAGAATGAGATTATCGGGCGTAAAGCTTCAGAAATGGTTGCTCCTGTAGACCGGGATAGAGCGGTAAATGATGCTATAAAATCATTAAAATCATCTCATTCCTCAGAAAGGACTGAATGTAAGCTTGTTGATACGAGCGGAAGGGAATTCGCCGGCGAGTTTAATGTAGCTGTAATAAAAGATAACAGAGGGAAACCCTCTGGCTTCATCGGGGTGGCTCGCGATATCTCGGAGCGCAAGAGGATGGAGGAGGCGCTGAAAAATTCAGAGGCAAAGCTTCGTGTGATGTTTGATTCTATGATGGATGGCATTGTCGTTAGCGATACGAATATTAAAATAGTCGATGTGAATAAAGCGGCACTTGAGTTGATTGGTTCTGCGAAAAAAGAGGAGCTGATAGGACGCAATGCTCTCGATGTCATCAGATTCAAGGATCAGGAAGCGGCTATGGCCAACCTGATGAAGATGCTGCAGGAAATGCGGCCTCAGGAGAAGGTGGAGTACAGCGTAGTATTTCCGAACGGGAAGGAGATGGAGATAGAGGTAAGCACGACGATGATGCATGATAATGCCGGTAATCTGGTGGGCTTTGTTAATGCCATCAGGGATATCTCAGAGCGAAAGAGGGTGGGGGAGGCGTTGAAACAGAGCGAAGAGAAATATCGGACTCTCGCCGAAACTACCAACGACATCGTCTACTCCATAGATAGCATGGGCAAACTCACGTTCATTGGCCCGCAGGTTGCGCGGTACGACTTGGATCATGAAAAGATGGTAGGCAGGAGCATGTTTGATTTCATATATACCGAGGATCGAGAGAAGGTACTCCTCGATTTCGAACGAACAGCGGAAAGTGGCGAGGAATTCCCGACGGAGTTCAGAATAGTCGATGACAAAGGAATCACCCACTGGATTGAAGAGATGGGAAAACTCCAGCGCGATTCGTTCGGGGCAATAATCGGGACCACCGGAGTCCTTCGCGATATCACTGAACGCAGGAAGGCGGAAGAGGCGTTGCGGGAGAGCGAGATACGGTTCCGTCACATCCTGGAAAACTCTCAGGACGCCTCATACAGGCGTAATTTGACGGCAGGCAGATACGATTACCTTAGCCCGGTCATAACTGCGCTCACAGGGTACACGGTTGAGGAAATGACGACCATGTCTGAGGGTGTGGTTACCGAGCATATTCATCCGGATGAACGGGAGCAGGTGAAACGCATTTTTGCCGACGCTTTATCAGGCCTGTCGCGGACCTATCAGGTGGAATACCGGTTCATGTGCCGGAACGGGCAGTACCGCTGGATGAACGACCTGGGATCGATCATGCTGGATGAAGCGGGGAATCCGCAGTTCCTTGTCGGCTCACTGCGTGATATCACCGAGCGCAAACAGGCGGAGACAGAGATAATCGTCCTTTCCAATGCTTTCAAGGCTGCTCTGGATGCTGTTCTAATATTTGATATGCAGGGCAATGTTGTGAATGCGAACGAGGCAGCCCACAAGCTGTTTGAAAGAAATGATACTGGGATAAATGCTCTGGAGGCCGTTGTGCCTGAAGATAAGGAAAAGATTGCTATGGCGCTGGGGGAACTGCTAACAACCGGACGCCCCAGTGTAGCCCAGTTCAGTATAGTTACCAAGAGCGGACGCAGGGTGCCGCTTGAGGCCTCCGGTAACATTATTCTGGATGCTAGCGGCAAGCCGGTAGGTATTGTGGTTGTGGAGAGGGACCTCACCGAGCGCAAGCAGGCGGAACAAACCTTGAAAAAGAGCGAAGAGAAATACAGGAATCTTGTGGAAAGGGAAAAAGACGTTATCGTCTCTGTGGACCTGCTGGGGTTTATGAAATCTGCAAATTCGGCCGTCAAGATGTGGGGGTACACCGTGGACGAAGTGATGAAGATGAATTTCTTTGATTTAATTGCTCCGGAGTGGCGCGAGGTTACTGCTACGCAGTTGCAGGCGCGCCTTCTTGAGAAAGGGGAATATGTCGGTGAGACGGTGGCTGTTAGAAAGGATGGCGAGCAACGGCCAATCGAGTACAGCGCGGTGGTTGTATATGATGAACAAGGGCAGTACGCTGGCGCTCAGGCCATAGTCCGGGATATCAGCGAGCGCAAGAAATCAGAAGAAGCGCTGCAGGCCAAGGAGAGGTATTTTAGAGCCATTACGGATCTGTCGTCGGGAGCGGCGCTGGTGGTGAACCTCGAGGGGGTCATAGTAGACGTCACGGGCGGATTGGAACGGCTCTCAGGATACACACGGGAAGGGACCATCGGGCGTTGGGCAATAGAGTTCATACACCCTGAAGAGATGGAGAAGGCTGGAGCAGCCTTCAATGAGGCTATGCAGAATCCCGGCAAGACGGTTACATTCGAGGCGCGTCTCAAGAATGTGCGGGGCGAATGGCAATGGACGGAGTCTGTGATTACCAATCTCCTGGATCATAACGATGTGAGAGGCATCGTTAATCATCTAGTGGACATCACCGAGCGCAAGAAGGCGGAGGAAGATATTAAACGCCGCGCAAAAGTGGTTGAGGCATTATACGGCGTTGCACAGGTAATCAGTCAGTCATCGACGTTGGATACAATGTTGAAAGATGCTCTTGGGAAAGTATGTGCCGCAATGGATACGGAGTCAGGGTGCATTTTCATGCTGGATTTGGATGATAATGCCTTGCAGCTCAAAGCAGTCCAAGGTGTATCGGAAAGCGCTGTGCAGCAATTTTCAACAATAGCGCTGACGGAGGAGGGCATTGAAGGGATTATGGGGCTTAGCGGACCGGTTACTGAAATAGACGAGACTCATACTGTAGCTGATGTCGAGAAAGCTCAGAAAGTGACCGTGGAGCTAGGTCGGAGGGCTATCGCTGCTACCCCGTTCTTCAGAGGCGAGGATCTGCAGGGATTGGTTGTCGTCTTCACAAATAAGGAACGGACATTCAGTGGCGAAGACCAGAATCTGCTCAAAGCAATATCTAACGAGATGTCTATCGGCATTAATAACATAATGCTGTTAGAGAAAACAAGGCAGTTGTCGGTGACGGATGAGCTGACCGGCCTGTATAACCGCCGGTATTTCTTCGAGATGCTGGATGTGGAGATAAACAGGGCTGGCAGAACAAAACATCCGTTCTCCCTGGTCATGCTCGATTTAGATGGGTTCAAGGAGTACAACGACAAGTACGGGCACTCCAATGGAGATGCCGTATTAGAGGCCTTCTCACAAATGCTCAAATCCTCTATAAGGAAGAGCGATTTAGCTTTCCGTTACGGGGGCGATGAGTTTGCTTTGATTCTGCCGGGGGCGGATGCGGGAAGAGCAAAAAAGATCGTACAAAGGGCAAGGGCTAAATGGCAGAAAGAACCGTTGTCACAATCAAAGATTTTTGGAGGACATGTAGGTTTCAGCAGCGGAATCGCTGAGTATCCCGAGAATGCCGAGTCGCCTGATGGGCTGATATTCCTGGCGGATGCGGCCCTGTACCAGGCGAAGAAGAAGGGATATGAGGATAAGCTTGTCTCTGAGTTGAGGACTCTGTCGACGGATATCATGGATGTGGCAACACAGGATCAGGTGTATGCGCTGGCGGCTACAGTGGATGCCAGAGACCCTTATACATATGGACACTCTCAGAGAGTGGCGGAGATAACAATGGCGATAGGGAAACAGATTGGCATGCCTGCAGAAGATTTAGACAAGCTTCAAGCTGCGGCTTTGCTGCACGATATCGGCAAGGTCGGTGTACCCGATGCAATTCTGAGTAAGATGGGGAAGCCTA
Source organism: Dehalococcoidia bacterium (assembly GCA_041653935.1). Classification (GTDB taxonomy): domain Bacteria; phylum Chloroflexota; class Dehalococcoidia; order E44-bin15; family E44-bin15; genus JAYEHL01. The sequence goes on along the minus strand of JBAZEO010000001.1, from coordinate 1,177,160 downwards.
CGCCTGAGGAGTGGGATGTGATAAAAAAACATTGCTCTGAGGGTGCAAGGATACTCAGTTATGTTAAAGAGCTTTCAAGTCTTGTGCCCATAGTTTTACATCACCACGAATGGTACGATGGCAGCGGCTATCCGAGTGGCTTAAAGGGGATGGATATCCCATCGGGCGCCAGAATAACCAGCGTGGCTGATGCCTATGACACTATGGTGACGAAACGCCCTTACAGGGAGGAGATATCGTCAAAGGAGGCCTGTGAGGAGCTGAAACGGAGTGCGGGGACGCAGTTTGATCCGGTTATAGTGGATGTCTGGTGCAAACTGGTGGAAAAGGAAAGCAAAAAGGGCCGATAAGGATCGACCTCCGGCATTTATATTAGGTGCGCCAGCCCAGCTTGCGTCCGCCGAGGACATGCAGGTGCAGGTGATGGATATCCTGCCCCGCATCCGGCCCGGAGTTTATCACAAGCCTGTAGCCGCTTTCCGCTATGCCTTCGCTCTTGGCCAGGTCGTTTGCCTTGTTCACCATGTGGCCGAAGAGGGGCATGTGGTCCGCTGTGGCGGCGCTGAGGGAGGGTATGTGCTCCAGGGGCAGAATCAGGATATGCACCGGGGCCTTGGGATTGATGTCGCGAATAGCTAAGACTTTATCATCGCGGTAGACCGTGTCGCCGGCGATTTCACCCTTTATTATTTTACAGAATAGACAGCCCATATGTTTCAACCCCCTGCTATCCCCCTTAAAAGGGGGAAACAATAACCGAACCCCCTAAATCCCCCATACGTTGGGGGACTTAATAATTAGGGGACACCCCTATTACCTCGGCAGAGGGAGACCCCTCTGCACTTCCCAGTTACGACGAGAGTAGCTACCTTCTCTTTCATAAAGAGGAGGCTAGGAGGAGTTTTTAACAACACCCCCGATGTGTATCTGTCATTCTGAATGGAGTGAAGAATCTCGTCGAGATCCTTCGTCGCATACTCCCTCAGGATGACAAGCTGTAGCTTCTACGCAAAGAGAAGGGCCACCGTCAGCCGATAGCCCTTCTCTGTATTGTCTAATTAACCTAACTTATAAACCGAGGCTCTGGGCGACCTGCTCGCGGTGGAACTCAGGCCCGCCGAAGAGTGATTCGGACGCTTTGCAATGCTTGAAGTATAGTGGCATGTTGTGGTCCAGGCAGAAGCCGATGCCGCCGTGGATCTGGTGTCCGAGCCGGGTTACGCGGCGGTAGGCGTCGCTGACCCAGGCTTTGGCCATGGAGACATCCATGGTGGCATCCATGCCCTCGGATATCTTCCATGCCGCCTGATAGGTCAGGAACCTGGAGCTCTCCACATCGATGAGCATATTGGCACAATGATGTTGAATCGCCTGGAAGCTACCGATTGGCTTGCCGAACTGCACGCGCTCCTTGGCATAGGCTACGCTCATGTCGAGGGCGGCCTGCGCCCCGCCGAGCATCTCGGCGCACTTGGCCACGGTGGCCTTCTCCAGCACCTTGTCGATGATGGCCCAGCCCTTGTTCAGGGCGCCTATCATATTGGCCTTGGGCACGCGCACCTTCTTGAAGATGACCTCGCACTGCTTGTTGCCGTCGATGGTCTTCAGCGGTGTTATCTGTACGCCGTTGGCTTTGGCATCGACCAGGAACAGCGTGATGCCGTCCGCGGAGGTCCCGGCCTTGGTCCTGGTTACAACAATGATGTGGTCAGCGACGTTGGCGTCGTTCACGAACAGCTTGGTGCCGTCGATAACGAAATCGCCGCCCTCGGCGGTGGCCTTGACCGTCATATCCGCCGGATTGTAGCTTACACTCGGCTCGGTGATCGCCACCGTGAAGATGGACTCGCCCGATGCGATCTTGGGCAGCCATGCCTTCTTCTGCTCCTCGCTGCCGCCCTCGATCAGGGTGAACCCGCCCAGGACTACAGACGGCAGGAACGGGCCCGGGAACGCGGCCTTGCCCATTTCCTCAAACAGCACCGCCAGGTCGAGGAAGGTCATACCCATGCCGCCGTAGGCATCGGGAATGGCCAGCCCCTGCCAGCCCAGCTCCGACATCTTCTTCCACATCTCCGGCTTATAACCCTTCTCGTCCGCGTTCAGCAGCTTGACCGTCTCCGGAGGGCACTCCGCCGTGAGAAAAGCTTTCGCCGATGTGCGTAACATTTCCTGTTCTTGTGTAAAACCTAAGTCCATATTTCCCGCTCCTTTCCCCCTTGGAGATTATTTACTAAATTTAATATGATTTCGGCATGCCGAAGCATCTCTCAGCGATGGCATTCCTCTGTACTTCCGATGTGCCGGCCGCGATGGTGGCTCCGATTCCAAGCAGCGACTCGCGTGCGATGGAATACTTCTCGTTGCCCCACTTCGACTCTTTGAACAGCGTGCCGTATAGTCCCATGATCTCAGCGCCGACCTCGCCGACGTGCTGCTGGAACTCGCTGCCGTGTACGCGCGCGATGGATGATTCCCAATCGGGCTGCGCGCCCGTGGTCTGCAGCCAGGCGACGCGATAGGCCAGGAGCCGTGCGATGCGTCCCTCGATGTACAGGCTGGTCAGCTTCTGTCTGACGTATGGGTCCTTGCCGATGATGTGCCCGCCGGGCAGCGGCTTCTTGGCGAACTCGATGAGCTTATCGACGTTGCCCAGCGCGCGCGCGATCCTGTAGATGCCGGAGCGCTCGAAGCTCGCCGCGGTCATGGCGACCTTGAATCCGCCGTTGACCTTGCCCACGATGTTCTTCTTGGGCACCCTGACGTTATCGTAGAATACCTCTGAGAAGCAATGCTCGTTGGCCATGGTCGTCAGCGGGTTGATGGTGATGCCGGGCGTCTTGAAGTTGACCAAGAAGAAGGTGATGCCCCGGTGCTTGGGCACCGCGTTCATGTCAGTCTTAGCCAGGAGGAAGCACCAGTCAGCGTGGTGTGCCAGGCTGGTCCATACCTTCTGTCCGTTGATTACGTAGGAGTCGCCGTCCTCCACCGCCTTGGTAGTCATTGCCGGCAGGTCAGAGCCCGCTCCGGGCTCGCTCCAGCCCTGACACCAGATTACCTCTCCACGCGCGATCCTGCCCAGGTGCTCTTTCTTCTGCTCCTCGTTGCCGTGGGCCATGAGGGCCGGGGCCAGCATTCCGATGCCGCCGAAGTCCAGGCCGGGAGCGCCGCGGTAGTTGAACTCATCGTTGATGATGACGCTGAACATGTGCGCGTCCTTGCCGCCGTACTCCTTGGGCCAGGCGATGTTGAGCCAGCCCTTCTCGGAGAGCTTCTTGGTGATGGAACGCGCGAACTTCCAGTCCGCGTCGGACTCCACGTGCCCGCCCACACCTGCTTCGAACTCGGGCGGGATCTCTTTTGCTATAAAGTCTTTGACTTCCTGTCGGAACGCTACCTGTTCCGGTGTGAAATTAAAATCCATATTTTCCACCTCTCTTAGAGAGATTTTTCCTTTTCGGTCGGGGGCCATCAACCCCCTCTATCCTTGGGCGATCACAAGGATAGCCCCTACATTAAGGTTCAAATGTCGACGGGGACTAGAGCCCCATCTTTTTCGCTACCACTTCCCTGTGGTCTTCCGTGTCGCCGAATATCGAATATGCTGCCCGGGCCCTGCGATAGTACAGGCTGGCGTCATGGTCGCGCGTCGTTCCAATAGCGCCGTGGACATGCACACCCTCCTCTGTAACCATCCTATAGGCCTCGTTGCACCACGCCTTGCATGTGGAAACCTTCCAGTCGCAGTCCATGCCCTCCTGGGCCATCCATGCCGCTTCGTAGAGGATGTTTTTGGACATGCTGGATCGCAGGTATAACTCCGCCAGTTTATGCTGGATGGCCTGATAGGAACCGATGACCGCCCCGTACTGCACCCTCTCCTTGGCGTAGGCCGTGGCCATCTCCTGGATGGCAGCCATGCCGCCGACCATCTCGGCGCACTTGGCGATGGTGGCCTGGCGCAGCGCGCTCTGCACTACGGGCCAGCCCTTATTTACCTCGCCGATGACGCGGTTCTTGGCGACACTCACATCCTTGAAGACGACCTCGCACTGCTTGTCGGCGGCGGTGGTGTCGAAAGGCGTTATCGTTATCCCCTTCGACTTTGCATCGACAAGGAACAGCGTTATGCCATCCTCGGGCTTGCCTCCGCTCTTGGTCCTGGCCACTACGACCAGGCAGTTGGCGGCCGTGGCGTACTCCACGAACAGCTTGGTGCCGTTGAGCACGAAGTTGTCGCCCTTGGCCTCCGCCTTCATCTGGATGCAATCGGGGGTATAGCCTACGCTCTTCTCGGTGAGTGCCATGGTCAGTATTATCTCTCCCGCCGCTATCTTGGGCAGGAACTCCTTCTTCAACGCCTCGGAGCCGGCCTCGACGATAGGCGGCGTTGCCAGCGCCGTGTTGACGAGGAAGGGGCTGGGCAGTATGTTCTTCCCGACCTCTTCGAATACGACCATCAGGTCGAGGAGTTTCATGCCCATGCCGTTATACTGATCCGGTATCATCAGCCCGAACCAGCCGAGTTCCGCCATCTTGCGCCAGATCTCCGGCGAATAACCCTCTTTGCTTTTTTCAAGCTCTCGGACCTTCGCCTTGGTGCACTCGGTGGACACGAACTGGCGAGCCGAGTTTCGGAGCATATCCTGCTCTTCGCTGAAATCAAGATTCATGATTCGCTCCTCTCGTCTTACTTCCTGGGCAGCCCTAGGCCAATCCAGGCGATTATATTTTTCATAATTTCCGAAGTGCCGCCGCCGAGTTTGTAACCCGGTGTAATCTGGACCAGGTTCTCGAACTGTCCTCTGATCGGCGCCAGCGTCTTCGATGTGTGCGCCACCGTGCCGTAGAGCCCCATGATCTCGACGCCGGTGAAGGCGCAACGCTGCCACAGCTCGGTGCTGAATACCTTGGCGCCGCACGATGCCGAGGCGGCGCCGAGAAGGTCGCCCTTCTCCTGCATCCATCCGCAGCGATAGCTCATGGCGTGTCCGGTCTCGATGTCGATGAACAGTTGCGCCAGTCGATGGCGCACATGCGGGTTATCCTTCAATGGCTTGTTCTTCAAATTGTTTTGCTGGCAGTATATTACCAGCTCGTTGAGCGCGCGCTTGATTCCTGAGATGACACCCACGCTGGAGCGCTCGAAGTTCATGGTAGCATTGGTCACGGCCCAGCCCTGGTTCACCTGTCCCACAATATTCCGCGACGGCACGCGCACGTTGTCGAAGAATATCTCGTTGAAGTGCTCGGAGCCGTCCATGCCCGGTATCGGGCGCACGGTGACGCCCGGGCTCTTCATATCGACGAGGAAGAAGGTAATGCCCTTGCTGCGCCTGGCCGCGGGATCAGTCCTGGCCAGCATGAAGCTCCAGTCTGCCCTGTGCGCGCCGGTGTTCCAGCACTTCTGGCCGTTGATAATCCAGTCGTCGCCGTCCTTGACGGCCTTTGTCGTCAGCGAGGCCAGGTCGGAACCGGCGTTGGGCTCGCTCCAGCCCTGACACCAGAACTTCTCTGCCTTCGCTATGGGCGGCAGGTGCTGTTTCTTCTGCTCATCGTTGCCCAGCGCCAGCAGCGTAGGCCCAATCATGCCGATGCCTAATGGGTCGACGCCGGGGGCGCAGTAGTAACCGATGGAATCGCTGAATATGAGCTGCTCCATCATGGGGGCGCTGCTGCCGCCGTATTCCTTGGGCCAGGGCCGGACCAGCCAACCCTTCTCCGCCAGCCGTTTCGCCATGTACTTGTTGAAAGGCCAGCCGATGTCGTTATACAGTCCATCCAGGCCCCACATCCATCCTTCCGGGGCCTTCTTCATCTCAGCCTCGAAGAAGGTGTCAAACTCTTTCTTTAAGGCCTCTTGTTGCGGGGTAAGTTGGAAGTCCATTTTTACTCCCTTCCTTGGATTTAGCCTATAGTCCCTTATTTTATTTTTTTGACCTCCGGGCGAGGCGTCGATTCCGCTTCCCGGAAGTTCCTTTTATACATGGCGCATGGCGAGAACGGTACCCTGTCTCGCCATGCGGATGTTTCTCGTTATGCGAATGTTTAGGTTCCGAAGAGACCGACGAAAATCGTACAATGTGGCGGCTGTCCGCCCAGGTTGTGGGTCAGGCCCAGCTTCGGGTTCTTGAGCTGACGCTTGTCGGCCTTGCCCTGCAACTGCTTGTACATCTCGTAAATCATTCTCAAACCGGTGGCGCCGATGGGGTGTCCGAAGCACTTCAGGCCGCCGTCGGGCTGTACTGACAGAGGGCCTTCAAGGTCGAAGAATCCCGACTCGATGTCCTCTTTCATCTTCCCGCGCGGGCTGAACCTCAGGTCTTCCATGGTCACCGCCTCCGTGATGGAGAAGCAGTCATGAACCTCGGCCATGCCGATCTCCTCGCGCGGCGTCTTGACGCCGGCCTCGATGTAGGCCGCATTGCCGGCGCGAACGGTGGACTCGACATGCAGATAGTCGTATTTGGTCGATGTTGTCCCGTCGCCGGGGGCCACGCTCATCTGAAGCGCCTTGATGTAGACCGGGTCTTTGCGATATTTCTTGGCGTCCTTGGCCGGCACTATGATGGCGGCCGCCGCGCCGTCGGAGACGCCGCAGCAGTCGAAGAGTCCCAGCGGCCAGGCGATGATGGGGGCCTTTATGATCTGGTCCATGCTGACTTCCTTGCGGAAGTGGGCATTGGGGCTGTTCACGCCGTTCTTGTGGCTCTTCCACGAGACGTGCGCCAGCATCTTCTTGCCGTCCTCGGGTGTGATGTTGTAGTGCGAGAAATATTTCGTGGCCAGCATGGAGAACATGCCGGGCATGGTCATGGAGAACATCAGTCCGCCCATGTCCAGGTTGCGCACGGCGAGTCCGCTCAGCCCCTGGTCTTTGATCTTCTCAACGCCGACGACCAGCACGCGGTCGTAAATGCCGGCGGCTACCGCGTAGGAAGCGTTCCGCAGGGCATCGGAGGCGGAGGCGCAGGCGTTCTCAACCCTGGTTATGGGCAGGTACGGCAGCCTCAGCGGGGCGGCCAGCGCCTGTCCGGTGATTCCCGATGTATCGTAGTAGGTGGATACCCACGCTGCCTGGATGTCCTTCTGCTCCATTCCGGCGTCCTTGTAGCAGTCCTTAGCTGCATCCACGATCAGGTCGACGCGGCTTTTGTCCCAAAGCTCGCCGAACTTGGTGCATCCCATTCCGATGATTGCTACTCTATCTTTAATACTCTCAACCATAGTAATCCTTCCTTTAGCACCTTACGGGGCGCGTCTTCCAGAAGTAGTTGTGTACACCGCGGTCGTAATAGAGCTTCCTGAATGTCGTCTCGACCTCTGTACCGACATCCAGCTTTACGCCTCCGCGGTCTGTCATATCGAATATGCCGCGTCCGCCGCCGTCCCAGTCGATGACCGTTACGGTGGTGGGCGGGTCGTTGCTGTCAGCGAGGTTGTCTTCGGTGTAGGTGAATATCTTGGCCTTCTTGCCGGAGAACCTGTAGGGTTCCATCTCATCGATGGCCATGCAATCTACACAGACCCTCAGCGGGGTCAGGTAGCCGTAGCTGCCGCCCTGGCTGAACTGCGGGGTGTTGCACTTCTTGCACCTGACGCCGTAGAGCGCCAATGCGATCCTCTTGTCGCGCCTGAGTGTGGATATGGATGTCGGCGACTGCTCGGAGCGGCGCGCCCTCTCCAGCGGTACCAGCTTGCGCCAGCGCAGGTAGCGGTCGTTGTTTTCCAGCATTTTTTTAGCGGCCAGGTGTTTCTTGTAGCCGCGCCGCGGCGCCAGCTTCGTAATCTCCGGCGTTACCTGCAGTATGAACGCGTCGACGCCGTTGTTGTAGCTGGCCCAGAGAATCTTGTCGCCGGGCTTGGCCTCTTCCAGCGCCGCCACCAGCATCATTGTTGCGTGGGCGGTGCCGATATTGCCGATGGTGTCGAACAGGTGGTTCTGGATCTGCTTATCTTCCAGTTTGAGCGATTTCGCCATCTGCCCGTGCCTTCCGCTCTGCAGCGTGGTATCGTATACGAACTTGGTGAAATCGCCGACCTTCATATTATATTTCTTGAGCAGGCCCTTGATCCCTTCTTCGAGGATCAGGGAGTAGCCCTTGTCGTAGACCATGCGGTCTTCCCACGAGCGGATGAACTGCTCGCCCTCGGGGCGCCAGATGCCGGAGAACTCATCGGAGGTGTGATAGCTGCCTTCCACTGTGGCAATCACGTTCTCACTGCCGATGAGCAGAGCCGCCGCGCCGTCTCCCAGCGCCATCTCAAAGTCGCCCGCCGGCGCCGCCATGCGGTGATCCGACGTGGTGACCAGGATGCTCTTGGTAGTTCCGGCCTTGACCGCATCTACCGCGCAGGCGAACGCGGATGTGCCCGCCCGCAGCGTGTCGGTGACGTCCATGGTGCGGACATCGTCACGCATATCACATGCTACAGCCAGGATGCCGGCTCCCAGCCTCTCCATGTAGGTCTGGGTGGTCGTAGCAAAAAAGAGGCCGTCGACTTTCTTCGGGTCAATGCCCGTCAAACAGTCGGCGGCTGCTGCCTGTGCCATCGTTACGGTGTCTTCATCATAGTTGCAAACGGCGCGCTCGCCAGCCATTTTTGCGCCGCCCCAAGCTTTGTAGAAAACATCGCGTGACATCCGGTACAGGGGTATGTAAGCGCCATACGAAGTTATTCCTACTGCCATACGTTATCCTTTCTCTAAAATTAGACGCAGTTAAAGAGATTTTTCCAAAAATATAGTATACAGTAAATACGAATCAGCAGTCAACTCTGACGAGGGAGATTAATATATTATTGAGACCCCCTGCTGTCCCCCTTGAAAGGGGGTCTCAATAACCGAACCCCCTAAATCCCCCATACGTTGGGGGACTTTAATTTTGGGGGACACCCCCAAACCCCGGCAGGAGATGATTCTCCTGCACCTCTGTGGGTAGCTAACCTCCTCTGCTTCACAGTCGAGGGCTGTAACATTGCGTCGCCCCAGGCATCGCGAGAAGTCTGAATGTACGTATACAGCTATAAACGACCCTTCATGTATGTGCATGGACGAAGTACCATGCACATACGAACAATTTTGCGCGCCGCAGCTGTAAATGGTCGTTATTGGGGGCTAACCTCTTACGCTGTGGGGAGAGGGCTGTAGTAAAGGTTCGAACGTTCCCTGAGACGTATCTGTTCCCCCTCTTTTTAGAAGAGGGGGTTAGGGGGAGATAGCTTTAAAAAACATCTCCCTCTCCCTTCGCAGGGAGAGGGCCAGGGTGAGGGTCGTCCCCCATTTCCAAAAATGAATCTTCATGGTATCATTACACCTCGGCCAGGCCTGGAGCGAAACGGAAACGGGTTTCCGGCTTGTTGCCGAGGCCTCTTTCAATAACCATCGGGCGCTGGCGCTAATTTTGGTAACCCGGAGGAAATCATGAGCACTTTAACGAAAAGGGCGAAAGCAATCAGTCCTTCCCCCACGCTGGCCATCACGGCCAAGGCCAAGGCCATGCAGGCGGAAGGGATAGACGTTATCGGTTTCGGCGCGGGCGAGCCGGACTTCGATACGCCGGAGCATATCAAGCAGGCGGCCATAAAGGCGATCTCGGAAGGATTCACCAAGTACACGCCGACGGCCGGCATCCCGCCGTTGAAGAAAGCCATCTGCGACAGGTTCAAGGCGGACGCAGGCCTGGAATACGAGCCTTCTCAGGTGATCGTCTCCTGCGGCGCCAAACACAGCATCTATAATATCGTCCAGGTCCTGTGCGAGCCCGGCGACGAGGTAATCATCCCCGCCCCGTACTGGGTCAGCTATCCGGAGATGGTGCGCGTGGCCGAGGCCACCCCGGTGTTCATCGAGACATCGGAGAAAGACAGTTTCAAGATAACCCCGGCATCGCTGTCGAAGGCCATTACCAAGAAAACAAAATTACTTATACTGAACAGCCCGAGCAACCCCACGGGGCAGGTATATTCCAAGAAAGAGTTGGAGGCCATCGCCAAGATCGCCGTGGAGAAAAATATATGGGTCATCTCCGACGAGATATACGATAAGCTGGTCTACGGCGGGGTCGAGAACGTGAGCATCGCCTCGCTCAACCCGCAGATCAAGGCCAAAACGCTGGTGGTCAACGGCGTCTCCAAGTCCTATGCCATGACCGGCTGGCGCATCGGCTACGTCGCCGGCGATAAAGAGATCATCGGCGCCATGTCCAACCTGCAGGACCACTCCACCTCCAATCCCGTCTCCATCTCGCAAAAGGCGGCCCTTGCGGCGCTCACCGGCCCGCAGGACGCGGTGAAGACCATGGCCGCCGAGTTCGAGAAGCGGCGCAACTATATGGTGGAGCGGCTGAACAAGATGCTGGGCATCTCCTGCCTCCTGCCGCCCGGCGCTTTCTACGCCTTCCCCAACGTATCGAAGCTCTTTAACAAATCCTACAATGGCAAACCGATAAAGGGCTCGATGGGCTTGACTGAACTTTTACTCACCGAGGCCAAGGTGGCCGTCCTTCCCGGCAGTCCGTTCGGCGCGGACAACTACCTGAGGCTCTCCTACGCCACCTCCATGAAGAACATCACGGGCGGGATGGACCGCATCGAGGAGTTCGCCAAGAAGGTGAAATAGCGGCGCCGGGAGATTAATCGCAATCGACAAACGAAAAGGGGAGCCCGCGAGGGCTCCCCTTTATTTTCGTATCGTAGGGCGGGTTTAACGTAGTGTAACCCGCCGTTTCTCTATTGGTTTAATCCCCCTTAGTCCCCCTTTACGAAAGGGGGAAATTTTAAATTAGGGGACACCCCTATTACCCTGCCAGAGGGGGCACCCTCTGGACTTCCCTTATCGTCGCGACGAGATGACGTCGATGCGGCAAGCTAAGGGTCGTGGAGGGTCGCAGGGCAGTTTAAACGAGGTTAAGAACGCTGCACCGGGCAAAATAAATAAGAGAAGCGATGTCCCCAAGGGGCAGGAGTTCGGACGTCTGGATCGCGGTTTGATTCAGTTTTGAGCTTTCTTAACCGGTTTGTACTTTCCAAAGCTATAGAGTTTCGGAAAGAAGGCTTTACGGGTTTCTTCAAGGGCGAATAGTCCTCCGGCAAACAGCGCTACGATGCCCCAGTCGCTCAGCGTTAGAGGAACGGTTTTGAAAGCTGTTTGCATAAACGGCACATAAACTACGGCGATCTGCAGCAACACCGCAATGCCGATAGCCAATATGAGGGCGCGGTTACGGAAAACACCAAGCCTGAACACCGTGTATTCATCCGACCGGGCGCTGAAAGCCATCATCCATTCGCACGCGACGATAGCGCAGAAAGTCAGCGTCCGGGCTTCATCAATGCTCATTCTCGGTTCAGCCCATCGGAAAACCAGGAAGGTTCCCAGCCCGATGAACAGCGCCATTACCATGATCCGGACAAATAGTCCGGGGTAGATAAGGCCGACGCCGGGATGGCGGGGCGGCTGCTTGAGTTCATCGCCGAACTTGGGTTCCATGCCGAGCGGAATATCCCCGGCCGTATCGGTGACCAGGTTGACCCACAGAATCTGAACTGCCAGCAAAGGTGTCTGCCCGATGAATATCAGGGCCAGTATCAAGGTCACGAGCTCGCTCAGGTTCGTATTCAGCGTATAAAAAAGAACGTTTCTCAGCCGGTTGAAAATAGCCCGGCCTTCGCCCACCGCCGATACCACAGAGGCGAAGTTATCGTCTGCCAGTACCATATCGCTGGCCTCTTTGGCGACATCCGTTCCGCTGATGCCCATAGCGATTCCGATATCGGCCGCTTTTAACGCCGGAGCATCATTGACGCCGTCCCCGGTCATAGCCACGATTTCTCCGTTGGACTTGAGAGCGTTCACTATCCTCAGCTTATGCAGCGGCTCGATGCGCGCGAAAACCGAGATATTTTCGATTTCGGCGGCCAGCTCCTCATCGCTCATTTTTTGCAGTTCGGCCCCCGTTACCGCTTTCCCCGGAGGAAGATCGATCTGGCGCGCTACCGATTCCGCCGTTATCTTGTTATCGCCGGTTATCATTTTGACCTTGATGCCGGCTTGTTTGCACAGGGCGATCGCTTCTTTGGCCTCATGCCGGGGCGGGTCCGCCATGCCGGCCAGGCCGATGAATATCAAATCGTCCTGCACATCCTTATCGGATAATTTGTTCGATTGTTCCGGGAGATCGCGGTAGGCTACGGCAAGCACTCTCAGGGCATCCTTGCCCATGGTCATCGCGGCTTCGGATATCTGCGCGCGATCGGATTCCGTAATAGCCGCCGCCCGGCCGTTTTTAAGAATATGCTTGCTGTAGGAAAGGATTTTCTCCACCGAACCTTTTATGAGGGCCGTTTTGTGGCCCGCTTCCGCATGCAGCGTAGCCATATAATGCAAAGTAACCATATATTGTTTTTCGCTGGCAAAAGGAAGCTCGTCTTCCCGCGGATGAGCCTTCTCCAAGTCGGTTTTATTCAATCCGGCTTTGGCCGCCGCTACCACCAGAGCCCCTTCGGTCGGATCGCCGAAGATGCCGGGTTTCCCATCATTTATCGTCAGGGAGGCATCGTTGCACAGCGCGCCCGCCCGCAGCAGCAGCGCAATTTGCTTATCTTCCGCCGGATCGATCTTTTCTCCATCCTGCCTGAATTCGCCCTTCGGCTCGTAGCCTTCGCCGGTAACCTCGATATATTTGCCGTTTGTAAAAAGCCGGCGGACGGTCATCTGGTTCAAGGTCAGCGTGCCGGTCTTGTCCGAACAGATAACCGTAGCGGAGCCCAGGGTTTCCACGGCCACCAGTTTGCGGATGATGGAGTTGCGGCGCGCCATAGCTCGCATACCGATCGCCAGCACCACGGTCACGACCGCCGGTAAACCTTCGGGGATGGAAGCTACGGCTGATGCGATTGCCAGCAGGAACAGATCGAAAAGTTTCAGGCCCTGGATCAGGCCGACGACCACCAGAAGGGCGCTGGCTCCCAGGAAAACGAATACCAGATACTTGCTGAGCTTTTTGATATTGCTTTGCAGCGGCGTATCTTCCTGTTTGACTTCTTCGAGTCCGGTTGCTATCTTGCCGATCTCGGTTTCCATGCCGGTAAGCACGGCCACGCCCGCAGCCCTGCCGTTAGTAACGATAGTGCTCGCAAAGAGCATATTTACTCTTTCGGCGATAATGGCATCTTCCGCCAGGGGAGCCAACTGCTTTTCTACAGGAACGGACTCACCGGTCAGGGCGGACTCATTGACCTTTAAATTGACGTTCTCCAGCAGCCTGACATCCGCGGGGACTTTATCTCCGGCTTCAAACAGCAGGATGTCGCCGGGGACTATCTCGCGGGCGGGTATGTTCTCTATATTGCCGTTGCGCCTTACTTTAGCTTTAGGCGCAGCCATCTCCAGCAGCGCTTCCATGGCTTTTTCAGCCTGGCTCTCCTGGAAGGTGCCGAGTACGGCATTTAAGATGATCACGCCGAAGATCACTATCGCATCTATATAATGCGCTTCTTCGGTAAAGAACTGCGATACCAGAGAAATAATGCCGGCGGCCAGTAAGACATATATCAAAGGGCTGAGGAACTGCCGCAGGAAAACCATGATGAGAGGGGGCTTCTTTTTGCCTGTCAGCTCGTTCACGCCGTACCGGACCAAGCGTTCCGTTGCTTCTTTCTCCGTAAGGCCGGAGATACGGGAACCGGTCTTTGATATCGCTTCTTCCGGCGTAAGGCTATGCCAGTGCGTTCCGGGGTTTTCCATGTGAATAACTTTATCCTATTTACTCTTTGGCTTCAATGCTTTCAACACCCGATCCTCAGTCAAACGCAAAACCGGCGGGATGGACCGCATCGAGGAGTTCGCCAGGAAGGTCAAGTAGCGGCGCTGAGGCGGAGTCAGCATTGCAAACAACGAGGGGAGCCCGCAAAGGCTCCCCTTTTACATTGATACAACGTTTACCTAGACTGATTCTATTCTGCTATTGCCAAGAAATTTGGCGGTTGGCCATTGCTGCTCTGAAGGACTTATTGCTTATCTCACGTAGCCAGTTACCAGTTAAGCTAAAGTTCGTATTTCCTTTAAGCTCTGGGATACTTGCCTTAATAATGTCCCAATCAATAGGATTATCAAGTGGAAAATATTGGTAGTAGATAATATCTTGTATTGTGTCTATGCTAGTTACTACGCCGATACCTGGGGCTTCTTGATCGTACTCAGGGTAGTCAGCGCAACAATATAGTAGCATCACATCTCCTGCAGATATTTCTGAGCTGCCTACAAATCCCTTGCGATGTGGATAAACGCCGCCATCTACGGAATGTTTTCCAGCATATGATTCCCCGAAAGCCAAGAAGAAATACTTAGGCTTATGTGTTGCAGCCATAGTTACAAGCTCCTCTTTTCACTGTATTGATTCAACCTCTTTTATTACCGATTGATACGATTTTTCACCTTTATCAAATTGAGATTTTTGAATAGAGTACAAAACAAGAATTTTTTTCACTCTAATAGGATGGTCTTGATTATCGATAGCCTTATCTTTTGTATATCCACAAAGTAAATCAAGGAGATAAGCCTTTTCCTTTTTTGTTAACGAACGAAATAAATCTTTCCAGTAATTTAGTAAACCATTATCTCTAAAGAAGAATCTGTTTCGGATAAAGTCATCAGGCATATTCAGTATCTCTAAATACTCTTCAACGTTATGACCGAAGGCTTCATAAAAGAAATCCTGCTCCTTTGCCACAACACCATTTGTTACATTAATGATGATATTTATTGCATCAAGGTATTTCTTGTTCCAGAATCTTCCAATGTAACTTCTGTCCTTTTCGTTAACAGGAGCATATTTCATTGGAAATGAAAAGCCACCTATATTGTTATTGCCTCCGTATAGCGCTACAGCATTATTAAGCCGTATCCATAAGTCTTCAGGTTTGTCTTCCCAGTTGTAAAGTATATAGTTTGAAAAATGTTTGACACCATTTTCTATTGCTAGTTGTGTGGCTCTTTGATAAATATCAGTATCAGTAATGCTGTCATAAGCCAATCTAAACGGTCTTATAGGAATTGTTGAGAGTATTTTTATGGTTCGTTCATTTACTAATCTTGCATCAATACCTTGATTGAAATCAACATATCTAACCATCTTGGTTTTTGAGCGATACTTTTCAGTGATTGACAATAAGAATTCGGAATTCTTCCCCAAATCTTTTTCAATGCTGGAAGATTGGCTAATTGAGTCTATTGCCTCTTCAAAGTCTCTGTAGACTTTAGGATATCTCTGTAGTCTAATAGCGAATTTCTTTAATAAATCAATCGTCTCAAATAGCTGTTTCGAGTAATCCACGCCGAAAGCTTTGCGCCTTCTTATTTTGCCTAACATCTGTTCAAAGGAATTAGGATTGATGTAGGTGGCCTTACCTGTAAAACCAAGAGAGTATATATCGCTAATTATCTCTTTAAGCTTAGGAGAACAGAGGATATTATTATCCATTACGAGGAGATTACGCTTTTGATGATATGTCTGATCTACTATCGTTACCTGATCAATAATGGAATTCGTGGTTTTGAATTTTGGCTCTAGAATCCTGACAGCGCAAAATGGGCAACCGCGAGGACAGCCCCGAGTTGTATGAACGAAATAGTTATCACCTGCCGGGTATTTGTATAATACATCATCTAAGATATCGTAGTCTAAAGGAAGAGAATCTATATTAACGTCATCTTGATATCCTAAAATCTTTGAGCTTGTTAACTGCCCTTCGACGATATTGCTTATTCCTGCATCTTTTTTAAAATCTGCTGCTAATAAAGTAGCTGCAATACCGCCAACGAAAATTGAATCATTATTGAAATACTTGCAGTAATGTAAGATACACTTTAGAGTGACGTCATAATGAAAAGTGAATAATGTTGTTATGTATATTCTATCTTTAGAGATAATTTGAGTATATGGAGCTTCGCCTTTATAGAATTCTACGATATCACCTTTGTTTCGGTGATAGGTAGCAATTTTCATCAAACCTAAAGGTGGGAATTTGTTTCTATAATTTGGCTCAACAAGTAATATTTTTTCCATTCAGTTTTTCGGTGTTGTCTTTAAGTATTCTTTCAAATATGTTCGAACTTTTATAAACTCTTCAATTTTCTTTTGAACCATAAAGTACTGATATAAACCTGCAATCAGGCGTTCGTAGAACCTTTTATGAGTGAGTGATAATTTTGGAATATCCTCATCTGCGTATTTAAAAACTTGGCCACTATCTTCCATTTCTTTTTTAAGAAAAATATTAATATCTGAAGTTAACTTCTCTGGCACGTAATTTACTATGAGTCCTTTAAATGCCTCAATAACTTTTTGTTCCTTCGCTTCTTTACCACTAAAATAATTGGAAGCAGCGTACCTGTACGTGTGTAATCTTCTCATGAATTCCACAATGATTTGTCTTAGTTTAGTTGACTTTTCATCAATCTTGAACCAGTCTCTTCTAGCATTATCTTGTAGTTCATAATCTAATAGCATCTCTCCATATACTCCGCTAAGCATCTGTGTGAGCTCTCGATAAGTTGTGATATATTCAGTTTTGCTCTTAATAGCATCATCCGCTAAAGAGAATCTGTTGCCCATTAACATATTTTTTGATCTTACCAAAATCCCACAAGGTCCTTCCTTAGGTAATGCTTTTATTAGTTGATTAAAGGTAAACCAGAGTATCCCTATATTCTCATCTGGGGCCTTTTCTCCCTTGCCCGGATATTTTAACTCCCAGAAAACTATTCCTGATTTCAAAATATGAGTGTTATTATATGGTTTATATAACTCTTTTCCTTCCAATCTTACTGTACAGGAATACTTATCTAAGCTCTTCCCCATTAAATCCTGGAATTTTTTCTTTATCTCTTCCTGCCCTTTAAATTCTGGTGAGTATTTAAGAGGTAATAATTCTGAAAGTCTATATGCAAAATCACTATTTTTTAGCAGATCATCAATTGCTTCTTTATATCCGCAGATTTTAACTTTGAAATAATGATCATCAATATTTCCGCTATAGCTTTCGGGTATAAGCTTCGTTAGATCATCAAGTTTAGTTTCGATGTCTTGGCCTTTATTCAATGATTTATGGAATTCGTCGCCATTCCATTTAAAAATTTGCCGTTCCTTTGTTCCTTGAGGCTTATTTTCAAATATTAATTCTTTGCACAAAGGCATTGCCGAAAGTCGGCCTATACCCCTGAATCCAATTTGGTCCTTTTTCTTGTCGGATGCTCCTATACGTTTCATTATAGTTGAGAAGGTCTTCTCCTGAATTCCATACCCATTGTCTATTATCTCGATATTTGAATTTTTTCTATCTATTCTGATTTCTACTGCAAAGCCATCAAATTCTTTTGACTTATCGTCTCTTGTCGATTCGATGTACGCATCAAGTGAATTTTGCACATATTCGCGAAAGAGTATTATTGGATCATCATATAATGCCGTGGTCAGCGTCTCCACTAACCGAACATTTATTGTTGGTTCAGCCATAGGCTCCACCTTCCTGGGTATTTAAACCATTTTTATGCCATTGATATCAAACTTGTAAATTAGCCAACCGTATTTCTGAGCTTCTCTTTTGGCTTCTCTTTTTTTACTATTAAGATGTTTTACATATGCTTCTCTAAGGAATTTATCAACTCCATTTTTCTTTAAAAAATCCTCCGGGTTTTCGATTTTAAACTTATCGCTTTCTATATAATATTTTATATAATCTAGATATTTAATCTTATCTTGGTCTTCAGCTATATATTTGTATTTAATATCTCGCTTTTTGACGTATTTTTCTATTTCCATACTGTTAAAGACTATTCTAGGGAAGATTGCATTCTGATTCTCTAAAGTGATCGCATCGATAATGGCCGGACCAATAAAATATTCTTCGTCATCGCCTATGGCAACTTTCCCTGCAGTTAAAGCGCCTCTCAGCAACATATGAGAGTTGATAAGTATTTGACATTGCACAGCAGCCAATATTTCACATATTTCATTCACATACTTAAAATCAACCATAATAAAGAATCCATCACCGATTTGTAATGAATTCAATAAATCTTCTTTTTTTAGTTCGCTGCACTCAGAATCTACGTATGTTCGAATCTGGTTCATGATATCTACTATCTGAGCAGCATCATCTCCACTGTTCTCGACCTTGTCTTTGACTCCTAATATGTCAATATATGCGACCAATTTTGATTCATAAGGAAGAACAGGGGTAGGAATATCCTTCTTATCTACTGGTGCTTTCACCCATTCCTGGGCTCTTTCTTCAACATCGCTCAATTTCATGCTCCATAAATGAGTGTCTACGGCAATATAGGTTAAAGTTTAATATGTTATGTTATTATATACGAACAAGGGCACTTTTTGAATCTATTCTTGTTATTATATTGATTCATTAGTGTCTAAGGTGTGTAGAGGATTACGCATTCCTTATCGGGAGCTTCAGCGTTCTCTTCCCTTATTCAGGACGTCGCATGATCAGGAATGATATATCAGCCTGAAAAACCAGCTCCCCCTTCTGATTGAACAAGTCATCCCTGCACGTCACCACGCCGCAATCCGTCCGGGATTTTGACGGCCGGGACTCAATGCAGAGGGCCTTGAGCGAGATCTCGTCGCCGGGGCGCACGGGCGCGTGCATCTTAATATTGTTCCAGCCGAGGCCGCTCACGGCGGCCACGTCGTCCTCCACGTGGTGCGCCAGCCACGAGACGATGCAGAACAGGTGCGCCGAGCAGGCCACCACGCTGCCGAAGATGGACTGCGCCGCGGCGGCGGGGTCCGTGTGGTAGGGGCGGGGGTCCCAGCGGCGGCCCACCTCTATTATCTCCTCCTCCGTGACGCGGTACGGCTCCATGGATTCGATGATTTCGCCGACATTGTAGTCTTCCTGGTACCACATATCTTTTGTCCTCTGTTTTTCCTTATTATCGCACAATTTTATTAACGGGGAGAACGGGATACCTGTCGACCACGTATGTAGGGGCACGGTCCTTCCATGATATGTAGGTATATGGAAGGATGCCACTACGCATCAACGATGAAAAAAGGGGGAACCGCAACGGCTCCCCCTTCGTTTTAGCTTCGTTTGGTCTCTAGTAGTTAAGCGACCTTCTCCAGCGCATAAAAAGCAGGATGATAATCAGGATGGCCAGTATTACGCCTACAGCTATGCCCGCCCATGCCCCTGCGTTTAACCCGCCCGATCCATTTGTAGAGGAAGCGGCGGATTCGGCAGTAGATGTCGGCGCAGGCGTTGAAATGTCGCTGACGGATTGCTGCTCTATGCCGGCCATAACCGCGAAGACGGTGAAGTGATTCATAGTAAAGGTAGCGATGCCGTTGGCGACTGTGCCCGTTACCGTTTCCCATGCGCCAGTGGCCTCGTTATAGAAGGCTATGGCCACGGTCTCGCCTTCCGCTACCTCTGAGGGGTCGAAGGCAATTGTTATCTGTATCCCCGGGCTGAAGGTAGCTCCGCTGGGCTGGAAGCTGAATGCCGCCAGGATGTGCATGCCTTCCGGAGCGGGCGGAGGATCGATCGGATCCACCGTAATTGCAAATATAGGCCTGCCATCAGGGCCTAACGCTTTTGTCTGAGCTGGAATTAGTATGGTTACGGAGCCATCTTCCGACGTTATCACTGCATCCTCAAGGAGGACGCCTTCCTGTGTTATCCCCCAGTATCTACCGTTACCCGTTACCCAGAGGCTGGCAGAGAGCGGGCCGGCGTCTCCGCCGCCGCCGCCACCGCCTGCTATCGTGTGGAAGTTGGCTATGACGTTGATATTACCTTGGACATTGGTATCGGTGCGTGGGTTGGCGGTAGCGCCGTCGCTCCAGCCTGTGAAGAAGTAGCCTGCATCTGGGACCGCCGTGACCGGGGTGCTATTCCCGCCGCAGGACACGTTTTGGGACGCATTGCCCGTGATTGTGCCGTTCGACCCGTTTATATAGATCACCCTGTAGCCGCAGTAAATATCTTCGTACGCGCCCATGTCCACGATGGCGGTTCCGTCACCGTTGCCGTCCTGCGGGCGCGCGATCCCGTCCTTGTCCGTTGCCGGCACGGCAGGCGCCGAGTTGTTGCCCGCATCGATGCAGGGTGAGCCTGCATTCAGATGCAGGTCCCCGCCGGACGCGTTGACGAACTTGGGGTCTAAATCGATATTGTGATCGCCGCTGTAGCCGCCTTGCACATCGCAATAGGTGACGGTTGGTGTGCATTGAAAATTGGCGATTTCATTAGGGCTGTCGTCCCAGAGGATGCAGTTGGTGATAGTGGGTGAGGACTGGGGGGTATTGTACATCCCGCCGCCGCTGTTTGCCGAGTTGTTGGCGAAGGTGCAGTTGGTGATAGTTGGCGATCCGGCATAGTTGTACATCCCGCCGCCGTCTATACTGGCCGAGTTGTTGTAGAAAGAGCAGTTGGTGACAGCGGGCGAGGATTGGTCGTTATGTATCCCGCCGCCGTAGCCGGCAGAGTTGTTGGTGAAGGAGCAGTTGGTGACGGTGGGTGAGGATGCGGCGTTAAACATCCCGCCGCCGCCGTTTAATGCCGAGTTGTCCTGGAAGCTGCAGTCGATGATGATAGGCAGGGTTACGGAATCGCTATTATATATCCCTCCGCCGTTCTTTATTGCCGAGTTGCTTTGGAAGGAGCAGTTGGTGATGGTGGGATTTGAGACGCCGGAGGTGGACATGCCGCCGCCGCTGTTTGAAGCCGAGTTGTTGGAGAAGGAGCAGTTGGAGACGGCGGGCGAGGATTCATAGCTGTACATCCCGCCGCCGTTATTTATTGCCGAGTTATTAGTGAAGGTGCAGTTGGTAATGGTCGGATCCGAGTTGGTGTTATATATCCCTCCGCCGTATTTTGTTGCCGAGTTATTGCTGAAAACGCAATTGGTGACGGTGGGCGAAGAAGATACGATGTTATACATTCCGCCGCCGTTGTCGCTGGCCGAGTTGTTTATGAAGATGCAGTTGGAGACGGCGGGTGCTGACAGAGCGTCGGACATTCCGCCGCCGTATGTTGCCGAGTTGCTGATGAAGGTGCAGTTGGAGACGGCGGGCGAGGATACTTGGTTAGCTATGCCGCCGCCGTATATTGCCGAGTTATTAGTGAAGGTGCAGTTGGTGATAATGGGTACAGAGTGGTCGTTATACATCCCGCCGCCACAGGCGTTCGAGACTGTTGCTGAGTTGCTGATGAATGTGCAGTTGGTGACAGCGGGTGAGGAATAGAGTCGGTTGAGCATTCCGCCGCCGTATTTTGCCGAGTTTCTGATGAAGGTGCAGTTGGTGACAGCGGGCGAGGAATTGCTGTTATACATCCCGCCGCCATAAGTAGAGACAGAAACAATCGTACCGCTGCCGTTGGTTACGGTGAAGCCGTCCACGCGCGTTGTATTGCCGAGGTCGGTTGCCGTGATGACCGAGCCGTTACGCATGCCGTCGATGGTGGTGTTGGCGCTGCCATTGCCCAGCAGCTCAACGCCGTCCTTCAAGACAATGTTCTCGTAGTATGTGCCCGCGGCCACATGAACGATTGAGCCTGAGACATTGTCAATGCCGTGCTGTATTTTGGCGAAGGCGTCTGTTCCAAAGATGTGACCATCGACAATATCGCCGCTGCTATTTACAGCCCAGTTATCGTCTACCCAGACCTCGGTTATCGGGCAGCCGTCGGCGTCTTTGCCATAGTCATCCGGGCAGGCGTCGACGCAGTCAGGCGTGCCATCGCTGTCGGAATCTTCGTCATCGGAGACGCCGCAGCCGCAGATGCCGGGAGAAGTTTTGTAGGGGTCATCGTTGCAGCCGTCGCTGCAGTCGGGCGTGCTATCGCCGTCGGAATCGATCGAATCATCGCATGTGTCGTAGCAATCGGGCGTGCCATCGTAGTCGGAATCGATCGTATCATCGCAGGTGTCGATGCAGTCGGCTATGCCGTCGCCGTCTGAATCTTCGTCATCGGAGACGCCGCAGCCGCAGATGCCGGGAGAAGTTTTGTAGGGGTCATCGTCGCAGCCGTCGCATGCATCTCCGACGCTGTCAGCATCGGAGTCGGTCTGGCTAGGGTTGTATGTATTTGGGCAGTTATCAGAGCAGGAGTCAACACCGTCGCTGTCGGTATCATCGCAGGAAACGGCGGAAACCTCGGGAGTGGAAGCTCCCGCCGCGGCGAGGCCGATGCCGGCACTGATTAGTAAGATAACAACTAGTAAACCGATAAGTTTCTTCATATTTTCGTCTCTAAAACTTCATCGAATAAATTATTAAGCCTTTTCAACAAAAAAAGCCCCCGGTCAACTCGGCCAGGGTCTTAGTTGAGTTCCATAATTCAGTTATCATGGTAAATATAGAACGAAAGCTAAGATAATATACATGTATGCGAAGGGATTTGTCAACGTAGAGGTTTTTTAGCAGGGACACGGCACGCCGTGCCCCTACGTGGCGACGATAAATAAAAAAGGGGGAGCCATTGCGGCTCCCCCTTCGCTATCTCTTAGTTGATGTTACGGCTGGCCCACGATGCAGATGCTGCAGATGAACCTGCCCGGGTTTCCGCCCTGGTTGTGGCCGAGGGCGAACTTAACATCCTTGAGCTGGCGTTCCGGCAACTGGGCCTTGCCCAGGATCTCCTGGTATCCTTCGAAGACTTCCCTGATGCCCGACGCGCCGATGGGATGTCCGAACGACTTCAAGCCGCCGCCGACGTTGAACGGGTGCTTGCCCTTGAGCCCGAGCTCTCCGGCCTCTATGTCCGCTTTGGCTTTGCCCTTCTCGCACATGCCGAGGTCTTCATAGGTGACCATCTCGGCGATGGAGAAGCAGTCGTGAACCTCGCACATGCCGATCTCTTTGCGCGGGTCTTTGATTCCGGCATCCTTGTAGGCCTGCTTGGAGGCCCTGACCGTCTCCTCCCAGTGCGTGTAGTCGTAGTCGCTCCTGACCTTGCCCATGCCCGGTCCGGTGGAAAGGCCGAAGGCCTTGATGGTGACGAAGTCGCCGTTGGGTTTGAACTTCCTGGCGTCCTCGGTGCGGCACAGTACAGCCGCCGAGCCGCCGTCGGTCACGCCGCAGGCGTCGAACAGGCCGAGGGGCCATGCGATCATGGGGGCCTTCATCACCTGTTCTTCAGTAACCTGCATGCGCAGGTGGGCGCGCGGGTTGAGGGAGCCGTTATAGTGGCTCTTGACCGAAATCTTGGCCAGCGTGCGCTTGCCCTCTTCCGGGCTCAGGCCGAACTGGTGGAAGTAGCGGGTGGCGGCCATGGCATAACGGCCGGGGGCCGAGTCGCCGGAGCCCATCACAGGGTGCCACTTCTCGCTGCCGGAGGCCTGGACCGCCATTGGCAGTCCGCCGTATCCGGTGTCCTTCAGTTTCTCATATCCGACCGCGAGCACCACGTCGTATGCTTTCGCCATCAGCGCGAATGCCGCCGCTCTGAGCGACTCCATGCCCGTGGCGCAAACATTTTCGACCCTGGTGACCGGTATATAATCGAGCTTCAACGGGGCTGAAAGCTGGGTGGCCGTCGATCCCATGATAGTGCCGACCCATGCCGCCTGAATGTCCTTGGGGCCGACGTTGGCATCCTTGAACGCGTCATAGGAGCAATCGATGACCAGGTCATAGCTGTCCTTGTCCCACAGCTCTCCAAACTTGGTGCAACCCATCCCGATGATGGCTACTTTATCTTTAATACTCTCTGACATTTCGTCATCTCCTCCTATGATACTCTCACCGGGCGGCACTTCCAGAAGTAGTTGTGCACGCCGGCACCGTCGTGAATTTTTCTGAAGGTAAACTCGACCTTCATGTCGATGTTGATCTTCGATGTATCGCGATCGGTCATGGTGAGGTAGATGCGCCCGCCACCGTCGATTTCACTGATGGTCCACACGCGCGGCGGATCGACCTCTACTGCGCGCTCGTCCATGCTGTAGGTGAAAACGGTGGCCTTCTTATCGGAAAGCCTGACCTCGTCGTATTCGTCCTTGGACTGGCAGTACGCGCATATCCGCTGGATGGGGAACTGTATCTTGCCGCACTTTTTGCACTTGCATCCGTGCAGCGGGATCACCTGTGTGCGGTCGCGCCACATCATCGGCAGCGAGCTGATGTACTGCGGCCTGCGGTCGGCCTCTCCCTGCATAAGGTTGCGGAATCTTATATATTTTTCGTAGTTGGATATCGGCATCTTGGAGGCAAGGTGCTTCCTGATGCCCCTGCGGTTCTTTATCTTCTCGATCTTATCGGTTACCTGAAGCACGAAGGCGTCGGCGCCGTCGCCGTAGTTGGCCAGCAGGATCTTGTCCCCGGCCTTGGCATCTTCCAATGCCGCTATCAGCATCATGGGCGCGAGCGCGGCTCCGGTGTTGCCCAGGTACCCGTACAGCGGGTTCTGCACCTGGCTGTCCTCAAGCTTGAGCGCTTTGGCGAATCGGCCGTGGCTCCTGGCGTCCGGGCCGTAGAACACGACTTTGGCGAAGTCGCTGGTTTTCATGTTGGTTTTCTTCAGCAGCCCTTTGATGGCGTACATCAGCTTCTCGGTGTAGCCGCAATCAATTACGAAGCGGTCTTCCCATGTGCGGATGTAGGCGTCCTCCGCCCGTTTCCATACGTCAACAAAGTCGCTGGAGATGGAGAAGCTATCCAAGAATTCTACCGCCACGTCATCGCTGCCGATAAGGAAGGCGGCCGAGCCGTCGCCGAACACGGGCTCGGACTCGGAGGCCGGCGGCGCCAGGCGGCAGTCTGCCACGGTTACCAGCATGTTCTTGGCCGATCCGGCCTTGACCGCGTCGCAGGCAATCTTGAGCGCGGCCGTTCCCGACCTGGTCGAACTGGACAGATCGACCGTGTTGATGGTAGGGCGCAGGTCCACCGCTGCGGCGACGATGCTGGCAACCAGCTTCTCATCGTAAGGCGAGGTTGTGGAGGCAAATATAAGGCCGTCAACTATCTGGCGGTCGTATCCGGTGAGACAATCGATAGCGGCCTCCACCGACATTGTGAGGCTATCCTCATCGTAGTTGGCCGTCGCCCGCTCCCCTTTTCCGCCCCTTCCGCCCCAGGCTCGGGCCAGTTCAGCTTCGCTTAATCTGTAAACAGGTACATAAGCGCCAAAAGATTTTATCCCGATCACTGTTCGCTCCTCTCTCAATGGTTCAAAATGTGAAAGTCGACCCTGAATATTTTAATCGCTGGCGATGATTAGGTCAAATTTCAGGATGGGGGGAAGTGAGGTTATCCCCCTGCTGTCCCCCAATCTTGGGGGAAACATTATCCGAACCCCCTAAATCCCCCATACGTTGGGGGACTTTTTTAGTTTGGATCTCTTTCCCTCTTACTCCCTTCCCTCAAGGAAGGGAGGGCTTAGCTCGCCCTCTCTTTACAAAAGAGAGAGTTGGGGTGAGTTCGTAAATAGTTCCCCCTCTTTTTAGAAGAGGGGGTCGGGGGGGGATAGCTTTAAAAATATCTCCCTCTCCCTCCGCAGGGAGAGGGTCAGGGTGAGGGTCACACTTATTTGAGGAGCTAACCTCTCCTTTCGAAATCAAGGGCTGAGGTGAGGGATAAACCTCAATATCTGTAATTGGCCATGCCGGATTCCGTATACAGCGCTTAGCGACTCTTAATGTATGTGCACGGACGGAGTGCCGTGCACATACAAGTAATTCTGCGCGCCGCAGCTGTAGAAAGTCGAAGTAGATGCTGCCAGGGGGTATGCATGCCGCGGGAGTAGTAATATAATGATACAATTATCGAAATGGAGAAACTGATCGAAGGAGCGCTCCGTCTCGGCCTGTCGCTTACGGCACGGCAGGTGGAACTTTTTCAGGCTTATTATAATGAGCTTGTCGATTGGAACCGCAGAATGAACCTCACTGCAATAGTCGACTACGACGAAGTGCAGGTCAAACACTTCCTCGATTCCCTCACTGTTTCGCTGGCCTTTTCCAAGATGCCCTCAAGCGTTGTCGATGTAGGTACCGGCGCCGGACTGCCCGGCATAGCATTAAAGATAGTGTATCCGGACATCGCATTGACATTGATTGATTCCACTCAAAAGAAGGCTGCTTTCCTCAATCACATTGTCACTACTCTCGGCTTGGATGGAGTGTCGGTTGTGACCGGGCGCGCCGAGGAACTGGCACACGATTCGATTTATCGCGAACATTTCGATGCGGCGCTGGCGCGCGGCGTTGCCAGGCTCGCTGCATTGGCTGAGCTGACGTTGCCTTTCTGTACCGTCGGCGGCGTGTTCATCGCAATGAAAAAGAGGGATGATCGCGGGGAGGTTGACGAGTCGGATGTAGCATTGCGGACTCTGGGAGGACGATTGAAGCAGGTGATCCAGATAGAAATCCCGGAGCTTGGCGACAGGGCGCTGGTCGTTATCGATAAAGTGAAACCGACGCCCGAAAAATATCCACGTCGCAGCGGGATACCGCAGAAACGCCCGCTGCTGAGGAAGGCTGAGGAGTTCGGTTGACCGAGGATAACAGGGTAAAAGATCCTTCTGCGGCGAAAGCAGCCGCGGTGGGGGAGAAGAACTTCCTGCGCAAGAAGTTCTTCAATGTCCGCACGCTGATATCGCTCGTATTAGCAATCGGCCTCATAGTCGTTATCTTTACCCAGCTTAACGTCGATTTCGCCGCGATGTGGGACAAGATAAAAGGGTGCAATCCCTGGTATTTCGCGCTCGGTTTCGTCTGCTATTATCTGACCTTCCCCCTCCGTGCGCTTCGGTGGCGTTACCTGATGTATCATGCCGGCATACGTAAAGACCAGGGCGTGGAAATGCCGTCCCTGCCGGCGCTGACGCAGATGGTGATTATGAACTGGTTCGCCAACTGCGTGCTCTATGCCAGGCTGGGCGACGTATATCGCGCTTACCTCTTTAAGGAACGCACCGGTGTCAGCTTCACAAAGACGCTGGGCACGCTGCTGTCCGAACGCTTCCTCGATATACTCGTCATCGTGCTTCTGACTGTGGTTTCTATTATCTGGCTGTTGCTAACGGGCGGACACGACTGGAAGGTATTCGGGATAGTGCTGGTTATCGGCATAGTTCTGCTGCTGGGGATCATCCTGGTTCTTGGCGGGATGGGCAAATTCGGGAGCAAACTGGTTAACCTCCTGCCCAAGAAGATAAGGGTTTTCTATACCCTGTTCGAGCAGGGCGCGCTGAGCAGCTTCGGGCAGCTGCGCATGCTCACCTTCCTGACGGTGGTCATCTGGCTGCTTGAGGCCGGCCGCCTCATTCTGGTGGCGCAGGCGCTGGGGTTCGATATCGTCGAGGTCGGGATAGCGCTATTCATCTTCGCTTCACTGGCCAACGCACTGATAACGGCGATACCCCTGACGCCGGGCGGTCTGGGGCTTGTGGAGCCCGGGGTGGCCGGATTGCTGATGATAACCGGCCTGGCCAAGTCCGAGGCCTGGTCCATCACACTGGTGGATCGCAGTATAAGTTTCCTCAGTGTAATCGCTGTGGGGCTGCTGGTGTTCGCCTACTGGCATGTGATGGAATCTGTGCGCAAAAAGCGCTCAGTACGTGCAAATATCCAGAAGTGAGCAGCTTTTACATAGCGGGTCCTTGCGGCATGCCTCCTTGCCGTGGCGCACAAACAGCGCGTGGTATTCGTTGAACATCTCCTCGTCGTGCGGCAGGTTCTCCATGAATAATCGCTGGAACGATTCATAGCTGTCGTTTGATGGGGCAAGGCCAAGTCGTCCGATTATGCGCCTGGTGTAGGCGTCGATGACGAATATCGGACGATGCGCGGCGTAGAGCAGTATCGAGTCGGCGGTCTCCGGACCGATGCCGTGGATAGAAAGCAGCTCCTGTCGTAACGATGCGGTGTCGAGCGCGAATAATACGTCGAGATTTCCATCGTATTTGCCGTGCATGCGTTCGATAAAGGCCTTTACCTTCGCCGCCTTGGCGTTGTAGTAGCCCGACGGCCGTATCAGCATCGCCAAATCGTCGATCGATACCGACAGGAGAGCTTCGGGGTCGATCAACCCCTCCGCCTTGAGGTTGGCGAGGGCCTTCTCCACGTTGCTCCATGCTGTAGACTGCGTGAGTATCGCGCCGATTATCACTTCGAACGGGGTCTCGCCGGGCCACCAGTGCTGCGGGCCGTAGCGCTGGAACAGTCGATTATAGATGTCGTTCAGTGCTGCGGCGGTTTTCTCAGCTTTGCTACCCATTCCGGCATCCTTATCTCGTTGCGGGCGATCCCGGGGATCATGTACGATTTGATGTCTATCACGGGCGTGCCGTCTATAGCGTCCAGCCCCTGCACGGTGAGCGTGGTGCCGCGCCGCTCGATTAGCTTGACAATGGTTATGCCGACGGGGTTGGGCCGCTGCGGGGCGCGGGTGGCGAAGAGCCCGACGAGGGGGAGGTCGGCGCGTCCGCGGGGGTGGACTTTAGTCGGCCGCGGGCTGTCCGGCGGCACGGCGTGCATCCAGAAGAGGACGATGATGTGGGAGAACTCTTCGATGCCGTCCAACAGCTCGGCCCACTTCGCATCGACCTCTATCTCGGAGACAATGTTTTTGCAGTCGTGGTACCCGGTCTGCTTTATCTCGTTGTGCACCACGCCGATCGGTTTAAGTTTGATCTCGTCCATTATATTTTCCTGCTGTCCCCGCGGCTTTTTCAGTCACGCTCTATTTAGGAGGGCTTTGGATAACCCTCCCGCATTTAACGCACTGATCAGGCACTCTATCACCCATATACAATTTACCGCAATAAGGACATACCACAGTTGCCATAATATCATCTCTCTCTCAATATGCTTCAGGCCCGGACTTTACGTCCGTATCCTATATATTGCAAATCCTCCGGATTACTGCCCCCGCGCCTGTTTCAGCTTCTGGGTCAGCATGGGTACTATCTCGAACAGGTCGCCGACGAGGCCATAGGTGGCCACCTCGAATATCGGTGCGTTGGGGTCCTGGTTTATGGCGATAATGACGTCCGATGTCTGCATGCCGGCTAGGTGCTGCACTGCGCCGGAGATGCCGCAGGCGATGTAAAGTTTGGGGCAAACGGTTTTGCCGGTCTGGCCCACTTGGTGCGAGTACGGTATCCACCCCTCGTCCACGGGCGGGCGCGACGAGCCCACCGCCGCCCCCAGGGCGCCGGCCAGCTCCTCGATCAGCTTGAAATTCTCCGGCTTGCCCAGACCGCGGCCGCCGGAAACTATGATATTCGCATCATCGATCTTTATCTTTTCACTAAGGTCCTCGACGAAGCTGATCAGTTTGGTCCTGGCCGTGACAGCTTCTTTCTTGAAGTCGACCTTTATAATTTCGCCCTTGCGTGATTTATCGGGGGCGGCCATCTTGAAAACGTGCGGACGCACCGTGGACATCTGCGGCCGTTTCGCCTGGCAGATGATAGTGGCCATGACGTTGCCGCCGAAGGTGGGGCGTGTCTGCAGCAGCAGCTTGGTCTCAGGATCGATGTCGAGGCCGGTGCAGTCTGCGGTGAGGCCGGTGTATAAGATCGACGCCACGCGTGGGATGAACGAACGTCCTAAAGCTGTGGCTCCGGCGAGGAGGATCTCCGGCTTGTGTTTATTTATCAACTCGACGAGCGCGGCGGTGTAGTAGTCCTCCTGGTGGCTTGCCAGCGATGCGTCGTCGATGGCGTACACTTTATCGGCGCCGTATGAGATGAGGCTGTCTATGTCGCCGACCTTGTGCCCGATGCACACGGCGCTCAGCTTTACGCCCAGCTTGTCGGCCAGCTTGCGCCCCTCGGACACCAGCTCGTAGGAGACGTTTTTCAGCTTCCCGTTGCGCTGCTCGGCGAAGACCCAGACGCCGCTGTGGCCCTCGGCCTTCTCCTGCTTGACGCTCTCCATCGACAGGGCATCGGAACTGCAGATGTCAATGCATGCGCCGCACAGGTTACAGCCGTCGGCGATTACTACCTTATCGTCAACGAGGCTGATGAGGCCGAAGGGGCATGCCCCCTCGCAGGCCCCGCACTGAGTGCATTTATTTTGATCGATGATTATTGCCATTAAATCCTTGTATCAACCCTCTGCAGGTTTATTGTCCTCGTCCTCTTTTTTATACCGTTCTACTATGAATTTAGCGCTGTTATCACAGCCTTCGATCTCGCATTGAGTTTTAAACTGCGGCGGGATTTGAGGGCTGTTAGGATCGTATCCCAGGTCGATCAGATGATGTTTGCAGATTGCAAGGCTCATATTATCCCCTCCAGCTTCTTGATGAGCTTATCAACCTGCTCCCCGGCGCTGCCCGCGAGCATCTCGCTCTTGCGCTCGCGCTTGGGGAAGAATATCTTGACCACACGCGTCGGCGAGCCGTTAAGCCCCGCTTTATCGGCTTCGGCTGCGATGTCGGCGGCCGTCCACACCGGTATCTTGGCGCTCTTGGATTTCATCGTGCCGCGTATGGACGGCAGGCGGGGCACGTTTATCTCTTTGGATACGGTGATGACGGCAGGCAGGCTCGACTCGATTATTTCATGTCCCTCTTCTATCATGCGCTGCACGCGCATGCGCCCGTTGCCGATGTCCTCGATATTGCTGACATATGCGATGAAGGGGATCTTCAGCATCTCGGCGACGCCGGGGCCCACCTGTCCGGTGTCGCCGTCGAGCGTCTGTTTGCCGCAGATGATTAAATCGAATGCGCCTATCTTCTGGATCGCTCTGGAAATAACATACGATGTGGCCCATGTGTCTGAGCCGGCGAAGGCGCGGTCGCTGACCAGTACCGCTTCGTCGGCGCCGAGCGATATTGCTTCCCTTAACGCAGCGTCCGCCTGGGGCGGGCCCATGGTGATTATGGTGACCTTGCCGCCGTGCTTCTCGCGGAGGCGCACGCCTTCCTCGATGGCATAGCAGTCGAAGGGATTTATGATGCTTTGCACTCCCTCGCGGACGAGGGTGTTGGTCTTGGGGTCTATCTTTATATCGGTGGTGCCGGGCACCTGCTTGATGCAGACGACGATATTCATTTACGCAGCGCTTTCCTCTTCAGCACCTCAAGGGCGATGACGTTGCGCAGCACCTGGTTGGTGCCCTCATATATCTGGTTGATCTTGGCATCGCGCATCATCTTCTCCACGGGGTAGTCGCGCATATAGCCCGCGCCGCCGCATACCTGGACGGCGTCGGTGGTTACCCGCATTGCCATATCGGTGGCGAAGACCTTGGCCATCGCGCCTTCCTCGGAGTAGTCTTTAACCCCGCTGTCGATGGTCTTGGCGGTGGCGTACATCAGCGCGCGGCCCGCCTCCACGTCCATGGCCATATTGGCCAGTATATGCTGCACGGCCTGGATGGAGGATACAGGGTGGTCGAATTGTTCGCGGGTTTTGGCGGAATTGACAGCGGCTTCCAGCGCACCCTGCGCCAGCCCTACCGCAAGAGCAGCCACACCGGGACGCGACAGGTCGAGCGTTTTCATCGAGACGATGAAACCTTGTCCCTCTTTGCCTAGCAGGTTTTCTTTGGGGACGCGGCAGTGATTAAAAACTAGCTCGCGGGTGGCGGAGCAGCGTATGCCCATCTTCTTTTCCTTCTTGCCGAAGGTGAAACCGGGGGTATCCTTATCGATGAGGAACGCGCTCGCGCCGCGCGGCCCGCGCGTCGGATCGGTCAGCGCTATTATCGTATATATCTCGGCCTCTCCGCCGTTGGTGATGAATTGCTTTGTGCCGTTAATGACATAAAAATTTCCGTCGCGGACAGCCGTGGTCTTTATCCTGCTGGCATCGCTGCCGGCGCTGGATTCTGTCAGCGCGAATGCGGTTAGCTTCTTGCCGCTGGCTATATCCGGCAGGTATTTTTGTTTCTGCTCATTGTTCCCGTACAGGAATATCGGTATGGAACCCAGGCAGTCCGCGGCATACGTCAGCGCGACGCCGCAGCAGGCGCGGCTCAGTTCTTCGACGGCGACGCAGAGGCCAACAGCCTTTTCGCCCAGCCCTTCATATTCCGCAGGGACAAAGACCCGGAAAAGGTCGCTGGCGGCTATATCTTTAACTATGGCCCAAGGGAATTCCTCTTTCTCATCCAGCTCCGCCCGCACCGGCATTATTCTTTCCTCGGCGACTCTGCGGGCCAGGTCCCTGATTAGCTGTTGCTGTTCGGTCAAGAAATAGTCCAATGGCGTGCTCCTTTACGGATTATAAAGTATATTGTAGAGGTTTTTAGCGATTGTTAGCAAGCCTTGATATAGTTTCTTCTGAAAAGGAATATTAGGGCGTCAGGGTTAGTATTATCCTGGCCTGCTCGGGATATTTGGCGATGAACCGTAACTCATCATCGGTCAGCGGTTTCTGGGTGTGAGCGCTGGCGAACTGTACCAGCTCCAGTATGTGCTTCGCGCTGTCGTTGTCGGCGAATTTAACGCCGATCTTCTCATAGACGTAGCGGAACCCCGCGATTCCGCCGAATTCTCCGGTGGTGATAACCCTCCCCGTCGGTATGCGCGTGTCCTCTCCGCGCCCGAGTATCTCATAGTCGAAGAGCTCGTAGTTGCGCCGGTCTTTCAGAGCGCCGTCGGCATGTATCCCCGCTTCATGGGCGAATATGTTGGCTCCGACGCCCGGCTGGTTGATGGGTATCGGGATGCCGAAGGCATATGATACGTATTTGGCCAGCTTCTCGGCCATTTTCAGATTCATATTATCGCCGATATTATAGTGCTGCATATCCCGACCGTACATGAGCGCCAGGATGCAGCTTACCAGATCCGTCTGGCCGGCGCGCTCGCCGACGCCGTTCACCGATGTGTTTATATATGCATCTACGCCGCTGTCGATAGCTGCCGTAGCGCCTGAAATCGCGTTCGCCACCGCCATACCGAGGTCGTTGTGGCAGTGGAGCTCGATGGGCATCCCGGCCTGTTCGGCGAGTTTCCTTATACGATCCTGGATAGTTATCGGCGTGTCGTATCCCAGCGTGTCGCAGTACCTGACCCGGTCGGCGCCCGCTTTCTTGGCCGCCTGTGCGAACTCGATGAGATATGCGACGTCGGTCCGCGACGCATCCTCGGCGTTCACTCCTATGGTGCTGACGCCGTGGCTGCGTGCGTAATGCACAGCGTCGACCATTTCCCGGATCACAGAATCGCGGTCAAGTTTGCCGTGAAATTTGTGCAGTATCATCTGATCGGAGGTTGAGATGGAGACGTTAAGGTCCCTCACACCTGTGGAAAGCGACGATTCGACATCGGAGACCAGAGCGCGGCACCAACCCTCCAGCACCAGGTTGTCAAAAACCCCCGACTCTTTTAATTCCAGGTTCCCCTGAATGTAATTCCGTTCGTGCTTTACCGTAGGGAACGAAAACTCCGATTGATATATGCCCATCTCGGAGAGATAGAGATTGAGCATAGTTTTCTGGAGCTTAGCCATGATTATGCGCGAGGCCTGGACGGCATCGCGGTTGGTGACATCAATAAATTGGATCTGCGGCATTTGACTCGTTCTTCAACTTGAAACTTAGTGGCACTCTATGGTAGCATAAGGTAGGTTTGGATGCAACGCTACTTGACAGATTATTATATTATCAATATAATTAGCAAACTTTAATATCTGTGAATAGACTAAGCTATGATAATCAATGTATCACAGCTGTTGAAGGAGCGCATCGGCTCCATGCGCAGCTACAATGTGGATGGCGAAGAGAATTTTCCTTATAAGGGAAAAGTTGTTCTTATACGAACCGATAAAGGTTTACTAGTAAGAGGTACCCTCGTAACAGTGGTCGGCGTTGTCTGCAGCAGATGCCTCGGTGATTTCGATCAGGAACTGCCTGTTAATTTTGATGAAGAGTTCCTGCTACAGAGCGAAGAAGGGGCCTTTGTTATTGATGAATACCGGCAGATAGACCTGAGCGAGGTTGCGCGTCAGTATACGCTTCTGGCTGAGCCGATGAAGCCCCTGTGCCGTGAGGATTGTGCCGGCCTGTGTTCTCACTGTGGCAGCAATCTTAACCAGGGGGTTTGTGATTGTAAAAAAGAGATCGACCCTCGACTAGCTGTACTAGCGAGTCTAGCAAAGGATAAATAATAAAATGGTTCCGTTACCGAAACATAAAACTCCAAAATCAAAAACGGGCAGGCGGCGCTCTCACCTTGCATTGAAGGGGCCCGCCATTGATTATTGCCCTCAGTGCCATAGCCCCAAGCGGGCACATCATGTTTGTCTTACTTGTGGCGCCTATGGCGGCAGGGAAGTAATCAAAATAGAGACGAAGAAAAAGGAATAAAGCTAACGGATTAAGCCTATGAGTGAAGCAACAAAACAGGCAAGCAATTATGCGTATGTATTCCCGGGCCAAGGCTCCCAGAAGGTGGGAATGGGACGGGATTTGTACGATGCGTTTAGTTCGACGCGGAAGGTGTTTGAGGAGGCGGATGAAGCGCTTGGGGTGCACCTTTCACGCCTTTGCTTCGAGGGGCCTGAACAGGAATTGTGCCAGACGGTTAATGCTCAGCCAGCTATACTCACGATGAGCATAGCATGTTTAAGAGCAGCCACTGAGATATACGGAGAACTTGTAAGACCCTCATATATGGCGGGGCATAGTCTTGGGGAATATACCGCTCTGGTTGCGGCCGGGGTGCTGGACTTCTCTGATGCCGTGCGTCTTACACGGCAGAGGGGTACGCTGATGCAGCAGGCAGGACAGATAGCGCCAGGCGGCATGGTAGCTATTATCGGCTTGGACGAGGTTGCTGTTGAAGCGGTATGTCAGGAAACCGGAGCCAAGATTTCTAATATTAACTCGCCGGGTCAGATAGTTATTAGCGGCTCGCGAGAGGCTATGGTACATTCTATCGACTTGTCTCTGTCAATGGGAGCACGATATAGTAAGCCGCTTAATGTGAGCGGGGCATTCCATTCTCATCTTATGGAGCCTGCCGTTGAAGGTATGGCCAGGGCTATAACTGATGTGAAATTCAATGACCCTCTTGTTCCTATTGTAGTAAATAGCACTGCGAAGCCTGTTGCTACTGCTGAAGAGATTAAACAGGAACTCTTGGATCAGATCGCTAACTGCGTGCAATGGCAGAAGAGCGTCGAGTATATGGTTGGAGCGGGAGTATCCACTTTTGTTGAAGTCGGCCCCGGTCAAGTGCTAAGTGGCCTTATTAAGCGCATCAGCAAGGATGCGCGTACCGTGAACGTCGGGGACGTAAGCTCGGTGAAGGACATGAAACTCTAGTTTTTACTCCTATGGCATAGGGCGCATCGCAAGTAATATATCGAGCTGAAGGTCGGTTCTGCGGATTGGGAAGTCCCCAGTTTTTACTAAAGGTTCATTTATCTTGCCTTAATGTAGTTTAGCTATTAGATTTGGCAAAGGTGAAGTAGATTGGGAATACGGAGGAAGGCAAGGGTTGGAGCGCTTCAAGCGCTTTACGAAGTAGATTCTGTTGGGCATGATGTGGCTGAGGTTCTGGAACGGCAGATGGAAGACGAACCACTCGAAGAGGAATCAGCTATCTTTATGAAGGAGCTGGTGGAGGGGGTCTTGAGCAATGAGGGGGACATCGACGGTGTTATTGAGATTTATGCGCCGGCCTGGCCGGTAGCGCAGATGGCGCTTATAGATAGAAATATATTGAGGCTTGCCATCTTCGAAATTTTGTTTAATAATAAAGTACCGGTTAAAGTAGTGATAAATGAAGCGGTAGAGCTCGCCAAAACGTTTGGTGGCGATAATACGCCCAAGTTTATAAATGGGGTATTAGGAACTGTAAGCGCCCAGTCGGGCAAAAAGAGGAGGTGATACAGTGGCTACAGTCTTAGAGAGACTGAAAAAGATAGTTGTTGAGCAATTAGGAGTTGAGGAAGAGCAGGTAGTACCCAAAGCCTCTTTCGTCGATGATTTAAATGCTGATTCGCTGGATCTGGTTGAGTTGATTATGGCCATGGAAGAAGAGTTCAGCGATGGCAATAAACAGATAAGAATACCAGATAAGGATGCTGAGAATATCAAAACAGTACAGAATGCTATAGATTATATTAAAGACCTAGGGATTGAGGACGAGTAGTAATTATACTTTCTTCCATTAAAGGTTTAAGAACTTAAGAATTTTTCAGCAGATATCGCTGCGGTAGCTCCGTCGCCGGCGGCGGTAATGACCTGTCGCGGCGAATTCTTGCGAATGTCCCCTGCTGCATATACACCTTTAACTTGGGTCCCCATTCGATCATCGGTTATCACAAATCCTTCTTTATCAAGAGGTATTTGTCCTTTTAAAAAACTGGTATTTGGCGTCTGTCCGACATAGACAAATATGCCATTTACGACGACTGTTGATATTCCCCCTGTTTTAACATTGCGCACAACAAGTTCCGAGACTTTGTTGTTTCCTTTAATCTCTTCGATTACTGTATCCCATATAAGCTCTATTTTTTTATGGGAAAGCGTTCTTTCCTGCGCCATCTTTGAAGCGCGGAGCTGATTACGGCGATGGATGATTATCACCTTCGATGCGAACCTGGTGAGGAACAGGGCCTCTTCTACCGCTGAGTCCCCTCCGCCTACCACGGCGACGATACGGTCTTTAAACAGCGCGCCGTCGCACGTGGCGCAGTATGAAACCCCCCGGTTAACGAAGATATCCTCACCCGGCACGCCGAGCCTCCTTCGCTCGGCGCCGCTGGCTATTATAACCGCCCTGGCTGAGAAATTGCCTTCGGTTGTATTGATATTTTTAATGTCTTTCAACAGATCAACACTGGTGACCTCGGCGGACAGTGTTTCAATGCCGAACTTTGATGCTTGCTGGGACATTCGTTCGCCTATATCGAATCCGGAGATGCCCTCAGGGAAGCCGGGATAGTTCTCCACTAGCTCTGCGTTGGCGATGAGGCCGCCGAACATCCCCTTTTCAATAAGCAGGGTGCGCAGCCTGGCACGGGAGGCGTAAATGCCTGCGCTAAGCCCTGCTGGCCCGCCGCCGATTATTATGACATCGTATTCTTTAGTCATAGTGGTATCGATAAGGGAAGCCCCCGTGTTTTATATGATCTCGTCGATTGTCTTCTTGAGCTCGGTTTTTGGCTTATATCCGACCATTGATTGCACCGGCTCTCCGTTCTTAAAGATGATCATGGTCGGGATAGCTGAGACGCCGTATTTACTAGCATTTTGAGGGGAGTCATCGACGTTCAGCTTGGCAATGACTATCTTGTCATTATAATCGTTGGCCAACTCGTCCAAAATAGGAGCCACTGCTTTACACGGGCCACACCATGGCGCCCAGAAGTCTACCAGAACCGGCGTTTTGGACTTGATCACAGTTTCATCAAAGCTGTCATCATCGATATGCACTGGTTTCACCATGATAGTTCCTTTCGTTAATTTATCCCTTTTCTAATTGCGCTGACTATATCTTGTTCTACCACCCGTTTTGCAATGAATAAGGCGCTGCTGATGGCTTTGGCGTCACTGTCTCCGTGCGCGATTATCACATTCCCGTTTACACCAAGAAGGGGGGCTCCGCCATACTCTGAGTAATCCACGGAGCTAAATGCACTGCGAAGCGCAGGTTTCAGTATCAAGGCGGCAACTTTCAGATAAGGCCGACGTGCTAATGCCTGTTTGATTGATTGCACGACGACCTCGCCTATACCTTCACCTACCTTGATCAATACGTTGCCGGTAAAGCCGTCAGTAACAAGTACATCTGTGCTATTGGACGGCAGTTTGTTCCCTTCAATATTGCCGACGAAGTTCAATTTAGTGGCCCTGAGCAGCTTGTGTGCTTCGCATACAAGGCTGTTCCCCTTGCTGTCCTCCTCGCCGTTGGAGAGCAATCCAACCCTGGGCTTTTCCACCCCGAATATCTTTTCCATATAGACGCTGCCCATCTGAGCAAATTGCGTCAGGTAAATCGGCTTGCAGTTTGCGTTAGCGCCGACATCAAGGAGCAGGACGGGGTTCGAGGGCAGCGTGACGAGGACGCTCAACGCGGGGCGCTCGATACCTTCGATGCGTCCCAGTATCAGGGTGGCGGCTGTCGTAACAGCCCCCGTATTCCCTGCTGAAACGAAAGCGTCTACCTCTTTGTTCTTGAGCAGCTTCATGCCGACCGTTATTGAGGAATCTCGTTTATCTCGCATGACCTCGCTGGGATGGTCTTTCATCTCAATTACCTGACTCGCCTCGACAATAGGGAGATCGTAGTGGTTCTTTTTAAGCTCCGCCTCGACCGCTTCCTTTTTGCCTACAAGCACGATCTCGATTGCGTGTGCCTTGGCGGCGGCGACCGCTCCTTCTACTTCAGCTGCTGGGGAATGCTCCCCGCCCATGGCATCCAGAGCAATTCTCATGTTTATTTACCTTCCTCTTCCCATAGGTTGCATTGCCCACCCCATCTAGCTAGGACCTTGTCATCACAGAACACCTGTGATATCTCACATAGGGAATCGCATTCCTTGCACTCAAATGATGAAGCACTTAGAGCAGCATCCGCGATTTCGAATCCATTGAATGAAGTGGTCTTATCTTCCAATTTAAATTCTTCGTGTATGATAAGCGCTGCCCCGACGGCGCCAGTAATACCAGGGTTAGGCGGCACGATCACAGATAGGCCGAGTGCTTCCTCGATCGCCAGCACCATCCCCTGGTTGAGAGCAACGCCTCCCTGAAATACTACCGGAGGCAGGATTTCCTTCCCTGTAGCTATGTTATTTAAGTAATTTCGCGCCAGTGACTGGCAAAGGCCTTTTATAATATCGGCACGTTTGTGTCCTATTTGCTGTTTGTGAATCATATCCGTCTCGGCGAAGACGGCGCAACGCCCGGCGATTTGCACAGGCTTTGTGCTTTTCAGTGCTTCCCTGCCGAAATCTTCGATGGGCATGTTCATGCGCTGTGCCTGCTGGTCAAGGAAGCTTCCTGTGCCGGCTGCACATACAGTATTCATTCCCATGTCAGCGACCGAGCCGTCCCTAATAATGATAATTTTGGAATCCTGACCGCCGATTTCGATCACTGTTGTTGCGTCAGGGAAGAAGTGTACCGCCGCTGCGGCCTGACACGATATTTCATTTTTCACCAGGTCTGCGTTCACTAATACCCCGGTCAGGTAACGTGCGCTTCCCGTGGTAGCGACACCGGCTATTCGCGTGTTCTTTGGCAGTGCGATCGATAGCTCTCTGAGTCCCTTTTGTATCGACATAATGGGTTGTCCATCTGTGCGCAGGTAAAGCGATGTCACCAACTCGTCCGCTTCGTTGAGCAAGGCGAACTTGGTGGTCACCGATCCTACATCTATGCCCAGATAGACATTACTTTGCGGCAAGGAATTCCTTTCTGATCGCGGCGACCGTCTTCGGGTTCGCCAGCAAGTCTACCACCGTCAGCGCCAGCGCCTTGGCCCCGTCGATGAGCCCCCGGTCGCCTTCTGTCGATACGGCTGCCGTGCGGAACTCGACGGAGTGCAGGGATGTTTTAGGCTTGGCTATGGCCACTTCAGGATGGATGGTCGGCACCAGCATGCTTACATTGCCTACGTCGCTCGATCCGGAGGCCCTGTCGGGTATGGGCTGCGGCTTTCTGCCTATAGCGCGCATGTTGGCGGCCATTACCTCTGCCAGCATCGTGTTGGCGCGCAGCGGCGCGTAGTATTCCTTCCACGTGTATTTAAGATGTGCTCCGGTGGCCAGGGCTGCGGCCTGGAAGCAGCTCAGCACTCTGACCTTCAATTCCTTAAGATAGGCGTCGTCGACGGCGCGCACAAGGAAAGTGCCCGACGTATGATCCGGTACCACGTTCGGCGCATCGCCGCCCTTGGTGATTATGCCGTGTATGCGCGCCCGCTCATTTATGTGCTGGCGCAGCGAATTTATGCCGTTGAACGATAGTATCAGTGCCTCCAGTGCGTTGATCCCTTCCTCAGGCCGCGCAGCGGCGTGGGCGGCCTTGCCGGAGAATTCGACTTCCAATGTGATACAGGCCAGCGCCCGGGCGCTTGAGAGGTCGTGGGATGACGGGTGAACCAGCATGGCGATATCGATGTCTTTGAAGGCGCCGCGTTCCGCCATTATAGCCTTGCCGCCGAACATCTCCTCGGCAGGCGTGCCGAGGACGACGATTCTGCCGCCGTATTGATCGACAGCAGATTTCGCAGCCACTGCGGCGCTGATTGCCGCAGTACATATAATATTGTGCCCGCAGGCGTGCCCTATCTCAGGCAGGGCATCGTATTCCGCCATGAGAGCAATAGCAGGCTTCCCGCTTCCATATGTCGCGCGGAAGGCCGTGGGCAGACGGCAGATGCCGCGCTCGACTGTAAATCCGTTCGTCTCGAGATATGCGGACAGCCATTTTGAAGCCTTCACTTCTTTGAAGCCAGGCTCCGGATTGTCGTGTATCCTGTGGCTCAACGCAACGAGTTTGGTGCGCTGTGATTCCACCTTCTTTATGGCGCCGGATTTCAGCTTATCGATATCCAAGAAAGTTCTCCTGGCGGATATTATAAACCTGAGGCGGTAAGGATACCAGCCTCAGGTAAAATTATATAAAAGAATTAATAACTAACC
This sequence comes from Dehalococcoidia bacterium, assembly GCA_041653935.1. Taxonomy (GTDB): domain Bacteria; phylum Chloroflexota; class Dehalococcoidia; order E44-bin15; family E44-bin15; genus JAYEHL01. The sequence goes on along the minus strand of JBAZEO010000001.1, from coordinate 1,136,561 downwards.
TTTCAGTATCTGCAAACGCTGAGCGAAATCGAGCAGGCTCTGTCGCGTGATTATCCCCGCGACTTTCCCTTCGCTTGAAACCGCAACAGCGTCGTCATGTCCCTGATCAAGCTTTTCGATAATGGATGATGCATTGTCTGCAGGATGGGCCGTTTGCAACTGCTCCACAGGTATCATGATATGCGTAACTGTAGTGAGGCTCCATTGCCGCTGCGGTACCTTTTTGATCTGCCATGTGGTTAATATGCCGACCACGCTGTCGCCGTCTGTTACCAGATAAAGCCTGTTTGACGATTTAAGAAAGGTTCCCTCAATCAAGTCCATAAGGTTGAGGTTGCGAGGGACACGAGGCAGATCCCGGCTTATGACGTCTTGAACGGTGTAACCCTTGAGGTTTTCACGCAGAATTGTCTGCTGGTATGTAGATCTGGCGGCGCCATTCAAGAAGAGCCCGATGAAGACAAGCCATAAGCCATCAAAGTATCCCCATATAAAAAATATCAAGGCGCCGGCTACGATTAATATTACTGATATTGCATAGCCAGCGGTTGTTGCTATTCTGGTAGCCCGTAAGTAATTGCCTGTGGTGAGCCATATGATGGCACGCAGTACGCGGCCGCCATCGAGCGGGAAACCCGGGATCATATTAAATGCGGCGAGGATTAAGTTCACATATGATAAGTAGCTCGTCAGGGCGAATAGATATACATTCCAGCCATTGCATAGATATGCAATGCCGTAGAATATTCCAGCCAGTAAAGCGCTGCTCACTGGGCCGGCAATTGATATTACCAGCTCTATTTTAGGTTGAGCCGCCTCTTTATCAATTTGTGCTATGCCTCCGAAGATGAACAGCGTAATGCTTTTTACCGGTATCCCTGTTTTTCTGCTTACAATGGAGTGCGCCAGTTCGTGTACTATAACCGATGCGAAGAATAGCAGGCTTGTGGCAATTCCGACGATCCAATAATACGTTGAGCTCCATCCTTTAAAGGAGCCTGGGAAGAAGGACATTGACAGCATCAATGTGACAAAGATAAATATAAGGAACCAGCTGAAATCCAGCCTGAACGGTATGCCGAAGATTTTAGCTATTTGGAATGATCTGCCCAATTATCAACCTCTGCAAATGCGACTGAATTTGCTCACATTATCATAACATAGTATTGGTATCGAATAGATGACTGGTTATGCAAGAGGAGAATACATTGATTGCTGGGTCACTTGATGAGGGCGAGCCCGATTAATTTGTACGTCAGTTTGGCGGCGAGGAAGGTGCAAGCCGACGGCCCCTCGCGCGGTGCAAGCTCCATGACATCGAAGCCGACGATGTGCTTCTCCTTGGCGACGCGTTTGAGCAGGCGAAGCACCTCGTACCAGCCCATGCCGCCGGGCTCCGGCGTGCCGACTGCGGACATGATAGACGGGTCGAACACGTCTAGGTCGATGGTGATGTAAACGTCGTCCGTAAGCTGCGAGACGATGGCCTTCTCGTCGGAATTGGTCAGAGGCGTTTCCTTGGCATAGAACGGGCGCAGCTTTTTCTTCTTGATATATCCCATGTCGTCTTCGCCCATGCTGCGTATGCCCACCTGAACGATGGGGCAGTATTCGTGCACGCGGCGCATAGTGCAGGCGTGATTGAATTTGGTGTCCTCGTACTCGTCACGCAGGTCGGTATGGGCATCGAGTTGAAGCACCGACAGGTTGGCGAACCGCTCGCTGTGTGCTCGTACCGAACCTATCGTCAGCGAGTGCTCCCCGCCGAGCATGACCACAAACTTGTCTTTTTTGAGGAGTTGCTTCGTCGCTGTATATACACGTTCGACGGTTTCTTTTGGTCCCTTCATTGAAGGCACAAGCTCGGGAAGCGTGTGTATTCCCACATCGTGTATGTAGCAGCCCAACGCGTGGTCGTACTGCTCCAGAAAGTGTGAAGCGTCGATGATGGCGTTGGGGCCTTCGCGTGTGCCGGCGTGCCAGTCGACGGTGCTATCGTAGGGGATAGGCAGCACGACGACATTGGCGTCCTTGAGTTCGGTGTATTTGGGAGGGAACGAGAAACTGCGCCGAGGATAGAACATACCTTCGTTCATATCGTGCTCACCGTATGGCGATATCTTTGCCCGAGTGGTTAGACAGCCTTGATCTGTGCCATCTCTATGGGGGCGTCCTGCAGTCCTCGGCCCAAGACGTACGTCTTTATCCTGGCAAGCCCGAATTTCTCTTTCATGTCCTCGATGGCCTGCTTGTCGTCGAAGTCTTTGCAGGAGAATATATCGATATTCATATACCGTCTCTCAGGGAAGGTATGTATGCTGATATGGCTCTCTGCGATTATAACGAAACCAGATACCCCCCAGTCCTCCGGCTTGGATCCGATGAATCGGAAAACACGAGGAGGAGCGACCTTCGTCATATTTATCCGGGAAGGGTATGTGTCAAGGAGATCGTAAATCATGTTTTCGCTTTCGAGCATCTTTCGATTTGCTCCAAAACCGTCGATAATCAAGTGCATCTTATCGACCCCCTTTCTCTCAGATAAAAAATCCACCCCCCCTGCCCAGGAGAGAGTGGAAGTCGGCATGCCCTCAGCTTCAGCTGATCTTCACTGTATCGATAACTTTAACCTCGTTACCCCTGATTCGATACCCGATACAGGAAGCCTCAGGTTGCTGTTCCGCCTCTCGGCGGCAGTCATGCTAACCTTCTGGTTTCTGGTCTTTTCATTTAGGGACAATAAGTCATCTTCGTCCACAAAGAACCAGGCCCCCTCTCCTACACCACATCACCCACGTATGTAAAAACACGCACGTCATAATAGCATACTTTTTATAGCAATGCAATAGGGTTTGAAATTTTCCGACGGCAGCTTTAAAAAGCCATCTTCTCCAACATTGCGACCTCAACGAGGCCGCTCGACCTAACCTCAGCCGCCTCTCCTCGGTATATAGCAGGCCTGCCCGCTCTCGGTCTGGCTGCCGGAGCCCTGAGGAGCAAAGCCGGTGATCTGCTTACGCGGGTTGGGCTCGCCGCACCTCGGGCATTTCAGATTGGAGCCGTCCTGTCCGTAGCACTGGCGAACGTCGAACTGCTCGCCGCATTTTTCGCATTTGTATTCATAGAGTGGCATGTCAACCTCCTAATATCCCCCTTGAAAGGGGGAAACAATATCCGAACCCCCTGTTAGTCCCTCATACGTTGGGGGACTTTGTAAGATGGGGGACACCCCCAAACTCCCGCCAGAGGGATCGCCCTCTGGACTTCCCTTCTATAAAAACTCGACGATACGTACGAATTCACTTCCTTTTATGATTTCGGTCAGAGCCTTCTTCGCTTTCTCATCCGTTATCGGCTCGACCTCCGAGATCGGCGTACCTAACGCGTCTACCTTCGATTTCCAGTTCACGATATAGCCGGCCACCTGCGCGTAGCTCGATTCGCTCCTGCCGCAGCAGTAACCGTGCGTTACATACTCTCCGATGAAGCACAACACTTCTCTGCCGTTGTACGGCACCTTTTTCTCGTCGACGGCCGTGTAGTAGCCGGAGAGGGCGTTCACCTCTTTCCCAAGTTCTGCGTGGATATAATTCCGTATCAAGTCATTCACTCCGCAGTAGATAGCTTGTCGCTTCAAGTGGTTTCAACCCTCTGAAATCCCCCTTTCAAGGGGGAAACAATATCCGAACCCCCTGCTAGTTCCCCATACGTTGGGGGACTTTGTAAAATGGGGGACACCCCCAAACCCCCGCCAGAGGGCGCCCCCTCTGGACTTCCCTGCACATTAACTATTGTGAAAATATAAGCCGGCTCTTCTATTCATTACAAGAAATTGATGTCGTTGACGTTTTCTTTTTTCTTTATGATCGCGGCGATCTCCTGCTTCGCCGCATCGTCCCTGATCGGCTCCACCTCTGATATGGGTAACCCCTCCTTATTTTTCTTCGACTTCCATTTCACCAGGTAGCCCGGAACCAGCGCGTAGCCGCAGCCGCCGACGCCGCAGCAGCTGTTATCCACGACCGCGGCTCCGAACACGTAGAGCACCTCTTTATTCTTGTATTTGAGCTTTATTTCTTTCTCCGGTATGTAGTATCCGGTTATCGAACGCACTTCCTCTCCCAGCTCGGCATGTATATATTCCTTTGTCATTTAATTCCTCCCTTGCAGGTATTTGATCATCGGCCCGGTGACCAGCGGCACCACGTCGCCGATCATGTGCGGCATCAGGTTGTCCATCACCCCGGGCATAAGCTCCGGCATCTGCTCGGCCATGTAGTCCGGCATCGGTATGCGCTCGCCCACGCGCTTGAGCATGGTCGGCATGACCTTGGGCATCATCATGGGCAGAAGGCGCGGGAACAGGATGGGGAACATTGGCTTCATAAGGTTTAATGCCCCCGGTATCTTGCCCATGGCCCGCATCATCGGCCCCATCTTGAACGGCATGGCGTCGATAAGCTCGGGCCACATGCTGCCCATCAGGTCGGCGAAGCCCTGCGGCGTCATGAGCGCGATCATGGCCTCGAACACGGCCCACTGCTTCTGCACCTCCGGATTGGGGTCGGGGAATTTATATCCCATGGCGGAGCATGCGAAGCGCGCCAGGTCGATGACCTCTACCGGCAGCTTCTTCTTCTCGGCGCTGACGCGCAGCTGGAACTCGCAGCAGGGACACAGCGCCAGTACCTTGTCGGCACCGACCTCTGTGGCCTCGTCCAAACGTGTCTTGCCGACATCTGCGGCCACGGGCGGATCCTTGATCAGCGTGAGCACGCTGCCGCAGCAGTGTGCGCACTCGCGGTTAAACGGCATCTCCACGAAATTCACATTGGGTATGGCCTTGATGAGGTCTCTCGGCGGTTCATATACACCCGATACTCGCCCGATATGACACGAGTCGTGCCAGGTCACGGTGCAGGGCCTGTTCTGGTTCTCGGGGAAGGCGAACTCGCCCGACTTTATCTTCTCAGCGATGACCTCGCTGTAGTGTTTCGCTGTGATGCCGTAATCGATGCCCAGCTTCTTGCACCACGCGGGATAGGCGTGGCGCCACATCATATCGCAGGCGGGGCAGGAGGAGATAACCGTATCGGCTCCGGCGGCCTTTACCGCCTCGATATTCTTCTTCATCGTCTCGGCGAAAACGTCCCATTTGCCGGCGACGAGCATGGGTGTGCCGCAGCAACTCTCCTTCTCCCCTACATATGTAAAATCGACCCCGGCGGCGTCGAGCAGGCGCACGCTGGCCATGGCGATGTCGTGTTCAACGTAGCTTGCAGTGCAGCCGGCGAAATAGACGGCCCCGGCTTTGACGCCCGGCCCGTGTTTTGCTTTAAGATCATCGGGGAACCATCTAGCGCGATCCTTGCGGTAGCCGGCCCAGATATCTCCTTCTTTCCGTGTCGCTGCCGCCATTATCTCGAAGGGCGGGAATGTCATTTTCTTCTGCTCATGAATGAGCAGGCCGCGCAGCTTCATCCATGACGGCTCGATGGGCAGTGAGGCCGAGCAGCGCAGGTTGCACAGCTCGCATGTGGTGCACACAAGCATGGTGTCGACCATGAACTGGTCCCACTCGGCGCGTCCTTCCATGTACTCGCGCAGCCAGTACCATTTACCGCGCGGCGACTGGCTCTCCCAGCCGCGTCCGTAGAACTGGTCGCACTCCTCGATACAGTAGCCGCACTGCGAGCAACCGTAGGCATACCAGACTACGTCGGCGGGGATGTCGCGCACGTGTTTGGTAGGGCGCTCTCCTATCTCGGGGATGACGCGGTTGCCGAGGGGGCGGATGATGGGCTCCATAAATTTAGCCAGCCGCATGAAAATCCCTATCGTCCCGTAGGCAACAACCTTCTTCGGATTCATTATCCCCTTAGGGTCGACCTTTGTTTTAAACTCCCTCAGCCGCTTCAGGCGCTCCGTGCCAAAGACCTCGCCCGCTTTGCCGACGAAATACAGCCCCGTGGCATAGGGGCGGCCGCCGTGCCTTTCGGCGATCTTCATGATCGTCAGCGACAACCCGAAAACGAAATTATAGCTGAACTTCCTCTGGTCGCTGGGGATGAATCCCAGTATCACGACCTCGGGTTGCCCGCCCTTGCTGTTACGGATGATAATACCTTCCTTGACTATGGGCTGGGCCACCTTCTTCTCTATCTCGGTCATGACATTGCCCATGGCCGACAGCGGGATTACCACCTCGGTTGGGACCAGGCTGGGCCCGAGGCGCTTTACTATCATCAGCTTGAAGCGATTCTTCCATTCGTGCTGTGCGATGGCGTCGCTCAGTATCTCCGCCTGGCACGGCTTGATGATCGACACTAGCTTAGCTGTTATCTGCGGCCGGTCGCTCTCGCGGAAGGCCAGCGTCGTTATATACGCGGCGGGCAGCAATACCCGCTCCTCGGCGGGGTGGCCGTAGTGCTCGCGGAGGGGGGCTTTGTTCTTTAGCTCGGCCATGCGCGGGTTGATGAACATCATGGACCATATGGGCAGTTTCTCGCTTACTATCGACTGCATCACCTGCTGCATGCCATGCGCGTCAGCGCAGCCTATGGAAATAATGCCTATTTCTTCGAGTGGTTTCAGCCTTATCGTCACCTCGCTGATGAGGCCGGTTATGCCCTCGGCGTCGGCGATTAGATTGAGGTCCTCGCCCGAGCATTCTTTTATCGCTCCATCGGGCAGCACGACACGGGCGCTGATGACGTTATCGGGGAACCAGCCCATCTCGTACGAGCCGAGGCCTGCTCCGCCCTGTGCCAGCCACCCGCCGACTGTTGATGCGGGATAGCTGGTAGGGTATAGCCGCAACGTTAGGCCCTGTTTGGCCAGCTCACGGTCTAGCTTCTCCCAGACAACGCCTGCCTGCACCGTGGCCGTCTGAGCTTCCTTATCGACTTTGGTAATGCGATTCATGTGGTAAAAATCGACAACAACTCCTTTATTAACCGGCAGCACGCCGCCGTAGCCGGAGGAGGCTTTGCCGCGGGGGGTGAGCGCGATACGATTTTCGCTGGCCCAGCGCACCAGCTCGACCAGATCCTCCTCGGTTTGGGGCTGCACCACAGCGTCGGGGATGGTGTTGCCGATTAACGGTTTTATCAGGCTGGGCATAGCAGATATGTCGTGCCCGTAGAGCACGCGCTCGGTTTTGTTAAAACAGGCCCTGTTGCCGAACTTTTCTTTTAGGAAATCCTGCTGTTTCGATTTCATTTTTCCCATCTCGCAAGCCTCCTTTGTGCTCTATCTATGGTTTGATGGAACCTGCCAGCGATTGCATATTCGACATCTGGTCTCTGAGTACACCCTGGACCAGGTCGCAGGCCTGACCGATCTTGGGGCTGGCCAGGCTGTAGTATATCGTAGTCCCGTCGCGGCGGGCGGTCACGATGCTGCGCTCACGCATTATCGCTAGATGGTGCGAGATGTTGGATTGCGGCAGCTCCAGTCTCGATACCAATTGTCCCACCGACTTCTCGGAGTCGCGCAGCTCGTGAAGTATCATCAGCCGCTTCGGGTCGGCGAGCGTCTTGCATATCTCGGACTGCAGCTTAAATATATGTTTTGTCGATTCGTCCATATATCCTTCTCGATTGTTGAATTATCTATATATGTAGAATAATAGATATATGCATAAATGTCAAGAGGGTAAATGTCGCTGTGAATCTTATGGGGATGGTTGGAATGTCGTCTATTTTTACCAGAAGTCGATGATTTTTGCCGGCTCGATCTCGTTGATTGCTGCTGAGATGCTCTGTCGAGCGTTCTCGTCTTTTATCGGCTCGACTTCCGATATAGGTTTACCATCATCGCTTTCTCTAAACTTCCATTTTGCTATGTAGCCAGGGACGAGGGCATAGGCGCCGCCCCCTGTAAGATAATGGCTGCTTTCGACAGCTACATAGCCGAGGATGCACAGCACCTCTCTGCCATTGTGCTCCAGCCTCAGCTCCTTCATCGGTGTATAGTACCCGGCGATGGATTCTATAGGCTGGTCCAGGGGGTCGTGGATGTATTCTGTGTTCATCAGATATAGGGGGTTCTCGACTTACTATTCGGGCTTTCCTTCCAGGTATCCGACGAATAATGTCCCTGGTCCGGCGTGCGTGCCCAGCACCGGGCCGAGCCTGCCGATCAATATCTTCTTTCTATCGAATAGCGAGCCGAGGCGGTCCGCCATTGTTTGAGCTTCGTCAGGAGTGGTGTTGTGGACTACAAATACCGCCTCTAATTTTACTCCAGCTTTAACAAATTCAAACAGGCGCTCCTTTGCCTTAGGATAAGTTCGCACCCTGCCGGCGGGGAGGAATTCCCCGTCTTTCAGAGTAAGAAGAGGCTTTACGTTGAGCACGGAGCCCATCAGTGATTGGGCTTTGCCTATCCGCCCGCCAATCTGCATATATTTCAACGTATCGAAAAACCCCAGATAACGTATATTCGGTATGAGGCTGTTTATCTCCTGCATCAGCTCCTGCATGCCCTTCCCCGCTCTAGCTCCGGCAGCGGCCCTCATCGCCAGGTATCCTAGCGCAATCGATGTCCATAGCGAGTCGATAACCTCAATAGGGCAGGGGCTGTCGATGAGCTGTTTCGCGCTCAGAGCGGAGCTGCAGGTGCCGCTGAGCTTGCTCGAAATATGTATTGATATAATGCCATCGGCCTCTTTGGCCAACTCTCGGTAGACAAAGGCGAAATCGTTTGGGGTTGGCTGAGAGGTGCCGGGATGGATGGGATCATGCACCAGTCTATCGTAAAATTCGTCCTCGCTGATATCGATGCGGTCGCGGTAAAGTTTGTCGCCAAACCGCACATATAGCGGCACGACGGTAATGCCTAATTCCTCAGCTATGCCCGGCGGCAGGTCAGCGGTGCTGTCTGTCACGATTTTAATTACCATCTAAGGTTCTGCTCCTTGAGACGGATGTCGTGCCGTCGCATCTGATATGAATTGATTATATAACAAAGGAGGCCTTGATAACACAAGGCCTCCTTATTCTTCAAGCATATAACACGTGCGGGCTAGCGGAATTCTCTTCCTTCTTATGGTGTCTATGAAAGGACAGCCCGCATTTTAAGGGCATGGTCGCCTCTCTATTGCTGTTTCGTATCTATTTCGTGCAGGGATATCCAACCCTTCTTCATTGCGTACATGACTGCTTCTGTGCGTGAACTGACATTAAGCTTCTTAAAGACCTTCTTCAGCCGGCTGCGTACTGTTTGTACTTTAAGGTTAAGCTCTTCCGCTATCTCCTTGTTGGTTATGCCTCTCGCCGCCAGCCGCAGTACGTCCATCTCTTTCTTGGTAAGAGGTTCAGTCAGGCCCTTGCTGCCAGGCCTCATCGCTGCGTTGTAACGCTCAATGACCTTGCGGGCTATGGAGGGCTGTAGAACCGATTCGCCGGAACAGATGGCTCTGATGGTGCCGATGAGCTCCTGACCGCGAACAGTTTTCAGCAGATAACCGGCAGCCTTGGCTTCCAGCAGGGCAAACACATACTGGTCATCATCGTAGGCGGTAAGTATCAATATCGCAGTATCCGGATATTTTTCTTTTATTTGCTTGGTAGCTTCTATGCCGTTGAGATTTGGCATCGCGATGTCCATGATCACTACGTCAGGCCGCAGTTTCCCGGTCATCTGTACAGCCTGAACACCGTCATCGGCTTCTCCTATGACCTCCATGTCAGGTTCGCGCTGTATCAGCTCCCGCGTGCCCTCGCGTACTACAATATGGTCTTCTGCAAGCAGTATCTTTATCTTTGCCATTTGTCTTACCTCCTACGAAGTGATTTGACCATTGTATGCCATTATGGGTCAAATTTCAACCTTTACTACTTTATTGGGACCTCAAGGGTGACTGTAGTGCCTTTATTTCTTTTTGATTTAATGGATAAAGTTGCGCCAATAAGCTGTGCACGTTCATACATTCCAGCGATTCCTAGCTTGCCAATCCTTGTCAGGCTCGTGGTTTGTTTGGGCGGGGTAAATCCTACGCCGTTGTCGATTATGCTCAGGGTGGCTGTTTTACTTGAGTATTTCAGATTAAGTTGTATCTGTGATGCTTTTGAATGCTGTCCGGCATTTCTAAGGGATTCCTGGGCTATACGGAACATCGCCAGCGCTGCATCCGGAGTGGCGGGGTGTTCAGTACCGACAACAGAGATGTTGATAGGGACTCCAAATCGTTCGGACGTATCTGTTGTCAGCCATTCCAGCGCGGGCACCAGCCCCAGATCATCCAATATGGATGGACGCAGATCCCTGGTGAAACGCCTGACACTTTTAAGGATCGTATCTACTTTCTGTCGTGCTGCCGCTATTTTCTTTCTGCTGCTTCTTCTATCTTCGTCAGGCTTTATATTTCTGTCTACCAAGTCGTCTATCTGACGGGAGAGTGTGATCAGCTCCTGGATCGTGTCATCGTGCAACTCGCGGGCGATTTTCTTACGTTCCTCTTCCTGCGCCTTTGTTATTTGATTCAGGTAGAATCTCAGTTCCTCTTTACTTTCCTTGAGTTTAACCTCCCATTGCTTGCGCTCCGTGATATCCGACACAGTAGACTGGATAGCCGGTTTCCCTTTGTATGTGATGCGTTTTGTGTATGTTTCAAGATGCCGTTCCGCTCCGTCTTTCCTTATTGTTCTGTATTCGTGTCTGGACACCATCTTATCGCCTTGAAGTCTTTTTCTTACACGTGTTGCGAACTCTTCTCTATCACCAGGGTGGATTGTTAGAAGATATTCATCAGGGGACATGGCGTGCATTTCTTTGAGGCTGTAACCGTTTATCTTTGCCAGGGCGTTATTGGCAAAGGCTATGCGCCCGTCCTGAAGTATGCATATGCCCTGTTCCGATTGTTCAACTAATGTCCGGTATTTCTCCTCGGATTCTATAAGAGCTTCTTCTATGCGTTTACGCTCGGTGACGTCCCTTATTACGTTCACTATCGCAGTCGGTTTCCCTTCGCCGTCGTTTATAACAGCCCCTGAAACTTCGGCATCGAACTCCTTTCCGTTTCTATTGATAAGTTTGTATTCAGTAGTGATGCCGAAGCCTTTCTGCAATACATTGAACATATCGTTCCTGGCCCGGTCGCGGTCCGCTTCTGCAATGAAAGAGAGCCCATTGCGGCCTGCGACATCCGCCTTCCTGCTGTATCCCGAGAGGCGGAGCCCGGCCTCATTCTCATCAATAATGATGCCTTTAAGATCGGTGACGGTGATGCCGTCTCCTATGGAGTCGTAGATGGCACGGAGCTTAGCCTCAGATTCTCTCAGCGCTTCCTCCATCCGTTTGCGTTCGGTGACGTCTCTTACTACAACAATGACATCGGTAGGATTACCGGAAGAGTCACGCATTAGAGATGCACTGACCTCCGCTTTAAACGCGTTTCCTCTTCTATCGACAAATGCCCATGAACTACCTGCCATAGTTCCTTTTTCAATAAGCAGGGACATGTCCTTCATGGCGGTAAGGCGGTCTTTATCCTCGACAAAATCAAAGCCGTTTTCCCCTAGGGCGTCTTCTTTCCTATCGTATCCGAACAAATGGAGCTGAGCATCATTTAAGTCTTTGATATTTCCCTCTATATCTGTTACAACAATCCCGTCAGCTATCGATGAAAACATGACACGGAGCTTTTCTTCCGATTCCCTTAGAGATTCCTCTATCCGCTTGCGCGTGGTGATATCCCGCATGACAACCATAATCTCGGTCGGATTGTCCTTTGCGTCTTTCAGCAGGGCGGTACTGAGCTCTGCCTGGAATTTACTTCCCGAACTGTGTTTGAATGTCCAGGATCTGCCGGTGACAAGCCCTTCGCTGAAGAGTTGTGCCATGTCACTCATAGCTAGGTCGCGATCCTTCTCTGCGATAAAGTCAAAACCGTTTGCATCCCGTATATCTTCCTTGCTGCTGTATCCGAACATATGAAGCGCAACCGCGTTAGCGTCCTTGAAATTTCCTTTCAGGTCGGTTACTACCACGCCGTCCGCCATGGAGGTAAACATGGTGCGCAGTTTTTCCTCGGAGTTTTTCAGAGCGTTCTCCATCTTCTTACGCTCGGTGATATCTAGGAGAGTAGCCTGAATTGCGGGTTTTCCATTAAAAATGATTCTTGTGGCGAGAGTCTCGAGCCATCTCTCTGTGCCATCTTTGCGTATTATCGGCCACTCGCTGTATTTAGGGATGGATTTCCCCTGCATGCGTTCATCTATACGCTTGGCCAGCCGCCCCCTGTTTTCCGGATGTCCGATATTGATTACCTGTTGCGGGGACATAGCCAGCATTTCGTTTATGCTATATCCGTTTATTTGAGTCATCGCATTGTTGGCAAATACTATACGATTGTCTTGCATAATTAGTATCCCCTGATTTAATTGCTCAACCAGGGACCTGTATTTCTCTTCACTCTCCTGCAATTCTTTATATGTTTTTTCCAGCTCGGTTGTGCGTTTTTGAACCATCTTTTCAAGGTTTGCCTTGTAATTATTCAACTCTCTCTCGATACGTTTACGCTCGGTTATATCCGTGATGCTGATGATGAGTCCTTCGGGGTTACCCGAGTAGTCGCGAACTACAGTGGCTATAGCTTCAACTTCGTATTCTGCCCCGTCCGCCTTTAAAGAGGTAAACTCGTTCGTCTCGCTTTGTCCGGTCTCGAAGGCTCTTATCATCGTTTCGACTATCCGAGGGCGATCCCTTTCCGCAATAATACTGATCCCGTTGCGCCCCAGGAGTTCACCTTTGTCGTATCCGCAAAGGCGGAGACCGACGTCGTTCATCTCCACGATTTTGCCATCCATATCGGTAACGGTGATGCCGACACCTATGTAATTAAATATCTGCCGGATCTTCTCCTCGTTCTGCCGCAGCTTATCTTCCAGTGCTTTGCGTTCGGTTATGTCCATGATGATGGCGACGAACCCTGTGATTTCTCCCGAGCTGTTATGTATTGCGTCGGTGCTGGTTTCTCCCCAGAATGTACTGCCGTCCATCCGCTTGAATTTGTATTGCACGAGCCTTTCAGTTTTAGCTGCATTCAGTTTGACGGTTGCCGAAGGCTGGCTATCCTCGGCCATGAAAGTCAGCGCATTCATGCCAAGTGCTTCCTCTCTGTCTTTACAGCCGAAGAGTTTCATCGCAGCATCATTCAGATCGGTGATATTGCCCTTTGTATCGATGACGGTGATGGAATTGCCGATGGACTCGAGTATGGCACGCAGTTTCTCTTCACTCTGCCTTAACTCCTCTTCCATCTTCTTGCGCTCAGTGACATCGCGGGCGATGCCTACGACCTCACCTTTCCACTGCCCCTTTACCACGAATGATGTTGATTCAAGGACCCTTTTTTGCCCGTCCTTTCTTGTTATCTCGTATTCTTCCGGACCGGAGATTTCACCTTTCAAGTCTTTCAGCACCGCACTCATTGCTTTCAGCGCATATTGCTCGGAGAAGAGCCCAGATTCAATGAAGTTCCTGCCGACGAGTTCAGTCTTTCGGTAGCCCGTTATCTCCTCACCCATCCTGTTTCCATCCAGGAACACGCCGTTGAAATCGTAAACGAAGATAGCATCGGGCGCGTTTTCAAAATAGGTTCTCAGCCGTTCCTCGCTCTGCCGCAGCGCTTCCTCCGCCCTCTTACGCTTGGTGATGTCGCGGGCGATGGCGATGACTTCCACCTTGTCACCCTGCACTATGGGCACTCCCCTTACTTCCATGAAGATGTGAGTGCCGTCCTTTGTTATAAGTTCATAGGGAGTCGGCTCGGCTGGCTTTCCTTGTTTGTAGTCGTCCAGACTTTGTTTTGTCTTGGCGAGCGATTCCTCGGTGAGGATGCCCGATTCAGCAAAAGTTTTGCCCAGCATTTCTTCTCTGGTATAGCCCATCAGCTCTTCGGCCCTTTTATTCCCGGAGACAAACCTGCCGCTGGTGTCGTATGTGAATATCACGTCAGGGGCGTTGTCTATCAAAGCGCTCAAACGCTGCTGGCTGTCCTGGAGCGCCTGCTCCATGCGTTTGTGCTCGGTGATGTCTATAGTTATTATTCCCAGTCCATCTTCGATCTTGAATACTCTTATCGCGAGATACATGTCTCCATATTTAGGATGGGGATTAAATACATCCAGATAAAACGGTTCACCTGTTTTAAGAACATTGAGGTACTGTTTATATCGTTCTGATTCTACTGAGCCGGCTACAAGTTCTGTGAAATGTTTGCCTATGACATCGGCTCTCTTTGTCCCGGGCGGGTAATATTTTGTTAAGGTTACATCGTTGAGATAAACCATGTTCAAGTTTGAATCCCAGATGCTGAAGGAGTCGGTTGCCGAATCGAAGAAAGTTTTGAGTGTGCCATAGTTTACCTGCGGTTTGCCGCTGTCGACAAGGCCAGCTTCAAGCTCGGCGATACGCTTTTGAGCTTGAGCCAGCTCTTGCGTAAGCTGTTCCCTGGTCTTTACCGTTTCACCCATAATGCACCTCGATAAAAGTGAAAAAATTGCTGTTTCGCTTCAATTATGCCTAATTGTTTTACTACCCTATAGTATGGTTGTCAAATTAAAGGGTCTAGGTGGGTAGTATTGTACAACAAAACATTATGGGGAATATATAGTGGATTTTGCAGGGCTAGCTGATAAGAAGCAGCATTTTTCGCAGTTCATATAACGCGTGGTAAACGGCACGGCGCTTTACCTGGTGGCGCAGCGGCGGGTAACGCCCCTCGATCAGCTTTAGTTCTTTTCCGTTATCGATGGCTATAAACACGGTGCCCGCGGGCTTGCCCTCCATCTCTGCCGGTCCGGCCACGCCGGTGATACCGATGCCGATATCGGCGCTCAGCCGTTCTCTTGCCGCCCGCGCCATGTTGGCGGCGACCTGCGGGCTTACCGCTCCGTGGCGCGAGATAAGTTCAGGATCGACACCGTTAGCGATCTTGGCTTCGTTTGTATAGGTAACGAAGCCGCCTTTAAAATAATTGGAGCTGCCCGGGACATCCGTAATCGTGCTAGCCAGGAGCCCGCCGGTGCAGGATTCCATGGTGGCTAGGGCCAGGCCTTTTTCGCTCAGGAGCTTGCCGATTATTGCTTCCAGCGTTTCGTCATCGTATCCCCAGATGATGTCGCCGATGAGCGAGCGCACCTTGTCTTCGTGACGCGATATCATGGCTCGCGCTTCATCGCTCGATGCGGCTTTAGCGGTGATGCGCAGGTGGATGCCGTCGGGCTTGGCGTAGATGCCAATGGATGGATTTATCGATGAGAGCAGCGGGGCTAATTTTTCGGAGACTCTGGATTCGGCATCGGTCAGCGTTTTTATCGTTCTTGAGATAATGATATCGGTTTGAACGAGCTTACGGAGGTTAGCGAAAACCTCTTTCTCCCACATGCGCTGCATCTCGGCGGGAGGGCCCGGCATGGCTATTAAAAACTGGGGTTTGCCACCCCGCCGTTTTTTCTCAATCCACCAGCCGGGGGCGCTGCCTCTGGGGTTGGGGATGGCGCGCGCCGAGGGGATGAGCATGGCCTGCTTGAGATTGTTCTCGGGCATGACGAATTTGCGCCTGTTGAAGAACTCGCGCAGATTGCGTTCTAGGTCAGGATCGACTCTGGGCTCCTCGTTGAATATGGCTGCTATGGCCTCGTGAGTGAGGTCATCCTCTGTAGGTCCCAGCCCGCCTGTTGTGATTACGATATCGGAGCGGCCCCAGGCGCGTTCCAGACATTCTTTGAGTCGTCCCAAGTTATCACCGACCTGGGTGACCCACAGCAGGTCAATGCCCAGCAGGGGGAGCTGCGAAGCGAGGTAGGAGGCATTGGTATCCGTGATCTCACCCAGTAGCAGCTCGGTGCCGATGGAGATTATTTCAGCCTTCATGGCTCCTTCAGCGAGATCCTTGTTCCGTATATGTCATCGTTGCCGTTGCGTTTGTCTTCCCATACCACCATATCGCCTGAGATGGACGGCAGCGTCTGGTCGGCGGGCGCGGTGCAGATAGGGAACTCGGTATGCGTTGCCAGGTTGTAGCCGTAGATATCCCATTCGCCGTTGCGATTGTCCTGCCAGACGACAAATTCACCGCTGATGATCGGGCTGCGCTGTTCGGATACGTTGGCGCAGATAATAGACTCGATTTTGGAAGTGATGTTGTATGTGTAAATATCTATGTTGCCGTTGCGGCTGTCCTCCCATACGATTATATCTTCGTCAATGGACGGATTTTGCTGACCGGACTCGTTGGTAATGACGGGGAACACCGCTTCGTCGGGGTCGGTAATCAACATATCGCGAGCAAAGATGTCTGGATCACCGTTGCGATCATCGATCCAGACCACTATGTTGCCGGATACGGATGGAGAGACCTGGCGGTGCGCATCGTTGCAGATGGTGAATTCTTCGCCGGTGCTGAGGTTGAACCCCATAATATCCAGGTCCCACTTGTCGTAATACCGGTCATCTTCCCAGACCACTGTTATACCGTCAGTGGCCTGATTATTCTGCTCGGCACTCGTGGCGCAGATAGCGAGCTCTGCATGCATCGAAAGATCGTAGCCATAGATATCGCCGTTGCCGCTGCGTTCATCTCGCCAGATAATCGTATCGCCTGAAATGATAGGGGATTCCTGGTTGTACTGATTGGTGCAGATTGGGAACTCGTCATCGCTGGCCAGGTCGTGCCCGTAAATATCCTTGCTCCCCTCGCTCTCATCCATCCAGACGACTATGTCGCCGGAGACGCCGGGGTTGTAGCGGTGCACGGGATTGATGGGGAACTCGTCGGTGATGTACTGTTTTTCGATTACCGTCTCGGTAGTCGTGCTGCAGCTTACAGCAGAGATCGCTGTTGATATCAGGAGAAATAGCGAAAGATACTTGACCCAACGATCGTTCATGGCTCGCCTCCTGTACTGTGGTTGGATGATTATACCAGTTTTGCCCAGTAACTTAAACGGCGGTTGTGACGATCTCATCGCCGCTCTTTACGGTTCCACCGCGGATGACCTTGCCGAAGATGCCTTCGGTGGGCATGACGCATGTGCCCGCCTGGCGGTAGATGGCGCATGGGGTGTGGCATTCCTTGCCTATCTGCGTGATCTCAAGGACGATGTCTTTTCCAATCGATATCTTTGTGCCGATGGGCAGAGAGACGAGGTCGATGCCCTCGGTCGTGAGATTCTCAGCGAAACTGCCGGGGCCGACCTTCAGCCCCAGCGCCCGCATCTTGTCGATGCTCTCGATGGCCAGCAGGCTGACCTGCCTGTGCGTGCAGCAGTCGGCGTGCGCGTCACCAACGAGGCCGCCATCGACGACCTGACATTGGCCTACGACCTTTTTACGGGTTCCCTTTTTCTCGCTCTTGCAGACAGCTACTATTTTTGCCACGTATTCCTTCTTTTTGGAGGTATCAATTTCCCGTACCCTCGATGTTTCGGTCATCGTGTAGGGGCGAATAATTATTCGCCCCTACTTTACCAGTTTGACTATGGATTATCAAACGTCAGCCGCGCGCCGTATATGTCGTAAGTATCCGCAACTTCTTCCCTGTTGTCTTCCCAGACAACGATATTTCCGTAGATAGCCGGGTTCTGTTGATAGCCGGCTTCAGTGCAGATGGCGAACTCCTCGTCCGTCTTGAGGTTGTATCCGTAGATATCGCCTTTGCCGTTGCGGTAGTCCTCCCAGACGACGATATCGCCATAAATGGTGGGGTGAAATAACGCATAGTCGTGACTCGTGCTTAAGGCGGTTTTAGTACGCGTGGTCAGATTATAGCTGTAAATGCCGCAAAAGCCTTCGTCTTGATTGCACTCGCTCCATACCATGATGTCGTCATACATATCTGCTCCCGGGGGATCCTGCGAATATTCATCGTCTGTAATTGCAAATTCTGTACCTGAGGAAAGATTGCAGGCATATATCTCCAGGTTGAGATTTTCTCTCTCACCGGAAGCTAAACCTGATTTGCGGAAGTCAAGCCAGGCCACAGTGTCTTTATATATAGAAGTAAAGTGCTTTAGTGACGGGAAAGTGCTTATAGAGAATTCCTGGCCGCTGCTCAGGTTATAGCCATAGATATGACTGACTAAATCAATATCGACACGGAAGTCGTTCCAAACTACAGTATTCCCTGAGACGGATGGGAACACTTGATAATGTGACTCGTTGCAGATAATGAACTCCGTCCCTGCCGATATGTTATATCCGTAGATGTCGTTGTTGCCGTTGCGATCGTCCTGCCACACTACTGTATCAGATTCATGGTCTACATCGGGGTTCGTCTGGTCGCTGCTATTCGTGCACACGGGGAATTCGCTGCCGTTGCCGATGTTGTAGCCGTAGATATCAGCATTCCCGTTTCGGTCGTCTGTCCATACAATAATGTTGCTTGAGATGTGCGGCGATGACTGGCTGTCGCTGGCGTTGCAGATAACAAACTCCTCGGCCACATAGGGCGTGGCGATTGGTTCGTTCCCGCAGCCGACGATGATAAGAGACGTCACCAAAATTGAAAGCAGTACAATTCCTCGTACAAAATTGGTTTTCATATCTGTCTCCTGCTACGCGGTTCGTATATGATAGCAGGTATTACAGCAGTTGTGAAGCGATTGTGGCAGCTCTTTTACCTGAAAGGAGCATCCCGCCAAACGTGGGGCCCATGCGCGGCACGCCGTATACCGTCCCC
This sequence comes from Dehalococcoidia bacterium, assembly GCA_041653935.1. Taxonomy (GTDB): domain Bacteria; phylum Chloroflexota; class Dehalococcoidia; order E44-bin15; family E44-bin15; genus JAYEHL01. The sequence continues at coordinate 1,117,873 of JBAZEO010000001.1, read as the reverse complement.
ACCGCCATGCCGCAGACCACCAGGCCGGGATACACCTCCCCGGTGTGCTCCACCACCTGGTCCTCGGAGGCGGTGATCCAGAGCGGGCCCTCGCCCTGCGTCCGGAGCAGGCCGCGCTTCTCCAGCTTCTTGACCACGCCGGCGTCGTGACCCGTAGCATCGATAACAACTTTGCACTCCAGCGGCACCGGGTCGAGTGCGGACATTTCCTTTGGTATATGCGCGATGGGGCTCCAGTTGATAACTACGCCGGCGACGCGCTTGTCGCCTCTGATTATGAGGTCTTCCAGCGATGTGAGCGAAAATATCTTGACGCCTGCATTGCATGCTGCAGCGATGGCGGCGGCACAGGTGTGGGGAGCGCTGGCGGTGTAAAGCCCCTTGCTGAACTTCTCGTAGGGCACGCCCAGCTCATCCAATACCTTCTGCGCCGGCGCGCGGATGGTGAGGATGTTCATGAAGTAGCCGCCTATCCAGAACCCTCCGCCGAGGTAGTTGTTGCGCTCGATGATGAGGGTTTTGACGCCTTTTTTACATAAGTCGATGGCTGCGATGAGTCCGGCGGGGCCTCCGCCGACTATGATGACGTCGCTCTGGACGTATTCGTCGAATTGAGAGGAGAATTTTCGGATTATCGCTCTGGTGACGTCCCGCTCTTCCACCGGTTGGAATATGGGCATGTAGAACTCCTTTAAATGATTACACCCTCTGCTATCCCCCTTGAAAGGGGGAAACAATAACCGAACCCCCTGTTAGTCCCCCATACGTTGGGGGACATTAAGATTTAGGGGACACCCCCAAACCCCTGAAAGGAGAGACTTCTCTCCTTTACCACTCTTTGAACTTGTCGTTGCGAGGAATCCTTCCATAAACAATGTTGCATGAAAGGACTCCCCTACCAAAATAAACCTAGCACTTCTCGACGCTTTTGCCGAGGTATTCGGACACGAGCTTCATGGCGCACATGCCGCCGCACATGGTGCAGGTATCGCCGGAGGCGGTGTTCTTCTTGTGTAGGGAGCGCACTTTCTCCGGGTCCAGCGCCAGCCTGGCCTGCTCCTCCCAGTTGAGGTTCTTGCGTGCTACAGACATCTTTCGGTCGGTTTCGCGGGCGCCCCTGACCCCCCGCGCGACGTCGGCGGCGTGGGCCGCGATGCGCGACGCGATGACGCCCTGCCTGACATCGTCGGTCCCGGGCAGGCCCAGGTGCTCGGACGGCGTGACGTAGCAAAGGAAATCGGCTCCGGCCATGGCCGCTATCGCGCCGCCGATAGCGCCGGTTATGTGGTCGTATCCGGCGGCGATATCCGTGACCAGCGGCCCCAGCACGTAGAACGGGGCCCCATTGCATACGCTTTTTTCCAGCTCTACGTTGGCCGCTATCTGGTCCAGCGGCACGTGCCCCGGCCCCTCCACCATGGCCTGCACGCCGGCCACCCTGGCCCGGGCCACCAGCTCGCCCAGGATTATAAGCTCCTCGATCTGGGCCCTGTCCGTGGCGTCGACTATACTGCCGGGGCGCAGGCCGTCGCCCAGGCTCAGCGTCATGTCGTGTCTCTTAGCTATTTCGAGCAGTCGGTCGTACTGCTCGTACAGCGGGTTTTCCTTATTGTTGTGCAGTATCCAGCCGAGCAGGATGGCCCCGCCCCGCGAGACGATGTCGGTGACCCTTCCCTGATTTTTCAGCCTTTCGATGGATGCCCTGGTGACGCCGCAGTGAACCGTGACGAAATCGACGCCGTCCGCGGCATGATCCTCGATGGCCTTGAAGATGTCGTCGGCGGTCATGTTGACCAGCGCGCCCTTGCTCTTGATGGCCCCCAGCGCGGCCTGGTAGATGGGAACCGTGCCAATCGGTACGGGGCTTTCGTTGATTATCGCTCTGCGTATGGCCTGCAGGTCGCCGCCCGTGCTCAGGTCCATCACCGTGTCCGACTTGCATTCGACGGCGATCCTCAGTTTCTCAAGCTCGGTTTCTTTGGTTCCGCTGTCGGCCGATGTTCCGATGTTGGCGTTGACCTTGACCCTTGTACCCTTGCCGATAGCGCAGTGCTGAGTTATCTTGTGTTTTTTATTCGACGGGATAACGATAGTGCCTTCGGCGATGCCCTGCTGTATGAACTCCGGCGTGACGCCCTCGTCCGCGGCGACGCGCTTCATCTCAAAGGATATCCCCCCGCTCCTTGCCAGCTCTAACTGTGTCATATCGCACCCCTTATAAAACAAATAACCAGGAGCCTCGGTACTCGGTTCCAGACTCCTGGTCTATATGGTCCCGCTTCCCTACGCTCGCATTACCGAGATCAGGTTCCAGGGGTTGTCCTTCCTGTTCAGGGAAGGGCTCTCAGCCACACGGCTCCCCCGCGGATAAATCAATGGTAATTACTCTATTATTTTAACATAAGAAGAGTGAAAAGACGAACCCAGAAGAAAACCCAGAGGATGAGTAATCCAACAAACCCCTAGTATGCCTAAAGACTCACTGGAGGTGTGTCGTAAACGTTCCATCTCATTTTTGCTTCTTCAAGACATTTGCAAGATTATTTTTAGCTTCTGCAAAGTTTGGGTCGAGGCTGATTGCCTCTTTATACTCCTGCACAGCAATGTCATACATACCCACAGTATAGGCTATAGCTCCTAGAGCATTGTGTGCGGCTGCCAAGTTCGGATTGATACTGATCGCTTCTTTAAACTCTTGCACAGCAGCGTCCCATTTACGTTGAGTTGAATATATAACCCCTAGGTCATTGTGTGCTTCTGCAAAGTTTGGATTGAGTCTGATAGCCTCTTTATACTCCCGCTCAGCAACGTTAAGTTTACCCTGTTTATGATATCTGAGCCCTACGGCATGATGTGCGGCTGCATCGTTTGGATTGAGTCTGATTACCTCCTCATACCTTCCTTTTTTCAAAGGACTTTTACCCTTGCACTCTGGATAGTGGTCACAAACGTAGAACTGTTCACCAGCATTTGAACCTTTTTTAGCTGTTCGGATAGTAGTTTTAGAACCACATATAGGACACTTAATATCATCTGTCATTCAGTAACTCCGTCGCTACAGTGCTCTCTTAGTTAGCGGAATTTTCCCTTTGCACTCTGGATAATTAACGCATACATAGAATTGCTTGCCCTTATCCTTGCCTGTCTTAGCTGTTTTAATCTCAGTAATATCGTGGCATATAGGACAGTTTAAAGATTCATTACCCTTTTTCTTACTACTAACAAGAGCATAGCCTATGACTGCCCATAACCCGAATAAGAATCCCAATAGACCTGCTAATACAGTGTCTCTGCCCTTTTTTCTTGCTATTGAGACACACCAACAAATGAATAGTATCCTGATTACTATTACGACTACAACATATCCTGCAAGAAATGCACTATTCATATCTTATCTCCAGCCATTCTTGTTAGCCTCATCTTCTAAAAATGCTCCCATACTGCAAAACCCATCCCATAGATATAAAGAAAATTCCAACAAGGATAAGGATAATTCCCATTACTGTATTCCCGCCCATAACCATAATGCCAATGCCAATAACTCCAAGTCCGACGAGGATAGATATGATACCAAAGAACATCTTGAAAGTACTTTTCAGCATTTTCTACCTCCTGAATTTATATTGCAGATTCTCCAGGATACCTATCTGGGTCAAATGGGAATGCGTAAGGTGGTTATACTTTAAAGCTGGTAATGTAATCTGTCAACAATAGCATCTTTATGTTATGCTGACGTCGCTGCGGCGGAGATATCGAGATCGCAGCATGAAAAAGGAGGGGCGCCATGCCGATAAAGGTCAAGGTTAAAGGCGAGGAACTGCAGGAGGTGAGCGAGCACTTCGCAAATCTGGCCAGCCCCTCGTTCAACGATGTGCTCAACTACAGCATCGAGTCGCAATCACTGGAGGAGGGCATCCTCAAACTCGATATGCGCGAAGAGCTTATCGGCAATCCCATATTCCGCGTGCTTCACGGTGGGGTCATCTCTTCAATTTTGGATATAGCCGGCGCGCATGCTGTGTATCTGCACATCTTTAAGCAGGTCATGGGCAAGTCCATAGAGAAGAAGATGGAGCGGCTGGGCCGGATCAGCACCATAGACCTGCGCATCGACTATATACGGCCGGGCAAGGGGCAGCATTTCACCGCCACGAGCAATATCCTGCGGGTGGGGAGCAAGATAGCAGTTTCGCGGATGGAGCTGCGCAACGAGGATGACGTGCTCATAGCTGTGGGGACGGGGACTTATACGGCCGGATAAGTCGGATAAAGATAGAAAAGGGGGTCGTTTCCAACCCCCTTAATCCCCCAACCGCCTCAATCCTTCTGAAGAAGGACACCTCTATTTCACGATTACTGTTACGTTGAACGTTGCGGCGGGCTCCACGCCTGTCTCCCAGGAGCGGCTGTACTGCATCTCGATAGTGCTTGTGCCTTCATCGAGTGTCTCGAACGTCCAGACCTCCTGGCCGCCTGCCCCTATCATCCCGCTATCGGAGCCCTGGTACTCGTTGCTGACCTCATCCACTACGTCCTCATCGCTAATTCCGGCTACCGACCAGCTGAAACCTGTCGTCGCGTTGGAGTCGAGGGTTACTATCAATGAGTCACCTGGGGAGAGTGTTATCTGCTTTCCGCTTTCAGAAACATTTACAGTGCTCGGCCCGCTGGTGTCCGCGGACGCTGTGCAGGCTATTCCGCTGATGGCAGCGATAGCCAGAACCGTCATCATTATTGTGATCCAATATTTCTTCATGTTCTTCCTCCTCCTGTTTGATATATAAGACGTGCCGGCGGGTGTTTTGTTAGCAGGGATTAGTATGATCTCCCTGGAATCCCCCTTGAAAGGGGGAAACAATAACCGAACCCCCTGTATCCCCCATACGTTGGGGGACTTGTAAAATGGGGGACACCCCCAAACCCCTGGCAGGAGACTCATCTCCTGCACCTCTGTGAGCCGCTAACCTCTATCCACTTCGTGGCCGAGGGCTGTAGCGGTGTGTCGACCTTAGTGCCGCTGGAAGGCCGTAGCAGAAATTTGTGTATTACAGTACTTAGTAAACCTTAATGTATGTGCACGGACGGAGTACCGTGCACATATGAATAACTCTGCGCGCCGCAGCTGTATAAGGCTGGGTTTCTTCTCCCTCCGCAGGGGAGAGGGTTAGGGTGAGGGCATGCGCGTCATTCCTGCGGAGGCCGGAATCTATAGGGCGAACACAGGGGTTCGCTCCTACAAAGGGACTCTAAATTATGGTTGTGCAACGGCCAGCGAATCGTGTATATTACGGGGTATAGAATAAGCAAAGCTGAGGAGGCTCTTCAATGTCCAATGTGCTGGTCATGACCGATACCGTGGCGTGCTTACCCAAAGAACTAGCCGATAAGAATGGCATAAAAATCGTCCCCGCCTCCCAGATAACCTGCGAGGGCAAAACCTATACCGAAGGCGTAACTATCACCGCCCGGCAGGCTTACGATATCATCAAGAAAGACCCGGACAGCTTCTGTACTGCGGCTATAACTCCCGGCATACTTCTGGAAGAGTTCCGCAAGCTGGCTAAAAAACATCCGTCGATATTTTTTGTCACCATATCGTCCGGGCTCAGCGCGGTGGCCCAGTCGGCCAATGTTGCGGCGGACCTGCTCAAAGAGGAGTTTCCAAATTCCAGGGTCGTGGCCTTCGACTCCAGGACCTGCGCCGGAGCGGAGGGCATGATCGCCATCGAGATGGCCAAGCTGGCGGCAAAGGGGAAAGGTCTAGACGACCTGTCGAAGGCCGCCGCCGAGATGCGCAAGGTGACGGGCGGCGTGCTGATGCTGGATACGGTCGGCTACACCTATCGTAGCGGCCGCATGTCCAAAGAAGATGCGCTCAAGACCGCTAAGTCGAACATCAAGCCGGTGAATCGTATGTCTGACGCAGGCGTGATGGAGTTCGCCGACATGACGACGGACAGGATCGAGGGCCTGGGTAAGATGATCGGTGTTGTCAAGAAGGATGCGGCGGCCGCTGAAGCTATGCATTTCATGGTCTCGCACGCCGATGCGCCGGACACGGCTCAGACGCTGGTCGACATGATAAAGAAAGAGTTCAAAGTACTCAGCATGATCGTTAGCGACTACAGCCCGGTGATGGGATACTCCACCGGCCCCGGCTGCATGTTTATAGGCTACCACCCCGAGTTAAGTTTGTGATATATATAATTGTCGCAATGTAGGGACAATTCATGAATTGCCCCTACGACGGGTTGATTGTAGGGGCGAGGTCGCCTCGCCCTGTGGCGGGCAACCACAGGGGGTTGCCCCTGCCATGGAGAATTTTATTGTAGGGGCGAACCTATGTGTTCGCCCACGTATCGACCATATGGAGATATTATAAATTGAGCGTACTCGATCGTTTCCGGGAGATGAATGAATCTTTCCCCAAGACCGCTCAGATCCTGGAGCACAAGAGCCGCGGCGGCAAGGTCATCGGCTGGCTGTGCACCTATGTTCCAGAAGAGATCATCCATGCCTCCGGCGCCCTGCCCATACGCATCATCGGCTACTCGCATGAGGCCAACCTCGACGATGCCAACGCCCATCTTTACATAAATAACTGCACATTCTCGCGGAGCTGCCTGCAGCTCGGCCTTGAGGGGCAGTACGACTTCCTCGACGGCGTCGTGGGCGGCTCGACGTGCGACGGCGCGCGAAGATTGTTCGATGTGTGGAGGCAGTACGTCGGGACCCCGTTCCACCATGTGCTGACGGTGCCGCGCAAGTTCACCGAGCGGGCTCATACGCTGTACTACGACGAGGTCGTACTATTCAAGAAACATTTCGAGGAGCACTTCGGCGTCGAGATAACGGATGAGGCTCTTCTAAAATCGGCCATCGTATTGAATGAGTCCCGCGGCTTGCTGCACAGCCTCTATGAGCTGCGCAAGCGGGACAAGCCTCCGATAAGCGGCGCCGAGACGCTGGAGGTGCTCAACGCGGCCTACAGGATGCCCAAGGAGACCTTCAACCTCTGGCTCAGCGAGTTCATCGAGGAGCTCAAGGCGAGCGACAAGGCCTTCTCCGGCAGGGCGCGGGTCATGCTCGTCGGCAGCGTGCTGACGAATCCGGAGTTCATCAAATCGATAGAGGATCAGGGCGCGCTGGTGGTGACCGACGAGCTGTGCACCAGCACGCGCTACTGGGGCGACAAGGTCGCGCTGGATGACGGCAGGCCGATACTGGAGACCATCTCGCGCCGCTATCTGAACAACTTCCCCTGCGCGCGCATGTATCCCTCCGACGAGCGCTTCAACCGCATCATCGATTACGCCCGCGCTTTCAAGGTCGATGGCGTCATCAGCGAGATCGTGCGTTACTGTGTGCCGTACGCCCACGACCTGCCGCTGCTATCAGATAAGCTATCGGAGAATGGCATACCGACGCTGGCGCTCGATGTCGAATACGGCACGGCCGGTTCCGGCCAGATCGCGACGCGGGTGCAGGCGTTCCTTGAGATGCTGGAGGCGCGGAAGAGATAACGAGGGCACGGCGTGCCGTGCCCCTACGTCATAGGTGTCGTACCTTTAATCGTTATCGGGAAGTCCAGAGGGATCGCCCTCTGGCGGGGTTTTAGGGGTGTCCCCTAACGCTCTTGTCCCCCAACGTGTGGGGGACTAACAGGGGGTTCGGATGTTGTTTCCCCCAAGACTCGGGGGATATCAGGGGGTTGATTCTAAGAAGTGAGCACTGAAAGCAATAAAAAGATCGAGGCCATCATACGGGCCTGTCGCCTGATGCTGCGTATGAACCAGGCGTCGCCCAACGCGCGCAAGAGCGATGTCCTCTACTACAAGATGCTCGAAACCTATTACCGTCGTCTTCTGGAAGCCCACGACACAGGCAAGCTCATAGCGGCGCACACCGTATTCTTCCCCGCCGAGCTGATCTACGCCATGGACTATGTGCCGATGCACACGGAGGTCACCACGTGGATGATGGCGCTCTTCACAGGGGAGAACTCCGATATCATTTCCGCCGGCGCCGAGCTGGGTCTGGCCTCGGAGATATGCACCCCGCACCGCGGGCTGGCGGGGGCCTTCGCCAGCAAATCCATCCCGTGGCCGGACGTCATGCTGTGGTCCAGCCTGGTCTGCGACAACACGGCCAAAGCCGGCGAGCTTATCACGAAGATCACGGGCGCGCCGGGGTTCTTCATCGACCATCCGTTCAAGGACAGCGAGGAGGAATTGCAGTACCTCGCCGGGGAGATGGGCGAGATGGTCATCTTTCTGGAGCATAGATCGGGCCGGCGCATACACTGGGATCGGCTGGCTGAGATCGTGGCCCGCATGGACCACCAGATTGGGCTCATGCGCGAGATCAACGAGTTGAGGAAGGCGGTGCCCACACCATTCTCGCCTCTGGGCTTCTTGCAGCTGCTAACGGCCGATTACCTTTTCCCGGGGCAGCCGGAGGCCATCGAGTATCTGGAGACGCTGCGCGATGAGCTGGCCGATATGGTGAAGCAGGGCAAAGGCGCTGTGCCCAAGGAGCGCTTCCGCCTCATGACATTCTTTCTGCCGCCGATGTATCTCATGGGCTTCCTGGACCGCATCGCCGCCGAACACGGGGCGGTTAGCGTGACGGAGCCTTTCTTTACCTTCTGGGGCGAGGGGCACCTAGACCCGGCCAAGCCGCTGGAGAGCGTGGCCAGAAAATCCTATATGATACCCGAGATGCGCATGTACGGGCCGCTGGACAACCGCGCCATAGGCAGCATCAAGCAATGTGCCAAGGAATACCGTGTGGACGGAGCGATCTACTGGGCCGACGTTGGCTGTAGGCATTCCTGCGCTACAATCAAGTTATTCAAAGATATTCTTGAGGAGATCGATATACCGGTGCTGACCATAGACTGCGATGTGGTTGATCCTACGATAACATCCGAGGACGAGGTGCGCGGCAAGCTTGAGCAGTTCTTCGAGATGCTTGAGGATAGATGAAAAGTCGGCTATATTTAACGAATGTTACCTGGATTATGCGGGATGAGGCATTAAATGACGGGTGAAGTCAGGTGTCCCAAGTGCGGAAGGAGAACAACCATCCGCATGGCCAGAGAAGACGACTGCAAGTACTATGTTTGTATTAATTATCCCTATTGCAGAGGCAGAGTCTCCGTTGGTGAGGTCTGGGGTGACGACTGGGGCAGAGGAAGGCCTGTATCAAAGCCTGCTCCTGCTAGTGCTCGACAGCGAGTAACGCCATATCCCCCTATACACGGAGCCAAACCTGTTATTCGCAAACCCCGGAAAGATAAACGCGAGTCTGATGCTGTTATCAAACGTCCTCAGCGTCAGGGCGGAGTTTCCATTGATGAGGTCTGGGGAAGCGACTGGGGTGATGATTGGGATAAAGAGACACTCGCACAAAAACCAGCGCCTTATTTGCCTCAATATCCAAGGGCGCAAAAGAGGGCTCTACCTCCTAAGATAGAAGAACAACCCAAAACTCGGTCGCAGGTAATCTCGAAGAAGGAGGCAGTTCCTGAGAAAAAAGCACCACCCAAGCCTCGACCGCAGATAGCACTGAAGCCTGAAGCAGCCGCTGATATAAAGGCCTCTCCTGAGCCTCGACGGCGGAGAGCACCGGTGGATGAGGCCCCTCTCAAGAAAGAGGAGCCTCCCAAGCCTCGAAAGCAGGTAGTGCCAAAGAAGGAGGCCGCTCTCAAGGAGAAGGTACCATCCAGGCCTTGGTGGCGAAGAGCGCCCAAAAAAGAGGCAGTTCCCGAGAAGAAGAAATCGTCTAAGCCTCGACCGCAGGCAGTCCCGAAGCCTGAAGCAGTTACTGAGAAAAAAACACCCCAAAAACCTCGTCCGAGAATAGTACCAAAGGAAGCAATAGTTTCTGAGAAGAAGGCACCGTCTGCGCTTCTACAGCAGGCAGCAGTGACGCCTGAAGTAGCCCCTGCAATCAAGGAGCCTCTTGAGCCTCAAAAGCCGGTAGCACCTAAGGAAGAGGCATCTCTTGAGGAAAAGGCATCCATAAAACCTAGACAGCGAATGGTTTCACAGAGGGATTTAGCCCCCGAGAAAAAGAAACGCTCTCTGGTCGTGATTATTATAGCCCTGGTTGTGGCTTTCATAGCGATAGATGGCATGATTTACGCCGCTGTTGTATTAAGGAATCAAGGAACACCGGCACCTACCCCAACAACAATGTCTTCTCAGCAGGATTCCACGTGGTTAGAATATAACTTATGAACTACCTCGGAATAGACGTTGGCAGTTTGACGACCAAGGCCGTCGTGCTCAAGGATGATGGCAGCTTTGCCTTCGGCGTTGCCGAGTCGGGCGATGACGCGGAGCAAAGCGCGCGGGAGGCAATACGGCTGGCGTCGGACGGGAATATCGTCGACTTGGCTAACGGGTGGCACATCGTCGCGACAGGCATGGGAGGGAAGTCGATCACTTTAAATCAGCAGCATAAAGCTATAAATACCTGTATCGCCCGCGGCATCCATCACCTCAATCCCGCCATCAGAACCGTGATCGACGTTGGCGGGGAGAGCAGCGCGGCGCTCAAGCTGAACGCAAGGGGGCGGCTGAGCGCGTGGGAGAACCAGGACAAGTGCGCCTCGGGGACGGGGATCTTCCTACAGCAGATGTCGAAAATTATGAGGATGTCGCTCGGTGAAATGTCGGATATGTCGTTTGCGGCAAAGGTGCGGGCGGACATATCTAACACCTGCGCCGTTTTTGCCGAGTCCGAGGTAATATCGAATGTTCACCGTGTGCCGCCGACGCCCATGCCGAATATAGTCGCCGGTATTTATGCCTCGATGGTGAGTCGCATCATGGCCATGTGCAAACGCATCGGCATCGAGCAGGGGGTGGCCGTCGTGGGTGGGGTGGCCATGAATAAAGGTTTCATCAATATACTGGAGCAGGATCTGGGATTTAAAGTTTTCGTGCCCGAGCAGCCGCAGGCTGTGGCAGCGCTGGGCGCGGCCATAATCGCCAGGGAAAGCGCGGAGAAAGGGGCCGCTGCATGACGATAGTCGCCGGGATCGATATCGGCTCGCGCGCGGCCAAGGCGGTGCTGCTCAAAGACGGCGTGATCGCATCTTCCACCATCGGCGATACGCTGCCCGATAGCGTGATGACGTCGAATGTGACCATGACGAACCTTTTGAACGGCACGGGCCTGAGCATCGATAAGATAGATTATATTGTCGCCACGGGCTACGGGCGCGTGCTCGTTCCATTCGCCAAAGAGAATGTCTCCGAGATAAGCTGCCACGCGCGCGGCATCAACTGGTATTTCCCCTCGGTGCGCACGGTGCTGGACATGGGCGGCCAGGACTGCAAGGCCATAAGCTGCGACGGGCAGGGGCGCGTCACCAAGTTCGTCATGAACGACAAGTGTGCTGGAGGAACCGGCCGATTCCTCGAAATGATCGCTGAAGTTCTCGGCGTCCCTCTGTCTGAGAGCGGCGTGCTGGCCATCCAGTCGAGGAATCCCGTTCCCTTCAATACGATATGCGCCGTGTTCGCCAAGACCGAGGCCATGGCCTACCGCAGGAAAGGCGTCGAAAAAGGCGACATTCTGTCTGGCCTGAACGATGCAATTGCGCAGAGGAGCCTCAATTTATTGAAGCGCGTCGGCATACAGAAGGATTTCAGCATCACGGGCGGCATCGCCAAGAACAAGGGCCTCGTTGCCAAGCTGACGGAGAAAGTGGGGCTCGAGCCGCTACTGTGCCCGGACCCGCAGCTCGCGGGCGCGCTGGGGGCGGCGCTCTACGCCGGGGAGCGGCTCAAGGGGGTGGTGGCGGGCGGCGTCGAGATCCAGTACGGCTACTCCGACGGCACTGGGGATTATTTCATTACGGTGGATACCGCAAAGTGCAACGGCTGCGGGCTGTGCATCGATGCCTGCCCGGAGCATATTTTAACGATGGTTCGCGAGGACGGACGCGGGCCGTACGCCGCGGTGAAGGATGAACTGCGCAAGAAGCTGGCGTACGTGTGCCCCGGCATCAAGGCCTGCGGCGCGAAGGACAAAAATTGTCATAAGTCCTGCGCGCACGACGCCATAAAGCACAGCTGGTAGCTGATATAGCAAATAGTTAGTAGTAAGTAGTCGGTAGTGTGTAGTGGCGATGATTGCAATCGCCATTCGGGTTTAGTACCTAGTGCCAGCCTCTCCCACGGAGGGGGAGTTAGCCTAAAAAAGTGGTGCAGGAGAGTACTCTCCTGCCAGGGTTTTAGGGGTGTCCCCTAACTCTTAAGTCCCCCAACGTATGGGGGGCTACCAGGGGGGTCGGAAGTTGTTTCCCCTTTTCAAGGGGGACAGCAGAGGGTTCGACTGATTTGAAGGAGATGTTGGATGACGCATTATACGAAAGGTAAGAAACTGAGGATAGCGATCGATGCCATGGGTGGCGATTTCGCCCCGGCCGAGATAGTGAAGGGCGCGATCATGGGGGCGCGTGAGCTCAAAGCGGAGATCATCCTCACCGGCATCGTTCCTGATATCGAGCGCGAGGTCGCTAAACACAAAGTCGACGGTATCACTTACCGCATAGTCGAGGCCACGGACGTGATCAGGGACGGCCAGGAGGCGGCCTACGAGGTCTTCAAAAAACCCAAGAACTCCATCTCCATAGCCGCCAAGATGGTCAAGGACGGCGAGGCCGATGTCATGGTCAGCGCGGGCAATACCGGCGCGTGCATGGTGGCCGCCATGCAGCACTTTGGCATGCTTCCCGGGCTGGATCGCCCCATGATCGGCGGGGCCTTTCTGGGGCTGGCGCCCAGGACCGTCCTGCTGGACATGGGCGCCGTGGTGGGGGCGCAGCCCTATCACATGGTCAACTTCGCCGTAGCCGGCACCGTTTACGTGCGCAGCTTTATGGGAATCGAGAACCCCACCGTCGGCCTGCTCAACGTCGGCGCCGAGGAGGGCAAGGGCAATGAACTGGCCAAGGCGGCCTACCCGCTGTTGAAGAAGAGCGGGCTCAATTTCATCGGCAACGTGGAAGGCATGGACATCCCCCTGGGCAAGGCCAACGTTATCGTGTGCGACGGCTTCGTGGGCAATATTATAATCAAGTTCTGCGAGGGCATCGGCCGCACGGCTACAAAGTGGCTGGATAAGGAATTGAAGGATAGCGTGGACAGCAGCGTGCTGAAAAATACCAATGATAAGCTCTATAAACTGCTGAGCCCGGCTACGGCGATGGGGGGTGGCCCCATGTGGGGTGTGGGTGGGGTGGCCTGCGTGGCGCACGGGGCCGCCGACGCCTCCCAGATCGTCGGCACCATGAGGCAGGCCAAACTGGCGCTGGAAAGCGATTTCGTCGGCAAGCTGAAGGCCGAGCTGGAGCGCATACAGGGGCTTGTTAACCAGCAGTGATTTCTGCATAATATCGGCATGTAGAGGCGATTCATGAATCGCCCTTTTCTAGAATCCTAGGAGGGTGCATGTCCACATTAGACCAGTTGAAGAAGATGATCGCCAAAGTAACACACGGCAGCGAGCAGGATATTGCTATGGAAACACTCTTAAAAGAGATAAAGGCCGATTCCCTCCACTGGGTTCAGATAATCATCGCCGTCGAAGGCGCTTTCAATATTGAGGTAGACGTGGACAGCATGAAGAAGTTTGTTACCATAGGCGACTTTGTGCAGTATATCGAGAAGGCGGGGAAGTAGGTTCCCAGCATCGACGATGTGCTGTTCTTTTGTCCCTTTGCATCTTTCAAGCAGCTTTAAGTTCTACTATCCGCCGATCGTTTCTATAACGGTCTAGTATAACGACTGGAAACTATTCGTCATAGTATTGAAAGTGCCTACATGTTGATTCCAGCATGTGCTCTCACATGATCCTACTATCACCCAGAGTGTTTGCTGATCGACAAGAATAGATGCCATTTCCTGGAAAGAATATCCGCCGTCAGCATAGGTATATGTCACTTTTATCGCCGGGGTTCCGTCTATTGTCGAGTTCTCTTTGGAAATGAGTCCGTAACCATCCAAGGTCTCAAGGAAAGGTTCGAAAACTTCAGAGTAGTAAGTCTGAGCGCTTGTGTAGCCTTCTGCAGATGCTGCCACCACATCGCCAAAAGGATACAAGCTCACACATGGTGAAGGAGCGCTGAAGAACGTCACTGTTTCCTCCTGTGTTGTCTCCCATGAGTCAGGGATGGAGATGGAAAAGCCGTTGACATTGTCGGTATAAGTCTCAAATCCCGGCGTTGATGTCTTTGATGAACCGCATGCGATTGCAGAGAATGCAAACACACAGAGCAAAAGCGCTGCAGAAATCAGCTTTAATTTCATTTTTGTCCTCCTTATGGTGAGCCGATCCAGGTTAAATTAAGGTGTATAAGACAGGAATACTTTAAGTGCTGATGAGGGAGTCTGTCAAGCAAACTTATAAAAGGGAGCCGCATCCCCCTCCCTCAGCTTCAATTGACTTCACTATAGTGCTATGCTATCATCCGTGAATATTCTGAGGCGGGTTGGATGTCGAGAGAAAAAGCCCTGATTTGTATCCTGATCGGCGCGGTGGTGGGCACTCTGGCAGGGCTCACCGGCATTGGGGGGGGCGTCTTCCTCGTGCCCCTGCTCGTCGGCGTGTTATATATCTCTCAATATGAAGCACACGGCACGTCGCTCGCTGTAATCTTCCCCATGGCCTTATGCAGTGCAGTTGTGTATGGCGTGATGGGTTATGTCAGATGGGATGTCTTCCTAGCTGTTGCAGCCGGTGGAGTGCTGGGGGCTTTACTGGGGGCCAGGCTGATGAAACGTGTCTCAGAAAGACACCTGCAGTGGCTGTTCGGCTTGTTTGTTGTTTGTGTGGGATTTGTCATGATCATTACGCATTCCACGGTTGCTGTGCCCGTGGAAGAACGTGACCTGGGCGTACTGGCGTATTTCGGCTTTGTTGGCGGCGGTTTTCTGGCCGGGATCCTGTCGGGGATCATGGGCGTGGGCGGTGGTGTGGTGATCATCCCGATAATGGTGCTGCTGGTGGGGATGGATCAGCATTCGGCGCAGGGGATATCGCTGGCTGCGATAGCGGTGATATCGTTTTTTGGCGCTTTCAGTCACTTCAAACAAAAGAACGTGAGAAATGACATCGCCATGTATGTGGCTCCGAGCGCGTTGGTGTATGGTTTATTAGGCAGCTTCCTGGCGGATCGGATAGATGCCAATATACTACGGGATGTGGTTGGCGGTATAATAATCATTGCGGGTGTGTTAACCGTGTTCAGAAACTGGCGTTCCGGAGGATTTGCGTCGTGAGCAACTTAACCGATTTGTATGAAAAAATCGCCAAGTGCGATGCTTGCAGGCTTTGCAAACAAAGGAAGCGGGTTGTGCCCGGCGAGGGGCGCGAGGACGCGGATATCATGTTCATCGGGGAGGCGCCGGGATGGCATGAAGACCAGCAGGGGCGCCCGTTTGTGGGGCCGGCGGGTCAATTTCTGGATGAACTGCTGCAATCTATCGGTTTGAAAAGAAGCGAGGTCTACATAGCTAACGTTGTGAAGTGCCGCCCCCCGAGCAATCGTGATCCCCTGCCCGATGAGATCGGGGCCTGCCGCAAGTGGCTCGATCGCCAGATGGAGCTGATAAACCCCAAGATGATCGTGACGCTGGGGAGGTATTCCATGGCCAGGTTTTTCCCCGGCGCTACTATAAGCAAGGTGCACGGCACGGTGCGGACAAACGAAGGGGTGACGTATTTTGCCATGTATCATCCCGCTGCGGCGCTGCATCAGGGAAGCTTGCGCGGGGTTATCATGGAGGATATGCTTAAGATACCGTCCTTTTTGACTCAGACCGAAGCGGTTCCAGAGGAATCGAAGCTGCAAAATGCAAAGAAAGCAGAGAAAACAGAGAAGATCGAGAAAGTCGAAAAAGGCGCGAGGACAGAGAAACCAGGTAAAACGGAGAAGGTGCAGAAAGTAGAGAAGGCGGGGAAGGTCGAGAATATCGAGAAAGCTGAGCCCAAGCAGCTTTCGATGTTCTAGGGATGGAGTAATGGGGGAAGAGAGAGAAAAAAGGTCAACGAAACATCAGTCGGAAGCTGGGCGCGGCCGCGTTGTTCTATGTGTTGCGATTGCGCTTATCGTGCTTGCTATCGCACTGCTGGTGTTTTTCTTCAGACAGACCATATGGGATACGTTCGGATACGGGCTCATCCCGCTTGGCATCTTCATACTGGCTGTTCTGTGGTTTCTCCTGCGTAACCGAATCCGTGAATTATTTACCAGGATGCATGTCCCAGCCTTTCTGCAGGGTTTGAACATCTGGCTCGGCGTCATAGCGCTGATCTTTGCCCTTTTCGGCATCCTGGCGTTCTTCGATCAGGGCGGAAATTTTGGCAATGCGATTGTTGGCAAATCTTCGGCTGGCGATGACCCATCCATTGCCGGATTTTTCATCGTATTTGGACTTATCCTTCTTGGGATAATATTAATAGTACCGCGAAGGTGCTGGAACCTCGTTGTTCTCGTCGGCCGCGGCATAGCTGGTTTATACCGGCGCTATCCGCTGCACAGCTATCTGTGGCGTGCTCTGTGCTGGCCTTTCAGTTATGCAAAGGGGCATCCGATCGAGCGAAAACCCAAGCCGATAAAGGTAATGGCGGTGCGCACCCCGATCGGCGAGCAGAAACTTGAGTTGGAGCAGCCGAAGGAGAAGCCTTTAAGGAAAGAAAAGAAGGTCTCGGTCACAGCCGGGGACAAGGCGGATGAGGTTGAGATTATCGAGCCGGTCGTGCGTTCCGGCGGCGAGAAGGGGAGGTGGCAGCTTCCGGCACTGACGATACTCGAGCGCGAGCTGGATACACAGAAGCCGGAGGTGGATACCAAGCGCGGAGCGCGTATCATCGAGGAGGCGCTGGCCAGCTACGGCGTTGAGGCCAAAGTGGTGGAGTCCAACGTGGGCCCGGCCGTTACGCAGTACGGAGTAGAGCCGGGATGGGACCGCAAGTTTAAAGAAATAAAGGACAAGGACAAGGACGGCAATATAACCATTCGCCAGAAAGAGACCTCCAAGACCAGGGTTAAGGTCGAGCGCATCGCCTCGCTGGCCAACGACCTGGCGCTGGCGCTGGAGTCGCCGTCTATAAAGATAGAGGCTCCGATACCGGGCAAGGCCATGGTTGGCATCGAGGTGCCCAATCCGATAGCATCCACGGTCGCCCTGAGGAGCATAATCGAAACTAATTCATTTCAAAAACTTAAGGCTAAAACAAAGCTGCCCCTGGCTTTGGGGAAAGGCATGTCGGGCGAGAGCGTGGTCGCCGACCTGGCCAAGATGCCGCACCTGCTGATAGCCGGCGCCACCAACAGCGGCAAGAGTATATGCATGAAATCGATCATCGCTACAATACTGATGTACGACAGCCCGGAGGAGGTGCGCTTCATCATGGTGGACCCCAAGCGGGTGGAGCTGGTATCTTTCAACAACGTGCCGCACCTGCTGACACCTGTGGTGGTGGACCACGAGAAAGCGGTAGCCGTTCTGAAGTGGCTTGTGCGCGAGATGGATAATCGCTATCACAGGATGGCGGAGGTCGGCGCCAGGGACATAGAGTCCTATAACAAGAATCCGCGCGTCGATAAACCGTGGGCTTATCTGATGCTTGTCATCGATGAACTGGCTGAGCTCATGATGACTGCGCCCGATGAAGTGGAGCGCATGATATGCCGTCTGGCGCAACTGGCCAGGGCCACTGGCATCCATCTGATGGTGGCCACGCAGCGTCCGTCCGTCGATGTCGTAACCGGACTGATCAAGGCCAACTTCCCGGCGCGCATCAGCTTTGCCGTGGCTTCGCAGGTCGATTCGCGTACTATCCTCGACACAGTAGGCGCCGAGAAGCTCCTCGGTCGGGGCGATATGCTGTTCCTTCCGCCCGATGCGCCCAAGCCGAAACGGCTACAGGGCACCTATGTCTCCGAGGCCGAGATCGAGAAACTGGTCAGTTTCTGGATAAGCCAGCATCCCAGGGAGGCCGGTGTTCAGCTGGTGCCGGACCTGGATACCCCGGCGGCTGCCGCCGGTGATAAGGTCCCGGAGGATACATTACTGCAACAGGCTATCGGGCTCACGGTCGGGCTCAGCCATATATCTACGTCTTTCCTGCAGCGGCGCCTAGGTGTCGGCTATCCCCGCGCCGCCAAGATCATGGACATGCTCGAGGCTCAGGGGGTCGTGGCCCCCGGCGAGCCGGGGAAGTCGCGGCCTGTCTTGATGAAACAGGACGCGAAGAAACAGCAAGATATGAAGAAGCCAGAGGTAAAGAAGCACGAGGCTGCGGAGGGCGGTCCGGTATGATGAAGGGTTTCTTCGATAAGATCGTCCCGCGGCGTCCGGAACGGCTGGAACACGGCGCATTCGATCGCATGAACACCTGCCTTTACTGCGGGGGGAATCTGGCATCGGATGAAATGTTCGAACGCTTTCGCATATGTCCTGCGTGCAGATATCACTACCAGATCTCCGCTTACGGCCGTATCGCGCTTATAGCGGACAACGAAAGCTTCATCGAGATGAACAGGTCTCTGGCGTCGCTGGACCCGCTTTCATTCTCAGGGGAGACATCCTATAAGAAGCGCGTCTTTGAAGCGCAGAAGAGGACCGGCCTGCCCGAGGCGGTGGTCACGGGCGTCTGCCAGATAGAGGGCACCTGGACGGTGATAGTAGCCCTGGACTTCAGCTTCCTCGGCGGCGGCATGGGGTGTGTGGTGGGGGAGAAGGTGACACTGGCCTTCGAGCATGCCTTGAAGAAACGGTTGCCGCTGGTGGCGATTATCTCGAGCGGCGGCGCGCGGGTGCAGGAGGGCGTGCTTGCCCTGATGCAGATGGCCAAGACGGCTGCTGCGGCCAAAAAACTGACCGATACGAACCTTCCGTTCATCTCGGTTCTCACCAATCCCACTACCGGCGAGGTATATTCCAGCTTTGCCAACCTGGCCGATATTATCATCGCCGAACCCAAGGCTCTGATAGGGTTCGCGCCCATGCGGCTCGTAGCGGAGACGGAGGGGGGTACGCTGCCTCCGGATACGCATACGGCTGAATCTCATCTGAAACACGGGACTATTGATTTAATTGTAGAGCGTCCCAGGCTAAGGGAGCTGCTGGCCGTATTGCTGGACCAGCTGTTATCTCAATATCGCATATCAATCAAGAGAAGGTTCGGCCTTTACCCGCCGATAAAAACACACAGGGAATCGGCGTGGAAGAGCGTCCAGCTGGCCAGGCACGAAGACCGCCCCACATCGCTGGATTACATCGGCAGGATATGCTCCAGCTTCATCGAATTGCACGGGGACCGCTGCTATGGCGATGATGAGTCGGTTGTCTGCGGGCTGGCGGATATCGGCGGCGGCACGGTTATGATTATCGCGCAGGAGCGCGGACACGGAGATCAGGGCAAGAAGGGCTGGATATATCCCGAGGGCTTCCGCAAGGCGCAGCGGGCCATGAAGCTGGCGGCTAAGTTCATGCTTCCTGTAGTCACATTTATCGATACGCCGGGGGCATACCCCGGGCTTAACGCCGAGGAGCGCGGCATCGGCAACGCCATCGCTCAGTGCCTGGCACAAATGTCGGATTTGCCCGTACCCATAGTGGCTGTAATCATAGGCGAGGGGGGCAGCGACGGCGCGCTGGCCTTCGGGGTAGCCGATCGCATTTTAATGCTGGAGAATGCCATCTTCTCGGTAATACCACCCGAGAGGGCTGCCAGCCTTCTCTACCGGGATTCCAGTAAGGCGGAGGAGATCGCCACGGCGTTGAAACTGACGGCGAAGGACTGCGCAGACCTGGGGGTGGTGGATGTGATAGTGCCGGAGCCTAAGGGCGGAGCTCACATCTCGCCCGATGAAGCGGCGCGCCAGGTGAAGAAATACATATTGAATGAGCTGGTTCAGTTGCAGGGAACCTTCTGGGGACGTCTTACTAAAAACAGGTATGACAAGTATCGCGGCATCGGCAGATACAATTCGCGCCTCAGCGTTGCCTTCTCCAAGGAGCGTTCGCAGCTCTACGAGTACATTTCAGAGAAGGTGGAGGAGCTTAAGGAGCGTCTGCCGTCACGTTCCCGGGAGGTTGAAGAAGAGGGGCCTTTGCCTCAGGAAGTTGCAAAGGAAGAAGAACCTCCTGAGCAGGGATGATCGGCACGGCTTACTTGGGTTCTTTATGCAGTCGTTTTAGTACGGCGTCGCGATATACCCGCGCTAAACTCTTACCATGCTTCGGAATACGTTCACGCTCCTTTTTCTGCTTTTTTTCGCGGCGCTCCTGCCTGGTTTCCCCTTCCTCTTTCATTCCATGTTCCTCCGCATCTCGATTATACGGTCCCTTAGCAAAGCTGCCTTCTCGAATTCGAGGTTCTTGGCCGCCTGTTTCATCTGCGATTCAAGGTCTTTGATCAAACGAAGTTGCTCATCCTTTGGTAATGCGCTGACCTGGTATGGCGCGCGGGCCTCGGCTACTGCAACGATCCGGTCGCTGATGTCCTTGATAGCCTTCTTTATGCCCTGTGGCGTGATGCCGTGCGCTTCGTTGTAAGCTACCTGAAGTTTTCTTCTGCGGTAAACCTCATCTATAGCCGCCTGCATTGAGCCGGTGACCGTGTCCGCATACATGACAACATGGCCCTCGATATGCCGTGCCGCGCGGCCCATGGTCTGTATCAGCGAGTCGCGCGATCTAAGGAAGCCCTCCTTGTCGGCGTCCAGTATGGCTACGAGGCTTACCTCCGGCAGGTCCAGCCCCTCGCGTAACAGGTTTATACCTACAACTACGTCGTACACGCCTAGCCTAAGGTCGCGTAGTATGTCGATTCTCTCCAGCGTCTCTATCTCCGAGTGCAGGTAGTGCGTCTTGATCCCCATCTCCTTCAGATATTCCGCCAACTGCTCGGCCATGCGCTTGGTCATCGTTGTAACCAGACATCTTTCCCCGCGTTTAACCCTGATCCTTACTTGCTCCATCAGGTCGTCGATCTGATTCTTGGCTGGCTTGACCTCTATCGAGGGCTCAAGCAGGCCTGTGGGACGTATCAGTTGTTCCGCTATACGCTCGCTGTGCTCGTATTCGTAAGGGCCTGGCGTAGCGGAGGAGTAAATGACCTGATTGACATGTTCCTCGAACTCTTCAAAGTTCAGCGGGCGGTTATCCAGCGCCGAAGGGAGGCGGAACCCGTAGCCGACGAGAGTCTCCTTGCGCGACCTGTCGCCGTGATACATCCCGCGTATCTGCGGCAGCGTCATGTGCGATTCGTCGATGATGAGGAGGTAGTCGTCAGGGAAATAGTCGATCAGCGTCCAGGGAGGGCTCCCCGGCGCCCGCCGCAGCAGATGCCGCGAGTAATTTTCTATCCCGCTGCAATATCCGACCTCCCCCATCATTTCAAGGTCGTAGTTGGTTCTGGATTCGAGTCTGGCTGCTTCCAGGGGTTTGCCCTGTTCCCTGAGCGCGGCCAGACGTTCTTTTAATTCCGTACGTATATCGTCCATCGCTGCGTTCATTTTGTCGGGGGACAGGACGAAGTGCTTTGCGGGGTATATGTCCGTTTCTGTCCGTTCCGCCAGCAGCTCTCCGGTCAGCGGGTCCACCTCCACGATGCGCTCGATGGTATCGCCGAAGAACTCTACCCGCACCGCCAGATCCTCATAAGCCGGCTGCACCTCCAGCGTATCACCGCGTATGCGGAAGCGGCCCCTGGTGAAATCGATGTCGTTGCGCTCGTATTGCATGCCGATCAGCTTGCGGGCGATGTGCTCGGGTTTTACCGTTTGTCCTTTCTTCAGCGTCAGCACAAAACTTTTATACTCCTCCGGAGAGCCGAGTCCGTAGATACAGGATACGGAGGCTACGATAACGACATCGCGGCGGCTGAGCAGCGCCTTGGTGGAGGCGTGGCGCAGCTTGTCGATCTCCTCGTTGATATCGGTCTCTTTTTCGATGTAGGTGTCTGTCTGTGGGACATAGGCCTCGGGCTGGTAGTAGTCGTAGTAACTGACGAAATACTCCACGGCATTATCGGGAAAGAACTCCCGCAGTTCCGTGGCAAGCTGTGCCGCGAGGGTTTTATTATGTGACATAACCAGCGTGGGCCGTTGCACTTTTTCGATTATATTGGCCATTGTAAAGGTCTTGCCACTTCCTGTGACACCGAGAAGTGTCTGGTGCTTTAGTCCATATTCAAGGCCATCGACCAGCCTTTCTATTGCCTGAGGCTGGTCTCCGGTAGGCTTGAAGTCTGATACGATCTTAAAATCTGTCATTTCAGTAACTCGAAAGGTTTATTACGGGAAATCAAAGATTAACAGACGATGATTTACCAATTATAGTTTAAGTCGTTACATCAATATTTGTCCAACGCGCTTAATCGACGATATGTAGACGGGAGAGATTTCGAATACTTCGATGGCGAGTATCCGAGTGTCGAGTTTGTATAGTTGGGCATTATATAATACAATCTCTATAGTTTGGCGGCTTTTAGTAAATGTATTAGAAAGCCTTGACAACTTCTGCTATGATATGGTAAAACGTGTGAATTGCTTGGGAAGATGCGAATAAATGCAGGATAAGAAAATGAAGGCCATGGGCTTACTGACGGCGTTATCGTTAGCAGTTTGTTTGATTGCCTCCGGTATAGTTTCTGATACAGACTCTTCGTATGCTGCAACGAACTCTCTGAAGTGGACGCAGATTCCTATCCCGGATGAAGAAGGCAAGGTGCTTTATCCTGGGTCTGACATCGGCCCGATGGCTGTTTCCCCGGATGGCGTAACAATATTCGCTGCTGTTCAATACAGCGGCAACTGGGAGTTGTTGAAGTCAGTTCACAGTGCTTCCGTATGGCAGGATACCGGTCTCAGCAACACCATGGCGGCCCAAACCCCTGCCGATACCGGAGATATCGTGGCGGTGGTTCTCTCCCCGTCGTGGAATACGGACGGGTATATTTTTGCAGCTACGGCGAATGGCGTGTATGTCTCGGAGGATCGCGGAGGGTCGTTTGCTGTAGTGGGGGGAATAGTAGTACCGGGGACGACGTATGATGGTGGCACTGATGAAATTACATCTTTAGCTTTGAGCAAGAATTCTTTAAACAGGATGGTTGTGGCGGTAGGTACGCGTGATCCCAATGCGGCAGTAGTGGGTGGCGATGTGTACACATGGTTGCAGGGTACTTCTGTGTGGTCGTCTCAGGGTGTTGTCGCGTACGATGTACTGGCGGTAGGATTGTCGCCCAACTATGCAACGGATGAAGCGGTTATCGCAGTGGTTACAGATGCGACACAAACAGTGGTGAGTACCAAGCTCGGGATAGGGGCATGGGATGACGCAGTGGCAGATGCAATATTCAAAGATCAGGATGGAAATGACTTCGTGTCAGATAGGGCCTGTATCGAGTTACCGGATGATTACATAGCAGAGTCTGGTAGTACTACCATTAATCTTTTTGTTGGCTTGTCTGCTGCCGGGCCGGGGCCAGTGGCGCTTGGCGACATCTTCGGTATCCAATGGACGGGCTGGCCGGCGGTATTGGCGCCATCTTTTCCTGAGGACCTTAACGTCAGGGGAAATGCAGGTGTCTCTAATCCTTCTGAGACTAATATTTGGAGCATGGCGGCGTTGTCAATCTTCGATGGCTATGGTGAGGTGACCAGTATGGTCATAATCGTCGGCACCGAGGTGCTGGATTATGATGCACCACCTGATCCTCCCGGGCAGTTTTTGATATATATCAGTACTGATAGTGGTGCAAGCTGGACATCCGCTGACAAACAGCCGACTGGCGAAGCACAGGCCACGGTCGTTATGACCTCTACTATCGCATATGTAGGGACATTTGGCGATCAGAGTGCCGTTTCAGTGGCCTTGGGCACTGAAAGCGGAGGATTCAATTCATGGAACCAGCGCGGGCTTATCGATGACGCTGTAATATCTGAAATAACTGATATGAGTCCGTCAGAGGGGTACTACTCCAATGGGACTATGTATATAACTACGTATGCCAGTACTGGTGTTGCCAGCTTGTGGCGCACAGTAGCTGAGGGCAGAATCTGGGAGCGCATATATTGTTCAACACTTACCGTAGATCCAGACACCTTAATTCCGACATGCGTATTTAATATGGTAAGGCTTACGGGTAGTGCAATTATTGTGGCTCAGAGCGGGAGCACGGCTATTGTTCCCTCCTTTGATGAGGGTGAGACTTTTGGGGCTACGCGGGATGCTAATCAGCTAATAACTGCTTTTGTTGTGGAAAGTGGAAATACTTATTATGCTGGCCATGCCAATGGTGTCGTGTGGAGGAGTACTGATGCAGGCGTGACATGGCCTGCGGATGGCCAGAGCACGGGTGATATACCGAACACGGATACGGTTGTTGACCTGGTGCTTGCGGAGGAGGGAGTCATATATGCCGGAACTAACAATGGCGGGATTTATAATGCCAGCACTTCCGAATCCGACTTTGAGTTTGCGCGGGTAGGCCCGAGTGAGCCGGGTGCGTTGGGAGATATTGTACATGTGGCGCTTGCGCCTGATCTTTATGAGGGCCCTTATGTTTATGCCGGAATGCAGGGTGGCCCTACTCAGGGAATCTGGCGCTTTAGTCTAGAGGGCGAAGAGGCGGAATGGGAGCAGATTGCGGATGGTGCTGTTGTGGGTGATATATCTGCACTGGCATGTGATAGCGAATACGGCATTCTGTATGCAGTCAGTATAAGCACAGGTACAGGATGGCGCTCGATTAATCCTACGGCGGCAGAAGAGGACCTGATCTTTGAGGAGATCAAAGATGGCTTGAATATACCGGCAGGCAATTCGGTAAGACGTGGTTTGAAAGTAACGTCTGACCCTAATATTCTATTTGCTGTAGGTAGCGTTTCAGGTAGCCTTTTTCCCTACACGGGGATATGGATAACCGGCGATGAGATAGATAAGGTTGATCTGATTGCACCCGAAGACGATGAGATAGCCGGTTACATTACGGAAGACGAGGCATATCTTGGGAGAGCGGTAGTCATACTTGAATGGGAGGAAGTGGAGGACGCGGAATTATATGAAGTACAAATCACATTCGACGAGGCATTACATAGTCCGGTTGATATGAGCTATTACGATGGGGGAAATCCCTACAGTGATGGCATGGTTAAAGTGGCGTATCCTTGGCTGGGGACCAGGTGTTACTGGAGGGTGCGTGTTGCTGAACCTTATAAGGGCCGGTGGTCAGACGCCTGGAGCTTTGTCGCCCCACTAGGACCTGCTCCTTCTATCCCGGTACTGTTGAGCCCTCAGCCGGGGCAGGAAAATGTTATATTAAGGCCAGCCTTGCAATGGAATAGCTCCGTAGCTGCTACTGGTTATGAGTTGATATTGGCTATGAATTGTGATTGGGACAATCCGGTACTCAATCTTTCCGGGGAGGATGCCGTAATTGATACGGCATATCAGTTGACGTTCTCTTTGGATAAGAATACAGATTATTGCTGGAGAGTGCGCGGGGTGAATGATATAACTCATTCTCCGTGGAGTAATTCACTCTCGTTTACTACCGGGGTTACGGAAGGGGCAGTGAGCGAGGGGCTGCCGGTCTGGGTCTGGGTCATAATTGCCATGGGGGCCGTTTTTATGCTGTCGATTTTAGTACTG
Source organism: Dehalococcoidia bacterium (assembly GCA_041653935.1). Taxonomy (GTDB): domain Bacteria; phylum Chloroflexota; class Dehalococcoidia; order E44-bin15; family E44-bin15; genus JAYEHL01. The sequence goes on along the minus strand of JBAZEO010000001.1, from coordinate 1,092,185 downwards.
ATAATGCAATCTAGAGAGTAAAGTCCTGTTCAGAAGTGGTTAATAAAAGCAAAGCCCCCGCCTATGGGGGCTTTTATTTTGACGAGTTATATTGAGTTGGTGATTACAAATATATATGAGTGGCATCCGATAGAATTGAGAAGTAGCATTACTTCCGGATCAAAGTTCCGCTCAGGTCGTAGGCCATAGCGCTGCTGATTTTAACTTGTACAATCCGGCCTGTATCCGCCCGTCCCTCTGCAAGAACCAGCCCGTCTATCTCAGGCGCGTCGCGGTAGGAACGGCCGATAGTGATACCATTATCGTAACCTTCTACCAGCACGTCGAGCGTCTGGTCGACGAAACTTTGATTTATTCGGAGTGAAATTCCTTGTTGGAGTAACATCAATTGATCCCAGCGCGCATCTTTCACGTCATTGGACACGGGATCGCCTAATACCTCGCTGTTGGTGCCCGGCTCGAATGAGAATTTGAACGCCCCAACGCGGTCAAAGCGCATCTCCTGCACGAAATCGAGCAGTGTCTGGAATTCCTCGTCCGTTTCGCCCGGGTAGCCCACAAGAAATGTGGTGCGGATTGCCAGCGCTGGCATCGCTTCACGCATCTTGGCGAGGGTCTTGCGTACCCAGCCGATGTTGGATGGCCGCTTCATGCGCTTGAGCGTCCTCGGGTCGGCGTGCTGCAGCGGCATGTCGAGATAGGGCAGAATCTGCTTGCGGCTGGCCATGACATCGATAAGACGATCGGTGACGTATCCGGGGTAGGCGTACATGATGCGTATCCAGGCCATGTCGGGGACGGCGTCCGTCAGTTTCTCCAGCAATACGGACAGGCCGTCCTTAATCCCCAGGTCGTGGCCGTAGTCGGTCGTATCCTGCGCAATAAGAATCAACTCGCGGACGCCCCTGTCGCGCAGGACGCGGGCTTCCTCCAGAATAGTGGCGATAGGTCGGCTGATGGCTGTCCCTTTGATGAGCGGGATGGCGCAGAAGGCGCACGGCCTGCGGCAGCCGTCGGCGATCTTGAGATATGCGCTGGCGCCGAAGATGCTGGCGCGGACGGTATCACCCTCGTTTGTGCCGATAGTTGCGGTTTCCGGCAGGTGGTATACGGGTGCGGGATGCGGCGTCGCACGCAGGCGGTTCACTACCTGTACGATGTCCATCCAGCGCCGCGTGCCAAGGATGCCATCGATGCCGGGGACTTGCTTAGCTACTTCAGCGCCATAGCGCTGGGTGAGGCAGCCCGCTGCAATGAGCAGTTGACCGCCGCGTTTGTTGGAAGCCAGCTCACGCAAAGCGCTGAAGGATTCTTCTTTAGCTGGAGCTATGAACCCGCAGGTGTTGACGATGAGAATGTTGGCCTGGTCTGGTTTATCGGTGGATTTGTAGCCATCTTGAATGAGAAGCTGTGCCATCGAGTCCGAGTCCACGGTGTTTTTGGCACAGCCGAGCGATACCATATGAAAAGTTTTACGAGACATGGTAATAAGTTCCTTACTCGGCACATGATATGGTTTTTGGTGGTTGGAGGCAAGCCGACAATCGCTATCGAACAATGTTACGTGTCGAACCACTCGGAGTAGCTTGTATCCACTGAGTAATCATTGTCCACTATCTGTACGATTAATCTCGTATACTCATCTTGAGGCATATCTAATTGCATGTTTATGGTAATGCTTTGATCCGGACCAAGGTCGAAGAGCTGGCTCTCCTCGGCGTTCCAAACCATATCGTTGCCGGCGTCGAAAGCAGCGTATATATAGATGCCGGTGGCTGTGTCTGTGCCAAGGTTTTCGACTGTTACAGTTAAGCCCATTTTGTTGTACCCATATGATTCGGCGTTCCAGTCTTGGGTAAGTATCGGCACGGGGACGATGTCGTAGATTGAAGCGGATTCTCCCGTGTACGCCGACGGAAGTTCTCCGATCTCCCAACCCGAGCCCGTGGTCTCCAGATAGTAATATTTACCGTCGTTGTGAGAGAAGTATGTTCCTGAAATACCCTCGCTGCCGAGCACGCCGACAGCCATGTGGTTTGGCAGAGACAACAGTACTGTTTCGTAGCCCATCTCGTTGAGTATAGCTGCCATAAGTATCGATGTGTCCTCGCAGTCCCCGCCGTTATCGACAAGGGTTTCGATGGGGTAGCGCGGATATTCATCGTAAGGTGTAGTTACGCTGTCATTTGTATAAGGCAGGTTCTGTATAAATGAGACGGCCAGGTTTACGGTCTCCAATTCATCGTAGCCCGCGTCAGTGGCGAAACCTTCGATTATCTCGATAAGCATGTCTATATATGCATCGTCGCTGGGATGTGTTACGTAAATGGAGTAATCTTCGGTTGTCGCGCGGGGCCGTTCCACGTAGTAGTCGTATAGGCTTTGCGGTATCTCCAGCGTCCATTGCCGATCCCTCCCGTCGTAGCTCCATTCGTATTGTCTGATGATTGTATCCGGTGAGTAGGTGGGCTCTCCGATTATCTGGGTGGGTACCGGAGTTGGGGTTGGAGTGGAAAATGTCGGCGAGAAAAGTGAACAGGCGGCGGCCGAGACGAGTATTACCGCCAATAACAAGACAGCCGCTGGTCTGGCTATTTTCATTGCGTGACTCATGACGTGAATGCCGCCTGCCTATCCTTGTCGATATATCGATGCCGTTTTATTCAACGTTTACCGTGATCTCGAAGGTTTCGGCCGGTTCAGCCTCTGATGCCCATGGCTGGATGTATTTCATCGAGATTGCGCCGGTGCCGGCACCCAGTGCTTCGAAGGTCCAGACTTCCTCGCCGGGAACCCCGACCATGGGCGGGTCGGTTTGCTCCGGCGCTATATACTCGTCACTCACATATTGGATCACGTCGCTGTCACTTATGGCAGAGAGGTTCCATGAGAATCCTGTTGAACCGGGGTTGGATACCAGTGTTACGATAAGCTGCTCGCCGACCGCCAGCGTGATCTCACTGCCGTTGTATGAGGCGTCTACATTCACCTCATTAGTCGTCGGTGTTCCTGTCGGTGTAGGCGTTGGTGATTCGCTTGTTCCGCCGCAGGCGATGCCCGTGACGAGAAGTGTTCCTAAAATAACTGCTAATATAGTTTTCGATCCCTTCATAATTGCCTCCTTGACTTGTGCGGATATGAGAAATTGTAGGGCGACGAGTTGAAAGTGTCAAATAGCCAATGCCAGATGTCTCGGTATCCATCCTTCTCAACCGCCGGCTTTAATCCCCGCTGAAAAACTCCTCATAGATCCGGTAATCAGTGGCGTTTTTATAAGAGATGCGATCTATTGGAATATTGTCGAAGCTGTATATCGTTGCCTGCCCGCAGGACATGATTATAGGCGAATGGGTTGAGATCAAGAACTGGGCTATACCTGCTTTGCTCATCTCGGTTATGACCTTCACGAATTCCAGTTGGCTCGCGGGCGACAGGGCGGCCTCGGGCTCATCCAGGAAATGTATTCCTTTAATCTGGAAACGCGACTTGAAATAGGACAAGCAGGATTGCCCGTGGGACTGTGTTAACAAAGACTTGCCGCCGAAATAGTCCAGGAGGCCTGGGCTTGCCGCCTCCCATTCATCGACAAGCTGGGAAAAGTGACGGAACAGCTCGGGTGAGAAGAATGTTCCCGGCACGGGCTCGTCGTGCCATTCTATATCCAGGGTACTAGCCAGCATATCTTCATAGGGGTTGTTCGTGCATCTCCTCCCGTCTTCGCCTTCCCACATATAGATGTTACACTTGCGGCACAATGCTTTGAGAAGGGTTGATTTCCCCGTGCCGTTTTCCCCTGTAAAAATGGTGACCGGGGTATTGAATTCAAGTGAAGAAGTTCGCTGGAATATTTCAAGGTTAAACGGATATTCCGCTCTTGTCGGAAACAGGTTCTGGTTGATTATTGCTTTCTTCAGGAACATTGGTAAACTCCTGGCGGCACATCTCTTCCTGCCGCTGCGGGCGGCCTTCGCCGTCGTCCGTACATCGTTTTACGATTCAGTGTCCACCTCTTCTGCTATGCTGATGCGCTCGACCTTGAGTGGCACATAGAATACTTTGCCAGCTTCGATGAGCTCGCGCAGCTTCTTCTCGTCCTCGCTCAGACGTGACTTACCGGACTTGACCTCGATGAAGTCCACTCCTTCGTCGTATTTCACGCCGACGAAATCGATTGGCGAACCCAGGTAGAACAGGCGATCGTATTTGGTCATCTCAAGGGTGGCCATGAGTTCATTGAGTTTGCCGGTGCGCTTGCTGGTGCTGGCGATGATGGATTGCACCACGTCGCGGGGTATCCCTTCCAGTATCTCGCGGATCTCCTTCACGGATGACTGCGAAGCTAATGCGTAGAGCAGCTTCTGCTCTAATCCTTTGATGTCCGGCATCTCCACGCGCTGGGGTCTCCGCAGCAGCGCGATGATTACGGCGATCAAAGCTATGATGACTATAGAGAAAATAACATAGGCAACAGTATCCATAGCGCACCTCTTTTACGATGGCATCTTATTGTTATCCCACACCTTTACCTCGCCGTCCTTCACAATGTAGCAAGTGCCGCCGGAGACTCTCTCGCCGGGTGCTTTCTTGCGCGAGAGTTTGTTCTTCATGCGCAGTATCCGCTGATCAGTGGCTGCCATCACCCCGATGTCGATAATCTTCTCGCCCAGCTTGTCGAGCGGTATGGGCACGTTGCGGCATCGGGAGTAGGTGCGTACCAGCGGCTCAAATCGCTCCTGCAGCGCCCGCACCTGCTCCGGGGTGATGCTGCTCTGTGCCAGCACGCTGTCCTCGTAGAAGCTGTCGGTATACTTGTCGGTGAGCAGGCCGTCTCGTTGGCACATCTCATAGGCCCTGGTTCCGGGGTACGGGTAAAAAATCGAGACGTGCATGGCCTTGGGCTTGACCTTTGCGTTGAGCTTGATGGTATCCAGTATATACGATCGCGTCTCGTGGGGCAGGCCGATCATGTTGTAGCTCAGAGTTTGAATATCCGCCTCGTCGCAGCAGCGGAAGGCGTCCATCATGCGCTGGTTGGTCACGCTGCGGTCGAGGATCTCGCGGCGGAAGCGCTCGTTGCCGCTCTCCAGGCCGAAGCGTATCATGGCGCAGCCAGCTGATTTCGCCATGAGGGCGATGTCCTTGTCCATCAGGTTGGGATGGCAGTTCATCTCGAATGGCTTCTTGATCCTGCGGCTGTATTGCTTGGTGAACTCGGCGAACCACTCCTTCTTCATCGGCAGCAAATCGTCGTGAAATACATGGTACTCGATCTTGGGGAAGTCCCTGGTGACACGTTCCACCTCTTCGATCAGGTGGCCGACGCTGCGGAAGCGGACGTATTTCTCGCCGCCGTACATGCGTTTCATCGCCGCACTGCAGCAGTAGGCGCAGTTGAAGGGACAGCCGCGCGAGGCCATAAAGACGCCGCGCTTCATAAAATTCAGGTCGAAGCTGTCGGAAAAAGGAATAACCTCGCGGTCGGCGAATGGCAGTGTGTCCAGATCCTCGATGAGCGGGCGCGGCGCGTTGCGTATGATATCATCGCCGCGCTTGAGCCACAGGTTCGGTATATCGGAAATATCGGCGCCGCTCTGCAGGCGGTTGCACAGGTCGAGCAGCACGCCCTCGCCCTCGCCGACGCCGACCATATCGACGCCTTCGATCTTTATCACTTCCTCCGGATACAGCATGGCGTGGGCGCCGCCGCAGATGATGCGGGCGTCGCTGTGCTTTTTCGTCAGCGCCGCGAGAGGCGCCAGATGCGGGAAGACGTTGGTGATGATGGAGAGCGCCACGATATCGGGGCGGTTGCTCTTAAGAAAATCGATGTATTCCTCTTCCGTGGCAGTGCCCAGCAGGTGGAAACCCTGGCACTCGTGACCGCCCTGTTTGAGGTAGGCGATTAGCGAGGCCAGGCCGATGTGGAATGGCCCCATGTGCTGGTAGCTCGGATCGATATAGACGAATGCGATTTTCATATTAGATTCTTTGTATAACCCCCCTGTTAGTCCCCCATACTTTGGGGGACATTAAGAGAAGCTGGGGGACACCCCCAGTTCCCCCGCCAGAGGGCGACCCCTCTGGACTTCCCGATTGTGCTGTTGAAGGTGTTCTTCAGTTTCAACTTACGGGCACGGCACGCCGTGCCGCCACGTTTTTAAATGTCCTTTATTATTATAACTTCTTTTGCCCGCGCACGAGGAATTCGAAAGCGAAATATTTAAAGAACCAGGGCATGGCATGTCCCTTCCATTCCCAGATGTGTGCGACAGCTTTGGGCGTCCCCGGCGGTGCGTGGGTGAAGGCCTCGGTATGAACATCGGCAACGCTGTTGCTCTTGAGTATCTTGACGATGGCGCGGCTCGACAGGTGGTGCTCGTAGGGTGTGGGCACCGCCAGACCTTTGGGCAGGCGGCGGCGCGGCACGGTCATGTACTTGTTCGGCTCGACGAGGACGATGTGCCCGCCCTTTTTGCATACGCGGATCATTGATTGTAATGGCTCGTCTATCGGCCGTGAGTGGTGCAAAGAGCCCTTGGAGAATACCACATCGAATGCCTCGTCGCGGAAGGGCAACTGGCGAATGTCGCCGCAGACGCAGGTCTTTGCGCCGTAATTCGTTAAGTCCTGCATCGATTCGTTGACTATATCCATGTTCACCATGAGCGCGCCCTCGGCTTGCAGCGGCAGAGAGACGAGCCTGTCGTTGCCGCTGCCGACGTAGAGCAGGCTCTTGCCGGAGACGCCGCCGGCGATGTCCTTCAACCGCCGGCAAAGGTCTCGTGCGCCTTTCTCGGCGTATACAGTGAATATCTCGGCTGCGGCGGCGTTGGTGAAGATCACCTCTTTGCCCCAGTCGTAGAGGTGGTGTTCCCACATGAGGCGGTCGGTCTCGATGTTCGCCGGGTCACTCGACTGCTTGCCTTCGCGCGTGGCCGCCATCAGCTTGCCGGTGTATTCTTTCTTGCCTTCGAGCGATTTTGCCAGCTTGGATGGCAGCATCTGGGGTACGTTATTGATGACAGGATATACGGCTTTGCATACGGTGCATATTAGTCGACTGTCGGGAGCAGTGGAAAACTCGCTGGAACCACAGTCGGGGCAGGCCAAAAGAGAGAGGAGGTTCTTGTCCATCGTATCATCGGCCGGAGAAGTGTTGCAGCGCCAGCCGTATCTTCTCCTCGATTGTCAGTTCGGGCGAGGCGGGCAGCGCGGCGATGGCGGAGGTGACCTCGGATGGCGAGTAACCCAGGCCGAGGAGCGCTGCTGTCAGCTCATTGCCTTCAGGTGTCGATGTGCCCACAGCGATACCCGCAATCTTGTCCTTGAGCTCCAGCAGCAGGCGGCTGGCGGTCTTTTTGCCTACGCCGGGTATGTGGCACAGCATGTCGGCGTTGCCGCTGGATATGGCCAGCGCGAGCTGTCCCGGGTTCATTGCCGATAATACCGAAAGCGCCACCTTGGGGCCGATGCCAGTGACGGAGAGAAGGATGCGGAAGGTGTCGAGTTCCTCGGCGGTGGCGAAACCGTAGAGGGTGATGCTGTCCTCCCTGACCTGCATGCTGGTGTACAGCGAGACTGTATTGCCGATATTCCCCAGGGTGCTCAGCGTGGAGCTGGGCATCTGGACATGGAAGCTGACACCGCCTACCTTGATAACGGCACCCTGTGCGTTGCGAGATTGTAGCTTCCCTTCAATTCCTGCGATCATTTCAACAAGCTCGATACATGTTGCGCCTGGATGTGGCACATAGCCACCGCCAGCGCATCGGCGGCGTCGGCGGGCTGCGGCGGCGCCTTCAGATTCAGTATAACACAAACCATCTCAGCCACCTGATCCTTGCCGCTGCGCCCGTAGCTGGTTACGGCTTGCTTCACCTGCGTCGGTGTGTAATGGTGCAGCGGTATCCCGCTCTCGATGACGGCTATCGTGGCCGCGCCTATGGCCTGTCCTACCGCGATGGCCGAGCGGGCGTTCTTGGCCACGAACGGCTCCTCGATGGCGGCCTCATCAGGCTGGTACTTTTCGATGATCTTTCGCAGTTCTTTGTATATCTTATAGAGGCGGTCGGGAAGCTGCATGCTTGATGGCGCGGTGAACGCCCCGCAGGCGACGTGCTTTATCTCGCCGGATGCTTCATCTATTATGCCGTATCCGAGTGTGAGGGTGCCTGGGTCAATACCTATGATTCGCATTTTACGAACACGTGTCTGCAGGGTCGATATTGTTGATAGTATTATATTTAGTGTATTATCACAGGTTGCTGTATTCTTCGATTGCTTCATCCGGGAAGTCGGCGTTGGTATATACCCGCTGAACGTCGTCAAGTTCCTCCAGCTTGTCCATAAGTTTCAACGCCTGGATGGCGGCTTTCTTCTCAAGCGCTACCAGATTTTGCGGGATCCTCGTCAATTCGGCGGAGGTGATCTTGATTTTCTGCGCCTCCAGTTTTTTCCTCACGGCCTCTAATTGCTCCGGCACAGTCTGAATTTCCAGGGTATCTCCCTCCTGTTTTACATCTTCTGCGCCGGCGTCTATAGCTAAAAGCGCCAGGTCATCGGCGTTGCCTGATGCTTCAACTATAATTAATCCCTTGGGCTGGAATATCCATGTAACGCATCCGTTCTCGCCGAGGTTGCCGCCACCCCGCGAAAACACATTTCTTACCTCTGCGGTAGTACGGTTTTTATTGTCTGTAAGAACTTCGATCAGTATTGCTGTGCCGCTCGGCCCGTAACCTTCATAATGATGTTCGGTGGGTTGGATTCCGCCTAATGCGCCTGAAGCCCTTTTAATAGCCCGTTCGATGTTCTCGACGGGCATATTATGGTCGCGTGCTTTCTGTACTGCCAGCCTCAATTTGAAGTTCACATCGGGGTCGGGGTCTCCAGCGCGTGCCGCGGCCTCGATCTCCTTGCTCATCTTGGTGAAGATGGCCCCGCGTTTTGCGTCGGCCGCCCCCTTCTGACGCTTGATGGTTGACCATTTGGAATGACCTGACATCTTTTTTCTCCCAACGAAGGTTGCACACAGATTCTATCACCTCCTATGCTTCAGGTCTATATAGTTAATTTATCGGCTTTTCATCAGATTTAGCGGCCAACTTCACTACTTAGTGAATATACTTACTGACAATAAGCTTGCGGTTTCGTTGTATAATATAGGTATGAAGAAAGCAATTGTTCTGCAGATATTGGCGACTCTGGTAGTGGCCTTGCTCATATTTTTTGGGGTGCAGGCTATTATCGAGAGCCGTGTTGTTGAAGGCTCATCTATGGAGACTAACCTTCATGATGGGGAGCGCCTGATAGTAGTTAAAGCCGCATACTGGTTCGGCGAGCCGCAGAGGGGCGATGTTATCATTTTTACGCACCCCCTTGATCCAGGGCGAACGCTGGTAAAAAGGGTGATCGGTCTTCCCGGCGAACAAATTGAGATCAAGAATGGCGTGGTATATATCAATGGCTCGTCGCTGGATGAGCCTTACATCAAGGGAACTACCAGTTCTTTGTCCAGGACAGAGGTGCCCGATGGTTATTATTTCGTTATGGGTGATAATCGCCAGGCCAGCAGTGATTCCCGCAGCTGGGGGCTGCTGCCTGAGGGTAATATCATTGGAAGGGTGTGGCTCCTCTACTGGCCTCTTGGTGACTGGCATCTGATCGACGGCTACTCCTATGCAGACTGATGCTTTGCCCTGTTTGACCGTTTAGAGATATTTACTGCAATCATGTGTGTATTTGCAGGTGTTGACCAGCCTTTTTATGAAGGCTATAATAGTACCGTATTTGTATCTAATGCAATCGGAGGGTGCAAGTGGCTAACGAAGTAGGCAAGCGATATGTATGCGCAAAGTGCGGCTCCGAGTTTATGGTCACCAAGGCGGGGCAGGGTGCCATAAGCTGCTGCGGCGAGCCGATGAAAAAGAAGTAAGCAAAAGGAGTATGTTCTGTGGCTAATCAGCTGGGCAAACGATTTAAATGCAGCGTATGTAATACCGAGGTACTGTGTGTAAAGGCCGGCGACGGTGCAATTTCGTGTTGCGGTAAAAATATGGACATGCAGGAAGCCCGCCCGTTACCTTCCTCGGATTAGCAGTTTAATCTGAAATCTTTGGAGATCGAAGGCACCTTCCCGTAATTGCGGTGAGGTGCTTTTGCATTTTTATCAGTGATATGTCAACCCCCTGCTGTCCCCCTTGAAGGGGGGAAAAAATGACCGAACCCCCTGTTAGTCCCCCATACGTTGGGGGACTTTGTTTTGGGGGACACCCCCAAGCCCCCGGCAGGAGATGATTCTCCTGCACCTCTGCATGTAGGAGCTAACCCTTCCTAAAAGTCAGTGGCTGGAGTATGTGCCTAGATAGCTAACTTCTCTTTTTGAAAGCAGAGGGCTATAAATGTCGTTCGAATAATCTGCGAGACGTATCAGTTCCCCCTCTTTTTAGAAGAGGGGGTTAGGGGGAGATAGCCTTAAAAACATCTCCCTCTCCCTCCGCAGGGAGAGGGTTAGGGTGAGGGTATGCGCGCCGCAGCTGGGAAATGGGGGGATAGCTACCCTCTCTTTAACAAAGAGATGGCTAGGGTGAGTTCAATAAGACCTCCCTCCGCAGGGAGAGAACGAACTTGACTAAAGGCAACCCAACTAATAAACTACTGACACGAGCATGTATTAGGAAAGGGACACGATTATGGATTGGGGATTTAAGAACAGAATTTCGCAGGTCGTGCAGCGCGATGGGCACTGCCTGATTGTGCCCATCGACCACGGGTATTTTCAGGGGCCTACGAGGAAGCTGGAGAAACCCGGTGATACTTTGAAGCCTCTTCTGCCTTATTGCGATGCAGTTTTCGTCACAAGGGGTGTCCTGCGCCAGGCCATCGATCCCAAGGGCTCTAAGCCTATTATCCTCCGTGTCTCCGGCGGCTCCAGCGTCGTCGGGCCCGACCTTGCCGATGAAGGGATCACGACATCTATAGAGGATGCTATTCGTCTGAATGTATCGGCATTGGGGATATCCATCTTTGTCGGCACCGATTATGAGAAACAGTCACTGTTAAACCTGGCGAAGCTGGTCGATGAAGGTGAAAGGTACGGCATACCGGTGATGGCCGTTACCGCTGTCGGCAAGGAACTGGAGAAGCGCGATGCCAGGTATCTGGCTCTTGCCTCTCGGATTGCGGCCGAGCTCGGGGCGCGCGTGGTAAAGACGTACTGGTGCGAGAACTTCGAGAAGGTTGTGAACGGATGCCCGGTCCCCGTGATCATGGCCGGCGGGCCTCAGGTTGAGACGGAGAAAGAGGTCTTCAGCTTTGTCTATGATGGTATGCAGAAGGGGGCCATCGGGATCAACCTTGGCCGGAACATCTGGCAGAACGAGTATCCTATAGCCATGATCAAGGCGCTCAGGGCCATAGTCCATCGGGACGTGTCTCCGATGGAGGCCCAGGAGATATATAACAGCGAGAAGAGCGAAGAGACCAGGAAGAAATACGTCAGGAAGATGAAGCAGAAGTAAACTTCCTTGCGATGTCAACCGGTAAAGTCGTCTAAATGCACTTAGGATTATCCATGCGTGTCGCGGTCTACTATAACAACAACGACGTTCGTATCGAAGAGAGGCCGGTGCCCAAGATCGGGCCCGGCGAGCTGCTGGTGCGCATCGAGGCCAGCGGCATCTGTGGCAGCGATGTGGCGGAATGGGACCGCTTGCCTAAGGCTCCTCTAGTTCTCGGGCATGAGATCGCCGGCGTCATCGTCGAGGTCGGCAAGGGCGTCGAATCTTACAAAGAGGGCGATCGTGTTACTGCCGCGCATCATGTACCCTGCAATACCTGCCAATATTGTCTGAGCGGCCATCACACCTCCTGTGATACATTGCGGCGCACCAAATTCGATCCCGGCGGCTTTGCCGAGTTCGTGCGCATCCCGGCGATCAACGTTGACCGCGGCGTGTTCAAGATTCCCGAGGGCGTCTCGTTCGAGGATGCCAGCTTCACCGAGCCGCTGGCCTGCGTGCTGCGCGGCCAGCGCATGGCGCGGCTGCAGCCGGGGCAGAGCGTGCTGATTATGGGCAGCGGCATCGCCGGGCTCATGCACATACACCTGGCCGGGCTGCTGGGGGCAACTCGAATCATAGCGACGGATGTTTTGGATGCGCGATTGGAGGCGGCGGGACGCTTCGGGGCGTATGCTGCGCTGAACGCTAATGAGGATATCTCTTCTCACCTGCGTCGATTCAACGATGGTCGTCTTGCTGATCTGGTCATCGTCTGCACCACTGTGCCGTCCGCTTTCGATCAATCGATAAACCTCGTAGAGCGCGGCGGCACCGTGCTGTTCTTCGCGCCGCCCGAGCCGCAGTACCGGCTCTCGCTGCCGGTGAACAAGCTGTTCTACAAGAACGATATCACGCTCACAACCTCGTACGCGGGCAGCCCCGCGGACTATGCCACGGCGCTGGAGCTTATCGCCAGCCGCAGGGTGTGCCTGAGCAGGATGATAACGCATCGCTTGCCGCTGGCTGAGATAGGTAAAGGCTTCAAGCTGGTGGCCTCCGGCAGGGAATGCATCAAGGTCATTATCGAGCCGCAGCGCTAGTTAAAGATTACCAGCACCTGCCGTCTGTTATTTCCTCGCTCTTATTACTACTGCTCCGATAAATACTGCAAGAAGCGTTCCAAGTACCACAGCAAGAACTGCTATCACCCAGTCGTCCGGTCTATTGTCACCTTTATCGCCTGCCGCGGGTGTCGCTGTCGGCGTAGCCGTTGGTGTCGGGGCCGGCGACACTGTGGGGGTTGACGTAGGCTCTACCGTGGGCTCAGGCGTCGGCGTTGGCGTCGGTGTTGTGGCGGGCGCGGCGCCGGATTCGCTCGCGGCCATTATGGCAAAGACGGTGAAGTGTGTTATGGAGAAGGTTATCGTGTTTGTATCGGGGTTCACCGTTCCGCTTAAGTATTCCCACTGACCGGCCGCTTCATTATAGAAGGCTATAACCAACTGAGATTCATCCGCGCCTTCGGGCAGTGTGGCGGGATCGTATGTTATGGTTATCTGTATGGCGGGGTTGAACGTGGCCCCGTCCGGCTCGAAGTCGAAGGCCGCGACGACTATCTTGCCGTCAGGCGGCTCGGGATATTCATCAAGGATGTGGACGTCGATCTGGGTGAGAGAGTTGCCGTCCTGTGCCAGTGCCGCGGTGCCCGCAGGTATGTGGATGGACACCCTGCCGTCCTGCGATACGGCGTCGACGTCCTGCTGCAGCACGCCGCTATTATCTATGATACCCGTGCTGGTCTCGTTGAAGACGTTTATAGTGAGGACCTGGCTAGCTACAGATCCCCCTCCGCCACCGCCTCCGCCACCAAGGCGGAAGTTGGCGGTAACCGTGATGTCGCTCTGCACATTGGTGTCCGTGCGCGGGTTCACGGTTCTGCCGTCGCTCCAGTTAAAGAAGCGGTAGCCTGCGTCCGGCACAGCCCTCACCGCCGTGCCGCTCGCGCCGCAGTTGACCGTCTGCGGCGATGTGCCGTTGATAGAGCCGTTGGCTCCTGCCGTGTATGTCAGCGTGTACTGATAGATGGCGAAGTTGGCAGAGAAAGTTTGATTGACAGATGTAGCAGTATCTGTGCGCGGGTTGTCGGTGATGGAGTCGCTCCAGTTGACGAAATAGTAGCATGCGTTGGGGACGGCCTCTACTGCCGAGCCATTCTCGCTGCAGTTCACAACCTGCGGCGACGCGCCGTTGATGGTGCCGCCCGCGTTCGCGGTATAGGTCAGGGTTGAGGTATTGATGGCGAAGTTTGCGGCAACGGTGATGTTGTTTGTGACATTGGTATCTGTGCGCGGGTTCTGGGTTGAGCTGTCGTTCCAGTTGACGAAATGGTAGCAGGCGTTGGGTACAGCCTCTACTGCCGAGCCATCCTCGCCGCAGTTGACTATCTGCGGCGACGCGCCGTTGATGGTGCCGCCCGCGTTCGCGGTATAGGTCAGGGTTGAGGTATTAATGGCGAAGTTTGCGGCAACGGTGATGTTGTTTGTGACATTGGTATCTGTGCGCGGGTTGTCGGTGATGGAGTCGCTCCAGTTGACGAAATGGTAGCAGGCGTTGGGGATGGCCAGAACGGGCGAGCCGTTTTCGCCGCAGGTCACAACCTGCGGGGTGGTATTGTTTACGGTGCCGCCCGCGTTCGCGGTATAAGTCAGGGTTGAGATGTTAATGGCGAAGTTGGCCTGGATGGAATAGTTGCCGTTCATGGTTATTGAGGTGTTGGGATTGTTAACATCGGATATATTGCCGGTATCGCCGGTCCAACTGATGAAATAGTAGCAGGGATCGGGAGAGGCATTGATTGTAACTAAATGCCCCCCGCCGTAGGAATAGGTGCCTTCCCCTGGCACGGTTACATTGCCGCCGGCGGTGCTGGCTGTGGAGAGGTTATACATTACATCGGTGAAGTTAGCCTGGATGGAGTAGTTGCCGTACATAGTTACTGAAGTATTGGGGTTGTTGATATCTGCTATGGTGCTCGTATTGCTCGTCCAGTAAAGGAAGAAATATCCGCTGTCGGGCGCGGCCTCTATGGGTACGACCTGGCCGCAGTTATACGGGCCGAACGTGCCCTCGCCCGGGGTGCTGACATTGCCGCCGTCAGTAGAGGAGAGGTTCATCGTGAAGCTGACGTTGTGAGTAAGCCCCTGCCACCATAGGAAGGGATAGCCGTTATTATCAGTGCCGCTCTGGTCGATGCCCCAGATATCGTCCGTTCCATTCGTTATTTCGCAGATGAGGTCCCAACTCGCATTGTAGAAGGTTGAGAAGGAGTTCATCTCCGCCGTGGTCTTGGGTACGCCCCTGCCGTCGTTGTCGTTCCGGCCTGATGTGTTAGTGTCGTAGAAGCTGCTGGAGACAATTCCCCCGTTGACGCCGATGAGCCCGCCGACATTGCTGCTTCCACTCACGTTGCCGATAGCATATGAGCAGTTAATCGTACCGGCGTCATTGTTACCCACGAGCCCGCCGATATCGCTGTTTCCACTCACGTTACCGACGGCATATGAGTTAGCCGCCATACCGTAGTTGTAACCTACGAGTCCGCCGGCGTAGTCGCCGGTTGCGCTGACGTTGCCGATAGCATATGAGCAGTTAATCGTACCGGCGGCGGCATTGTTACCCACGAGCCCGCCGAAATAGTTGCCGCTTCCGCTCACGTTTCCTGTAGCATATGAGTTGATCACCGTGCCGATGTGCTCGGCGTCGCCGTTAACTCCCACGAGCCCGCCGAAATAGTTGCCGCTTCCGCTCACGCTCACGTTACCCGTGGCGTGCGAGTTGTTCACCGTGCCGTAGTTGTAACCTACGAGCCCGCCGGTTTGGCTTTGTCCGCTCACATTTCCTGAGGCGGATGAGTTATTCACCGTGCCGCCTTCCTTCCCACCTACGAGCCCGCCTACACTAGAGTGTCCGCTGACGCTGCCTGCGGCTGACGAGTTGGACACGGAGCTGCTAGCATCGCTGTTTCCTATTAGTCCGCCTACGTAGTCGCCGGTCGCGCTTACGTTGCCCGTGGCGGAGCAGCCGGATATTATACCGGAGTTGTCGCCTATCAGTCCGCCCGCCCTGCTGTCCGGGCCTATGTCTCCCGTGCTAACATTCCCCGATGCGGAGCAGTTGGACACAATGCTGTCGTAGTTCTGGCCTATGAATCCGCCTACCTTGAATTGGCTTCCGCTCACACTGCCCGCGGCGGATGAATCCGATACAGAGCTGTTGGTCTGATTGGCGCCGATGAGACCTCCGATAGCGCTTGTTCCGTTCACACTGCCCGTGGCGGAGCAGTTGGTCACCGTGCTGCCCTCAAAGTTAAAACCTATAAGCCCGCCGGCGGGACTGCCTGTTGTGGTCACGTTTCCTGTTGCGAAGGAGTCAGCTACCGAGGTGTTTTGATTGTAACCTACGAGTCCGCCGACGTTGTCGCCGGTTGCGCTGACGTTGCCTGTGGCATGCGAGTCGGACACGTAACCGTTCTGGCTATCTCCCACCAGCCCGCCGATGTATGAAGTTCCGCTGACGTTCCCTGTGGCGTATGAGTTGGATACCATGCCGCCGGTCCAGTTAAAACCCATGAGCCCGCCGACAAACGAACTTCCGCTGACGTTCCCTGTGGCCCATGAGTCGGACACCGAACCGTAGTAGTTGGAACCTACGAGCCCGCCGACATTGTGGCCGGTTCCGTTCACGGTTCCGGCAGCAGACGAGTTGGACACCGCGCCATATATGTTGAAACCGATGAGCCCGCCGATCTCTCTACCGGTTCCATTCACGGTTCCAGCGGCAGACAAGTTGGACACCGCGCCATTTTGGATGACACCCGCGAGTCCGCCGACCCTGTCATGCCCTGTTATGCTCATGTTCACGAGGCTTACATTGCTCACCGCGCCGTCTGTATTGATATATCCGAACAAGCCCACGTAGTCGGTGCTTGAACGGTTGATATATAATCCCGTGATAGTGTAGTCGCGCCCGTCGAGGCTGCCCGTGAACTGGGCTGTATTATTACCGACTGGCGTGAAGCCCGCGCCGCCATTCCAGCCGCTGGTCTCAGACGCGTTGAAGCTACCATTCAGGGCGTAGTGCGCGCTGAGGTTGGTATTCATGTTCTGCAACTGGCACACGTTCTGGATGAGGAACGGGTTGCCCTCGCTGCCGTCCCCGCCGCTGAAAGTTTCGGCGGCGAAGTTCGCCTGGATCGAATAATTACCATTCATGGTTATCGTGGTGTTCAAAGCGTTGACATTGACGATGGTGCCTGTGTCGCCGGACCAGTTCACAAAATAGTAGCATGAGTCAGGCGTGGCGTTGATGGTGACTATATCGCCGTAGTTGTAGTAGTAAGTGCCCTCGCCCGGGTTTGTCACACTGCCGCCCGCTGTGGAGGATGTGTTGAGCGTGGATTGGTTGAGAACTATGTTTGCGGTGACGGTGATGTTGCCGAAAACATTGAAATCCGTGCGCGGGTTATCGGTGACGGAGTCGCTCCAGTTGACGAAATGGTAGTTGGGATAGGGTTGGGCTTCCACTTCCGCGCCGTCCTCGCCGCAGCCGACCGTCTGCGGCGAGTTCACGATGAACGAGCCATTGATGCCCGCGCTATAGGTCAGCGTGAAGCTGACATTGTGCGTGAATCCCTGCCAAGAAAGGAAAGGATAGCCGTTATTGTCTGTGCCGCTGTAGTTCAGGCCCCAGATATCGGCGGTTCCGTTGTCCGATTCGCAGATGAGGTCCCATCCCGCGGTGAAGAAGGTGGAGAAGTCCTTCATCTCAGAGGTGTTCTTGCCCGTGCCGCCGGCGCTGGTGGCCCGGCCGGATGTCTCCGTATCCCAGAAGCTGCCGTTCACCGAGCTGCTGGTGTTGTAACCAACGAGTCCGCCTATGTTACTGCCCCCGCTCACGTTTCCGGTGGAGTATGAGTTGTCTATCGTGCCGGTTATCCCATCGCCTGTGTCATTGCTTCCCACGAGCCCGCCGACGCAGTCGCTTCCGCTCGTGTTCCCCCTTGCGTATGAGTTGGATATTTGGCCTTGGTTCTCTCCCGCTAACCCGCCGACAGAGCCTACTCCGTTCACGTTTCCTGCGGCAGAGCAGTTGGAAATAGAGCCATATTCGTTGCTGGCGTCGTTCCATCCCACCAGCCCGCCGGTAATCATATAAGTTCCGCTCACGTTTGCCGCGGCGGAAGAGTTGGAGACGGTGCCCATGTTGTAGCCCATGAGGCCGCCGACGGACTCGGCGCCGCTCACATTCCCCGCGGCGGAGCAGTTGGATACCGTACCGCAGCTGAGACCAACAAGCCCGCCGACAAGCCAGCTTCCTGAAATATTTACACTGACAAGGCTCACGTTGCTCACCGCGCTCCCTGTGTTCATGTATCCGAACAGGCCTACGTAGTTGGTAGTTGAACGATTGATGAACAGTCCGGTGATAGTGTAGCCGCTGCCGTTGAAACTGCCTAAGAACGGGGTCGAATTGTTACCTACGGGCTCGAAGCCCGCACCGCTGTTCCATGTGCTGGTCTCGGATGCGCCGATGCTGTTGTTCAGGGCGTAGTGCGCGGAGAGGTTCGCACTCATGTTCTGCAGGCAAACCACATCCCCGATGAGGTACGGATCACCTTCGCTCCCGCCTCCGCCGCAGAAAGTGCATACCTGGGAGATATACCATACCGGCGAGTTCCCCGGTACCTGCCATGAAAGGAATGGATAGCCGTTATTGAGGTCATGCTCTCTGTTTCCCTCTATGTCCCAGCTGGCGCCTGTGAAGGTTGCAAGCTTTTTCATATCCGAGGTACTCTTGGGCACGCCTCGTCCGTCGTCGTCGGACCGGCCGGAGGTATCGGTGTCATAGAAGCAGTTGTTCACCGTGCCGCTATTATTCCCTACAAGACCACCGAAATTGCTGTTTCCACTCACTTTTCCCGTGGAGTATGAGTTGGTTACCGAGCCGCCGTTATTTTTTCCCACGAATCCGCCCACATTGCTGTTTCCACTCACGTTTCCCATAGAGTATGAGTTGTTAACCGTGCCGCTGTCTTTGAGTCCCAAGAGCCCGCCGACAGCGTCAGTGTTTCCACTCACGTTTACCGTGGAGTATGAGTTGGACACTGAGCCGGAGTAGCTGTAACCCACGAGCCCGCCTACTATCTCAAATCCGTTCACTTTTCCCGTGGCGGAGCAGTTGAGCACGGAGCCGTAGTTGGTACCCGCGAGCCCGCCGACATACTGGTGCCCGGTTATATCTGCGTTTACAAGACTGACGTTGCTCACCGAACTTCCTGCATCTATGAATCCGAACAAACCTATATAGTTAGTGGAGCGATTGATGAATAATCCGGTTATGGTATAGCCGCGGCCATCGAAGCTGCCGGTAAATGGGTCCGTCGAGTTTCCTATGGGCAAGAAGCCCGATCCGCCGTTCCAGACTGAGGTGGCGGATGCATTGATGCTGTTGTTCAGGGCGTAGTGGGCGCTGAGGTTGAGTTTCATGTTCTGGAGGTCGCAAACGTCGCATATAAGGTACGGATTGCCTGTTGTGCCGATGCCTCCGTCTTCCGGATCGCCGTTCCATATCCTGAAAAATTCGCAAAGGCCTTCATCAAAGTTTGATAACAAATTAAAGCTGGTGCAGAATCCATCAACAGTGCCGCTTTCACAGGCCTCTACCCGAATGTTGTAAAAACCATCAGCATATACGGATGTGTTCAATACAAGGGAAGTGTTGGTTATTCCGTTGGCAATTAGGTACTCCGTTGCACTTTCATTAATCAGATATACTTTATAGGTAACGGGGTCCCTGTTGGGATCGTTTGCAGGGAGCCAGCTGATGGTTACATTGCCCTGGTAAATACCGGGAGCCGGCGCAGTGAATGCACTGGGGTTAGGCGGCAGGTTGGGCAGCTCGGAGAAATAGAAAGGCTCCGGGTCGCCGTTAAAAATATAACCAGTACCGCCCTCTTCATATCCAACAACTACAGATACATTCATGCCGTTGTATGGTTGTAGTGGCAATTCTCTCGCAAAGTGCACGTGCGCATCCGGACAGCCGGACTGCAGGGTAAAGGTTGTGCCGCTGCCTTTATACCAGGTGCCGCTGTTATTGCATCCGGCATGGTATTTCAGGTCCCAGCCGCGGTTTTGCAGCTGGTGTCCGGTGGTCAGGATGACCCAGAAATCACCGCTGATGTCGAGTCCCTTATTGCCTACCTTCCCTGAACTATTGGTGGAAAAGCCTATAAGAAAATGGCTTGAATTTGCGCTGTGCGTATGGTGAAAAGACGAGTTTTGACTGATGGTTCCTACAAGTTCCACATCGGGGTGATCTCTCCAGGCTTCATTAGAAAGGTTCCCGCTCCCAAACGCAGAGATGTTAAATCCCTTGCCCACAACGAATACCTGCATATCTACACTGAGAGGGGGTGAGGTTTTAGGCGTGGCATAAATCTCGATGAAGAAACTGGTGTTGGCGCCCATGTCGAACGAATTATTAAAATGCATCAGGTGGTAGCTGTCTCTTCAGAACCTGGAATTTGATGGTGATGAGTTTATGTCGCGAATAAATGCGATTTCCGGATAGATGTTGTTCGGCCGCAGAGAGCTAAACGACCAGGTACCTGCGGGGCCTTCCGTCGCTGCACGGGTAAATTGGACATTGGGATCGGGATTAGGTGACCCGTTGGTAAAGAAATCCCAGTTGCTATTGCTTACGCCGGCGGTTTGCGGACGGATCACAAAAGAAACATTGTTGATCGCTCTTCCGTCCGGAGAAACATTTACCGATAGTGTGTAATAGTCGAAGTATGTAATATTCAAGGCAGGGGAAACTGCAAGGCCGGTGATGCTGCTGTTGTTCAATGTCCCGTCCGCGGCTACCGCCCCGTTTGAGGTCAGGGCGGCAAGCCCTCCCAGCACCGCAGTCAGCAGAAACAGAATCGTGATGTATCCCCCGATAGATTTGAACCTCATACAAGTTGGCCTTTCTGCTAGCGGTGAAAAATTCTTCGATTATGATCTAGCGTTAACTCAATCCGTTCTATATTATATGTTAAGTTGAAGCAATATATCACTCTTGTACTGTGAAGTCAATACTTTTCATGTTCTGATAGGCTCTATTTCTTGAGTTGTCTGACGATTGTGATGATACGGCAGCTTTCTTCGAGCGTGGTGGTGAAGTGCAGCGCCTCATAGAGGTCGCGGCCCGCGGCGAAGCTGCCGTGGGCATACACCGCGACGACGCGGTTGTCGGCTAACGCTTTAGCTATATCATCCGCCATCTTACCCCCGTACACCTTCTCCCCGCGCCCGATGATGGGAACGCTGGGCATGTAATACGAACCTTCTACATCCGCCGGCTCGATTTTATCGCCGATGATAGACAGGGCGATGGCGTGCGCCGGGTGGGCGTGGACCACCGCTAGGGCGGGGGTATGCTGATAGATGGCGCGGTGCACGGCGATCTCCGAGGAGGCGTTCCGAGGGGTATCGTCTTCTGAGGAAACGCCGGCCTCTACCAGGTCTTTTTGTGTGATGTGTCCCAGCATGCAGCCGGTTCGGGTGATAATGATGCGGTCGCCGTCACGGATGCTCATGTTGCCTCCGTGGGAGGTGATGAGCCCGCGCAGGAACAGGTCGCTGCCGACACTATGGAACTGTGCTAATACTGTATCCGATATTCCCCTGCGCTTCATTGTTGACATAATATAACACTCCGTATTAGGAGGCACCTGACTATGCTGTCAATCCCCCGTAACCCCCTTTGAAAGGGGGACACCCCCAAACCCCTGGCAGGAGATGAGTCTCCTGCATCTCTTATCGAACGCTCCCTGAGGCAGTACCTCTTCCCCCTCTTTAATCAAAGAGGGGGATAGGGGGAGTTCGTTACCAAGTCCACTTAGCAGAAAGACGTTTCACCCTTCACCTCTACTGGAGCATATGCCCCATAGATTCAGTGTAAGAAGGATAAAACGTCAGTATGCGAGCGACCGCCGGGCGGGGTCTTACTTGGCTGGGGCGTCCTTGGCCTTCTGCGTCGCGTTCATCTGTTTCGCCAGCCGTGACTTGCGGCGGGCGGCGTTATTGGGGTGGATCACACCCTTCTTGGCAGCCCTGTCCAGAGCCGATGCTGCCTCGTTGACCGCGATTTTGGCGGCATCCATATTCTTCTCGTCGATGAGATTTCTCGCCTTGGTTACGGCTCTCTTGGCGGAACTGCGAACAGGCTTGTTCCTCTCCGTCTTTTTCGCATGTACACGTGTTGCCTTCTGGGCAGATTTAGTATTTGCCAAACCTTGTACCTCCTATGTGAGTCGCGCTACGTTTATTACTCCCTGAACCCCTTCTATCTTGGACAGGAGCCGGCTCAATTGCCCCAGCCCCTTGGTCTGCAGGGTCAGTGTTAATGCTGACGTTCCATCATCACGATCGGCCACATTTGCCGATGCAATATTGATGCCCTCTTCAGCTATGATTCCTGTTATGTCCCTCAGCAACCCTATCCGGTTGAACCCCTCAACGCGAACCGGAACAGAGTAAAACTGCTCGCCAGTGCCCCAGCCCACATTGATCAGCCGCTCTTTCTCAGAGGTGTTGACGATATTGGAGCAGTCTTTCCTATGGACGCTGATGCCCCTGCTGCGGGTGACGTAACCGATTATATCATCTCCGGGCATGGGATTACAGCAGGTAGCAAGCTGGGTGAGTAAATTGTCGACGCCCATCACCTGGATTCCGGAGGCGGCCCCCTGTTTTTTAGGGGCTACCTGAGGGATGGGCTTCTCTTCCGAAACAGCCAATCTATTTGCGATCTGATGAATGCTGATGTCACCATAGCCGATGGCGGCCAGGAACTCCTCCTTGCTTTCCTTTTTAAAAAGCATGGCGAGCTCGTCTTCAGTTATCGATATGCCAAGCCGCCGCAGTTCCTTGTCAAGGATTTCCTTGCCCCGGATTATGTTCTCGCCGCGTTCCTGCTTGCGGAACCATTGTCTGACCTTCTCTTTGGCGTGTGGTGTGTGCAGGTAGCCCAGGTCCGGGTTGAGCCAGTCGCGGCTGGGGCCTTTGTCGCTTTTTGGCGCTATTATCTCAACGGTATCTCCCGATTTCAGCTGGTGGGTCAGGGGGACCATGCGCCCGTTTACCTTGGCGCCGGTGCAGCGGTGTCCCAGATCCGTGTGCACCCTGTACGCGAAGTCCAGAGGAGTTGAGCCCGCGGGCATATCCTTTACCTGGCCTTTGGGCGTGTAAACCATCACCGTATCGCCGAAGAGGTCGATCTCCATTGATTCGACGAAATCGCTTCCGGTTATGTCCTTGAACTGCTCGAGCATGGCGCGCAGCCCTGCGATGCGCTTATCGAATTTGTCATCAACCTTGCTGTCCGATTTGTAACGCCAGTGTGCGGCCACGCCGTATTCGGCAACCTTGTGCATGTCGCGGGTTCTGATCTGTATCTCGAAGGGCGGGATGTCCGGAGAGAGCGTGACGGTTGTGTGAATTGACTGATAAGTGCCGCCGCGGGGGTTGGCGATGTAATCGTCGAATTCACTTGGGATCGGATGCCACTCGGGATGCTCGGTATTCTTATGTATAATTCCTAAAACGTTATAACAATCTTTGACATCGTTAACAATTATGCGGATGCCCAGCAGGTCGAATATCTGGCTGGGGCTCTTTTCAAGTTTCTTGTACTTATCTTCTTTTCTCTTATAACTGTATACGGGCTTTATCCTGCCCTTTATTTCAGCCTTGATCCCGGCCTTGTTCAGTTCCTCCTCCAGCATTTTCATGGCGAGGCCTATCCAGAGCTTCTTCTCTTCCTTATTGGAGTGGATTTCCCTATCGATCCTGTCGTAGTCTATGGGGCTATCGCAGGAGAAAGCCATATCCTCTAATTGTGTCTTAAGCTCCCACATGCCCAGGCGGTGGGCTATCGGCGCATAGACGTGAAGGGTCTCCTGCGCCAGGGGTTTGGCCTCTTGCATCCCATCTTTCTCAGCTCTCTTTTTGTCGTCGAGCCTGCTTACGTTGTGCACCCAGGTTATCTCATGCAACCGGCATGCCAGCTTTATGAATACCACCCGGAGATCATCGGTCATGGCCATGAGCATTTTACGCAGGCTTTCGGCGTATGCGACCTTGGCGGTTTCACTCTTCTTTTCTGAATACTCCGTGATCCAGGAGACCTTCTCCATCTTGGACAGCCTCTCTACAAGCTTAAAGACATCGGGTCCGAACTTTGCTTCTATCTCGGCAATGTTGGCGTTTTCATGTTGGGGGAGCTTATGGAGCAACGCCGCCGTGATGCAGCGCTCGTCAAGCTGAAGATCAGCCACCGTGTAGGCGGTGAACGTGACATGTTCCAGGTCTTGCGGATAGCTTTTGGAGACTATTGCGTGCGCCTGGCTTATCAGGTCCAGAGCGCTGGGAGGCAGATATTTGCCGGCCTTATCTATTAAGTTCTTCAGTTCGTACTTATTCTGCATATCAAGCTATCTATAACTTTGCGCCAGAGGATTATACTTTATGGGCAAATGTTGTGCAAACAAGGGTCGGTCAAGGGCAGTTCTAGTGTTCCAGCCAGGGGTGCACTACACCGGCGGCTGTGTGATATGAGCCCGGCGTGAATGGAATATTCTTACGGGCGGTTTACCACTCGTCATTTTTTGGACCTTGCGGCCTGCGGCGGCGCCTGCTCTGCTCCCTGCGTACGGCCACAGCGCGGCGATGCTGGAGGGTGTTTATGGAAAATGCTATCAAAACAACCGCAATGGCGCCTATAACCATCCATATCCAGATTTGTTTCTCTGGGCCCGTTGTGACTGCGTTTGCGGATGACGGCGCGAGGATAGCATAAACCGAGAAGTGTGTGGTGGAGAAAGTGATCGTATTGGCGTCAGTATCAACAACCGCGTCGTCTATAAAAATCCACTGCAGGTTTTCATTGACGGTGGCTACCCTCAGTTGCGTTTCGCTTACTCCTTCCGGGATATCGGCAGATGAGTATTGCAAGGTTATGTCCGCTTTAGGCTCGAAGGTGATGCCCTCCGATGAGAACTCGAATGCCATGACCGTGGTATTCCCGGTTGGGGGTGGCGGAAGCGGATCGAGGGATGTTACCGCGATCGGATCGGGAGGCTCTCCGCCCGCTCCTTGCACAATCGTTTCCTGAAGTATGTCGATTGTGACGGCTGATGTCAGCGATGAGGCCTCAACCTTTTCCATGAGTGTGCCGTCCTCTGCCATTGACCATTGACCCATGGAGAGCTGGCCTTCATCAAAGAACTCTATGGTGAGAGGATTTAATTTCATGGGCGTGTATGTATCTGTGAGGACGAATGCTTTAGTGCCTGTATCCAGCAGGATGCCGTCCTGCGTGTAGGCCTCTATGTCCAGAAAGTATGTACCCGGCGTCAGTTCCTGAGAGATGTTCAACGGTACGGCGATCTGCCGGGAGAACGTGGGTATGAGGTTATAGATGCTGTCCGTGGGCCAGGATGTTCCTACTATCTGGCTCCGGTCGCTGTTCCAGACGGTCCCGTTGCACGCGAGCTTGTAGTGATAGTTGCCCGTGTTCTGTATGGTGGCTATTGCCGAGAAGAGCTGCTCGGACACCGCTTGCGGTATATCTATTGAAGTTAAGTCGCCGCTTATTATCAGGTTTGAGCCTGTGATGGTAAGCAGCACCTGGGCTGCTACCGCTGTCGATACGCCTATGCTGCCCCCCCCGCTGGGTGCGGTATAAATAAATATATCAGCATAACGGCCACCATCACCGACATCGTTAGGAACACTTACAGTTATAGTAACGTCCTGGGATTGGCCGGATTCCAGGTGAAAGCTGGCAGGGGTAGCAGTTACGAACTGCCGCGCTGAGTAGGGGCTAGAGTCATTTTCTGCCGGTATAGCCTGGATGGGCCCTGTTATGTAGTTGCCCAGCCCCCTGACCTCAACGGCTATATCCGCGGGTGCACTGGCTGTGTTACCCACGTTCATAGTGTAGGTTTTAATCTGGCCTGGGGATACGGATTCTTCTATCCTGGGGTTTGTTACTCTTAGTCCCGCGAAGACTGGCGAAGCGAGAATCAATACAAGTACTAATGCTATTAAAAAGGGGATAGTTGCTTTCTTGATATTTGACATCTCACGCTTCCCGCTTCAAAAAACTGGGAACATTATATCACTTTACCAAATGCGATGGCATCTCGCTTTGGTGTGGAGCCTGAAGTTAACTGTTTTACAACACTTCAACGGGAGGTTGGGCTTGCCCAACCTCCCGCGTTTGGTTCCTGATCGTTAGTTAATCGTTCCGGTGAAGAGCACCGTGATGCTGTAATCTCCTGCCGTATCAGCAGCCGTTGCGGTTTGTGCGAAATATATGGTGCTAATAGGTGTCGTACCCTTGCTACCGCTGGTTTCTAGAGTTCGTGCGGCATCAAGTCCCACATATGTTGCCTGGTCGCCGCCCTTGATCTGGCATACGTTCGTTAAGATGTCGGATCCAGCGTTCATCTTGCCGTCAGGGGTCACACCGTCCTCTATCGCAGTTAGTGTCCAACCCGCCTTGTTGCAGGCTACGGTGACAGTCTGGGCTGCGCTTTCTTTCGGTGTATCAATCGTCAGTGTTTCTAGAGCAACGGTCGCTGGCGCAGTCACAGTTATGGTCAAAGGAACAGAGCCGGTTACTGTGGTTGTATCCGTACCATCGAGGGCCAGCGTCGGGATGCTCACTGACAACGCTATTGCCAGCGCGAAGATTAGACTTAGTATGATTACTGTCCTCTTCATTTTATTTTCCTCCTTATTATTGAGAAGTCCTCTAAATTCTAGTCACTTCTGGTGATGATGTATGTGACCTTGGTTCCTTTTTTTCATCTCTATAACAAAATTGAGCTACCGAATCAGCTATCTGATCCTTCGGCAGCTCAGCTGTCTCCTTTTCCGGAGACCTGCGGCTTTGCGTCCCACAGTCACCTGTGGTTTACCTTTATCGGGAGCAGCTATATGGCTTATCTATTGGACTCGCCACCTCCTATAAACAGGGTTAATTTATCATAAAATTTAATTATTGTCAAGCCCTTTTATATAATTTTATATAATTTCATTGTTAAATTGGTTACGGGTTAATGGTCGCGGTGAACGTAACTACTATCTGATACGTACCGGGTTCGTCATCCCAGGTCACATTCTGTTTAAAGGTGATACTTATAGAGGCATTATCTCCAGTTCCTGTGGCCACGTCGCCGCCGCCTGGCAGGGTGACCTCCCCGGCTGGCCCGGCGACTTTCATCGCGTTGGCCAGTTTGACCGATGTGTTATAGGATGAGCCTTCCCACAGGGTCATGAATCCATTGGTGTTCGCTGTATCAAGGTCCTGGGCTGTCACCGACCAGCTCGCATCGGCCGGTGTGACATCCACCGTCAGGGTTCCGCCGTTGGTGTTTTCACCGATACCTGGGTCCAGATTCCAGGATGAGATGTTGGCTGGTGCTGTGATTTCTATTGATTGTGCGATGTAAGTGACGGTATTGTCCGTGCTGGTTGAGGCGTCGTTAGGATTGCCGACCGCATCATGAGCTTTACCCGCTTCGATCGTGGCAATGACGGTGCCATCGACAGTCATGCCGCTGACTGCCACTTCGTAAGTAGTTCCGCTGCCGGTGACGTCTGCAGTGGTAGCTCCGGCAGTGCCGGACAATGTGACGTCGCCTGTGGCGAAGTCAGTTACCACTTCATTGAAGACGACCGTGAAATTGATTGGGGAATCAGAAGTTGGGTCGGATTGCCCAGCCGCCTGATCGATTGTTACTGTTGGACCTGTGGTGTCATATGTGACGGTATTGTCCGTGCTGCTTGACGGGGCGTTGGGGTTGTTATACGCATCGCGAGCTTTACCCGCTTCGATCGTGGCAATGACGGTGCCATCACCAGTCATACCGCTGACAGCCACTTCGTAATTCGTGCCGCTGCCTGATACTGTTGCGGTGGTGGCTCCGGCTGTGCCGGACAATGTTACGTCGCCTGTGACGAAGTCAGTTACCACTTCATTGAAGACGACCGTGAAGTTGATTGGTGAAGAAGCAGTCGGGTCAGATTGACCGACCGCCTGATCGATAGTTACCGTCGGACCTACGGAATCAATCGTCAGTGTTGCATCCACGTCATCATTGTTAACGATGATATTGGATGCCGTGACGCCTGTTACCGCGGCTAACATGGTCTCGCCGTTGGTAGGTGAGGCGATGGTGTCTAATGTAATAATGTACTGAGTTGATGTAGAATTGACCGCTATGCTCAGTCCGGTGAAGGTCGCAGTGGGGCTAGAATATGAGGCTGTTCCATTAAGCGTATCGCCTGCATCATATTCATTTGGAGTAGTACCGTTATCCTGATAGATTTTGACCCCGGCAACGTTGGCTGGTCCTGTCCCAGTGATTGTTACCACCATACCTGTGACCGTATCGGTTGTTCCCGCGCTTGAGGTAACCAGAGTAAAGGATGAGACTGCCTGGTTGTTGTAGGAGGGGCCTACGGTTTTACTTGAGGGAGAAGTCCCATCACCAACGGTGGTGACGGCAGGCTTGATGCTCATTGCGGACATGGATCTAAGACAGTTGCCACTGAAAGTCGTTGAAGAGGTATCAGTAGTATCAGAACTAGGAATGCTGCGCATTGCTACTACATTTCTAATGCCATAATTGGACCCGCCAGAGCTTCCTCCCCATGTCTGCTGAGCAGACATGGTCCAGTATGTGGCATAAGTAATGGTGCGGGGGTTCTGATTACCTGTCCTAGTACTGTTGATGATTTCTACGGCCTGATCGTTTGCGTTCACTGTTAATGCAGTTGCAAAAGCAGCGGTACTTCCAATTCCTGTGCCGCCGGTATAGTTTTTGGAGTCTGTAATAGGCGTTGCTTGATTAACACCTGTGAAGACGGCCGCAAAGACATCATTCATTACACCTGTGCCGCCGGTTATTGTTACAACGAGATTTGAATTTGTAGCAGCCTGAATGCCTGACTCGTTCAGATAAAAGAGCCAGGTATGCTGTCGGTAAGACCCTGTCTCGTCAGTTATCTGTTTTGTAAGAGTTTGTCCTCCATAGGTAACAGAAGCAGTCTGTGAGCCTTGGGTATTTCGTGTAGATGAAATCGCCACGACCAGCAGGCGATTCGATCCCGTGTTAACCGTATATGATATGGCTGCTGATGGATAAGCTGCGGCGTGATATACGTTAGTCCATGCCTGTGAGTTGTTTATTGCTGCGTAGGCCGGTGCGGCAGGGATAAGTATGGCGTTTGCAATCAAAGCAAATAAAAGCAGTATCACACCGGCTACTGCGGACGCATTTTTTGTCGGGTTTCTGATGAATCTGTCTGTATTCATCTTAATTACTTCTAATAACTGCCTTATCGCTATCAACACAAAATGGACTGCCCTGATATTCAACCTTCGGCAGCCCAGCCGTCTCCATTTATCAGAGACCTGCGGCTTTGCGTCCCGCGATCGCTCGCGGTTTGCCTTTATCGGGTGCAACAACACTAAACAGAACTATGAAGTGTTCTTCTAGCTCTAACTCCCTTTGCCAGACGCAATTTATACATAAAAGTTAGTCAGTCTAGCACAGATTTATTCTTTTGTAAACGTATATTCTAACATAGCATAAAATGACAGAAATGTCAAGAAATTATGATAATATAATATAACAGTTAGCTGTGATGATACATCGTAAACGCTTCAGTTAATATCAATAATATAAAAGTGCCTTGACAAAATACCTTAATGTGTTTAAGGTATCACAAAGAGCGAGGCAAGATAGTTGAGAGGCGCTTCAGGGGTTCTCAAACCATTTATAGTTGTCCAGATCCTGGTGGTGATGCTGCTCGCCGGGGTCGGTACGGCATTTGCGGTAGATCCTGGCGCTGCCGGTCCTAATCCGACACCCGGGCCCAGCGCGACGCCCGTTGGTGGGGGTTCGCTGACAATAACCTTCTACGATGAAGTTTTTAACTTGGCGAACACACAGCTTATCGGTGTAATAGTTTCAGTGCATAATAAGGATACTGTTCTTCATAGCGGTATCGTTAATGTAGCTGTTGACCAGGATGACGTTACGATAACGGGGAATGGATCTGTATCTAACTTAGCTGCCGGCGCTACTAGGCAGATAACTGTCGACCTGGGGCCGATACCTAGTGGAGAGGCCGATCTTCACACACTGCGTGTGATTGTCACTCAGACACAATAGGCAGGAGGATTGAATCGGATTGGCGTTTCCAAATAGAGGAGTGACCGGGGCATAGGATGTTCAAGGGTAAGACCGGCTATTATTTAATACTTGTGCTGTGCATGGCGGGCGCTTTCTGGCTCGGTTATTTCATCACTCAGCTTATCAGAGGCCACCCATTGGACTCAACAGATATAGCATGTGCGATTGTGGCGGCCGTGGTTGTAGGGTTGGGGGTTGTATTTTTCTCAATGAAGCATAGGCATGGCGAGCAGGAAATTCCATGCAACATACAGGATACTCAGAACGTTAAAGTGAACAACTACCATTTCATTATGGCTACTTCCAAGGCAAACAGGGGCATGGCCTCGGTAAAATCCACCGACTACGTCAACGGGATCGCGGTGGAGCCGCTTAACAAAGATGCTCAGCCTCATCGAATCAAGATAGAGGTTAGATTAAATAAGCAGTCCGACCAGATAGCGTCGCATGACATGGTGATAAATGCGGGGGCTGCTGTCCCTGTCACGTTGCCATTTCCTCAAAGATTTCGTTTGGCGGATATATCGTCCGTGGATATACGCATCAGGCAGGTTTAATTTAGAGGATTACCCCTGTAGTTCCCCTTAAAAGGGGGAAACAATAACCGAACCCCCTAAATCCCCCATACGTTGGGGGACTTTAGTTTTTGGGGGACACCCCCAAACCCTCGGCAGGAGATGAGTCTCCTGCACCTCTTTATCACCCTCTCTTAAATTCCCTTCCCTCAAGGAAGGGAGGACTTACTACAGCTAACCTCTCCGAGTGCTGCATCAGAATCGTTATATTCCCCGATCATGACGGACATCGTGTAGGGGCACGGCACGACGTGCCCGTTAAATTCCCCCTTTTTTTAGAAGAGGGGGTAAGGGTGAGATAGCTTTAAAAAATAACTTCCCTCTCCCTCCGCAGGGGAGAGGGTCGGGGTGAGGGCGCACCCGTCATTCCGTCCCCGTATCGCCGTGCGGGGTAAACTCCGGCCGGAATCCAGGGAGGGAGAATGGCCATTCGCCCCTACATCTATCATATCGTCGGCGGCTGACACCTTTACAATAACGCTGTCTTATTGTATCCTACGTTAATTCGGTGATGCGAAAGGTTAAATAATGTATAAGGCACCGCGTGGAACAGTCGATATATTACCTGCCGATCAATTGTACTATAAATATGTTGAATCTCAGGCCGCCGAGATCTGCCGGCGCTACGGCTACGGGCGCATCGAGACGCCTGTCTTCGAGGAGGCCGGGCTCTTTGTGCGCACCATCGGGCAGGGAACCGATATCGTTGAGAAGGAAACCTATACATTTAAGGATCGCAGCGAGCAGGATATGACGCTTCGGCCCGAGGGCACCGCTCCTGTCTGCCGCGCCTATATCGAGCACGGCATGCAGGCCCTGCCACAGCCGGTCAAGCTTTACTACTTCGCGTCGATATTCCGCTACGAGAGGCCGCAGAAGGGACGCTACCGACAGCATCACCAGTTCGGCGTGGAGGCCATCGGCGAGAGCGATTCCGCTCTGGATTCAGAGGTTATCGAGATGGCGTGGAATTTCTATGCCATGCTCGGTTTAAACGATATCGCTCTCTATATCAACAGCATCGGCTGCAAGGAGTGCCGCCCGGGTTATATCAAGAAGCTTAAGAAGTATTATTCTTCCCATATCGAGGAGCTCTGTCCGCAGTGCAAGATAAGGTACGAGCGCAATCCGCTGCGCCTGCTGGACTGCAAGGAGCCTTCCTGCCAGGGGCTGGCGGACGCGGCGCCCAAGAGCGAGGCCGCCCTCTGCCCGGAGTGCAAGCAGCATTTCAAGGAGGTCCTGGATAACCTCAAAGTTGTGAAGGTGCCGTGCAAAAAGAACCATCGCCTGGTGCGGGGGCTGGACTATTACACCCGCACCGTTTTTGAGATACAGCCCATAGCCGGCGGGGGCGCGCAGAGCGCGCTGGGGGGCGGGGGCCGCTACGATAACCTCATCGAAGAGCTGGGGGGCAAGCCCACGCCCGCCATCGGGTTCGCCGCCGGCATCGACCGCATCGTTATGAGCCTGAAAGAGCAGGGCGTAGAGCCGCCGCCGAGCGAGGACCAGGGGATATATGTCGCTTATATGGGGGACAAGGCCAAGGCTGAGGCCGTCAGGCTGACGGCGGAGATGCGTACCGCCGGGATACCGGTTTTTATCGGCTACGGCAGCAAGAGCCTGAAAGCGCAGATGCGCCAGGCGAACAACATGGGAGTGTCGTTTGCCTTCATCTTCGGGGAGGATGAAGTTGAAAAGGGGAAGGTGATATACAAGGATATGGTCGGGGGGGAGCAATGGGAGGTGGAGATCGGCGAAGTCATAAGCCTGCTTACACAGGGCTAGCTGGCATTGAGAAAAAAAGAGCTCTCTCTGAGGGTTCTTTTTTTGTTTTATAATGGATAGTGGATATTTTATGTTAGTCGATGGATGGTAACGAACTCCCCCTATCCCCCTCTTTATCAAAGAGGGGGTAACCGATGGGATTCCCTTCCCAGCCCTCTCCTGTAAAAAGAGAGGTAGCTAAAGAAAGAGGTGCAGGAGATTTTTTCTCCTGCCAGGGGTCTGGGGGACAGCAGAGGGATCGAATAGAATATCATCGGCCGATATATCAAGAAGAGAGTGGAATGCTGGATAAACTGGAATCAATTGAAAAGCGCTACGAGGAGTTAAATCAACTCATGTCCCAGCATGAGGTCATCTCCGATATGGTGAAGCTGCAGGCGCTGGCTAAGGAGCAGTCCGGGATCAGCGGCACTGTATCCAAATTTCGCGAGTATAAGAAGGTGCTGAAAGAGCTTGAAGATACACGTGCCATGAAGGCCAAGGGGATGGATAAGGAGATGGCCGGCCTGGTTGAGGAGGAAATGGAAAGGCTGAGCAACCGGGTGCAGGTTCTGGAGCAGGAGCTTCGTACATCGCTTGTTCCCAAAGATAAGAATGATGAAAAGGATGTCATTGTTGAGATACGCGCCGGCGCTGGCGGGGACGAGGCCGGGCTGTTCGCGGCGGACATGTTCCGCATGTATACCAGATATGCAGAAACAAAGCGCTGGGGGATTGAGGTCATCGACAGCAATCAGAGCGGCATCGGCGGCTTTAAGGAAATCATCTTCGAGGTAAAAGGCAAAGGGGCCTACAGCCGCCTCAAGTGGGAGCGGGGGGTGCACAGGGTGCAGCGTGTACCTGTAACCGAATCCAGCGGACGTATACACACATCTACGGTGACTGTCATCGTGCTGCCGGAGGCGGAAGAGGTAGAAGTTCATATCAACCCCGATGACCTCAGGATCGATATTTTCTGCGCCGGCGGCCATGGCGGGCAAAATGTGAATAAAGTCGCAACTGCGATCAGGATAACCCATCTGCCTACGGGCATAGTCACCGTTTGCCAGGATGAGCGCTCCCAGCTGAAGAATAAGAACAAGGCCATGGCGGTGCTGCGCGCCCGTATTCTGGATCAGGAGGTAAGGAAACAGGAGGAGGAGATATCCGCTGACCGCCGCTCGCAGGTAGGGACGGGGGAGAGGTCGGAGAAGATACGGACTTATAATTTCCCGCAGGGGAGGGTATCCGATCATCGTATCGGGCTGACATTGCATAATCTTGAGGCCGTACTTGATGGGAACCTGGATCCGGTCATTGATGCGCTCGCAGCACATGAGAATGCGCGCGTTCTGGAGACGTAATGAAGGTAAAGGAAGCCCTGCACAATACTGCTAAAACGCTTGCGGCTAATTTGGTCGAAGAGGCTCCTCTTGAGGCAGAGCTGTTGTTGATGCATGCCATGGAGCTGAATCGTACCGGTCTCTATCTCAGGCTTGAAGATGCTCTGTCGTCGGAATATAGCAATGCGTTGTCCGGGCTGATGAGCCGCCGTCTCAGGCGGGAACCGGTGGCCTATATATTAAAGAATCGCGAGTTCTACGGGTTGGATTTCTGCGTCGGGCCCGGTGTGCTTATACCCAGGCCGGAGACGGAAACACTGGTCGAGGAAGCCATCGCATTTACCCGTCGCAACTTCCCGTCCGGCAATCCCGTTATCGCCGATATCGGCACCGGCAGCGGGGCTATCGCAGTATCGCTGTCGCGCTTATTCCCAAAAGCAAAGGTATACGCTACGGATATATCAGCGCAGGCGCTGGACATCGCGGCGCTCAATTGCATCAGGCATGGCGTCCGGGTCGAGCTATTGTATGGTGATCTTCTCGCGCCTCTGCCGCAGCCCGTCGATATTATCGTGGCCAACTTGCCGTATGTGAGGGACGATGAGTTAGCTGGCCTGAGCGCGGAGATAAAGGATTATGAGCCTCATGTCGCGCTGGCTGGTGGGGATGATGGGCTGAATGTTATACGCAGATTGATCGTCGATGCGCCGGATAAGCTTTGTAGTGGCGGAGCGGTGCTCCTTGAGATCGCGCCATCTCAAGCTGCGGGCCTGGCATCTTGGGCTGCGGGGCTTGGTTCATGGGGCAGTGTCGATCTGGTCAGGGACTGTGGCGGTGTAGGCCGTATTCTAAAATTAGTATTGACAAAGCGTTAATCATAAGTATAAGCTGAGCTATCATTTTTTGATCAGGAAGTGCGATATGACGAAAAAATTGGATGCGGCAAAAGAACAAGTTCTTCGCAAGGCTAAGGAGAACCAGGTAAAGTTCATACGGCTCTGGTTCACTGACATCCTCGGATTTTTGAAGAGTGTAGCTATCACGGTCGAAGAGCTGGAGCGGGCGCTTGAGGACGGCATGGGCTTCGACGGCTCCTCTATTGAAGGTTTTGCCCGTATCGACGAGAGCGATATGGTAGCCATGCCGGACCCTTCGACGTTCTGCATGATACCTTGGCGGCCCAAGGAATTCGCCGTGGCCAGGATGTTTTGCGATATCCAGAAGCCTGGGGGCGAAGCGTTTGAGGGTGATCCCAGATTTGTGCTCAAAAGGAACCTTAAAAAAGCTACGGACCTCGGCTATACATATTACGTTGGCCCGGAGCTGGAGTTCTTCTATTTTAAGAACTCCGAGAACGCCGACCTTATCGATAAGGAAGGCTATTTTGATACAAATCCCTCGGATGTTGCATCGAATATGCGCCGCGGGACGGTGCTGGCCCTTGAGGCGATGGGAGTGAAGGTGGAGTATGTGCATCATGAAGTATCCCCGTCCCAGTATGAGATCGACTTAAGATATGATGAGGCCCTTAAGATGGCGGACAACGTCATGACCTACCGGCTTATAGTTAAGCAGATAGCTCAGCAGTTCGGATATTACGCCAGCTTTATGCCTAAACCTATAGCTGGTATCAATGGCAGCGGCATGCATGTGCACCAATCGTTGTTTAAAGGGAAACGAAATGCATTCTTTGATCCGAAAGATGAGGACCACCTGTCTGCAACTGCGAAGTATTTCATTGCAGGGTTATTGAAACATGCTGTGGAAATCACAGCCGTTACCAGCCAGTGGGTCAACTCGTACAAACGGCTTGTGCCTGGCTATGAGGCGCCCGTGTATTTATCGTGGGCTCGACGCAATCGTTCCGACCTGATCCGCATACCGGAGTACAAACCCGGAAAGGAATACGCGACCAGGCTGGAATATCGCTCTCCCGATCCGGCGTGTAACCCGTATCTGACGTTC
Source organism: Dehalococcoidia bacterium (assembly GCA_041653935.1). GTDB lineage: Bacteria > Chloroflexota > Dehalococcoidia > E44-bin15 > E44-bin15 > JAYEHL01. The sequence continues at coordinate 1,056,718 of JBAZEO010000001.1, read as the reverse complement.
AGCGTGATGCTGGCGGCAGGCCTCGACGGCATAGAGAAGAAGTATAAGTTGCCCGAACCGATAGAGGAGAATGTCTTTGCGATGGGTGAAGAAGCGCGAAAAAAGAGGGGCATCGGAACCCTGCCCGGCAGCTTATCAGAAGCGATTAGTTATGCCGAGGGAAGCAAGCTGTTGCGGGAAGCGCTCGGAGAGCACGTTTTCCATACGTTTATAACGAACAAGAAGATCGAGTGGGATCTTTATCGAACCCAAGTGACCGATTACGAAATTAAACGGTACCTGCCCATACTCTGATTAGCTTGTCATATCAGGTGTTGACAGGCAAAAATTTGTGTGCTATTATACCTGTTCAGTGATACATCTAATGGGGGCCAATTGAATACGTGAGCTAGGTTAGGCCTGATGTAGTCTTTTTTGAGACGGCTCACATCAAGCCGTCTCTTTTTGTGAAAGGTACCTTAAAAACTGAATATAGTCTGCGAATGAATATTGAGGTATACCCACCTGTTAGTGTAGGTCAAGTTATTAAGGGCGCATGGTGAATGCCTTGGCGTCAAGGGCCGATGAAGGGCGCGGAATGACTGCGATAAGCCTCGGTTGGCTGTCTATCGAGCTTAGCCGGGGATTCCCGAATGGGGCAAACCACCCAGGTGAAACTTGGGTACTCCCAGCTCAACACATAGGCTGGGAAGAGGGAACCAGGGGAACTGAAACATCTAAGTACCCTGAGGAAAGAACATTATTCCCTTAGTAGTGGCGAACGAAAGGGGAAAAGCCTAAACCATAACTGCTTAACGGCCTCGGAGCCTATGCAGTTGCGGTGTTGTAAGACATGGATGCCCTGACCGAGTAGGGGCAAGAAGTTACAAACCGAACTCTAGCTGAAGGTGTCTGGAAAGTCCCATCATAGAGGGTGATAATCCCGTAAGCGAAAGGGGGAGGCTTCTTCCATGTTCTTGAGTACCACGGGGCACGAGGTACCCTGTGGGAATCTGGGGTGACCACATCCTAAGGCTAAATACCCTTGACGACCGATAGTGTACTAGTACCGCGAGGGAAAGGTGAAAAGAACCCCGAGAGGGGAGTGAAATAGAACCTGAAACCGTGTGCCTACAAACCGTCAAAGGCCCGCTTGTCGGGCTGATGGCGTGCCTATTGAAGAATGATCCGGCGAGTTAATTGATGTAGCAAGGTTAAGTCGTTTGAGCGATGGAGCCGCAGCGAAAGCGAGTCTTAATAGGGCGATTTAGTTGCATTGATTAGACCCGAAACCAGGTGAGCTATCCATGGTCAGAGTGAATCTCAGGTAAATCTTGAGGGGAGGCTCGAACTCACCAATGTTGCAAAATTGGGGGATGAACTGTGGATAGAGGTGAAATGCCAAACGAACCTGGAGATAGCTGGTTCTCCCCGAAATGTATTCAGGTACAGCCTCAGAGATAAGCAGTGGAGGTAGGGCTCTGGATGTGCTAGGGGGCGAAAAGCTTACCGAACTCAACCAAACTTCGAATGCCATTGCTGCAAACTCTGGGAGTGAGACTACGGGGGCTAAGCTCCGTGGTCGAAAGGGAAACAGCCCAGACCATCAGCTAAGGTCCCTAAGTACAGGCTAAGTGGGCAAGGAGGTGGCGTCGCACAGACAGCCAGGATGTTGGCTCAGAAGCAGCCATCATTTAAAGAGTGCGTAATAGCTCACTGGTCGAGTGGTGTCGCGCCGACAATCCAACGGGGCTAAAGCCTGTCACCGAAGCTATGGATCCTTCCCGCAAGGGAGGGGTGGTAGGGGAGCATTCCGTTTAGCAGCGAAGGTAAGCCGTGAGGCTTGCTGGAGCATACGGAAGAGAGAATGTCGGAATGAGTAGCGCGAGGCGTGTGAAAACCACGCCCACCGAAAACCTAAGGTTTCCTACGCAAGGTCAATCCGCGTAGGGTTAGTCGGGCCTAAGCCGAGGCCGAGAGGCGTAGGCGATGGACAGCTGGTTATTATTCCAGCACTGCTCATTGCTTATGGCATGATGGGGACACAGAAAGGTAAATGGAGCGTGCCTATTGGACATGGTGCGTCCCCGATTTTAGCTCCGATTTATCGGAGTGAAGAGAGGGGGAAGTTGCGGGGCAACCCAAGGCGATTCCGTTGACCCTATACTGTCAAGAAAAGCCGCATGCTTGTAATGAGTATCCGTACCGCAATCCGACACTGGTAGGTGGGGTGAGAATCCTAAGGTGAACGAGAGAACCTTCGTTAAGGAACTAGGCAAAATAACCCCGTAACTTTGGGAGAAGGGGTCCCCGGTTCGTCCGGGGCGCAGTGAATGGGCCCAAGCGACTGTTTAGCAAAAACACAGGTCTCTGCTAACTCGTAAGAGGAAGTATAGGGGCTGATACCTGCCCAGTGCTGGAAGGTTAATGGGAGAGGTTAGCGATAGTTTACTATTGCGAAGCTTTGAACTGAAGCCCCAGTGAACGGCGGCCGTAACTATAACGGTCCTAAGGTAGCGAAATCCCTTGTCAGGTAAGTTCTGACCCGCACGAATGGTGTAACGACTTGGGCGCTGTCTCAACGAGGGACTCGGCGAAATTGCAATACCCGTGAAGATGCGGGTTACCCGCGACTGGACAAAAAGACCCCGTGGAGCTTTACTACAACTTGGCATTGGGTCGAGATTTCGGATGTGTAGGATAGGTGGGAGGCTTTGAAGCCGGGGCGTCAGCTTCGGTGGAGCCAACGGTGAAATACCACCCTTCTGTGGTTTTGGTTCTAACCCCTGAGCAAGCAGGGGGAAAGTGCCTGGCGGGTAGTTTGACTGGGGCGGTCGCCTCCTAAAGAATAACGGAGGCGTCCAAAGGTCCCCTCAGGGTGGATGGAAACCACTCGTAGAGCACATTGGTATAAGGGGGCTTGACTGTGAGACCAACAAGTCGAGCAGGGACGAAAGTCGGGCAAAGTGATCCCACGGTTCCGTGTGGAAGGGCCGTGGCTTATCGGACAAAAGCTACCCCGGGGATAACAGGCTTATGTTGCCCAAGAGTTCACATCGACGGCAACGTTTGGCACCTCGATGTCGGCTCGTCTCATCCTGGGGCTGGAGCAGGCCCCAAGGGTTGGGCTGTTCGCCCATTAAAGAGGCACGCGAGCTGGGTTCAGAACGTCGTGAGACAGTTCGGTCTCTATCCGTCGTGGGCGTAGCAGATTTGAGGGGGGCTCTCCATAGTACGAGAGGACCTGGAGGGACAGACCTCTGGTGTGCCAGCTGTTGTGCCAATGGCATTGCTGGGTAGCCATGTCTGGTGGTGATAAGCGCTGAAAGCATCTAAGTGCGAAGCATGCCCCAAGATTAGATCTGCCACCGGGTAACCGGGTAAGGCCGCAGCAAGACTAGCTGTTTGATAGACCGCGTGTGTAAGACGTGTGAACGTTTGAGCTTAGCGGCACTAACGGCCGAGGGCTTGACCTACACTAAGAGTTGGGTATACTTAGATTCATCGCGATTATATTCGGGAGTACCGCGGGATAGAGCAGTGGTAGCTCGTCGGGCTCATAACCCGGAGGTCGTTGGTTCGAATCCAACTCCCGCTACTTTTACTAGTAACGGCAGCGGAAGTGTTGTAAGTACCGAAATCCAACTCCCGCTACCAAGGAATCAAGCCGAAAAGCCCTGATTCTCGAAATGAGTTTTAGGGCTTTTTATATTTTAACTAACATGCAGTTGACCTATTGATGTGAGTGATTTCTGGTATAATGCTCATCGTTGTAATTGGTTACCTTTTACCTGTTGAGTGTCAGGAGGGTGAATGTGATAAACATAGCGATTGTTGGATACGGCAATGTGGGGCGCGGGGTCATCGCGGCGCTGAGAAATAGCGCTGATATGAAGCTGGTGGCGGCGTTTTCCAGACGGCCGGAGCAGGTGGCGAAGCAGTTGAAGGGTGTCGAGGTGATGAATACCGAGAAGTTCACTTTGCCAAAGGGAATGAAGGTCGATGTGGCCATACTGTGCGGCGGCTCAAAGGATGATGTGCCTGTTCAGGGGCCGATGTTCGCAAAGAGGTTCAGCACCGTTGACAGCTTCGACACGCATGCCGATATCCCGCGCTACTTCAAGAAAATCGACGCTATTGCTAAAAGTAACGGGAGCGTATCGATAGTCTCCGCGGGGTGGGACCCCGGTATTTTCTCCATTGAGAGGGCGATGGGCCATGCCTTCCTGCCAGGAGGCAAGGGGTTCACTTTCTGGGGGCCGGGCGTGAGCCAGGGGCATTCCGACGCAGCGCGGAAGGTGGAGGGGGTTGCTGATGCACGCCAGTATACTCTGCCAATCGAGTCAGCCATAGAGAAGGTGAGGAGCGGCAAGACGCCGGATTTCACCAAGCGGCAGATGCACAAGAGGCTGGTGTATGTGGTCGCCAAGAAAGGTGCGGACAAGGAAAAGATCAGGCGTGAAATCGTTACCATGCCCAACTACTACGCCGACTACGATACAGATGTTGTTTTCATCAGCGAAAAGGAGATGGCCGCCGAGCATTCCACCTATCCGCACGGCGGTTTTGTGCTGACCTCGGGACTCGTCGGCAAGGGCAGCAGGCAGATACTTGAGTACAGCTGCAAGCTGGAATCGAATCCGGGGTTCACAGGGAGCGTACTGGTCGCGTGTGCGCGTGCCGCTTACAGGCTGAAGAAGCAGGGGCAGGCAGGGGCGTTCACGATGCTTGATATCCCGCCTGCTTTCTACAGCCCGCATTCCTCCGAGGAATTGAGAAGTCATTTTGTATAGGGTGGGCAATCACAAGGATTGCCCCTACATGATCGGATAATGACGGATGCGAACTCCCCCTAACCCCCTCTTTCATAAAGAGGGGGAAGTAAGTTCTCCCTCCCTTGATGGGAGGGAGTCAGAGGGAGGGAGACAAAAAGAAAATACTTCCATATAGCACCTATCATGGAAGGGCCAACGCATGGGGGATATAGGGGGTTTGGATAGCGATTCCCCTGAGCCTATGGCCAGACGCCCTGGTAGCCATCGGACTCGTTGAAACTGCATTTATCGCCTACGCACCTTGAGAATACTTTACCATATGAATCGAGCAGCCAGATATAGCTGGCGTTGGTGTCGCACTGGCAGCCCCCCGCATCGCAGTTATCGTTGCTATCCCCATCCACCGCGGCGAAGCCGTCCGGCACATAGTTCATCAGCGCGCAGATATCGATTATGAAGTAAGTTCCGGCGGGGTCCTCCAGCGAGGTGTTCAGGCCGGAGACCGGCAGGTTATCCTCATGGTGGGCTTTGTATTCCATTACCTCGGTGGTTAATATATCGACGACTTCGCTATATTCTTTGTTGGAAGTCGTGTTCCACATGGTGAACCAGTACACGGTGACCACTACGGCGATGATGAGAATCGTCGTAACCCTGGTTTTCCAACTCTTGATCAAGCGCATCGTTCACAAGCTCCGGTTGACACATCGATTATATCACGGCCAGACGCCCTGATAGCCATCGGCAGGCGCAAGTGTCTATCAAATATCGCTGTTCGTTATCAACGATAACGGCTCCCTGTCCATAGCGGGCAGCGGAGCCGTTGTTAACCTCACGATATTCTGTTACAGCATTCTTAATGCTAGCTTTTAAGCCGTTTCATTATTCAGTTTATGGCCAGACGCCCTGATAGCCGTCGGCGAAGTTGGTGTCGCAGTCGCCGCCTATGCAAGTGGAAAGCACACTACCGGCGCCGTTCACTAGCCAGATATAGCGGGCGTTCTGCTTACAGGCGCAGGTACTTGCCGCGCAGTTGTCGAAGGAGCCGTCCATGCAGCTTGCAGGCACCGCGTCCAGCAGTTCCCCGTCTCCAATCAAAGCGCAAATGTCGATGATAGCATATGTGCCCGAGGGATAGTTGAGTTGTACCGAGTTGCTGGTTAATGGCATGGAACCGTTATGGCTGGTCATATACGCATCTACGGCAGTCTGAATACTGCTCTTGTCCGCGTTGTAGCTGGCCTCGAAGTCGCACAGGCTCACCGTAAGCGGTTGTATGAAATCGTTGTCGCTTTCGTTGATCTCGGCGATCCCTGACATCGAGTCTACTATAGCTGTGGTGTTAAAAGTGCCGGTGATGTCGTCGGCCAGGGCCAGTTCAGTATGTACCACAATAGTGCCGCCCGGCGGCAGACTGGGCAGGGTGTTTACCAGGGTTACGCTTCCTGTGAACAATTGCCATGACCAGTAGCAGGCATTTGACAGCAGGGTGCCCTGGTTCTGGATCGTGACCGCCACCTGGACCGGCGCGCCTTCGCATCCTATCGCTGGATCAAAGGTGATGCTGGTGACTGTTAAATCCGGCAGCGTTGGTACAGGTGTAGGGGTGGGAACTGCCGTGGGCGCCGGTGTGGGGGTAGCTTCCTCCTCACCTTCTCCGCACGCGACAGCGGTGGTAAGCAGGACAGCCATTAATAATACCAAAATGAACTTTCCGATCCTCATAACTCACCTTCCATAGTATATATACCCTCTCAGGGTTGTTTCCCTGCCAAAAGGATATTGCGATATTATACCACGTCATGCAAGCCCTGACACGATGGGTGGGTGTATCAATTAGTTGTTTAATCTCCTGGAGTCCCCCTTGAAAGGGGGAAACAATAACCGAACCCCCTGATAGTCCCCCATACGTTGGGGGACATAAAAATTGGGGGACACCCCCAAACCCCTGGCAGGAGATGAGTCTCCTGCACCTCTTTCTTAAGCTAACCTCTCTTTGTACTAGAGAGGGCTGGGGTGAGTTCGTACCCGTCATTCCGGCAGAGGTCGAAATCCAGAGCGGGCGTATCGCGATACGCCCCTTCTTCTTGCGTTGCCATCCTTCCTATGATATATTGCGCTTGTGAAAAATTTACGTAACGGAACAATAACCTCTCCAAAGGGATTCCTCGCCGGGGCGGCTGCCGCCGAGATAAAGTATAAAGGCAGGTTGGACCTCGGCATTTTATTTTCCGAGAAGCCTTGCGCCGTCGCCGGCCGATTTACAAAGAACCGCATCAAAGCTGCGCCCGTGCAGTGGTGCCAGGATCGTTTATCGTCGGGCAAGGCGCAGGCGGTCATCGTCAACTCCGGCTGCGCCAACGCCTGCACCGGAGCGCAGGGGATGAAGGACGCCAGGGCTATGGCGCAGGCTGCGGCGATGAAGCTCGATATCCCTGACGACACCGTGCTGGTGGCCAGCACCGGCGTCATCGGTGTTAAGCTGCCTGTCGATAAGATCGAGGCGGGCGCTATGATGATGGAGATGTCGGCGAGCGGCGGGCACGAGCTGGCGCGCGCTATCATGACCACGGATACGCATCCCAAGGAGATCGCGGTCTCCTGCGATGAGTATGGATTCACGGTCGCGGGGATAGCCAAGGGCGCGGGCATGATACACCCGGACATGGCCACCATGCTGTCCTTCCTGACGACCGATGCGAAGATCAACGCTCGATTGCTCGATCGCTTGCTGGGCGAGGCGGTCGACGCGTCGCTTAATATGATTACCGTCGATGGCGATACCAGCACCAATGATACTGTGCTGATTCTGGCCAACGGCGCCGGCGGCGCGGTCAAGGCGGGAACAAAGGCGGAGAAAGCGTTCGCAGAGGCTCTGTCGAAAGTTTGTATTTATTTAGCGCGCAGCATCGCCGCCGACGGCGAGGGCGCGACTCGATTGATCGAAGTCACAGTCGAAGGCGCGAAAACGCTGGCCGACGCGCGCATAGCCGCACGCACCATCGTCGGCTCCCCGCTGGTTAAGACTGCCGTGCACGGGCGCGACCCGAACTGGGGGCGCATCATAGCGGCGCTGGGGAGAAGCGGGGCCGAATTCAATCCCAAGAAGGTCGACCTCTATCTGGCTGACATGCAGCTCATGTCTTCCGGCGAACCCGTTCCGTTTAACAAGAAGGTTGCGAGCGCGGCCATGGGCAAGGATGAGGTCAAGGTTCGAGTGGCGCTCAACGGGGGGAAGCACTCAGCTACGGCGTGGGGCTGCGACCTTTCTGCGGAGTACGTGGCGATCAATAGCGAGTATACGACTTAAATTTCCTTACTCCCGTCTTTGTTCATTGACACCTGGTCTTCTTTCGCCATTATTTCTCCTCAAGCATATGGAAGAACCTATATGCCAGAGACGTATTTTTTCGTGGTGATTTGCTATCACTAATCTGACTTGTTTAGAGAACCCTTCGCATAGCACCGAATAGGCATATCGTTTACAACAGCAGCGAGACACTTGTTGCAGGAAATACAGGAAGCAGCGCTCGTTTTCCCTTCCTTGATTTTTTTCACAAAGGAGGGCTCTCTGATGAACGGACGACTCATGGATATGAAATCTGCATATCCTTTCTCCAGTATTTCCTCCATGTGGGATACCCTGCGTAGTCCGCCCACCAGGAACACAGGCACTTCCCCAACAGCAGGTTTGACTATCTGTGCTGCAGCAAGGTTGTATCCCTCTTGCAGATCATACTTCCCAACCATGCGGCCCAGAAAGATCTTCCCCAAGGGCTTCTCCCACCAAGGGAGACTTCTTAAAAGCTCGCGAATAGGTACTTCGCCCCGAGACATGTTCCATGTTGAATATATTGCTGAGCCACAGCTCAGCTCCAATCCATCGATCCCCATTTCGGCCAGCCACTTGGCGTACCTTCTGGCAAGAGGAGGAGTCACTCCTTCTTGAGGGGTGTGGTCGTTAGTGGTGAGCTTCACTAGAATGGGCATTCCTTTTGGTAGTACTCTCCTCGTCTCCAAAACGATCTCTCTTAGGAAGCGGAAGCGATTCTCATCCGAACCACCCCAATCATCGGCTCTTCTGTTGAAGAAGGGCGACAAGAACTGATTGATCAGGTAGCCGTGAGCTGCGTGTATCTGGACTCCGTCTGCACCAGCTTCGATCGCGCGCCTGGCGGCTTTCCCAAAAGCCTGGATGACTTCTCTGATCTGCTCTTCCGTCATCTTCTTCGGCTTCACGAAATTGACCGGGTCTCTGCCTTCACCTGAAGGAGCGATAGGAGTCTGTCCAATAACCGACTTTGTGGTTTGCCTTCCCGCGTGGGCCAGTTGAAACACCATCTTGCCGCCTTCTTGATGTACCGACTCAACAATTTTCTTCAGACCGGGAATCATCCCATCGTCATGAATGCCAAGTTGATGCTTGTATGAACGTCCTAGAGGATGAACGTAAAAGTATCCTGATATGATCAAACCTACATCTCCTCTAGCCAGATTCCGATACAACTTTACGACGCCATCAGTAACTTGACCTGCTTCTGTAGCCATGCCTTCATATGTTGCAGAGCGAACAAAGCGATTCTTTACCTGCAAGTTGGCCAATTGCGCTGGTTCGAAGAGAGCAGTGTAGCTTGGTTTTACTTCTGTCATGTTCTACCTCTAACTTTACCTTTGTATTGACTGTCTGAATAATGGGCTGTGCCCTTACGTCTCCCGGCGCATCTTGCCGCGGGCCAGCGAGGCGAAGATGCCGGCAAAGCACAGGCAGGCGAAGATGATGAAGGCGACCTTGAAGCTCTGCATGAACGCGTCCGGGTTCTCGGATGTCATCTGTGTGCTCCCGATGTAGACGGCGAAAAGCACGTTGACGATGCCCATACTCATGGTCATGCCGGTCTGGCGCATGGTGGCTACCGTGGACGCGGCTACCCCGTACAACCTGTTTTCAACCGAGCTCATGATGGCGTTGGTGTTGGGCGAGGTGAACAGCCCGAAGCCGAGACCGAGGAGCGCCTGCCCGCCGATGATTAGTCCCAGCGACGTCGTCTCTCTGACAAATACCAGCAGAGCGAGCCCGATGACGGTGATCGCCATACCTGTCGATGCGATTATCCGTGGCTCTATCCTGTCCGAGAGGCGGCCGGCTATCGGGGCGAAAATGGCCTGGAACACCGGCTGTGTCACCAGTATGTAGCCGGCGATTGTCGGGCTGTATCCCTTAATGTTTATCAGGTAAATGCTGAGAAGGAAGGAAATGGCAAAGGTGGCGGCATAGTTAATCAGCGCGGCCAGGCTGGAGAAGGCGAAGGTGGTGTTGCGTCGGAAAAGATTGATGTCAAGGAGGGGGCTGCGCGACTTCATCTCATACCATACGAATCCGGCCAGTGCCAGGACACCGGCTGGGATAAGTCCCGCACTCCATAATCCGGGTAGAAGGGAGAGGCCGCACATGAGGGCAATGATGGTGACGCTGTAGATGACGGCTCCGACCGGATCGAACTTCTCTCCTTTAGCGGTGGCCCATTCGCCTTTGAGCTTCCAGATTATCAGGGCCAGCGCGATGAGGCATACCGGCAGGATAGCTAAGAAAATGCTCTTCCAGCCGAAGTGATCTACCAGCACGCCGCCGAGCACCGGTCCTACGGAGAGGCCGAAATATATCGAAGCCACGTTGATGCCCAGCACACGCCCCCGCTCCTGCGGCGGGTAGGCTGATGTAAGCAAGGCTACGCTGGTGCCCAGAATCATGGCGCCGCTTATCCCCTGCAGCACGCGGAAGGCGAAGAACATCTCCGTTGAGTTGGACAGAGCGGTAAGGAGCGAAAAGACGGTGAACACCACGATGCCCCATGTGAAAATCTTTTTCCTGCCGTAGATGTCGGCCAGCCTGCCGAAGGGGAGCAGGAAGGTCAGGGATGCGATGAGGTAGGAGTTGCTGATCCAGGGCTGGGTGGTGGCGGTCATCCCAAATTCCTGGCTAATGGCGGGGACGGCCACGTTCAGCGCCGAGCCCATGAAGGGCGTCAGGAATGCGCCGAGGGTAGTGGCTATCAATACGGATGTCTTGCTTGATTGCATGATGGGGATATTATAGCGCATCAATGCCGTTTGAATGTAGGGGCGAGGTTGCCTCGCCCTTTTGGATGTCGACACGGCTCGGAGCTATTTTCCGAACCCCCTAAATCCCCCATACGTTGGGGGACTTTTATATTGGGGGGCACCCCCAAACCCCTGGCAGGAGATGAGTCTCCTGCACCTCTTTATTGGTTTCTGAAAATAGAAGGGTTTTCAGATTTCTTAGAGTCTTTGCAGGAAAAGTAAATGCATCTACCTCGCCCATATAGTGCTAATGGGATGGCGAGAAGGATAAGGACTATTGGTGCTATCCATTTTAATGATGGGGCTAGAGCTGAAAAAAGGTAAAAAACGACGACTACGACAACAATCGAAATGACTATAACAATCAATGCCTCTTTACGCCGATAATTGAGTTGTAATTCAGCCTTGCATGAGGGGCAGTGAAAAGGCAAAACCCACCGGTATCTGAGGGAGTGAACCCAGAGTGACTTGCCGCATGCAGGGCAGGCTAAGTTAGTCTTTATTCGGGGGCCTTTGGATTCCTTATTGTTCACCTCAACCTCCAGTCGTCTTAATCGGAGAACAACAAATGGTTGTAATATTATATCCTAGAGGGTGATTGAAAGGTAGGGGCACGGCGCGCCGTGCCCGATAGATAGGGCGCTGCAAGCGGCGCCCCTACATGGGTTTACGATTTCGTCGGATTTGCTGACTCGATTGCCTTGTATCTATCGTGGTGATAAAATGGCTTGTACATAACTTATGGATAGATGAAACAGATGAAAAAACCAATCGTAATCAAAATCGGGGGCAGCACCTTCGGCAAGGGCGAGACGGTCATAGAGGACCTGGTGGCATTGCAGAAGGAAGGCCACAGCCTGGTCGTCTTCCACGGCGGCGCCAACGAGATCACTACCTGGCTCAAGCGCATGGGCATCGAGACCAGGATCGTCGACGGCCTGCGTGTTACCGATAAGGAGAGCCTGCGCGTGGTGCTGGCGGTGCTGGCCGGAGCGGTGAACAAAGAACTCGTGGCGCAGATACAGGCCAAGGGCGGGCGCGCCGCGGGCCTGAGCGGCGTCGATGGCCAGATGCTCGAAGCCGAGATACAGACCAAGACCCACGGCCTCATCGGCGAGGTGGTCTGGGTACATATCGAATTGCTGCAGGCGATAATGGACAAAGGGTATATGCCCGTGGTGGCTCCTCCATCGTACGGTCTCGGCTCCGATAAGATATTGAACGTCAACGGAGACACGGCCGCAGCCGCGCTGGCGTCGGCGCTCGGCGCCGAGAAGCTTATCATGCTGACCGATGTGGCCGGAGTGCTCGATAAAAAGGGGCAGTTGCTAGATAAACTCGACCGTGATAAAATACAGGCTCTTATCGCATCGGGCGTGATCGCGGGTGGCATGATTCCCAAGGTTAAGGCTTGTCTGCGCGCATTGGAGGGAACATCGGTGGCGCAGATAATAGACGGGCGCGCGTCGCACTCCGTCATCGATGCGGTAAAAGGGAAGAAAATAGGAACTTTAATAGTTTAGGAATATGAATGGCTGACTGGCAGAAACTCGAAAAAAAATACTTGATGGACACCTTCAAACGCCTGCCCGTGACGATCGTTAAGGGCAAGGGGGCCCGTGCCTGGGACGAGGAGGGCAACGAATACCTCGATTTCATCGGGGGGCTGGCGGTTAACGTCCTCGGCCACTCGCATCCGGTTGTCGTCAATGCTGTCTCCAAGCAGGCGCGCACGTTGATACAGACATCAAACCTGGTTTACACCGTGCCGCAGCTCAAGCTGGCCAAGCTCATGATAGAGAACAGCTGCATGGACAAAGTGTTCTTCTGCAACAGCGGCGCCGAGGCCTGCGAGGGGGCGGTGAAGCTGGCGCGTCGCTACGGTATGATACATCGCAAGGGGGCCTGGGAGGTCATCACGGCGACGAAATCGTTCCACGGCCGCACGCTGGCCATGACCGCGGCCACCGGGCAATCGAAGTTCCAGGATCCTTACGAGCCGCTTCCTGAAGGCTTTGTGAATGTCACTTACGATGATATAGCGGCGGTGAAAGCTGCTACCGGCGACAAGACCTGCGCGGTGATGATGGAGCCCATCCAGGGTGAGGGCGGCGTTAACGTGCCTTCCGACGATTATCTTAAGAAAGTGCGCTCGTGGTGTGATAAGAAGGGGATACTCTTAATCCTCGATGAGATACAGACCGGCATCGGCAGAACGGGCACTATGTTCGCTTACGAGCAGTACGGCGTCGAACCGGATATCATGACGCTGGCCAAGGGGCTCGGCGGCGGGGTGGCCATAGGCGCTTTCATGGCCAAGGACAAGGTCTCGGTTTTCGAACATGGCGAGCACGGCTCCACCTTCGGCGGCAATCCGCTGGCCTGCGCCGCGGGTTATGCCACGCTGAACTATATGCTGAAGAACGGGGTGGTGGATAACTGCAAGCGCGTGGGGGGGTATCTATATAAATCCATCGATGGGCTGAAGAAGAAGTCGCCTCTCGTGGTCGGCGTCAGAGGGCGCGGGCTTCTGCTGGCCATGGAGCTGTCGCGCGAGATCGCGGCGGATATCGTACTGGAATGTATGAAAGAAGGGCTGCTGCTGAACGCGGTGACGCCTTCGGCGGTGCGCTTCATGCCTCCTCTCATTATCACGGAGAAGGATGTAGACGAGGCGATGGTTATCGTGAAGCGCGTGTTGTCGCGAGTCGAAAAGAAAAAGTAATGGATTCCGGTTTTCACCGGAATGACGTTCGATATAGAATAGAGCGGGCAATTACAAGGATTGCCTCTACATGGTCGGGTAATGGTGGTGGAGGGTCGTTACAGGGAAGTCCAGAGGGATCGCCCTCTGGCGGGGGTTTGGGGGTGTCCCCCAATCTCTAAAGTCCCCCAAAGTATGGGGGACTAACAGGGGGGTTGGATATTGTTTCCCCCTTTCAAGGGGGATTCCAGAGGGTTGATACGTAAAAGAAAGGCAGATTTAAATGGCAGGCAAGTCATATAAAAAGATAGTGTTGGCATACAGCGGCGGGCTTGATACGTCGGTCATTCTGGCGTGGCTCAAGGAAACCTATGATGCCGAACTGATCGCCTTCTGCGCCGACATCGGGCAGGGCGAGGAACTCTCCGGCCTCGATAAAAAGGCCAAGAAGACCGGCGCGTCGAAGTGCTACATAGAAGATCTTACCGAGGAGTTCGCGCGTGATTTCATCTTCCCCATGATCCAGGCCGGCGCGATCTATGAGAACCAGTATTTCCTCGGCACCAGCATCGCGCGCCCGCTCATCGCCAAGGGCATGATGGAGGTCGTGCGCAAGGAGAAGGCCGATGCCATCTCCCACGGCGCTACCGGCAAGGGCAACGACCAGCTCCGCTTTGAGCTGACCGCCTACTCGATGGACCCGAACATCAAAATCGTCGTCCCGTGGCGCGAGGAAAAGTTCCGCAAGCAGTTCCCCGGCCGCGCCGAGATGATTGCATATTGTCAAAAGAAGGGCATCCCCGTCCAGGCGACGGCGAAGAAGCCTTACTCTTCGGACCGCAACCTGCTGCATATCAGTTTTGAGAGCGGCATCCTGGAAGACCCGTGGCTGGAGCCGCCGCAAGATATGTTTAAGCTGAGCGTCGCGCCCGAGGACGCGCCGGACAAGGCGGAGTATGTCACACTCGACTTCGAGAGCGGCATCTGCGTTGCCGTCAACGGCAAGACTCTCTCGCCAGCCAATGTGATGCGGACACTGAACAAGCTCGGCGGCAAGCACGGCGTGGGCCGTGTGGATCTTGTTGAGAACCGCGTCGTGGGCATGAAGTCGCGCGGCGTTTATGAGACGCCCGGCGGCACCATTCTGCACTGGGCGCACCGGCAGATGGAGACGCTGACCATGGATCGCGAGGTTATGCACCTGCGCGACTCGCTCATCCCGCGCTATAGCGAGCTGGTCTATTATGGATTCTGGTTCTCACCGGAGCGGCTGGCGTTGCAGGCGCTCGTTACCGAGAGCCAGCGTAACGTCACCGGCACGGTGCGCCTGAAGCTCTATAAAGGCAACATTATGACCGTCGGCCGCAAGAGCGCGCTGTCGCTTTACAGGCCCGATATCGCGACGATGGAGAGCGGCGAGAGCATCTACGACCAGAGCGATGCCACCGGCTTCATCAAGATCAACGCCCTCCGTCTGCGCGTGGAGGCCATGGTGCAGAAGCAGGCGACAAAGGGCGGCAAGAAGTTGGCGGCGAAGAAGACCGGCAAGAAGAACGGCGACGAGTCGGATAGGTCGTATGTTGGGCCGGCGTAAACACTAGATTCTTCGCTTCGCTCAGAATGACAGATGTGAATATATCGAGGGGAGGTGAACCCCATGCGCAAGCGTTTTAAAAAAGAC
The DNA here is from genome assembly GCA_041653935.1 of Dehalococcoidia bacterium. GTDB lineage: Bacteria > Chloroflexota > Dehalococcoidia > E44-bin15 > E44-bin15 > JAYEHL01. Next base: position 1,041,480 of record JBAZEO010000001.1, on the reverse strand, counting down.
GTGGCGGCATCGGTTCAAAAATACACGGAGTCTATAAGCTACGACAGGCGGCTGTACAAGTATGATATAGCTGGCTCCGTTGTGCATGCCGAGATGCTGGCGAAACAGGGCATAATCAGCGCCAAGGACGCCAAGCTTATCTGCGAGGGGCTCACTTCCATCTGGGATGAAATCGATAAGGGCAAGTTCGTGTTCAAGGAAGAACACGAAGATATCCATATGAACATCGAGTCGCGCCTCATCGAGAAGATCGGCGATGTGGGCCGCAAGCTGCACACGGCGCGCTCGCGCAACGATCAGGTGGCGCTGGACGTGCGCATGTACGTCAAGGAAGCTATCGGCAATACGATCGAGAAGATAAAGGCGCTGCAGGGCGCATTGCTCGACGTGGCTGAGGCCAACAAAGATGCGGTGATGCCGGGCTACACGCATGTGCAGCGCGCGCAGCCTGTGCTCTTCGCTCATCACCTGCTGGCGTACTTCGAGATGCTGGAGCGCGATGTGGACCGCTTCAACGATTGCCTGGTGCGCACCAACGTGATGCCGCTGGGCAGCGGAGCGCTGGCGGGCACGCCGTACCCGCTGGACCGCGAGAGCGTAGCCAGAGAACTCGGTTTTGGACGTATCAGCCAGAACAGCATGGATGCGGTGTCCGATCGTGATTTTGTAATCGATTACGAGGCGGCGGCGGCGATTTCTATGATGCACCTCTCACGCCTGGCCGAGGAGCTGGTGTTGTGGTCCACGCCGGAGTTCGGCTTCATAGAGATCGACGACGCCTATGCCACGAGCTCGAGCATGATGCCGCAGAAGAAGAACCCGGACGTCGCCGAGCTGGCGCGCGGCAAGACCGGCCGCGTCTACGGCCATCTCATGGCCATGCTGACCGTAATGAAGGGGCTGCCCCTGACCTACAACCGCGATATGCAGGAGGACAAGGAGGGGCTTTTCGACACCGTCGATACGCTGAACTCTACCCTCGATGTCTTTGCCGGCATGGTCGCGACGCTGAAATTCAAGGCGGAGAGGGCCTCAAAAGCCGCGGGGGAGGGGTACATACTGGCCACCGACCTTGCCGACTACCTGGTGGCCAAGGGGGTGCCTTTCCGCGATGCGCATGGGGTGGTCGCCGGGCTGGTGCAGTACGCTGTCGATAAGGGCAAGTCGTTCGACAAGCTGTCGCTTGCCGAGTATAAGAAATTCTCGCCGAAGTTCGGCAAAGATGTTTACAAGATAAGCGCTCAGACTAGCGTGGCCGCTAGAAACACGGTGGGCGGCACGGCGCCGTCTCAGGTCAAAAAGCAGCTGGCGCGGGCGAGGAAGCTGGTCAATGGCTAAGGCGTCGAGTCCTAAAATCAAGATCGCCCCGTCGATACTGTCGGCCGACTTCTCCCGCCTGCGCGCGCAGGTTGAGGAGGTCAGCAAAGCCGGGGCGGATTACATACATGTTGACATAATGGATGGGCACTTCGTGCCGCCCATGACCATCGGCTCGCTGGTGGTGCAGGCCATACGCCCGTATACAAAAGTGCCGCTCGATGTGCACCTCATGATCGAGAAGCCGGATGTCCACATTGTGCATCCGCTGCTGGGCAAGGCGCCGAGCCAGATCGAGCAGTTCGCCAAGGCCGGGGCCAATGTGATAACGGTTCATGCTGAGGCTTGCCCCAATCTCAGGGAGGTCGTTGAGCAGATCAAGAAGCTTGGAGTCAAGGCTGGCGTGTCGATCAGCCCGACGACATCGCCCGACGTGATCGAAGCTGTTCTGCCATACGTCGACCTGGTGCTGGTGATGACGGTGAACCCGGGTTATGCCGGGCAGCCGTTTATCGAGGAGATGGTGGAGAAGATATCTCGACTCCGCAAGATGCTGGACGGGTGCGGGCTCAAGGCCGAGCTTGAGGTCGACGGGGGCATCTCGCCCAAGACGGCGCGCCGCGTCGTCGAGGCGGGGGCCAGGGTGCTGGTGGCGGGGGCGGCCATCTTCAGGAAAGATAAAAACCTCAGCGAGACGATGAAAGAGCTGAGAGCCAGCTATTCAGATTAGCTTGGGAAGCTATCTTCAACCCCCTGCTATCTCTCCTTTTTCTTGTCATTGCCCGACTTGACCCCTGCTTTCGCTGGGGCGCAATCCAGACATCTGGATCATCCGGTCAAGCCGTATGATGACATAGGAGGACACCACCAAAACCCCGGCAGGAGGGATACTACACTTCTTTTTCAGAGGGCCCCATTCACTTTTCCAGCAAGTATGGCACCATCACAACCGCGATGTTCGGATGTTTTTCGAAGACTTTGTGCAAACGCAAAGCACTGCGTTCATGCAAATATCTTTCCCACCAGTGTGCCGTAATGAACTCCGGGAGGATGATGGTAACAAACGCATCCGGTTTCTGGCTGTGAATCGCCTTCACATATGCCAGCAGCGGTCGCACGAATGAACGGAACGGCGACTCGACCACGACCAGCTTCAGATCAGAAGCATAGCTATTTACCCTTTGTCTAACCTTCTCAGCGCTCTCCGGATCTGTGGAAACATGCAGCATTATTGCATCGCTGGCGATCGTCCTGGCGAAAGCTATGGCACGCAGCGAGGCATAGTTTATATCTTCAATCGGAACGATGACCACCTGATCGATCTTTGGCGACGGCAGCTGATCCGACACTATACGCAATTGCTCCCCGACATTCACATAATGGCGATGAACCATACGGAAAAATATTATAAGCAGAGGTATCAGTAAAATGACGATCCATGCGCCGAACATGAACTTTGTCACTATCACTATTACCAGGATAACTGTAGTAACAACAGCGCCCAGGCCGTTAACGATGATGCTCGATTTCCATCTATACCCACGCTTTTTCCACCAGTGTACAACCATCCCGGAATTAGCCAGACAGAAAGCCAGAAAAACACCCACGGCATACAGGTGGATCAGCTTATTCACATTACCCTGAAACACAACCACAAGTAATGCCGCGATCCCACCCAGTGCGATGATGCCGGTGGAATACGCCAGACGGTCGCCCTTATCCATAAACTGGTGCGGCATATAGTGATCATGCGCCATAACAGATGACAGGCGCGGAAATACGGCAAAGGCGGTGTTCGCAGCGATGACCAGTATCCCCATAGTAGCGATCTGGAATATCACGTAGAAGGCGTTCACACCAAAGACGGCGTGAGCCACCTGGGAAATAATAGTCTCTTCCCCCGGCACAAGCTCCATATTTGTTGCCAGATAAGACACACCAAGGAATGCTATGCCAAGCACTATCGCCATAACTATCAGTGTCTTGGCGGCATTTCTTGCTTCAGGTTTCTGGAACGCGGTAACTCCATTTGAAATGGCCTCGGTACCGCTCATGGCTACGGAGCCCGCCGAGAAAGCCCTCAGGATCAGCCACAGGGTTAATGCCGGCGCTGCTGTTTCAACTACAGGCGGGACTGTAGCGGGCTGCAAAGTTCCATTAGATACCTTAATCAATCCCACAACAAGCATTACCCCGAAACTCACGATAAACAGGTAGGTCGGCATAGCGAAAATTGTTCCGGACTCGCGAAGGCCGCGCAGGTTGCCAAACGTCAGCAGCGCGATGAATAACAGACTTAAGATCACATTAAGATTAAAAGCATCCGGCAACCCCTGACCGAAGCTGGAACCCGATGCCACAAGAGCAGAAGTTATGGCTTCAGTTCCTGCAACGATTGAGACAGAGACCATTAATATATAATCGATCATCAACGCTGCCGAAGCAGCCAGTCCGGGAATTTCGCCGAGATTTTCGCGGCTGACGACGTAAGAACCACCACCGCCAGGGTAAGCATAAATGATCTGACGGTAGGAAAACGAAACAATCGCCAACAGAACAACGATAGCTATCGATATGTACAGCGATGTATCCAGAGCGCTGTTGCCTGCGGACACCAATATCACAAGAGCTGCTTCCGTTGCGTATGCGCTCGATGAAATAGCATCCGAGCCAAAAATGGCCAGAGCTTTGAATTTACTCAGACGCTCCTGAGCATCCCGCGCCGTTTCCATAGGGCGACCGATAACGATTCTTTTAAGTACTTTGTAAATTCTCGCAAACAAACCAGCCGGCTGATCGGATTCCGGTGTTGCAACAAAGTGTGCCGGGCCAACCTTGCGGAAATATTGCGGGTGCGACTGCCGGGTACGTACGTATGTGTTACCGACACGTCCCCCTTTCTTTACTTCGCTTACAACCAGATCGGGACGAATCTCTTTGGTCTGTGCCTTCGTCTCATCGGATGCTTTCGAAGGCTCCGTCGTGGAAGACTCTACCTTGCCGACCTGTGAACCGGGCAGCAATTTTTTCAGCTTGCGGTTAACCTTTTTGATAACAAGGAGCAGCCGCCCTAATTTAGACACACCTGTATTAATAGTACTCCCCGCTTTGCGTATGTAGACGTTGCCGGAGTTTATTCCGCGCTTGACTTCATTTGTAACAATGAGATCGGGGCGTATTTTTTTGCTTGGAGATTCGGGTTTACCGGATTCTCCAGATGGTTTTTTACCACCATCAGGTAAATCCGGATGATTTTCTTTGTTCATATGTTACTTTCTTAATGAGGAGAAACCTTCTCGTGGCTGAATAAATCGCGGAATTACTTATAGTGCGATTGCGAGGAGCAGCTTTCCGACAGAGGATAGTTTCGACATATTAACGAATATGAATATTCAAAGCGAAATACTACACTATGAAAACAAAGTTGTCAACTCAAATTCCAATGACTTCAAAAACGGTGTTATTGCCAGTGCTCTGTGTCCATTAGCTGCTTTTCAGAAGCTTGAGACTTCTTCCCTCTTGTACGGGGAAATAAAAAGTACCAGCGACGCAGATGCGGCTGGTACTTGATTATGGCTAGCTATTCAGATTAGCTGATTGGCTTGTGCATTGTGCGCAGGCATCTGGTGCAAACGTTGGCTTGCACTTTCTTCCCGTTAAGGACGATGGTCTGCTGATGCGTGTTAGCTTTCCACTGGCGGTTGGTGCGCCGTTTGGAATGGCTCACGTTGTGCCCGAACTGTATCGATTTTTCGCATATATCACATTTACCTGGCATCGTATCCCCTTTGACCAAACTGTAGTTTTGCGGTAGAATGCAGCACATAGGATACCATAAGTAATTCCCGATTACAAGTAAGGAAGATGATGAGGGCTATTACTTCCTGCAGCGGCCAAGACCTTGTAGATATGTTCAACTGTGCAGCTGTTTGGCTGGATACGAACGTACCTTATATTAACTCCCTCAATGTGTTCCCGGTCCCCGACGGCGATACGGGTATAAACATGTCCCTAACCATGCGTTCGGCTATATCTGAGGCGTCTGCCTTCGGTAATGGGACCGCATCCGAAGTGATACGGGCCATATCGCACGGGGCGCTGATGGGGGCGCGCGGCAACAGCGGCGTGATACTATCGCAGATACTGCGCGGACTCACTGTACCGATCAACGGTAAGTCCCGGCTGGAGGTATGCGATTTTGTCTCCGGGCTGGAGGCAGGCTCGTCGCTGGCCTATAAGGCGGTGAGCCATCCTGTGGAGGGAACCATACTTACGGTGATCAGGGAGTCAGCGCAGGCGGCCAAGCAGGTTGTCGACAAGAGCGATTTCAAAAAGGTTATCGAAACTCTTGTCAATACGGCCAGGGATTCCGTGGACAGGACGCCTCAGCTTCTGGATACGCTGCGGGAGGCGGGGGTTGTTGACGCGGGGGGGCTGGGGCTGTACGTCATCTTCGAGGGGTTCCAGAAATATCTCAAGGGCGAGAAGATCGAGGCCGGCGCCGCGGCGACGGAGCCGACCAACGCTGCTGGGGCACACGGTGATGAGATAGCCTACGGCTACTGCACCGAGTTCGTCATCGAAGGCTCCAATCTGGATATCGTCCCGATCAGGAAGCATCTGGAGAACATAGGCGAATCGGTAATGGTGGTCAAGCACGATGACATCGTCAGGGCTCACGTACACACATTCGATCCGGGCGCTGCGCTGGGCTATGCCGCATCGCTGGGTGCGCTGAAGCAGGTCAAGGTGCAGGACATGGATAAGCAGCACAAGGACCTTGCGGAACTGAGCAGCAAGCCGGTTGTGGATATCGCTACCGTGGCTGTGGTTCAGGGGGAGGGTATGCAGAAGGTGTTCCACAGCCTGGGCGTCACCGCCATCGTTCCCGGAGGCCAGACGATGAACCCGTCCACGCAGGAGCTGCTGGATGCGGTGCAAGCTGTGCCTTCAGATAAAGTCGTTCTATTGCCGAATAACCATAATATCATCCTGACGGCGGAGCAGGTGGCTCCCCTCACCAGGAAGATGCTGGCCATCGTACCCACGGAGACCGTGCCGCAGGGGATCGCAGCGCTTATAGCATTGAACAATGGTGTCGACTTCCGCACCAATTTCATATCGATGAAGGAGGCCGCATCGAACGTTCTTACCATCGAGGTTACGAAGGCGGTGCGCGATACTTCTTACGGCGAGATTTCGGTGGAGAAGGGGCAGAACATCGCCCTCCTCGACGGTGATTTAATCGCTGCCGGAGACGATATTATGTCGCTCATGGAGGCGGTTTTCCCGCAGGTTGATCTGTCGGATAGAGAGGTGGTCACCATCTACCACGGGGCGGATGTGGAGGGCAGCGATCCCGCCGCCGTCGCACAATCTATCCGCGATAAATATCCGCATCTGGAAGTGGAGTCCGTTTACGGCGGACAGCCTCACTACAGCTACATAATATCCGTGGAGTAACATCTTTGGACGCATCCACGCTTCGCAAAATTCTCATTCTAGAGCAGCAGAAGGGATACAGCGATATCGCTGTTTTCGGGGGGCTGGACCGCTATCTGGAGCGGGGAGCCGTCGTTCTTCCTGCGCATCTGGGTGGCGTCAAATATGCAGGCATGGACAACGGGCGTCGTGTCGACTGGGTCGGCGCCATGCTGAAGTGGCTCGACGCGGCCGAAGGGAACGCCGTAAAGAAGGTCGCAGCGAAGAGTAAAATTAAAGCGAAACCCGTCGCGGTGAAGCAAAAGAAACCTGCCGTTCGACCACCGTCGAGCGTAGCGCTCAAGCTCGATTCACCGATAACCGCTGTCAGGGGCATCAGCGATAAGCTGGCGCCGCGGTTCCGCAAGCTCGGGGTTAATACGGTGCGCGACATGCTGTATTTCTTCCCCAGGAGGCATATCGATTACAGCAAGCGGCAGAGCGTGGCCATGCTGGAGGTGGGGCAGGAGCAGACGGTGGTGGCCAACATCTGGCAAGCGAATGAGACAAGGCCGGGGGGACGGCGCTCGGCCGAGGCCGTTATCGGTGACGAGAGCGGCAACATGAAGGTGCTCTGGTTCAACCAGCCCTACATGGCGCGGCAGCTGCGCACCGGCGAGCAGTACGTTTTCAGCGGCAAGGTGAGCCTTTACAAGGGCATCAAGGTATTCATCTCTCCGGAATATGAGCTGCTGTCCGGTGATGATCTGACGCACACGGGCAGGCTGATACCGGTCTACCCGCTCACGGAAGGCCTGAGCCCGCGCATGGTGCGCAAAATTATCAAAGAGGTGGTGGAAACCTGCTCGCCGCAACTTGTGGATTTCATGCCGCAGGAGGTAATGGCGGAGGCCGGGCTTATCGGGCTGCAGCAGGCGATAAGGCAGGCGCACTATCCGGATGACGATCTGGCCAAGGACCAGGCCCGCAGGAGGCTGGCCTTCGACGAGCTGTTCATTATACAGCTGGGTGTGCTCTCGCGCAGGAAGGATTGGCGGGAGAGCGGCAAGGCCAACCGCATCGCGGCTAAGGGTAATGTACTGGAGGCCTTCCTGTCATCGCTGCCGTATAAAATGACCGGAGCGCAGGAGCGCTCGCTTAATGATATAATGTCCGATCTGGCCAAGGCCAAGCCGATGAGCCGCCTGCTGCAGGGCGAGGTGGGTAGCGGCAAGACCGTGGTGGCCGTGGTTGCGCTGCTGTCCGCCGCGGCCGGGGGGTACCAGGGGGCCTTCATGGCGCCTACAGAGATACTGGCCGAGCAACACTTCTCGACGATATCGAATATTTTAACAAGCTGCGGCCATCAGGAGAGCGACGAGGGCAACCTGAGGACGTTTTCGGGGCTGCTGGACAGGCCGGTTACGCTGGCGCTACTCAAGGGCAGCATGAAGAAGAGCGAGAAGGATGCGGCTTACGATAGGATCGCGGCCGGCGATGTCGACATAGCGGTGGGCACGCACGCCCTGATCCAGGATAATGTCGAATTCAAAAAGCTGGGGCTGGCCATCGTGGACGAGCAGCATCGCTTCGGCGTGATGCAGCGGGCCGCCCTGCGCAAGAAGGGGCCCAACCCGCACCTTCTTGCCATGACTGCGACGCCGATACCGCGCAGCTTGGCGCTGACGCTGTACGGCGACCTGGACCTATCGATTATCGACGAACTGCCCCCGGGGCGGCAGGTCATCAAGACCAAATGGCTGGCATCGGATCAGCGCGAAATGGCTTATCGCTTCATAAGGAAGCAGGTGCAGGAGGGCCGGCAGGCCTTTATCATCTGCCCGCTGATATCGGATTCGGAGGCCATCGAGGCTAAGGCTGCTGTCAGCGAGCACGAGCGCCTGTCGCGCGATGTCTTCCCTGATTTAAAACTGGGTCTCGTACATGGCAGGCTCAAGCCGTCCGATAAGGAAAATGCGATGCGGAATTTCCGTAGCGGAGAATTTCACATCCTCGTGGCCACGCCGGTGGTCGAAGTTGGCATCGATATACCCAACGCCACCGTGATGCTCATCGAGGGGGCCGACCGCTTCGGGCTGGCGCAGCTGCACCAGTTCCGCGGCCGCGTGGGTCGCGGGGAGCACCAGAGCTATTGTATACTGCTTGCGGAGAGCCCCTCGCTGGAGAGCAGGGAGCGGCTCGCGTTGCTGGAGAGCACACACGATGGCTTCGCGCTGGCGGAGGAGGACCTGCGGCTCAGGGGGCCCGGTGATTTCTTTGGCATCAGGCAGAGCGGGCTTCCCGACCTGAAGATGGCCCGTCTCTCGGATATGAAACTGCTGGAACTCGCCCGCAAAGAGGCGATTGCGATATTTAAGAGAGATTCGACGCTGTCCGCGCCGGAGCATAAGCTGCTCAAGAAGCAGGTGGCCCGTGTCTGGGGCGACGGTGTAAGTATGGGAGAGGCATGATTAAAGACGAACTGGCAAGACTCGTAGAGCAGGCACTGACCGAGGCGCAGAGCCGGAAGCTGCTGCCCGAGGTGGCCATGCCCGATGTCGTTATCGAACGGCCGCAGAACCCGGAGCACGGCGATTACGCCTGCGCCATTCCGCTCAAGCTGGCCCGCATCGCACGGATGAGCCCGATGAAGATCGGCGAGCAGATCGTCGACCTCATTAAGTGCCCGCCCGGGTGTGATAATGTGGAGCTGGTGCCGCCCGGTTTCATCAATTTCTCGCTCACCCAGGGCTGGCTCACCGAGCAGGTGGCCGCCATCCTGAGCGCAGGCGAGGGATATGGGAATATCGCTGACGGAAAGGGCAGAAAAGTACAGGTGGAGTTCGTCAGCGTCAATCCCACCGGGCCTCTGCATGTGGGCCACGGCCGCGGCGCGGTGCTGGGCAGCGCGCTGGCCAACGTGCTGGCCGCCGCCGGCTACAATGTCGAGCGGGAATACTACGTCAACGACGCCGGCAACCAGATCAACCTGTTCTACAAATCGCTGTACGCCCGTTACTGCCAGCAGCTGGGCCGCGATGAGCCTATGCCGGAGGGCGGTTATGTGGGCGATTACATGATCGACATCGCCAAAGATATTGTTAAAGAAAAGGGGAAGATCTTCCTCGACAAGCCTGATGAACTGGGACGCTTCGGTATGGATATGGTCATCGAGTCCATAAAAGCGGATTGCGCGCGTCTGGGGGTCACTTTCGATGTCTGGTTCAGCGAGAAGAGCCTCTACGATGGCGGGCAGTATAAAAAAGCCATGAAACTGCTCAAGGACGGCGGCGTTATCGTGGAGAAGGAAGGGGCGCTGTGGTTCGCTTCGACAAATCTCGGAGAGGATAAGGACAACGTTCTGGTGCGCAGTGACGGCACCCCGACCTATTTCGCCTCCGACGTCGCTTATCATTACAATAAATTCATCGAGAGGAAATTCGATAAGGTCATCAACATATGGGGCGCCGACCATCAGGGCCATGTCTCGCGCATGAAGGCCGCCGTGGGCGCACTCGAGATCGATCCCGGCAGGCTCACGATAATCATCTCCCAGATGGTGACATTAAAGCGAGGCGATACGATCGTCCGCGCCTCCAAGCGCACCGGCGAGATGATAACGCTGCGCGAACTTATGGACGAGGTCGGCCCCGACGCCTGCCGCTTCTTCTTCCTCTCGCGCTCCGCCGACAGCCAGATGGACTTCGATATGGAGCTGGCTAAGAAACAATCGGCGGACAACCCGGTTTACTACGTGCAGTACGCCCATGCTCGCGTCTGCAGCATCCTGCGCCTCGGCAAGGAGCAGGGCATAAAGTTTGACAAGGGCGATGTTTCCCTGCTGACCTCCGAGCCGGAGATCGCCCTCATCAGGAAGATGCTGGAGCTGCCGGAGGTCATTGAGCAGACGGCCCAGACGCTGGAGCCGCACCATCTGCCGCACTACTCCATGGACCTGGCCACCGTCTTCCACAACTTCTACGAGCAGTGCCGCGTGGTGACCGATGATAAAGAGATGACCAAGGCCCGCTTACAGCTGGTGGATGCTACGCGCATCGTGCTGGCGCGGGTGCTGCACCTCATGGAGATGACCGCGCCGGAGAAGATGTAAATTTAGTGGGCGGGTTTTAGACCCGCCCTACTGTTCTATATGCTGTTTTTATGCAGCTTTGAATCGCACTTTTGTTACATGACTTCTAATAATGTTTCTAAAAGTGGATTCTTGATTGCTAGATTCGAAGATTCTCTTGGGTATACTATAGATATGTATTGAACCTAGAGTATGAATAGGGCCTGATCTGAGCAAGTATAGTTTCTCAGTTTCTATTACTTCCTGAAATGTAGCCCAGCCTATAGAGCTTTTACCAAACTTGCTTTTGATTACAATTACGTTATCGTTAATTTCCCATATTATTTCGGAATGTAATACACGACGCACTAAAAATAGCACTAAGACGACGGCGCAAAAACCAAAGAAAAATGGTATTAATAATATGGGTAAAATAACCGATAGAATATTAAAGCCTGATTCACTAAGGAATAAGAAGCCACGCACTATGATGACTATGGCCAAAAAAGAAACTATTATCGATATGATTGCAATGGGTGTCTTCAGAAGATACTTCAGAAAATACAACGGTAGGGCGCGCACTTGTTGAATATAATCATCTGCTGTCACAGTGTACCGTAATTTAATCGCTTCTGACATAGATTCCCTCAACGGCAGAATTTCGTATTGCGCTTTGCCAATCGTAAATCAGGGGCTAATACATGTCAAGAATGGGTAAAATAAATCAGCCTATTTCAGCACACAAATTCACCAAGTGTAAGTAGCGTAAGTTGCGTAGTATACCCTATGTAATATATTATTGCGGTGGGTTCAGCGGTGCGCTGCCCACTTTTTTCTTTAGGACAATACAGGACTTATTTTAGTGGAACAACAGATATTAGATTTTATCCGCAGTGTCTATGATGCCATAGGCTGGCCCGGCGTTGTTCTGCTGATGGCCATAGAGAGCGCCTGCATTCCCTTGCCCAGCGAGATCATCATGCCTTTTGCCGGCTGGATGCTCATCGCCGATAGGGGCCTGGGGGTTGAGTACCTGGCGCTGGCGGGGCTCTGCGGGGCGGTGGGCAACGTGATCGGGTCGCTTATAGCTTACTGGGTGGGGGCCAAGGGGGGGCGGCCTTTCCTCAAACGCTATGGGAAATATCTGCTCATTTCAGAACATGATATCGATACTGCCGAGCGCTGGTTCAATAAGTATGGCGAGGGCATCACCTTCTTCTCGCGGCTCCTTCCTGTAATTCGCACCTTCATCAGCCTCCCATCGGGTATAGCACGAATGAATATCTGGAAATTCATCATTTACTCTTTCCTGGGGGCCTTCATCTGGTCTATCGGATTAGCCTATGGCGGATACGTCCTCGGGCAGAACTGGGAAAAGATCCGCGATGCGATGCGTCCGTTCGATATCCCTATAGTGATAATATGCGTTCTTCTAGTCGTATTCTTCATCTGGAGGCGCTGGAAGAACCGCTCACGCGAAACGAGCAAATAAACTGTGGCGGGTTTCGCTACGCTCTACCCACCCTACATGATTTTGCCGCTTCCTCGCCCGCCACATACCCCGTCGAAAATGCCGCCTGCAGATTGTATCCCCCGGTGTCCGCGTCTATGTCCATGACCTCGCCGCAGAAATAGAGCCCGCCGACCAATCTTGAGGCCATGGTGTATGGGTCGATCTCGTCAAGCGAGACGCCGCCCGCGGTGACGATGGCGGTGCTTATGGGCATTGGTCCCTCGATATTGAAGCGCAGGGACTTCAGCGAACTCAGCAAACGCTCGCGCTCTTCGGCTGTTATCTCATGCCCGCGCTTTTCGGACGCTATGTCCGTCATCGCAATGTATGGGTCGATCATCTTCTGTGGCAGCAGTTCCTTCAGTATGTTGCGGTAGCTTCGTTTGCTGTAAGTTTCGAAGTCACGCTGGAGCCGCGTACGCAATTGCTTTTCATCGAGGGCCGGTTTCAGGTCGATGGAGACGCTTACAGGGCCGTGTTCCAGTGCGTCGACTATGGACAGGCTCATGAGCAATGTCGTCGGGCCGCCGATGCCGGAGTGCGTCATCATCATCTCGCCCATGCGGCTTTCGATGATGGGTGCAGCGGGCTTCTTTCCGGTTATGCCGCGGCCGCAGTCGCGCTTCGGCGTCTTCGAAATATCGATATCATCGGCTGCGCACTGGTAAGCGGTGAGACGCACGTTGCGCAGGCTGACGCCCTGCATGCTCTTTGCCAGCTCGGCCTCGCGCACTACGAGCGGCACGAGGGCCGGGCGCAGTTTAGTTATTGTATGTCCCAGGGCGGCGGTCATGCGGTAGCCGTCGCCGGAGGAGCCGGTGCCGGGGTAGGATGAACCTCCCGTTGCCAGGATGACAGCGGTCGCTGGAATTGCCCCGCCCTCTGTTTGGACACTCGCGACTTTGCCTCCGTCGACGTTTATAGCGGTCACTTTGGCATTGGCGCGCAGCTCGACGCCGTGCTCTTTCATATAACGCTCGAAAGCTCGTACGACATCATGAGCGTCATCCGAGGCGGGGAAGATGCGCCCGCCTCGTTCTGTCTTGGTTGGGACGCCGTATCTCCTCAGGAACTCCAGCAGGTCATCGCGGAAGAATCTATTAAAAGCCCTATACAGAAATCGTCCGTTCGAGCCGTACATAGTAATGAAATCGTCCATGTCCCTGCTGTTGGTCACGTTGCAGCGCGTCTTGCCGCTGATGAGGAGTTTCTTGGCGGGGCCGTCGGTCTTCTCCAGCAGCAGGACGGGGGTTCCCAGCTCGGCGGCGCGGCCGGCGGCCATCATCCCGCCCGCGCCGGCGCCGATGACGATTATGCGCTTCGCGGTCATTTCGACCTCTCGCCGGTCGGGGGTGAATCTCTGTCGACCGATGTATTCAACCCCCTTAATCCCCCATTCTTGGGGGAATTTTTAAAAAGAGGGACACCCTCAAACTCCTGGCAGGAGAAACTCTCCTGCACCTCTTTACTGCTGGCATCGAAGGGGTGGCCCCCGCGCTCGAAGTCGGGCAGATAGTTGTCAGATGAACCCAGCTCCTGCGTCCAGCCGTTCTCAATCCCGATCCGGGACAGCAGATCGATCACAACCTCGTACTCGGCAACGGAGATTTTTCTTGATAACAATGGTATTTTGGAGGCTTTGTGCTGCGGCGAGTACTGCGACATGATGCTCACTGTCACCGAAGGCGACAGCTCTTTAGCCAGCCATGCCAGCGATTCCTCGCTGCCGGCCAGCCTGTTGGGCAGGATGAGGTGGCGCACGATGAGCCCGCGCTGCGCCAGCCCCCTTTTAGCAACAACCAGATCGCCGACCTGGCGGTACATCTCTATGATCGCGGCTCGATTGTATTTCACGTAGTCCGGCGCCTGCGAATATTTCTTGGCCGTCTTATCGTCGGCATATCTGATATCGGGCAGGTAGATGCTCACTATGCCGTCGAGCTCTCTGAGCGTATCGACGGAATCGTAGCCGCCGGTGTTGTAAACGATCGGTATGCGCAGCCCCATGGGGACCGCCTCGGCGATGGCGCGCACCATCTGCGGGACGAAATGCGACGGCGATACGAAGTTGATGTTGTGGCACTTCAGATCGTTCTGCAGGTGGATCATATTCGCGGCCAGGGTGCGGCAGTATAGTTCGTTCGATTTTTGCTTTCTCCAGCTCTGGCTTATCTGGTAGTTCTGGCAATAGGCGCAGCGCATGTTGCAGTTGCCGAAGAAGATCGTGCCCGAGCCGTTAGCTCCCGAGATAGCCGGCTCCTCGCCGAGATGGGCGCAGACGGCTGATACTATGGGCAGGTGGCCGGAGTGGCAGAAACCCAGTTCATCCTGCAGGCGGTTCACTTTGCACTGGCGCGGGCAGATATCGCACGAGGCCAGACGGGCTTCCAGCGCCAGGGCGCGGCGCTCGAGCTCGCCGGAGCGGTAAAGTGCGATATAGGATGGTTCGATGGCGGTCATATAGTTTCAGTGAACATAGTATCACTGAAGGAGAATGATTGTCACACCCGTCGTGGGACTAGGTTTGTTTTATCTTCCAGGCCTTGCCCAGCAGGGCGCCCCCTTCGACGTAGAGCACCTGGCCGGTGATGTAGCTCGCGGCATCCGATGACAGGAAGAGCACGGCGTAGGCCATCTCCTCGGGCTCGCCGGGACGTCCCATGCATATGCCCACGTCCACCGATGCCATGCGCTTGTATTCGTCTACAGATATACCAACGGCTGCCGCCATCTGGCGGGTGCCCTCGGTATTGGTGGAGCCCGGCGCCACGCAGTTGACGTATATCCCCTTGTAGGCCCATTCCTTAGCCAGGGCCTTGGTCAGCATGTTGACGCCAGCCTTGGCGGCCTCGTATGGTATGACCCCCCTGGCGAATGGGGTGTGCGATTCCAGAGAGGATATGTTCACGATCCTGCCGCCGCGCTTCTGCTGAACCCACCACTGGCCCACGGCCTGGGAGCAGAAAAAGGCGCTCTTCAGATTCAGATCGAGGTTGTAGTACCAGTCCTCCTCGGTCACGTTGAGCACGTTCTTCATGGGGGAGTGGCCTGCGTTATTGACCAGCACATCGACTTTGCCGAACTCCTTTAAGGTGGACTGCAACAGGTTGCCGATGGCATCTACTTCCGTCACGTCGGTGGGTACGGCCAGCCCTCTGCGGCCCATGGCTTTTATTTTATCGACGACCTTGTCGAGGTCACTCTTGGTGCGGGCGGCTACTACTACGTCCGCGCCGGCGTTGGCGAACTCCAGAGCTATGGCTTCGCCGATGCCCTTGCCTGCGCCGGTAACGATGACGGTCTTGCCGCTGAAATCGAGAAGCCGCTGAATATTGCTCAGGCTCATGTAACTATCCTCCCCTGTCTCCAGACATTGCGAGTCTCTGTAGGAAGCTCTGGGTTAAGTGCTGATCAACCCCCTGGCCCCCAATCTTGGGGGAAGTTGGGGAGTTGGGGGACACCCCCAATTCCCCCGGCAGGAGGAATCCCGCACCTCTTTTTCAAAGGTTCCTGTATCTATTAAACGCTATCGGCCTACTGGATGGCAAGAGCGGCGCGGTAGCCGTCCTCCACAGAGCCGTGTATCAGGCGCAGTTCCCGGCAGTCGCCCACGATGAACGTCTGCGGCACCTTTGCCTTTATCACTTCGTATAGCGCGGTGTTGACGGCAATGCCGCCGGTGATCACTATCGTATCCGCCGGTGCTACTACATTGCCCTTCTTCGTCGAATAGCTCACGCCTTCGTCCGTGATCTCCCTGTACCTGACACCCTTGACCAGGGTTACTCCCATCTCGCGCAGATGCTGCAGGAAGTTCCACCTTCTGGCGATGGACATCTCCGCGGCGAAATCCTTCTCTTCGAGTACTGTCACCTGGCGGCCGCGATCGGCAAGAAATTCCGCCAGCTCCACGCCGGCGATATCGCCGCCCACTATGACGACGCGCTTGCCGATGGGCAGCCATAATCGTGAAATCCTGCGAATATTGGGGATCGTGATAAGATACGGCAGCAGCGGAGAGCCGATGCGCACCGCGATCTTCTGCCACCAGGTGAGCATCCTAGCGCCCTCGCCCTTGAGATTGTTGGCCAGCATCTTGCGAAAGTCCGAGCCGGTCAGGACGTTCGGGCGATTTTTTCCCGGTATGTCCGGCGCTGTCAGGATGCCACCGTTGGCCACGATGATCGCGTCCGGCTTGACCTCGTCGATAAGCTGCGGCGTGACCTCGACGGTGAGATGTATCTCGATCCCAAGTTTCTTCACCTGGCGTATCAGATAATACAGGAAGGCCTCATTGGTTTCAGAAGCCATCGAGGCGAAGACCAGCGCGCCTCCCAGCCGCACGCCTTTATCGTATATGGCCACCTTGTGCCCGCGCCGGGCGGCTACTATCGCCGCCTCCATGCCGCCGGGTCCGCTGCCGATGACCATTACCTTTTTCGGCTGCTTGGCGGGCTCGATCCTGAGCTCGGCCTCTTTGCCTGCCGCCGGATTGACTGTGCAGAACACCGGCGCGTTCCAGAACGCCTGCGTGGCACAGTTATAGCACTGGATGCACGGTACAATGTCGTCCTCTCTGCCCTCGGCAATCTTATTCGGATATTCAGGATCGGCGAGTATGGCGCGCGCCATGGCGATGAAGTCCGCCTTGCCTTCGCGAATAAGTTTGTCGCCCAGCTCGGCGTCGATGCGTCCCACGGCTATCACTGGTATCTTCACTGTTTTCTTTATCTCAACGGCTAAGCCGACCAGGTGCGCCGGCGGCTGGCATATCGGGCCGTGATAGAACGAGCGGCGGAAACCGCCGTAGGCGCTTACGTGCAAAGCGTCGATTCCGGCGGCCTCCAGCATCGGCGCCAATTGCTGGGAAGCATCTATGGTGATGCCGTTCTCGATCTCGAATTCCTGGCCGTCGATGCGGCACCACACCGGATAGTCGCGGCCGACCTTTTCGCGTACGGCCGCGATGATCTCCAGCAGGAATCGGGCCCGGTTCTTCACCTCGCCGCCGTACTCGTCGGTGCGCTTGTTGGTGTGCGGCGAGAGGAAGTTGGCTATCAGATATCCATGGGCGGCGTGTATCTCAACGCCGTCCAGCCCGGCCTTCTTGCAGCGTCCGGCGGCTTCGGCGTACTTTCGCGTATAATCCTTTATCTGTTCCTTGCTGAGGGCGAGGGTCGTATTGTGCGGCGGTTTCTTGGAGAACTGCTGCATCAGGCGCGGTATCTCGGTAGATGCCATGTCCTGTAGTATCTCGCTGCCGCCGGCTGATAGCTCGCTGGCGCTGACCATATCGATGCCCCGCCCGAAGTCCGACATGGCCACCTTGCCGGCGTGGTGCAGCTGGATGGCCAGCTTGGCGCCATTCTCGTGAACGGCGTCGGCCAGTTTTTTCAATCCGGGAATGAACTTATCGTCGGACAGGCCGAGCTGGTTCGTCAATGCCAGTCCGTACGGGTGATCGATCGATCCTACCCCCACGATTAGCAAGGCGGCGCCGCCCCTGGCGCGCTCCACGTAGAAATCAATCGTGCGCTGGTCAACAGTGCCGTCTTCCGGCTCCAGGCTGGTTCCCATGCCCGCCTGTATTATGCGGTTCTTCAGCTCCATCTTTCCGATGCAGCCCGGGGAGAATAGATTCTTAAGCTTCGTTCCCACTGCCCCACCTCCATTCACTGATGATTTTTACTTTTGCCTGAATCCGGCCTTTATCACTTCTTATTGGCAGTTGCATGCTTTATGATCTTCGGTCTTCGGGACATCCAGACACCAAGCACTATCTCCAACAGGCCTATGGCGATTATGACCCACGGCATCGTGGTGCCGTACAGGATGATCTGGCTCTTGTACTCCTTGGCATCCTCGATCATCTTTTCTGACTGATTATCGGTAAAGGTCAGATGGTCCTGGTAAACGGTTATCTTATTCCCATTGACCATCATGGTTCTCTCTGTAGAGCTGGTAGCCCATACGACCGCGCCGGAGACGGGTTCAACCTTGGACTGATACTGGGCGTACACTCTCATCTCCGGAGTGGTATTGGTAGCGGGAACGACAAGGCCTTCTTCGGGGGTGGCGGCTTGCCTGTTCATCACGTGCAACCCGTGAAAATCTTCCTCAGAGACATAGCGAGATTCGACGGTGTCAGGATTTCCCGTAATCCACATATCCAATACGTCATCCTTCGTAAGCCCCGAAGGTGGGGTCCAGTGGCCTTCTCTGTACTCGTCAACAGCGCCCGGCACGAACATCTTGGTTGCTCTGTCTACGGCCAGAAGTGAATGTGATACCAGCGCCGGTATTGCTTCGCCGGTATCTTTGTTGGTGAATGCTACATTCTCCGTGATAAATATCGTATTGCCTTCACAATGGTCTGTCTCAAACTCCCTGTGGACGGTCACGTTATACGTCACCGGCTGGTAAGTTTGAGTATTAAGCAAGGTGACCGTGCCCTCAGTAAACGTTTCTGAGGAAAAGTCACACGGCAGCTTACTCATGTTTGGGAACAATACTGTCATCCACAGGGCTCCAAGTATTACAAGTATTAGCCCTCCTGCGATGAGCGCCAGTCCCCACCTCTGCTTCTTTCTTGGAAACATCTTTTTAAACAAGGTTTCCTCCTTCACCTGCCAAATATATGAGCGCCGCTTTCGACTGTAAGAACTACTGCCCTTATGTTTAAATCTAAGAGGGCGGCGCTCGGCTTATCGGTCAACTCCCGTCACCTTTCTTCTCCGCGGAGGCCTTCTTCAGGCTCCTTACCGGCAGTTTCACCTCAGCCGTCCATCCGCCGTCCACGGGTATAGCAGCCCCGTGTATGTACGACGATTCTTCGCTGGCAAGGAACAAGGCCGCGTACGCGATCTCCCTCGGCTGCCCCGGCCTTCCCGCCGCGAGAGTTTCCGTCTTCAGAAAGCGGATGAACTCCGATGACATTGGCGTTTCGATAACGCCCGGGCATATGCAATTTACGCGGATGTTGTTCTTGCCGTACTCGGCCGCCAGCACCTTGGTCAGCATAATTACCGCCGCCTTGGAGGTGCAATACGGTCCGATTGTTATAGTACTCCCGAGACCCTGTGCGGAGGCAGTGTTTATGATGACCCCTCCGCCCTGCTTCAGCATGATGGGTATAGCCAGCTTGGCGGCGCGAAAGACGCTTTTAAGATTGACATCCATCACCCTATCCCATTCCTCCTCGGAGAGATCGGCGATGCAAGCACGGTTTTTCCCCTGTGTACCAGCGTTGTTGAACAGGATGTCCAGCCGCCCGAATGCCTTTACTGCCGAATCTATCATTTCCTTGATATCGGACGATTTTGAGATATCGGCCTTAACGTAGATAGCAACGCCGCCGGCATCCATGATCCTCTTCACTGTCTCCTGTCCCTCCGCCGCGGCGTAATCGGCTACGACAACCTTTGCTCCCTCCTCGGCGAATAGGATGGCGGATTCGCGGCCTATTCCGCTCGCCGCTCCCGTTATCAAAGCTACCTTGCCTTCCAGTCTGCCCATTGACGCAGCCTCCTCTCAATTCAGTATTACGCCGTGTTCGTCACCATGCCCTTTGGTATGTTGCCTATAACCTCTCTCTTTGCCAGGGCTTCAATCTGTTCCTTGGTCAGCCCCAGCTCGCCGCTCAGCACCTCAATGTTGTGCTGGCCCAGCGTGGGTGCGCCGGAGCGATACCCGCCGTAGCCGTATCCCGTCTTGCCGTTTTGAAGCCACGGGAATCGCGGATACTGCCTCTTCGGGAATGCCGGGTGAGTTAACACCTGGTGGAATCTGCGTGCGACAAGATTAGGCTCGGTGAGTACGTTGGTCGAGTTCACCAGTTTAGTTGCAGGTATACCTGCAACTCTAAGTGCTTTCACTGCTTCATCCGCAGCCTGCCCCGCCGTCCATTCCGCGATGGAGCGGTCGAGGTCGTCCTGTCGCCCCAGCCTGCCGGCGCATGAATTCAGCTTGCCGTCCTGAGCCCATGACGGAGACCCCATCAGGGATACAAATCGCTGCCACTCATCGTCGTTCCTGATCGAAATAGCTGCGTATTCGCCGTTCTTGCACCGATATACACCCTGGGGCGCCATCCTCGCGTCCCTGTTACCTGTTCGATCCATAATCCTGCCCGTTATTGAATATGCGATTGTCTGTTCGGCTGTTGTGCAGACCAGCGATTCGAGCTGCGCCAGCTCGATGAGCTGTCCTTCTCCGGTCAGCTCGCGATGGTGCAGTGCGGCCTGCAGCGCAACCAGCGCGTGCATGGCGTTCATCACATCGACGTATCCGCCAAGATTGGATGGGTGTTGCCCGGGCCAGCCGGTGATCCAGGCTATGCCACACGACTGCTCGATTGGGAAGGCAAACGCGGCATAGTCGCGCCACGGCCCTTCCAGTCCGAAGCCCGGCATTCTCAGAAAGATGATATCAGGGTTCAGTTCCTTTATTCTTTTTGTACCAAGTTTCAAGTTATCCATGACGCGCGGCGTGTAATTCTCGATAACTACATCCGCTTTTGTAATAAGCTCTTCGGCAAGCCTTCTTCCCTCGGGATCGTCTATGTTCAGTGTGATATCGCGCTTATTCAAATTGCATGTTTGCCAGGAACCGGCGTGCTCATACCAGTCCGGCCCCTCCTGCGGATATGCGGCGGCGTAGCGGTAAGAGTCCGGACGCTGGATGGACTCGATCTTGATCACATCCGCCCCGTACGATCCCAGATAAGCGCCTACCGTTCCGCCCGCCAGATAGGTCCCAAAATCGACAATCCTGAGTCCGGAGAAGGGGAGCAAGTGTCCCTTATTCTTGTACAACGGTTTCGCTTGTCCGGCGCGAGGCTTCTTTCCTCTCCATGGTGACACGGACTCCGAGTTATGCCCACCGAGCTTAGGCGCGGGGCTGCGCAACGATGCAGGCGTTGCCTCTAACCGATACGGGAAGCTTGGCTGGATGAACTTGCCCCCGGGCTCGCTGATAAAGAAATTACGGGCCTTCAGCTGCTCCATTTCCAGAAGCTGCTTGCCGTTGGCTATCGGCGCCACAGGTATGCGGGCCGCCTGTCCCATCTCTACGATCTCATTTACAGTATGCTCCTTGGCCCATGTCTCTACCGACTTGAAGAACTTCGGGCTCGCATCGCCGCACGCAACAATCTCCATCCGCTTATCGATGAACTCGTCCAGACCGGCTAACCGGCAGAAGTCCTCGAAGTTCTGGGCGCTGAAGTTGTTGATGCCGACCCAACCGTCCTTGCATGGCGTAATCCCCGGCGGAAAGAAATGCCGTCCCTCCGGCATGTTCCAGCCTAGGGCCTTCAGCTGCTCGACATGGAGCCAGGGCGTGACGATACATGATATCAGACACTCCTGCTTGGATACATCCAGGCATACCGCCTCACCGGAGCGTGCCGCAGCCTTGTATGCGGTGAGTGCGCCGCACGCGGAGAACATACCGACGACGAACTCGGAGATGTGGCCGCCCCCTTGCACCGGCTCCTGCCCTACCATGTAGTGAGTGCTAACCCATCCGGAGAGCGCCTGGACAATCAAATCCGTTGACGGCATGTCAGCGTACGCGCCTTCCTGGCCAAAGTCTGAAATCCTTACCAGCGCGATCCGGGGATTAACGGAGCGAAACTTATCCGGGCTGAGTCCGTATTTTCCCAACTCCCCGACTCCGAGAGATTCGATCAATATATCGGCGTCTTTGACTATCTTCAGCAATACCTCGATGTCAGACTCGTCATCGATATCCAGTTCAATGCTTCGCTTGTTGGTGTTCAGGTAGCGAAACAGGGATCCTATCGTGGGGTCCGACGGATCGCCGGGGAACGAGCCCTGTGACCGGAGAGGATCGCCGCTGCCCCGCGGTTCTATTTTTATGACATCTGCACCGAGATCAGCGAGCAGCTTGCTTGTATATTGAGCAGATATCTCATAGCCCAGTTCAACGACCCTGATGTTGGCTAAAGCTTCTTTCATATTACCCTCCTTATTTGAGGAAATCACCCCGCCATTTTTATAGCTATTTCCTGGCAGCTATCGATCCCTGGAACCAGAATGCGACCCACTGCTTCGCAATTTTATCGGAGTCAATCTTGTGACCTGAAAACGAATATTCCAGGAGTATGCCGTCCATCATGCAGATGAGCAGTGTGGCCAGCAACCGATAGTCTACTTGCCCGGATAATCCTTTTTCTGACAGGATATCCTTCAGCAAAGGCTGGATTATCCCGTCTATCTGTTTCCTGTTCTGAATAACATGATCTCGAACCGTCGGCTCCCTGGACAGCAGTGTCGCCTTGATGATGTTTTTTTCCTTTAAACCCAGGTCCAGGTAGTTCTTAATGACTTTATAGAGCTGCCTGTCGAGGGTTTGTTCTTTGAATGCATACATCAGTGCCGCGTTGATATCGTTCAGGACTTCATCAAGCACTGCGTTATAGAGTTCCTCCTTGCTGGCGAAGTGATAATAAAGTGCCGCCTTGGTTATGCCCAGCTTTTCGGCAATATCGCTCATGGAAACACCTAGATAGCTGGATTCCGAGAACAGGGCGCGCGCCGTGTCGATTATGTCCTTCCTGGTGTCTTTATGGCTGCTCTTTGGTTGTTTTATTTTTTTGACCATCTTTTCACCCTTCGAAGGCTACACCCCGATCAGGGAATCGCCTATGTGCTGCTCCTCTACCAGCTTGTTGTACTCTTCATCTGATATGCCGAGTATCCTCTTATATACATATTCGTTGTGCTGGCCCAGGCAGGGGGCCGGGAATACGTGCCCCGGCGTCTTGGTCATCTTCCACACCGGCCCGGCGTACTTATGCGTTCCGGCCTCTGGATGCTTCAGTTCCACAGCCCAGCCGCGCTCCTTCAGGTGCGGGTCGTTCAGGACGTCCTCCGAGTTGAGCACGGCGCCGGCGGGCACGCCCTCGGCCTGTAGCAAGCGCATGACCTCGTACTTATCGTGCTGGCTGGTCCACGCCTCGATTAGCTTATCCAGCTCGTCGTGGTTCTTCATTCGATTCAGCTGGTCGGCGAATTTTTCATCCTTGGTCCATGCCGGATCGCCCATGGCGCGACAGAGTCCTTCCCACTCCTCGTTGTTGTTGATGGTTATCGCAATCCAGTGATCCTCGCCGGTAGTCTTCACCGCACTGGGCTTAGGTCTGATACCCTTACACATATAGCATCCCTGTATGGCCCACAGGTCGCGATTGCCGATGGCGCTATGCAGGCGGCCGTTCATGGCATAGTCCATAGCATAGTAGGCCAGGTGGCTGATGAAATTCTCGGAGAGGCCTATTTCAACCATCGTTCCCTCGCCGGTCTTCCGGCAACGGCGTAATCCGAGGAAGACGGCAAACAGAGCCGCAGCTCCCGCGCTGGCATCGGCAAGAAAAGAGTGGCTCTGGTGGAACATGTTCTCGTTGTCGTACCAGCGGAGCGCGCTGTGTCCTGACACCGACTCCAGCGTCATGCCGAAGCCGGAGTAGTCGCGATAGGGTCCGGAGAACCCGTAGCCCGAGGAGCGGACGTATACCATTTTCGGATTGACCTCGTGTATCTTGTCCCAGGTGATGCCCATCCTCTCCATGACGCCCGGTGCATTGTTCTCTATGAATACATCGGATACTGCGACGAGTTTGTAGAAGATCTCCAGTCCCTTGGACCTGGTAATATCAGCGGTCATGCTCAGCCTGCTGCGGTACAGCGCATTGAACATGGCATACCGGTTCCATGGCTTCTCCCCGGGATCGAGGTCGGGATAGCCCTTGCCCAGCGTGCCGAGGAAGGGCAGGAATTCCTTGGCCGGCCTGGGCAGGCCTCCGTGACGTACGATGCGCGGGGCATATTGAAGCGATTCCAGACGGATGACCTCGGCGCCCATCTCCCCCAGCATGGCCCCGGTCCAGGGCAAGGCCCAGACTATGCCCATGTCGATAACGCGTATGCCTTCCAGCGGCAGCTTATTGTTCATAGTCATACCTCCTCCTGTAGATCAGACGACTCCCATCTGCCTCAGACGCACCAGCTCCTGCTTGCTGTACCCCAGCCTGTCGCAGAGTATCTCCACATTGTGCTCGCCGAGTCGCGGCGCAGGGCTTTTGATAGCCCATGGCATATCCTCGTTGAGGAAAGGCCGGCCCGGGTATTTGAATTTTCCCGCCAGCGGGCTGTCGATATCGGTGAAAACCCCTCTCGCATTGAAATGCTTGTCGTTGTAAACGTCCTCCATGGTATTCAGCGGGGCGATATTAAGGCCCAGGGGACCTGCTTTCTGCAGCAGTTCTTCTTTCGTGTAGTCCATCAGCCAGTTTATAAAGATGCTGTCGAACTCATCCTTTCTCGATGAGTCATAAACGTTGGGGAACTGTTCCAGCAGCGCCGGCATCTTCATCAGTTTGTTGCACAGCACCGGGAAGTCGGCCTGGAGTATGAGCGCGAATATCCAGCCGTCCTTGCACGGGTAATTGCCGAAGGGGATCATACCGAAAGCTGTGATCTCCCGTGGAGGTATCTCGTGAACATATTGATAGATGAGATGGTGTGCAAGCTGGAAGTTGGCATTGGATTGCAGAACCTCCATCATGGATAAGTCTATCTGCTGGCCGATGCCCTGTACCTCGGCGGTCCACAATCCCGCCAGCGTAGCTCCTGCTGCTACGTACCCCAGGTGTATCGGGATGACGCCGAAAGCGTACTTCACCGGCCCGCCTTCAGGTTCTCCGGCGACGTACATCGGGCCGCCGAGGGCGAAAAGCACGATGTCTGTAGCTTTGAAGTCACGGTAGGGCCCGGTCTGACCGAAGGTCGATATAGAGGTCATGACCAGGTTGGGGTTGATCTTCTCAAGCTCCTTATAGCCCAAACCAAATCGTTCCATCGTCCCGGGCCTGAAGCTCTCAACTACAATCTGCGCATCTCTGACCAGGTCTTTTGCGATCCTCCTGCCGATGTCCGTCTTCAAGTCCAGCGTTACGCTCTTTTTATTTGTGTTAAGAAATAGGAAGAGCCCGCTCTTCTCGGGGTCGGGATCGTCGTTGGGGAAGGGGCCGTACCTTCGCGTGCGGTCGCCGGTGCCCGGCCTCTCGATCTTGATCACCTCGGCTCCGTAATCCGCCAGCATCTTGGTGCAGAAAGGGCCTGCCAGGTCCTGCGTGAAGTCGAGGACTTTAACATCGGAAAGTACCTGCTCCATCATATTGGCCTCCGATAGCGTTTTCACTGTGCCGCCCGCGATCCGGACATATTTGATGTTATTGTGGTTTAAATTGCATGTAACTTACTTACCGTTCGGTAAGTTTATTATATACAAAAATAGAAATTTGTCAAGTATTTTAAGCAATAGTTTCGTGAGGAGGCCGTTTCTTCTTGAACTTGTCGATGGTTTTAAGTGCTAGCCGATCCTCTTCCACCCGCGCCCGAGCAGCAGCCCGCCGTCGACAAAGAGGAGGGCGCCCGTGACGTACTCGGCGGCATCCGAGGCCATGAAAAGCACGGCCTTGGCGACATCGTCCGGTGTGCCCAGCCGTCCCAGGGGTATGCGGCCTGTAATTGCATCCGGTTTCCATCCGCCCATGGCTGCCGAGAGACCCGGCGTATCGGTCATGCCCGGGGCGATGGCGTTGACGTTGATCTTGTACTGGGCCAGCTCTTTG
The DNA here is from genome assembly GCA_041653935.1 of Dehalococcoidia bacterium. Taxonomy (GTDB): domain Bacteria; phylum Chloroflexota; class Dehalococcoidia; order E44-bin15; family E44-bin15; genus JAYEHL01. The sequence goes on along the minus strand of JBAZEO010000001.1, from coordinate 1,015,503 downwards.
GCCAACCCGCGATTGAAATTGATCACGGCGCCCTTGGAGGCGTGGTAATGCACGCGCCCGGCGGTGAGGGGGAACTCGCCCTCGATGGAGGCGATGTTGACGATCTTCCCTCCGTTGCCCTGCTTGACCATCTGTCTGGCCACGGCCTGGCTGCAAAGGAACATCCCTTTGATATTGATGTTCTGCACCTGGTCCCACTGCTCCTCGGTACAATCCAAGAAGTTATAAGAGGGGAATATAGCGGCGTTGTTCACCAGTATATCGATCTTGCCGAATTTCTTTACGGCGCTCTCTACCATCCTGTTTACATCGGCTGATTTGCTGACGTCTCCAACCACGGCCAGTCCCTGTTGTCCTATCGCTTCGATCTCCTTGACCACCTTTTCCAGGTCGGAAAGCGTGCGGCTCATGACAACCACGTCGGCCCCTGCGTCCGCGAGCCAGGTGGCGATCCCCACTCCTACGCCCTTGCCGCCTCCCGTGACTATGGCCACCTTGCCGGTGAGGTCAAAAAGCTCCTGTATCTTGCTTTCCTTGCACATTGAAATAGCCTCCTGCGGTTATAATCCCTGTTCCTTGTATTCTTTGGACATCTTTACATAAATATCAACGCTCTGCTTGGTGATAGCTATCCGTTCGTCTGAGACCTCGCCTTTTACCTTGGCCGGCACGCCTACGACGAAGGTGCGGTCGGGGATCTTCATGCTGGGGGGCACTAGCGCATGGGCGCCCACGACGCACTCTTTGCCAATTTCGGCGTATTCCGAGAGCGTGGCGTGGTTGCCGATAAGCGTCGTATGTCCTATGCAGCTGCAGTGGACAACGACGTTGTGTCCTATGTGGACGTTGTCGCCTATCGTCATGGGGAATCCGGTATGCACCGTGCAGTTGTCCTCGATCTGGGTGTTCTCTCCGATGGTTATTCTGGCGTGGTCGCCGCGTATGACGGTGCCGGGCCAGACGCTGGAGTTCTCCCCGATCTCAACGTCGCCTACGATATAAGCTTGTTCGCTGATAAAGGCAGAGCTGGCGATCTTTGGGGTTTTGCCGTTAAATGGTTTTATCATCAATCCTCTTAACCGAAATATAGAATATCGTAATGAATGGATATATTCAAGTCGGGTTTAATTCTCCAAACCAGACGCTACTTTACTTGACAGAGATCATTGTGGTATGTTATTTTTGAACTCCTGCCGCATGAGGCTGTACCGACTCCGGTATTGATTCTGAATGGAGGCGCTTTTATGAAGAATCCTTGGGTTATACTGATATTTATGATAGCCCTCTTATGGGTAGCGGCTATGGTTATACTGATAATCATGAACGCCTGAGCATCGAGTGCGTTGTGCCAGTTCAGACAATTCATTTACATCAGTGGATTGAAGATCTCTTCTTTCTTTATTCCCCGCCTTTTACAGTTGCGTGTTAATTGACCGATTGGTACCAAGTGGTTTAATCTGTGTAATGCCATGTCACACTCCTATCTTCAAATAGACTCAAAACTGGCTAACGATATTCGCCTGATAATGACCGATGTCGACGGCACGATTACGGACATTCTGGGGTATGTGGAAACGATAGCGCAGTCGGCGTTACGTGCTCTTATCGATGATGGCATAATGGTCGGTTTCGTCTCGGGGCGCACATTGCCCAGACTGGACCCTATCGCCCTCGATATCGGCATCAACGGGCCAATAATCGGGGAGAACGGCGGCATCGTCAAATTAAAACCGATGAGCAGACTTCTCGATTTGGGATATTCCCGTGAGCCTGCGCTGAAGGATCTGGAACGGCTCAAGAAGCAGTTCCCCAATGCTGTCACGCCGACCGAGGATGACGCGGATCGCAAAGTGGATGTCGGTTTCAAGGTGCAGGGCGTCGATGCCGCCGAGTTAAAAAAACATCTCAAGGAGTCGGAACTGCTCGATTCGGGCTATATGCTGCACCTGTTGCAGAAGGGCATCAGCAAAGGCGGTACACTGAAGAGGATTCTGCCTCGAATCGGTGATGGCGGCCTGTCGCCCGAGCAGGTCATGGTCTTCGGTGATTCACTAACCGATATATCCCTTTTTCGTACTTTCCCGCACAGCGTATTCATACGCAATCCCCGCTTGTCAGCTGTGGATAGGGCGGAGATGGAGGATGCCGCTGAGTATATGAGCAGACTTGAATTTGGCGCGGGCTTTGCCCGGGTGGCCCGGCATATTTTGAAATTGCGCAGGTAAAAGCAGGGATACCTCTCGGTTAAATCCCCTCCTCCTTGAATTCCTTGGCCAATACTATGTTCTTGAGAAGCGCCAGGCGGATTATCTCGTCTCGTTCCGGAGGAACTTTCCCCGTTATCTTTACCGGCACGCCGTAGGCGAATGAATGGCCGGGCACCTTCATCCCCATATTAACCATGGCGTTGGCGCCGATCACGCTGCCCTCGCCGATCTCGGAATAGTCCAGCAGCGTGGCGTGATTGCCGACCAGCACGTTATCGCCGATCCTGGCGCAGTGGACAACGACGTTGTGCCCGATGAGCACTTTCTCTCCGATAGTCATGGGTACATCGCCATGAACGGTGCAATTATCCTCTATCTGCGTGAACTTCCCTATGGTAATACTGGCGTGGTCGGCCCTTACAATTGTCCCGGGCCATATCCCCGCTCTCTCGCCTATCTCCACATCGCCGATGATCTCTGCCGTTTCGGCGATATAGGCGGTGGGATGAATTCTGGGTGTAATGCCTCTGAAGGATTTTATCATTAGCGTCCTTTCCCGCATCTCTACGTCATGTGCTCGACCACTATCTTGATGCCGATGGCGATGAGGACGATGCCCCCCAAGAGCACCGCTTTCTTGCCGAATATCCTGCTCAGCGCCTTGCCGAAGATCATTCCCAGTGCCGTTATGATAAAGCACACGATGCCGATGACGGCGCTGGCGTAGTAAATATTAACATCGAAGAATGCAAAGCTGACGCCTACGGCCAGAGCGTCTATGCTGGTGGCTATGGACAGCAGCAAAAGCGACCAGCCCTTTGTCGGGTCCTTGGTGCGCTCCTTCTCATCCTTGTCGAAGTATTCTTTGATCATGCGCAGGCCTACGATGAGGAGTAGGGCGAAGGCGATCCAGTGGTCGTAGTCTGAGATATACGATACTACTGTTTTTCCCAGCAGCCAGCCAAGTATTGGCATCACGAACTGGAATATGCCAAAGGCTGTAGCAAGTCGAACCACCGCACCGGAAGCGTGTCCCCTACCGGCGGCGCCGAGGGCTATGGCCACCGAGAAGGCGTCCATGCTCAGGGCCAGGGCTATTAAGAATATGGATATGAAGCTCATAACTGTCGACGGCTGTGCTCGGCGCGTCGTGGTTTATTATATCTTATTCGAGATAAGATTTGCGGGGTGCGAGTCGAGAGGGCTTATTCCTGCTGGAAGACTGAGCCGGTGGTAACCTTGATGGTGCCCATAACAGGATTCCCGGACCATCTCAGCTCGGAGGCACCGGTAACATCGGCGTCCAGTTTGCCATCCAGTTTAATCGTGACGTTGCTTAATCTGTTCAGTTTGATGTTGATATCGCGTGCCGAAAAACCGCTCATGTCGGCATTGCTGACGTTGCTGATATCTGCCAGGATGCTGCCGGCCGAACCGGCGAGCGCAATAGCGCTGTTGGCGGACACTTCTATCTCGGCGTTGCCAGCGACGTTAATATTGGCAGCAAAACTACTGGAGTCTTTTACTTTGAGAAAAAGGTTGCTGCTCGAGCCGGTAAATTCGGCCTGACTGCTCCCGGATATGTCCAGCCGGGCATCCCCTGTCTTTAAATCGCCGCCGAAGCTGCTTGTCCCTGAAAGCGTGAGCTTGAACTCGTCGGATGAGCTAAAGCCGGCAACGCCGGCACTGCTGTTATCGGAAACCTCTAGTTCTAGAAGCTGCGGAATGCCGATCCTGACATGAGCCCGGCTCAGCCGGAAAAAGAAACCGAAGACGAACCAGCACCATGGGCGGCTAATGGTAAGGGTATCTCCTTTTTGACGCATTTTTATCGGGGATAGAGGTCCCGTTTCAACATCTATGTTGAATGAATCCGAGCCGGTTATTTCTACATCGACGGTAGTTTTAACCCTGACTCGGGTATATCCACTGAAGTTCTTTTTCTTAGCCATATGTTAATCCTTGTATACGGATCGATAGTCTCCTAAATTTTTCGCCCGACCTCCGCCCCTTCGGCGATGGCCTCCAGCGCCAGCCGCGGCTGCTTGGCATCGCCGATGACGTAAACCTCGGGCACCTTGCCCGCGATGACCTTACTCAGCGTGTCCACCGATTTAGTGCCGCAGGCGATGATGATCTGGTCCATGCCTTTCAGCGTTTCCTCTTTGCCATCGCGGGTGATGACGGCGCCATCTTCGAGGATTTGCTTAACCTTTGTCGATGTTAGCCACTTCACGCTCTTTTCCCTGAGGCGCGGTATCAGCAGCATCCGGCTCATCTCGACCTCGTCCATGGCGATATCAGGCAGCATCTCGATGATGGTCACGGCCGTCGCGGACCCCGCGTCCCCGTCCCCCGGGTCAGCTAACAGATCGGCTACCTCGCATCCCACCAGCCCGCCGCCGATGATGAGCACCCTGCCCTTGGGGCGCGGTGCGCCGGCCAGCACGGCGTGGGAGGAGATGACCTTGGGGGTATCTATACCCGGGATGGGAGGGGTGGCGCATTCTCCGCCCGTGGCCACAACCACGACGTCCGGCTTCTCTGTGGCGATCAATTCGGGTGTAACTTCCTTGTTAAGCTCGATCTTCACACCTAGTTTCTTCACCTGTGTGGAGAGATATGATATCCACATGGCCAGCTCCTGCCGCATCGGAGCCACGCAGGCTATGTTCAGCTGTCCGCCCAGCTTCGTCTGCTTCTCGTACAGCGTTACTTTGTGACCGCGCAGGGCGGCGACGCGCGCGGCCTCCAGCCCGCCCGGCCCGCCGCCGGCTACAAGTACTTTCTTAACCTTGGCTGCGGGGACGATAGCCATCTCCACTTCCCGGCCCACGGTGGGGTTGATGACGCAGGTCATGTACTGCAATTTCATGATCTGCTGCACGCATCCGATGGCGCAACTGGTGCACGGGGCGATATCCTCGAACCGTCCCTCTTTCGCTTTATTGGGCAGATCGGGGTCGGCGAGGAGCGCCCGGCCCATGACCACCATATCGGCCAGTCCCCTCGTTAAAATATCGTCGGCAAATTTGGGATCGTTGATGCGGGCCACCGTCAGAACCGGTACGTTCACCACCTGCTTCACCGCCGCGGCCGCGGCTACATTCAGGCCGAAGGGCATGCCGGTGGGCGGTATGATGCGGTAGAACTGCTCCGGCTGTATGCCGCCGGATACGTGGAAGGCGTCCACGCCGGCTTTGACCAGCTGCGGCGCGATGTACTGCGTGTTCAAAATATCCCTGCCGCCGGGCGTATGCTCGTCGCCTGAAATTCTTAAGATGACGGGAAAGTCCTTCCCCGCCTTCTTCTTTATATCCTCCATAACCTCAAGCACAAACCTGAGCCGGCCATCGTTCGATCCGCCGTACTCATCGGTGCGCTTGTTGCGCAGCGGGGAGAGGAAAGAGCCGGCCAGCATGTAGGCGTGCGCCGCGTGCAGCTCTATGGCGTCGAAGCCGGCCTCCCGGGCCCGGCGCGCCGCGTCGCCGTACTGCTGAATTATCTCTTTAACCTCGTCGATGGTGAGCTCGCGGGCCATATGCATGCAAGTCTTGCTATAGTGCGCCGAGGGGGCTACGGGCTGGCCGCCGAACATCCAGCTGAAGGTGTCGGCGCCGGGGTGGCTCAGCTGCGGGACCAGCTTGGCGCCGTGGGCGTGTACGCGGTCTATAAGCTTCTTGAAGTTTGGTATAACGCTGTCGTCCCAGAATCCCATGCTGGCCAGCAGGTACTGCTGGCTTTTATCGACGACGAAGGTCTCCGTTATTATCATTCCCACGCCCCCTGCGGCGCGGGCCTCGAAATAATCGATCAGCTTATCCGGGACGGTGCCGTCGTCAGCCGACCAGTTTGGGGTTATGGGGGCCATGGCGATGCGGTTCCTGACCTCCATCTTGCCGATCTTTATGGGGCTGAACAGCTTCTTCAACGGGCTCATTACTCCTCCTCGATGTTATGTGTCGTGAAAAGATGCGTTGGACGGTTCTCCAGGATGCGATTGTGTCCTCAGGTTAGGTAAATATAATATCAGGGATGATGATTGTCAATAAGTCTTTAGATAGTCAAAAGCGAGGCCTTTTGGTGGGCCTCGCTCAGGTCCTGTTATCGAGTCGGGCTCTCAAATTGTCGACAGATGGTCAGTTATATCGATTCCATGAAGATGTGTTCATGACGATTTGATAGGATCTTTACCTTCATCCACATCTACCCCCTCCGCGTCGAGTCTCTTCTCTTCCTCCAGCGCCCCGCCCTGCTCGGTCTCAAGCTTCCCGTCCCTGATGGTGATCCGCCTGTTGGCGTATTTGGCCATGTTGTAGTCGTGAGTTACCAGTATCACGGTGCGGTTGTGGTCGGTTACGAGCTTCTTCAGTACATTGATGATGCTCTCGCTGGTCTCCGAGTCGAGATTGCCTGTGGGCTCGTCGGCCAGGATAATGTTGGGGTCGTTGGCCAGTGCGCGGGCGATGGCCACGCGCTGCTGCTCGCCGCCCGAGAGCTGGGACGGCTTGTGCTTCTCCCTGTCGGCTATATCCACCATAGCGAGGAGTTCGCGCGCTCGTTGCCTTCTTTCCTTGCCCGATTTTATCGTGCCCTCCATGGGCAGCTCCACATTCTCGATGGCGCTGAGACTCGGGATCAGGTTGAAGCCCTGAAAGATGAACCCTATATTGTTGCGTCTTATCTTATAGAGCTCGTTCTCAGGCACCTTGGTGACATCGGTGCCCTTGGTTCCAAGTATCAGCCTTCCTTTGGTCGGCCGGTCCAGACATCCGATGAGGGTCAGCAGCGTGGTCTTGCCCGAGCCGGATGGCCCCATGACGGCCACGAAGTCGCCTTTCTTAACCTCAAGGTTGATTTTACTGACAGCCTTGACGGCTCTATCGCCCTCTCCAAATATCTTGCTCAGTTTTATCGCTTTCACTACGGTGGTGCTATTGTTTTCAGACATTTGTTAATCCTCCTGTTATTTTGGTTCAGCGGGTCTGCGCTAATCAACCCCCTGTTATCCCCCACTCTTGGGGGACTTAGAAAGAAGGGGGACACCCACAAACCCCCGGCAGGATAATTTCTCCTGCGCCTCTCTTTTTTGGTGTCCTCTCCCTCCGTAGGGGAGAGGGCTAGGGCGAGGAGCTCTATTCGCGTCTCAAGGATTCCATCGGGCTCACGCGCGAGGCTCGCCATGCCGGGTACAGGCTGCCCAGCGCTCCGGCCAGTACGGCTACTACGAGCCCAAGGATTATAGCTAGGGCAGTGATGTGCACCGACACGGATTCTCCCAGAGTCTCCGATGGATCGATGAGCCAGGAGCTTAATCCCGATGATGCTGCGGCGGCCAGCGCTAAGCCGACGATGCCGCCGATGAGGCCCACGTACATCCCCTCGTACATGAACTGTTTCATAACCTCTCCGTTGGAGAATCCGATGGCCTTGAGCGTGCCTATTTCCTTGACACGTTCGCGCACGGTGTAGAACATAAGACCGAAGATGAGCAGCACGCCGACGATGGCGGAGACGATGGTGATCTCAAGCCCCAGGCTCTCGATGCTGGAGAGGTTGCCCTCCGTGCTGTCGATGATGCTCTGCTGCTGCTGCTCGATGAAGCTGCCGAACTGCGCCTGCATGTCCTTATAGGCGAAGACCATGAGATCCGGGTATGCCGATTGTATCGTGGTTACAAGGTCGTCGACCGCGGATGAATTTGTGGCATATACCGTCAGTTGGGATACCCCACCTGGCATGTCGAGCAGCTCCTGTGCGGCAGCCAGGCTCATGTAGACGTCTTTGTCCTCTCTCTCTATCGTTATGCTTCCCCCGCCGGGCCCACCGTCGGCCCCTCCGATGGCGACATCCGGGCTGCCGCCGCCCTCAAATTCACTGGCATAGATCCCCACTATCGTGAATTCAGTGCCCTCGATGGTCACCGTATCGCCGACTCCGGCGTTGAAATAGTCTTCAAGGTCGGCCCCGATGACGACAACCTTGTCGTCGCTCTCCTGCAGGTTGCGTCCTTCCACTATGTTCACGGGCATCATGCTGTTGAAGCTACCGTCGGATGAGGTATCGATGGTGATGCCGTTTATCATATAGTCATAATCGAATCGCATCATCATGCCGCCGCTACTGCTGCTGTTTGTTGTGGTTGCTCCCACGGTATGCGTCAGCGAGCCGGACATGCTCTCAACGCCGTCCATGGCCGCTATGGCATCGACTGTGTCTGCGCTTATCGATTCGTTCGCTGAAGTTGTAGGGCTGGCGGTATCGAATGTACTCGCTCCCCCGGATGGAGCAGGCCCTCCGAATGTGAATACCCCGAATCCTCCGGCCGAGATCTGGATAGAGTTCATAGCTGCCTCGGTCTGTTCGATGGTATTCTGCGCAGCCGATTCATAGTTCTCCAGCATGGCTGCGGTAGTTGTTTTGCTGGCGTCCACGCTGGCGAGGGTGGATGCGAAGATCGCTACGCACAGCGCCAGCACTATGCCCACCAGCGCCGTACGGAAACGACGGCGCCAGATGTTCTTGAAAGCCCTCTTCATAGTTAGCATTTATGCCTCTCCCAGTTAAGATTCTTCGGTTAAGATAGCATGCGCCGGGTAAAACCACGGTAAAGAGTAAGGATTGGATAAATAAAATAGGGGCTGGAAGCCCCTATTTTTAGTGACAGCGATTTCCTGATAGGTTTTAGTTAAGGCGCGCAAAATGCATAATCATCGGCTGGCCCCATTCCCCGTCCCTGCCCCTGGCCTCCAAGCGGGCCCATCCCCTCCATCGCCGCCGGGCGGCTGTCCCACCACGCATGGATCTCCGCTGCTTCCTCCTCGGTGATCAGGCCGTTATCGATTGCGTTCTGGAGCCGTTCCTGCTGTCTCTCGGTCATCATTTCCTGAGTTGCCTGTTGGAAAGCAGCCGTTACTGTAGCCTCATCGATATTGAGTATCTCAGCAACTCTCGAGATAATTTCCTGCCCCGGCCTCTGCTCATCAGTGGTTGTTGTGGTTGTTTCTGTTATTGTCTCATCGGATGTGTCCGCCGAGACTGCAGCGGGGATGCCTACCGCTAACGCGGCAATGAGCGCCATAGCGATTGGTCCGTATACAAGTAGCTTTTTCATGGTCGTTTCCTCCTTTTCTGTTTGAGGCTAGGTTAGCATATGGCGGGTAAAAACACGGTAAAGAGAGAAAAGAAAAGGGGCCGAAGCCCCTTTTTATATCAAAATCGATAGTGACTCAGTCTATCTTACGTTGCGGCAATGTAATGCGGAACGTGCTTCCTTCTCCCAGCGTGCTTTCGACCGAGATCGTGCCGCCATGCTCCTCTGCGATTTTCTTCACTATGGCCAGGCCCAGTCCGCTGCCGCCCTGAGCGCGGGATCTGGACTTATCGACGCGATAGAAACGTTCAAATATGCGCTGCTGGTCCGCCTGGGATATCCCGATTCCGTTATCCTTGATTTCGATAACGACTTGCATGTCGTCTGTACGAGCGGAGATTTTGATATCGCCGCCGGGCTTGTTGTACTTGATGGCGTTGTCGACAAGGTTAACGAAGGCCTGCTTCAGCCGGAACGCGTCACCAAGAATCGGGAGACTGTTCTCGATCGACGCCAGTTCTATCTTGACGCCTTTCTCGTCGGACCTTGTTTTAAGTTCCGCTGTTATCTCGGTCAGGAGCGGCGCCAGATCGACAGTGGCCCAGTTGCTTACACTCTGTTCGCTTTCCGACAGCAACAGCAGCTTTTCGCTCAGGGTGCTCATGCGCTCCAGGTTTATCTTAATGATGTCCTTTAGGCGCTCATAGTCTTTGATCGTCGCCCTGTCATCCATCTCCATCACTTCGATGTTCGTCTGTGCGATGGCGATCGGCGTCCTCAACTCGTGCGAGGCGTCCTGGATGAACTGCTTCTGCGATTCGAAGGCGCTCTCCAGCCGGCCTAACATGCTATCGAACGTATCAGCCAGGCGCTTTATCTCGTCATCCGGGCCTTGATGGTTGATCCTTTCTTTGAGGTTGGTGCTGGAGATACGTGCCGCTAGGGAGGAGACGCGGTCTACCGGCTTTAACATCTTTCTGGAGAGGAAATATATGCTAACACCGCCTAGAATGGTAAGACAGCAGATGCCGATTATGGAGTAGTTGCGCAGCAACTCTAATTGATCGTGTCTCACTATATCGAATATTTCCCTCGGGGTATTTTGCCCGGGGTTGAATTGAGCTAGTATCATCGGAGGTTCCATTGATGCCTGACGCACGCCAATGTTAAGTCCGATGATAAGGAGTATTGTAAGCGAGATCAGTATAGCCGAATACCATATTGTCAGCCTGAAGTGTATCGATTTGGTAAAAGCGGGCATTCTCATAGCATGTACCCCCTCCCCTTTACTGTCGTTATCAAGTCTTCCGCCCCCGCCGCGTTAAGTTTCCTTCGAATATTATTAATGTGCACCTTGATCGTCTGTGTGAACTGATTTGCATCGTCGTTCCATACGTGTTCCAGCAGTTCCTCCTGGCTGACGATGCGCCCGGCGTTGTGCGCCAGGTATTCCAGTATGGCAAATTCCTTGACAGTGAGCGTTATCTCAACACCTCTGAAGTGCGCCCGTATGGCGTTGGGATCCAGTACCAGTTCCCCGACGCGCAGGATGGCAGGCCTGGGGCTTCCCTCTCGACGCATTATCGCGCGCACTCGCGCCAGCAGCTCCGGGAAGTGGAACGGCTTCATCAGATAGTCATCGGCTCCCTGGTCCAGGCCGCGCACGCGGTCGTCCAGGCCGGTGCGCGCGGTGAGCATAAGGATGCCAACAGACGATCCCGATGCCCGGACGCGGCGGCAGACTTCCACGCCGTCGATTTTGGGCAGATTCAGGTCCAGTACAATGAGGTCGTAGGCGTTGACTTCCAGGATCGTCAGCGCTTCTTCGCCGTCGAGAGCGATGTCGGCGGCATAGCCCTGCTTCTGCAGACCCAGGGCTATGGCCTCTGTCAGGTCCTTTTCGTCTTCAACCACTAATATCCGCATAACTTGCTCGCCCTGATTATATCATCGCATAAGTAAAGGATTTGTAAAGCCCCAATTTACTTTGGCGATAGGGTGAGGATGAGGGCTAATCGTCGAGAGTACATATCGCGATGTTCTCCTGCACCTCCTCGCCTTGCCCCACTCCCTTCGTTTATGTTATCCTTTCCCAAGCATAAGGAGGCGAGATGAAGGGCCGCGTTTTTTCCGGTGCCAGGCCCACGGGCCGGCAGCACATCGGCAACTACCTTGGGGCCATACAGAACTATGTAGCGCTCCAGAAAGAATATGAATGCGTCTACTGCATCGTAGATATCCACGCGCTGACAACGATGAACGACCCCGCCAAGCTCCGGCAGAGCATAAAAGAGATGATGCTGGACTGGCTGGCGGCGGGACTCGATCCCAAGAAAAGCATAATGTTTGTCCAGTCGCACGTGCCGGAGGTGACGGAGCTGTACACGTTCCTCGGCATGACGACGCCGATGGGCTGGCTCACGCGCGTGCCCACGTTCAAAGAGAAGGCGCGGAAGCAGCCGGATAACATCAACTACGGCCTCCTCGGCTACCCCGTGCTCATGGCCGCTGACATCCTGCTGTATAAGGCCAACGTCGTGCCCGTCGGCGAGGACCAGCTGCCGCATCTCGAGCTCACGCGCGAGATCGTTCGGCGCTTCAACACGATTTATGGCCCTACCTTCCCCGAGCCGCAGGCCAAGATGACCACTGCCCCGCTCATTATCGGGCTGGACGGCGTGAACAAGATGAGCAAGAGCTTGAATAACGACATCGAGCTGGCGGCTACGCCCAAGGATACGCTGAAGAAGATAAAGGGCGCCTACACCGATCCCAATCGCAAGCGCCGGGAGGACCCCGGCAACCCCGAGATATGCAACATCTGGAAGCTGCACCATTTCTTCAATCCGGGCGATGTGGAGACCATCGCTGCTGAGTGTGTGGTGGCCAAGCGCGGCTGCGTGGACTGCAAGGTGCAGCTGGCGGAGTCGGTGAACGCGGCCTTGCAGCCGTTCCGCGAGCGTCGCGAGCAGTTGGCTGCGGATATGGATTACGTCGTGAATGTGTATAATGATGGCGCGGACAGGGCACGGGCCATAGCCGTGGAGACGCTGAGAGAGGTTAAAGAGAGGATGGGGCTGCTGTAGGATATGAAGAGCGAACTTCCGTTATCGAAGAGCCGGCAAAATGCATTCGATGTTGCCAGGCAGGCGGCTATGGATGCGGGGACTATCATCATGTCGCGCTTTTCCATGCGCAAGGATATATCCTACAAGAGCGAGGGCAAGAACAATATCGTTACCGATGTCGATATCCTCGCGGAGAAGACGATAAGGGAACAGTTACGCAAGGAATATCCCGATTTCGGCATCATCAGCGAGGAGTCGAAGGAGATCAAGGGCAGAGCACCCTATAAATGGATTGTCGATCCGCTGGACGGAACGCGCAATTATGCCTATGGTATCCCGCACTTCTGCGTGTGCATAGCGCTGGTGCATGGTGAAGACGTGGTCATGGGCCTCACCTATGATCCGGTGCGCGATGAGCTGTTCCATGCGGAGAAGGGTTGCGGCGCGTATCTGAACGGCGAGCCCATCTATGTTACCAAGCGCTCTTCGCTGACGGAAGCGCTCATCTCATGCGATATGGGGTATAACCCCGATAACAGCCGGAAATATATTGAGATTTATTCCAACCTGTGGTCGAACGTGACCACCACGCGGCTGATGGGCTCGGCGGCCTTGGGCATTGCTTATACTGCCTGCGCCCGGCTCGATCTCTATTTCCATGTGAGCCTCTATCCCTGGGACATAGCCAGCGGCATACTGCTGGTGCGCGAGGCGGGTGGGGTAGCCCGGCAGCTCAACGGGGAGCCAGCCAGCTTCAACAAAAAGGATATCATCGTATCCAACAGGAAGATCGCGGACGATTTCCTCCATACGGTCACCAAGAGGAGATGAGTCGCTCCTATTTTCTCAATCAGCAGGTGACCTGCCTACAATTCCGTCGAAAGGATTTCCAGCCGATTATAGGCCTCGCGGACGCGGTTCTTGAACGTGGGGCTGAACCACAGGTTGGGGCTCATGAAGATAACATGCTCCTTGTTATCGAGGTGCAGGGTCTTCAGTAACTCTATCAGCAGGGGATCGCCCACGCTGAAATCGGTGCCGGCCTCCGCCGCTTGCACCTTGAGGAAGTTATCCACTATAAGCTGGTTCAGCTCATCGCTGCCCTTCTTGCTGGTGCGGGCTATGATAGCCTGTTGCTCTGCCGCTCCGATAAGCAATGTCAGTTTGTCGAGATATGTCCTGGCCGGCTCCAGGCCTCTGACCCTGGATTCGTGTCTCCAGGCGGACTGCATCTTCTTCATCCCGCGCTTAAAGAGAATCTTTTCTATGTAGTGGGTGGCAACGATGCCTATAACTATGCCGCCAACGCCGGCTCCGATGTAAATGAGTGTTTGTGTGTCCATCTGGCACTCACTATATCATGGACGATGCTTCTTGACAAAGCTCTCTATGCGCTCCAGCGCCTCCTCTATCTCGTCCATAGAGGTGGCATAGCAGCAGCGTATGTGTCCCTCGCCGCACTTGCCGAAGGCCGAGCCGGGGATCACCACCACCTTCTTTTCCCGCAGCAGCTTCTCGGCAAACTCGTCGGACGACATTCCTGTCTTCTTGATGGATGGGAAGGCGTAGAACGCGCCGCGCGGCTCAAAGCAGTCGAGGCTTATCTGGTTCAGCCCCTTCACTATAACGCGGCGGCGCTTGTCGTAGTCAGCCAGCATCTCCTGCACCTGGGGCTCGCCGTTGCGCAGCGCCTCGAGGGCGGCACGCTGGGCGATGACCGAGGCGCAGAGCATGGTGTACTGGTGTATCTTCATCATTGATTCGATCATATCGACATTGGCCGCGGCGTATCCTATGCGCCAGCCGGTCATGGCATAGGACTTGGAGAACCCGCCGAGCAGTATCGAGCGGTCGCGCATGCCGGGCAGGGGCACGATGGAGGCGTGCTCCGTGCCGTAGGTCAGCCGCTCGTAGACCTCGTCGGATATCACCGTAAGGTCATTCTTTGTCGCTAGCTTGGCAATCTTGGAAAGCTCATCGCGCTCCATGATGGCGCCGGTGGGATTGTTGGGATAGCCCAGCAGGATGGCCTTGGTCTTTTTCGTGATGCGCTTCTCGATCTCGCTGGCGCGCATCTCGAAATTCTTATCGGCGCTGGACGGTATCGGCACATCGACGCCGCCGGCAAGCAAGGTGCAGGCCTTGTAGGACACGTATGTCGGCTCCGGGATGACGATCTCATCGCCCGGGTCGGTGATGGCGCGGATGGCCAGGTCCAACCCCTCGCTCACGCCGACCGTGACTAATATCTCCGTCCTGGGGTCGTATGTCAGGCCGTAGCGATTCTCGATGTAACGGGCGATCTCCTCGCGCAGTTCGATAAGCCCGTAGTTGGAGGTATAGGCCGTGTCGCCTTTCTCCAGCGCCCAGATGCCGGCTTCACAGATATGCCACGGCGTTACGAAGTCCGGCTCGCCCACGCCCAGTGAGATGACATCGTCCATGCCGGCGATAATGTCGAAGTATTTTCTTATGCCTGAGGGCGAAAGCGCCCGTACTTTTTTAGAAACAGGATCACGTTTTACCATTTCAGTCTCGCATTTTCACGAATTTCAGGCTACAGCATGAATGGCTCGCGCTTCTTGCGGCGCTCATCGCCTGATAGAATCTCGCCGTCTTCCTTGTAGCGCTTGAGGAGGAAGTGCGTTACTGTGCCCTGCACTCCCTCGATGGTAGCCAGCTTGTTGGAGGTGAATGCTGCAACCTCGTGCATGGTCTTCCCTGTAGCCAGCACCAGAAGCTCGTACGTGCCGGAAAGCAGGTACACAGTGCGCGCCTCGGGGAAGCGGTAGATGCGCTCGGCGATGGCGTCGAAGCCGACGTCGCGCTGGGGGGTCACCCTGACCTCTACCAGCGCCTGCACCTGGTCGTCGCCCAGCCTGTCCCAGTTGACCACCGCCTTGTATTTGAGGATGGTGCGGCTGGCCTCGGCCTGCTTGATGGCCTTTTTGACCGCGGCGACGGGTATGCCGGTCATGGTTGCGATCTGCTCCGGCGTCTTGCGCGCATCTTCCTCTAATATTTTGAATATTTCGTTGATTTTGGCGGCCTCTTTCATGACATCCTCCCTATCGACGCGAATGACATATTTTACTTAATCTAATGTGGTTAGTCCATACCTTTCGAGGGGATTGTATGTAATTCGATAGCGAAAAGTTGTCATTCTGAGCGAAGCGAAGAATCTCGTCCCTGGTAGGCGATTCCTGTAGGGGTAGGCCCCTGTGCCTGCCTTTGCTAGGGCAACCTGGGGGTTGTCCCTATATGGATTCCGGCCTTCGCCGGAATGACGAGGGAGGTGTCGTCGCTATGGTTTCTGTGCCAGCACGGCGAAGGTGGTGAAGTAGCGGCCGCGGTAGTTGCAGCGCTGGGGGTCACGGACGACGATGTTGGGATTGTAATCGTGGCCGTTGACGAAGTGCAGCCCGCCTTTCTCGATTGTGTCGACGAATATCTTATCGATATCGTAGACGCTGTAAGCCGCGCCTATACCATCGTACATGAAGGCCAGGCTCCAATTGTCCGTATTCTGACGCTTGGAGTCGTAGGCGTCGGAGGTGATGTACAGGTGGCCGCCGGGTTTAATAATGCGGCACATCTCTGACAGGGTTCGCAGTGTCGCCTCGATGAAATCGTCGTGCGGTATCGGTTTCCACTTCTGGTCCGTATCGAGGTGTTCGATAGTGGATGTGCACGTAACAAGGTCGAACGTACCGCTTTTGTACGGCATGTGTATCATGGTGCCGAAATGTACGGCGACGTCGCTGCGGAAGCACTTGTCACGAAAGCCTTCTTTATTGGGGGCGAACGGCTGAGGATAATCTATGGTAACTACATCGGCGCCTAGGCTCTTGAGGTACAGGCAGAAGGTGCTTTCACCCGGTCCAGCGTCGAGGATTCGCATGCCGTGAAAGTCGCTGATGGAAGTTAAGAGCTTGCCGTACTCCCAGACCTTGAGCCCTTCGATCTCAGCCTCGGAGAGGCGTGTGTTAAGATTTGAATCGAACGCTTTCAATCCCTGAGTACGCGATGATAAATAGTCGAGTTCTCGCTTGTTTATGAAGGTGTTCACTGTATTTCGTTTAGCTGCCATATGTCTTCATGGGTATCATAGCAAATCTCGAAGCGCTTTTCACCATGCGGCGTTTTCGCTCCTGTCGCCTGCACGATGAAATGCTTTTCGCTCGGCTCGAGCCATTCGCTTTCGATTTTGGTGATCTCGTGTCGTTCTTGATTCCATGAAAAGAGATATCGGCCTGTCGGCATAGCTATGGCTGGATTGGCAGGTGACCTAGATAGTCTGAAATTGTTGCGACGATGGGTTTTGCATTTATTATAGTATATCGTTACTGAGTTAGTTGGAGTATCTAAAAAAATAGGGGCGATTCATGAATCGCCCCTGCCGGTTTTGTTTATTGCGAGCACGCCGTGCCGCAGCTGCATGCTCAACACGTGTGGGCGACGCACACCTGCCCTTCCAGATAGCTGCTCACCTGCCAGTCGCACTGGCTGTCGATGAGGGGCATTTCGGCCATATATTCCGGGACCAGTTCATCCCAGATTATATCGCCTGACTGGCCGTTGGCAGTGGGCCAACCGGTGTGGTCATCGTAATAGGCGTCTAAAGCAGTCTGGATATCGTTCTCATCTTGCTCACAATTTGATACTGTCGGCGTGGTTTCAGTTTCAGTTTCTTCTGTTATGACAAATATCGCTGCTATTACCACGATTATCAGGTATATAGCTATTGTTGTGAAGAATATATAACGGGCTTTCATGAGTTATTTTCCTCCCGATATAATCTATCATATTTGTAAATAAAATGCATATACTCTATGGCCACCATACAGGGTCAGTGTCACTATAAGGATTGAAAGTGAGCGGGATCCGGTTGCTGCCGTCAGGATTCATGGTATAGATATCGCTGATGCCTTCAGGGTTGAATAAATATAGTATCTTCGTACCGTCCGGTGACCAGAGCGGAGATGTTTCAATGTCTGCGCTGTTTATGATCCAGCGCAAGTTTTCGCCGTTGGCATCAATTACAAATATGTCATAACTGTTTTCCTTGTAGGAAGCAAAAGCAATTTTGCTGTTATCAGGCGACCATGCTGGAGTTTTATCTTCTCCCACTGTCTGCGTAAGACGTGTCTGGTCGGCGCCGTCGGCGTTCATTACATAAATGTCGCTGTTGCCGGTGCGCTGTGATGTAAAGGCGATCTTGCTGCCGTCCGGCGACCAGACGGGAGACTCATCAATACCGGCGGAGAATGTTAATCTGGTCTGATCGCTGCCATCGGCATCCATGATATATATCTCCCGGTCGTCATCGCGGGTAGACGTGAAGGCGATTTTGCTGCCGTCGGGAGACCAGGACGGGGCTTCATCGACGTCTGGACTGCCGCCGGTGTTGAAGGTCAGGCGTGTCTGGTTTCTGCCATCGGCGTCCATAACATAGATTTCGCCGCTGCCGTCGCGGGATGAGCAGAAAAGAATCTTGTCGCCATCGGGTGAAAACGCCGGATATCGATCCCACCCCAGGCTGCTGGTGAGACGGATCTGGTTTATTCCATCGAAGTCCATGATATAAATCTCTTCATCATTGTCGCGGGTGGAGACGAAAGCGATTTTCTCTCCGTCAGGCGACCATGCAGGATATCTATTTGCTCCGTTATCGAAAGTGAGACGTGTCTGATCAGAGCCGTCAGGGGCCATGACATATATCTCATATGTATCGTCTCTGTCGGTGGCGAAGGCGATCTGGCTATCCGAAAGCGAAGGCGTTTGTGTTGATGCAGTTGTTTGCGTCGGCGTCACAGTCGGCTGGCTGATTCCGCTTGAGCAGGCTATACCTGATACAAGCAATGTCCCCGATATCAACAATAAGAACACTTTACTCAGTTTCATTTGGCACTCCCCTTTTTCCGATTTCATAACTTCGGCCTTTGCTTATGCCACTCTGTAGACTGCTCATAGGCGTATGCTACGCGGAGCAGTGTCTCCTCAGAGAATGGTTTTCCCAGTATCTGCATACCTGTTGGCAACCCATCACAGAAACCCGCGGGTATCGATAACCCAGGGATGCCGGCGATGTTGATCGGCAGCGTACAGATATCGCTCAGGTACATTTTCAGCGGGTCTCCAGTCTTCTCTCCGATTTTGAACGGGACGGTCGGGGATGTCGGCGTGATAAGCGCATCGTATTGTTTGAACGCCTCATCGAATTCTCTGCGTATCAGTGTGCGCACTTTCTGCGCCTTAACATAGTACGCGTCGTAATAGCCGGCCGACAGGGCGTATGTGCCCAGTATGATGCGTCGTTTGACCTCGGGGCCAAAGCCATGGCCGCGAGTCTGTTCCATGGAGTCCCACATGTTAGCGCCCTCGTGCGAGTAGCCGTACTTCACGCCGTCGTAGCGGGCCAGGTTGGCCATGGCCTCGGACGGGGCGATGATATAGTAAACGGGCAGGGCGTATTTGGTGCTGGGGAGCGATACCTCACGATCAACTGAAGCTCCGAGCTGCTCCAGCCTGGATATGGCAGCCTCGATGGTTTTGCGCACACCGTCTTCCATTCCCTCAACGAAATATTCCTTCGGCACGCCCAGTTTAATTCCCTTCAGATCGGGGATCAGAGCCTTGGTATAGTCGGGCACCGGTTGATTCACTGATGTGGCGTCTTTGGGATCGTGTCCGGCAATGGCATTTAAGACCAGGGCGCAATCGGTTATATCTTTGGTCATGGGGCCGATCTGATCCAGGGAGCTGGCGAAAGCGATAAGCCCGAATCTTGAGACGCGTCCGTATGTAGGCTTCATTCCGACGATGCCGCAGAAGCTTGCGGGCTGTCTGATGCTGCCGCCGGTGTCCGAGCCCAGTGAATAGATCGCCTCGTTGGCGGCGACAGATGCGGCCGGCCCTCCGCTGGAGCCACCAGGCACGCGTTCCAGATCCCATGGGTTGTGCGTTGCGAAGAATGCGGAATGCTCGTTTGATGAACCCATGGCAAACTCGTCCATGTTCCCCTTGCCTATCATGACCATGCCCGCCTGGTTCAATCGCTCGACCACTGTGGCGTTATACGGCGGAACAAACTTCTCCAGCATATGGGAAGAACAGGTCGTTCGTATCCCCCTGGTGCACATATTATCTTTTATCAACGCCGGGATCCCCGTGAGCGGAGAGGCGTCGCCGCTTTTCAAGCATTTGTCAGCTTCCTCTGCCTGGCTCAGAGCCGACTCTTTGGTCACGGTGACGAAGGCGTGTACCTTCTCTTCTACCTGGGAGATTCGTTCCAGCACGGCTTTGGTTAGCTCGACAGATGAGATCTCCTTCTTGATGAGGAGCTTGTGAGCCTGTTCGATAGTAAGGCGGTAAAGTCGATCGCTGCTTTGCATTGTTATTCCAGCACTGCCCTTACCCTGAATTGACCATCCTCTTGCCGAGGTGCGTTGGCCAGTATATCACTCTGGGTGTACGATTGTGCGATTTCATCTTCGCGGGTCACGTTCAAAAGCTGTATGGGATACGCTGTAGGCGGTATGTCTGTAGTATCGACCTGCTGTAGTATTTCGAAGTTCTCCAATACATTTGAAAGCTGGTTGCGGAATCTTTCGACTTCTTCGTCGCTTAATTTCATACGGCACAGTGCGGAGATATGCAGTACGTCTTCTCGGTTTAGTTTCATAATATTGACCCTCGAACTTCCAGTGTGGCTGGATTATAGCATTTAAGAACTAGCAGGAGCAAGGTGTCTAGAATTGCCAGGTATTACGTAATAGGGGTATAATATACATCTGGTTGTCTAAAAAACAAGCGATAATTACTGAAGGAGATTAGTGATGCGTCAGTACACCCCGGAAAACATTCGCAATGTGGTACTGCTTTCCCATTCCGGCGCTGGAAAGACTTCGCTTGCTGAGGCAATGCTTTACAATGCCGGAGCGATTACCCGCCTGGGCAGGGTCGATCAGGGGAACACCACCTCGGACTACGATCCGGATGAGGGGAGACGCAAAATAAGCCTGTATCTATCCCTTCTTCCCTGTGAGTGGCAGGGGGTGAAGGTCAACGTATTGGATGTACCCGGCTATCAGGACTTTGTCGGCGAGGTTAAAGCGGGGATACGCGTTGCCGATGCCGCTATCTTCGTTGTGTGTGCTGCTTCGGGGGTTGAGGTGGGCACCGAGCTCACCTGGGGCTATGCTGATGATAAGAAGCTGCCGCGTATGATATATATAAATAAGATGAACAGGGAGAACGCTGACTTTTTCAGGGTTACAGAGATAATCAGGGGGAAGTTCGGCAATCAGTGCTTGCCGTTGACGATTCCCATAGGTGCGCAGGACAAATTTGAGGGCATTATAGATCTTATTGCGATGAAGGCATATCGTCAGGACAAAGTCAGCGATATACCGGATTCACTCAAAGGGAAGGCGGCGGAGTGGCGTGAGAAGCTGGTGGAATCAGTGGCAGAGACGGATGATGTGCTGATCGCCAAATACCTTGAAGGAACCGTACTGACAGAAGAGGAAATCCGCAAAGGCCTCAGGGCGGCTGTTATCAAGAGGAAGATTGTTCCAATCCTTGTTGGTTCCGCCACAGAGAATGCGGCGGTCAATACTGTACTTGATGCCGTCTGTAAATATCTGCCTTCGCCCAAGGATATGGGGAACATCACGGCGCAGAATATCCAATCGAAACAGGAAGAGACCATCTCTGCCGATCCGGCCGGCCCATTGGCGGCGCTGGTGTTCAAAATGAGTGCTGATCCATATGTAGGCAAGCTCACATATTTCAGGGTTTATTCCGGCACTATCCAGAGCGATTCTCAGGTGTGGAACGCAGGCAAGCAGACGCAGGAGCGCATCGGGCAGCTTTATATGTTGCGAGGGAAAACCCAGGAGCCGGTGGCTAATCTGGTGGCTGGCGACATAGGGGCGGTGGCCAAGCTGTCCTCGGCTACCACAGGGGATACCCTCGCTAACAAGGATCGTCCACTTACGCTCCCCGGCGTCGAGTTCCCCAACCCGTGCATGAGCGCGGCTGTGCTGCCCAAGACCAAGGCGGATCTCGATAAACTCGGCTCTTCACTGATGAGGATCGCGGAAGAGGATCCTTCGCTTCGTGTCTATAGGGATCCGGATACCAGTGAGACGGTGATATCGGGCATGGGCGAGGCTCATCTGGATGTTGTGGCAGAAAAGATGCAGCGCAAGTTCGGGGTTGGCATCCTGGTGCAGGTGCCCAAAATTGCATATAAAGAGACCATCACCAGATCCTCGCATTCGGAATATAAGCATAAGAAGCAGACGGGAGGGCACGGCCAGTATGGCCACGTCGTGTTCGAGCTGCAGCCGCTGCCGCGCGGCAGCGGTTTTCAATTTGAAAATAAGACCGTAGGCGGGACGGTCCCCAAGAACTTTGTCCCGGCGGTGGAGAAAGGGCTTAATGAAGCGGTCCCTGAGGGCATACAGGCGCGTTATCCGATAGTGGACGTTAAGGTCAGCCTGACCGATGGATCCTATCACGCTGTAGATTCCTCCGAAATGGCGTTTAAGATCGCCGCAAGTATGGCGCTGAAGAAGGGTCTTGCTGACGCCAATCCGGTTCTTTTGGAGCCGATAGTTAAGATGAAGGTCACCGTTCCAGATAACTTCACCGGCGATATCATGAGCGACCTGAACGGCAAGCGGGGCAGGGTGTCAGGCATGAACCCTCAGGGCGGATGGAATACGATCGAGGCTACCGCGCCGCTGTCCGAGGTACAGCGCTATGCTATAGACCTGCGTGCCATCACGCAGGGGCGCGGCGTTTTCGAGATAGAGTTCAGCCACTACGAAGAGGTTCCTTCTCATGTAACACAGAAGATTGTCGCTGCCCGCGAAGCAGAGAAGGCGGCCAAGGCGGCGGAGAAGTAGAAGCTTAGCCACGCTTAGGTGGTCGATAAACTCTATTAAAACCAAAACACCGCTTGGAAAAACCGGGCGGTGTTTTTTGTTTTAGGAGCAGAAGACGCTCCACTTCCAGTCGAGTCTTGTGTTACTTCTTAGGGGTTTCGGCAGGTTTGCTGGCTGGCTGATCTTTTTTCTTGCAGCATGAACTGAAGATTTTTTTAAGATTCATCTGAATTCTCCTTTCAGTCTTCTTTGCAGTTACTGTGTTGTTCTGCCTGAAGCGATTGTATCACTTTACGAGTTGAGCAGCCTATTGTCAAGTTTAGCTTTAATAACAGTATTGAAAATAGGCGCGTAAGGGGGTGCAAATAATAAAAAAGACCGCCTGGTTTTAATTAGGCGGTCTTTTTGTTTAGCTATTAAATTGTCTTTTTACTTTACTAACTCTTTGACTTTGTTAGTGAAGGCGGGCAGGATCTTGTTATAGTCGCCGACGACGCCGAAGCGCGCCTCTTTGAAGACATTAGCCTCTGGGTCTTTGTTAATGGCGACGATATTTTTGGAGCCGCTGCATCCCGCCATATGCTGGCTGGAGCCTGATATGGCTACTGCGATGTACAGTGTCGGGCTCACGATCTTTCCTGTGAGGCCGATCTGGATTGACGGTGATACCCAGCCGTTGTCGCACGGAGGCCTGCTGGCCCCGACTGCTGCCTTGAGAGCAGCTGCCAGTGGTTGCAGTACCTTGAATCCATCTGGTCCGCCAAGTCCGCGTCCGCCGCTGACGATCACATCGGCGTCCTCCAGCTTGATACCGGTGACCTGTTCTTTCTTTGTAGCTGTATTTTTCATCTTTAGCTTGGAAACATCCAGGCCCGCTGCGATATTCAATACCTCGCCGGTGTGTGAATCATTCTTGGCCTTCGGGTCCATGACCTTGGCCCTGACGGCAGCCATCTGTGGCTTCGCTTTATCGCATACGTAGACGCCCCGTGCATTGCCTCCGAATACAGGACGGGTCATAAGCAGCAGCTTTGAACTGGCATCAATCTCAAGCTTAAGACAGTCCATAGAGACTGCGGTTCCCAGTCTGAATGCAAGTCGTGGAGCGAGGTCGCGTACTACGGGGGTCATGCCCATGAGCAGGATATTCGGTGTGGCCTGCTTCACGACCTTCTCCATAATGCTTACATAAGCATCGTTGGTGTAGTCCTTAAGTGCCGCATCATCGACTACAAATGCCTTATCAGCACCGTAAGCTATTCCTTCTTTAGCACAAGCGCCGACGCCGCTTCCCACCAGCACGAGCATAAGTGGTTCGCCGAGGGTATCGGCCAGGCCGCGCCCGCCGCCGAGAAGCTCTAAGGTGCTTGGAGCAAGCTTGCCGTCGATTACTTCGCCGAAAATCAATACGCCTTTATTATCAGCCATTTAGCATTACCTCCCTTAGATTAACCTAGCTTCTCTTAGTTTTACTGCAAGGGCTACGCCAGCCTCTTCCGGTGTATCCGCAGAGATGATCTCGCACTTGCCTTCTTTAACCGGCTGGAATATCTTCGTCAGCTTCGCTTTCGCTCCGGCCGCGCCGCATTTCGCAGAATCAGCGCCAATGTCGGAAGCCTTCCAGTTGGTAGGCTGTTTCTTTGCTGCGGCCATGATTCCCTTCAGTTTAGGATATCTTGGCTCGCCAAGCTCGTTGGATACCGATATAAGCATCGGGGCGGTGCACTCTACTACCTCGAAACCATCGGTGATGACACGCTCAACGGTTACCTTGCCGCCGGCAAAGTCGACTTTTTTGGCCGGTGTTATGCTTGGTATTCCGAGGTTTTCTGCAATTCCTGCTCCAACTTGGCCGGCATCCCAGTCAGCTGCCTGGCGTCCGCAAAAAATAAGGTCGAATTGTCCGACCTTCTTAATCGCCATCGCCAGCGCATATGCTGTGGAATGGCTGTCGCCGCCGTCAAATGCCGGGTCCTGGAGCAGTATCAATTCATCGGCACCCATGGATAGCGGTTTCTTGATGACATCCATGACAAAATTCTTGCCCAAGCTTATTACGGTGATCTTACCGCCCTGGGCATCTTTGATCCGGAGGGCTGCTTCAACTGCCTGTTCATCGAAAGGGCTCACTACCTGAGAAACACCTTGCGCAGGTACCATCGTCTTCGCTGCTTCATCGATTTTGAAGCTGCTCGGAGGAGCCTCTGGATCTGCTATTTGCTTCACGCAAACGATCATATTGGGCATAGTTATCCCCCTTTCTCAGTCTTGTTTTGCGCGACTTTAAATTTATCATGTGGCGGGAGGACATGTCAAGCTGGGTTGATTCTTTTGTTGATTAAATTTTATTCTGCTTGACAATGTGTGGTAAAACATGATACTTTTATATAAAATCAGGGAAAAATCTGATAGTATAGTATACTATAGCAGTATAGTTATATATATTTTAATATTTAGGAGCGATTGAATGGGTACTAATAGTAATTTAATGACTACTAAAGAGGCGGCGGAGTATTTAAAACTGAATTATATGACCGTGTACAAGTTGGCGCAACGGGGAAGGATTCCCGCATCAAAGATAGGTGGGAACTGGAGATTCAGAAAAGACCTACTGGATGACTGGCTTGCGAAGCAGGCCAAGGTGGTTGAGGGCAATGTGCTTGTCGTTGATGATGACCCCGGCATACTAGAGATGTTGAGTGAGGTTATTTCTCGTAAAGGGTTCAGGGTTGTTGCTGTATCGAGCGGTGAGCAGGCATTGCAAGAGGTAGATAAGCAGCATTTCGATTTGATATTCCTTGACCTTGTGCTTCCCGGTATGAGTGGAGTGGAGACCCTAGCTGCGATCAAGGAGAAAGACAAGAAAGCGGTAGTAGTTATAGTTACCGGTTACGGCGACGATCCCATGGCATTGAATGCGATGTCATTAGGCCCACTGTTCCTTGTACGTAAGCCGTTCCGTGTTGGTGACATTGTTGAAGTGCTTAACGCCGTAATTAAGGTAAGGTAATAAAAAATTAAATAAATTAGTGTCATACAGTGTGAAATAAAGGTTTTTGCTTCTAGTTTGTAGATAGGCCATCCATCAATGCGGGGTGGCCTTTTGATTTTAATCGCTAGTGATATCTTTAAAGGGATTTGACACTTGACCGTTTAAAGTAGTAGATTTTAGTCCTCATTCAGGTATCGTTTAATTAATACTCCTGTGGAGAGGTGCGATATGAGAGATTCAGAAAAAACCAAGGGACAGCTTATTCAGGAGGTGGCGGGTCTCAGGGCGCGGGTTGCTCAACTGGAGATGAACCAGACGGGCGATCATAAATCCGGGCAAGCGCCCCGGGGCTTAGAAGAAAAATTAAGCACTGAGCGGGAGCAAGTCGAGCACGACTTAAAGAGGAAAAATGATGAACTGCAATTAATCTTTGATTCTGTGCCAGCCTATATTTATTATAAAGATAGGGATGGCAGGATTGTGAATATGAATAAAGCCACAGCCAACCTTACCCGGGTCCCCAAGGAGAAATTGCTGAAGAAGACCGTGTTTCAGCTGATGCCTGATACTGCCGATAGATATCATAAGGATGATATGGAAGTAATCACAACAGGCAAGGCGAAGGTGAATATCGAAGAGCCGTTGGAGCTTCCTGATATGAAGAGGTGGCTCAAGACAGATAAATTGCCGATAAAGGATGAGAACGGGAATGTATCTGGTCTTATCGGATTCTCGGTGGATATTACAGAGCGCAAGAGGGTTGAGGAAGCACTGCGGAACTCAGAGGAAAAGCTGCGTGTGATGTTTGATTCAATGACAGATGGTGTAGTAGTGGCCGATATGAATGCCATAATTATTGATGTGAACAAAGCGGCCCTTAATTTATTTGGATACGCAAAAGAAGAAGTTATAGGTCGTAACGGCATGGACATTTTAGTTTTTGAGGATCAAAAGAAAGCCGTTACTAACCTCATGCATGGTACTGAAATAATAGGGATACAGGAATACGGCATTTTCGCCAAGGATGGCCGCAAGATAGATGCTGAAATAAGCGTTAATCAGTTGTCTGATGTCGATGGCGAGTCGTATGGGTTCATTACTGTGGTTAGAGATGTTACAGAGAGGAAGAAGGCGGAGGAGGCATTGCGGCAGAGCGAGGAACGCTATCGCCTGATAGCTGAACATATGTCTGATGTCATCTGGATTATGGATTTGAATTTAAGATATCAGTATGTCAGTCCATCCATCGAGCATATGAGAGGATTCACCGTGGATGAGGCCATGGGAATGATGGCTTGGGACTATATTTCAGAAGAGTCCCTTAAGATAGCTACAAAGAGACTTACAGATGAGCTTGAGTTGGAAAAAACTGGTGGGGTGGATCCGGACAGGGTGACGACCATGGATATGGAAGTGAAGAAGAAAGATGGCTCCTGGATGTGGATAGAGGTTAAGGTCAGTTTCCTCCGTGACAATGCGGGCAAGGCTATCAGGCTTCTTGGCGTTTCGCGTGATATCACCGAGCGTAAGAAGACACAGGAGGCGCTGAGACAGAGTGAGGAGAGATACAGGCTACTATTCGAGAGCTCGATAGATGGTAAGGCTGTCGTTGACATTGAGACGAGAAAGATACTATTAGCGAACGAGACGGCTCTAAAGTTATATGACTTTGATTCTAGGTCTGAATTTCAGGGGATCGACATTTTCGATTTTATTCATCCAGAAGATAGGGATCGCGTGGTAGCGGCTGCGCAACGAGGAGTCATGTTTAGGGAAGGCATGCGCAGCTTGGAAGAGGTTAGGACGTTCACTAGGAATGGTGTGGAGAAATGGATATTGGCTACAGGGACGCTAAGTGAGTATGAGGGGAAGCCTGTAGGATTAACTTCATTCGTGGATATTACGGAGCGTAAAAGGGTAGAGAATTCGTTAAAGAAGAGCGAGGAGAAATACAGGGATCTGGTGGAGAAGGAGAGGGATGTAATCTTCTCTGTGGATGCACTGGGCTTTATTACTTCCATGAACCCAGCGGTTAAAAATTGGGGTTATACAGTGGAAGAGATGCTGAGCAAGAACTTTATCGAACTTATTCCGGAAGATTGGAGAGAAAGAACTGCGGTTGGGTTGCAAAATGCCCTGCTCGCATCGGGAGAACTTACGGCTGAGACCAGGGTTGTTCATAAGAGTGGTAAGATTCTGCCCATCGAATACAGCGCTATGATTATTAAAGAGGAAGGCAAATATGCAGGTGCGCAGGGTATTGTAAGGGACATATCAGAGCGCAAGAAGGCGGAGGAGGCGCTGAGGCAGTCCGAGGAAAAGTTCCGCGTCATGTTCGAATCGATTCCGGACGGAATAAGCGTGATCGACTTGAAAACCGGGAAGCTGGTAGATTCCAACCCATCAGCATTGCGTTTGTTTGGCTTTGATAGAGAAGAAGTAATTGGCCAGGATGCCTTCAATTTTATTGCAGGGAAGGATCGTATAAAGGCTTTTGATGATATGCAAAATACGCTTGTCAGGGGTACTAGTACGATGTCCGAGTGGTGCCTGCTGGGCAAGGGGGAAAAGGAAATAGCCTGCGAAGCCACGGCTGCCGTTATTAACGACAGTTCAGGAGCCCCTGCCTTTATGGTAAATGTCATACGTGATGTAACAGAGCGCAGCCGTATTGAAAAAGAGCTGGGCGATTACAGGAATAACCTGGAAAAAATGGTGCAGGAGCGCACTTCGGAATTGATCAAGTCCAATAAAGATTTGAAGCATGAGATCACTGAAAGGCAGCGGGCCGAGGATGAGCTCAGGGCGTCAGAGGAGAAGCTGCGCCTCATTTTCGATTCCATAGGAGAGGGGATAGTCGTTGCCGATTTGAATGGGGTTGTTAGAGAGTTAAACGATGATGCGTTGCATCTGATCGGGTATGACAGTAAAGATGAGGTCATCGGTCGAAACAGCCTGGAGCCTATTGTTGAGGCTGATCGTGAGCGGGCGGTTCAAGATATGATGCGCATGCTGGAGTCTGGGGTTGGTGTACCCA
Source organism: Dehalococcoidia bacterium (assembly GCA_041653935.1). Lineage (GTDB taxonomy): Bacteria > Chloroflexota > Dehalococcoidia > E44-bin15 > E44-bin15 > JAYEHL01. Next base: position 987,210 of record JBAZEO010000001.1, on the reverse strand, counting down.
ATGAATATAGATTTGTTAAGAAAGATGGAAAAGAGTTTGATGGGGAACTGCGCGGAGCCGTGCTGCGGGATAGCAAAGGGAAGCCTGCAGAATTAATAGGAGTGTTCAGGGATATAACCGAGCGTAAGCAACTGGGAGACGCGCTGAAGATGTCGGAGGAAAAGCTGCGTGGTATATTCAACTCAATTAAAGATGCCGTTGTGCTGACCAACCTCGATTTCACCATCTTGGAAGTAAACGATGCGGCTTTGGAGATGAGCGGGATCAAAACCAAGGCAGAGCTTATAGGGACAAAAGCCTATGATCTTCTCGCCCAGGATGAGCTTGCCAGGGCTATGTCCACCCGGGACGAGGCTGTGATAGGTCGGCCGATGCCTAGGTCCGAGTACAAGATTATCAATAAGCTTGGCAAGGAGATGTATACGGATATCGGGGTCTCCATGTATCATGACCCCTCGGGTAAGACGGCGGGCTTTGTTGCGGTTCTCAAGGATATTACAGAGCACAGACATATGGAGGATGCGCTGCGGGACTCGGAGGAGAAACTGCGCATCATGTTCTCATCCATGGCTGATGGCGTGGTTGTGACTGACCTTGAAGGCAAGATAACAGATTTGAACGAAGCGCAACTTCGCATGTTCGGGTACAAAGATAAGAAGGAGATTTTAGGAAAAGGTGGGTTTGAGTTCATTGCAGAACAGGATCGGGAAAAGGCTTTCAAGGAACTAGTCAAGGTTTATGAGACAGGTTCTAACATTAGTGCGATATATACGGTAGTGGATACCAAAGGAAAAGAATTCGAGTCTGAGCTCAGCACGGCTATGCTGCACGATGCTGCGGGGCAACCATCCGGTTTGATTACTGTCATGAGGGATGTTACTGAGCGCAGGCGCATGGAGCAGGCGCTGCGGGACTCGGAGGAGAAGTTGCGAATCATATTTGAGTCCATCGGAGACGGACTAATAGTCACTAACTTGGACGGCACGATAACCGAAACTAACGAGGCTGCAGCGAAGCTGGGTGGGTGGTCTGACAAGGCTAAACTGATAGGGATGAGCGGTTTCGATTTTGTCGCCGAGAGCGAGCGGGCCAAGATGATTGCCGATATGGTAAGGGCTCTCAATGAACAGCGAAGTATAAATGTGGAGTATTCCGTAAAGGATAAGGACGGACGGGAATATCAGAGCGAGGTGAATGTTACACTGCTGCGGGATGCATCGGGCAGCCCAAAGGGCATAGTCTGTGTTATCAGGGATATTACCGAGCGCAAGCGCATGGAGCAGGACCTGCGTGATTCGGAGGAGATGTCCCGTGGTATGCTGGAGAGCGCCGCGACTGCGGTCTGTATCGTCAAGGACGGCAAGTTCGCTTACGTAAGCCCAATGTTTGCGGAGATGACAGGTTATAGTGTTGATGAGCTTGTTGGGACGGTTTCAGCTTATCATATACACAAGGACGATCGGGATCGTGTGATGAGGGAGGCTGTGGCAAACCTTAAGGGTGAGAGCATTGCTCCCCATGAATACAGGCTCTTGCGGCAAGACGGAAGCTTCATCTGGATCCTGGAGAAGATTGCTTCCATACAGTACAAAGGCGAGCGAGCGGCCATCGGCAGTCTTCTGGATATCACCAGACTAAAGCAGGTGGAGGAAGCGCTTAGAGATTCGGAGGAAAAGCTGCGGCTCATATTCGCTTCACTGCCGGATGGTGTGACTGTGACTGATATGAATGGCAGGATTATAGAAGAAAATGACGCGGGGATCAGACTGTCAGGATTCACGTCCAAAGAGCAGGTCATCGGACTCAATGGGTTCGATTTTATCGCCAGCAGTGATAGAGATAAAGCTCTTGCGGACCTGCCGAAGATATTTGAGACGGGCGTCAGCGGCCCCTTGGAATACAGGATGGTGAGCGTTGACGGCAGGGAGTATGACGGCGAAGTGATAGCCGCGCTGATGCGCGACAAGTCAGGTAATCCGCAGGGGTTCATTACGGTCATCAGGGATGTTACGGAGCGCAAGAGAGCTCGCGAGGAGCTTCAGGAATCGCAGGAGATGACGCGCGGTATGCTGGAAAGCGCAGCCACCGGTATCTATCTGGTTCAGGACGGGAAGTTTAAATATGTTAACCCTCTTTTTTCAGGGATATCCGGGTATACTCCTGACGAACTGCTGAATTCCGATTCGATGAGTCATATACATCCTGACGACAGGGAAGTTGCCAGGTTGAAGGCGATAGAGAATCTAAAGGGAATCAGCGAGTTGCCCCATGAATTCAGGTTTATCAGGAAGGATGGGCAATTCACCTGGATTCTGGAGAAGGTGGCCTCGATCGAGTATAAAGGCCGGAGGGCTGCCATTGGCAGTTTCATGGATATCAGCGAGCGTAAACACATTGAGGAGATCCTGCGGCAGAGAAGCCTGGAACTGGAGCAGCGTACCAACCAGCTCTTAGCGTTGCAGAAAATAACAAACTCAATCCAGAGCACGCTGGACCTTAAAGAAATCCTGCAGCAGGTGGCTAACGGAGTGGTGCACAATCTTGGTTTTGACCATGCGCTCATAATTAAGGTGGACGAGGCGGCCGGTGTAGCCAGAGGGACGGTGTTTGCTACAAGGGATGATGCATCAAAGGTCGTCGATCTACAGGAGACTATAAGCAGGCTATTAACAGATATAGAGTTGCCGCAGGTAAAGGGTTACAGCCGGGTTGTTGATAATGCTATGGATGGTAAGGCTACCGTTACGCATGATTTCTTTGAGGTAGCCTCTGCAATATTAACGAAAGACGAGAGCAATGCTGTTGCAGAGTTGCTGGGTGTAAGAACCACCGTAGTCATGCCGCTTTTCGCCAGAGATCGCCATGTGGGGAGCATAGTGGCATTGACTAAGCAAGAAAATATAGGGAATGTGCTTCTGGAGCCACTGCGCATCCTCGGCGACCAGGCTGGCGTTGCTGTGGAGAATGCGGATTTATACCGCGGGGTATCGGAGCTTGCACAACGTTTGTCGGTTATCAGCGCGTTGTCCAAGATACTGGGCTCAAGCCTGGATATAAAAGGCATGTATGGTGCATTCACCGGGGAAATCAAGAAGGTCATGGACTTTGATCGTACCAGCATAGCGATGGTGGAAGGGGATCAGCTAAAGTACTTCGTTGTAGCGGAGGAGGTCGATACAGAATTGAAAGACGGCGCTGCTCTGCCGCTAAGTGATTCGGCCACAGGGTTGGTGGTTAAAACAAAAAGGACGCTTATCGAACAGGATTTCGATCAGGAGATGAAATTCCCTATCGATCATATGTATTACCGCAGCGGATTGAGGTCGGCCATCCGTGTTCCTCTGTTTTCCGAAGGTGAGGTGTTTGCTACATTTAACCTTGCCAGCAGGAAGCCAAATGCCTATGGCGAACGGGAGAGGGAGATACTGGAACAGGTATCAGGCTCACTAACCGCTGCTATTGAGAACTCGCGATTATTCGATCAGGTCAAGCAACATGAGGCCGAGCTATTGAAAGCTTATGAGGATTTGAAATCGGCGCAGGCGTATATGCTGCAGGCTGAAAAATTGCGGGCGCTGGGCGAGATGGCTGGCGGTGTGGCACATGATTTCAATAATATTCTGGCCGTAGTGTTAGGTCGTACTCAACTGGCGCTGGAGGATGTGAAAGACGAGAAATTAAAGAAAGACCTGCAGGTAATTGAGCAGACTGCCATGGATGCGGCAACGACGGTGCGTAGACTGCAGGACTTCGCCCGGGTCAGGGTGGAGCGTAATTTTGAAGTGCTTGATTTGAAAGATGTGGTGGAGAGCGCATTGCAGATGGCGGAATCCCGCCGCGTGAAATTGAAGGAGAGGGAAGGCGTAAATATAGATATTGAGTCAGAGTTGCAGGAGATTGCCCCTGTCGAAGGTGACGCGGCGGAACTGAGGGAGGGGTTGCTCAATATCATCTTCAATGCGATGGATGCTATGCCTAAGGGAGGAAAGATCACGGTTGAGGCCAAGCAGACTGAGAAATGGGCGACTATTTCAATAAGCGATACGGGGATAGGCATCCCTCAGGAGATAATAGGCAGGATATTTGAGCCATTCTTCACTACCAGGACGCATAAAGGGACGGGTCTTGGGCTCAGTGTTACATACAGCATCATACAACGCCATCGCGGGGAGATATCGGTGGAAAGCACCGTGGGTGGTGGTTCGACTTTTAGCATCAAGCTCCCTGTATGCGAGGGTGTTGTAACCAAAAAGCGTGTGGCAGGAAAAGCTGATGTCGTGAAGAGCGTTTCCATATTGATGGTTGATGACAATCCGGAGGTGGCGGGAATCTTAGGCCTTACCCTGAGGCGTCTGGGACATAAAGTGGTAGAGGCAAATAGCGGTGAGGCAGCCATAAATACCTTTGAGGCGGGCAATTTCGATCTGGTGATCACAGATCTGGGGATGCCTGATATGTCTGGGCATGAGGTGGCTAAAATAGTAAAGGAGATAAAGCCGGGAACGCCTGTGTTAGTCATCAGCGGCTGGGGGGGACAGCTCAACTTGGACGAAATGCCGGAGGTGGATGGGGTTATAGCCAAGCCTTTCAGTAAGGATATTCTCTCGGGGAAAATCGCGTCACTGCTTTCTGGCGAGGTGATTAAAGCTAAAGATTTTAAGCAGAAGGCGGTTAAAACCAAAAAGAGCGGCAAAGGTGTTTCTAAAAGCGATAAAGCATCTAAAGGCTTGAAAGGCAAGGAAAAGCCGAAGAAAAAGAAAGGCGTTGAACCAGATAAATAAAAGAAAAGGCCCGCGTAAGCGGGCCTTTATGTTTTAAGAAAAGCAATCGATTAAAGCAGCGACGGCACGCCGTCAGAAGCCTTTTGCATCTCTTTCAGCTTATCCTCGGCTTCCTTCTGTCTCTTCTTTAAAGTAGGCGCGGATTCCGTTACTGTGCTGAACAGGTGCTTGACTCTTGGGACATCCCTGAGCTGTGAGAAAATCACGGTGACGCTCAAATCACTGCGATCTCTCGGATAGTCTCCACTTCTGATAAGGGCATCTTCCGAGACCTCTCTCATCAGGCTGCCCAGTTCTTTTACCAGTTCTACGTTCATTTCCTTCTGCGGGGCGGCAAGCAGATACAGGGCTTTTCCAGCATCAGCGGGATTGATTGTTGACGACATCTCGGACATTGCCTGGTTCATGGCCTCCAGGCCGCGGAAGGTCTCCCGGCCTTTTGACCTGAAGCTTCTTGTGCCTTCAAAGGGCATCTTTCTAAACGGACTCAGCGGAGCCTTGCCGATACCAATTACCGTCCAGCTTTCTAGTGTTTGCATTATATCTCCGGCATCAAGGGTTTTAGCTCCGATATTGCCGCGCTTTACTTCTTCGCCGGCACAAAGCAACTCGAAGAACGGCATTACAATCTGCTCGTTCATCTTATCCATATTATTCAGCAGGTTGGAATCTTTCTTCAGGTATCTCTGATTGTCAGCAAGGAATACGGCGTCGGCTACGGAATGTATCGATTTTAGACAGGTTGCGGCATTATATACGCATCTCTCCTCTGACTCTTCTTCGTAACCGAAGGGCAGAACAACCAGGGCATAGACCGGTTTTTCAGGATACCTTTCTTTAATTGTATCCGCGACAATTGGTAATGCACCGGAACCGGTGCCGCCGGCAGCGCCTGCGATGAGCACAAATGCATCGGTCTCATAAAATCTGGAGCCGCTCCGTATCGCATCTACTATTTTATCTTTATCGTTCCTGGCGACCTCTGCACCGAGTTCGTTGATTTTCCCTACGCCATGTCCAGAGGTTTTTCTCCCGCCGATAAGCAGCCGATGATGAAAATCCGGCTTTATTGTCCTTAACCCGCTGAGGTCAGCTTGGTCTGTATTTACAGCATATACACCCATTATTATCTGTATATTGCGCTGTTTTTGCGCCAACTTCCCCATTCTAGCAAATTCGTCAGCTATCCTGCTGCCGCACTGCCCCAGCCCAACTACAACTATTCTCATTTCTAGCCTCCTTGTTAGATCCCCACTGCCGATTCAGGTATTTAAGTATTATCTTACTGTTGATTTATACTGTCAATAGTTACGCTACGGTCATATCTGTGTATTTGACTGCATATAATGTGGTAAGCGCGTATTTAATGCAAATTGCCCGATGATATAATAATAACCTGACATGATAGGAGTGCCCGATGGAATTTCATAAAGAGATGATAACCGCCGAACTATTGAGCCCGTTGCGTGGTTTTAAGCGTGAGACAAAGTCGATAGAGTATCGCAGCGACCCGCTCACCGGCTACCGCAGTCGCATCAGCGTCGATCGTGCAAGGCGGGTGAAGCAGGCACAGGATGTGGTGGTGGATGTGGCGAATATCGTGGCCCGCTCGGCTGCGGGATGCTGCTTCTGTCCCGATAATATCGCCAACAGCACTACCAAATTTGCGCCGGGATTTCTGCTTGGCGACGACAGCAGGATAACGGTTGGGCAATGCGCATTGTTTCCCAACCTCCATCCGTTCACCGAGTTTCACGCTGTGGCTACGCTTACTGAACGCCACTATTTAGAACTCGATGAATTCACTCCACAGATGATCGAGGATAACATCGCGGCGGCTCGGAAGTACATAGCCTCAGTCAATAGCCACTGCGCTGATGCTCGCTATCCCGTGTGGCTGTGGAACCACCTGCCACCCAGCGGCGCAAGTATCCTGCATCCACATACTCAGGTCAGCGTGGAGCGTGCCCCGGTACCTGAGCTCGAAGTTGCGTTACGCAAGAGCAAAAAGTATCTTCGTGATAGGGGCGTGAACTTCTGGCAGGAACTCATCGATGCCGAGAGGAAGATGGGGGAGAGGTTCATTGGCGAGAACGCGTCACTGGCCGTCATCGCCAGCTTTGCGCCGCACGGTAATAGGGAAGTTCAGATTATTTCCAAACGGCTGAGCAATCTTGCGGATTTCGACAAGCGGCATACGCGGGATTTCGCTGATGCGGTGGTGCGGTTATTGCGCGGCTACAAGACGATGGGCATGAATTCGTTCAACCTCGTCACGTACTCAGCGGCAATCGGCGATCGTCTGGAACATTTCCGTTTCAGCGCGCGCATCATATCACGCCCCGTGTTCCAACCTCTTTATACCAACGATACAGGTTCAATTGAGAGATTCTACGGGATTTCGATAATCGAGGCTATGCCGGAGCAAGTGGCGGCTGAGATGAGGAAGTGGTTCGATAGTTAGGAGCCTCTGCTAAAGCTAGTCAACCCCCTGTATCCCCCAGTCTTGGGGGATTTTTTAAAATAGGGGACACCCCTAAAACCCCTGAGGAGAGAAATCTCCTGCACCTCTTTTTTGGGGTTGTCATTGCGAGGCGCGTAGCGACGTGGCAATCTAGTCGTTTATGTGATGGACGGTTGTAGGGGCGGTTTGTCGTCCCTACAGGGAATCGCGAAGTAGGGGACGAGATTCTTCGCTTTGCTCAGAATGACAGTACGTAAAAGGCTAGCAATGACTAGACGGGGAATCCTGATTAGTTTTTAATCGTCCCAGAGAGGGTTCATCACCAGCCCGGTGGGCGTCTTGGGATAGAAGTATGTGGACTTCTGTGGCATTCTCAGCTTGGCATCGGCTACGGCGAGCATACCGGAGATCGGCGTAGGGTTTAAGAAGAACGCTATCTGATGATCGCCTTTGTTCACGCGATTGATGGCTTCGACTCCGTCGCGGGTATATTCCAGACATTCCTCTTCTAGCTTTGCGTTGTCGATTTTCAGTATACGTCGCAATATCAATCGATGCAGTATGGCCACATCCAGGCTGCTAACAGCGTTGTCACCATCCTCGCAGTCGACTTTGATGTTGACACCTTTTTTCGCCTTCAAAATACAAAGCTTCTTCCCATCCAGCCCGTAGAGCCCGAAACATGTCGCTCGATTCTTTTGCAGTGTCGAGATCCATTGCTTCAGTGATGCTGCTGTGTCGGAGAGAGGAGGCAGTGTTTCCATGTCGAAATGCTCAGCAATCTTTCCTTTGAGTGAATCTAGAGTATTTTGTTTCAGCCCGCGTATCATGCGATGGGTGGGCAGCATCAGCAGGTTGGGATCCTCGGCGGGGGTGATGGTCATCATGACATAGTTGTATGGCGCCTCGTCCCCGTCTGACGGATTTGCGGCACGTCTCTCCAAACTGTAATTGAGGGCCGTTTCGTAGCGGTGGTGGCCGTCGGCGATATAGAGCATTTTATCGGAAAGCAGCTTTGAAACTTTTGCTATAGCGGCCTTGTCGGTAATCGTCCACATAGCGAACCCTACCCCGTCCTTATCCACAGCCTGCGGGGCCGGCTTCTTGATAGTATCGGCGAAGAGCGACTCAAAGCCCTCAGATTTATGGCGGAAAAGCACCATTATCGGGCTGAAGTTGACGTTGCAGGTCTTGAGAAGACGCATGCGGTCTTCGCGCGGCTTGCTCATTGTCTTCTCATGGGGGCGGATGCAGCCGGTGCTGAGGTCCTCGATCTTGACCTTGGCCATGAGACTAAATCGATTGTAAACGCGGTCGTTGTAGGTGAAGCGGTGTTTCACCAGATATAGCGCTGGACGTTCCTCTCTTACAAGTATGCCCTCATCGAGCCATTGTTTGACATAATCAGCAGCACGGGTGTATTTATTGTTGCTGGAGGTGTCTTTTGGCTCATCAAGTCCAAAGTCGAGCCGAGCCACGTTGTAGGGGTTGATTTTGTGGTAACGAAGCTGCTCCGCGGGCGAGATCACGTCGTAGGGCGGAGTGATCACGGCGGATAGGTCGCTGACGCGATTGAGATTATAGCGTAGCCCGCGAAACGGTTTAACAACAGCCACGATGCTTACTATAGCAAAGACGGGATTAAAAGGTCAATGAGCGTCAATAGCTGCCCGAACCTCTGCGATGAAGGCTTTTACATCGGATGCGGGGTGCTTGCTCTTCTCGATGATGTCGAGGATACGGCTGCCGATGATGACGCCGTCGGCGAGTCTGGCCACGCGTTGCGCCTGCTCCGGCGTTGAAATGCCGAAGCCGACGCACAGCGGCTTGTCGGTCACTCTGCGCACCCTCGATATGAATTTATCAATATCGGTCGAGACCGCAGCACGCGCGCCGGTGACGCCCTTGAGCGAGACAACGTAGATGAAACCGTTAGCCCTTCCGGTGACGAACCTCAGCCTTTTATCCGTGTCCGAGGTCGGCGCTACCAGATATACGAGATTAATCCCGTGTTTTTTCATCACGATTTCAGCCTCGCCGCCTTCGTCGGGCGGCAGGTCGGGGATAATAAATCCGTCGATTCCGGCCTTGCGCGATGCGGCGCAGAATTTATCCAGTCCGTAATGCAGCGTAGGGTTGTAGTAGCCCATGAACAGCAGCGGTATGTCCACCCGCTTTCGCAGCTCGGCAGCCACCTCCAGACACTTACGCGGCGTGATGCCGGATTCGAGGGCGCGCTGGCTGGCGTGCTGAATCGTCGCTCCATCGGCCAGCGGGTCGGAGAACGGTATGCCCAGTTCAATCATATCGCAGCCGCCGTCGACTAACGCAGTCGCGATATCGATCGTTGCTTCAGCCGTGGGATAGCCCACGGTTAGATATGCTATTAACGCCTTGCGTTTCGAGCGTCGGGCTGTATTGAAGAATGCATCGATGCGGTTCACAGCTTCACCCCCAGCGCCTTGGCCACTATGCCCATGTCCTTGTCGCCGCGGCCGCTCAGATTGATTAGCACGATTTTGCTTTTGGTCAGGCCGGATGCCAGCTTTGCGGCGTAGTACACCGCGTGCGCCGATTCCAGCGCTGGAATGATGCCCTCCTTTTCGGAGAGCAGCTTGAATCCCTCCAGGGCCTCATCGTCGGTGGCTGTCACGTACTTGGCGCGGCCGGTCTCCATAAGCAAGCTGTGCTCCGGACCAACGCCGGGGTAGTCCAGCCCGGCCGATATACTGTGGGTCTCTTTTATCTGTCCGTCCTTGTCCTGGAGCACGTAGGATTTTGTTCCGTGAAGCACGCCTATGCTGCCGCCGCTGAAGCGCGCGCTGTGCTTGCCGCTGGCGATACCCAGTCCCCCAGCTTCGACCCCGATCAGTTTGACGTTAGTGTCGTTCAAAAATGGATGGAAGATGCCGATCGAGTTGCTGCCTCCTCCCACGCAGGCGACTATATAGTCAGGAAGTCGTCCGGCGGATTTCAGCATCTGCCTGCGCGCTTCCTTGCCGATAACCTCTTGGAAGCCGCGTACCATCATGGGGTAGGGGTGCGGCCCCAGCGCGCTGCCCAGCAGGTAGTGTGTCGTATCCACGTTGGTTACCCAGTCACGGATGGCCTCATTTATCGCGTCTTTCAGTGTTTTGCTGCCGCTGGCGACAGGCCACACCTCCGCGCCGAGCAGTTTCATGCGGAAGACGTTGAGCGACTGGCGCTGCACGTCCTCCTCGCCCATATAGACCACGCATTCCATATCGAGGACGGCGCACACGGTGGCGGTGGCCACGCCGTGCTGCCCGGCCCCGGTCTCGGCTACAACTCGTGTTTTATTGAGTCGCTTCGCCAGCAGTCCCTGCCCTAGGGCATTATTGATCTTGTGCGCGCCGGTGTGCGTCAAATCCTCGCGTTTGATGTATATCCTGGCCCCGCCGCAGTGCTTCGTCAGTCGGGATGCGAAATAGAGCGGCGTCGGGCGTCCGGCGTAGTCCTTGAGCATCAAGTTCAGTTCCGACTTGAAGGCGGCATCGCGGCGTGACTGGCGGTAGGCTTTCTCAAGCTCGTCCAGCGCGGCCATGAGCGTCTCCGGCACATACTTGCCGCCGAACTGGCCGAAATGGCCGCTTTTATCTGGTAGCTGTGTTGCGTTCTTCATCTGTTTTTACCTCTGATTAAGTGCTGATTAACCCTCTGCCCTCCCCCTTGAAAGGGGGAAACAATATCCAAACCCCCTGTTAGTCCCCCATACTTTGGGGTACTTTAAAAATTGGGGGACACCCCCAAACCCTCGCCAGAGGGTAATCCCTCTGGACTTCCAAATCATTCCAATGTTGGAAGGGGATCTCTTTCTTGATAGTCATTCCGGCGAAAGCCGGAATCCATAGCTCATATTTAACGATGGGTTTCAAATTCGCCCTATGGTACTGCGTCGATTCTCCGTACCGTTGAGATAAACTTCTTTATTTTGTCTATATCTTTCGCGCCGTTGGTCTCTACCCCGCTGGATACATCTACCCCCCATGGTCGTGCTGCTGCTATGGCCAACGCTACGTTCTCGGGTGTGAGGCCGCCGGCGAGGACGAAGCGATATTTCTCGGCGGCTGCTTTAGCTATAGACCAGTCGAAGGCTTTGCCGGTGCCGCCGTAGCTTCCGTTGACGGCGCAGTCGAGCAGCGGCAGAAAATAGTAGTTGGCCTTCTTGTAACCGCCGGACAGCGCGTTTAACAGTTTTTCGCTGGTGTATTGTTTTGAAATCTTGACCGCCTTGATAGCCGGGCGGTGCAGTTCCTGCACATATTCCCAGGTCTCGTCGCCGCTCAGCTGTATGCGGTCGAAGTTGCAGTACTTGGCGATGCGGTTGATCTCGGAGGAGGGCATGTTGACGAATACGCCGACCGAGAGAGTCCTGCTCCCTTTCACCGCAGCTGCGATCGCTTTGGCCTGCTCTATGTCGACCCGGCGTTTGGACGGAGCCATCACGATGCCAATGTAGTCGGCCCCGGCTTTGGCGGCGGCGACAGCCTGCGAAGGCTCCTTTATTCCGCAAATCTTTACCCTGGTCATGTCAGTAGCTCCTTCATTTTCTCTGCTACATCATCAGTTGCTGAGAGCGCCTCTCCCACCAGCATGGCGTTCACTTTCCATTGCCGCAGTTTTTCCACATCGGCGCGACGCCTGATCCCGCTCTCGCTTACTACAATACAGTCGTCCAGTACGAATGGGCGCAGGCGCTCGGTCGTGTGCAGATATACTTTGAATGTCTGCAGGTCGCGGTTGTTGATGCCGATTATGCGGCATCCGCTGGCGACGGCGCGCCTGAGTTCTCTTTCATCATGTACCTCAACCAGGCATTTCAATCCGAGGGTGTAGCTGAGGTTGATAAGTTTTATCAGGAGGTCGTCGTCCAGTATCGCTACGATGAGCAGGAGCGCGTCGGCCCCGAAGGCCCTCGATTCATATATCTGATATGGGTCGAAGATGAAATCCTTGCGCAGCAGCGGCACTCTAATTTTCTTAGCATCGAACGAGTTTCTGATCGCTTCGAGATAATCGATGCTGCCCTGAAAATATTTCTCTTCGGTGAGTATGGATATGGCCGAAGCTCCGTTAACCGCGTAGGTTGTTGCCAGCTTGACCGGATCGATATCGGCGTTTATTACGCCTTTCGAGGGCGAGGCTTTTTTAATCTCGGCGATGAGTGCGATATCGTCGCCGCGCAGCGCTGAGGCAAAGTCGACGGGCTTGCGCTTCATGTCGGCGCAACGCCGTTTGAGCTCTCTCAGCGGCAACTCACGCTTGAGGTGTCTGAGCGATTCCCTCTTCGATTCTACTATTTCATCTAGGATCATCAGATAATCAGCCCCCTGTTATCCCCCAATCTTGGGGGATTTTAAAAAAGGATAGGGGACACCCCTAAAACCCTGGCAGGAGAATTTCTCCTGCACCTCTTTTTTAATCTGTCATTGCCCGACTTGATCGGGCAATCCAGTGGGCGAGAAGAACCTCGCCCCTACGGGAGACCCCCGCCGGTAGGGTGGGTTCGCAAACCCACCGTTACGTCACAAACTTTGCGTCAGCTCTCTCAGCCCGTCGAGCTTCTTCATTGCAGCATAGCTGTCTATCGATTGGGCGGCGAGCTTTACGCCTTCCTTAAGGTCTTTTGCCAGATCGGCGGCGACAAGAGCGGCCGCGGCGTTGAGCAGTGTGATATCGCGATAAGCCCCCTTCTCGCCGTGCAGCACGCAGCGCAGTATATCGCCGTTTTCCTTGGGCGATCCGCCTCTCAACTTATCGATGCTCGTACGTTTGAATCCGAAATCCTCCGGGTCGATATGATACCGCGATACCTCGCCGTTCTTAAGCTCGCACACGGTGGTTTTCCCGCCGAGTGTTATCTCGTCCATGCCATCCTCGCCGTGCACCACGAGCGCATGCCCGCAGCCGAGCAAGCCCAGCACCTCCGCCATTATCAGTGCCAGCTTGTCGTCGAATACGCCCAGGAGCTGCGACTGCGCCCGTGCCGGGTTGGTCATCGGGCCGAGTATATTAAATACAGTGCGTATGCCGATCTCGCGTCTGGGGTTGACGGCGAATTTCATCGCCGGGTGGAACCTGGGCGCGAACATGAAGCCAATGCCGATCTCCTCCATGCAGCGCTCGACCCCCGCGGCGTCGATATCGTATTTCACCCCCAGCGCGTCAAGTACGTCGGCGCTGCCGCATCCGCTGGACATGCCGCGGTTGCCGTGCTTGGCCACCTTCACGCCTGCGCCTGCGACGACGAAGGCGGCTGTGGTCGAAATATTGAATGTCTTGGTGCCGTCCCCGCCTGTGCCGCAGGTGTCCACCAGAGGCCCCTTAACTTTAACCGGCACGGATTTCTCGCGCATGACCCTGGCCATGCCCGCTATCTCGTGCACCGTCTCACCCTTGAGCCGCAGCGCCGTCACGAAGGCGCCGAACTGCGCCGGAGTAGCTTCCCCCTCCATGATCTCGTTCATCACCTGCGCCGCCTGCTCCATGTTGAGTGATTTGCCCTTTACCACTATATCGATAGCTTCTTTAATCATCTTCGAGCCTCCTGTTTGATCGCCGCCTTCATGTTTAGAAAATTCCTGAGCAAATCCTTGCCCACATCTGTCATTATCGATTCCGGGTGGAACTGGACGCCCTCGGTCGGATAGTTGCGGTGTCTTAGACCCATGATGATACCACCGTCCGTTTCGGCTGTCACCTCCAGGCAGTCGGGCAGTCCGTCGCGCATGACCGCCAGCGAGTGGTAGCGTATGGCTTTGAACGGGTTCGGCAGTCCGGCCAAAACGCCTTTGCCGTCGTGTTTGATCATCGACGATTTGCCGTGCATGATCTCGCCTGCGCCCGCAACCGTCGCGCCATAGGCGTAGCCTATGCATTGGTGTCCCAGACACACGCCCAGTATCGGCAATTTCGGCCCGAAATGTCGTATCGCGTCGACCGAGATACCCGCATCGAGCGGCGTGCCCGGTCCGGGGGAGATGACGATGCGCTCTGGGGCCATCGCCTCGATCTTCTTTATCGTCGTCTTGTCGTTGCGCACGACTTTCACGTCCTGCCCCAGCTCGCAAAGGTACTGGTACAGGTTGTAGGTAAAGCTGTCGTAGTTATCTATCAGCAGTAGCATATGCTTCCTCCGCGACTTCTATGGCCTTCATCAGGGCCCTGGCCTTGTTCATGCATTCCTGGTGCTCGCGCTCCGGCACGCTGTCGTAGACGATGCCCGCGCCGGCCTGCACGTGCGCCGTGCCGTCCTTCATCACTATCGTCCGTATCGTTATCGCCGTGTCGAGGTTGCCGGAGAAGCTGAAATATCCCACGGCGCCGGCGTATGGGCCGCGTTTGTCAGGTTCAAGCTCGGCGATGAGCTCCATGGCGCGAATCTTGGGCGCGCCGGAGACGGTGCCGGCGGGGAAGCAGGCGCGCAGCGCGTCGAATTGGGTCAGGGCTCTCCTCAATTTCCCCTGCACGTGCGATACGAGGTGCATCACGTGGGAGTAGCGCTCGACGTCCATGAATTGAGTCACTTCCACGCTGCCCGGCTCGGCGATGCGCCCGATGTCGTTGCGGCCCAGGTCGACGAGCATGATGTGCTCGGCCTCCTCTTTAATGTCGGCTCTTAGCTCGGCCTCGAAGACGGCGTCCTGCTCGGTGTCGAGGCTGCGGGGGCGCGTGCCGGCGATGGGGTGGGTGGCCACCATGCCGTTCTCGACGCGTACCAGCAGCTCCGGCGAGGTGCCGATGATATAGCTGTCGTTCAGCTTGAGATAGTACATGTAGGGTGATGGATTGATGCTCCTGAGAGAGCGGTAGATATCGAACGGCTGAGCGCTGGTCTGTTTGCTCAGACGCTGCGATAGTACTGCCTGTATGATGTCGCCGGCGACGATGTGTTCCTTCGCTTTGGATACGATGGTCTCGTACCGCGCTTGAGACATATTCGACGTTGCGTCTTTGGCCGACTTAGTATTGCTTTTACTGCGCTTCGAGTCCAGCGGGCGGTTAAGCTTACGCACCAGCGCGTCGATTCGATCCGTAGCCTCTTTATATGCTTGCTCTACATCACCGTTATGGAGATGCGCGTGGCTCACCACTTTTATTTTATGGCTGAGATGGTCGAAGACCAGCACGGTATCGGCGAACATGAATACCGATTCCGGCAGGTCGAGGGTGTCGGCATCCGGCGATGGCAGTTCCTCGAAGTGGCGTACTACCTCGTATGACAGATAGCCGACGGCGCCGCCGTGGAAGGGTGGCAGGCCGCGCACCGGCACGACCTTGTGTTTCTTCAACTCCTTTTCGATCGGCACTAGCGGATCACCGTCGCCTGCATTCGATTGCAATACAAGATACGGATCGGTTCCGATGAAGCTGTAGCGGGCCAGGCGCTCGCCGCCCTCAACGCTCTCCAGCAGGAAGGCATAATCGCCATCAGCGATCTTAAGGAAGGCCGAAACAGGCGTTTCCAGATCGGCGACTATCTCCTTGTATATGGGTACCAGGTTGCCCTGCTTCTTCAGCTTCTTCACTTCTTCTATTGTCGGGTAGTACATCACCCACCTCCGGCTATCGACTTTTTCAAAACAAAAAACCTTCGTCGAAGGGACGAAGGTTTTTAAAACTCCGCGGTGCCACCCTATTCCCCGAAATATACGGGGCGGCTCTTGTCAGGTACGGCCTCTATTGGCGATACCCTGGGCTTCGATAACGGTGCCCTCTCCGTCAAATCCTACTTTCGGAAACCGATTTCGGTTCGCAGCTCCCAAGTCCATTCCGCCCCTGCGCTGATGCCGGGCTCTCACCTGCCCCGGCTCTCTGTGACCCCGCTTTCAGACGTACTAGTCTTGTTCTACGCTTTTCAGCTATTAAGTTTTAACAAAGTAACATAAAGTTTATATTGTGTCAAGTTCTACATTTCTATTATCGGCACACCAGGGGCCATAGCATTAATATCAAACATGCTGTCTGCAATATCCGCATTAAACTCTATGTTTGAGTACTCCACAGTGGTTGTTTTGCCATCTATCGTAGTTTCTACTTTCACTGGCCAACCACTACTATCAGATATCCAGGTGTTTGACACGCCCCCCTCAGCAAAATTGCAGGTGAATTTTGTACAAGGTATGCTATTAACTGTTTCCTGTCCATCGATGGATGCACCGCCTGAACAAGCAGCCTGGAAGCCGGCGAGTATCGTTTCATCTGACACATCGCCATAGTAGTCGTCTTGGAACTGTTGTGAAAATTGCTGGCCTGGATTAGCCATTTCCCATGAGGTTGCGTATTTATAAACCTGGTTCATGGCGGGCATATACAGGTAACCGGACTGTCCGTCATAGATCAGCATCATTTCTGTTTCTGTCTCTGACCCTGCTGGCGTCGTACTCCAGGCAGTGTTCCACTTTTCTCCCTTGACCCAATACTGCATCTCTCCCGAATTGCCATCCGAATCAGACCAGGTCATGAAGAACTTGTAATTTGCAGGCAGCTCGCCGGTCTCTCCAGGCTCTTCTGTCGCCGTTGGAGTGGGTGTTGGAGTTGGCTCGCTCCTCTCGCCGCTGCCGCATCCGATAGCAGCCATTGATATCCCCAGAACGATGATCAGTCCCAGTACTGCAAATTTTTTCATCAGGCTTTCACCTCACTCAGCGATTAATCCGGCTGAAATATCGAATCCGGCAAACTAGGATTGATGTCGATATTGGTATATGTCACAGAGCCGTCTCCAGGAATATCGTATGTCCAGCCCTGCAATCCTGTCCACTCCTCAGCAAGGTAGGTCTGGTATCCTTCGAAGCTTTCACTCCATGTATCCCAATATGTATTAAAACTCTGTGACATATCAATCCATTGTCCATCTGAATATAGCCAGGCTTGCTGACTAGAGCCACTTACAATGTATGCTGCATTAACTTGTGCCGAAGTCATGTCAACTCTGATATCGAGTAAATTGGTTCCGATATTCCTCGCTCTGTATTGGTATGTATAAACAGCCCCTTGTGAATCAACCTGGATTGTGAAATCCAGACTTGTCGCCAACGCTGCTTCGTTTGGCTCTTCTGTTGGCTCCGACGTAGCTTCCGTGGTGGGTGTCGAAACGGCATGGGTCGCTGTTGGCGTTGATTCGTGATTGCTCGACCCGCTGCTGCATCCGATGGCGGCAATCGAAACCACCAGAGCGATGATCATTCCTAGAACTGCGTATCTTTTCATCATACTTTCACCTCATTTAACTATGATTTGTGAGATTAACATTATAATCTCCGGTCAATATCTGATATTACGTCTGGCACTGCTGCCAGTGCTTGCCCTCTGTCTTTATCGACGGCGCGATAACCATTTCTGTCTTCTGCATCTCCCTGATATTGCGAGCGCCGCACATTCCCATCGATGTCCGCAGTGCGGTAACCAGATTCTGCGTTCCGCTGGTGACCGAGGATGGACCGAGGAGTATCTGTTTCAGGCTGGTGGTTGTGCCCACCTTGACGCGTATGCCGCGCGGCAGAGAAGCGTGCGGGGTGGCCATGCCCCAGTGATAGCCGCGTCCGGGTGCTTCCTTGGTCTGGGCAAAGATGGAGCCCAGCATCACCGCATCGGCGCCGGCGGCTATGGCCTTGCATATATCGCCGCTGGTGCGGAACCCGCCGTCGGTGATAAGCACAATGTACTTGCCGGTATCCTTTAGATGTCGTTCCCTTGCGGCGGCGCAGTCAAGCGTAGCTGTGATTTGGGGCACGCCCACGCCGGTCACTTCGCGAGTGGTGCAAGCCGCGCCCGGGCCCACGCCCACGAGTATGCCGGAGATGCCCTGCTGCATCAGCTCCAGCGTAGCGCCGTAGCTTACGCAGTTCCCCACTATGATCGGGGCTGGCATAACTTTGCACAGGTCTGCGAAGCTGAGGCCCTTATAGCTTTTGGAGATATGTCGTGCGGTTGTAACTGTCGATTGAATGACGAAAATATCGATTCCGGCCTCAGCACATATAGGGGCGAACTTCTTGGTATTGGCCGGCGTGACCGAGGCGGCACACACCGCTTTGGCTTTCTTGATCTCCTTTATACGCTGCCCGATGAGGTTTTCCTTGATCGGCTCGGAATAGACCTTCTGCATGAAAGGGGTCACTTTATCGGGAGGCATGGACGCTATTTCCTCAAGAATCGCGGCGGCGTCTTCATATCGTGTCTGCACGCCTTCCAGGTTCAATACGGCCAGTCCGCCCAGCTTGTGCATGGCAACGGCGAACTTGGGGTCTACCACTGCATCCATTGCAGAAGCGACTATAGGTATTGGGAACGTGAAGTGGCCAATCTTAAAATCTATGTTAACCTGGTCGGGGTTGACCGTAGCATCGCCGGGAACCAGCGCTACTTCATCGAAACCGTAGGTATGTTTCAGTTCTTTGAACTGCGGGGTTGGCATTTGTTATCTCCTATCTATGGGAAAAAATGTGTATGGGAAATCATATCAGAAGATGATGTGATAAGTCAATCTAAATGGACGTTTCACTGACCGATAAGATATAATACTTCCGCTATGCAAACTTTATATATTGTCGCTACACCAATAGGAAACAAGGGAGACATCACCCTGCGTGCCATGAAGACAATGGAAGATGTCGGCCTGATTGCCGCCGAGGACACGCGCCACACAGCACGGCTGCTCTCGATGTGTGGCATCAACAAAGCGATGATCAGCTACAATGAACAGACTAAACGCACGAAGCTGCCTTATCTATTGAAGCAGCTCGAAACTATCGATGTAGCCTTGGTGTCGGATGCGGGGATGCCCGGCATGAGCGATCCGGGCTATGAGCTGATAAAGGCGGCCATCGACAATGGTGTCGAAGTGGTTCCCATACCGGGGCCGTCGGCGATAATCACCGCCGTGGTCGTCTCCGGGTTGCCGACACATGAGTTCACCTATCTTGGGTATTTACCCCGGTTGAAGGGGCAGCGGGTGAAGTTTCTCCAGCGCGTCGCGGATGAGCCGCGGACGATGGTGGTATTCGAAGCGCCGCACCGGCTGAAGTCTGCGCTGAAGGACATACTGTCGGTGATGGGTGATCGCCGCATCGCCGTGTGTCGTGAGATGACCAAGTTGTACGAGGAGGTTTACCGCGGCAAGGTCAGCGGAGCCATCGACTATTTCGAGGAGATACGCGGCGAGTTCACGCTGGTCATCGAGGGCAAGATGAAGGGCGAGGTGGACGCTGCTTCGGTCGAGGAAGAGTTGCGCTGCTTGCGCAAGGACGGCGTTTCGGCCAAGGACGCGGTGGCTAGGCTTGCCAAGTCGTCCGGCCTGTCGAAAAAGGCGGTTTACCAGATGTGGCTCAATCTCAAGAAATGAGGGCGGGCACGGCGTGCCGTGCCACTACGAGAGATGACGATTGCGAAAGAGATGCGGGAGATTTCTCTCCTGCCGGGGTTTGAGGGGTGCCCCCTCTACTTTTTTTAAATCCCCCAAGAATGGGGGATAACAGGGGGTTGATTAGGGACGATTTATGAATCGTCCTCTGGATTGTCTGATCAAGTCAGACAATGACATTTAGGATCGAGATACGAGGATTATGAGAGAGAAGATATTTATCGGGGTGGCCTGGCCTTATGCCAATGGGCCGCTCCATTTAGGGCATATCGCCGGGGCATATCTGCCGGCGGATGTTTTCGCGCGGTATCATCGATTGAAGGGCAACGATGTGCTCATGGTCTCCGGCTCCGACCAGCACGGCACGCCGATAACGGTGCGCGCCGAGCAGGAAGGCGTGACTCCGGCGGAGGTAGCTGAACGATATCATCAGGATTTTCTCGAATCCTGGCGCAAGATGGGCATCTCGTTCGATCTGTTCACCCGCACCGGAACAGGGAATCATTATAGTGTCGCTCAAAAGGTATTCCTTGATCTTAAAGAAAGGGGCTATATCTACAGTGGTACGATGAAGATGCTGTATTGCTCAAAGTGCAGCCGCTTCTTGCCGGATCGCTATGTCAACGGCATCTGTCCCTACTGCAAGGCTGCTACGCGCGGCGACCAGTGCGACGGCTGCGGCAAGCCGCTGACGCCGCTGGAGCTTATCGACCCGAAATGCAAGCACTGTAATTCCGCTCCCGAGGCCAAGGAGACGGAGCATTTCTTCCTCAAGCTGAGCGCGTTCGAGAATGAGCTTACGCAATGGGTTGCTAAACAGGATCACTGGAAGGCGCATGTCAAGAATTTCACCCTGGGCTTCCTCAAGGAAGGGCTCAAGGATCGCGCCATTACGCGCGACATCGACTGGGGCATACCCGTCCCTACGCCCGGCTTTGAGGACAAGCGGCTTTACGTGTGGTTCGAGGCGGTTATCGGCTACCTCTCCGCCAGCATGGAGTGGGCCGAGCGCTCAGGCGACAAAGACGCGTGGAAGAGGTTCTGGCAGGGCGATGTCAAATCATATTATTTCGTGGGCAAGGACAACGTGCCTTTCCATACCATCATCTGGCCGGCCATGCTCATGGGGCACGGCGATCTGAATCTGCCCTACGATGTGCCCGCCAACGAGTTTCTCACCATCAAGGGGCGTCGTCTCTCCACCAGCCGCAACTGGGCGGTGTGGCTCCCTGACTACCTGGAGCGTTACGATCCAGATGCGCTAAGATATTTCCTTTCTATAAACATGCCTGAGGACGGCGATACCGATTTCTCGTGGCAGGAGTTCGTGCGCCGCAACAACGACGAACTGGTGGCCACCTACGGCAACCTCGTCAACCGCGTGCTCACCATCACCTTTCGTAATTTCGATGGCAAGGTTCCAACCCCCGGCAAACTCGATGAGCGCAGCACGGCGCTACTGGAGAAAGCGCGTCAAGCATTCAGTGATGCCGATGAAATGATCGGCAAGTGCCATTTTAGGGATACTATTCGGGTGGTGATGAGCCTGTCACAGGAAGCCAACCGCTATCTTGATGAGAAGGCACCATGGAAGACGATTAAACAAAATCGCGAGGATGCGGCCACCGCGCTGTATGTGGCCCTCTCGGTTATTTCACATCTCAAGACGATGTTGAGCCCGTTCCTGCCGTTCACCTGCGCCAAGCTGCATAAGTACCTTGGGCTCCCCGGTTCCATCGAGGATGCCGGCTGGTCTGTGGCGAAGATCGTGCCCGGCCAGCAGCTGGTCAAGCCGGAGATCCTCTTCGTCAAGCTTGACGATTCGGTCGTCGAGAGGGAGGATGCGAAGCTGGAGGGCGGGCGTGCTGCTTGATTCCCACACGCACATCGACATGCGTGATTTCGATGACGACCGCGAGCGCGTATTGCAGCTGGCGCGTGAGTCCGGGGTCGTCGCAGTTATCGATATCGGCATAGACATTGCTTCCAGCGAGGCGGCGATCGCGCTGGCGGAGAAAAACAGCGATGTTTTCGCTACGGTTGGCATTCATCCGCACGACGCGTCCAAGGTAACGGACGCTGATATCACTCGGTTGGAGGAGTTGTCGAAACATCCCAAAGTCGTCGCGGTGGGAGAGACCGGGCTGGATTTCTACCGCAACCGTTCGTCGAAGGAATCGCAAGTCGAGGCTTTCAAGCGTCAGCTCGAACTTGCGTCGAAATCAGGATTGCCTGTTGTCATCCACAGCCGCAATGCCGGGGATGAGGTATTCGAGATACTGAAAGATTGGATCTCCGGGAGGAAAAGCGATGGTCGTCCCGTCGGCGTGCTGCACTGCTTCAGCGGCGATGCCGAGCTCGGAAGGAAGTATATCGATATGGGCTTTCTTATAGCGTTCGACGGGCCGGTAACGTATCCCAAGTCATCAGCCGCCGGCGTTGCCAGAGAGATACCTCTCGATAAGATGTTAATAGAGACGGATTGTCCCTTCCTCACGCCGCAGGCGCATCGCGGGAAGAGAAATGAGCCATCCTACGTATCATATGTCGCAGCGAAAATTGCAGAAGTGAAAGGTATATCGTGCGAATCGGTGGCCGATGTTACATCAGCTAATGCGATACGATTGTTTCGTTTGCCGATCAAGCAGGGAGTTAATAGATAAATTATGAATGAAGAAACAGGGAAACAGAAGATAGATCCGCAACAGATTCCGCTGATCGATAAGAGGGGGATCAGCCTATATCTCAAGGGGGTGGAGGTCATCGGCTATGCCATGAAGAGCCTGACCGACTTCTTTGAGAACGGCAAGCTCGGCGGCGATCCCAAGCACAGCTCCGCTGCGAACAAAAAGCTGTCGCAGCAGGAGGGAACCGCGCTGACCAAAGAGACGGCGAGCTACATCTGCTTTGAGATCGTGAAGCAAGTTTGGCAGGATAACATTGGTGAGATGTGTCAGGATGACGCGGATAGAGTACTGCAGATCGTGACGGGCTATATCCGGTTCAGCTACGGTGTGGGGGACCTGCAGGAGAAGCTGGATGAGTACGGGGATGGCACCAATCAGTTCGAAAAGGTGGGGCGTAATATCCGGAAAATCGTACGTGGTGAAATCGAGGATGCGAATGAAGAGAAGGAACTGGCCGTTCTTTTTACCGGTATAACGGTATATATGCTGCATGAGGGTCTCAAGCACATGTTTGAGCTTTCCGAAAGCCAGATGGTCGGCATCATCGACGATTTCTTTACAAACTACTACCCCAAGTTCATCAAGCGGGCACAGCCCGAGGGTTAAGCGAAAGGATACGTGTGTCCGTAGCATCGATATATGAGCCGATAAAAGATGGCCTGGATCTGGTGGAGAAGAGACTGAAGTCCCTGGCGAGCGTGGAGTTTCCCTGGGTCTCTGTCCCGCTGAGCTACGTGTTGGACAGCGGCGGTAAGCGCATCAGGCCGGTGCTGACCCTCCTATCCGGCAAGTTCTACAACTACGATCTGGACAGGTTGGTGACTATGGGCACTGGCATCGAGGTGTTCCACACCGCCTCGCTGGTTCACGACGACGCGGTCGACAAGGCGCTCACGCGGCGTGGTAAGCCGGCGGTGAACCAGGTTTGGGGCGAGGGCATCGCGGTGCTGTTGGGCGATTACCTTTACGCCCTGTCCGCTGACCTTATTTGTAGTATCGGCGACCTGAGGGTCATGGAGCTTTTCGCCAAAACGCTCACCGAGCTCTCCAGCGGTCAGCTGCGGGAGACCTTTGGGACGCGCAACTGGAAGCAGACGCGACAGGGCTATTACGAGCAGATCAACAGCAAGACGGCCTCGCTCTTTGCGGCCTCCACCGGTGGCGGGGCGATACTGAGTGGGGCATCGGAGGGGGCCATCGCGGCACTGAAGAGCTACGGGCGCAATGTGGGCATGGCGTTCCAGGTGGTTGACGATATCCTCGATTTCACCGCCGATGCCAAGGTGCTGGGCAAACCGGCCGGCAACGACCTGCTGCAGGGCACTATTACCCTGCCCACGCTTCTCTTTATGGAGCAGCATCCCAAAGATAAAAGCGTTAAAACTCTGTTCGAGAAGAAGGGTGGGCAGGAGGAAGTGAACCGCATCATCGAGAAGGTACGCAATACGACTATTTTAGAGGATTGTTATAAAGTCGCCGAGGATTTTTCCGCCAAGGCCCGCCGCGATATCGAGAATCTGCCGGACAAGGATTGCCACCGTGCAATGAACGAGCTGGCCGACTACGTCGTCGAGAGACGGAAGTAGATTATTTCTCCCGCTTCAGCCTATCCAGCCAGGCGGTCGACTTCAAATCCCGCTCCAGAATGTATCGAATATATTGTCGCAGAATGATCTCAAGCTCCTGCATCAGCTCAGCGCTAAGCTTCACCTTGCGTGACTTCTCATAGTTGTTAGATTGCCAGTAGCGCAGCGTCTTTAAGGCGTTGAGCGATATCGGTCGGCACATCGGCTGCTTCTTGCGGCAGTTGGGACACAGCATGCCGCCGTCGCTGATGCTGAAATAGTTTTCTTTGGGCTGTATCTGCGCTTTGCATCTGAGACATTCGTGCATCTCCGGCTTATAGCCAAGGTGCGCCAGCAGGTGCAGCTCGAAATAGCGCAGCGTCAGTTCCCCGTTGTCGCCCTCGCTCAGGCGGTGCAATGTTTCGAGAAGGAGCGCGTAGACCGGATAATTGTCGATATGTTCTTCGGTGAGTTGATCGA
This sequence comes from Dehalococcoidia bacterium, assembly GCA_041653935.1. Lineage (GTDB taxonomy): Bacteria > Chloroflexota > Dehalococcoidia > E44-bin15 > E44-bin15 > JAYEHL01. The sequence goes on along the minus strand of JBAZEO010000001.1, from coordinate 962,848 downwards.
CGAGCTCAGCGGCGTAGAGGGCCAGGCTGGTGCGCCACAGGTCGTCCCTCAGGGGCATGAAACCGGAGATGGTCTCCGACTGGCTGATGACATCAAGGTTCTGGCCGCGCGCCAGCATCATGCGGCAGTGGGTGAGGAGCTCAAGGTGGCCGGAGAGCTTGCTTTTGGGGCGGCGCGAGCCCTTGGCTATAGCGCTGATTTTACCCAGGTTCGGGGTATAGAGCACAAGTATCTTGTCCGCCTCGCCGAGGATGATGCGTTTAAGGACAATAGCCTCAGTCTTGTAAACCTTTGGCGTTGACATCAGTTATATTTCAGCAAGATGGGGATTAGAGCTTCTTCTGAAGCCAGTTAGATATGAATTCCAATAAGCGCTGGTCGATCTCCTGTTTTAACAGCCGCTTATAGTTAAATATCGATGGCGGGCCGTCGTCCGTCCGCAGGATGTGAGTCAGGTTTGATACAATATGATATTCGACGGGTCCTTTAGCCAGGTCCGCTACCAATGCGGCATCCTGCGGGTCCACCTGTATGTCCTTATCCCCTGTAATGGATAGAACAGGGCAACTGACGTTGCGCATAGTAAATTTCGGGTCATATTCTATATGCTCCCGCAGCCATTTGGCATTAATCTTCTGGCCTTTATAGCGGAAAGTATCTTTATCCGTATTCTTGGCTTTTTCAAATATTACCTGTTGCGTTTTGACAGGATCGTAGCGCAGTATCCTCCATATCACTCTGTTGAAAAACTTGGCAAAGCCCTTGCCCTTTTCAACATCTTCCATAATTATTTTCGCCTGGTATTTCAGTCCGTCTTCCAAGCGTTTGACCTGTACTCCTAGCAGTATGAGTCCTGCTATATCCGGGTAGCTGAGAAAAATCTTGGGGGCTATCATTGATCCTTCACTATGCCCTAACAAAAAAACCTTGTCTTTGTTGATATTTTTATGCGTGGTGAGATATCTGTAGGCAGCCATACCATCCTGGACAAGATCGTAAAAACCCGCGGAATCGAAAGAGCCTGCGCTCTCTCCACAGCCCCGTTTATCGTATCTGAGGCTGGCAACCCCTTTATCCGCCAGGTGGTGTGCTATTGTGTTGAAGACGTCTATCTTTAGGTGTGGGGTGTTTTCATCTCTGTCCAGCGGTCCGGAGCCGTGAATCATCAGCACGCAGGGGAAAATCCCATCATTCGCCGGCAGGCAAATAGTCCCTGCGAGCAGGGACTCGCCAGAGTTGAAGTTTACAGTATCTTCTATCATAGCCCTTTTCCCAATACAAGTTTTCAGTCTGTCGACAATAATGCTGTTGGGATCTATGTCTGGGCTTTTAGAGTATCTCCATGAGCTTGATCTCAAAATTCAGGTCTTTTCCGGCAAGCGGGTGATTTGCATCGATCTTTAACCCGTCCTTGTAAACCTCCACTACCGTTACCCTGGCCGTACCGCCATCTTTTAGTGGTACATTGAATGTGTCACCAACGTCCGGCTTATAACCTTTCGGATATTCGCGGGCCTTGATATTATCTACCAGTTCGTCACGGTATGGGCCATAAGCCTGTTCGGCCGGTATGTGTATGATTTTAGTCTGATTCGGTTTCATGCCGATAATCGCCTGTTCAAAACCGGGTAATACTTTTCCCGAGCCCAGGGTTACCTGCAGGGGGTTGTTGCCATGCATCTCCGAGGAATCGAAGATCTTGTTATCATCAAGTGTGCCTACATATAGTACCAGTACAGTATCGCCTGATTTTGCCTTTGCCATCTATCTCCTTTCAATGTGGAAATATATGATTCGATTACTCGTTGGGTATTATCTCTACCATGGTGATTTCAAAGTTCAAGTCTTCTCCAGCTAGCGGGTGGTTGAAATCTACCGTTACGCCTTCTTCAGAAGTATTAAGCACGATACCTTGGAACGTCTGACCGGCTGAATTCTGCATTTGTATCTGTTCGCCGACATCTGGCGTGAATCCTTCCTCAAATGAACTCCAATTTACTGTTACTACCATATCATCGTAGTATGGCCCATAAGCATCGTCGGACAATATGTGTACATCCTTGGTTTCATTCACACTCATGCCGATTACCGCCTGTTCAAATCCGGAGATCACCTGATCGCTGCCGATGGTGAATTGCAGTGGTTCGTCATCATGAAGTTCTGATGAATCGAATACTGAGCCATTGTCCAATGTGCCAACATATAGGACTTTGACGGTATCCCCTTCCGTAGCAATCGCGGCACTATTGGAGCAGGCGCTAATCATAAAAATACAAGCAACCGATAGTGCACATAATATGTTAAAGATCCGTCGTTTCGATATTGCTATTCCCACTTAATCTCCTTCACGGCCTCTTAATCAGCCTTATATAGTTAGAGTAAATCATGTTCAGTTGCTTGTATTGCTGCTGGCCTGTCCCACTTTTATCAACTCGACTAAAGTTATTTCAAAATTCAGATCCTGCCCTGCCATCTGATTTAAGTTCTGCATAGTTACGGTAGAGCCATTAACTGCAGTCACTCGAGCCTCGATATACACTCCGTCCCTTGTAATGTTGTAGTATTGCCCGACAGAGACATTTGCATTAGCTGGGAATGCACTTATATCTTCTTTCAGTTCTGATGGGCCGTAGCCTTCCTCCGGCGATACGCGGATTTTCTTTGTTTCGTTCATGCTCATGCCGATGACGCCTTTGACGAAGCCGGGGATCATGCTGCTGTTGCCGATGGTGAACTGCAGGGGAGCGCTGCTGTTGGCGGAGTCGAATACGGAGCCGTTATCATATGTACCGATGTACGCAACTTTTACCGTGTCGCCATCGCGTGCCGTGGTTGCTTCATTTGACGGCCAGAGTGCCACTGTTAATCCTATTATGATTCCGATGATTATGATTATTCCGCAAGCAAAAAATTTCCATTTCGGAAATCTCTGGCGGAAATCAGAAAACTTACTCTTATATTTCTGTAAACGATTTGGTTTGGAGTTTTTATCCTTTTTAGACATCGTTTATTCTTCCCCTTATTTACGCAATATAGTTGCCTTATTAATCTATCTGTCTTTAAGCCTAGCCTGTACCTCTTCACTTTTTAACTCGCGCAGGGCATCTGATGCTATCCACTTGGCGCTGCGCATGCTCATTTTTTGTATCTCCTCAGCGGCCTCGATAGCCTTACGGTTAAGAGCGGTATTCCGCTTCCCGATTTGCCTCAGCGCCCAGTTTACCGCTTTTTGGACGTAGTTTCTACTATCGCCGGCCTCTTTTTCGATTATTCCAAGGAACCCCAGAAATTTTTCATCCTTGGCCTTTTTATCGCTGACGGCGAGGCGGGCCATCATGACGAACCCGGCTCTTTTTATGTATTCCTTGTCGCTAGCACTCCACTCGATGGCTTTGCTGTAGGCGAATTTGGTGTTTTCAAACAGGTTCATGCAGCACTGATCGCAAACGTCCCACGAGTCGAAGTCCTTGACCCATGCATTGAGCAGTCTCTCTGTCGTCATATCGGGGTCGGCTAGCATGCCTGCGAGTATGTGCGCCTCATGTATGCCCGAGCCCCACAGCTCTAGGGCCAATTCATGGTCTGTGCCTATTTCCTTGGCGATAGCCCTGAGGTTTGGTATTGATACGCCGTAGGCGTTCCTGGGGTTGATGCCATATCTGGCCATTCCGGCAACAGCTTTAGGGTCGGAAAGCTTCTGCAGTTTACGGATTATGTCATTATATTGCATATAGAATTGTTGTATATATTATAGGGGTTTGGTTGAAATAGTCTAGGGTGACAACCCCCCGTTAGTCACCCATACTTTGGGGGATATAAAAATAGGGGACACCCCTAACACCCCGGCAGGAGATTTTTCTCCTGCACCTCTTTTTCGACGATCTCACTAAATGTTACTGCCCTTACAGAATCTTTTCCTGCGGTTTGTCCGAATGCCATACGATCTTGCGGCACACCGCGCATTTGAACATATACTGGAACCTCGGCTCGGTCTTGGCCCAGAGATGCCCCATGGATTTTGTCCGTCCTATACGGCACCCCAGTATTCCTGGCATGTGACGGCTCCATTCTATTTTTCCGCACTTGATTCCGTCGCTTTCGTTATTACAGAGCCATTGCTGCGACTGGACCGTCCACACATGCTTTCCCGGTTTCCCGTTTTTTATACATTCCGGACTGTCCATCGGCGATGGTTTGACCGCTTCTCTAACCGTCAGTTTACACCTTTTACAGTAATACCGATTGAGTCCCGTGCGTTGCCATTTGTGCCAGCGGTATTTCTCGTCCACCTGTCCTACAGAACATCCCTTTAAAGGCGGGCGGTTAATGGATATCTCTGCGGCGTTGCAGCCGCCGTTCTTGCATCTCCATAAAAAGTATCGCTTTTCGCCCGCGGACCAGACAGGAGTCTGCTCATCAGTGCCAGACGCCGGGAACCACTGGTGCTGGTGGTCGGCTTCGGTATCCGCCGGCGGATAGGTCTGTATGCCCACCGGCGATATTTTGCCGTGGAGGATGTTCTTTATGATCCGCAGCGTTTCCGCATTCCACATAATGTCGGCGTGCCCCACGCGCGCCAAGTCGATGTAGTAGTTGCTGGCGCCTTCCATGATTGCTGTGTGATTCGGCGCTATCACAACATCGCCGCGGGTCCAGATGCTGTGAAATTTAACGTGAGGAGTGTGGTCCGGCAGCGAGTGCAGCCTGCGCATAAAAGGACTAGCCAGTTGAACCTGCTGGTAGCAGGCGGCGACGCGGTTCATTAAGGTGTCAAATGCTACATCGCCGATGCCGGGCATCATCACATGGGCTATCTGCTTTATGGGGACGCTGGTGCCGTGAAATGGCGATGCCATCGTAATGACCCGCGTTATCTTCTTCTTTGCTTCCGGGTCCCCGATGTCATCCCTCAAATATAGCAGTGCCACAACGCCGCCCATGCTGTGGCATACCAGATTTATCTCGTCTGCCCAGCCCTCATCCTGAGGCGACAGGCTGTTTGGTAGGGCGTAGGATTCAATCTCTTTTGCCAGGAATCTGGCATAGTAATAGAAGTCTTTGTTATGGGCCATGAACTTGCCGGGGAGGTCTATCTGATCTACCAGGTAGCCTCTCTCTTCAAACAGGCGTTTGATGGCATTTGGATTGCTTTTCGGCTGGTTCCAGACGGCGCTGGTGGCGTCCCATCCGTGCACAAAGATCGCGACTTTTGACGCCCTCTTCTTTGCCATAGCTTATCCCTGATTTTTCAAACTGTCTGCGATTTATTCTTTGTTAAGCTGATCCAGTTTAGAGAGTATCTCGCTGTTTTCGGCGATATCCGACATTGAACTTCCGTAATGTTTATAGCGTATCAGGCCTTTTTTGTCGATGATTAATTGAGCCGGCATGCGCCCCAGTTTAAATATTTTGACTTCCTGTCCGTACAGTTTCGATACGGAATGTTCCGGGTCGGGCAGGCCAGTGAAGGGCATCTTGTTTTCATGCCACCAGTCGGCGAATGTCTTCGAGTTTTCCGGGCCTATTGCTATGACCTCGGCGCCCCTTTTGATGAACTCCTGGTACTCTTGGCGCAACTGCGCCATGTGCTTGCGGCAGTACGGTCAAACGAAGCCGCGGTTAAAGATGAGGACGACGTGCTTATTCCCTTTGTAGCTGGAAAGTTTTACCTTTCGGCCTTCACTATCGGCAAGCTCGAAGTCGGGGGCCGGTTTTGCTTCGACTATTTCCATGTCGCTCATCCTGTCACCTCATTGTCGATTGTATGAAGTTTAGCATGAATTTAACAGAAGTCAATCGCTCATGCTGGACGACTGAATGGATTTCGACTTTAACAAGGCCCTGTTCGATCGGAGTTTATTTTTTGTTCGCCTGTTCCTTCTGGTATTTCTTGTACATTGGGCACCATCCGGTGTGCCATCTCCAGATGCGGGAAAGCATTGCATCAGGATTTTTCTCCGCCTTTAAGCGCATGGAGCAGGTTTCGCATTTAGCTGCCATATCGTACCTCCTTACAGTATACTATCCAGTGTCGATCAACTCCCTGGAATCCCCCTTGAAAGGGGGAAACAATAACCGAACCCCCTGTTAGTCCCCCATACGTTGGGGGACTTTAAAATTGGGGGACACCCCCAAAACCCCAGGCAGGAGATGATTCTCCTGCACCTCTCTTTTTAAGCTAACTCTCTTTAAAAGGGAGAGGCTACGCGCCGTCGTAATCTGTGCAACTCATCCCGTCATTCCGGCGGAGGCCGGAATCCAGATGGCTATTCGCGAATAGCCCCTGCGGTTTTAAATTTCCTGTCTATTTTCAAGGGCGCGGGTCAGCGTGACCTCGTCGGCGTACTCCAGATCGGCGCCGAAGGGCAGCCCGCGCGCCAGCCTCGTAACTTTAATCTTGAGAGGGCTGATGATCTTCTGCAGATACATGGCGGTGGCCTCGCCCTCAAGGTTGGGATTTGTCGCCAGTATAATCTCCCGCACTTCGCCGTCCTTGAGCCGGTCGAGCAGCTCGCGCATCTTCAATTCGTCTGGACCGATGCCGTCGGCAGGCGAGATGACGCCGTGCAGTACGTGATATAAACCTTTATAGCCGCCGGTGCGCTCCAGCGGCAGGATATCGAGGGGCTCGGCGACGACGCATATCTTGGTGCGGTCGCGTTTGCTGCTGCGGCAGAATACACAGGGATCCTGGTCGGTGATATTCTGACAGGTGGAACAGAGGATGATCTTGTCTTTAATGGCGAGGATAGCCTCGGCAAGCGAGCGGGCCTCATCTTCGGGCATGCGGATGAGATGGTAGGTGAGCCGCTGGGCGGTTTTGGGTCCGATGCCAGGCAGCTTGTGAAATTCATCTATGAGCCGCGAAACGGGCTGCGCGGTCGGCACATAATCGAGATCCAAGATAAGCCTCCCGTCGTTTAAGTAAGGCCCGGTATGTTCATGCCGGCGGTAATGGCATTGATGCGGCTGGCCGCCAGCTCCTGCGATTTCTTTACGGCCTCGTTCATAGCGGTGAGCACGAGGTCCTGCAGCATTTCCACATCGCCGGCGGCCTCAGGCGCGATCTTCACCGATCTTATCTGCTGGTGACCGGTGATGACCACCGTTATAGCTCCCCCGCCGGAGCTGACCTCCAGGGTCTCGTTTTCCAGGTCCTTCTGCGCCTTCTCCATTTTGGCCTGCATCTGCTGGGCCTGTTTAAGCATCTTCTGCATGTCCATTATTCGTTCTCCTCGTCAACGGGCATGGCCCCCATCTTGAGCGCTTCATCTACGAGATAGCTTTTTGCTTTCTCCTTCTTTTCTACGATGATGCAGCGCAGCTTATACGGGCTGCCGAATATCTCTTTGACCTTGGCCTCCACCATGTGGCGGTACTTGGGGTCCTCGATCTTCTCTTTATGGAACTCGTAGTAAAATCCCAATACGATGGTATCATCGTTCACCGATACCGGCTCGCAGGCGCTGCGCAGCAGGGCATCCAGGTTGCCGCGCGAGCCCATGCCCTTTGTGGCTTTGATCACCTCGCCCCAGCGTTTGCGCAATATCTCGATATTTATCGGACCGGCGGGCTCCTTTGCCGCTGCTGCTGGATCGGTGGGGGCGGTTGCCACGGGCGCTGCTTTCGATTCCTTCTTCTCGATAATCTTATCGGATTCATCCGGCGAGGGCGATTCTGGCAAGGGCGATTGGCCAATCGCCCCTACTGGGGTTACGTCGGCAGATTCTGGGGCGGGCTTTGCTGCTTTTGCTTTGCGCGGTGTCGCCTTAGGTTTTTCTGCGACAGGCACGGCGGGTGCCGGGGTCGGCGCAGGCTTTTCTGCAACAGGCGCGGCTGGTGCTGGAGTCGATACGGGTTTCTCCGCCTTGACCGCCGGCGCCTCGGCTTTCTCGGCAACGGGCGCCGCGTGGACGGCACGGTCGTCCCTGGCCCTGACCGTGCACTCGACCAGCGCCAGCTCCATGGGCAGCGAAGAGAAGCCGTCGGATTGCATCTCCACCTCGCGGAAGAGCCTGGCCGCCTTGGACAGCTGCAGCATGGTGGCATTTTCCGCCATCCTTTTCATCTCGGCGAGGGTTTCCTTTGGCGCGTCCACCGCCGTATCGGCCCCGCCCTTCATCAGGATGAGGCCGCGCAGGTACTCTACCAGCTCGCGGCAGAACTGTTTCAGGTCCACCCCGTCCTGGGTGATGGCGTATAACGTATGCAGGCCTGCGGTCAGGTCGCTATTTACTATATGTCCGGCAAGCTCGTGCGCACGCACATCTCCGCTGATGCCGAGCATTATTCTTACCTGATTCAGGTCAATATTGTTTCCGTATTGCGCCGCCAGCTGCTCCAGCAGGTTCTCGGCGTCGCGCATGGAGCCCGTGGCGCTGCGGCTTATGATATTTAGCGCCGCTTCGTCTATCTCGATGCCTTCGCTCTTGCAGACCTCGGCCAGACGTTTGGTCATGGCCGCCTGCGGGATGCGTCGGAAATCGAAGCGCTGGCAACGTGAAAGTATGGTCAGGGGCACCTTGTGTGTCTCGGTGGTGGCTAATATGAATATCGCATGCGGCGGCGGCTCCTCCAGCGTCTTGAGCAGGGCGTTGGCCGCCGCATCGGTGAGCATGTGCACTTCGTCGATGATATATACCTTAAACCTGGCCTCGCCGGGCGAGAAGCGCACCCGCTCGCGCAGCTCCCTGATCTCATCGATTCCGCGGTTGGATGCGGCGTCAATTTCTATTATATCCATGGCTCGCCCCTCGGTGACGGACTGGCACATGGAGCAGGTGTTGCAGGGCTCCCCCTTGCCGCCTTTAACACAGTTGACGGCCTTGGCCAGGATGCGGCCGGTGCTGGTCTTGCCCGTTCCCCGCGGGCCGCAGAAGAGGTAGGCGTGCGCCACTTTCCCAGTCTTGAGCGCGTTGAGCAGTGTTTTGGTCACGTGCTCCTGCCCCACCACCTCGGACAGGGTCTGCGGACGCCACTTGCGATAGAGTACCTGCGATGACATTTCTTTATTCTTTGAATTTGGTGCGCGATATCGATTGGGAATGCAATAAATAGTCTCGTGAATTGGTTTCTATATGATAACGTTTTGGAGCTAATTAGTAAATAAGAATTTGTATTGAGTCGGTGGGGCGATTTCAATTAATGAAGGACGTATGGGAGTTTAATATTGCTCATATTTTGTAGCTTTTTAGTGAATTAACCACTAATTTTTATTTAAAGGAGTTAACCCTTGATTTATTTATAAAAAAATGGTAAAGAAAAATTATCCAAAAACAGGAGGTGGAAAATGGACATTAGATCGAATGTATTCGACAACGGAGGGAAATTGCCTGCAAAATGCGGGGCAATGGACGGGAATCAATTTCCTGGTCTGGTTTGGAGGCTGCCTCCGGCAAACACTAAGACATTTGCGCTCACAGTGATTGACAAAAATTACTCAGCTAACAAAACCATCTCCGAGTGGGGTAATGTCACCCTGCCCCCGAAAGAAAAACTTAAAGGGGGCGAGTATGCTCATTTAGTATTAGTAAATATTCCCGGCACGGAAAGATCCTTAAACAAAGAGACTGATTTCGGGACGATCCTGACCGGAACTGCGGCTGAATTCGGCCAGAAAGGCGACGTCTATGCCGGCCCTAATCCTCCTCCGGGCACGGGCGTACATGAGTATGAATTCAAAGTATATGCGCTTGATACTGAACTAAAGCTCAAGGCAAGCGATACCTTACAAGAATTTCTGAAGGCGATATCCGGCCATGTGGTGGCAACGGCGGCTATCGTCGGCCGTATGGGTTAAGACAGTAAATAAATACCGTTTAGTTTTATATAAACGTTTGAACTTCCGTCAGTTGGGACTACCCAAGGGGGATTGAACATTGGCATGGGGGTGATTTCCGAACCCCCTGTTAGTCCCCCATACGTTGGGGGACTTGAGAGAATGGGGGACACCCCCAAACCACTGGCAGGAGAATTTTCTCCTGCACCTCTTTTTTAAGCTACCCTCTCTTTATGAAAGAGAGGGCTAGGGTGAGTTATTATCGTCATTCCGGCCCCGTATCGCCGTACGGGGTAAACTCCATCCAGAATCCAGAAATGGCACGCGACGATTGTTCTAAAAGATCGGGCGGTCGAGCGTATCCTGCCGCTTTGGGAAAATTCGCTGGGCCTCGGAGTTCTTCAGTCGTAGTTCTTCCTCGGATAGAGGCTGCTGATTGCAGCAGCGCAGGAACTCCGCGGGCAGCGGGCCCGACTTCAGGAGCGCGCTTTCGTCGATTATACACGAGGCGTTATACCAGCATTTGTCCATGCCTGTGGCGTCTTTCAGGTTGGCGCCGGAGAAGGTGGTGAAATACAGGAATGCGCCCTCGCAATTCGCTCCGCTGAGGTTGGCCCTGGTGAAGTCCGCCCCGCTGAGCTTGGTATAGCTGATATCCGCCCCGCTGAGGTTGGCTTCGCGTAGGCTGGTATTGCTCAGGTTCGCCGCCTTGAGGTTGGCCCCGCTGAGATCGGCATTGCTGAGTTCCGCCATCCTCAGGTCTATCTCCATAAGATTGGCCCCACTGACGAGCGCCCCGGCCAGGTTGGCGTTGCTGAAGTTGGCATAGCTGATGTTGGCCTTGCTCAGGTTCGCTTTGTTCAGCTCCGAGTTGCCGGCGTTGGTCTCGCGCAGATTGGCCCCGCTGAGATTCGCGCCGTTGAAGCACGCATGGCCGAGCCTTGCGTTATTGAGATTCGCATTGCTGAGGTTGGCCTCTTTCAGGTTGGCATGGCGCATGTCTGCCCATGTGATGTCCGCGTTGCTGAGGTCGGCCTCGTGCAGGTCGGCATGGCTCAGGTTCACCCAGCCCAGTTTTGCGTTGCTGAGGTTCGCTCCGCCGAGGTTTAAATGGCTGATGTCAGCCCGGCTGAGGTCGGGTATTGTTTCGCTATTTTCTTTGCGCCACTGGTTCCAGGCGGCGGCGCCTTGTTTCAATATTTTCAGGTGTTCTTCGTTCGCCATTGTTATTGCCTCGACATTCCATTCGTCTTGCCGTGTAAGAGTTTATACTAATGGAGAGTTGGAGGCAACAGGCTCGATGCTGTTGAATGTGTTCTTCCCCTTCAAGAATTGAGTCGATTTCTGCGAGGTGAAGAACACCTCGCAAAGCGAAAAGTTTTCGCAAGTATTATCACATTTTTAATAGCAGGTGTATTAAGGTATAATCTTCCTAAATAGTGGTTGGTATCGTTTCTGAAAGCACATCAATGACAAGAGACAACAAAATCCCAACTTGGAAAGTATTCATGATAATCGGCATAGTTACCATGATAGTACCATTGGCTATCTTTGGCATATGCTACATAACCACTGGAGGATATGAAGGCGAATCTGGTTTTGGCCTCATAGGAGGGATATTCCTCGGTGTGCCCGTGTTTTTGGTAGGTTGCTTTTTAGTCGGTTGGAGTTGGGTTTTAAAAGGGAAAAAATAGGTTACTCACAGCTTTTTAGTCCTGTCCGATCACAATTCCAATTGGTTAGCTATCCGTTAGCTTTTTTGAGAATAACATATATATGTTACCGGGGTTAGTCTTTACAAAACATGTCCAGCAATGTTTCTAAGTGATGTCCCAGAAAACTGGTATATGGATTACGTCACTATCAAGTACAGCCAACAGTAGAACAACTGGCTAAATCACAACCCTAAATATACCGGATACTGCTCGCCGCTGCGGTTGGCTTCGTCGATCAGCTTATCGATCTGCTTGAGCATGCGTTCCTTGTCCTTGGACGGAACCCCATCGATTCCCCACATGTAGCGGTTGGCTATGTGGTCGCTGGCTATAAATTCCGAGTCGACGTTAAGTAACTCGACCATGAGCCGCACCTCGCGCAGGAGTGCTTCCGTCGTCTGTCTGGTGAACTGGCCGCTCTCGTACCTTGCGTGCAGCGGTGTGTCCTCGGGGACGAACAGGGTGCGCAGCCGGATGAAATGGGGGTTTACCTCGTTCAGTACGTGTGCTGAGCCGCGGGCGTGCTGCTCCCACATCTCGCGCCCGCCGAGCCCGGGCATGACGTACATGGAGAGCTCAAAACCGGCCTCAAGGGCCTTCTTCCCGCCCGCTATCATCTCCTCGGGCGTAGCGCCCTTCTGGATGATCTTCAACAGCTCGGCGTCGCCGGTCTCCAGCCCGACGTGCACGCGCGTCAGCCCCGCCTGGCGCAGCATTTTGAGCTCGTCGAGCGTTTTCTTGGCCAGCGTCTTGCCGCGGGCGTAGCTGGTAACACGTTCGATGGTCGGGAACGTTTCGTATAGATATCGAATTATCTCGGCAAGGTCTTCCGTTTTGATGATGACGCTGTTGGAGTCGGCGATGAAGACGTTCTTGACATCGCCATCATTGAGCCACTGCACGCCGTTGGCGCGGGCCACCATGCCCACGTTGTTTATGTTACCGGTCTTTAAGGCGTAGGCCTTGATCTCGTCGGCGTGCTTCTTCATGGCGCGTATGTCGCTCTTGACCTCCCCCACGGAGCGTATCTCCAGCTTGGTTCCGGGGTACATCTGGCAGAACTCGCACTTGTTCCAGGAGCAGTTGCGGGTCACGCGCAGCAGCAGGCTGTAAGCCTCCGTGGGCGGCCGGTAGGGCGGCTGCTCGTAGTACTCGTCGTTTTTTGTCTGCTTATCTTCGGTCATAGGTCGATACCCCTAAGGATCTTGTCCTCGCACTTCCTCATGACAGCTTCCGATTTATCATCCTGGTGGTCGTAGCCCAGCAGATGCAGCAGGCCGTGCACTACAAGCCAGGCCAGCTCCGCCTTTATCGTCTGTTTATTCTCTTTAGCCTGCGATGCCGCCTGCGGGTAGGAGATGATGATTTCGCCCAGGCGCGATATCTTATCGGGGGGTGTTACAAATTCAGTATCGGCGACATTCTCGCTCAGTGCGAAGGAGATGACGTCGGTGGTGCTGTCTATGCCGCGGTAGTCGCGGTTCAGCTTGTGTACTTCCTCATCGCCGGTGATGATCAGACTGAGCTCAACGGGACGATCGACTTTCTGGGTCGACAGAGTAATATCAACGACTTCACGGAGACACTTCTTGGCCAGTCGCTTACGGTAGGGCGGTTTGATATCGATAGAGATATTATGCTCTGTCATGATTGAGAGATGATCAACCCCCTGTTATCCCCCAGTCTTGGGGGAAATAGAAAAAAAGATAGGGGACACCCCTAATACCCCGGTAGGAGAGTTTTCTCCTGCACCTCTTTTTTCGATCTGTCATTCTGAACGAAGTGAAGAATCTCGTCTTGGAGAATTTCTCATGCGCCCTTGCTGAACCTGGATATCATCTCCTCCAATTGTAGCATCAATGACAGATCGCCCTCAACCTTTAGTTTGCCGCCCATGAATGCCTGCACGCGGTCCAGCTTTCCGCTCTGGATGTCGCTCCAGTCCTGGGTCGTGGCGGTAACGGTAGCGCTCGGTGTCATGTCCTTGACGATGCCCTCGTAGCGTTTGCCCACGCCTTTGTCGGAGATGAGGTACCAGTCGCAGCCGCCGGGGCCGGTGAGGTGGAGCTGCACGGCCACCTTTACCTCTTCGATCTTCAGCGCTTCCTTCTTCTTGCCGCCCGGCGCCGGCAGATTCAGCAGCTCGGCCAGCCGCTGGGTGCAGGCGTTGTCGATCTCGAAGTTCGCTGTGGGGGAGGGCGCGCCGGTGGCCTTCATGTGCTGTGCGATCTTGGCCATGACCACGCCGAACTTGAAAGCGGCCAGCACTTCGAAGTAGCGTAGGTTCTGCACCTTAAAGCCGGTCAGTTTTTCGTAGCGTTCTATCGTCTCTTTCTGGTCGGGGAAGCCAGCGAGACGCGGGATGCCGTAGCCCAGGCTGTGGTGCCAATCCAGGAAGAAGAACCACGCCAGGTCGGATATGGGGTCGCATATGGAGGCCATCTCCCAGTCGAGGACGGCGACCACGTTCAGTTTATCGTCGTAGAGGAGGTTAGGTATGCGGCAGTCGCCCCAGCACAGCGTCACGCGCTCGGGGGCGGACTTTTTCTCCTTGAGCCACTCCAGGGCCTTGTCCAGTATCGGCTGCGGCTCTTTGCGCACCCAGTTCAGGTATCTCTCGTAGTAATCCAGCTGGCGGTCAAGCGCATCGGTGCCTCCCTTGGGGATGCCCATGAAGGAGAAATCATATTTCTTCCAGTTCAGCTTGTGTATTTTGGCCATCATCTCCAGGCAGCCCCACCACATCTTGGCCCTCTGCTCAGGGGTGCTCTCAACGCAGAGCCCGGCGGAGTGGTAGGGGGGCACCTCGCAAGCAGTGATGCCGGGGATGAAACCCATGATGTAGAAGGGGCTGTCCAGTATGGATTTATCCATTTCCAGCCAGTATGTTTTGGCTACGGGTATGCCTGATTTCTGCAGCCGCTCGATAGTGTGGAACTGCATCGCCAGGTCGTAGTCCAGGAACACGGGATAGTCCTGCGGCTGCCAGCGCAGCACCAGCTTTTCCGTTTTGCTCTTTCCTTTCTCCTTCCAGCTCATATCGAAGAAGAAGGTCTCGTTGGCGAAGCCGCCGGCCGAGCGCTTCAACGGAGAGATCGTCAGATCACTGGCGTTAGGCATTTTGACCTGAAGCCATTTCTGCAGCTTAACTTGCATCTTTGCCGTGTCTATATGCCGATCGAACATCGCATCCCTCCTTGAGAGTTTTCTTTAAAGTAGGGCCAGGGCACCCCAACCTCCGTTAACGTCGAACGTTTGCCCGGTGATGTAACCGGCGCCGTCGGAGGCCAGGAATACCGCAACCGGGGCGATATCTTCGGGTTGCCCCAGCCTTTTCAGGTGTGCGTTTTTTCCTGCCTCGGCCTGGCTCTCCGGTGTTGTCCACAGCATTTCAGTGGATGAGGTCAGGATTAATCCGGGAGCGATGCAGTTGACGCGGATGTTGTACGGCGCCAGCTCGTATGCCAGCGTCTGGGTGAAATTGATAATAGCGGCTTTCGATGCTGCGTATGGCGCGAACATCGGCGCCGCCGTCCGTCCGAAGATCGAGCTTATACTGATGATCGTCCCCGATTTCTGCTTGATCATTACTTTAGCCACGGCACTACTGAGGAGAAATACGTGTTTCAGGTTACCGCGGATGTTCTCATCCCAGAGCTCCTCGCTCATGTCGGCCACTGTCGAGGGGAACACTCCGGCGGAAGCCCCTCCGGCGTTGTTCACCAGGATATCGATGCGGCCGAACTCGTCCAGCGTACGCTTTATCGCGGCGTCCACGTCGTCGGCCGAGCGCACATCGGTCGGGATCGCCAGCGCTTTCCGGCCCCTGCTCCGGACCTCTTCTGCCAGGCTCTCGATATCTTTGGCTGTGCGAGCTAAAGCGACCACGTCGGCTCCCGCCTCTGCTAGGCCGAGCGCGATTCCCCTGCCGATGCCCCTGCCGGCTCCGGTGATAACTGCCACCTTGTTCGTGAGAGCGAATTTATCAAGTATCATATTCTGTACCTTCAAGACTCCTTTAGAATCCGTATTTAGGGAACGAGCCGAGGATCAAGTTCTCGATGATGCCGTATCCGATCTCTTTCCCACTCCTATATTGGCATACCGCGTCATCAAGGCCGTGGACCTGATTCGCTACCTTGGCATCGGCAACGTTCCACTGCTCGCCGTCGGTCCAGTATGGGGCCTTCCAGATACCGTGGTAGAAGCCGTTGTAGCCTACGTATCCGCCGCCCATGAGGTACATGGTCGTCATCTGCTGCATGGAGATCATTACCTTCTTGCCGTCGGCGGTATGCAGCACAACCTCCCCCGATTTCACCCTGCCGCTGCCCGGATGGTATTGGAAATCGTGATCCACTTTCACTATACGCACTTCCTCCCTGTCCTTGCCGAAGCCGTACATCACTGCGCCGGAGAGGTATTCGATCTTTCCATCCGATTTCTCGATAAGGTAGTAGGTGACGCCCCAGTCCTTGAACTGGGCGGTGAGCCAGTTGATCATCAGGTTGGCAAAGAAAGATATGTCCGGCGACTGCACGCCCTGCTCCGGGGCGCCGACGCCCATACGTATGCCCCACGAATGGTCGCGCTGGGCGCGCCATGATTGCTCATCGACCTCGTATTTCTTGCCGTCTACCTTGATCCATCCTTTAGCTGTGCCAAGTTGCGCCATGCGGCAGGTGTTCATGAAGATGCGCCCCTTGTCGCGGCGGACCTGCGGTATCTCCTCATGGGCCGGCATCCTGCCTGAAAACTCCAGGTCGTAACTGATGCCCTTATCGTTCTCGCCGAGAGCTACATGTATTCTCTTCAGAGGCTCGATAACCTCCCATGAAAGCGGGCCGACGACCAGCTCATCGGTCTTGGGCCTCAGTTCCCGGGAGAGTCTCATGTTGTACTGGGTAGTATTGCCTATGTTCACACAGCCGTAGCCGTCCATCACATTGCGGTTGGGATAGTAGCCGAGGCCGGTGGCCAGAACTATCTTCCCGGTGGTATCGTGGACGTTCATCCAGTACTTCTCCGTGAATTGCCGGTCGCTGTCCAGCACGTGGTCCAGCGTGTCCACGATCTGATGGCAGTTGAATTCATCGTATTTTGTTAACATAATCTACCCCCTTATGATTATTACACTAATAAACATTTCATTGCTACAAAGGTCAATGACTCAATTCCTCCAGGGCCAGCAGTTTCACCGGCTGCTATTTCCCGAACATCTTCCTTTCACGGTAGTACAGCTGCACCACCGGCGCTACCCTCACTCCGGAACTCACCGCCTGGTGGGTACCGAGATAACCGGCGCCGCCGGCATCGTGCCCAACGTAGAAGAGCCCGGCTATGGGCGCTTTGACCGACGGCTTGTTCTTGCCACAGTAGCCTACGCTAACCCCAAGGCCGACCGCCTCCCCGCCTACACCGGGCAGGACGGAGTCCCTGCTCAGTGATGCGACTTGGGCCGGGCCTACATAACCTTCGCGCGCTTCGATGTATTTAGATTCTGCCGGGAACATCTCAATAAATTGCTCATCTACCTTTTTCTGCAGTGCCCTTATCGATTTATCTTTCGGATCCGGCGAGCACCACGTGCCCACCAGCAACATCTGTTTGCCTTTGGGCGCCATCTCGGGATCGAAGTGCGCTGGGTTCACCGCGTAAAAAGATACGACATCGGGTATTTTTCCGCTCTTCACTTCCTCAAGGCGGGCGGTATCCAGATAGCTTCTCTCCGACGTGCCGAGGTACACACCGTGCTCCATAACCGGTTCCTTAAATATATATCGTTGGCAGCAGAAACCCAGGCTGGGGACTATGTCTTTAACGTAATTCACATACGACTTATCGAAATATTGTTCTCCGACCAGCTTGAGCACTGTTGGCTGGATGCCCGCGTTGCTGACAACGATTGGAGCCCTGTACACCTTGTCCCTGGTAGCGACACCGGCTACCTGCCCGTCTTCGACAAGGATGCGCTCGACCCGCGTCCTGAGCTTCAACTCGCCGCCATTCGCCTTAAACACGTCGATAATGTCTTCGACCAGTTTGGAGTAGCCACCCCTGGGAAAGCACGGCGTTGTTCCCGCAAAAATCTGCATGATCTTGGCTAGTTCCCATATGGCTACGAGCTCGTAAAGGCCGGTGGCCATCACATTGGATTGCACGGCGAGGAAGCTGAAAAGGGGCTTAGGCAGGTCGCCTTTCTGGGCCACCCACTGCTGCACGCTGACATCGTTCAGGGCGTCCAGCTGCTCTGGTGTCATCAGTGCCATCTCAGCCAGGATGTTCAAGGCCATCTGAGAATCTTTCTCGCTGAGTTGCCATGCATTGAACATATTCAATGTCGAGTCCAGACCCTGTGGCCCAGCCGCATTTATTGAAGGAATCCACTTGCCTTTCGGCTGCCGGTACATCAGACAGTTGGAACCGGGGATAATGTCCAGCTTCTGCTCTATGCCCAGTTGCTTGAAGGCATCCACGAACGGTCCTGATTCCCTGGGTATGCCGAATGTTGGCCACATCTCGCTCTTGAAGCCGCGTGCTGAGATACCCATTTGCTTGCCGCCGACGCGGTTGTTCTTATCCAGTAAAAGTACCTTGAGTCCCCATTTTGTCAGTAGTGCACCGCATACCGCACCCCCTAACCCCGCTCCCACAATTATCGCATCATAGTTCTTATTCATAGTTTCTCCTAAAGCCCTTTTATTACTAAAGCTTATCGACGTGGCCTTTCACCTCGTTCGGGAGTGTGACCTGCTGTGTTCTCCTGACCAGCTTGATGGCTTTAGGATCGCAGTGGGTGACACACACGCCGCATCCGATACAGGTGTCGATATCCACTTTTGCCGTATCCTCAAGTTTCAGTGCCTTGACCGGGCACATATCGATGCATGAGCCGCAGGCGGTGCATTCACCCTCATCGATGACGGGGATGAACGGGGAGGGGATCATGGTCTTGGTCTTCATCTTGAAGTAGCCCATGAAGAGCGGGCAGCAGTCGGTACAGCAGTTGCAGATGAAGCCCTGGATGTTAATGGTGTGCACCAAGCCCTCCGCGTTGGCCTTGCGCAGCAGCTCCAGCGCCTCGTCCAGGGTGACCTCCTTGCCCAGGCCGTGCTCCGCGCACCATCTGCCGGTGTCCCCGGAGTGAAGGCAGGTCTGCAGCATGTGCCCGCAGTGGTCGTCGGGGTTGCTGATCCAGTTGGAGAGCCGGCAGGGGCAGGTAGAGACACAGTAGAAGTTCTGGCTCTTGAGGAAATCGACGAGGTTCTCCTCGGGCTTGGCGTCCTTGGGCAGCGCCCAGGGGTGGGCCCACACCGGCGCGAAGGGGAATCCCAGCTTGCACAGCTTGTCCCTGGCCCACTCATACATGACCTGGTGCAGCACCTTGGCCAGCTCGAGGTCGTAGGGATGCCGTATGTTGCCGAAGAGCCCGGTCTCGGTGAAGCCCGGCGCGCAGCTGCCCAGGACGCGGTACTTTGGGTCCGCCTTGCCGCCGGGATCGATCCACATGGTGCCCTTGTCCGCCATGGTATTAAGCGTCTTCTTGAGAGAATCTTTCTTCATGCCGGTCTTGGCCGCTATCTCGTCCAGGGTCATCCCCTTGAGCCCGACCTGCAGCGCCAGCCGCGCCTCGTCGGGTGTCATTTGCAGACTCAGTAATTTTAAGAATGCCGGGGTGATCGATACGCCTACTATTAGCGGGTCGTCCCTGTTGATCATCTCTGCGACTTCCTGGTACAGCTTTTCGTTTTCCATGTCGGGCCCTCCTTTAACTGTCTTTGACAATTGTCGATTTTCTATTTAGATTTTAATTCTATATATTAGTTTATTCTAGATTAACAGGATGCGTTTGCAGGTACGGATATTATTTTACGGATTAATACTTAGTCTATGATACGAGTATGCTTGGTTTAATAGATAATTGCAACTGTGCCAATGCTGTAATTATTATTACAGAATACTTACAATCATCTAAGTATTATTCCAGCGAGAGAAGATATGTCCTGAGATTAAGCTTCTTGCTTTTCAGTCCCAGCTTGCTTCTGATGTTGTACCTGTGCGTTTCTATGGTTCGCGGCGACATGAAAAGCGTGTCCGCGATTTCCTTGTTGGTTTTACCCTGTTTGACCATGTTGGCTACCTGGATTTCTGTAGGTGTCAGCTTGATGTACTTTGCGGAAAGGCCGTGCAGGAATGGCGAAACGATATCTTTAAGGTTTTCCTCCAGGTTATTCAGATAGATCTGCTGGATATCCTCCAGCCTGGTTTTCTTCAGTTTTTCCAGATAAGGCATGACGAATTCGGTGATATTGAACGTGATCTTGTCCTGTATCTCGGCCTTGACCTCTTCCACCTGTTTCAGCATGACCTTCAATGCGGCATTCAGCTCCTCAAGGTTCAATGTGCGCTCCTTGAGCAGCTTGTCGAGCTGTTCGGTGTGCCTGCGGAGGAGCTCCTCTTCCCGCTTGCGGGTACTGATATCCCTGATGATAGCGAGTATGCCTATGTTCCGTCCATCCCTCTTTATCAGTCTCGGATTGACCTCCAGATAGACCTTCTCCCCACCTTTGCGCCTGGCCTCGAATTGGAGAACCTGTGTCTGCGAGGTCTTGCCCGAGAGCAGGTCCTGTGTCAGGCCGATGAGCCGCTGCCACTCCTCCGGGCTCAGCACTTCAAATTCGTAGAACTTCTTGCCGATAGCCTCCTCGCGCTTATATCCGAAGATATCCTCTACCTTGTGATTGATATCGACTATCGTGCCGTCTGCCCCGACGTAGATTATCTCGTCGTTGGCGTTCTGGAAGATCGTGGTGAACTTTTCTTCGCTCTCCCGCAAGTGTTCAATCGATCTGGTAAGCAAGGCGTTTTCCCGCTCCAGCGCCTTGATGCGGTTCTGCGTCTCCTTGTCGCTAGATTTCTCAGCCATGCAAAAGTGGTCTCCTTGAATGGTGGTCGGGGGATCGCTGCTGTCTACAGGGTGACAAAAGTATCGTGTAAAAAGAGGCTGTTGTCAACATGTTGTGATTCCCTGCTGATTACTCATACGTTTCCTTTCATGACAGGTGCTATATGGAAGAATTTATTGAAATCACTCTCCCTCTTACTCCCTCTCCTCAAGGGAGGGAGAACTTTATTCCCACTCTTTTTCAATTTGGAGGGCTGAAGCAATTATACGTGTTACATCATTTAGCGACTTTTAATGTATGTGCACGGACGGAGTAACGTGCACATACGAATATTTTCGTGCGCCGCAGCTTAAGACGGTCGGGGTGAAGGCTCCGATGCTTGACGGCAGGCAGGCGGTGAGGTTATTATCCCCAGAGACGCTATGAATTTTAACGATAAACTGCTGAAAGCAGCCCGAAGCAATGAGAGCCTGCTGTGCGTAGGGCTGGACCCGGACCCGGAGCTGATGCCGCCCGGCGTCAGCGTATTAGAGTTCAATCAGGCTATTATCGAAGCCACCTACGATCTCGTCTGCGCCTACAAGCCCAATCTGGCCTTCTACGAGGCTATGGGAGTCGAAGGCCTGAGGGCGCTGGCGGCTACCGTGGGCTGCATCCCGGATACGGTGCCGGTCATAGGCGATGCCAAGCGCGGCGATATCGGCAACACGGTGAAGGCTTACGCCAGGGCACTTTTTGAAGGCTACGGCTTCGATGCGGTCACGGTTAACCCGTATCTGGGCGGTGATTCACTAGAGCCGTTCCTTGAATACGAGGATAAAGGTATCTTTGTCCTGTGCCGCACCTCGAATCCTGGCTCCGCTGATTTCCAGGATTTGAAGATCGATAAACAGCCTTTGTATGAGGTTGTGGCCAGGAAAGCCCTTGAGTGGAACAAGTACGGAAACATCGGTCTTGTGGTCGGCGCGACGTATCCTGAGGACATCAGGCGTCTGCGCAGGATATGCCCGGATATGCTGATATTGATACCGGGTATCGGCAAGCAGGGCGGCGACCTGTCGGCGGCGGTGCGCAACGGCGTCGATTCAGATAAAGAAAAAGCCATCATCAACTCCTCGCGCGGCATAATCTATGCATCGAAAGGCAAAAATTTTGCCGAGGCGGCGCGCAAGGCGGCTATCAAGATGCGGGATGAAATCAACAGTTATCTGAAGGGTGACTAGCGGTGGAGATAAACTTGGGGGACGAGGTGCGCTTTAACAAGGCGCATCCGTGCGGCGGGGACAGGTGGCTGGTGGTGCGTACGGGCATCGACATCGGCATTAAGTGCACAAAGTGCGGGCATCGCATAATGCTGGAACGGCCTGCGTTCGAGCGGCGCGTGAAGGAAATCGTCTCGCGGGGACGCGTCGATAGTAAATAGGTTATGCAAGTTATTGACATAATACACACAGATAGTGTGTAAGTCTATAAAGTAAGAAATAATAAGTGTGTTTTGAGAGCCTTTGAAGGAGCATCGCGAAATGGCTGAAAACGTGCTTGAAACTATAGGCAATACGCCCATCGTCAAGATAAACCGCCTCAACCCCAACAAAAATGTCATCATTTACGCAAAACTGGAGGGACTTAATCCCACCGGCAGCATCAAGGACCGCATCGCCCTGCGTATGATCGAGCAGGCTGAAATCGAGGGCACACTGACCAAAGGCAAGACGATTATAGAACCCACCTCCGGCAATACGGGCGTAGCACTCGCCATGATCGGTGTGGTAAAAGGCTATCAGGTTGAAATCGTCATGAGCGACGCTGTCTCCGTCGAGAGAAGACAGATGATCAAGGCCTTCGGCGGGAAAGTGACGCTAACCGACGGTAAGCTGGGCACAGATGGAGCTATCCTGAAAGCACGCGAACTGGTCAGGGAGCATCCGGAGAGCTATTTCATGCCGGATCAGTTTTCCAACAAATATAACAAGATCGCACACTACAGCACCACCGGCGAGGAGATCTGGAAACAGACAAATGGCAAGGTGGACTATTTCGTTTCGTCGCTGGGTACGTCCGGCACCATCATGGGGGTGGGCAAGGTCTTGAAAGAGCACAATCCTAAAATCAAAGTAGTGTCCGCGCACCCCGTTAAAGGACACTACATCCAGGGGCTCAAAAACATGGAAGAGGCCATCGTGCCTTCGATTTACGACCCTTCGCAGATCGACATAACCATTATGGTGGAGACGGAAGCTGCCTACGAGATGACGCGGCAAATCGTGGCCAAAGAGGGCATTTTCGTCGGTATGAGCAGCGGCGCCGCCATGTACGCAGCGCTCGAAACCGCCAAGCAAGTAGATTCTGGAACCATTGTGGTTATATTCCCCGACAGGGGCGAGAAATACCTGAGCGCCAAATTGTTCAAGTATTAAATCGATTTAAGATTCAACCCCCTCGATCCGCGATTCAATTCTGAGATAGGGCGAACACAGGGGTTCGCCCCTACATTTAGATGGCGAATAGGAGGCTCGACATGGCACAATCACAGGAGTATTCGATAGACGTGCTGGTGGTCGGGTCCGGCGGCGGAGGTATGGCGGCGGCGCTGGCCGCCGTTGACGCGGGGGCGAGCGCCCTCATTATCGAAAAAAGCTCCGTTTACGGCGGTTCCACGGCCATGTCCGGCGGCGCCATCTGGATACCCAACAACCACCTCATGAAAAAAGCCGGGCTTAACGATTCTGTCGAAGAAGGGCTCGTTTATCTCAAGGCGATCACTAAAGGGATTGTATCGGAAGCTAGGCTGCGCGCCTATGTCGAATCCGGCTCTGAAATGGTGAAATATCTCGAAGAGCACAGCCGCGTGCGTTTTCAGGTTGTCCCCGGCTATTCCGATTACTACCCCGGCGTCGCCGGCAGCAAAGCGGAGGGCGGCCGCACCATAGAGCCGGCGCCTTTCAGCGCGTGGAAGCTGGGCTCGGAGCGCAAGCTGATGCGCCCGCTGCACCCCCAGGCGCGGCTGATGGGCCGCATCATGGCTACGGCCTATGACGCCCACCGCATGATGGATACCTCGATCAGAGGCCGCATGGTAACGGCCTCCATATTCGCACCGTATTTCATCAATCCTGCACGCTTTATAACGTCGACCGATGGGCGATTGACGCTGGGCAACGCCACCATCGGCCGTCTGAGGATGGCATTAGTCGACAGGAAGATTCCTTTATGGCTCAACACCTCGGCGCGGCATCTGCGTATCGAGGGCGGCCGCGTCACCGGCGTCGAGGCGGATAAAGCAGGACAGTCGATTCATATCAAGGTTAACAAAGGTGTAATACTGGCAGCGGGCGGCTTCGCGCGGAACAAGGCTATGCGCGAGAAGTACCAGCGGCCTCCCGTGTCGGACCAGTGGACGGTGGCCTCGTTCGATGACGGCGGCGATGCCATCCATCTGGGGATCGAGGCCGGCGCCGCGCTTGATCTGATGGATGACGCCTGGTGGATGCCGACCACGCTCGTGCCAGGCGAGGACATGGCGCAGATGATCATCGTTGAGCGCTCCCTGCCGCGCTCCATAATCGTGAATAAGAAAGGGCGGCGCTTCACCGACGAGGCCGGCCCGTATATCGATGTGACTAACGATCAGCTCAAGAATCATCGCGAGACCGGCGGCGCCATCCCCGCGTACATGATCGTGGACGCCCGCTACCGCAGGAAGTATCCGCTGAGCCCGATGCTGCCCTTCGTCACCCCGAAGAAATATATCGAAAACGGCTATCTCAAGATGTCTGATACCATCGAGGGGCTCGCGGGCAAGTGCGACATCGACGCGGCGGGGCTGACGGATGAGGTAGCTAAATGCAACCGCTGCGCCGCTGCGGGCAAAGACGAAGACTTCCACCGCGGCGAAAACTCTTGCGACAGGTACTACGGCGACCCCGCGTCGCGGCCGAATCCGTGCCTCGGTCCCATAGACACGCCGCCGTTCTACGCGGTCGAGATATGGCCCGGCGATCTGGGGACCAAGGGCGGCATGGTCACCGATGAGCACGCTCGTGTGTTGCGTGAAGGCGGCACTCCGATCGATGGCCTGTACGCGACGGGCAACTGCGCCGCCTCCGTCATGGGCCGCTCTTACGGCGGCGCCGGCGCCACGATAGGGCCGTCCATGGTCTTCGGCTGGATTGCGGCCCGGCACGCGGCTGGGATTAGTAAGTAGAGGCAAGATTGAACTCCCTCTAGCCCCCTATTTCACAAAGAGAGGAAGTCGCTCTTTGGTTTTTATATCATCTCTAGCCTCTCCTTGTTAAAGGGAAGTTAGCTAATAAAAAGAGAGGTGCAGGAGAGAAGTTCTCCTGCCAGGGTTATAGGGGTGTCCCCTAACTATTTTACGTCCCCCAACGTATGGGGGACTAACGGGGGGTTCGGTTATTGTTTCCCCCTTGAAAGGGGGACAGCTGGGGGGCATCTTCTTGTATCATCACCTGCATTATCAGGTATAATGAACGATGGAAAATCTATCGAGGAACGGAAGAATGAAAGACGAGAAATCACAGAGCAACGAACTCAAGGGCATAGCCCTTGTCACCAGGGATCATCCCTTCCACAGGCTCGTCGGCTTTACGCTTGAGCCCACGGAGGATGACAGCATACGCGTAAGATTCCCAATGCGCCCCGAGCTGTGCGGGCATCCGGGCATCCTGTATGGGGGGATAATCTCCTGCGCGATCGATATCGTTGGCGGGGCCATAGTTACCTGGAATCAGATTAAGGATATCAGGGATCATTCCATGGAGGAGCAGATCAAGAAGCTGAGTGGTATCAGGACCGTCGACCTGCGCATCGATTACCTGCGGCCTGGCAAGGGCAAGGAGTTCACCGTGACCGGCTCTATCCTGCGTGACGGCAAGAAGGTGATAGTCATTCGCATGGAGCTGAAGAACGAGGAACAGAGCATCATTGCCACGGGGATAGGGACGTTCATCGTGGGGTAGTGTGTATGGAATATTGTTTGTGTTTTGCTATCGCATAGCTGGAGGAAAGTCATGAAAAGGTTGTGGTTAGTAGTTATTCCACTGCTGGTATTGTCGCTAGTGGCGGGCGCAATAGGTTGTGGTAACAAGGGGCGGTCGACGCCGACGCCGACCGCTACGTCGATGCAAACCGCTGCGGTTACAGTAACGTCGACCCCTACAGCTACTTCCAGAGGCATATCGACAACGCACCTTACGTTTACAACGCGCGGCATGCCCACGCCTACGCCTTCGTATCGCGGCGTATTGCCGAGCACAAACGACACTATTTCTTTTTCATCACTGATCAGAACGACTGCGGCGAGACAAAACCTTTCCGGCTATGCGTTAGTGGATGCTCTGAGGGCTGTACCCAGGGTATCAGCCTTTAGCGAAGAAGATGGTTATCAGGATATTAACGATATCTCAGTGCTGGAACTTTCTTTAAGTGAGGACGAGAAGAACCAGTACGATTTGAGCATGCCGTATGAGGGGCGCTACGTACCCACTGCTTTTATCACCTTCCCTGCGGAAGCTCCCGAGCCTTACTATTACATCAATGTCCGTGTTATCCTTTGCGCCAATGATGACGGCTCGGGCGGTGCTGCTGATGCCAACGCAGTGACGGCGGAGTATTTCAAGCAGGTCATCGATGCCGCCAACGGTATTTATGATGATGCCGGCATCTGGCTCATGTATGATCCGTCGACAGACTTTACGAAAGTGAATAGCACACTGGTGAATCTGGACTTTACGGTGCCATCGGGCATCATTTGGGAGAGTCCTTCGAACGTAACACCTCTCAGTAAGTCATATATAGAAGCGCTGGCGCAGCCGCATGAAGACGCGCGTCAGAGCTTGGCACGCCAGTATCGCGGTGAAATGGTAATCCTGCTCTGCGATGGCAATGAGCTGGTTTATGATTCAGATCTTTCGCGCTGGAAGATAAGCCCTAGAGGATATGCCTTCTCCTGCGAGGAGTGTGAATTCGTGGCGATGCCTACACATCAGGGCGATATTCAGGACTGGGCCAGATTGCTGGCACATGAGGGTGGACACTACTATCATCAGAGTCACACGTTTGTGGAGGTGATGCTCACACCTGAAGAGAATGCTGACGGCAACCTAAGTTTCGGTGAGAGGGCAGATATACTCAGTGACCGGGCGGCGGAATACATCGAATGGTATGTCAACAACCAGGGGCACAGCGCGTCCGACGGCCTTGATGTGTTTGATGGCGATCTTGCATGGGTGAGCGATACGCCGCCGGATCCGGGGCCGCAGTTCTTCTATTATCTGACGGGGGATGCGTGTGATAATGCGGATACAGTGGATGTAACGGCGCACGTTGGATCTTCTTATCAGACTTATACGCTAGCGCCTGACCGAGGGGATGTTGTGAGCTATTTCTTTAGATGCTGGAATATCTCGCAGCACTACTCGCCGGAGCAGATCACGGACATGCGCAAGTCTCTGGAGCAGGAGAACCGGTGGCATCTCATCGGGACGCAGATGCGGCTGAAGGCGTTGGATGCGCATGTATTGAATGATCAGGTCTACTACAACGCGGTATGGCAGCCCGGCACATCTAACGATGTTGCGGTATTCGGGTGGGCTTATGATGACTTCGTGACCAAGGCTAACGATATGTTGAACAGCGGCTGGATTATGACGCAGATGAACAGCTTTGTGCTGAACGGCGAGGCGTATTACGACGCCGTATGGCAGCCCGGCACAGCTAATGATTACGTGGTGCTTGGATGGATCTTTACGGACTTTAACAACGAATGCAACAATCAGTATGCCGCAGGTATGCGGCTGAAGCTGATCGATACGTATGTGATCGATAATCAGGTTTACTACAACGCCGTATGGCAGCTCGGCACGGCGGATGAGCCTGGGGTATTAGGATGGGCTTACGCTGACTTCTTCAATGAGGATACCAATATGCGGAATAGCGGCCGGCATCTGAAGCTATTGAACAGCTATGTGCTGAACGGGCAGGTGCTGTATGATGCCGTATGGCAGTCCGGCGCGCCGAATGATGTTTGTGTCTATGGGTGGGCTTATGCCGACTTTGTAACCAAGGCTAACGATATGCACAATACCGGCTGGCGTCTTACGCTGCTGAACAGCTATATACTGAACGGCCAGATACTCTACAACGCTGTATGGCAGCCCGGCACGGCGAATGATATATCGATCTACGGCTGGACATTTACAGACTTCATGACCAAGTACGACAATTTATGGTAGATAGGTACTAGGTTACTTTTGTAGATGCGGACTGGCCACGGGCTTCAACTCGTGACCAGTGGTTTATATCGATAGCGCAAAGGAGGTACATAATGCTGAATCGTTCCATAGCGCATAAATGCGGGCATATAGAAGCACATTCGTTTGAATCGGGTCAGTTCGGGCGTGTTTCCAAAGAGGAGATAGAACGCCGCATCAATGACTTGGCGCAGCAACCCTGCAGAAATTGCAGAGAGAAAGGGCTGAGTGATGTTCTCCCTGGTGACAATCTGATGTCCGACGAGAAAACCACCCTGATAGACCTCAGGGATATGGTGAAGAAATTTGTGAACGACAGGGAGTGGAATCAATATCATAATCCCAAGGATGTGGCAATAGCCATCTCTCTGGAGTCTTCGGAACTTCTGGAGCACTTCCTCTGGGTTCCGGACAGGGAATCCGGCGCGATAGCCAAGGAGACGGAAAAGCTTGTGAAATTAGAGGAGGAACTGGCTGATATAATAATCTACTGCTTGAGCTTTGCCAACGTTCTCAAGATAGATGTGGCAAAAGCTGTAGAGGATAAGGTCAGGCTGAATGCGATAAGGTATCCAGTCACCCTGGAAAAAAGTGATGATACAAAGCCGTCTGATTTTGATAGTGATTTGTGATAGAGAGACACAGCTAAAAGGGCCTTTTCAAAATTTTCAATATGTATTATCCTGTTCTAATATTTTGAAATCATAAAGGTAAGAGTAATGTTGCTGCTTGATACTTTGGTAAACCCCAAAAGGCTTGTGCTGGAAGAGATAAACGACAGGCGTGATGAAAATAATGTACACCCTTTATATCGAATAGACCTGCTGGATAAGATCGCCTGTCATCATGTGAATTACATGGCGGAGAAGAATACTATCACTCATTTCGGTTTTAAGCACAGGGGGCGTTTCATAAAAAAGATGCTTGGCAACTCATATGTCGGCGAGAACGTCTGCAAGTATCCCGGCAAGGTTTACAGCAAACGCGTCATCAAGAACATATTTGACGGGTGGATGAGGTCTGATGGACACAGAAAGAATATCCTTAATCCGGTTTACACCAACACCGGTATCGGCTGCGTAGTCAAAGACGGCTGTATCTACATCGTTCAGATTTTCATGGGATAGTTCAAAATACCTCTCACGAGAAACGGGGGATTAATCTCAAATGCCCAAAAAAATCGCGCTCCTCGGCAAGTATTATCCTTTGGAAGGCGGCAATGCGGCCAGGACTTACTGGCTTGGTCGCGGATTAGCCAAGAGGGGACATGAGGTTCATATCATCGCAGACAGGCCGGAGGCCGGTGGCGAATATCGAAGCCAGGGCGAGGGCAAGCCTTCCGAGAAACTGCCGAACTTCTTTGTGCACCGCCCCGCGTATGAAATACCGTGGCACATACCGGAGTCCGATGATCAGTCGCTGGCTCTCCTGGATTTAACGCTCGATGTGATTAAAAAGCACAATATAGAGATACTGGACACGGGGTATCTCACGCCTTACGGTATAGTAGGCCATATCGCCGCGCGTATCACCGGAGTGAAACATGTTGTGCGCCACGGCGTGTCGGATGTGGAGGGCTTCTTTAAAAAGGGCGCTCTCAATTCCCTATTGCAGGGAACTATCAAGTCTGCCGATGCGGTTATAACGGATGAGCGCTATGCCGATACCTTCAAGCCGCTCAACGGCAATACCTATATTCAGCATCAGTACATCGTCGACACTGATTCATTTGCCATACCTTATGCCGGCGGAGAGAAAAAGCATCTGGCGTATGTGGGCAAGATAAACTACTACTGGGACCGCAAGGACCTTCGGCAGATATCCGACCACATGCATAACCTTGTCGACAGGTACGAATGCACGTGTGTGTGTCAGGGCATCGGATTGCAGGAGATACAGAAAGCGCTGGGCAAGAATACCATCAGCGAATACGCCTGGCCCGGATTCATGGCTCCGTGGGAGATGCCGCGTTTCCTGAGCAGGGTCGATGCGTTGTTCATATTTGAAAAACCTGCGCCTCATTCGCCCGTGTCCAATCTGGCCATGGAGGCGCTTTGCGCCGGCGCAGGCATCATCACGAATTATGCCGGTTTTCAAAAAGACTATGAGGAGATCATCTCCATCAACAATAACCAGGTGCTGCTTATCAATCCCGCGGAGCTGTTTGCAACGTCCAGCGCTATCACTAACTGGCTCAGCAAGAAGTGGGTCAGAAAGCCCGCGATTCAGAAGACATCCTTCTCAGACTATATGGCTGCGAACGGGAAGATTTATGAAGACCTCGGAGACACACACCTTTTGAATATGGATGTGTATAAATAGCCCGTTCGATCGCAATACTCTCTGTTTGGCTAATTCCAGAAGAACCGCGTGTTTAAAGCTGTTTTATACTTGGCATTGGTGACTGCTATGGCGCAGGTGTAGGCGTTGGAGTAATTAAATAGGAATAAAGTTCGCTGGTCTGCGCGTTAGCGAAGTTGACACTATCCACAATTTTAACAGGAGCATAGGGGAAAGCACTGCCGGCATCCCAATACTCGACGGTCGTATTGCCGCCCCGAGTGATCGTGTTCACGTAGCAGGTAAAGTTCCCCGCCGGTACGGTAACCGGCTCCGTTGCGGCGGCGACCGCCGCCGTGCCGTTGGTGATATGTTCACCCATGGAAAGGTCCCAGATTACCTCGGTGAACGTCCAGCTTTCGTTTATTGTCCACGGCGCTCCGAAAGTATCAGGGGTGTAAAGCCGGTAGTAAATCGTATTGTTGACGGTGCCGAGGAAGCTACCCGCCGAGGTGGTACTCTTCATAAATACACGCTTTTCAGCATGCCGCCAGTCATAACCGGGGGACAATATCTGTATGCTAACAGTGGCCGTACGTGTTGGCGTCATTGTAGTCGTGCACGCTGCATCGGAAAATATGTCGATCTGATACTTATCGCAGGGGCCGCCGTAAGTTTGTTCGTATCCGTCGCCCGAGGGCAGGGTTTCCTGGAGTAACCAAGAGTATTTCCAGTATGAAACGGGCTGTCCGGAGTATGTTGTCTCATATATCCACGCCAGCGGAGGTGTAGGTGTTGGTGTAGGAGTAGGAGTGGGTGTGGGTGTAGGTGTCGGCGTAGGAGTAGGAATTGGAACTGGTGTTGATGTCGGTGTAGAGCCGCCCCCACCCCCGCCTCCTCCGCCACCGCCGCGGGGTGAAGATGATTTACTAAAGAACGAGCTAAGCAGAGCAGAAGAATCGAGATTGTTCAGCACGCCGTTACCATCGATATCGCTGTTGCTGTTGGGCTGTATCTTGCCCAGGATTATGAGCCTTAACATTGTGAAATCCAGTATATTTACGACACCGTCGCAGTTTATGTCGCCGGGGAGTTTACTTCCATTGTCTGCGGGGTTGTCAGCGTAGGTAGAGGGAAGGCTTATCACTGAAGCAGAAAGCGAAGTAAGTAACAAAGAGGCGATGACCAGTATTACAGTTATTCGTTCTAACTTCATCGCATTACCACTCCCCCCTAAAAAATTTATAAATTCTATACCTGTAAGAGTTTTATTCTATATAAACTGTGGCAGAATTATACTACCAAAAGGGTATGTAATCAATATAAAAAATATAAAATAACTAAAGCCGTTTTACTTAATGGCGAACTGCGATGCATTTGGAAAGACCATGAGCGAGCTAAATCATCTCGCTCATGGTCTTTCCAGCTAATTCCAGAAGAACCGCGCGTTGATTATCTTCTTTGTCTTTGGGCTGAACTCAAAGAACACCACCCCGTGCTTCGAGCTGCCGCCCATGGTTACATCGGCTGCACCCGATGTGAACCAGCCGCCGGAGCGCAGGTTCTTGATCTCCACCTTGACGTCCTTGCCGGCCCCCTTGAGGAAATCGCCCGCGGTGATGGCCTTGCTGCCCGCGGGGAACTCGATGGCGGCGCCTGTGTCGAACAATTTAGTGAATGAGGCCTCGTCCCTGGCGTTGACGGCGGCGGCGAAGGCGTTGGCGGCCTTGATGCCCTTTTTGAGTATGCCCTTGTACATGGCTCCCATGTACTCCATGATGCGCTTCATGCCCTGCACCTTGATCATGGTGCTGAACTGGACGGTGGAGCCGGTCATGCCCTTGACCCCGTTGTTCTTCATCAGGGCCATGGCGTTCTTGCCGAAGTTCCAGTGGGCGCGCAGTGCCTCTATCTTGAGCTGGCCTCCTTCCTCGACGACTTTGTAGAGGAGGAAGCAGTGCACTATGGTGATGGCGCCGTTGGGCAGTGTGGTATGTATGGAAACCTCGCGCACCATCTCGTTGCCGACGACGATATCCTGGTGCACATCGAACTTTATTGTGTTTGGTCCGATGAAGATATCGTAGAAGCGGCCCAGGGCGTCCTTGCCCTTGCGCATGTCCTTGCCCTTGCAGTTGGGTCCTGCCCCGACAGGATCCTGCACAATTGCATTAGTTGAAAAAAGATTAAGCCAGCCTTGGCGGTCATGCTTGCCCACGAGCTCCGGCGACGTGTCTACCAGCGCGATGATCTTGTTCTTGTCCATGCACACCCTCCTCAATTTTTTAATTATATATGGGAATCAATCCCAGTCGTCCCTCCAAGGGTAGAATTGTGAACGCTTTGGGCCCCTTGACTATAGAACGGCGACCGTCCAAAATATAACGGTCATCTCTGTTCGTTCAATGTCGATGTACATTATTCTCCAGTTTGAAGATAATAGTCAATGGTTTAAGGAGG
Organism: Dehalococcoidia bacterium; assembly: GCA_041653935.1. GTDB lineage: Bacteria > Chloroflexota > Dehalococcoidia > E44-bin15 > E44-bin15 > JAYEHL01. The sequence continues at coordinate 930,438 of JBAZEO010000001.1, read as the reverse complement.
GATAAAATGGTTGAATTTTTATCAGACGAGTGGTTCGGCAAGGTAACCGAGCTGTACAAGACTGCTGGAGATCTTAAAATGCCTGACTCCCTGACCAGCGTGACGGTGAACCTTACCGTGAAGACGGCCAAGGCCGAGGTCAAGATGGCGATGAACAAGGGAATCATTCAGAACGGATTCGTCGACGGCGCCGACGTGGATATGTCCATGCCCGCCGAATATGCCTACAAGATACTGGTACTGAACGACTGGTCCGTGGGCATGCGCGGCTATATCAAACGCCACATAAAGCTCACCGGAAACTTGAAGAAGCTGATCCCGCTGCAGGTCTACAAACCCAGCCAACCGACGACCGAATTCTGCAAGAAGATAGCCGAATTCACCGATTTCAAAGTATAATCGTCTCATTTTGCCGGAAGGAAGGTGCGCGAAATGCCTAAGTTAAGCATGTTGATGTCGCCGTGGAAACTCGGCACTCTTGAGATTAAGAACCGACTTGTCATGTCGCCCATGACGCTGGTCTGGGCCAACCCGGACGAGACGCCTTCTGACAGACAGATATCGTACTGGGTAGAACGCGCCAAGAACGGCGTGGGACTGATCATCACCGAGATGAACTCGGTGGACGCGCTGCACAGGTACCAGCCTCTATCGGTCGGTCTGCACAGCGATTCCCAGATAGAGAACCACAAGCGACTCACCGATGCCGTGCACAAGTACGGCGCTAAGATAATCCCTCAGCTAACCCACCCCGGGCCTGAATCGCTGGCCCCCTTCTTCGAGCAGATGCCCTGCATCGGCCCGTCGGTGAACCGCTCCGAGTCCACGCAGCAGGTGTGCCGCGAGCTTAAGGACGACGAGCTGCCCGAACTGGTTGAGATGTTCGCCCAGGCGGCGCGCCGGGCGCGCGAGGCCGGCTATGACGGCATAGAGCTGCATATGGCCCATAATTATTGTTTACTGGGTTCCTTCCTCTCTCCGCTGCGTAACAAGCGCGAGGAAGGGCCTTATGTTGGATTCACCGTCGAGGGACGGGTAAAGCTGTCGCTCGATACCATCAAGCGGATCAGGGAAGTGGTCGGACGGGACTTCCCCATGACGGTGCGTATCTCAGGCGACGAGACCATCGGCGGCGCTACCACCGGCCGTGACATGACGGACACGCAGCGCATCGCTCCCATGATCGAGGCTGCTGGTGTTGATTGTTTCCACGTATCGGGCGGCGTCATCTCATCTCTGGTCGATCAGATCATAGCCGGCGCCAACTATAAGTGCGGCTTCAACGCGCCGGCGGCGCATGCCATAAAAGAAGTCGTGAGCGTGCCCGTGATGCCTGTCGGCTGCATCCACGATCCCGTATATGCCGAGGAGCTGCTGCGGGCTGGGTGGTGCGACGCCGTGGTCATGGGACGGCCGTTCCTGGCCGACCCCGAGCTGACCAAGAAGATCATGGAGGACAGGCTGGATGACATACGCCACTGCGTGCGCTGCCTCACCTGTGTGGACTCGCTGATGAAGCTGGAGGACGTGCACTGCGCCGTCAACGCGCGTATGGGCAAGGAGGAGGAGTGGCCGATCGACGGCAAGACGGCCAATCCTAAGAAGATAATGATCGTGGGCGCGGGCCCCGGCGGCATGGAGGCGGCCCGGGTTGCGGCCACGCGCGGACATAAAGTGACATTATATGACAGGCACAAGCGCCTCGGCGGGGCGCTCGTCACCGCCTGCACGGTGCATCCCGATAACGAGACACTGCTCGATTATCTCATGATACAGCTCAAGAAGCTGCCTGTTGACATAAAGTTGGGAGTTGAAGTAACGCCTGATATGGTCAAACGCGAGAAACCCGATGTCTTAATCGATGCCAGCGGCGGCAAGGTCGTTGTGCCGCAGATCGAGGGCGGCAACCTGCCGCATGTTATCACCGGCACCATGTTGCACAAGATGATGTACGGCGAGATACCCGCCGAGGGCGGGGAGAAGATACCGGCGTGGATAAAGATCGGGCTCGGGCTCGGCGGCGGGCTCATGCAGAGGCTGATGACGCCGGAGCGTATCCAGAATATGACGCAGTCGTGGCTGCCGATGATCGGCAACAGGGTTGTAGTCGTGGGCGCGGACCTGGCGGCCATCGAGTCGGCCGAGTTCATCGCGCTGCGCGATCGAATGGTGGCGGTCATCGATTCCACCGAGGTGCTGGCGCCGGAGATCGGGGACAAACGGCGCGCCGAGCACATCGAGCGCATGCGCGAGCTGGGCATCACCATGCACACCCAGTGCGATGTCACCAAGATTACGAAAGAAGGCGTGTGGTTCAAGCCGCAGTCCGGCGATAAAGAGCATATGATTGCGGCTGATACGGTATTGCTTGCCGGCACCATCGATCCCAAGACCGAGCTGTACGAGGCCTGCAAGGGGTTCGTGCCAGCGTCTTTTACCGTCGGCGATGTTTCCGGGCTGGGCCTCATCGACAAGGCTATGCGCGAGGCCAACACGGTGATATACGGGCTGGGATAAAATTACAGGATGTTAAGGTTAGGGCGGGATTTTTGATCCCGCCCTTTTGTTTTAGTCGCGGAATTGATTGTCCAAACCCCCTGTAGTCCCCCATACTTTGGGGGACAGAAAAAATAGGGGACACCCCTAATATTTATTGAAATATAGGGCCTGGCAGGAGATGAGTCTCCTGCACCTCTATAAGTAGCTAACCTCTCATTTTATGAGATGGCTGAAAATGGTGCGAATTCTATCGGAGTCGTACTTATACCCCCTCTTTTTAGAAGAGGGGGCTAGGGGGAGATTTCCTTTAAATAATTTCCCTCTCCCTCTGCAGGGAGAGGGTTAGGGTGAGGGTCATATGGCTACTCGCATTGACAAACATCGCATGCCTGTTTACTCTATTCGAGAACGATGTTCGTGGGAGGTTCGGCTATGGCGCAGACATGGGATTATATTACCGATATCCTTGTGATCGGCTCGGGCGGCGGCGGCATGGTCGCGGCGCTTGCCGCCAGCGACCTGGAGTGCAAGACGCTTATCATCGAAAAAGGCTCCGTTTACGGCGGCTCCACCGCCATGTCCGGCGGGGCCATGTGGGTGCCCAACAATCACCTGATGAAACAGGAGGGCATCGAGGATTCGCCGGATGAGGGGCTTGCCTATCTCAAAGCGATAACGGGGGGAAAGGTCTCCGAGGATCGCCTGCGCGCCTATGTCGACACTGCACCAAGCGTCGTAAAATGGCTGGAGGAGCATAGCCGCGCGCGCTACCGCGTGGTGCACGGCAGCGCCGATTTCTATGCCGATGCCGCGGGGGCAAAGCCTGAAGGCGGTCGCACCATCGAGCCGGTGCCATTCAACGGCCGCAAGCTGGGTAAAATGCGTTCTCAGATGCGCGGCCTGCACCCGCAGGTGCTGGTCTTCGGGCGTATAATGGTCAGCCTGTACGATGCCCATGTGCTGCTGGACAGCTCAATGCGCGGGCGTAAAGCTGCTTTCAAAAATATCGGCCTGTATATCATAAATCCCATGCGCACTTTCTCTAAAACGGATACGCGTCTCAATATGGGGAATGCTGCCATCGGGCGATTGCGCCTGTCTCTGGCGGACAGGAATATTCCGCTGTGGCTGAGTACTGCGGCCAAGCGGCTCATCGTCGAAGGGAGTCGCGTCGTCGGCGTGGAAGCCGAGCAGGGCGGGAAGTCGATTTTCATTAAAGCAGATAAAGGCGTGATACTGGCCGCTGGAGACTACCCGCGCAACAAAGAGATGCGCGATAAATATAACCGCAAGCCTATAAGCGACAAATGGACGGTGGCCTGCCCCGAGAACACCGGCGATGCTATAAGCATGGGGCTGGAGGCCGGGGCCGCCCTGGGCCCCATGGAGGATGCCTGGTGGATCCCCACCTCCCTCGTTCCCGGAGCCCCGCTGCCCATGATGATACTGGTGGAGCGCTCGCTTCCCGGCTCCATGATAGTAAATAAGAAGGGCAAGCGTTTCACCAATGAGGCCGGTCCCTTCACCGATATCGTCAAGGCACAGTACGCCGATCACGCCAAGACGGGCTGTTCTATACCATCGTTTTTAATCGTCGATAAGCGTTTCCGCAGTAAATATCCGCTGAGCCCCATGATACCGGGCTACACCCCTAAGAAATATATCGAAAACGGATATGTGAAGACGGGTGGCACCATCGAGGAACTGGCAGCCAAATGCGGCATGGATGCGCAGGGATTGGCCGCGGAGGTTAAGAAACTGAACCAGTTCGCCGCCGCAGGGAAAGACCTAGATTACCACAAGGGGGAGAGCCCGGCCGACCGCTACTTCGGCGACCCGGCGGCCAAGCCCAACCCGTGTCTGGGCGCAATCGATACGTCTCCGTTCTATGCGGTCGAATTGTGGCCCGGTGATATCGGCACTAACGGCGGATTGAGAACTGATGCTAGCGCCCGCGTGCTGCGCGAAAATGGCATCCCGATCGAAGGTCTATATGCGGCGGGCAACTGCGCCGACGCGGTGACGGGGAACGCATATCCCGGGGCGGGGGCTACCATCGGAATATCGATGGTCTTCGGCTATATAGCGGCGAGGCACGCGGCCTCTAAATAAACAAATTGTCGATTATCCATAAGTTCGAATCGTCTTATCGCTTCACAACCAGCTTCTGCACGGCCATGTCCAGGCCGTCCAGCGTCAGGGGGAACATGGGGAAGACCCTGGCTATCGCCTCAACGGTGTAGTTGTCCCAGTACTGCGGGCTGTCCGGGTTCAGCCACACGGCGTGTGTGAAATGGTCCGCGATGCGCTGGAGCCAGTTGATGCCGGGGGCGTCATTATGCTCGTAGTAATTTATAGCGCCATTCCTCTCGGAGAGCTCCCAGGGCGCCATGCGCGCGTCGCCCACTATTATCAATTTGTAGTCCGGAGTGAGCGTGTTCAGCAAGTGGTTCGTGCTCACCGCCTGGTACCTCTCGATGTTGTCGTAAACGTTGTCGTAGATACAGTTGTGGAAGTAGTAGTACTGGAAATCCCTGAAGTGCGAGCTGGAGTGCGCCGCTGAGAAGAGCTGGCTGCAGAGCAGGGAGAACGGGTCCATGGAGCCGCCCACGTCCATGAGCAGCAGAACCTTGACCGTGTTCTTGCGCGCACGTTGCCATATGAGCTCGATCTCGCCGTAATTTTTCGCGGTGGCGTCGATGGTCTTGTCCAGGTTCAGCTCGTCCTCGGGGCCGGTGCGCGTCAATTGTCGCAAGCGTTTCAAGGCTATCTTCATCTGGCGCGTGTCCAGCGTGATGTCGCTGCGGTAGTTCCTGAAACGCCGCTCCGCCGCGATCTGTACGGCGCTCCTGTTGCGCGACTCGCCGCCGATGCGTATGCCGTTGGGGTGGTAGCCGGAGTGGCCGAAGGGGGAGGTGCCGCCGCGGCCGATCCAGTGGTTGCCGCCGTCGTGCTGTTCCGTCTGCTCCTCCAGGCGCTTCTGCAGCTCCTTCAGCAGCTCGTCGAAATCGTACTGCTCGCACATCTGCTTCTGCATCTCATTGTAGAGCGCCTTATTCAGCGGGTCCTTGAGCCAGTCCCATATCTGCTGCGATATGTCCTCCGCGTTCTCCACGCCCTGCGCGAACTCCTGGAAGGCCACGTCGAACTGGTCGAAGTAGGACTCGCTCTTAACGAGGATCGCCCGCGAGAGGAAATAGAAATCGTCCATGTTTTTCACGCAGCCCTTATCGAGGGCCTGCATGAAGGTCATCCATTCCGTCATGGAGACGGGGACCTTCTTGCTTTTTAGCAGGTAGAAAAAGTAGGTGAACATCTCTAGCGCTTCCGCATCACGTACTTATCGCCGACCCTGGTCATGTACCTCTTGGTGAAATAGTAGAAGTCGGTCTCTTTCTTTAAGAGCGTGCCGATGAACGGTATCTCGCTGGCAATGTCGTCGTGGGGCACGCCAGCCGTGATGAGCACTCGTATCCAGTCGATGAGCTCGCTGGTGGAGGGCTTCTTCCTGAAGTCCTCTATATCCCGCAGCATGTAGAACGTCTTCATGGACTCGCCCAGTAGCTTGCCCTTAAGCTCGGGGAAGTGCACCTTGACTATCTGCTCCATCAGCGTGGGGTCGGGGAACTCGATGTAGTGGAAGATGCAGCGGCGCAGGAACGCGTCTGGTAGCTCCTTCTCCGCGTTGCTTGTGATCACGGTTATGGGGCGGTGGATGGCCTTGACGGTCTCCTCGGTCTCCGGTATGTAGAAGCTCATCTCGTCGAGCTCGTTCAACAGATCGTTGGGGAACTCCACGTCGGCCTTGTCCACCTCATCGATGAGCAGCACAACCTGCTCCTTCGCGGCGAACGACTGTCCCAGCTTACCCAGCTTGATGTACTGCTTGATATTGGATACGTCCTTGTCGCCGAAACGGCTGTCGTTCAGGCGCTGCACCGTGTCATAAACGTACAAACCTTCCTGGGCCTTTGTCGTCGATTTGATGTTCCATTTGATAAGACGCTTGCCCAGCCCTTCGGCGATGCTGTGCGCCAGCAGCGTCTTGCCCGTCCCCGGCTCGCCCCTGATGAGGAGCGGTTTGCCCAGCGCGATGGAGACGTTTACCACATTCCTCAGCGGTTCCGACGTGACGTAATCCGCCGAGCCGCTGAATTTATCGAATCCGTTATTGCTCTTAACCAAGACATTTCCTCCTGACGGCGCTGCCGTCTTACTTTATTATAGAGAGTTGCAGGAGATTACTCCTGCCAGGGTTCTAGGGGTGTCCCGTGAGGGCGAGTTTTAAACTCGCCCTCACACAATGTGCCTTGTAGGGGCGAACCCCTGTGTTCGCCCGCCAACAATTCCCTTATTAATAATAATGTATAACGATGGCATCGGGCAACAGAGGATACTTAGCGGGCATGTGTGAGTCGCGTGTGACTAAAACCAGGAGGGGAACCGCGCTAGATTAAGAAGAAGCAGCTGATGGGTTCCTATCGCTTGTGTTAGGATTTGGGCTGGTCCGCGGGGGGTGGGGTCTGTGCTGCCGGCTGCGCCGGGTCCGCAGGTTGCGCCTTTGGCGTGGGGAACCTCTTCTGCATGTACCAGTTCACCGATTTGTTGATGCCCGGGGCAAGCCATTTGAATGGATAATATTTAATCAGGGGCAGGGTCTTGAACATGATCTGCATGAGCACTTTGTTAAAAAATTTTCTCATTCTCGATATCTCCCCTAAATAAATGCTGCTTAATTATGATGCTTGCTTACACAGGCTTAAGCAGCTTAGTAATGAGAAATTGTATCAGGAAATTGATTATTAATCAAATAAGATCAGAACCCTTCCGGGCAGACCGAAGAGAGCTTGCCGTCGAACAGGTATAAAACCCTTCCGGCTCTATCCGCTAAACGCCTATCGTGTGTCACTACCACAAACGTTTTATTGTAGTCCTTATTCAAGCGCAGCATCAGCTCAATAATCTCCGCGCCGGTCTTGGTGTCCAGATTGCCGGTCGGCTCGTCCGCCAGGATCAACTTTGGTCTCATTATCAGAGAACGCGCTATGGCGACCCTCTGCTGTTCGCCGCCGGAAAGCTCGCCGGGCTTGTGGTGCATGCGGTCTTTCAGTCCGACAAGCTCCAGGAGCCGCATAGCCTTCGGGCGATACTTCTTAGTACTCCTGGTCGGCAATACCGGCATGAGCACATTTTGCAGGGCGTCCATCGTGGGCACCAGATAGTAAGTCTGAAAAACGAACCCCAGCTTCTCGCGCCGTATCTTGTACAATTTATTTTCCGACATCTTACTGGTTTCCGCGCCGTCGATTATTATCCTTCCCCTGGTGGGCTTATCCAGCGCGCCCAGCATATTAAGGAATGTGGTCTTGCCGCTGCCGGACGGTCCCAGTACGGCAACGAACTCGCCCTCCTTCACCTTCAGGCTGATAGATTTTAAAGCTGCGACACGCGTCGCGCCGCGGCCGTATATTTTCACGACCTTTTTGGCAATAATAATATCCCTGCGCGGCTCCGCAGCAGTTGCCTCCTGCCGAACTTCGATGTTGCTCTGACTCTCAACCATAAAAGTGCCCTACAGGGATCTCATGCTTTCAATAGGGCTGACGCGGGCGGCCCTGATGGCCGGATACAATCCGCCTATCACCCCCATGATTATACCGAAACTGAGAACGATGAAAGCGAGACGCCATGTTATGATGCCTATATCACCATTCATATATACGTTTATAGCCTGTAGCACACCGTAGCCTATGAGAAGACCGACGGCGGCTCCGAGCAATCCCACAGTTATCGATTGTATGACGACCGAGCTTATGATGTTGAAATTCGACCATCCTGAGGCCTTGAGAATCCCGAACTCCTTGGTCCTTTCCATCACGGATATAAGCATCACGATGAATATCGAAAATCCACCGGCCACCGCGGCCACCAGCGATACTATCCACAGGAAACTGCGTAATGTGTCCATCATGTCGGAGAAGCTTTCTATCATATCCGTTGCGACAGAGGCAGTTACGGGGACCTCGCGATCGGCGAAAAGTTCCTGTATTTGCTCGGAAACTTCCTGCACATACTTGATATCGGTTACTTCTACATGGATATAATTGGCTTCGTCCGCCGCTAACAGCGGCATGAGCTTTCGTGCCGTATCGATATCGGTATATATGGATGTGTCATACAGCATATTCTCCGTTTCAAATATGCCGACCACAGTCAGAGTAACACTGATATTTCCTATAGGAATATTGATCTTTCCGCCGATTTCGGTATAATCTCCGCCCTTCGACTTGCCTAATGCGGCGGCCATACTTCCCAGAATTACCTCATCCTGTCCGATCTCAGGCGCTCTGCCCTCGATGATATTCTCAAAGGGATTATTGTCCTCTAACGTGCTGCCCGTCATTTCGGCATCTCTATCGACGCCCCAGCAATATATTCCCATGGGATCGCCGAAATCGGCGACTTCTGTCGCAACAAACCCCATTATCGATGCAGATGTGGCATCACCGTTAACATTATCGATCTGTTTTATTTCATCGGCATAGGAAATGGGGAATCCAACCGGACTAGGCAGCATGCTGCCCATAGGCGCGGACTCGGGATATACCTGTATCCATCCCGCCATCTCGTTCATGGTAGAGGTCATCATGGCATCCATGCCGTCGGAAATAGAGAGAAGCACAGTCATCAGCGCTACGCCCAGCGCGGTGCCCAGGATGGCTATTATGGCTATTACTTTTCGCCTGAAGGCGTTGAGGATGGAATACTTAAGCACTTTCCTTATTACTCTTAATCGAATTCTTTATCGCAGTGTATCGTTATTTACTCTCACTTGTATTTGCCGATCCGGCCGTCCGAGTGTTTTGGACCTCTATTAATATTATCACGATTTCTCGGACTGTAACATATGTCATATAATATATAGATATATGCCGATAACTTTACTGAAAGCTCTAGTCGAGGCGGGCGCAGGCTCGCGCAGGCGTGCGGCGGATGCCATAATGCATGGCTTGGTGCGGGTGAACGGCGTCGTCGTAAGCGATCTGCGGTACGCGGTCGATGAGGCGAAGGATCGGATAACTGTCGACGGCCGTGTAGTAGGCATAAAATCGCAGAGGCATGTTTATTTGATGCTGAATAAACCAGCCGGCGTCCTTTCAACTGTGCGCGACGAGAGAGGGCGTAAGACGGTTATCGATATACTGCCGGAAAAGTATCGCAATATCGGCCTGCATCCGGCAGGGCGGCTGGATAAGGATAGCACTGGTTTGCTTCTTATGACTAACGATGGCGAGTTCACCTATCGCCTGACCCATCCCAGGTTCGAAAAAGAAAAAGAGTATCTGCTGCAGATCGGCGCGATTCTGAAACCGCACGAGATAGGCGCGCTGGAGAAGGGTATTGATCTGGAGGATGGGGTGACGCATGGGGCCGCGGTGAAATCGATCAAATCCGCACTGCCGTTCAATTATAGTATTACACTGCATGAAGGCAGGAAGCGGCAGGTGCGGCGCATGTTCGCGGCGTTGGGGCACAGGGTGGTAGCTTTGCGGCGCGTGCGGGAGGGGAGCGTTGTGCTGGGGGACCTGGGGGAGGGGCAGGTGCGGGAGCTGAGCGTCGGGGAGGTTGGCAGGTTAGCAGCCAAAAGCGGATGTGATTCGAGGCGAAAGGATAAATAGCTACCGTCGCCATATTGCTTTATTCGAGCGTTTTCACATTGACACGGGTGGATGGGCAAGGTTAAAATTAGCAAAGGCCAGGTGCCTGTATGGGAGGTTCCCAATGATCGAGATGCAAGTTGCCAGCATTCGCATGGGCTTGATGAGTACCCAGCGCGTGGTGATATTAAAAGAGAAAGCGGGGGACAGACATCTCCCCATCTGGATCGGCATATCGGAAGCGGAATCGATAATGATCGGGGTCCAGGGGGGAGAGATGCCGCGTCCGCTGACCCACGACCTGCTGCGCTCGATAATCGAATCTCTGGGAGCCAGGGTTGAATCTGTTGTTGTGACCGCTCTGCGCAACGATACGTTCTACGCTAACATCAACATCGTAGTCGATGGCAAGAATATACAGATAGACGCCCGTCCCAGCGATGCCATCGCCCTGGCCGTCAGGGTGGAAGTGCCGATATTTGTTGAAGATGCGGTGATTGATACCGCCGGTATCGTGCTTTCGACAAAAGAAGGGGAAGAGGTTGACATAAGCGAGGACGAGCTAAGGAAATTGGCCCCATTTAAGGATATTATAGATAATTTAAATTTGGATGATCTTGAGAAATCCTGACCCCTGATTGAGGTTAAGAACAATGCACGAACATTTCATCAGGCACATCGTGAGCGCTGTAAGTTGCAGCGTTTGTGGTGCGCTCTATGAGGAAGATAACGTACAGGTCCTCGGACGCCACAGCGACCTCTGGTTCCTCAGCGTCTATTGCCCCGTATGTGAAAACGAGGGCCTTGTGACTGCGATTCTGGAAAAGGGGCAGACCCCGAAACTGATAAGCGACTTTTCCGCCGATGATCTGACAAGGCTGCATGAAATCGAAACAATAGATTCAACCGATGTGCTGAGCCTCCATGATTTTCTGGAGGATTTCGATGGTGATTTCACAAAGCTGTTCTCAACGGATGATGGCTCCGATGGAGTAGAGTTCTGTTGACTATATTTCGTTAGTTAAAATACTCGTGTTTTATGTGTAAATATTGCATGGGTTTGGGTGGTATGATATACTACTTGAGGTTTTGACTGTGGAGCGTTGGGCGGCGGCTTTTAGGTTTACCGGTGTAGGATTTTTCATAGGTGTGTGTATAGCAGGGGGAGTCTGGCTGGGGGTGTGGCTGGATGGGAAGTATGGTAAGGAACCTCTGTTCACGCTGCTGGGGTTGGGGTTGGGGTTGTTCACAGCCTTCTACGGGACCTATCGCGTGCTGCGGGAAACGCTGAGGCAGGATAAGAACAACAAGATTAAAGGACGATAGTGGCAGCAATAAAAAATATGTGGGGCCGGATCGGTAAAAAGCCCCGTATAGCAATAATAGCAGTAGTTTGTATTATTGTAGTCGCAATAGGCACCATCCTTTTCAGAATTCCAGACCCTCCTCATGTAGTTTTACCCCCTGAAGCTATAGTATCCCTCGGCGGCGAAGTAGAAGAAGGTACAGCTGTCACCGGGTTCCCCATTACAAATACCATGATCGGTGCCTGGATAACCATTGTGGTATTAGCCCTCGTCTGTTGCTTTGCCACCCGTAAAATGAAGCTTGTGCCGAGAGGGCTGCAGAACGTTGTTGAGGCAGCCATGGAGGCTATGATCAACTTCGTGAACGGTGTGGCGGGGGAGGAGAAGGGGCGTAAATTCTTCCCCATGTTCGCTACTATATTTCTGTTTGTATTCGCCAACGCGTGGCTGGCCCTTCTCCCGGGTTTTGGCAGCATAGGCTTCTGGGAGACTATTCAAGAGGGGGCGGAAGCTAAAGAAGTGCTGGTTCCTCTGTTCCGTGGGGCTAACACTGATGTCAATGTGCCTCTTGCCATCGCTCTGGTCTCCTTTGTCTTCGTGGAATACTGGGGCCTTCGCACGCTGGGTCCCCGTTATCTTAAGAAATTCGTCAGCGTCGGCACGATGTTCAAAGGTGTCGGGCTCCTATTCCACGGGAAGAAGGCTGGAATAGGGATGATGCTGAACGGCTTTATAGAGGCGTTTGTCGGTTTTGTAGAAGCGTTGAGTGAGGTGATACGAATAGTCAGTTTCACCTTCCGTCTATTCGGCAACATGACCGCAGGAGAGATATTGCTTGGATCAATGATGTTCCTTATCCCGTGGCTTGTAGCAACGATATTCTACGGTTTGGAGCTCTTCGTCGGGTTTGTTCAGGCCCTTATATTCTCAGGGTTGACGCTGGTCTTCGTTACCATGGCTACCACTTCGCATGATGAAGGGCATGAAGAGCATGCCGAACATGCGGGGCAGTAAGATATTTTGATTTAGGGAAGCAAGATCAAAAGATTATAAAGGGGGATGACACATGGATGTTGATTCTGCAAGAATGATAGGTGCGGCACTGGCTATTGGTGCTGGCGCATTGGGACCAGGCTTAGGCATTGGTATTCTTGGTATGGGAGCCATGCAGGCGTTAGGGCGCAATCCGGAAGCCCGTGGCCCGATCATGACCAATATGATTCTGGCTATCGCCTTCGCTGAAGCTGTGGCGATCTATGCTCTTATCGTAGCCATTCTGCTTATCTTCGTCGCCTAGTTTTATATAGTTTCAGTCGGATTAAGGAGTCAATATGGGCGCAATAGGCATTAACTGGCAAGTTTTGCTAGCGCAGCTAGTCAATTTTGGCATTCTGTTCGGCCTGCTTGCCATTGTTCTTTACAAACCGATGCGGCGTATGCTTGATCAGCGTTCCGCTAAGATAAAGGAAAGTATGGAACAGGCGGAGCAGATTAAAAAGCAACTGGCTAATACTGAACAGCAGGTCAAAGAGCAAATAGACAATGCTCGAAAGGAAGGCCAGAATATATTAGCTCAGGCAGCTCAGCTAGGCGAGCGCTTCAAGGAAGAGGCCAAGGTTGAGGCCAAGAAAGAGGCCGAGAATATCGTAGCCAAGGCTCGTACCGAGATAGAGATGGAAAGAGATAAGGCTATAGATGAGGTCAGACGTGAGTTTGTAGATTTGACCATTAAGGCCGCTGAGAAGGTTGTTAAAGAGACACTGGATAAAGAGAAGCATCGCCGACTTATCGAGGACGTGCTTGAGCAGGCATCTAAAGGGGATGGATAATGGCTAATGCTGCGGCCAGAAGGCATGCTCGTGCTGCGTTCCAGATCGCTCTGGATCGTAATGAATTGGATATATGGCGGGGGGATTTAGAGCGGCTGTCTCAAGCGGTTGAGGATCCCCTCCTTTTCACGTTCTTGGAGAATCCTAAGGTTCACTTCGAGAGCAAAGCTAAGGTTTTGCGTCAGGGGCTTGCAGGTGTCAATCCTATGGTAATAAACCTTGCCTTGCTGCTTGTTTCTCGGGGACGCTTAAATATTATTAATGATGTCGCTCGGGAATATGAGCGTATGGTCGATGAGAAAAAGGGCATTGCCCACGCTGATGTGGTGGCTGCAGTGCCATTGTCATCGGACGATGAGAACAAGCTTGCGCGCCGCCTCGGCGATATCGTCGGCAGCAAAGTAGTGGTCAGCACCGGCGTTTCGCCTGAGATAATCGGCGGCCTCGTCATTAAGGTCGGTGACAAGCTTATCGATGGCAGTACAAAGAGTCAGTTTAGAGCCCTGAAGAAAAGTATGGGTGGTTCTGTAAAATAAAGGAGAAGGAAATGGGAGAAGAAGCAAAATCAATCACTTCAATGCAGGCTGAAAATCGGATTTTTAAGCCTTCCAAGGAGCTTAGCAAGAAGGCTTATATCAAGAGCATGAAGCAGTACAAGGACATCTATCAGAAATCTATAGATGATCCCGATGCTTTCTGGGGAGAGGCAGCCGAGCAGCTGGATTGGATCAAGAAGTGGGACAAGGTGTCCCAGGCTGATTTCAAGAAGGCGGAGTTCAAATGGTTCGCCGGCGGCAAGATCAATGTAGCTTATAACTGCATCGACCGACACCTGAATACCTGGCGCAAGAACAAGGCTGCTATCATATTTGAAGGCGAGCCGGGCGAGACCAGGATACTTACCTATCAGCAGCTTTACACCGAAGTATGCAAATTCGCCAATGTGCTCAAGAAGCACGGCGTAAAGAAGGGCGATCGTGTCAGCATATACTTGCCGATGATCCCCGAGCTGCCGGTGGCGATGCTGGCCTGCGCCAGGATCGGCGCTGTTCATAGCATAGTGTTCGGCGGATTCAGCGCTGAGGCTTTAAGGGATAGAATCCAGGACTGTGGCGCTGTGGCGCTTGTGACCGCGGACGGCTACTATCGCAGCGGCAAGACCGTTTCCTCAAAGGCTGGCGCCGATACGGCGGTAGCGCAGTGCCCGACCGTAAAAGACGTATTTGTTGTCAAGCGCGCGGGCAACGAGGTTGTTATGAAGCAGGGCCGCGACCACTGGTATTACGAGGAAGTGGCCGCCCCCGATATCAAGTCGAGTTGCGAACCCGAGGCTATGGACGCAGAGGATATGCTTTTCATACTCTATACCAGCGGCAGCACCGGCAAGCCCAAGGGTGTTATCCATACTACAGCCGGTTATCTGTTGTATGTCCAGCAGACCACCAAGTGGATTTTCGATCTTAAAGATGAGGATACTTTCTGGTGCACGGCTGATATCGGCTGGATCACTGGCCATAGCTATATAGTATACGGGCCTCTGGCCAACGGCGGCACCACTCTCATGTTCGAGGGCGTGCCCAACTACCCGAAGCCTGACAGGTTCTGGCAGATCATAGAAAAATATAAAGTCAATACATTCTATACCGCTCCTACCGCGCTCCGTGCCATGATGAAGGACGGAGACGATTGGCCCAATAATCGCGATCTTTCCTCCCTGCGCATACTTGGCAGCGTGGGCGAGCCCATCAACCCCGAGGCCTGGATATGGTACTACAACACAATCGGCAAGACCCGCTGCCCGATAGTTGACACATGGTGGCAGACGGAGACCGGCGGTATCCTTATTACGCCTCTCCCTGGCGCTACCCCGCTGAAGCCGGGCTCTGCAACATTCCCGTTCCCGGGTGTCGCGACCGCGATCCTGAATGAGGAAGGCAAGCAGGTTGGCGTGAACGAGGGCGGTTACCTGTGCATCGCGAAATCTTGGCCGGGCCAGCTCCGCGGTCTATGGAATGATCCCGGTAACAAGAGGATAAAAGAGATTTACTACGAACGTTTCCCTGGCTATTACATGGCCGGCGATGGCGCCAGAAGAGACGATGATGGATACCATTGGCTTATGGGCCGCATCGATGACGTTATCAAGGTATCAGGCCACCGCATCGGAACGGCTGAGGTTGAGAGCGCTCTGGTAAGCCATCCGTTCGTAGCTGAGGCGGCTGTTGTGCCCATTCCGCACCCCGTTAAGGGCTCGGCTATATATGCCTATGTGACGTTAAAGGTAGGCAAGCCGAAGTCAGAAGAACTGAAGAAAGAGCTTGTGGCCCACGTGCGCAAGGAGATCGGACCTATCGCAAGCCCTGAGAAGATTCAGTTTGCCGATGGCCTTCCCAAGACACGCAGCGGCAAGATCATGAGAAGAATTCTGGTCAAGATCGCTTCCGGCGACGTCAGCAACCTTGGCGATACCTCCACACTTGCTGATCCCTCGGTGGTCGAGACCCTGGTCAAGGAGCGCATACCCTAGTAATTAAGAGATGTTCGGTGGAGGGTGGAACTAATAAGCCATCCTCCACCTCAGGAATTATTGATAGTCGATTATATTAGAAGTTAAAGGAAGGAGTGACTGATGGCGGAAGGGACAAAGCTCTTCGGTATGCCGGCGGAAAAGGGCCGGTGGATGTATGTTGTCCTCGGGTTCATCGTCAATATCTGTCTGGGCAGCGTTTATGCCTACGGCATCTTCGGCAAGCAGCTGGCAAAACCAACTGAGTGGAATTTAGATCTGAATACATCTGGAGGTATACTCAGCCAGCAGATTCCGTTCGGTGTTTTCCTGCTTTGCTTCGCTCTATTATTTCTGTTCAGCGGCCAGTTCCTGGCCAAGCTGGGGCCCAAGAAGCAGGGAATTATCGGCGGTATCGTGGTCGCCTTGGGCTGGATACTAGCTTCCTTCGTCGTGAAATATACGACAAGCGTTCCCTTGCTTGTGCTCACCTACGGTGTGATCGGCGGCGCCGGCGTGGGCATTTCCTATATCGTGCCGATTCAGGCTGCCACCAGATGGTTCCCCGATAAGAAGGGCTTGGCCACAGGCCTGGCTTTGGCCGGGTTCGGCGGTTCTCCGTTCATCAGCACCTACCTGGGCCAGAAGCTAATCAGTATGAGTGGTCCAGATGGTCAGCTTTCCGATGCGTTTCTGTATCTGGGCATAATGTTCCTGGTTGTTATACTCATTGCTTCATGGTTCACAAAATTCCCGGAGGCGGGCTGGAAACCTGCGGGCTGGACGCCTAAGGTGTCAGCTAAGGCAGCTACAAGCACTCAGGACCTTGATCGTAAAGATATCATCAAGACCCGCCGTTTCTGGATGTTGTTCGCTTGCTATACCATCGGTGCGCTGGCAGGGCTGATGGCTATTGGCATCTATGCTAATGTAGCGACACTGGTCGGCATAGGTTTAACCATGACCGTTGTGCAGTTTGTCCTCGCCCCGTTCAATGCGGGAGGCCGTCCATTGCTCGGCTTTGTGACCGACAAGATGGGCCCGAGGATCGCAGCTATAATTACCTTCTTGGTGATTCTGGCTGGAGCCATCATCATGATATTCGTGAGGAGTGGTGACCTGGCATCACAGGCGCACAAGATAATGTATTTTGTGGCCTTCATCGCTTTCTATCTGGGACTTGGCGGCTGGCTGGCCATCGCGCCTACGGCGACGGCGCAGTATTTCGGTGTCAAGAACTCAGCCAGGAACTATGGCGTCGTTTTCCTGGCATACGGTGTGGGCGGCCTAGTGGCCACCTTTGTTGCCGCATATTCGAAGCAGATATTTACAGGCTCCGGTGGCGTGATAAATGCCTTCATACCGGTTGCCATATTAGCAGGGCTCGGATTGGTGCTGGCGTTCTTCTTCATGAAGCCGCCCAAGGCCAAGGAAGTAGAAGGACCCAAGAAATAAGGTTAGTTTTTACTGGAGGTAACTCGATATGGCTCGAGCGCATGACTTTACGGAGATTATAAAACAGCAGATCGAGCAGTTCGGCTCCACGGTCACTATGGTGGATGTAGGGACCGTGGTGGAGATAGGTGATGGAATTGCGCGTATTCACGGCCTTTCCGGCGTGAAGTACAGCGAATTGCTGCAGTTCCCTCACGATATCATCGGCATGGCTCTGAACCTGGAAGAGGATAGCGTCGGCGCGATTGTTCTGGGAGAGTGGAACAAGGTGAAGGAAGGGGATGAGGTGCGCTCTACCGGCAGGATCGCCGAGGTTCCGGTTGGGAAAGGCCTCATCGGACGCGTTATCGATCCGACAGGCCAGCCGCTCGATGGCAAGGGACCGATCAAGTATGACCAGACACGGCCCGTCGAGCGTATAGCGCCGAACGTGGTTACGAGACGATCTGTGAATACACCGGTGCGTACCGGCATCAAGGCTATCGACAGCATCATCCCTATCGGCCGGGGACAGCGTGAGCTGATAATCGGCGACCGAGCCACCGGCAAGACGGCTATCGCCATCGATACGATAATCGCGCAGAAGGGTGAAGATCTTACCTGCATCTATGTTGCCATAGGGCAGAAGGCCTCCAAGGTGGCGCAGGTGGTGGCGGTACTGGAGAAGAACGGGGCTATGGAGCATACGATAATCGTTTCCGCCAGCGCCGCGGAGTCGGCGGCCTTGCAGTATATGGCTCCGTATGCCGGATGCGCTATCGGCGAGGAGGTCATGGAGCAGGGCAAGGATGCCTTGATCATATACGATGATCTCTCCAAGCATGCCTGGGCTTATCGTCAGATGTCATTGCTGCTGCGGCGCCCGCCAGGCCGCGAGGCTTATCCCGGCGACGTTTTCTATCTGCACAGCCGGCTTCTCGAGCGGGCGGCGAAGATGGATAAGAAGTACGGCGGCGGTTCTCTGACTGCTCTGCCGATAATCGAGACGCAGGCTGGAGATATTTCGGCTTATATTCCTACAAACGTGATTTCCATCACGGATGGTCAGATATTCTTGGAGACGGATATGTTCAACGCCGGTATCAGGCCGGCCGTGAACGTAGGTCTCAGCGTTTCCCGCGTGGGCAGCTCGGCTCAGACCAAGGCAATGAAGAAAGTGGCCGGCAAGCTGCGCGGAGAGCTATCACAGTTCCGCGAGCTTCAGAGCTTTGCTCAGTTCGGCGCTTCGGAACTGGATAAGGCTACCAGGGCACAGCTGGACCGTGGACAGCGTATGACAGAGGTTTTGAAGCAGGACCAGTATGTTCCAATGTCACTGGGCAAAATGGTAAGTATCATCTACGCCGTATCGAACGGATTCCTTGATGATGTTCCTGTAAATAAGGTAATGGCCTTCGAGACAGCGTTCCATCGCTTCATGGAAACGTCGCATTCCGATACTATCCAGAAGATCAACAAGGAAAAGGTTGTTAGCGATGAGATAGACGGGGCTTTGAAGAAAGCCATAAATGAATTCAAGACAACCGTACCTTATTAAAAAGGATTAAGAAAGCAATAAAGGTATAAAATGGCAACTATTCGTCAGATTAATCGCCGGATAAAGAGCGTACGCAATACCTCCAAGGTTACTAAAGCCATGGAGATGATTGCTGCTTCCAAGATGAAGCGTGCTCAAGAGCGTACACTGGCTTCGCGTCCCTATGCAGAAAAGATAAAACAGGTGTTGGCAGACCTTGCGGCGCAGACACGCGTGGGGGAGGAGAGCCATCCTCTTCTGGTTAAGAGGACGGTGAATAAGGTTGCTGTTGTACATATAACCCCGGACCGCGGGCTTTGCGGCGGTCTTGTTGCAAACGTGAATCGCAATGCTGCCAGGTTCATCATGGATAGCAAGGGTGTGCCGGTTACAAACATAGCTATTGGGCGCAAGGGCAGGGATTTCATGCTGCGCAGCGGGCAGCAGGTGCGCGCTGAGTTTATAAATATGTCCGATAAACCATCGGTGTCTGACATTCTGCCGGTAGCACGCATAGTTGTGGACGATTACACCGCCGGGCTGGTTGATGAGGTGTATGTATCATACACTCAATTCGTGAATACGGTATCGCAGAAGCCGGCGATAGTGAAACTGTTGCCGATAGAGCCTGCTGTCTTCGAGGCGGGTAAAAATAATGAATATATATATGAGCCTACGTCGCAAGATGTGATGTCCGAGCTGTTGCCCAGGTTTATTGAGATGAGCCTTTATCACGCTTTGCTGGAGGCTATTGCCAGCGAACAATCAGCGCGTATGGTGGCTATGCGTAACGCTACCGATAATGCGCATGAGCTTATCGGTGAGCTGACGCTTAAATACAACAAAGCAAGACAGGAGATGATTACAAAGGAGCTGTTGGATATAGTGGGCGGAGTAGCTGCTCTGGAATAGGAAACGGAGGATTGTCTTGGTAAGACAGGCTGATGATCCTAGCACTGAATTAGTAAGTATATTTCGATCAAATCCAAAACGTTATTTTACATTCGATGAGATATCGCAGGAGTTGGAGTCTAGGGGAGTCAAGTTATCTAAGGAGCGGCTACATAAGATACTCGATACTTTGGAGGTCTGGCGCAGGGTGCAGCGGGAGGATGGTGTCGGGTCAGGCCGATATAGATATTATGATACAACGGAGTTCGGGGTGCACGCAGGCCGTAATTGCGGCGGGCGACGCGAGATTTAAAAAATAAAAATCAAGTAAGGTATTTACCGAGTCTGTCAGGAGGTTATCGTGGCAAAAGGAAAGGTCGTTCAGGTTATCGGCACGGTAGTGGACGTGGAATTTCCACCGGATGAACTGCCGGGTCTTAATAACGCTATAGAGATACAGTTGGGCAAGGAAAAGATGGTGCTGGAGGTACAGCAGCACGTTGGTAATAACTGGGTGCGCTGTCTCTCTATGACTCCGACTGAGGGTCTGCCGCGCGGCGCTGAGGCTATCGATACTGGAGCGCCGATCAGCGTGCCGGTGGGTCGTCCCGCTCTGGGCAGGCTCTTCAACGTTCTCGGAGAGCCGTTGGATGAGCTGGGTGAGGTGAAGGCTACAGAGAGATGGCCTATACACCGCGTTCCGCCGTCGTTCCAGGACCAGGAGACCTCGATACAGATACTGGAAACGGGGCTGAAGGTCGTCGACCTGATCACACCTTTTACCCGAGGCGGCAAGATCGGAGCCTTCGGAGGAGCCGGAGTCGGCAAGACCGTGGTTATCCAGGAGCTTATTCGCAATATAGCCATGGAGCACGGCGGTTTCTCCGTATTCGCCGGTGTGGGAGAGCGCTCCCGCGAGGGCAACGACCTCTGGTATGAAATGAAAGAGTCCGGCGTTTTGGCCAAGACGGCGCTAGTTTTTGGTCAGATGAACGAGCCCCCAGGAGTGAGGATCAGGATCGCTTTTACCGGTCTCACCATGGCAGAGTATTTCCGCGACGTGGAAGGGCAGGACGTTTTGCTCTTCATTGATAATATATATCGTTACACTCTGGCTGGCATGGAGGTCTCGGCGCTGCTCGGACGCATGCCTTCAGCGGTAGGTTATCAGCCTACGCTGGCCACAGAAATGGGCGAGCTGGAGGAGAGGATCACTTCCACTAAGAAGGGCTCAATTACCTCATTCCAGGCCATCTACGTGCCCGCCGACGACTACACTGACCCGGGCGTGTCGACGACATTCGGTCACCTTGATGCGGTCGTGGCTCTGGAACGCTCCATTGCCGAGCAGGGACTCTTTCCCGCCGTCGATCCGCTGGCCTCAACGTCACGAGTCCTCGATCCTAAGGTTGTCGGCGATGAGCATTATTCAACCGCCCGTGGCGTGCAGAGGGTGCTTCAACGCTATAAGGACCTGCAGGATATCATTGCAATTCTAGGTATGGAAGAGCTCTCCGAGGAGGATAAACTCATCGTGAAGCGCGCCCGCAAGATCCAGCGCTTCCTGTCTCAGCCGATGTTCGTCGCCGAGCAGTTCACCAGCATACCCGGCAAATATGTACCGGTTAAAGAGACGGTGCGCGGTTTCAAGGAGATACTTGAGGGTAAACATGATGATCTTCCGGAGCAGGCGTTCCTGATGGTAGGTACGATCGACGAGGCGGTGGAGAAGGCGAAGCAGATGGCGAGTGCCTAGCAGAGGATAATGATAATAGGTGGTGAAGGCCTTTGGCTAAGCTAAAGTTTGAGATAGTTACAGCAGAGCGAGTGGTTTACTCCGAGGAAGTCGATCTGGTTATTGCTCCTGGGGTTCAGGGAGAGCTTGGTATTCTTCCCAGCCATGCGCCGCTGCTGACTACACTTAAGCCAGGCATGCTGGTAGTGCGCCATGGTGGCGAAGATGTGGCCATGTTTGTGAACGGCGGCTTCCTTGAGGTCATGCAGGATAAGGTGATTGTTCTGGCCGATGTCGCTGAGCGTGCTGAGGAGATCGATGTCGCGAAGGCTGAGGAAGCTAAGCGCCACGCCGAGGAAAGTCTGCGACAGAGCGCGTCTGCGGTCGATATAGCTGCTGCCGAGGCTACCCTGCGCAGGTCTCTAATACAGCTTAAGGTAGCTGAGCATCGCCGCAAGAAGTTAAACAGGCCCTAGTCTTCGTAGATAGTAAGTCATAGTCTGCAAGGCGAACATGGGATCTACTTTCCTTACTCTCACGTCGGAAGGTACGTTAGTAGCTACAGGATAATAGCTGAGTATTGCTTTTATTCCACATCTCACCAATAGGTCTACCGCTTTCTGTACCTGAGCTGGCGGCACGGCAATTACACCGATCTTAATATCTTTGTTTTTAATGGTCTTGGATAGCTCGCATGTATTCTGGATAATCACCCCGCCTGCTTTCTTCCCGATCAGCTGCGGATCAATATCGAATGCGGCTACAATCTTAAAGCCGCGTAGCGCAAGATTACCGTAGTCCAGCAGGGCCCTCCCGATTCTTCCAACCCCGATAAGTGCCATATTCCATTCTTGATCAAGGCCTATTATCTTACGCAGTTCTGCGGAGAGTGTTCTAACGTGATAGCCTTTTCCTTGCTTGCCAAATTTGCCAAAGTAGCTCAGGTCTTTCCTTATCTGGGCTGGGGTCATCTGGAGTCTGGCTCCCAGTTCCTGTGAGCTGACTACTTCGGTGTTCTCCTCGGTTAGCAAGGAGAGCATGTAAAGATATATCGGAAGACGGAAGATTACCACCTCTGGTATTTGTGACTGCGCGTTACCCATTATTTACCTCGGCAAAATTATTGATTGTGAATTCGATTCATCATCGAAGTCGGTATAGGCAAATTGCTATCGTTATTATAGCTGGGTAGTTTTATTATATAAGGCCTTTTAGCAACTCTATTACCATACAACCTTTATCAATATCTATTGATTTTATCACTTCATCTGTTGCTGGTATAAGGAACACGCCATTATCAGAAGAAATTTCGTAAACATCGTTACTACCGGTTTGTATCACATCTGAAACCTGTCCCAGCAGCTTGCCTTCAGTGTTTAATACTTTAAGGCCGATCATCTGGAATCGGTAATACTCACCTTCCGGGAGGGAATGTAACTGGTCAGAAGGTATCTCTAAGAACAGCCCTCGTATTTCTTCAGCTTTATTTCTGCTATCGATTGTAGCAATCTTGAGGATGACCAAACCACCATGAAACCTGCTTGATTCTATAGTTAGCGGTAATTCCTGTAAATATATCGTCTCACCGCATACGAATCGGTCGGAGAAGTCGGTCAATGGTTCTGCCTTTACCTCTCCGTGAATGCCCCAAGGGGCAACAACCCGAGCAATCGGGATGAATTGGGGATTCATGATACTAAAAGTGGGATTGTTAAATTACCACTAGTTCTACGCGGGTATTCTGCTTGACAGCCATTATCCGGAGCAGGGTGCGCATTGCCTGGACTACGCGGCCTTGCTTGCCGATGACACGGCCCATGTCATCCGCGTGTACCTGGAGCTTAAGGAGTACTCCCCCTTCGCTTCTCTCCTCAGTCACCACTACGTCATTAGGATTGTTGACGATGGATTTGACGATGAACTCAATAAGCTCTTTCATGTCATTCTCCTTTGCTTGTTTCTTCGAGCCCTTCTTGAGGAAGGGTCGTTAGCTTGCTTTCTCAGTCTTGGTCTCAGCTTTGGCTTCCGCGGCTGGTTCTTGAGCGGGTTTTGCCTCCGATGTCTCCCCTGATTTTTCCTCTGATTTCTTCACCTCAGGAGGCTTCTTAGAGAAGTTGATCTTTGGCATTTCCGTTATGCCGGCCTTGCCTAGCAAAATGCTGACCCGTTCTGTCGGTTGAGCTCCACGGCTGAGCCATAGTCGAGCTTTCTCTTCGTCGATAACAATAGTAGCTGGTTCAGTACGCGGGTTGTAGTGGCCTATGATTTCAATAAAATCACCATCTCGCGGTGACTTAACGTCAGCGACTACTAAACGGTAGCTGGGCTGTTTCTTTTTTCCTACGCGACTTAGTCGAATTTTTACCATGTCATTTTACCCCTTAACGTTGCTATTATCATAGATTAGTCGCTGTGTGTCAATGGGCGGGTTGCCAGCAACTATAGCAAAGGCTATAATTTGCGATGTGAAGGTACGTGACATTCATAGGTGGGATGTGAGTGTCGCCGAGGCCAAAGAGATTCAACGCGGCCTTGCGGGCAGGGTGGTGAGGAAAGGTCGCCTCGATGCCGTTGAGCTTATCGCTGGTGTCGATATCTCTGGAGTAAACAGCGATGGCATCTCGCGCGGGGCAATCGTTGTGTTGCGTTATCCGTCGATGGAAGTGGCGGAGCGCAGGACGGCGCTGATGAAGATAGAGTTTCCTTATGTCCCGGGCCTGTTGTCTTTTCGAGAGGTACCTTTGATACTTGCCGTATGCAAGCAATTGAGCACCACACCCGATTTGTTTATTGCGGATGCTCAGGGCATCGCCCATCCGCGTAGGCTGGGGCTGGCATCGCATCTCGGCCTCTTCTTGGATGTGCCTGTCATTGGGTGTGCCAAGTCGATACTGTGCGGTACGCATGAAGATTTAGGTGAAGAGAGAGGCGATCGTGTGTCGCTGATCGATAATGAGGAAATCGTAGGAGCAGCGCTTCGTACTAAACGGCGCGTGAGGCCGGTCTACGTTTCGATTGGACACAGGATTGATCTTGATGAGGCTTGCCGCTGGGTGCTTAGTTGCTGTAGTGGCTATCGTCTTCCTGAACCCACTCGATTAGCACATCAGGCAGCGTCCGGGGTAGGCGGTTGAGTGGCAGTCGTATGCTAAGGCTGAGATTAGTCTCCGTCGATTAGAAAGAAATCAGCGGAAAGGAAGCAGTGAATTTGCAAGAACAACGTAGTAGGCTTGAGGAACTGGCGGGGCAGGTTTCCCATGTAATGGTGCGTCTTTGACATCGCGCAGAAAGAGCGGGAGATACAGCGTATTGAGCTAGAGTCATCCGATCCTGCGTTCTGGCAGGACCAGGGGCGGGCTCAGACTGTTATGCGTCGCCTCGGCGAGTTGAAGGGCCAGGTGGACGGCTGGAAAGGCTTAGAACGCAGGGTAAATGATTTATTGGGCCTTGCTGAGCTTTCGGATGAAGAAGAGGAGGTCTCGCTTCAAGGTGATATAGTCTCTGAGACAGAGAAGGCCTATGCAAAGTTCGAGGAGATGGAAATCGAACTCATGCTGGGTGGCGAGTATGAAAAAGGCAACGCTTTCCTCGCAGTTCATGCCGGCGCCGGCGGGACGGAGGCCCAGGACTGGGCGGAAATGCTCCTCAGGATGTATCTCAGGTGGGCGGAGCGGCGTGGTTACAAAGCGGCTATAGTAGACTCTTCTCCCGGTGAGGAAGCCGGCATAAAAAGCGCTCTCATAGAAATCGATGGCCTTTACGCCTATGGTTATCTTAAAGCGGAACGCGGTGTGCATCGTTTGGTGCGCCTTTCTCCTTTCGATGGCTCGCATTCCAGACATACATCGTTTGCGCTGGTCGAGGTGATGCCCGAGGTCAATCAAGATGTTGATATCCAGATAAATCAGGATGATCTGCGCATAGATTGTTTCAGGGCCAGCGGCCACGGCGGCCAGTCCGTGCAGAAGACCAGCAGCGCGGTCAGGATTACTCATATACCGACAGGGATAGTGGCAGCGTGCCAGAATGAGCGCTCCCAGTATCAGAACAAAGAAATAGCCATGAAGGTGCTGAGGGCTCGTTTGCTCGAGCTTGAGTTAGAGAAACGTGCCGACGAGCAGGCGAAACTAAAGGGGGAACATGTAGCTGCGGGGTGGGGAAATCAGATCAGGAGCTATGTGCTTCATCCCTACAAAATGGTCAAAGATCACAGAACGGAGTATGAGACCAGCAATCCGAATGCTGTTCTCGATGGCGATCTGGATGATTTTATTTATGCGTATCTCAAACATACTATAGGAAAATGATAATGAAGTATTGCTTCGCTTTAGTGTTACTGGTTCTTGCCTTTACATTAATTCCTTGTAGCATAGCTGCTGCTGATGGCGGTATCGAAGTTGTAAGTAGCGATGCCCAGGCTGATTTTCCTCAAAGCGTTACCTTCAGCCTAGAAGCAAGGGCATCGACGGATATCGTAGATATAGACATAGAGTGCCAGGTGGTTAGACGTAGCCTGGTGCCGGTAATTTGTCGTTCTGATGTAGCCTTCGATGCTAATGAGTATGTGATGGTCAGCTGGAACTGGGATATGCAAGATTCGGGCGGCGTTCCGCCTGGAACAGAGATAGAGTACCGGTGGCTTATCGAAGATGCCGTGGGGAATGCTTATACAAGCCCTTATGCCACGGTAAGATATGATGATTTACGTTACAATTGGCGGGGGGTGACGAGTGGTAATATAACCCTGTGGTGGTATGAGGGCGACTCATCATTTGCACAGCAATTAATCGATGCCGCTGATGGGGCTGTTATTAGGCTCACTGACGAGTTCGATGTATCCTTAAACCAACCTATCGACTTTTATATCTACGCTGATCCCTGGGATTTGCAGAGTTCTCTGGTGAATCCTGATATATGGACCGGCGGCCAAGCCTTTCCCGATTACGGTGCTATCATGATCGGCATCGAGGTCGATAACCTCGACTGGGGCGAAAGGACGGTGGCTCACGAGTTAGGTCATTTAGTAGTCGGTCAGCTTGTTTATGGTCCTTTTGGATGGATTCCCACCTGGCTCAGCGAGGGGATCGCTATGAATACTGAGGGTGAGCTGACGGAGAATTTTCAGGATAGCCTGGATAATGCCGTATCGGATGATAGCCTTTTTTCAGTGCGCAGCATTGCCAGCTCTTTTCCCGCTGATTCTGATGAGGCTATTCTTTGCTACGCTGAGAGCTATAGCATCGTGAAATTTCTCGTAGATAATTATGGGAGCGTAAAGTTTTTGGCCCTGCTTGATCTATTCAAGCAGGGTGTCACTGATGACGAAGCCTTGTCACAGGTTTACGGCTTTGATACGGACGGATTGAACGAAAATTGGAGAGCGAGCCTCGGATTAGGTCCGCAGCCTGCAGTGACTCCTGCACCTACGTCTACACCGTCACCGGGCGGGAATGAATTTGTATTGACTGCCCCATATATTGCGCTGATCACTATAGTAGTGATATTGAGTGCCCTGACGGTGTTTCTGGGATTTACCTTTATCCGCAGATGGCGGTGACTATTTCTGCGCCTGTGACTTGGGCTTATGCGTCTTGAGCCAGACGTAGGCCAGGCGGTGTACCGCGGTGAAGTTGGTGCCTATCGCCAGAATCCATAGCGTGTAGAGCATTACATTATCTTGTTGTTCGGGGATAGCGCTGAACATGAGGCCAAGTGAAAGGATACCGATTCTCATGGTCCTTCTGAATATACCTACCTCGGCGTCCAGGCTTAACCCCTCGGCACGTGCCCTAACGTAGCTCACCAGTATGGAACCGACGATGGTGGCAAATATCAGGAGGCATTCCGTCTTGTAGACGACACTGGGTTGGCTAGCGTAGTACCACAGGAGTCCGAATAAGACTACACCTTCCGAATAGCGGTCTAATGTTGAATCCAGCAGCGCTCCGAATTTAGTAACCTTGCCCGTCATTCGTGCTACTGCTCCGTCAAGCAGGTCAAAGATACCTGCGACAAGTATCAATATGCCACCGTAAACGAAGTGGCCCTGCGATATAAACCAGGCTACACCGAAATTAACGCAGAATCCGAAGAGGGTGAGCGTATTGGGACTTACTCCTGTCTTGCCGACTATTCTACCCACCGGCTCGGCCAGGCTGTGCATTTTATCACTGAATATTTGAGCTGGTCTCCACATATTTCAATCGCTATCTAGCATCTCAAATTAAGGATGCAAATTATCTCCTACATTTTAACTCATCATGAATACAAATGTAATATTCGTTAATCGTTTTGGTAATATTTGACCAACTGTACTGCTCGGCTTTCTGGCGGCCATGCATGCCCATCTCACGGCGTCTCGGTTCGTCTTTGAGTAGTGTAACAATCGTGTTTGCTAATGCAGTGATGTCTTTTGGCGGCACCATGAGCCCCTCGATGCCATTGTTTATCAAGCTGGCGTATCCGTCAATGGATGAAGCAACTATCGCTTTAGATGCGGCCATAGCCTCCAGCAATATAATACCGAAGCTCTCTCCGCCTGTGGCTGGAGAGCAAAAGACGTCAGCTGTCTGGTAGTATGCCGGAAGATCATCGTTGGGGACATAGTCTGTAAAAACCACATCTGTAAGCGCCAGTTTTTTTGCTATATGTTCGTATTTATGTCTGGTTTCCGGGCCCACTATAACGAGTCGTGATTGTGGTATCTCCCGTTTTATCAACGGGTAGGCTTTCAGAAGGAAGTTGAGTCCTTTTCGTTTCTCAGCACGGCCGACAAACAGTATATTCTGCTTGCCGTCGCACAGTTTTTCGATAGGGGGTAGTGGGTTGGAGAAGCGTTTGAAATCTATACCGTTGGGTATGATTTTATATTCGGCCGGGAAGTATCTGTTGATGAATCTCTTAGCAGGCTCGGATACGGCGATTCTGCCGTGCAGCTTATTGAAGGCACCCTGAAATAGCGGGCTGATGAGATGGTATGGGACTCTGGTCTTTTGGAAGGCATGGAAAGTGCCGATATTAGTGGTTTTTGAATGGCGTAATACGGTCAGTGTCAGCGTTGAGTACAGTGGATCATGTAAATGAATGATATCGAACTTCTCTCGCTCCAGCACCGCTTTTACCGGAGAGGAGAGCATCGGCGATAGAGTGACCCTGGCAATAGAACCGGCTGATGGTATGGAAACAGGCTTGCCTATGGGCAGAATATCTTTATTATCTAGTGAGTCGCTGTCCCCAGAGTATGGCGTGATAATTTTTACTTCATGACCTGTTTTAAGAAGTTCTTTATAGAGGAAAGTGATGTGATTTGCTACGCCGCCCGGATGGGCAAAGTCATATGGGCAAACAAGGGCGATCTTCATTTTACTAGAGACCTGGCAGCATTTTTGATTATGCCACGTAAGAAGAAACTCCTGCTTTTACTTTGCTGTTTGAGTATCTGCATGAGGCCGATCTCGAAGTAGCTTGGAGTATGCCCTTTCATGGGCATAGTAGTCCTTTCGAGGATGCTCCTGCGAAAATCTTCTGTGGTCCGGCCGGGAAACAAAGTGAGTCCACTGCCTATCGAGATAAGGAAATGGGCATCGCTGCCGCCTGTTTCAGCCAGCTTATACGTCTCGTTGATCCTTTTTGCTTTCTGGTTGGAAATAATGCCCATAATTGTGGCATTGAATGTCTCAATGCCGTCGAAATAAATCTCCGGATCACCTGTGCGCATAATACTTTGCATATCTTTATGGTTAATGCTTTCGCTGAACGGGCTCATTGGATGTGGCGCGATGCAAAGGCCGCCTTGCGCATGGACGGCGGCGATGGTATCTGTCAGGTGCTGATTACTGGCTACCGGCTTCTCCAGAAATAGCGCCAGTAAATGGCCTTCCTGTGTATTGAGCTCCATGCCGACTATAACTTCGAACGGATAGTTGTGCTTGGCAGCCAGTTCTCGGGCTTCGTAACCACCAGATATCTCGCCATGATCCGTGACGGCGATAATATCTAGATCGCCCCTTTCCGCCACGAATTCCAAAATCTCGGCTACACTGGCCATGCCGTCGCTTGCAGTGCTGTGTACGTGAATATCTGCCGCCCCGAACCCGTTTCTACCTGCCAGCTCTGGTAACGGGGGGTGTAATTTATTTTTACTGTCTATTAAATTTCCCTCAAGGGTAGAGATGCCTAGAATATTTTTGTACATAATAGATTATTTGCTGTTCCCTGAGATATACTCTTCGGTTAGCCTTTTAGCTTCGGAGTCCGTATATTGTATAGGTGGTGATTTCATGAAATATGATGATGGTGCGGTTATAGGCCCAGAGATGCCGCGGTCCATTGCCAGCTTGCAACATCTGAGGGCATCGATTACCACCCCAGCGGAGTTGGGGCTATCCCATACTTCCAGTTTGGCTTCTACAAGGAGAGGTACATCGCCGAAAGTTCTCCCTTCCATTCTGATGTGACAGAATTTTCTGTCCTCAAGCCAGGGGACATAATCGCTCGGGCCTACATGTATGTCTTTCTCCGCTAGCTTGTAATCCAACTGTGATGTTACTGAATTTGTTTTGGATATTTTCTTGGATTCCAGGCGTTCGCGTTCCAGCATGTTAAGAAAATCGGTGTTGCCTCCGAAGTTTAACTGGTAGGTTCTTTCCAATTTTACCCCTCGGTCTTTAAAAAGGTTAGTAAGAATGCGATGGACTATGGTCGCGCCAACCTGGCTTTTTATATCATCTCCTATCACGGGGAGGCCGCGTTCTTTGAAACGTTCCTGCCAATATTTCTGACTGGCGATGAATACGGGTATGCAGTTGACAAAACCACAGCCTGCCGTTAAAACCTGTTCGATATACCACTTGGTGGCCTCTTCACTGCCGACAGGAAGGTAGTTTAAAACAACATCCGTTTTTGTAGACTGTAATATTTCAACAATGTTTGCGGTTGGTCCGGGCGCCTTTGTAATTACTTGGGATAAGTATTTCCCAAGACCATCATGTGTCATGCCGCGGACTACTTTAACTCCGGTCTTGGGCACCTGGCAAAATTTAAAAGTGTTATTTGGTGTCGTATATATTGCTGTGGCCAGGTCTTTACCCACTTTGTTTTTATCGATATCGATAGCGGCTACAAATTCGATGTCACTTATATGGTAGCCTCCCAGGTTTATATGCATCAGCCCGGGTATTTTATCTCCCTCTTTGGCATCTTTATAGTAATGGACTCCTTGTACAAGGGAGGAGGCACAATTTCCGACACCGATTATCGCTACATTTATCTTGCTCAAATCTTTCTCCTATCCTATAATAGCATTTTAGCGTGGAGGTTAATAATGCTATCTGACTTTCATACACACTCTATTCTTAGCGACGGTTCCCTTTCCCCTATGGAACTAATATATCGTTCTCTCTCCAATTCTTATAAAAGCATCGCAATTACCGATCATGCCGGCCTTGGCTATCTCGACCGCGTCATCCGGGAGGTTGCCTCGGATTGTGCCCTCGCCAGGTCTAAGTGGCCTATCAACGCAATCCCCGGTGTTGAGCTTACATATGTACCTCCTGCTGCAATCCACGAAGTTGCCAAGCGGGCTAAAGAACTTGGTGCTTGGCTGGTTATTGTCCACGGTGAGACCATCGTTGAACCAGTTGAGAAGGGTACTAACAAAGCAGCGCTCTTATGTCCATACGTCGATATTTTAGCACATCCGGGCCTTATCACGAAAGAGGAGGCGCAACTGGCTGCTTCAAACGGGATTTTTCTTGAGATTAGTGCCAGGAAGGGGCATTCTCTTACAAACGGTCACGTCGCACGATTAGCACAGGAGACTGGAGCAAAACTTCTTCTTAATTCGGACGCCCATGATCCAAGTGACATTCTGACATTATCTTTCGCTCAACGGATAATCATGGGGGCCGGCCTCACTGAAACTCAATGCGATGAGATTATGGTTGCTAACGCTCAATCCTTTGTAGAGGCCCTTTTGAAGAAAAATCTACCTTGAGAGAAGCTTCCCCGGATGTTTGAGTACGATAACTAAGCCTTCCCGATGCGAAAAACTTTAGTGCCGCATTTCGGGCAGAGGCCCTTAGTCGCTGGCCTTCCGTTCTTCAGTGTAACCTTCTGTGCGTTCTTTACTTCGATCTTCTTCCTGCACTTGAAACAGTATGCCTGCATTCGGTTCACCCCCTTTTAATCCTGTTGCACTATAACGCCAATCTAAATATGTGTCAAGTATTGCAGTGATGACAGCGAGCATTTTATTCGTTATGGAATACTTTCTCTGGCTGCCAAAGTCCCTTATCCGGCAGGGATCGTAGTATTGCCAGGAAGCGTCCGTCTCTTGAATAGGCACGACAACGGGTTTCTGTGTTATCTGCGGAATATGGTAAGGTACGACCGTTCATAATGGCGCGTTCTTGTTCCGGTGTCACAATCACTGCAATCCAGTCATTTATTACGATGTCCATCGGATACAATAGTTCCTGCCAGTATTCGTGTTTGAAGGCATTCTCAAGTTGCGGCAGGCTGATGCTATCCTCGAGGTTAAAAGGCCCGTACTTTGTGCGTATTAATGCGGAGATATGGGCTCCACAACCCAGGGATTTGCCCATATCGTGGGCGATGGAGCGGATGTATGTCCCCTTGCTGCACTCAACCTCGATGATTAAATAAGGAGTGTTCAACTCGAGAAGTTCCAGACGATATACTGTTACTTCTCTTGCATCCGTCTCAACTTCGATTCCTGCTCGGGCAAGTTCATACAGGCGTTTACCCTGGAGTTTCAGTGCGCTGAACGAAGGCGGCTTCTGTAGTATCTTACCTGTGAATGTGGGGATCAACTCATCAATCTGTGCTTTCGTGACATACGAAGGGTCTTTTTGTTGAACTATTGCCCCCTCGCGGTCGTAAGTATTGGTAGATATACCTAGTGTTATCTCGGCGATATAGGTCTTATGGTTTTCCATAATGAAGGAGCTCATCCTCGTTGCTTGCCCCAGGCATATCGGCAGGACACCGGTAGCTATAGGGTCTAATGTGCCGGCATGGCCGACATGGCTTTGCTTGCTGAGATGCTTAACAAAAGAGACAATATCCTGCGAGGTTCTGGCCGTGGGCTTATTGATGTTGAGGATACCGTTAATCGTTGCCGCTGTGTTCTTCTTTGCTGACATTTCCTAATAAGTTGAGTATGCGAGCGCCCTGCTCTATAGATTCATCTTTATAGAAGATTAACTGTGGTGTATGTCTTAACGACAGTCGTCCCCTCAGCTCGTGATAGAAAAATCCGGATGCTGAAGCTAGTCCCTCCATAGCCTTCTTTTTCTCTTCATCGCTGCCCATGATGCTTATATAGATCTTTGCAAATTCCAGGTCTGGTGTTGTTTCTACATGTGTTATCGATAGAAAGCAGCTTAATCGCGGGTCTTTAGACTGACGTCGTATAAGGTCGCTTAATTCTTCCCGTATAAGGGTGTTCAGGCGTTCGGTGCGTCTGCTCATTACCTGGCTTCCTTTACAACATAGGACTCAATAACATCGCCTTCCTCAAAGGCTGTAAATCCTTCGACACCTATACCGCATTCGAATCCGCCAGTGACTTCTTTAACGTCGTCCTTGAATCGTTTCAGACTGCTGATGCTGGAGTTATAGATACTTGTGCCTTTGCGCAGTACTCTGGCCATCGAACCACGTGTGATCTTGCCTTCGGTGATGTATGTTCCAGCCACGGTCCCCGCTTTTGTGCTAAATACGGCCCGTACTTCAGCATGTCCTTCTACCACATCGACGTAAGTGGGCTTCAGCAGTCCTTTCATAGCCTTCTCTACATCATCTACGATATTGTAGATGATATCGTATGAACGCATGTCTATACCTTCTCTATCGGCGAGCTTAGTTGCTCCTACCTCCGGGCGCGCATTGAATCCGATGATGATTCCTTTGGAAGCAAGTGCCAGCAGAACATCCCCTTCGGTGATACTGCCGCTATCGGCATGAAGTATATTTACTTTCACCTCTTCCGTATTCAAACGCTCCAGAGACGTTTTGATCGGCTCTATACTGCCCTGGACGTCTGTTTTAAGTATTATATTGAGCTCTTGCAGCTCCCCCTCACGCACCTGTGAGAATAAGTTGCTCAGGCTGATTTGCTTTGCGGCGCTTCTCTCGCCTCTCTTCTGCTCATGGCGCTTCATAGCCAAGGTATGCGCCTCTTTTTCCGTGTTTGTGACGGTAAAAATATCTCCCGCCTGAGGCACGGTGTCCATACCCAGTATCTCGGCCGGGCTTGAAGGCTCTGCCTTTCTCATGTGTTTGCCTTTATCGTTGAAGATAGCCTTCACTTTGCCCCAGGTATCGCCTACAACAAATGGATCACCGACTTTCAATGTCCCAGCTTCGATGAGCACTGTTGCCACTGGTCCTTTAGTCTTGTCCATCTGTGACTCGATAACAACGCCCACGGCTCGACGGTCGGGATTGGCTTTCAACTCTTCCATTTCTGCGACGATCAGTATGTTTTCAAGAAGCTCGTCGATGCCTTCCTTTTTCTTTGCTGACACAGGCACGCATACTACGTTGCCGCCCCATTCTTCTATGACCACTCCGTGGTCTGCCAGTTGCTGTTTTACACGCTGCGGGTTGGCTTCGGGTTTGTCTATCTTGTTAATAGCCACAATTATCGGCACATCGGCGGCGCGTGCGTGTGCGATGGCCTCAATGGTCTGCGGCATAACGCCGTCGTCTGCTGCTACAACCAGTATGGCGATGTCTGTGACCTGAGCGCCGCGCGCCCGCATTGTTGTGAATGCTTCATGTCCCGGGGTGTCCAGGAAGGTTATTTTCTGGCCGTGCACTTCAACCTGATAAGCGCCGATGTGCTGTGTAATCTCGCCGGCTTCAGTAGCGGCTACGTTTGCCTTTCGTATCGCGTCAAGTAGTTTGGTCTTGCCGTGATCGACGTGTCCCATGATGGTCACTACTGGCGGGCGGGGTTTCATCAGGTTCGAGTCTTCTTCTAGGAAGCGGCGCGACCGTTTTCGCTTGTTAGATGCCGATGATGTCGTACGTTTCTCGGCCGTTACCTCGTAGCCGAAGCTTGTTACCAGGGTTGATGCCATCTCGAAGTCGATGACCTGATTGATATTGGCCATGATGCCGTTGCGCATCAGCTGCTTTATTATATCGATGGAGGTGACCCCGATCATTTCGGATAGTTGCTTAACTGTAATGGAAGCAGGCAGTTTGATTACAGCTTTCTCATCCTTGCTTTTAGGATGTGAGGACTCTGCGTGTGCAGTTGCCTTAACTTGTTTACTGGAGCCCCTTTTTATACTGGAGCCCCTTCTTGTTCCATGTGTTGCAGCCATTCAACCCCACTATCTAGACAGCGTCTCTCCGAATCGGGCCAGCTCATCCTTCACTTCTTTGCTGATATTCATTCGTAGAGACAGGTCTAAGCGATCCTTTTTAAGTCCTCTTTCCCAGCAAGCCTTTGATTTGCAAAGATAAGCACTGCGTCCTTGATGTTTCCCGGATGATTCAATTACGACGCCATCGTTTTCGTTTCCTATTATGCGGATAAGCTCATTCTTAGGTTTGACCTGGCGGCACCCTATACAGGTGCGTTCAGGCACATGTCTTTGGCGCAGATCGTTTTTACTGACATCCATGGGAAACAACTCTACTTCTCATTAAGGGCTGTCGTCAAGGTTGTACGCCCCTTTTTTAATCCTTTGCCTTTCCCTTGGTCTGTTTTTTTACTTTTTTCTGTGTCTTGCTGGCACTTT
This sequence comes from Dehalococcoidia bacterium, assembly GCA_041653935.1. Taxonomy (GTDB): domain Bacteria; phylum Chloroflexota; class Dehalococcoidia; order E44-bin15; family E44-bin15; genus JAYEHL01. The sequence goes on along the minus strand of JBAZEO010000001.1, from coordinate 895,264 downwards.
CCACAAAGATATCATCTTCCAGAGTTACGGCATTATTATCAGCAGCCTCTGCTTCTTTTTGTTCTTCCTCAGATTTAGCATGCAAATCAAGATGGAAGTCATCATCATCTATCGGTATATCCGCTGCACGGCGAGGCTTCGGCTTAGGCGCCACTTTCACCACATCCTCTTTTATTTGAATTCTCTGGCCCTTTTTGCCCTTTTTTTCAATCTTCCCGCTGTGGCGGGGGAGGATATCTTCTGCGAAACGTATAACGGGTTTCTGAGATCCAACACTGGAGACGGGAGCTTTTTCCTCAGGCTCCTCCTCATATTCGATCTCCGGTTCTTCTGGTGTGAGCGGCTCCGGCTCTGCCTTCTCCTCTTTCTTAGCTATAGGAATGGTCTCAGGCTTCTCCGCTTTATCGATAGCCTTAGGTTCTTCCGCTTTCTTCGCGCGACCCTTACGTTTAGCCGGTGATTCCTTTACTGTCTCGGTGACAGGCGTCTCTTCTATGACCTTTTTCGTTGTAGTTTCTTGTTCTTCTCTCTCGATAGCAGTTTTTTCCGCCTCGGCTATGGATGTGCTCTTAATATCTATACGCCAACCGGTAAGCTTGGCTGCGAGCCTTGCGTTCTGCCCCTCCCTGCCGATGGCCAGCGATAATTGCCTGTCCGGCACTATAACTACAGCTACTTTATTCTCATTGTTGATGGCAACACTCTCAACTTGGGCCGGGCTCAGGGCATTGGCGATGAATATTGATGTATCGGCATCCCATTGTACAACGTCTATCTTTTCGCCGTTCAGCTCATTAACTATATTCTGGATGCGAATACCGCGCAGGCCTACGCACGAGCCGATCGGGTCTATGCCCTCCTGACGGGCGGATACTGCTATCTTGCTGCGCTGCCCCGCTTCCCGGGCAATAGCTTTAAGCTCAATGGCGCCTTGGTGCATCTCCGGCACTTCGAGCTCAAGAAGCCGGCGCAGCAGGTTGCGATGCGTGCGCGACACTACTACCTGCGGACCTTTGGCGGTGCGATGTACACCCAAGATGTAAACTTTCACCCTCTGGCCAGTGCGGTAATGCTCTGTACGCACCTGTTCTGTAGAGGGAAGTATAGCCTCTGTTCTGCCGAGGTCGAGAGTGATCTGTTTGGGTTCGATGCGCTGGATGACGCCGGTGACGATTTCGTTCTCACGGTCGGAGAATTCTTCAAAGACTATCTCCCGCTCCGCCTCACGCAAGCGCTGCAGTACTACCTGCTTTGCGGTTTGTGCTGCGATACGCCCGGCGTTTTGAGGGGTAGCCTCTACCATTATTTCCTCTTCCAACTGGGCGTACTTGTTTATCTTCTTTGCGTCTTCCAACGATATCTCGCGGATAGGGTCTGTTACCTGCTCTACCACTATCTTCCCGGCGAAGACGGCTACCTGGCCTGTTTCCTGGTTGATCTTTGCAGATACGTTCTGAGTAGGGATGAAATTGTTCTTACGGAAGGCAGAGGCCAAGGCATTTTCGATTGCCTCCAGCACTACTTCCTTGGGCAGATTTTTTTCTGCAGCGAGCTGGGTTATTGCGAGCATAAATTCGCTTTTTGTCTTACCCAAAGTACCCTCCTAACGAAAAAAGTGGGAAACAAGACCCACTTCCTTCCAGCTCGTTATATCGAAATTATTCAGGTCTGATTCAGGTCGAGCTCAATCAAAGGATTAGTATATCACAGAATCTATCGTCATGCAATACGGATTTATATGATGTGTTAAGTGCGGCTAATTGAGGAGGGGGCTATTAGGGGTAAAAGTCCTATTTGTCCATCCCCCTGCTGTCCCCCTTGAAAGGGGGAAACAATATCCGAACCCCCTGTTAGTCTCCCATACGTTGGGGGACTTTAAAATTGGGGGACACCCCCAAAACCCCTGGCAGGAGATGATTCTCCTGCACCTCTGTGGGAAGCTAACCTCTGCTTGTGTCAGAGCAGAGGGCTGTAGCGGAGTGTCGACCTCAGCATCGGAAGAGGGTTAGGGTGAGGGTGAACTGTCGTGGGAATATTTGGCTATCTGTCATGCTGAACAAGGTGAAGCATCTCGTTCTTGGGTAGGGCAGGGATGGCTACGAGATTCTTCAGTCGCTACGCTCCTTCAGAATGACAGTATGCGACGGGCTCGTAAAGACGCTGGATTGATGTCGTGGTAGCTATTGCGGGAACAGCATCGCGCGCAGCTTCTCGACCACGCCTTCGAGCGGCAGGATCGTGGCTGCCTTCTCGCGGCGCAGCTTCATCTCGGCGCTGGCGGTCTTGAGCGTGCGTGGGCTGATGACCACGCGCAGCGGCATGCCCAGCAGGTCGGCGTCGTTCAGCTTCACGCCCGGAGAGTCCACGCGGTCGTCGTAGAGCACCTCGATGCCGGCGGCGGTCATATCGCTGTAGAGCTTGTCGGTAGCTTTCTGCACCTCCGCGTTGTCGACGGAGAGCGGGCAGAGGTAGACATGGTATGGCGCGATTGCAACAGGCCAGATTATGCCTTTTTCGTCGTTGTTCTGCTCGATGGCGGAGGCCAGCAGCCGCCCCACGCCGATGCCGTAGGTGCCCATGATGATGGGGTGTGAGGCCCCTTCTTTATCGAGGAAGTTGGCCCCGAAGCGCTCGGTGAACTTGGTGCCGAGCTTGAAGACGTGTCCCACCTCGATGCCTTTGACGGTGGTGAGCGACGCGCCGCACTTCGGACAGCCGTCGCCGGCCTTGGAGTTGGCGATATCGGTAACCGTATCGACCTCGAAGTCGCGCGGGTAGTTGACGTTCTTGATGTGCGCATCGGGCTTGTTGGCGCCGGCGACGAAGTTGGTGCCCAGCGTTATCGATGTATCTCCGATGCGTTTGATATTCTTCAATCCTATCGGCGAAGCGTAGCCTGCCACCAGCCCCGCCGCCGCCAACTCGTCGTCGGTGGCCAGGCGCAGCTCGGCGCATCCGGCGGCGTTCTTGAGCTTGATCTCGTTGACCTCGATGTCGCCCCTGATAGATACAAAAACCACCTTGCCGTCGCAATTGTAAAATACGGCCTTGAGCATGCGGTTCGGCTTGACGCGCAGGAAGCCCGATACTTCTTCGATGGTCTTCAGCCCCGGCGTTGATATTTCCTCCATCGGCCTCGGGTCGCCCGCATCGCTGCGTTGTTTGACGCTCTCCGCCTTCTCCACATTGGCGGTGTAGCCGCAGCCGGGGCAGGTGATGATGGTGTCCTCGCCGCTGTCGGCGGTGACCATGAACTCGTTCGATTCCTTTCCGCCTATCGCTCCGCTGTCGGCCTCGGCGATGAGGAAATGCAGCCCGCAACGCTTGTATATGTTCTTGTAGGCCTCGACCACCCTGGGGAAGGTATCGTTCAATGATTCGATGTCGGTGTGGAAGCTGTACATGTCTTTCATGCTGAACTCGCGCACGCGCAGCAGCCCGCCGCGCGAACGGGGCTCGTCGCGAAACTTGGTTTGTATTTGATACAGGATCAGTGGCAGGTCGCGGTAGCTCTGCACGTTCTGGCGCACCAGCATGGTTATTATCTCTTCGTGCGTGGGGCCGAGCGCCAGCGTGCGGTCGCGGCGGTCGTTGAGGGTGAAGAGGTTCTGCCCGAAGGCGATGTCGCGCCCGCTCTCGATCCATATCTCCAGCGGCTGGAGCGCCGGCATGAGCACCTCCTGAGCGCCGATGGCGTTCAGTTCCTCACGTATGATGCCTTCGATTTTCTGTATCGAGCGCAGGCACAGCGGCATGTAGCTGTACACGCCCGATGCGAGCTGCTGTATCATGCCCGCCTTAAGCAACAGCTGGTGGCTGATGTTCTCCGCCTCCGCGGGCGTCTGCCTTAGCGTCTTACCGAAAAGCTGCGATACTTTCATAATACGGTCCTTCTATGTTTCCGCTGTCTCATGTTTCTTCTTTGTGAACAGTGACTTATAGTCGAAGTAAAGGATCATTATACAAAGTATGATAATCATGCCGATGGACAGCATGACTAGCGCTATCATCACTTTAACAAAACTGAGTGGCAACCTGAGAAGCCTTTTCATGATGAGTCCTATTATAAATGGTGGAATAGGATATTTCTATGGATGAGAACGATGATTGCGGTGTTGTACAACTCGCTGCCAAAACGCGTGTTCGACTTCAAGCATCCGTTTAATATAGCCCTCATCACGCGCTACGGCGATATGAACCTCCGGGCGGCTCGGCAGATAGCACCAGAAGTCGATTTCATGCAGTCCGGTTACTGCCAGAATATGCTGCAACTGCCCGAAGTAATAATCAGGGACCTCTCGCGTAGTCGATGATTTGCGGTACACGCTCTCCCCGCACTTGATCTCAACCACCGCGCTGCCGTTGGTTGCCAGCCCGTCGACGCTGGCGCGCAGCCATTCATATTCAATGCTTTGCAGGCAGGCGGCCGGGACGCGGACGCCGAATTTGCGCTCGTAGGATTTTCGCGCCTCCGGCTCAAGCGCTGCGCCGCGAACCATAGCAGCGTTGGAGCCGTATGTTTTTCCCTCGCATTTTTCTTGCAGCAGATAATCTGCGCTCTTCCAGGGGTTCTCGCCCATGATCGCGGGGGCATCGGATGCGCCTATGCCCTGGCTGCGCCATTCCAGCCATTTGGGCGTGTTCTGCCGGAGGTTTACGATTGTGTAATGGATGTTAGGCATGTTGTTATAGTCTACCACAGTCGTCAATTGATGGGGAATTCTAAGGATCAATACCCTGAAATCCCCCTTGAAAGGGGGAAACAACATCCGAACCCCCTGATAGTCCCCCATACGTTGGGGGACTATAAAAAAATGGGGGACACCCCCAAACCCCTGGCAGGAGAAAACTCTCCCGCACCTCTTTCTCAACTCCTCGTCATTCCGGAGAAAGCCGGAATCCAGAGGGCGACTCATAAATCATCCCTACGGTTTTAAAATTTGAAATGTACGAAAATCCGGCCGTTGTTCTTATCGTCTTTCTCCAAACGGTGGTACAGTTTCTTTATCTCCGGCTGCATCAGGAAGCGTATAACATGCTTTTTCAGTTGGCCGCTTCCTTTCCCCGGTATGATTTCAACAAGAGCGATCTTATTGTCCACGGCCTCGGTGATGACGCGGTTGAGTTCCGTGTCGATGGCGAGTCCTTCGTTATATATGTCGTGCAGGTCCAGTTTTATCTTTGCCATATGTATTTATCAGGAAGGGGGCGGCTCTAAATTACAACGAATCCGCTGAGGTGTCGGAGTCTTCATCCTCGTCCCAGTCGACCCACAGCGCTGGGTCGATGTCCTCCAGCGCGGTGCCGGCCACTCGGCGCACCATGCATTCTCTATCTTTGAGGGCCTCTTGCAGGGCGGGCACGGCTATCTGCACTTCCTTCTTGCAGGTGATTCCGATCTTACCTATAGCCCCGGCTGCTGCCACGCGTGTCATGGCATCCCAGTGTTTTAACAACTCGATGAGCGCTGGCATGGCCTCCGCGGCGTCCGGGCCGAGCTTGCTGATGGCGCTGGCGGCGCTGTAGCGGGTGGTGTTGTCCTTGCTCTTGAGGGCTTTGATTAAGCCAGAGATATCGCGTTTTGCGAATAATTCATCGATATTAATATCGTGTTCGGTCATGGTATAAAATACCTCGGTATAGCAGTCGACCCTCTAAAATCCCCCTCGGAAGGGGGAAACAATAACCGAATCCCCTATATCCCCCATACGTTGGGGGACTTTAGAATTAGGGGACACCCCTAGTACCCTGGCAGGAGATTTTCTCCTGCACCTCTTTTTAAGCTAACTCTCCTAGAAGGTAGAGGCTGGGAATGATCGCAAGCTTTGCAACTTATCCCTGTCATTCCGTCCCCGTGTCGGCCGCGGGTGATCGTAATCCATAGGACGATTCATTAGTCGTCCCTACACATGTTTCTTAAAATTTCTCAATCTCTGTCATCAGGGCGGAGAGAAACTCCGATTCGTTGACGGTGCGCACCTGCTTGCCCTTGCTGAAGATGATGCCCTTTCCCTTACCGCAGGCGATGCCCACATCCGCGTTCCTGGCCTCGCCCGGGCCGTTGACCACACAGCCCATGACTGCTACCTTGATCGATTTCTCGATCTTCGCCAGTTGTTTTTCTACGGCATTCGCCAGGGTCACAACATCAATCTCTGTCCGGCCGCAGGTGGGGCAGCTGATGAGCGTGGGGCCGCGCTGGCTGAGTCCGAGCGATTTCAATATCTCGTATCCGGCGTTGACCTCCTCGCGCGGGTCTGCGGTGAGCGATACGCGTATCGTGTCGCCTATGCCCTCCCATAGCATGATGCCGATGCCGATCGCGCTGCGTATAGCGCCGCGTCTGGGGGTGCCGGACTCGGTGATGCCTAGATGGATGGGGTAGGGCATGCGCTTTGCGATTGTGCGGTTGGCCTCGATAGTTTCTGAAACATCAAAGGCTTTGAGCGACACTTTTATCAGGCCGAAATCGAGGCTCTCTAAAAGGTCTATCTCGCTCATCGATGCTTCCACCATGCGCTCGACCGTCGATTTGGTCGTATCGTTGGTCGGCGGCAGGCTCCCGGCGTTGACGCCGATGCGTATCGGTACATTGCGCTCCCGGGCTGCGAGAACTACTCTCTTGATATGCTGCGGGTCGCGGATGTTGCCCGGGTTGAGCCTCAGCCCGTCCACTCCGGCGTCGATAGCCTGGAGCGCTAATCGATGATCAAAATGTATATCGGCGACGAGAGGTATGCGGATCGCCTTTTTGATAGCGGGCAGCGCCTCGGCGGCCTCGCGGTCGGGTATGGCTACGCGCACGAGCTGGCAGCCGCACCGTTCCAGCTGTTTTATCTGACGAATGGTCGCTTTGGCGTCGCGGGTATCGGTTTTGGCCATGGACTGGATGACTATGGGTGCGCCACCACCTACGATAACATTACCGATATTTATCGGTTTGGATTTGCGCCGTCGCATCATCTAAAAAAAGCCTTCATGATGTATGATTCTTAAAATATCATTGTAGCTGATGAGTACAAACAAGGCCAGAAGCAGCGCAAACCCGATCATGTGTACAAATCCTTCCTTCTTGGCCGATATGCGCTTCCCTTTGCGGATAGCCTCGATTACTACAAATACTAACCTGCCGCCATCCAGTGCTGGTAAGGGAAGTAAGTTCATTATTCCCAGGATGATGCTTATAAGCGCAGCGAACTGGAACAGAGCCGCCGCGCCGCCTCTCTCATTTACCTCATTGGTGAGTTGGGCGATTCCGATGGGTCCAGTGACGGCGTCCTTTGCCGGCACGTCGCCGGTGAAGAGCATGGCGAAGGAGTCTTTAATACCTACAAATATCGAACCGTACGCGGACAGCCCTTTAGGTATGGCCTGCCATGATGGATATGCGATATTTATGTAAGTGCCGCCGGCACTTACGATACCCAACGCCCCCTGTCCTGAAGGTATTTCATCTTTTGTTCTGGGAACGACGGGGGTCTCGAATTGCGAGCCTTCCCGTGAGATGAGGAGGGTTATCTGCTGTCCGGCCTTTTCTTTCGTTATCGTGTTTAGGTTACTTGAGGTGTCTACTTCCGTGCCATCGACACTTAAAATCACATCGTTTGTCTGCAGGCTTGCGTTAGCGGCCGGGGAATTCTCGCTGATATTGGCGATCAGGATGCCCATATTATGCGCTTCAATGCCGAGTGGTCCTCCCAATTCGGACGTTTCCGCTGACATCGGCACTACATTCACATTGAATCGAGAGCTGTTTCGCGATACCAGAAGTTTGGTTTCCTGTCCGGCCTTCGAGTCCAGCACTTCATCAAGGTCGTTGGTGGTAAACACCTGCTTGCCGTCCACGCTGAGCACGATGTCGTTTATCTGCAGGCTGGCGTTGGCGGCCGGCGAACCTTCGTAGACGTTTGTGATGCGCGGGGCATGTTCTACCGAGCGGTCCAGCGGCAGCATGTATGATAGCGGCAGCAGCCAGAGCGGGAAAAGAATCATCGCTATCGAGCCAGCGCTGAGGACTACGAGCCTTACCCTTGGTTTCTTGCTGGCCAGGCTGTCGGGGATGTCGGGATCCTCCTCGCCGGCCATCTTGCAGAATCCGCCCAGCGGAATCCAGTTGATGGACCACTTGGTGCCGCCCTTGTCGAAGCCCCAGATGCGCGGCGGCAATCCGATGCCGAACTCCTCCACCTTTATCTTCGCCATCTTGGCAGTGATATAGTGGCCAAGTTCGTGGATCACTATTAAAAATGTGAGGATGGCAATGAAGATTATTATCGAAATAAATATGCTCACCCTGCAGCTACCTTCCTGGCCCAATCGTCGGCGGCGAGGATATCATCGAGTGATGGCTTAGAGATTCCGCGATGTCCGTCAAGGGCTTTGGATATTATCTTCGCTATGTCAGTGAATCTTATTTCACCTTTGAGGAATCTGTCAACTGCCACCTCATCGGCGGCCGAAAGCACTGCGGGGTATGTTCCTCCCCTGCGGCTGGCCTCGTACGCTAGATTGAGGCAGGGGAACTTTGTAATATCAGGTTTCTCGAACGTCAGGGCGTTCTCGATCGGGCCGCTCTTGATATTCAGGAAATCTAGATGTGGCAGCATGTCGTTCGATATGCGTTCGGGGTAGAAGATGGCGTATTGTATGGGGAATCGCATGTCGGGAATGCTGAGCTGGGCCTTGACCGAGCCGTCAACGAATTCAACCATGGAATGTATTATGCTTTGCGGGTGTATAACCACGTCGATATCATCGATAGGCATATCGAACAGCCATCTGAGCTCTATGGCCTCAAATCCTTTGTTCATCAGCGTTGCGGAGTCGACGGTTACCTTGGGGCCCATATTCCATGTGGGGTGTGCCAGCGCCTGTTCCGGCGTGACACGCTTCATTTTGTCGAACGATATCTTGCGGAACGGGCCTCCCGACGCAGTAAGAATAAGTCGCCGCAGGGCCCTTTTCTCTCCCTGAAGACATTGCCATATGGCGCTGGGCTCGCTGTCTATAGGCATTATGCGGACTCCGTGCTTCTTCGCTTCGGCGGTGACGACCGATCCTGCCGCCACGAGCACTTCTTTAGTAGCAAGGGCGATGTGTTTTTTGGCCCTGATCGCCGCCAGCGTAGGTTTGAGCCCGGCCATCCCCGATATTGCTATAACAACAAGATCGATATCCGGGTGCGCGGCCATCTTCTCTGCTGTTGTTACTTCGCAATTGAATCGTTTTAACTTATTCTGGTCTTTCTTTGATCCGATCGAGATTAGTTCAGGCTTGAACTCCGCGATTTGCTTGGACAATAGATCAGTATTTGCTCCAGCGGATAAACCGATAATGCGTAATCGTTCTGGAAAAGAACGTACGATATCTAGTGTTTGCGTGCCGATGGATCCTGTAGAGCCCAGGATAGCTAGTCGTTTTACACTATTACCCATGTCACAAAGTAGTATACAACAACTACAGTGAACAGAATACTATCAAGGCGATCGAGGATACCGCCGTGACCGGGCATGCAGTTGCCGGAATCCTTTACTCCGGTGCTGCGTTTCAGCAGGGATTCGGCCAGGTCGCCCAGAGGGGCGAAGATACCGATCAGTATGCCTAAAACAGCCGATTGCCAGTAGGGCAATTCGAGTGTTGGCAGGAATGTGCCGAGAATCATGACCGCGGATATCGCCCCTATGAAGCCTGCGATAGCACCTTCCCATGACTTGGCGGGGCTGATCTTGGGCGCCATGCGATGTCGGCCCCACTTCAAACCGCAGTGGAAGGCTATGGTATCGGAGGCGACATTGCCGACTATTGCAAGAATCACCCAATCCCTTCCGCTGTCAAGCTGTCTTAGGGGTACGAAATGGCTCAACATCCAGCCCAGGTATAGTATGCCTACGATGAGCCATGCCCAGTTGGTCGCAGCATTCTTTATATCGGGTTGAAAAATAAGCCAGATCAGCGGCAATGTCACTAACGCTGTCAGCAGCTGAGCGGTGTATTTCATCTCGAATTGGGCCATGCCGATAAACAGCAGCACGCCTATCGTGCCGAAGATGGTAATGGGATGCTTTTTGGAAATGCCGATTAGAGGGAAGAACTCAAATGATCCTACAATAGCAATTACCGCTATGCCGATGGAAAAACTGGGGTCGCCGAACCATACGACAGCGAAGACGATCGCTCCCAGGAAAAGACCGGTCAGCCAGCGTTTCAGCATCATATATCTATTCAAGACTTAGCTCGATTCTTAAGCCCTCCGAAACGTCTCTCCCGATCGCTGAAATCGGCCAGTGCCTGCTCTATCTCCTCCGGCTCGAAGTCCGGCCAGAGGGTGGGCGTGATGTAATATTCGCTATAGGCGGCTTGCCATAGAAGGAAATTGCTTATGCGCATCTCGCCGCCGGTGCGTATGATTAAATCGGGATCGGGAATGTCTGAGGTGTACAGATATTTTGATACAATGGTTTCGTCTATCTCTTCGGGGTTAATGCCGTCCTGGATTATACGCTTAACCGCATTGACGATCTCGGATCGTCCGCCATAGTTAAAAGCTATGCATACGGTGAGCTTTTTATTGTTTTTCGTAAGTTCTATCGCCTTGCGCACCTTATTCTGCAACCGCAGTGAAACTCCGTCGCTCCTGCCGATGTGCACAAGCCTTACGCCGTCTGCATGCAGGCTTTGTATTTCTTTATCGATACTTTCCTCTATCAGATGCATGAGCCCGCGAACCTCCTGGCTGGGGCGACTCCAGTTCTCGGTGGAGAAGACATACAGAGTGACATACTTTACGCCATGATCGGCAAGACATTTAATTATGCGGTGAATATTATTTGTCCCTGCTTTGTGGCCGGCCAGACGGGGCAATTTGCGTTTTTTAGCCCATCGTCCGTTGCCATCCATGATGATAGCAACGTGGCTGGGGATAGGGTTGGTATTTGTTTTGGTCACTAGACCTCCAATAGCTCAGACTCTTTGTCCTTGGCTATCTGGTCTATCTGGGCGATGAAACCATCTGTTATTTCCTGGAGCTTGTTTTGAGCACGCTTATGTTCATCCTGGGAGATCTCTTTTTCCTTCTCCAAGTCTTTTAGCATATCCATTGAGTCTCTTCTGATGTTCCTCAGCGCGACCTTGCCTTCTTCCGCCCGCTTGTGTACGGACTTGACCAGTTCCTTGCGGCGCTCCTCTGACAGCGGCGGGATGGGTAACCTGATAATATGTCCGTCGCTGCTGGGGTTGAGGCCGAGGTCCGATTTCTGTATAGCCTTGGTGATATCTCCCAGTGAAGCATTGTCCCACGGCTGAATAATAAGCAGTCGCGCCTCCGGGGCTGATATCGTCGCTATCTGTTTCAGCGGCGTTTGCGTGCCGTAGTAATCTATCTTGATATTATCGAGTATCATAGGTGTTGCACGGCCGGTGCGTATTCCGGCGAGGTCCCTCTGCAGGACTTCTATGCTCTTGACCATGCGGGATTTTGCTTCTGATAATACTTCATCTATCATAGTACACCTCTAGTTTTTGACTATAGTGCCGATGATATCTCCCTGCACTGCGTGCACGATGCTTTGCGGGGCGTCTATGTCGAATACCAATATGGGCAGATTCTGCTCCATGCACAATGACATGGCGGTGGTGTCAGTAGCTTTAAGACGCAACTGTAATGCCTTGTCGTAGCTGATGATATTGAATTTCTTGGCTTTGGGATTCTTTTGCGGATCGGCGTTGTATATTCCGTCGACTCCATTTTTTGCCATCAGCAGGACCTCGGCGCCGATCTCGAAGGCTCGTAGTGCTGCAGCGGTGTCTGTGGTCACATAGGGGTTGCCGGAGCCGCATGCGAAGATGACCACGCGCCCTTTTTCGAGGTGGCGCATCGCCCGCCGCCGGATGAACGGCTCACATACCGATTCCACATGAAGAGCGCTTTGAACGCGCGTGGGCACGCCGACTTTTTCGAGGGTATCCTGCAGCGCCAGGGCATTGAGGAGAGTCGCCAGCATCCCGGCATAGTCTGCGGTTGTGCGTTCCATACCCATCTCGGCAGCTGTTGAGCCGCGCCAGATATTCCCTCCGCCGACCACTATGCCCATTTCAACACCCATGTCGACTACTTGCTTTATCTGGCGGGCGAGGCTTGACGCAACGGCGAAATCTATGCCGTATTGTTTATCCCCAGTTAGTGCTGCCCCGCTTATCTTTAGCAGGACACGCTTGTACCGGGCTTTTTTCATACGTTAAGTTCACCCTTTCCCCAGTTCGAAGCGAGCGAATCTGCGTATCTTTATATTTTCACCGGTCTTGGCTATGACCTCGGTGATAACATCCTGAATGCTTCTCTGAGGGTCCCGGATGAATGGCTGGGAGAGCAGGCATGCCTCAACCGGATTCGCTTCCGCGCGGAGGTTCTCCGGTATGTCGTCGACGCAAACGTATTGCGGCTCGCTGGCTGCTATCTGCATTGCTATATTATGGGCCAGCGCCTTGAAATCTTCAGTGCGTGCTACAAAGTCGCTCTCGCAGTTTATCTCGACTAAGGCGCCGATGCGGCCACCTGTATGGATATATACGTCGACTAGGCCGTTTTTCGCTTCCCGCTGGGCCCTTTTTTCGGCCTTGACAAACCCCTGTTTTTGCAGGACCTCCGCGGCTTTCTTCAAATCGCCGCCGGCTTCCTGAAGTGCGCGCTTGCAATCCATGATGCCGGCGCCCGTTGAGTTGCGGAGCTCTTTAACAGTCTCGGCTGTGATGTTACTATTTGTCATTGCGTCTCGACTTTCGTCTAAGGGTTATTATCTGGGGTTATTTGGCTTAAGAAGCTATACGCCCTCTTTTTTAGTTTCAGTTTCTGCAGGCTTTACCTGTGCAGGCTCAGCCTCAGGAATTGCAGCTTTAGCGGCGGCCTCTGCTTCTGCAGCTTTGCTTGCGGCGGCCATCTCGCTTGCCGTGCCGAAGCCGCCCTCCGGTGTAAACGTCAGCACTTCGTGAACCGACTCTTCTTCATAGACCATGGCGGCCATCTCGCGGGCCTGGCGTCCTTCGAGAACTGCGCTTGCTATGCAACTGCATATGAGTCTTACGGCCCTGACGGCGTCGTCGTTGGCCGGTATGGCGTAATCAATTTCGTCAGGATTACAGTTGGTGTCCACTGCTGCGACTATGGGCACTCCCATACGCCGTGCCTCGGTAACTGCTATCCGCTCTTTGGCAGGGTCGATGATGAAGACAGCCCCAGGGAACTTGGTCATCTCTTTGAATCCACCCATCTGACGGTTGAGTCGATCAATCTCTTTATTGAGTTTGAGGGCCTCTTTCTTAGGTAAAACCTCGAACTGGCCGCGCGCCTTCTGATCTTCCAGACGTACCATGTAGTCTATTCTGGATTGGATCGTGTCGAAGTTTGTAAGCATGCCGCCGAGCCAGCGCTGGTTCACATAGGGCATGCCACAACGTTTGGCTTCCTCCTCGATGGATTCCTTCGCCTGTTTCTTGGTCCCTACGAAAATAATATCTTCGCCCTTGGCGACGAGGTCTTTAATGAAATCACCAGCTTTTTGTAGAAGCGTTGCGGTCTGCTCGAGGTCGATTATATGGATACCATTTCTGGCCGTGAATATATATTTTTCCATTCGCGGGTTCCATCGGCTCGTTTGATGACCGAAATGGGCACCTGCGGCTAAGAGCGATTTAATCGATACCTCTTCAGGTTCAGCCTTTACCACAGGCTTCTCCTCAATTCTCTGTTCTTCCATGCTCCCCCTTCGTGACGATTCTATATGTGCACAACAGCAGAGCATAGTATAACATAGGGTAGTTTGCAAGGCAATATCGTTGAAAAAGCTACATATATTGTGTTATATTGTTGAACGCTGGGAGGGATCGCATAGTGGTCTAGTGCGGCCGCCTGCTAAGCGGTTACCCTGGGTAAACCGGGGTCGAGGGTTCGAATCCCTCTCCCTCCGCCACTTGGAAAATGCCTTTATTGGTTTGTCCTATGCGAGGGCTAGGCAGCCGACTTTAGGTTCAAAATCATTTTTTACCTTTGTTCCGCGAATCGGGACGCCGGATGCAGGCTTTATGGGGCAGGAAATTGCTAAAGCGGCGGGTGTGGTTATCAAGAACACCTTCCGCTCTGACACCAACATCGATACCGGAGCCTACTCAGATACCATAATTAATGCTAATGTTGACAATTAACATAACGAATCTTAGTATATTCGCATTGAAACCGCTTCGATGATTGATGGAGAAAGTAGATTGTATATGAAGTATGTAAAAGTATTTAAGTGGCTCTTAGTGATTCTGGTAATTGCTGTCATGATACCCGCTATTGGCTGCGGGAAGAAAGAGACTTCTGGCGGACAGACGCCAACTCCATCTCCATCAATTGCAGCAACGGCGGATACAACCGGGCTGAATCTATCGGAACAGCCGGATCAAGCAAAATATAATGAATATCTTTCTGAATTGTACCTTGCTGTGTTGCCTATAGGAACTGAGATTGCGTGGCCAAACGGGATGCCAACAGAAACCTCGGTTTTCACCATAGGGAAAGATCAATTCTGTACCAGTATAACCCGTAAAAAAACTATTCCTTCCGGTAGTTTTGCGATGGCGCTATACGATGTAAATACAAAAATCTATATAGAACCCAAAGCTGTATGGCCTGTTGCTATGGATGGCCAGGGCAATGTTATGGGATGTGAAGGATTAGATTTGCAAGTGGGAAGGTATGAGAAAAAATTCTACATCGATGATGTATTAGTTGGCGTTATTCCTTTTGAGGTTAAATAATTTTTTGCGGCATGCCTGCTTGTCTGGCATGAAGTTTGTCGGGAGCGGAGAAGCCCGGCGAGTCAGTTGTTCGCAATTTCTGCTCGGATTTTTCAAAGATACGCCGCCATTCCAGGAGTTAAGCCTATGACACATAATCACACTCAAGGACAGGTTTGTTGCCCCAAATTCGATCCGGCGCCGTGGGAAGGCAAGACGCATGTGTGGAAGGACAAGTTTTTTATCGTAGAGTCCATACCCGAGTTCATGCACATGCCTTTCCCGCCGATGATCGCGAAGGCTATGGGCCGGATGTGGAAGATGGCGCAGGATGCCGGTGCCGCGCCGGAGCTAAAGGATTTTATGTGTCTGGCCTATGATCCAAGTCCCTGGAAGGGCGAGCTCTACGTGGCTGTTACCAAAGAAGTCCCTGGCGCAAAGAATGTGAAACTGTCGGGTACATTCATAAGCAAAGTCTTCGATGGGCCATATAATGCCGTGCCGAAGTGGGTCAAGGAAATGGACAAATATCTGGCCGAGCAGGGCAAAAAGGCCTCAAGGTATTACTTCTATTACACCACTTGCCCGAAGTGCGCCAAGATTCACGGGCATAACTATGTGGTGGCTTTCGCAAAGGTCGGTTAAAGAGGACTCTGGTTAGATGTTGGTCAACCCCCTGCTATCCCCCTTGAAATGGGGAAACAATAACCGAACCCCCTGGTAGTCCCCCAGACGTTGGGGGACTTTGAAAAGCTGGGGGACACCCCCAGTTCCCCCGGAAGGAGCTTCTCCCTCACCTCTTTTTCAAATTGTCATTGTCCGACTTGATCGGGCAATCCAGACGTTTTCTATCATTTTGCCATCGTGTAGGGGCGTTGCCATACGCCCGTGTTATAATTCTTCATAGGATGTCATTCGTGATGTCCCTGCGTTAAGGAGTCTTCATGCCTCGTTATCACATTTGGACAATCGGCTGTCAGATGAATAAGGCGGATTCCGAGAATATCGCTTCATGCATGGAGCAGTACGGCTATCGCCCGACGGCGAAGGTCGATGACGCCGATATAGTCGTGCTCAACAGCTGCGTGGTGCGGCAGAGCGCCGAGAGCAAAGTGACTAACAAGATCGATGCGCTGAGACGACTCGATGCCGACAAAGTATTAGCAGTCACCGGCTGCATCGTCGATGCGAATATCGATGGCTTGCAGAATCGCTTTCCTCGCGTCGATGTATTCTTCGGGCCGCAGGATGTTGGAAGGCTGTCGGAGTATCTGCAGGGTCGGGGATTAATAAAGTCGAGCGCGGCGGCGCAAAATCTTCCAATTAAAGCCAATATCAGCTCACTTATTAACATAATGCATGGGTGCAATAATTTTTGTTCGTATTGCATTGTGCCTTACCGCCGCGGCAGGGAGGTCAGCCGTCCGCTGGCGGATATCGTTGCCGAAGTCGAGTCGGTTGTCGCGGACGGCGCCAGGGAGGTCGTGCTGCTGGGGCAGAACGTGGATTCGTACGGACACGGACTGGCAGGCAGCCCTACGCTATCCGATTTACTGGAGGAGTTGAACCGAATCGCTGGCCTGGCGCGCATCCGTTTCCTGACCTCGCATCCCAAGGATATGAGCGATCAGCTTATCGAAGCCATCGCTCGGTTGGATAAGGTGTGCAAGAGTATAAGCCTGCCGTTCCAGGCGGGCGATGATGGCATCCTCAAGTCTATGCACCGCGGATATACCAATGCGCAGTACCGCAACCTGGTCGAGCGCATCCGTAGCGCTGTGCCGGACGTAGCGTTGAGCACCGATGTCATCGTCGGTTTCCCCGGCGAGAGCGAAGAACAGTATGAGCAGTCGCGCAGGATGATCGAAGACATCCGCTTCGATACGGTGCATATCGCCTGCTACTCGCCGCGTGCGGGCACGATGGCTTCTCGCGATCTCAAGGATGATGTTCCAGCGTCCGTTAAGGTGAAACGCCGCAAGGAACTGGAGTCGCTTCAGGAACAAATCGTTAGTGAGATAAACAGCGAGCTTATGGGGCGTACGGTTGAAGTGCTGGTCGAGGGCAGGAAGAAAGGCAAGTGGTGGGGGCGCACCCGCACGGACAAACTAGTTTTCTTTACTGATACAGTCGATCGCTTCGGTCAGCTCGTCGATATCCGTATCGAAAGTGCTAGTGCGTGGTCGCTGCAGGGGGGCAATCGAGGGTTGAAACGCGGAGACGTAGGAAATTGGGCACCTTAATTTGCCGACGTTTATGCCAATTGCCGATTCTGTTATGATAGTCGAGTCGGGAATCACTGAAATGAAAACTAAACCTGAAGATTTCGATCGTCTCAGCAGTCGCATCGTTGAGCTGAAGAAATCGCTCAATGCGGTGATCGTGGCGCATAACTACCAGCGCCCCGAGGTGCAGGACATCGCCGATTTCACCGGCGATTCCCTCGAGCTGGCGCGAAAGTGCACGACTGTCGATGCCGATGTCATCGTCTTTGCCGGGGTGCATTTCATGGCGGAGAGCGCGTATATCTTGAATCCTAAGCGTACAGTGCTGTTGACGGAGGCCGAGGCGGGATGCCCCATGGCGGACATGATCACCGAGGGTGACCTTCTGGAATGGAAGCAAAGGTATCCCGAAGCTGCGGTTGTCTGCTATATAAATTCGTCGGCGGCGGTCAAGGCGCTGAGCGACATATGCTGCACATCGGCCAACGGGGTGCAGGTCGTGCAGTCGTTGTCGCAGAAAGAGATACTCTTTGTCCCGGATCAGAACCTGGGGCATTTCATATCGAGAAGCACTGACAAGAAAATGATACTCTACCCGGGTTTCTGCACTCCGCATCAGCGGGTGATTCCCCGTCACATTGATCTGGCCAGGGAGCACTATCCCGGCTGCGTGGTGCTGGTGCATCCGGAGTGCAGGCCGGATGTCGTCGATAAGGCGGATGCGGCCATGAGCACATCGCAGATGCTACGCTATGTTGGCGAGAGTAAGGATCGAGTCTTTGTTATCGGCACGGAGAGCGGCCTGCTGCATCGTCTGGGCAAGGAGAACCCCGGTAAGGAATTTCATCTGCTCACGGAAGGCTTGGTCTGTCCTAATATGAAGAAAACGACGCTCGCGAGTGTCGTTCGTACAATGGAGGAGATGCGGAACTCCATAACAGTTCCAGAAAAGGTTAGATTGAAGGCCAAACGCGCGCTGGATAGAATGTTGAAGGTGAAATAGTGAAAGCTGTAAAGGCGGATATCTACGATTATATTATTGTCGGCAGCGGCATCGCCGGATTATACACGGCATTGCTGGCCAAGCCGCATGGCAGCGTGCTGGTCCTGACCAAGGGCGGCATCGACGAATGCAATACAAAGCATGCTCAGGGCGGCATCGCCGCCGCCATTGGCGTGAAGGATTCGCCTGAGTTGCACTTTAAGGATACTATCGCTGCGGGCGCCGGCCTGTGCAACGAGGAGGCGGTTCGTATTCTCGTCGACGAGGCGCCCGACCGTATTGCGGACCTGGTAAATTTTGGCGTTCATTTTGATACTATGGACGGCGAGGTTGCTCTGACAAGGGAGGCGGCGCACAGCGTGCCGCGCATCCTGCACTCCGGCGGGGATGCCACTGGCGAGAATATCGAGACGGCGCTGAGCCGCATGGCCTTACTGGCTAATGTAGTCATCCTGGAGCATTGCCTGGTCACCGAGATCATCGTCAATGACGGCGCCGCTCAGGGGGTCAAGGCACTCGATCTACGCACCGGCATGAGGCAAGAGTTTAGCTGCCGCGCTGTTATCCTGGCTACGGGTGGGGGAGGCAAACTTTTTAACTTTACTACCAATCCTGACGTTGCTACCTGCGACGGCATCGCGCTGGCCTACAACGCCGGCGCGGAGATAACCGATATGGAGTTTTTTCAGTTCCATCCTACCGCGCTGCGTTTACCCGGGGTAGAGCCTTTCCTCATTTCCGAATCGGTCAGGGGAGAGGGCGGCATATTGCGGAACAAGGAGGGGCGGCGTTTCATGTTCGATTACGCGTCAAAGGGAGAGCTTGCGCCGCGTGATGTGGTGGCGCGCAGCATCGTCGCCGAGATGAAAAAAACAGGCAGCGATAATGTTTACCTCGACGTCACGCATATCAATCCGCTCAAGGTTACGGCGCGCTTCCCGCATATCTTCCGTTACTGCTACGTCAATGGTATTGATATCACCAAGTCGCTGATACCCGTATCGCCGGCAGCGCACTACATGATGGGCGGCGTGAAAACGAATACCTGGGGCGAGACCAATATAACCGGGCTGTTCGCCTGCGGCGAGGTGGCGAGCACGGGCGTGCATGGGGCCAACCGTCTGGCCTCCAACTCATTGCTCGAGGTCGTTGTCTTCGCCAAGCGCATCGTGCAGCGGGTACAGGAAGGTAATGGCGTCCCGCAGGCGGCGAAAGAGGAGCGTTATTCGTTGAGCAAAGGGAAAAAGGCTGGTGATGCTCCTCCGGTAAGTCTGTCCAAGTTCCAGGCTCTAATGTGGGACGGCGTCGGCATCGTACGCTCAGGTAAGGAATTGGAGCGGGTAGTTTCGGTGCTGGCCGCATGGCACAAATCGATGAAGGAGCCGACGGACCGTCCGGCGTACGAGCTTGCTAATCTGGTGCTGGCGGGGCGTATCATGGCGGAGGCGGCGCTTATCAGGGAGGAGAGCCGTGGCGCCCACTTCCGCACCGATTTTCCAAAGCCTTCTGATAACTGGGTTAAACATATTATTTTTACAAAGCAAGTTTAATTATCAGTTATCATAACTCGATGTTTTTTGCTTGACATTTTCTTTAAAATAGTTTAGGTATTATTGCATGAAAGAGAATCAACGCCATCTGGTTTGTTTCTGGGAGCACGTGGAGAGCCTTGTAGATAAAGCTCTCATTGAAGATCGTATATCTCAAGATGTGACTACTCAGGCGCTTATTCCAGATTGTCTGGAAGGCAAGGCTGCAGTCAAGGCCAAAGCTGAGGGCATACTTGCTGGTGTAGAAATTGCGAAGGCTGTGTTCATGCATGTCGATCCTACTCTTTCAGTCGATGTACATATCACTGATGGACATTTGGTGAAGAAGGGCGATATTGTGGCTACAGTATCGGGGGATATCGTCAGTATTCTGAAAGCGGAACGCCCGGCCCTGAATTTCCTTTGCCATCTCAGCGGCATCGCGACCGATACCTCCAAATACGTGGAGGCGGTTAAGGGCACAAAGGCAAAGATAACCGATACTCGGAAAACTACCCCCGGGCTCAGGCCTTTTGAAAAGTATGCAGTACGCATGGGTGGAGGACACAGCCACCGCGAGCATCTGGGGGACTGGATTCTTATCAAGGACAATCATTTATCAGCGCTAAGTTGTCTGGGCTTAGGGATAAAGGATGCTATCGAACGGGCTCGTAGCGGTTCCCCTGCCGGTGAGACGACAAAGGTCGAGGTGGAGGTGGGGAGCTTCGATCAGGCAGTTGAGGCTTTAGAGGCAGGGGCTGATATTGTGATGCTGGACAACATGTCCATAGCGGAAATGAAGCGCGTGATGAAGATCGATCATGGTCATGCGCTGATCGAGGCCTCAGGCGGGATGGATCTGGATAACGTTCGTTCTGTAGCTGAGCTCGGCGTTGATCTTATTTCAATAGGAGCACTCACGCATTCATCCAAAGCACTTGATTTAAGCCTCAAGCTTGTTACATGCTGACATATGGTGCGGGCACCAGCCCGCTGCGATTTATCTTCGTGAAAAGTCTCAGTGTTCATGTTCATGCGCGTGCTCGTGGACATGCGGATGGCGGTGCACGAGCTGCTTGTGTCTGTGGGAGTGCTCGTGGACGAGGTTGGTTTTCAGCAGGAAATCAGGATCGGAAAGGAATTTCCCCGGCTCCCCGTCGGCCACTATGCTGTGGTCGTTTCCCAGAACGATCACGCGGGTCGCCATTTCTTCAACTATGTCCAGGTCTTGAGTGCTGAAAACCATACATTTGTCTTTATCCGCCCAGCGCAGCAGGAAATCGATGAGGCTGCCCTGGCTCCATGGGTCTAGGCCATTGGTAGGTTCATCGAGGAGAAGCACCTGAGGTTGCAGCGAAAGCACGGAGGCGAGCGCCACCTTCTTTTTCTCGCCGCCGGAGAGGCGGTAAGGAGGCCGCTCTCGCAGATGGTCGATATTCAGCAGTTTCAACGCTTCTGTGCTTCTGGATAAAACTTCATTCTTGCTAATGTCCAACTGCAGCGGCCCGAATGTGACTTCGTCCCAGACGGTAGGGCAGAAGAGCTGCACGTCGGAGTCCTGGAATACCAGCCCCACCCTGCGGCGGAATTCCTTGACGAACTGCGCATCCTTAAACGCCTTTTCGGAAAGGGGCTTCCCGAAGGCCAGCATCTGGCCGCCGTTAGGGAAAATGAGCCCATCCATGAGTTTGAGGAGTGTGCTTTTGCCGGAGCCGTTAGCTCCAAGAAGGGCTACCAGTTCTCCCGGACCGATGCTCAGGCTGAGTTGCCTCAATGCCGGAATGTTGCCGGGATAATCGTAGCTCAGGCTTTTCGCTTCAAAGATGCGGCTTGTGTCCAGTGTTGTCATAGGTAGTTGCTCCATATTAGTAACGCTGCTATGGCCACGGCGAAGGTTGCCCACAGGAAATCCCGTTGCTTCAAACCGAAGTCATTCAATACAATCCCGTCGTCTTTATATCCTCGTGAGAGCATAGCCAGATATACATCCTCGCTCAGGTGATGTGACTTAGTCATGGTTGTCGCCAGCGTTTGTCCCAGCCAGCGACGCTTCTCGCCTCCTGATAAGCTCCCAATGGTGCGGCTTCTCCGCGCCAGAAACATGGAGTTAGTGCTGTGGAGCAGGAGGGATATATAGCGATAGGTCATGCCCAGGATGGTTACGAAAAGCGATGGCATGCGAAACCAGCGAAGTGCTGCAAGTATGTTCGTCCATCTGGTGGTGAGGATGAGCAATATACCAAAAGACAGAGAGTCCGTCACTCTCAGGACAAGGATTCCAGCAGTTAAAGCTCCCTGTTCTGTAATATTGATATTACCTAAAGTTAACAGTGGTTCTCCCTGTGTAATGAAAAGGGCCGGTATGGAGATAAAGGCAGTGAAGATAGGGATGAAGATCAGGATGCGCTTGAGAAATACGCCGAGTGGCACTTTGGAGAGCAGGGCAAAGGCTAGAATGAGGACAAGTATACCAGCGAGTATCGGCAGGCTCTGCACAAGACTAACGACGATAATAAAGAGCACCATGGTTGCTAGTTTGATCCGTGGATCAATTCCCTGAAGCAATCCGGGAGCATGACACAGTTCTTCGGAAGAAATTACAGATTCCAGCGCGCCTGTGATGCTGGATATGTTCTTGGAAAGAAAATCTCTGCTCTTAATTCCGTAGCGTTTCTTCGTTGATGGTGGTCGCTTTTCCATTGATCTCCTGTCTTTACGAAGAAGCATCCGTCCAGCCAGCCACAGAAAGAAAAATACCAGCGCAATGCCGACAAATGCCGATAAAATATAGCCGATAACCGCGCCCATTCTGGGAAGGCCGTAATCCGGTAATGGGGCTGGCCACCACTCGGTGAATCTCTCCAGACCGCTTGGTATGGAACCCAGTCCTAGGTCTTTGAGCTCTTCTATGCCCCATTCTCCCCAGGCTGTTCCAGATGTAAGCAGGCCGATGGGGGTTGTCAGGGCTACCAGTGCTAGAGCCCCCCAAAGCAGCCAGATTTTCCCCTCTCTCTTTGCAGATGTATCCGCTTTAATGAGATTGGAATTGGTTCGTTGTAAGAAAGTGAAAACCAGACCCGTGACCAGAGCTTCGACAGGGCCTGCTATGAGCAGGTGCCCCACCATCATTGCCGGTAGAGCTTGCCCTAAGCTATATGGACAGTAGAGGGGGGTGCCGTTGGCAGCATGGAAGAAATGAGGCTGAATTCCAAATTCCACCGCGGTCACCAGGGCAGCTGCGACAAGGCCTGTATAGCTTCCAAGGACCGCTGCTGCCATACGGCGGGGTGAGGTGGCCGTTGAGTTGCTGGAGATCACCTTGTAGACAAAGTATCCCACCAGCGGCAGGACTACGGCCATATTGAAGCAGTTGGCTCCGAAAGCCATCAAGCCGCCATCGGCAAAGAACAACGCCTGGATCAGCAGCACTACCGAGATCCCGAGCACCGCTGCCCAGGGACCCAGCACGATTGCCAGAAGCGTGCCGCCTACCGCGTGTCCGGTGGTTCCCCCGGGCAAGGGAATATTGAACATCATCAGAACGAAGGAGAACGCAGCGAAAAGGGCCAGCGCGGGAACGGTGCGCCCGGTGAGGATTTGACGGACGCGTCTGGCTGCTATATACCAGAAAGGAGCAGAGACAGCATATAGAACTCCTGCTGTAGCTGGGCTTAGATAGCCATCCGGTATGTGCAATTCGATTCCCTCGTTACGTAGGTCTATGCATTTTTATGTAATTGCAAACGGTTGCATTAACATAGTGAATTATAACAGCACCTTTCTCTTATTGCAACTAGTTGCAAGGGCAATCGGTAGCGTTAATTGTTCAATATGGTTGAGAAAGCTCTAGATAAGTTATCATCAACCCCCTTTATCCCCCATTCTTGGGGGAAAGTTAAATTGGGGGACACCCCCAAGTCCCCTGGCAGGAGAAATCCTGCACCTCTTTTTCAATGGGCTACTGATTCTTTTGTTGTCGGGGCTGGGATATAATGTCGATTGTAATATATGAGCGGCAAAGAAACTAAAAGTGATAACAAGGCCTTGTATGTGCGACGGATGTTCGCTGATATCGCGCGCAGGTATGATTTGCTCAACGCTGTGCTAAGCTTTGGACGCGACAGCGGCTGGCGAAGGGTTGCTATGGCTCGGATCAGCGAAGTTCCGCATGAGTCGATTCTGGACCTCGCCACCGGCACAGGCAAGATCGCTTTATTAGCTGCTCGACGCAATCCGGCAAGCACCGTTGTGGGGGTCGACTTCTGTCCTGAGATGCTAGCCGTGGCAAAGGGACGTTCGGTCAATTGCAAATCAACCCCCTTTATCCCCCACTCTTGGGGGAAAGTTAAATTGGGGGACACCCCCAAGTCCCTCGGCAGGAAGAATCCTGCACCTCTTTTTGAACGGTCGGTGAAGAGTCTGGATGTTAATCGTGTGCACCTGGTGCAAGGCGACGCGTTGCGGTTACCGTTTCCCGATAACATCTTCGATTGTTTAACCATCGGTTTCGCATTGAGGAACGTGACAAGCATTGCGAGTCTTTTTACCGAGATGGCGCGGGTTACAAAGCCTGGGGGTAAGATGGTTTCGCTGGAGCTTACCCGTCCATCCGTCCGGGTACTCGAACCGTTACATAAATTGTATATTAAGATTGTTATCAGATGTATCGGCGGGATCGTGTCAGGTAAGTGGGATGCATACACTTATTTGCCGCAGTCAATTCTGGAGTTCCCTTCGCCGCAAGAGGTTCAGAAGGTGATGGAGGCTGCGGGCTGGCGCGATGTGGAGATACATCGCCTTACGTTTGGGATAGCCACTGTGCAGACAGGAATAAAGGGGTGATGATGTGATGAAAGCGATGTTGTTTACAGATTTGGTTAAGGGCAACAGGAGCCGCCGTCGATTCTATCAGGATGTGAATATCGAGTTAGATACATTGCGAGGGCTTATCGAGCTGGCCAGATTGACGCCGTCGGCCCGTAACCAGCAGCCGCTGAAGTATATCCTTTCCAATACGTCGGAGAAGAATGCCAAGATATTCAGTTGTCTTTCCTGGGCGCTTGATCTCAAGGACTGGGGCGGGCCTGTAGAGGGCGAGCGTCCATCGGCATATATAGTTATTCTCGGCGATACCGAAATAGCTAAAACGTTCGGCTGTGACCACGGCATTACGGCGCAGACTATCATGCTCGGTGCTGTCGACAAAGGTTTAGGCGGTTGCATCATGGCTTCGATTAAAAAGGATCGATTACGAGAGTTGCTGGCGATCCCGGATAGATACGAGATACTTCTGACATTAGCATTGGGTAAGCCCAAGGAGCAAGTTATTGTCGAGCCGATCGGAAAGAGCGGGGACGTTAAATACTGGAGGGACAGCCTGGGCGTGCACCACGTGCCGAAGCGGGCGCTGGACGATATTATCGTCGGTTAATGGCGAGGGCTTGATTAATCAAGCCCCTACTCGATGCGCAACTCGAATACGACGGGATTCGAAGGATCGGGGCAGGCAACCACTGCTTTCCCCGGTTTCTCCCACGGGAATGAACCTCCGTACTGCAGTACCTCGGCGAAGGGGAACAGTGTGTAGAAGGCCCATGCGCACATTCCGACCGGTGTCGATTGTCCGATGACGAACTCGTCGCCCACTTTGTGCCCAGCCTCGCAGGTTCCTTTTTTTGATAGGACTTTTGCTATGACGTTGGCCATTTCACTCTCCGTTGCTTTGAAAGGGCGAACACAGGGGTTCGCCCCTACTCTTTGCGCAGCCATTCCCTCGATGCGAGTATCTCTTCCCAGGGCACTTCATCGTAGATGCCGTGGTTGTGGACGTATTCCATGTGGAGCTTGCCTTCCTGATTGCAGCGGTGGAAGATGGCATCTTGAGTCCCATCGAACTCCACTGGTATGAACTTGTGCTCGCGGCATAGATTGATATCGAAGCTTGGTGTGGCCTTGAGCCATTTGTCGTTGAGATAAAGAAGAGCATAGCCGTGATACTTCATGACGTTGTCTCCCCTTAGTCCATCGATGATCTCCTTGGGGAGAAGATGATTGCGCACATTGACGAAACCCAGCCGCGCCGGGATGCCCGCGGCCCGCGCCAGCGCGGCCAGCAACACCGCCTTTTGAACGCAGTACCCTTCACCTCGTTTCAGTGTTGCGCTCGCTTTGTATTCTTCAAAGGGCGCGATGCCGCCGTAGGGGTTGTACTTGATATGGTCTCGAACGAAGTAGAAGAGGGGTTTGGCCTTGTCTATATCTGTTTGTTGTCCCTTTGTTAGTTCTGCAGTTTTCTTTTTTATCGATGGCTCGGCGCAGTCCATCGTAAATGTCGATGCCAGATACTTTTCCATTCCGGTCATGTGTTATTCAGCCTCGATATCGGATATGCTATTTGAATGATAACATATCGCAGAAGATTAGAGAAAGGCTTGTGCTCTACGGCGATTGGATTCATTTTCCTTCAGGGAACTTCTCTTTGCTGTCGAGCATGATGGTGACCGGGCCGTCGTTTACAATATTGACCATCATATGCGTCTGAAAGCGGCCGGTCTCCACTTTTAAGCCACTTTTCTTTAAGAGGAAAACGAATTTGTCGAAGAGCGCTTCGGCCTCTGCTGGCGGGGCAGCATCTGTGAAGCTGGGGCGGCGGCCTTTTTTCGTATCGGCGAGCAGTGTGAACTGGCTGATAGCCAGTAGCTCACCGCCTGTTTCGCTTACTGAGAGGTTGAACTTGCCATCGCTATCGCCAAAAATCCTGAGCGCGACGATTTTTTCAGCGAGGTATCTGGCATCCTTTTCCGTATCGCCTGCAGCCACACCGAGGAGGATGATCAGTCCGTTACCAATCTGCCCGATGACATTTTGATCAACAGCTACCGAGGCTTTGCTAACTCTTTGAAGAAGTGCTTTCAACTTTGCTTGCCGCGGGTTTTTTCTCGACGGTCGTACTGGGTTCCTTTGAACTTTCCGAGCTGCCGTTGCCGCCCTTTTTCGCGGGCTCTTTCTTGGCACCCGTTGCCTCTTCCTTCTTATCGGTTGCCTTGTCGGTCTTGGGGGAATCGTATCTGTTGCCATGGCCGTGGTCAGTGCAGTAGAAACCGCTGCCCTTGAAGACTATAGGCACTGCGTGGAAGACGCGCTGCGATGATCCCTTGCACTGCGGGCAGATGGCTATTGGTTCATCATTAAACCCCTGCCGTTTATCGAAGCGATTGTGACAGAGGCTACATTCGTATTCATAAGTAGGCATATAATTCTATCTCTATTATCCAGTAAGCAACGAAGCATTATAGCAAAATCGTATTAAAAACGCAAATGGTTTCATAGCTAAGAGCTATCTACTTGATTAACCCCCTGCTAGTCCCCCATACGTTGGGGGACAAGGGAGTTAGGGGACACCCCTAAAACCCTGGCAGATGGAAGACCCTCTGCACACCCTCGTTAACGTCGACGTGTGGGGGGACATGGAAATTGGGGGATATCCCCTAATACCCCGGCAGGAGATTCATCTCCTGCACCTCTTTGCTTAGCTACCCTCTACCGCTACTGTAGCAGAGGGCTAGGGTGAGGGCTAAACCACTGTAATGGATGGAGAAGGTCTGGGTGAGGGCAATGACACCTCGTATCTGTCATTCTGAGTCTTTCCATGACAAGATTCACTAGAAGGACGAAGAATCTCGTGGGGGAATTTAGCCTTTGATTACACCGATGGGCCGGAATTTTGCAACCTTGCGCGAGATGCCTGCCTGATGCGCTACCTCTACAACCTGGGCTACATCTTTGTACGCCTCGGATGCTTCCTCTGCGAGCGAGGACAAGCTGGCGGTTCTGATCTTGATGCCCTTGGCCTCCAGCTTATGGGCTACGTCGGAGCCGCGCACTCCCTTCTTGGCTGCGGTGCGGCTCTGTAATCTCCCCGCGCCGTGGCAGGTTGACCCGAAGGTCTCCGACATCGCACGCTCGGTGCCGACGAGGACATATGAGTATCGGCCCATATCTCCGGGTATGAGCACGGGCTGTCCAATTTTGGAATATATGCTCGGTACATCGGGGTGTCCCGCCGGCAGCGATCGTGTCGCCCCTTTGCGGTGTACACACACGTCTATTTTTTTGCCATCCACGAGGTGTTTTTCCATCTTCGCTATGTTGTGGGCGACGTCGTAGACCATCTCCATGCCGAGGTCGACGGGGCTCTTCTTCAGCGCTTGGATAAAGGATTCGCGCGCCCAGTGGGTGATGCACTGACGGTTGGTCCAGGCGTAGTTGGCGGCACAGGCCATGGCGGCATAGTAATCCTTCCCTTCCGGTGAAGTAACAGGTGCGCAGGCCAGCTGGCGGTCGGGCAGTTCGATGCCATATTTCCGTACGGCTGAGCCCATACCCTTGACATAATCATCGCAAACCTGGTATCCCAGGCCGCGTGAACCTGTGTGAATCAGCAGGAAGACTTGCCCTACGTGCATGATGCCCATGGCGCGAGCAATCTCCGCCTCGTATATTTCATCGACGACCTGTACCTCGATAAAATGATTACCCGATCCCAATGTGCCGAGCTGAGGCGCACCGCGTTGCTTGGCCCTGGCGCTTACCCTTTCTGGATCGGCGCCGCTCATGCAGCCATGCTCCTCGGTGACTTCTAAATCTTCTCTTTCGCCGTATCCCTTCTCGACAGCCCATCGGGCGCCTTTGCGCAGTACATCTTCGACCTCATTTGGCTTCAAACGCAGCTTGCCTTCGGAACCGACGCCGGAAGGCACATTGTGATACAGCGCGTCCACCAGTTTATCGATTTTGGGATGGACTTCATCCTCGGTCAGATTGGTTCGGAGTAACCTGACGCCGCAGTTGATATCGAAGCCAACGCCGCCGGGCGAGATGACGCCATCTTTCACTCTGGTGGCTGCCACTCCTCCGATGGGGAAGCCGTAGCCCCAGTGAATATCAGGCATGGCTAGGGATAATGAAACGATGCCGGGCAGGGTAGCTACATTGGCCACCTGCTCAATGGCCTCATCCTCTTTGATATGCGCCAGCATCTCATCGTCGGCATAGAGGATCCCCGGCACATTCATCCTGGGTTTGTAGTCCTGGGGTATTTCCCAGCGGTATTTATCTTTCTGGATCAGTCTTCTTGTCCCTGACATAATCGAGCCTCTTAATAAGTTCTGACGGGAGAGGATCAACCCCCTTTATCCCCCACTCTTGGGGGAGGAGAAGGTTGGGGGACACCCCCAAAACCCCTGGCAGGAGAAACTCTCCTGCACTTATTTTTATAATCGACATGGATATAAAAGTTCTCTAAATATCGAATAAGATCTGAACCCTGACACCATTCCCCTCTTCTATCTTCAGCATATGGTAAGTCGCGGCCTTTATCTCAGCTTTTATCTTGTGCCGTTTCGCATCGATCTTTTCGCCGTAGCATCTGGCGAGCATTCTGGTCTCGCTTAATTCGGCTATATCGAATCGTTTGAATAAAATCATTTCAACTTCACATATAAATAGTAACTCATTGAGCCAGGAGACTAGAAGGTCTTTCATGTCTTCAGCAGTCACTTCTACGTCACGCGTCACTGTTTCGTTGACCTTATCGATGTCGGTCACGATGCTGAACATGCCCAGCGCCGCATTGGCGAAGGCCATCTTCATATCGTCACCGTAGGCAGCGATAGCCACATCGGCTGTATGGTCTATTATTTCAAATCCGTCACGCATAATTGAGGCTCATATTATATCAGAAATAGATATAAAATAGGCATAGAGAGAGCCGTCTTTTTGTTTGACAATCTTATTGATTTCTGGTTAAATTATATAGTATAAGGAGGTAACTCTTGAAATTTTCTTTAATACCGAGAATCTCCTTCGTACCTAAGGAAGGAAAATTCTTTGATCTGTTCGAAGAGAGCGCCCGCAATGTTGTTAAGACGGCCAACTGCTTCGCCGAAATGATAGAAAAATGGGACGATGTGCCTGCCAAGGCGCGTCAAATCAAGGAGCTAGAACACCAGGGAGATGAGATTACGCATCGCATCGTAGAATTGCTGAACTCTACGTTCATTACCCCTATAGATCGTGAAGACATATCTCATCTGACTGAACATCTGGACGATGTAGAAGACTGCATAGAGGATGCGGCTGCGTGTATGGCGTTATATGAGGTTGTGCATCCCACGAAGCGGGTTTACGAGTTTGCGTCTATCCTGGTCAAGATAAGCAACGAGATCAGCGCGGCTGTGCCCCTTATACGAAATCGGAAAGAACTGAGCAAGCTGCCCGAGCATTGCATAGAGATAAACAGGCTGGAAAACGAGGCCGATGCCATATTCCGTGCGGGTCTGGCGGAACTTTTCCATGAGAAGATAGAGATTGCCGACGTGATCAAGTGGCGGGAGATATACCATTACATGGAGGCCGCCACCGATCGCTGTGAGGATATCGCTAATGTCCTCGAAGGCATTATGATAAAACGTACCTGAGTTTGACCTTAAAGAAAAGATAAAACGTGCCTGATATTGCCTGGTTCATTATCATAGTAATCCTCTCTGTTGGTTTTGCCGTTGTAAACGGCGCGCATGACGCCGCTAATGCCATCGCCACCGTAATCGGTACAAAGGTACTTTCCCCGGTCAAAGCCATAGCCATGGCGGCTATCCTCAACTTTGCTGGTGCCGCTACCGGTCTTGCTGTAGCTAACACCATCGGTAAGGGCATAGTCTCTGCAGAGTTTATTACTTTTGAGGTTATAGTCTCTGCTTTGATAGTGGCAATCCTGTGGGAATTTATCACGCTGCGCATCGGTATACCGGTGAGCGCACACCATGCCCTTATCGCCGGCCTTGTCGGTGCGGGTTTCGCCAGCGCTGGAAGCGTTTCAATTGTGTGGGATAAGCTTGCTAAAATTCTATCTTCGGTAGCTATAGCTCCGGCGCTTGGATTTTCCGGAGGGTTTATATTAATGGTGATATTACTATGGTTATTGCGCAGGAAAGCACCCCTGAAGGTTGAAGGGATGTTTTCAAGATTGCAGATACTATCCGCCGGTTTTATGGCCTATGCTCATGGTAAAAATGATGGCCAGATGCCTATCGGTATCATGGCGGTAACATTTATGCTCTACAGAGGCACGGAAGAGTTTAGTGTTCCCTTGTGGATTATGGCTCTCAGTGCTGTAGCTATATCTGTTGGTACGGCGCTGGGCGGCTGGCGGGTTATCAGGACACTTGGCATGCGCATAACAGCGCTCAGACCGGTGCACGGCTTCGCTGCTGAGACGGCAGCAGCTTCAGTAATCGAGGCTGCATCAGCGTTTGGTATCCCCGTGAGCACTACCCATTGTATTAGTGCATCTATTATGGGGGTTGGGTCTACCAGACGTTTATCTGCAGTGCGCTGGGGGATTGCGAGGAACATCGTTGTTGCCTGGGTTGTAACATGGCCTCTGTGCGGTGTAATCGGCTGGATACTAGCCAAGCTGATTATTGCGATCTCATAAGATTGAATCAACCCCCTTTATCCCCCCATACATTGGTCACCGGGTAGGGGCTTGATTAATCAAGCCCCTACGGGGACACCCCTAATCCTTCCGCGGAAGGGCACCTCTTTTGAGACAGACTCGATTGCTTGCCTCTTAATACGCTGCTGTAATATGATATGTCGGGAATCGAACCAATTCGGGTTTTATTTTGAACGGAAGAAATATAAAATGATTAAAACCGCCCTCGGTGGGCTTAAGGTTCTGGAGTACGCCCAATTCGTTTCCGGCCCCTATTGCACCAAACTCCTTGCCGATCTTGGAGCCGAGGTGATAAAGATCGAGCCGCCGCTGGTGGGCGATTCCGCCAGGAGGCGGGAGCCTTTCCTCGACGATATTCCCGGTCTTGAGCGCAGCGGTTTCTTCTTATTTCTCAACACCAGCAAGCTCGGCATCACTCTCGATCCGGATATGGCTACCGGACGCGAAATATTTCTACGTCTCGTCGCGGATTGCGATGTTCTTATCGAAGATAATCCTCCGTTATCGATGAAGGGGCGCGGGTTTGATTACGAAAGCCTCAGTAAGATCAATCCGCACCTCATCATGACATCGATCACGCCGTTCGGGCAGAGCGGACCGTATCGCGATTACAAGGCGTATCATCTGAACACTTATCATGGCAGCGGCGTGGCCAGGGTGCTCTCGTCGATTCTGCCGAAGGAGACGCCGGTTCCGGTAAAAGGCCCCGGCTTCCTCGGCGATTTCGATGCCGGGCTGTGCGCCGCCACGGCAACTATGGCCGCGCTATACGGTCGTTTACTCTCTGGCGAAGGTCAGCACATCGATATCTCCAAGCAGGAGGCGCTGATGGCGCTGGAGCGCGTGGAGATCGGCATGTACGGCAACGAGGGGGAGACCAAGTTCAGCACCGTGTTCATGCAGCAGATGATGGGCGGGCTGCAGCGCTGCAAGGACGGCTATGTGCTGATAACGCTGGGTGGGGACCATCACTGGGAGGGGTTGCTGAAGCTGCTGGGCAATCCGGACTGGGCGCAGGAAGAACACTTTCAGGGTGAGCTTGGCAAGTACAAGCATGCGCAGGAGATAAACGAGCACATTGCCGATTGGATTAAAGATTATACCAAGGATGAGTTATATCACCGCTGCCAGAAGCTGAACTGTCCCATAGGCATGGTGACCACGGTTGCCGACCTGGCTGCTTCAAAGCAGCTTGAGGCGCGCGGGTTCTTCGGCGATGTCGAACATCCCGTGATGGGCAAGGTCAAGTGTCCCACCGCGCCGTATCATTTTTCCG
Organism: Dehalococcoidia bacterium; assembly: GCA_041653935.1. Taxonomy (GTDB): domain Bacteria; phylum Chloroflexota; class Dehalococcoidia; order E44-bin15; family E44-bin15; genus JAYEHL01. The sequence goes on along the minus strand of JBAZEO010000001.1, from coordinate 862,947 downwards.
AAACGCCGCATCGATTTCATCATCCCGCGCCTATGCTCGGCGAGCACAACGAGGAGATATTTGTCGATCGACTTGGCTACAGCAAGGAGGACATAGTGCGTTTGAGAGAGGCAGGGGTTATCTAGCTATGAGTGAAGTGAAGTCTCCGCGTCTCCCGCTGGAAGGGGTGCGCATCGCCGATTTCACATGGGCCTGGGCCGGTCCTTATGCTACTGAGCTTCTGGCCTTCCTCGGCGCGGAGGTCATCAAGATCGAAAGCAGCCACCGTCCCGATCACGCCAGGATACGCTCGCTTACGCTGGGCCTTTCAACGAAGCATCTGAACAACTCGCCTGTGTTCAACGATCTTAATCTCAATAAGATGTCGCTGGCGCTCGATCTCACCAAGCCCAAGGCGATCGATATAGCAAAGAAACTAGTCGCGGTGAGCGATGTGGTGGCGGAGAACTATCGCCCCGGTGTCATGGACAAGCTGGGGCTGGGATACGATGTGCTTAAGAAAGTCAAACCCGATATCGTTATGCTGTCGTCGTCGGCGCTCGGCTCCGAGGGGCCGGAGAGCGGCTACGCCGGCTTCGCGCCGACGTTCGCCGCGCTTGGCGGCGCCGCGCATCTCACTGGTTACCCCGACAAGCGTCCGGTGCCGCTCATGGGATCGAGCGACCTGAGGAGCGCATCCACAAGCGCGTTTGCCATACTTGTTGCCCTCTATCACAGGGCGCGCACCGGCGAGGGACAATATATAGACCTTTCTTCTACTGAGACTGTTGCCATCAATATCAGCGATGCTATCATCGATTACATGATGAACGGGCGGGTGGCCGTGCGCAAGGGCAACCGCGATGAGTCCCTGGCTCCGCACAACGTCTACCCGTGCAAGAACGATCGCTGGGTTTCCATTGTCATCGCTACCGAAAATGAGTGGGCAGCGTTCTGCGCGGCGTTGGGTAACCCGTCGTGGATTAAGGAAGAGAGATTCTCCGATGCTAATAGCAGGTGGCTAAACCAGGACGAGCTCGACAAACTGATCGGCGAGTGGACGGTCAACTATACGCACTACGAGGCGATGGAGCTGCTGCAAAAAGCCGGAGTCGCCGCCGTCGCCGCTCTGCAGGGTGTGGAGTTGTACAGTGACCCTCATCTTAAGGAGCGGAAGGTGTCGGTAGATGTCGTTCATCCCAATGTCGGCAAACGTGTCGCGCTGGGACCGCCGTGGAAATTTTCGGCGACGCCGGCTAAGGTCAAGCACTGCGGCCCGCTGCTGGGGGAACACACGGATTATGTCCTTGGAGATATCCTTGGGATGTCGAAAGATGAGATAGCCGGTTTGAAAGAGGAAGGCATCCTGTCTTAGACGATTTCTATAAGCCTGTGTAGTTCTTTCACACGATCGATAGTGTACTGGCAGGCCTCGAAAGCCGCCTTGCGTTGTTTCGCAGATATAGCTACAACCAGAATCAATTCTCCTACGCCTATGCGGCCGTAGCGATGGGAGATCGATACCTGCGACAGGTTCCATTTCAAGCCGATTTCCTCGCTGAGCTCATTGAGGCGTACTCTGACAGCATCCGCTTCCAGCTCGATTTCCGCGTGTCGAAGCGGTTTCCCATCGGCGGAGAGGTCGCGAAGGGAGCCGATGAAACTGACCACCGCGCCGTTGGCGGGGTTGCCTCTGACGCTCTCTATAACAGCAAAGGGGTCAAGGGCTTTTTTAGTGAGTTCAATCATAGCAGCAATTAAATCGCCCGAAGTTAAGAAGCCGGATTGGCGGCAGCACTGTTCTCGCGTTTGCCGAGGATGGCTTCCAGCGCGTCTCCCTCGATGGTCTCGCTGGTGATCAGCGCCTCCGCCAGTTTTACCAGCTTCTCTTTGTTGTTGGTGAGCACCTCTATGGCGACGCTTTGCGCGCGCTGCACGATGTTGTGTACTTCGGCATCTATCTCCTCGGCGGTTTTCTCGCTATAGTCCTTCTGCTCCTCAGTTACTTCACGCCCAAGGAATATGAGTTCTCCCCGCTTCCCGAAGGTGCGCGGGCCCAGCTTCTCGCTCATGCCGTAGTCTGTGACCATGCGTCTGGAAATACGGGCGACCTGCTGGAGGTCGCTGCTTGCGCCTGTTGAGACTTCGCCGAAGGTGAGATTTTCAGCGGTGTGCCCGCCTAACATAGTGGCAAGGGTATCGTTGAATTGGGCATAGGTCCACATATGACGGTCCTCAGTGGGAAGCAGGCGGGTATATCCTCCCATCATGCCGCGGGCGATTATCGATATTTTATGCACCGGATCAGCGTTGGGCAGTGAATGCGCCACCACGGCGTGTCCCGCTTCATGATATGCTGTGATCTCTTTCTCCTTGGGGCTGATGACCCTGCTCTTTCGCTGTGGACCGGCAAAAACCTTGTCAACTGATTCCTCAAGCTCGGCAAGGCCGATCTTTTTCTTTTCGCGCCGGGCGGCCAGGATGGCGGCCTCGTTCATGAGGTTGGCCAGATCGGCGCCGGAGAATCCCGGCGTCTGCTTGGCGATAACCTCCAGGTCGACACCATCCTCCAGCGGTATGTCCTTGGCGTGTACCTTAAGTATGCCCTTACGGCCTTTGATATCCGGGAGGTCCAGGACTACCTGGCGATCGAAGCGTCCGGGGCGCAGCAGTGCCGGGTCCAGAATATCGGGACGGTTAGTAGCGGCTAACACAATCACGTTAGTGGAAGTGTCGAAGCCATCCATCTCAACCAGAATCTGGTTTAAAGTTTGCTCACGCTCATCGTGGCCACCGCCGAAGCCTGCGCCGCGCTGACGTCCCACGGCATCAATCTCATCGATAAATATTATGCACGGGCTGTTGCGTTTTGCCTGTTCGAACAAATCGCGCACGCGTGACGCACCGACGCCCACGAACATCTCTACAAACTCGCTGCCGCTCATCGAAAAGAAGGGCACGCCGGCCTCGCCTGCTACAGCGCGACTGAGCAGGGTCTTTCCTGTGCCGGGAGCGCCTACGAGAAGCACACCCCTGGGTATGCGCGCGCCGAGCGAAGAAAACTTCTTAGGGCTTTTGAGGAATTCCACCACCTCTTGTAATTCCTGTTTGGCCTCATCGACGCCGGCGACATCGTTGAAGGTAATGTTAGATTTTGTACCGGTGAAAAGGCGCGCCTTGCTGCGGCCGAAGTTCATCGCCTGATTCCCCACACCCCGCGCGCCCCTGAAAATGAACCATATGAAACCTATGAATAGTATTAAAGGCAGGACTGTAAAAAGAAGCAGGCTGGTCCAGTCGAAACCGCTGGAGGTGGAATATTTGTAATCTATGCCGTACGGGTCGAACAGGTCAAATGCCTGCACGCTATCCGATAACATATAGGCCTCTGCCTTATCGCCGTTCGCCAGCTCGATGGTAAGTTTATCGCCGGACTGCTCGATGCTCTCTATTAAGCTGTTGCCGACAACCTCGTCACCCTCAATTATTTGACCATCTTTTGCCTTCTGTATCAATTCGGACATCGTCATCTGTTCAACTTCTTCTGATGGCGGTCTGAAGGCAAAGAAGAGTGCTACCAGTGTAGCAATAACAACCAGGTAGAGGATGCTTTTCTTCAAGAAGGTTGGACTGATTCCTTTGTTTGGGTTAACGTTCAAATAGGTTCCTTTTTATTATGTTACAACAATATAACTATAGCAGAATATAGTAAAAAATAAAATGCGGCAGGCTTGTGGCTATAGCCATTCAGTGCTATTATAATTAAATCTTGGAAATGTCGCTTCCGGTATTCAGCAATGGGTCTCGATGACGCATATAAAAAGGCGGTGGAATCCATGACGCAGGTCGATCCGCGAACCGCGGCGTCAGCGAGCGGTGTTGAGTACAAGGAGAATAAGTTCATAATTCCTCTGTTTAACCATACTTATACGGTACAGTTACCCGGGTGCGAAACAGCGGAGGCTGAATCTGTCGTCCGGGCCCCCAGGATGCTCGAAGTGCTTCTTATGCACTATTTGACGCATGCCGATGGCATGGCCATATCCGGTACCTGGATCAACTATCGTCAGCTCCCTGGAGCCAAGCTGTTTGAACAGAAGTTCATTAATCTGGTATCACGTCCGATGCTAGAGTGCTTTGACAGCAATATAGAATGTTTCAGGGTATCGGCAAATGCACTTGGCGGGCAGCCGATGGAATGCGCAGGCGACGCGGCTTTCCGGTTTAAATCTTTGCCCAGGTTACCTATAGCGTGTATCTTTAACATTGGTGAGGATGAAATCCCTCCTTCAATAAATGTCCTGTTTGATGAATCTGCTCCTCATTATCTTCCCACCGAGGATCTGGCTATTTTAGGCGGGGTCATGAATTCCTTCATGAAAAAGGTCGTCAAAACGGATTGCAGAAAGATGTAATTATGAGTCAAGAAAAGAGTTTATCCGAGGCTGCAGCAGGTTTTCTTGCCAGCCTCCCTACAGATCAGAAAGGTGAATTTAGGCAGGAGTTGAATAAATTCGTCACGTGGGGTGGGAAGTCCCGCCCCATGACGGAGCTCTCCGCACTGGAGGTAGCGAATTACGCGGAGAGTATAAACAGCGCTACTACAGATGTGTCGAAGGTCACAGCTGCGGTCAAGGCTTTTTTGGTCTATGCCAAAAAGGAGGGATTAACCAGTACAAACCTTTCCGTCCATCTGCGCGTGAAAAAACTTACTTCAACACGTACAGCTTCAACCAAGGGGAAACCCTCGACTACCATCATGACAGAGGCAGGACGTAAGGAACTCGAGACGGAACTGACTGTGTTGAAACAGGAGCGCCCCAAGCTTTCAGAGGACATTCGTAAAGCTGCTGCCGATAAGGATTTTCGCGAGAACGCTCCTTTAGAGGCGGCCCGGGAGCGCCAGGGCATGGTTGAGTCCCGGATCAGACAGTTGGAGCAAGTATTGAAGACAACGGTTGTGAGTGAAGAGCGTCCCAGCGACCGTGTGGTGTCAATAGGTACTACGGTTACAATTCAAGGATTGTCTGACAGCGAGGAAATGAGCTATAAACTGGTTCATCCCAATGAAGCCAACCCGTTAAAGGGGAAACTCTCCATTTCTTCACCTATAGGTAAGGCATTACTGGAGCACAAGCAGGGCGATGTGATTGAGGTTATCGCTCCTGCCGGCACGTTAAATTTTAGAGTCGTCAGGATTGTAAGCTGAGCTTAATTATTATCGGTGTTGTTGAACGGCTTGCCTTTTCGTTGTAGATGAGATAAAAAAAAGGCAATACTTCTTAAATTAGAAATATAGTATTGATTCACTAATATCCTTTATATACAATGGTGACCAAAGGTGGTAATGATGGGATTTAAACTGGGGACGCAGGCATTAGCGGACGAGTGCATGAGAAGGCAGGATATTGACCCTTCTTTTCAGGCGAAGCTTAAGGGGCTTAACCTGAAGATTCTCTTTGTAGGGCTGGACTGTCCGGGGAACGAAGACAGGCAGCTTGCTATCGAATTGGATCATGGCAGGTTCGCCAGTATAGGGGTCTCGGTCAAGCCTGCTCCCAGCGATTTAAGGTCTGCGTCATTCGATCATGCTGCATATGATTTTCGTGTGCAGGCTCCGCAGAAGACACTGGTTGATTTGATCAACGGCAGGGTAGATTTGATAACGGCGATACAGCTTGTGAAAATCGAGGGGGATATTGGTAAACTGATGGCTCAAGCGGCGGGATTTATCGGGTTTATCGATCTGCTCAGCACGATGGATATAGAACAGTAGACAGTTATATGTATGCGGGACGACGCCGCATCAGGTGTTTGTCGATCTTTGCACGGGCAAGAGAGAATTGATTTCTACCTTCCCAATGGTTAAAATCGAGGGGAACATCAATAAAATGATGGAGCATATTTTCGTGATCGAGTATATTTCTTAAGGCGAAGGGGGTTAGGTATGACGATAAGTTTATTTGCTCCTGAAATGAGGGAAGAGTTCCTTAGAAGACAGGACCTTGATCCGCTGTGTAAACAGAAGCTGCGAGGGCTGACTTTCAGGCTGGTGATACTGACCTTGGATGCACCCGGGAACCAGGATCGCCAGATGGCTATGAATCTACAGGGCGGAAGGTTCATTAATATTATCTATGATATACAGCCAGCCCCCAGTGAAATGAGAACTATGCCCTTCGACAAGATGAGGTATGACGCTAAGGTCACTGCTCCCCATCAGTTGGTTGTCGACTTGTGTCAGGGGAAAATTGACATAATGTCGGCCTTCCCTAAGGTCAAGGTTGAGGGGAACATGAGCAAGCTGATGGGCCAGATAGAAGGGTTCGTTGGATTCCTCGATTACTTGACCACTATGGATATAGTGCCGTAGTAATCTGTTTGAAGCTGGTCGGGGTGAGTGGATTTGAACCACCGGCCTCTTGCACCCCATGCAAGCGCGCTAAGCCGAACTGCGCCACACCCCGTGTATCCAGCCGCAACATTATAACAATATCCAACGTGTGTTTCAATAACGTGAAGCTGGTTTAATCGGTTGAAATTTTGAGAGAATAATTATACAGCCCCCTTAATCCCCCATACTTGGGGGATTTTTATTTTGGGGGATATCCCCAATGTCCTCGGCAGGAGAATCCTTCTGCACCTCTATGTGTCGATGAGGCGGGTGATAGATTATCCAAACCACCTATATCCCCCATACGTTGTGGGACTTGAGAGTTAGGGGGCACCCCTAGAACCCTGACAGGAGAGATTTCTCTCCTGTTCCACTCTTTTTGGCTAACCACTCCCTCCGCAGGGGAGTGGGGGGAGTTCGTGACTTACACGTTGAAGAAGAAGTTGATGATTTCCCCGTCCTTGACGATATGGGTTTTGCCCTCGGAGCGTAGTACTCCCTGTTTCTTGCCCTCGACCATATTTCCGCATTTTATCAGGTCGTCGTAGTTAATGATCTCAGCTCTTATAAAGCCGCGCTCGATGTCAGAGTGGATCTTGCCTGCCGCCTGCACCGCGGGAGTATTGTTGCGTATCGTCCAGGCCTTGACCTCGTCCGGGCCCACGGTGAAGAAGGATATCATGCCCAGCAGGTGATATGAAAGTCTGACGACGCGGTTCAGCGCCGCTTCGGTGATGCCCATGTCGCTGCGGAAGACCGCGGCCTCTTCGTCGCTGAGTTGCACCAGCTCCATCTCTATCTCGCCGCAGATGGCGGCAACGTCGATGTTCGGTCGCTTATACTTCGCTCGCCATTCCTTCTCCAGCGCCTCGGCCTGAGGCAGCATTTCCTCGCCTATATTGAACACGATGAGCATGGGCTTGGCGCTGAGGAACCTGTAGCCGGCTATGTCCTTCTGCTCGGCCTCGGTGAACTCCATCTCCCTGATAGGGGTCTCTTTCTCCAACGCGATCTTGATCCTTCCCAGCAGCGCCTGCTCTTTTGTGTATCCCTCGCGCTCCTGCGGCTTGGCCCCCCTGAACGTTTCCGATATTTTCTTCAGCCTCTTCTCGATTATGGAGAGGTCGGAGAAGGTCAGCTCCAGCTCCATCGTTTTAACGTCACGATCCGGGTCTATGCTCTCGCTGGGGTGCGGCACATTCTCGTTCTTGAAGGCGCGCACCACATGCAGCATGCCCTCGGTCTGGCTCATCTGTGTCAACAGCTCTCCCCTGAGCTCGCCCTTCATCGGCACGGCCATATCGGTATATTTCACCTCGGCGGGCGTCTTTTTCTTGGGTTTGTACATCTTGTCCAGCTCTTCGAGGCGCTGGTCGGTTACCTTGGCGATGCCGACGTTGGGGCCGGCGCCGTAGGTGCCGGTGTTGGCCTTTCCTTTTGTGAGGGCGTTAAAGACTGTAGTCTTGCCGCTTTTTCCCAGACCTATTATGCCGATTTCCATTTAGAAACTCCTATAATTAGTGGTCAACCCTCTATGAGTCCACCATATATTGTGGTTTCAAGAATTAGGGGATACCCCCTGAAATCCCCCTTGAAAGGGGGAAACAACAACCGAACCCCCTGTTAGTCCCCCATACGTTTGGGGGGCTTTGAAAAATAGGGGACACCCCCAAACCCCTGGCAGGAGAAAACTCTCCTGCACCTCTTTCTTTAGCTAACCTCTCTCTCCGCAGGGGAGAGGGCTGGTGTGAGGGCCCGAGCTCACGGTTTCGCCGGTCTTTACAGTACAGGAAGGAGATCTCTCCATCGTGTCTCGATTTATGTGACTATGATACCACATTTGCCGTTCAGGTCTAGCCGCACCATCGGTGATGGGGTAGAATAGGGTCGTGATATACGTTCTCTATGGCCACGATGAGTTCTCCCTGCACGAAGAGCTGAATTACATTAAGAACGGCCTGGGCGATCGTGAGGCGCTGGCAACGAACACTAATGAGTTCGACGGCAAGCAGGTCGCTCCGGGACAGCTGCTTGATGCCTGTAAGGCGATGCCGTTTCTTGGCACGCACCGTCTCGTCATCGTCGATGGGCTTCTTTCGCGGTTTGAGAAAGGTGCTAAGACGACGAAGGGATCGGACGGCGCGGAGGAGGAGCAGGAAAAGGTCATGCCCAAGAAGGGCTGGCGGGCCGAGTGGGGCGAATTGCAACAGAAGCTCTCCGACGTGCCGCCGACCACGGTGCTCGTTTTTATCGACGGCGATGTAAAGAAAGGTAACCTGCTGTTAAAACAGCTTGCGCCGTCGGCGCAGGTGCGGCAGTTCTCTGAATTGAAGGGGAATTCGCTGAGCGAGTGGATACGCAACAGGGTAAAGGGCGGTGGCGGGAGCATAGCGCCCGAGGCGGTGAAGCTACTGGCGGCTTACGCCGGGGACAACCTGTGGGTGCTGGCCAGCGAGATCGATAAGCTGATCCTTTTCACCGGCGGCAAGCGCATCGAGGAGAAGGATGTTAAGGAAGTGGTGAGCTACGCCCGCGAGGCCAATATCTTCACCATGGTCGACGCACTGATCGAGGGACGCTCGGCGACCGCGGTTCCGCTCCTGCAGCAGATGCTGGACGAAGGCGCCGCCGCTCCATACATACTTTTCATGATAACAAGGCAGGTGCGGTTGCTGGTGGAAGTGAAGGAGCTCATCAATCTGAAGTGCAATCGCAACGAGATCAGGGACCGCATGGGGATAAACAACGATTTCGTGCTGAACAAGGCGCTGGAGCAGAGCCGCAACTATTCCATGGAACGCCTGGAGCAGATCTACCGCAAGATCCTTGAGACCGACATCTCCATCAAGCAGGGCATCTGGAAGGGCGACCTGGCGCTGGACCTGCTAGTCGCCGAACTCTGTGTATAGCCCGGACTGCCGCATCTTCTCGAACTTTTCCTTCCACTCCTCGCTTTTCCGCTTGGCCTTGCTTGGCTTCAGCTTTTGGGCGATCTCCTGAGGCGAAAGAGCGCGGAACCTTCCGGATTTCAATTCGATGATGAGCTCGTCGAGGCTTTTGATCTCCCGCTCGAAGTACGTGGCCGCATGACCTATGTCGGCGGCCTCGTGCGCGTCGGTTCCTCCTGTCGTATGCTGCTTGAGGCGACGCGCCAGCTCAGCCGAGAAGCCATTATCGCGCTCGTTACCGTGTGCGTTCTGCACTTCGAGGGCGTCGACTTTCGAAAATAGCGGATTCTTGCAAGCGTTATCCAGCTCGCGATTGAAGCGCTCGTCGTCCGGGTCGTCGCTGCCCCTCAATATCTTGCGACGGAACGGGTGTGCTATGATCACCGCGCCTTTGAACTCATTTACTTTCTCAATGACAAAATCGGCGTGGCTCATGCCTATAAGCCATTGCTTGAGGCCGAAAACTATGAGGTGCTCCTCCTCGGTGTTAAGCTCGGCGCCGGCGAAGACGGGAAACTGGTGCTTGTTTCGCAGCGCCTCGACCTCGGCCTCGCTCCAGAAGGCGTCGTGCTCGGTGAGGCAGATGCCGTCTAGCCCGGCGCTCCTGGCTGCGATGATAAGGTCGTCTGCGGACAGGTCGCTGTCATAGGAGAGAGGATAAGTATGAGTGTGTAAATCGATTATCATGGCCATACGTCTTGGTATCCGCTCTTGTTATAGGTGCTGCAATTGGAACCTACACAGGTAGAGTAAACGTGTCCAGATTCATTGACTATCCAGATATAATGGGAATAGTCTGTACATCCTTCACAGCCGGCGTCGCAGTTGTCATTATTTGCACCATTGATGCTGGCACAGTTATCGGTAATTTGATTCAGTTCTCCGCCTTCTGAAACTAAGAGAGCACAGATATCGATGATGTAGCATAGTGAACCGTTTACGGTTACAGTTCCGTTAACAGTGGGTAAATTACCTTCATTCTTGTCTTGATAATCCTGTACTGCATTCTGCACGTTATGTTTGAAGACACCGTAGTAATACTCCGTTGAGGGACTTTCTACTCCTCTAGTCATAGCCCAAGCAGAAGATATTAAACAAATTAAAAATACCAACGCGTCTATAGTCAGCCATTGCTTATTCTTATACCAGCGTTTAGGTTTCTCTTGTTCTTCACTCAATGGTCAACCCCCTGCTGTCCCCCTTGAAAGGGGTAAACAATAACCGAACCCCCTGGTAGTCCCCCATACGTTGGGGGACTTTGGAATTGGGGGACACCCCCAAACCCCTGGCAGGAGAATTTCTCCTGCACCACTTTTTACGTCATGGGATTTATAATTCCTGAGCGGCGAGGAAGCCGCCCTCGGTGGCCTGCGCTATCTTGCCGGCCTCCACGCAGTCGCCGATACACTTGATGTCGATGTTGCCGCCGAACTTCTGTTTCAGCTTTTCGGCCAGCTCTGCGCGCGGCTTCATGCCCATGGCCAGCACAACGGTGTCGGCATCGAAGAATATCGTCGTGCATTTCTTGTTGGCGCGCACCCTGCTCTCGGTGATCTGCTCCACCTTGGCGCCGGTGACCCATTTCACGCCGGCGTTGTGCAGCCGCTGCATGATTATCCACCTTATAGTCATGCCGATATCGTTTCCCATGCGGTCCAGCATCTCGATGATGGTTACCTTCTTGCCCCGCTCCGCCAGGTACTCCGCTACCTCGCAGCCCACCAGGCCGCCGCCCACGACTACAACCTTCTCCCCCGCGGCTTTTTTCTCGCCTGTGAGCACCTGAACAGCGGTGACGATGTTTGGCACGTCCCGTCTCCACTCCGGCGGCACTATGGGCTGGGCGCCCGCGGCTACGATCACGGCGTCGGGTTTTCCTTTGGCGATGGTGTTCTCATCGGCCTCCGTGTCGAGCTTTACCTTCACGTTGTTCTTCTTCAACTGTGTTTCATAATAGGCGATGAGGTTGTTGATCTCCCACTTGTACGACGGCGCAGCGGCGGGGATAAGGTTACCGCCCAGTCGATTGCCTTTATCGAACAGGGTCACATCGTGTCCGAGCTTTGCCGCATCGACGGCGGCCTCCATGCCGGCTGGGCCTCCGCCGATGACGAATACTTTCTTCGACTTTTTAGCGTGCTCAGGTCGATCCTCGTGCTCCCGGCCCATGCGCGGGTTCACGGCGCAGGCGATGGGCGCGCCGAGCATGACGCGGTCCAGGCAGTAGTTGCAGGCGATGCACGGCCTGATATCGTCGAAGCGCTCCTGTATGGCCTTGTTTGGCAGCTCCGGGTCGGCCAGCAGCGCGCGCCCCATGCCTACTAGGTCGGCCTTGCCCTGAGCGATTATCGAGTCGGCCAGTATGGGATTGTTGATGCGGTAGGCGGCGATTACCGGTATCTTCACGACTTTCTTGATCTCCTCCGCCAGGTAGACGAAGCTGCCGCGCGGCACGGACATGTATATCAATGGGGTGCGGCACTCGTGCCAACCGGCCCCCACGTTGAGGCAGGACACGCCCGCACTCTCCATCGCCACGGCTATCTTTTTGCCGTCATCAAGCTTATTGCCCCCCTCCATGAACTCGTCGGCGGAGAAGCGGCAGACTATCGGGAAATCATTCCCCGCCTTTTTCTTGGCCGAGCCTAGTATCTCCAGCAGGAAACGCATCCTGTTCTCGAAGCTGCCGCCGTACTCGTCGGTACGTTTGTTGGTAGCCGGCGACAGGAAGCGCGCTATCAGGTAGCCGATGCCGCAGTGCAGCTCGATGGCGTCGAAGCCGGCATCGCGGGCGCGCCTGACGCCCTCGGCATATTCGTCGATTATCTGGTGTATCTCATCTATCGTAAGGGCGCGCGGTTTGGAGTTCTTGCGCGTGGCCACCTCAGACGCTCCGATCTCTTCGATCTTCTCTCCGTCGGCGCGGGCCCAGTAGTACTGCAGGCCGATCTGGGGCGCTATCTTGGCTCCCGCGGCGTGCACGGCGTCGGCATCCTCCCTGAGGCCGGGGATGAACCTGTCAGCGTGTATCGATATGCGTCCTGGCAGCGGCACGCCGGTGCTTCCGGGCATGAGCATGCCGGTTATTATGAGCCCGGCGCCGCCTTTAGCCCGCGCTACCAGGTAATCGCGGTCGCGCTTGCTGGCGTATCCGTCGTCGCCATAGCCCGTGTCCATGGACAGCATCACGAGGCGGTTCTTCAACTCGACGCTGCCTATCTGGAACGGCTGAAAAAGGTTAGTAAGTTTTGTCATAAGAGTTCCCCTGTACTATTTTGCAGGGATGATGAGTAATAATCAACCCCCTGCTATCCCCCAGTCTTGGGGGATTTTAAAAAAGATGGGGGACACCCCCAAACCCCCGGCAGGAGATGATTCTCCTGCATCTCTGCGGATAGCTAACCTCTGCCTCTGTGTTGGTAGAGGGCGATAGAGCAGTGTGTCTACCTAGGCTTCTTGAGAAGGCTGGACGTATTACAGCACTTAGTGAACCTTTGTGTATGTGCACGGACGGAGTGCCGTGCACATACGAACAATTTTGCGCGCCGCAGCTGTAAAAAGTCGGGGTCGCTACCATCTCTTTATCAAAAAGAGGGCTAATGACGAGGGCGAACACAGTAGTTCGCCCCTACAGGGAGATATAAAAAACGGGGGACAGTGATGTCCCCCGTCGTACTCTTTCGATTATCGCTGGAGCTAGAAGTAGCCCTGAGCTTTAAGCAGCTCGGCCATGAGGATGGCGCCGCCGGCAGCTCCCCGCACCGTGTTGTGAGACAGCCCCACAAAGCGGATGTCGAAGACGTTGCATGGCCGCACCCGCCCCACGCTCACAGCCATGCCCCGGCCAGCATCGCGGTCCCAGTGCGGCTGCGGCCGGTCCTGCTCCTCGCGGCAGATGATAGCCGGTATCGGGGCGGAGGGCAGCTTCAGCCTCTGGGGCTCGCTGCTGTATTTGCTGAAGATGTTCAAGACGTCCTTGACGGACGGTACCTTATCCGCGAACTTTACGCTGACGCAGGCGGTATGCCCGTCGAGCACGGGCACGCGGTTGCAGTGTGCCGATATTTTCATCGAGTCGGTGGGCACGATCTTGCCGTCGACTATCTTGCCGAATATCTTGAGCGGCTCCTGCTCGGACTTCTCCTCCTCGCCGCCGATGTAAGGTATCACGTTATCTATCATCAGCAGTGAGGCAACGCCCGGGAATCCGGCGCCTGAGACCGCCTGCATGGTGCTGATTATGGCCTTCTCGATGGGGTAACCCGCCTGCTGCAGGGCGTGGAGCAGGGTCACGTAGCTCTGCAAGCTGCAGTTGGGCTTGACGGCGATGAGGCCCTTTTTCCAGCCCCTGTTCTTGCGCTGCGCCTTGATTACGGCGGTATGCTCCCAGTTGACCTCGGGTATGATCATGGGCACGTCCGGGGTCGCCCTGTGCGCCGAGTTGTTGGAGACCACTGGGAAGTCGTTCTTGGCGTACTCTTCTTCGAGCTTTTTAATGGTGTCCTTATCTGCCTCGATGGCGGAGAACACCATCTGACACTTGCCCTTGGCCGAATCGACCAAGTTGGCATCGCCGACGATGACCTTCTTCACCGCTTCGGGCATGGGATCCTCCATGACCCATCTTCCCTTGACCGCTTCGGCATAGGTCTTTCCCGCCGAGTTGGGGGAGGCCGCGATGTATGTGACCTCGAACCAGGGATGATTTTCCAGCAGCCGGAGATAATTCTGTCCGACCATGCCGGTGGCGCCGAGAACTCCTACTTTGATCCTGTCCATTTCCTTGTACCACTTTCCTCCAAGATGAAAACTGGAGATCACTCTCAGCGGGGCGTCTCATTTTTTAGCCCGGCCGGGTCGACCTCCATGCGCGCATAATTATATCATAAAAGGCAATAGGCAAAAGGATGATTCGGATGGAATATGGTCAACCCCCTGCTGTCCCCCTTGAAAGGGGTAAACAATAACCGAACCCCCTAAATCCCCCATACGTTGGGGGACTTTTAAAGATAGGGGACACCCCTAACACCCCGGCAGGAGAATCATCTCCTGCACCTCTGTGGGAAGCTAACCTCTACCCATTACATGGTATAGGGCTGTAGTAGTCGACCTCCGTATCGTTGGAATGCTCGGCTAAAGGTATGTATTACAGCACTTAGTAAACCTTAATGTATGTGCACGGACGAACTGCCGTGCACATACAAACAATTTCGCGCGCCGCAGCTGTGTAAAGTCGTGTGATAGTACCCCCTCTTTTTAAAAGAGGGGGTGAGGGTCTATATCTCGTATCCGGCTTTGAAGCCGGCGGCTATTGCCTCCATGATGCGGCCGCCGCTGGCGGAGCAGTCGCCCACACGGTACACCTTGTAGCCCTTGGCTTCGATCTGGCTTGCCAGCGTATCATCCGTCTCCAGCGGCAGGGTCAGCACAACGGTGCCGGCCTCGTAGAACTTCTCCTTGCCCTCGACGGTGGCCTTGACGCCTTTCTTTGTTATCTCGACGACCTTGGCGTTCTTCTTCATCTGCACCTTGAAGTCCGCCAGCCGCTTGAGCGCCACCCAGCGCGTGGTGATGCCTATGTCGTAGCCCAGCCGCTTGGATTTCTCTAATATCGTCACCTTCTTGCCCAGCTCGGCCAGCGTATCGGCCAGTTCGCACCCCGAGAAGCCGCCGCCGATGATGACGACGTTCTTTCTGAAGGGGAAGGGCAGCTTCAGCGCCTGGCGCAGCTGCTCCGGGTTCTGCATGCGCCGCAGGGCCCGCGAGCCGAATATCCACATTGTCCTGTTAAAAATACCGCCCTTCTTTGGTGCGCGCACCATAGCCTCGAGGATATCGTGGCTGGAGATCACGTTGGGAAGGTTGGCTCCCGGTATCTCGACCTTGGGCGGCACGCCGCCCGTGGCAACGATGACCACATCCGGCTTCTGCTTATCGACGTAGTCCGCGTCGACGTTCCTCTCGAGCCTGATCTCCATGGGCGTCGTTTTCACCTGTCGCGCCATGTATCTTAAGAACTTGGGCAGCTCCGTGTTCAGCACCTGGGCCAGCAGCAGCGCCCCGCCCAGCTGGCGATTGCGGTCGCACAGCGTCACCGTGTGGCCGCGCGATGCCGCAACCCGCGCCGCCTCCATTCCGGCAGGCCCTCCGCCGATGACCAGTACCTTCTTCACTACCCGCGCCATCTTGGCGGGATAAACGGCCTCGCGCCCGACGCGTGCGTTCACGGCGCAGGAGGGGCACTCGTGGCTGATAGCGGTATCCAGACAGCGGCAGCAGGCGATGCAGTAGTTGATATCGTAGATTTGATCATTGAGCGCCTTGTTGGGCAGATCGGGGTCGGCGACCAGCGCGCGCGCCATGCCAACAAGGTCGGCCTTGCCCTCGCTCACGATGCGGTCGGCGTGCTTCGGGTCCCAGATGCGGTAGGCGGTCATCACGGGCACCTTGACCACCTTCTTGATCTCCTCGGCCAGATAAACATATTGTCCCGGATTGACCCACTGCTGAACCATCGGCGTCGACGACTCGTGCCAGCCCGTCTCCACGTCGATGGCCGCGATGCCGGCCTTCTCCAGCTCGACAGCGATCGGTTTCGTATCCTCGAGCTTGTTGCCGCCCTCCATGAAATCCTCGGCCGATATGCGCACGATTATGGGGTAGTCGTCGCCGGCTTTCTTCTTGCAGTCGGCGATGATCTCCATGAGCATGCGCTGTCGCTTCTCAGGCGACCCGCCGTACTCGTCCGTGCGCTTGTTGGTGTGCGGCGAGAGGAACTGATTTAAGAAATAGCCTATGCCCGCGTGTATCTCGATAGCGTCGAACCCGGCCTTCTTAGCGATGAGCGCGGCATCTCCGTACTCGCCGATGATCTGCTTTATCTCTTCCGTTTTAAGGCCGCGCGCCTTGCCCAGCCGCGCCGGCTCGTACCCGTCCGTTGCGCTGACCAGCTCGGTGGCGCCCTTCTTGTTCTTCTTCCAGTCGTGTTTCCACTCGTATGTCATCAGCAGTTGGGCGCAGACCTTTGCGCCGCCCTCGTGCATCGTATCGGTGAATTTCTGAAGGAACGGCAGCAGCTCCTCGCCGTAGAGCGCGAACTCGCGTATGGCCTGCTCCTCCTCCGGCGTGACATCTTTCCGGCCCCCGTAGAAGGTCTTGGCTAGTCCCGTATCATAGGTGTACATCCCGCCCACTATGAGCAGCCCGCACCCTCCCCGCGCTCGCTCGGCGTAGTACTGCAGCACGTGCTCGCCGCCCCCGCCAGAGGCGTTGGCGCAGGTCATGACTATGCGATTCTTGAGCTCCATGCTGCCGATCTTTATGGGCGAGAAAAGGTGTGTGAGTTTGGTCATATATCTCCTCCGTTGCCGGTCAAAAGCTAAAATGCATCTGATATAGTAACTGTATGCACACAGGAGGTCAATAGGGGCTATTATTTACTCAAGTTAGCGAGGTGGCCCACTGTGAGTTATTCCAACGAAGTCGTGTATCCGATCTGGGCTGATGCACTCCGTTCGCGCATCTGGTTTAATTCCGCATATTTTACAGTGAGTCTCTTTAGGCTGTAATGTGAAATCATGGCATCTCCATAATCCTACACATATAGTTTGTGTACCGGGTTTAATGCCGCATCTGGTGCAGAAGGTATCTTCAGGTAATGATTCGAATGTGTGTCCGGGGAACAAGCTATCGCCTTTAGTACAATTAGTTCTGGCACCCGGGCTAATACCGCACCAGACGCAATACGTATCTTTTGGAAATGCCTGGAAATAATGCTCATGACACATAGAAGCAGTATAAATGCACTCCACCTCTTTGCGCATACTGGATCTAACGCCGCATCTTGTGCAATAAAACTCGTTGGAGGTATCCTCTTTAGCTGCGTCATTGTTGGTATCGGAAGATGACATTTAACTCTCCATTTAGAATCTTTGAATAGATTATTGATCAAAGGCTAAATTGCATCTGATATGGTAACTGTATGGCATACAGGAGGTCAATAGGGGGAAGAGGGGTTCTATTTGTAAATCTTTATCGCCTTTGCTGTGCATTTGCGCTCGCAGCCGCCGAGCCTGTCGCACTTGCTCTCATCCGTGACCCTGCAGACGTTATCCACTTCGTCGATATACAGTATCTTTTTCGGGCACATCTCGACGCAGGTACCGCAGGCCGTGCACAGGTTTTCGTCTATAACTACAGTTTTGTTCATTGCAGATAGCTCCTTTGAATACGAGCTAATGATAGCGATGCAACGGGTATTGCGGAATGACTTAAATCACAAACTAGGAGAGTGGAGTTTCTTTTTTCTTGCGGGTGGCGAAACCGATGCTAAGGCTAAGATATAATCCAGC
This sequence comes from Dehalococcoidia bacterium, assembly GCA_041653935.1. Lineage (GTDB taxonomy): Bacteria > Chloroflexota > Dehalococcoidia > E44-bin15 > E44-bin15 > JAYEHL01. The sequence continues at coordinate 845,275 of JBAZEO010000001.1, read as the reverse complement.
GATGGTAAAGATCTGAAATGCTGCTATAGCAAGGGCCTTTAAGAGATAATCACCAGCGTAGGATACATAATAAGGATAAGGATTGTAATTTGGATTACTGTAGTCAAGATAACCCCCATGGGAAAGCGCCATAAGAAGAAAAGCTATCCCGGCAAATAACGGCAATGTTAGAAATGGTACCCAGCGTGGAACCCTTTGAAAACCTTTAATATTGTGGCCAAGAAAAAATCCTCCTACAAGTGCAGAACCGATGCCAAAGAAAAAAGTGAAAAAGGCTGTATCCCACCACCATCCATGATAATCATTAGAAAGAAATGCGGCAGCAAGTACAAAACTGCAGATACTCAGGAAAACACCAATAGATAGAGACCTCACGTTCTTTGGCAGACCACCGAAGAATAAGAAAGCCCCTATGCATAATACGATTAAGCCCGGTAGCCCATATGGTAGTTGCCATATCATAACTATGTTTCGTGAAGGTCCTTGGTCTAGAGGGGGTGTTATATGATGCAAATGGAAAATCAGGAAGAGACTTCCGATTAGGGCTAAGATGCCTAGGGCAATCCTTAATTGACGCGGATATTTTGTCATAGCTGTATTTGCAGATTATATCATTTTCAAAATCGGAAGTCTGAGTCGATATCGACTCATCAACAGACTCTTTATCGTGCTTAGGGGGCGCAGGGTCATGAGGGTGGGGGGGTGGTTTGGTTTGGACATTAGCTTTAGTCATCTTTGTGCTTCTCTAACTCCTGCTGGCGTACCATCTCAAGGTAGTTTTTCCGGTCGAGGATTATAAGGATGAGAGGAATAAGCAAGAGGATATTAGCAGCGAAAAGAATAGGGCCTCCAAACATATCTAAATTTATTTCGACATGGAGGTAAATGAATAAAGAGAATACTTCTATAGTAAGTATTGCTATAGCAACATTCCAAGCCCATGTCTTTCTTATTATGAGAAAGATGCCAGAAAGAGAATATAAAAAAGCAATGCACAGATTTTGCAGTAGTAATAGTGGGGTAAGAATCATCTCTTCATTAGTATAGCCAAGGGCGAATAGAGGAATAATGAATACTAGAACCCCCAAGACAAATATCCACCATATGGCTATCTTAGTTTTTATGGGGAGTTTAGATTTGGTCATCTTTAATCTTCTCTCTGTGCTTCTTCTTTGTCTCTTTCGTGAGATTAGGATAGCAAGGAAAAAGTAAAGTAGCAACAGCTATATTTTAGCGGCCGTTTGCCTTTATAAAACTGGCCCTCTTGCGATTCGTTCTATTTTATGTCTCTTTGTGCTAGTGAGTGACGGTCACCTCTATATAGTCAGTCCATATTCCGCAGTTATTAGGTAGACCGCTTCTCTGGGCTGCAATAAGGACGCTCAGGTTTCCTGTGTCATCGATGTAATCAGAACAGTTAGCGCTGATGTTATCGGTCCATGTAGTATCACTTGTTATATTTCTCTGGTTATGAAGTGTATTCCACGAGTTACTAGATGTTTTCCAGAGCTTCTCGGTGGTATAGTAAATAGTTTCCCCTGTGGTGCCGTGCCCTTCCCATTTGATCTGGATATCCGTGATAGTTGAAGGGGCTTCATTAATCTTGAATGTGAAAAGCTCGACATTTCTGTCTAATAAACAGCATCCTAGACAATGCGCTATATTTGATCTCCACTGCACATTGTCTGACGCACTGACTTGGGTATATTCGGTGCTGCCGCCGGAAACAAAACCGTAAGTTGGAGATACTGAAAGGTCTGCCGGACTTTGAGGATGTCCGTTATTCCAGTCTATTAGATGAACATGCCCGGCTGAACACCACTTGTTTATGCCCCCGCCTGTGGAGAAGGTGTACGTTGTAGTAGTAGGCATCATATTGATTGTCAGTGTGTCTGTTCCAACTCCGCCATCGTCGTCAGTGACGGTTAAGGTGACTGTGTAGTTCCCACTTGAGGTGTATGTATGTGCCGGGGTTAGCGTGCCGTTGACAGTTGGGGAGCCATCACCGAAGTTCCACTCTATAGTGTGAGTATCCAGCGTACCCGGATCGGTGAAGCTGCTGTTAAAGTTGACGGCTGTCCCCGCAATTGCATTGTTTATGTCTGCACCAGCATCGACTGTTGGAGGTACATTGGCTACAGTGACGGTTGTCGTGGCTGTGCTTATCGTACCGACACCATCTGTGACTCTCAGGCTGATATAATCAGCATAATCATCGTTCCAGGTATACGCAGGTGTTCTTCCGGTGGCATCGTCATATATACCATCGTTATCCAAATCCCATTCATAACTTATGACTCTGCCTTCAGGATCATAGGTGCTGCTGCCATCCAGCGTTATCGGGAATCCCTCGGTGCCCGTATACAGTCCGCTCGCATCGGCTACTGGCGGTATCACAAATGGTTGGGCATCATAGTAAGGCAGATAGTCTTTGTTTCCATCAAAACTGTATTCAACGTAGTAGAAATCACTTGGGGTTTGATTGAGCGTAATGGAGGCAGTAGCTACACCGTTGGAATCGGTCATTTCTGATACTGATTGGTTGCCAATCACGAAGTTAACGGTTTTGTCGGATAGCAGGCTGCCGTCTTCGGTGGATAAGACCGCAGTGAGGTTGATTGTATCGGAATTATATCCGTTAACGTCTCCGGTATAGGAGATATTGGTAGCCGTTCTTTGCGTAAATTCGAATGTATAAGGTTCCGCAGGGATGTCAGAAATACTAACGTTTTGCGCTATGGTAATAGGTGTGTATCCCCATTTATCTTCTGATGGTGATGCTGTAAGAGTAAATGTATCGGAATCGTTTGCAGTGGACCAAGGGATTACTTGTATTGAGTAGTTCCCCGGCTTTCTATCAGGAATCCAGATCATATTGCATGGAGAACTATTGCCATACTCGTCATATTCCTTGTCTATGTACATCGCCCCTGGAATTTGGTTTATATCCTTGCTTATAACAAGGTTATCCGGGTCGGTAACGACTAAGTCTACTGGGCAAGCAGCCTCATAAATTATACCATTCATTATATCTTCGTCATAATTCACATTAGTTTTATCATTGGGGTCAAGTTTTACGATTTGCACCCAAGGTATATTCAGGTTGGCGGGTATTATAATACATTTCATTATGTCAATGTCGTCATCATTATTCACGCTCCCGTAGTATTTCAACCATGCGGCGTGGGCATGACAGCCTGAGGTCATCCAGTCGCCCGGATGATAATGTCCTGCAAACTGAAAAGCTAGATTATTTGCGTAGTCTTTTAGAAAACTAGTCAGAGGGCTTAGGTCACCGAATCCATTTGCGATGTTTTGTCCGGAAAGTATCGGAGAAACAGCAAAGGGATGATGTGATAAGAAAATAATATTTTCACCTTGTAATTGATTTGTGGGTTCGTTTAAATATTCATCAAGATGTTGCTCTAACCAGTTCATTGTGCTGTCTGGGAAGGAGTAAAGCTTTCCTCTCCCCGAAACGCCTTTATTGAGAATAGGCCAAGTATTAATAGCGTGATCCCTATCGTTGAAATCCAATCCTATGAAGTGAAATCCTCCGTAGTCGAATCCAAAGTTCTGGAAGTAACTGTAGAAGTTTGGGTCTGTTGCGTAATTCAGAGCGGGGATATCTTCTTTCCAAAATGGAGATAGACCCAAATCCTCAGAAAAATTTTCATAGGCACTATAAATTGGATCATTGAAGAGATCATTGAAAATCTCATCAGGGCCTTCTCCATTGGCAGATGGCTTGGAATATTCAGTACCAGTACAACCTCCGATCGAGCAACTGCCGGTATAAGGCCAGATGTCATGATTGCCTATTACAGGTACCCATGGAACAGACAAAGTATTTAAAATATCAAAAGCCGCCTGCATTTCCGATTTTTCAGCGCTTGAAGTTATATCACCTAATACCGCGACAAATTTGATTTTATCAGGATTATTATGATTGATAACGCTATCATTTATTTTTGATACTGAAGTTATCAGGTTTTGGAGTTGTTGGTTATTCATTGAATTATAATAAGAATCGTAGTCATTCCATCCGTCACCTCCGAAGTCATTGTCAGAGTCGTCTTGTCCTACATGTAAATCTGTGATTATTGCGAAAGACCAAGGTTCTGTGGGGGTTAGCGTGGGAGTTGGCGTGGGAGTTGGCGTCGGAGTGGTAGGAAGTGTATACCCTATTAATAGCTTCGGTTGCAACCAAGTATCTTGGTAATATTCCTTACTGCAAAAACCGACATCACTGTAATCGTTGCCATGTGTAGTAGCTTTAATTAGTAATTCAACAGGTATACCTCTAATTCTAGCATCGTTAACTATATCGATTATGTCCCATTGTACCCATCCTTGAGAAGCGGCGGGGACCATCATTACTGCCCCTGCAGGATTAGATGTCACATAGTCGCCACCTTGAGATGTCCAACCGGAACCTGTTTTGTATATATTATAAGTAGCTTGCAGCTCTTCCCAGTCAGTATGCAATTGTTTATATACGCCCACTGGTATATCAGAAGAGCCGTCGAGATTGAAAGCATATAGCGCTAAACTTGCCTGATAGATCTCGGCATTTGTGGGTAAAGATTCCAGACCAAATTCAATTAGCGAATTTAAGTTTACGGCAGGGCTGTTGTTCCATGCGACAAAACTTATCTTGTCGCCATTGTTTGTGTCAGGCCCCCAGTTGGAGCAATATCCAATGACAGCATCTTTTGATGCCTGTATAGTTAGCGAGTAAGCGTTAGAATCTTCTGCGAGTGTAAAGCGGTTTGAGCTGAAAGATAGATCGACATCAGGCGTGAGTAAGGATTCCGTATCAAGTGTGCCATGACTTATATTCGACCACCAACATAAATCTTGTATTGAAGGGAGTTCATCTTCAGTTGCGACAATAGGTGTGACAAATACCGATGTAATTGCACTTAGCGTTATTGTTAATGCGACCATTGAAAACAGTAACTTCTTAATCACTCTAGCCTCCTTGAATTTCCATTTATTCAGATTCCTATTTGATAGATGTTTAATAAATTACCCATATAAGTTCATCAAATATGTATAATAAGGCTAATAATATCATACATTAAGTGGGTATGTCAAAAGCATCTTTGGGGTAATAAAATGGGTAGTCTGTTTGTTATAACTTGCGATGGTAGAATTGACCATTAGAAAACGATGGGGATATACTATTGTCTCGTCAGTAAACTTCATATTGTGCCGGGCGCAGGGTCATGAGGGCAGTGGGGGGTTAATATATATTGACATACTCTACCTTCTGAATTAGAGTAATACCATATTATATATCACTATTTGACCCATATAGGATACTTATAAGGATAGGCGAAGCTGGAGCAGTTCTTAAAGATACTGGAGTAAAAATAATGGCGAACGAACAGAAAAGGCTATTAAAATCGAGGGGACGTAAGAAGAGAATAGTAGGTATTATCTTATTCTGGACAGGAGTAATGTCAATTATAGTGTCTGTTATGTGCTTTTTATCTGCTTGGGGAGGAGGGAATCTTAGAGCGTTAATACTGTTCTATATTAGCGCACCTATAGGAGTGCTCTTCGTATTCATAGGTATAATCTTATTCTTTGTATGGAAGCGAGAAGTTAAGCTACAATGCAATGCTGGTCAGTCGAAAAATCCACGGCTGTAACGGTAGTCAGATACTTTCACGAGATACTGGAACATAAATAATGGAGAACGAACGCGAGGGACCACTAAGTCAGAAAGAAGTCGGATGAAGATCACAGGCATTGTTCTTTTCTGGATAGGAGTAGTGGAGCTTCTTATCAGCCTTATTCTATTTATCATAAATAGGGGTATTTTTAATGAAGATTTGACAGGCATACTGATATGGTTTGTTAATTATTTGATAGCACCAACCGGTTTCATTTTCGCACTGACAGGGGCAATTCTGTACGTCGTGGGTAAGAACAGAGAAACGATGCAAAGGAATCTCCACGAAGCGGACGATTCACAATCGGAATAGTTTTGGCAAGGCTTCAAGGTGCTGGCGGTTAGTAGATGGCGAACGAATGTAAGAGACCAGCTAAGCCGAGTGGGAGAAAGAAGCAAGTTGCCGGTACGGTTTTGTTTTGGATAGGGCTTGTATTCCTCGTTATTGGCATTATTCTATGTGCTATGACGCTTAGTTCTGGTGATGGGGAATTGGAACAAGTAGGGGCGATGATAACAGGATATGCTTCAGTTATTGCCTGGGGAATTAGTTGTCTCTTCTGGTTAATAGGAGTAATCCTGTACTTCGTTGGCAGAAGCCAAGCTAAGAAAGCGAAGAATTAAAACACTACTCTAGCTTGACATCTCATCTATCCTAACATTAAAGTATTACCACCTCATATATCTTCAAATTTACCCAATGAGGTATACCGAGATGCTTAAGAAAATAGAATCTAAAAATGGGCATGTTAATAAATCAAGCAATACTCCTCTAATATTTTTAGCTGTAGGGATAACCTTGTTATTAGTAGGTAGTGCCTTGGTACTTCTTATGATTGGGCATATTGATGATTTTGGTTTCATGGGTGGGACTCTTCTAGTCTTGCTCGGATTTGGTGTATTGTTTGTTGGTTTCCCCATTTTTACAATAGGTTGGCTCTCTTATTTTAAAGAGAAGAAGGGGATACTTCCTTCATTCGGGTGGTGGATGTTCTGTGTTGGAGTATGGAGTGAAGTTTGCTTGCTTGGTTACTGGCTGCGCTCTCTCACATGTTATAGCGACCAATATGATACTCATTGGTGCGAGAGGGAGAATGTGATACTCCCATACTGTGCCATTCCTGTAGCGGTCGTGTTATTTGGGTTGGTGCTGGTTTACTTAGGGAAGAAGAAGCAGAAGAATCAAATATCTCCTCCAGTCTGACATATTGTCTCGTTGACAGTGATCGTATCGTACTCAAAGGGCGCAGGGTCCTGTAAAACTTAGTTAATCTTAATGGCCCCTGCTGTACATTTGCGCTGGCAACCGCCAAGCCTGTCGCACCTGGTTTCATCTGTGACCCTGCACACGTTATCCGCTTCGTCGATATAGAGTATCTTTTTCGGGCACATCTCGACGCATGTGCCGCAGGCGGTGCACAGGTTTTCGTCTATAACTACTGTCTTGTTCATTGCAGGTAACTCCTATTGAATACGAGCTAATAATAGCAATGCGATGGGTATTGCGGAATGACTTAAGTCACAAAGTGGAAAGTCGAGGTCGCTTTTATCGTTTCGTCAGCAAACTCTTAATCGTGCTCAACGGCCTCAGCGTCATTAAGGCGGTGGGCAGCTCAAGCTCGGTCTTGCCGCCGGCGAGGGACATGTTGACAGTGTCGACGGTGTCCTTTATCGCGGCCAGGCGGCCGTCGTCGCCTGAGGCGACGATCTCGTCTATAAGCTCCAGCATCTCGCGTCCGAGGAACAGGCGTTTGGCGGTGGCATCGGCCTGCACCTTGGGGATGATGCCGTGCTTCTCCTTGAGGCGGTTCATGGCTTCCTCGGCGTCGTAGGCGGTGTTGACGATGTCGTCGCGCGGGAGCCACCTGGTCTCGTAGTTGAGGTGGTATTTCCAGCTTGGCTTAACCAGCGCCTGACGGTGCTCCTCTACGGTCTTGCACAGCAGCTTGTAGCCGAAGCTGTCGGGGTGTTCGAAGGCCAGGCTGCCGGGATCGAGGAAGGGCGATATGGGTGCAGTGAAGAGCAACAGCCGCTTGTCGTTGAATTTGTCCCACAGGTGGGCGCAGTAATCGACAGTGGACATGAAGGATTTTCGATCCTGCTTGGGGATGCCCAGCATGTAGAAGATGTCCATGCGGCTGCATCCGGCCTCAAGCGCCCACTGCACCGTGTTCTCGAAATCGGCGTCGCCGAAGTTGCGGCCGCAGGCCTTGCGCAGCTCCGGGTCGTGCGATTCCGGCGACATCTCGAGGCAGAATCCGGGGCAGACCTCCCCCATGCGCTGCAGCAGTTTCTTCGGCGAGGGGTTGAACAATTCCATGATTATCTGATTCTTCGGCCGATGTTTATCCAGCATATCGAGCAGTTTATAGGCGTAGTCCTCGCCCGGCTGCTGCAGATCGCCCAGTATGAAGATAGGCCCTTTGCTGAAGCGCTCGATGTTCTTAACGTCGCGCACCACGGCCTCGGGCGTGCGGTAGGCGGGATGCTCGCGTTTGAAGCAGTTGCGGAAGGTCGCCTGAGAGGCACCGCAGATGACGCAGTTCTGCGTGCAGCCGCGGACGGTGAGGACAGCGGTGATGGGGTACTTAAGCCAGCGCTTGAAGGGCAGGTAGCTGGCCAGGTCGCGGTAGCGTATCACGGAGCGGATGATGTTGTCGTAGTGGCTGATGAACACGTTGTCGAGATCCGTCGGCGCGTGCGAGAGCGGGTTCTCATGTATCGCTCCGCTTTTATCGCGCCAGGTCACGTTGGGCACATCGGCCGGGTCGGCCTTCTTCACGATGCAGTCCATGAGGCGCTTCACCGGCTCCTCGGTGGTGTCGCCGCGCACCACGTAGTCGATCTCCGGGTAGTTCATCAGCTCGCGGTGGAAGTATGATGACGACAGCCCGCCGAACATTATCCTGGACTGCGGGTGGTATTTCTTCACGATGCGCGCCACTTCGATGCTGCCGTGGCAGTGCACCATCCAGTGCAGGTCGATGCCGAATGCCGTGGCCTCAAGCTTGGAGATGAACTTCTCCGCGTCGAACTTATCGCTTCTAAGCATGCGCACGGCCAGGTTCACGATGCGCACGCGGTAGCCGGCGCGCTCCAGGTACTCCGCGATGCTGGCGAGTCCTATCGGGTACAGCTCGAACAGCGGGGAGGACGGCACCTGATCGCTGGTGGGGCCGTAGAGAATTGTCTTCCGACGGAAGTCATAAACGCTGGGCGCGTGGAGCAATATTAAATCGGTTTTCGGCACGTTCGTTTTTCCTCTGTAACCTTCGGGTTAATGATAACCGACATATGTAGGCGGGTCAACGGCGGCCCTCACCCCGACCCTCTCCCGTCGGAGGGAGAGTAATAAGGGTGGAAGCAACCCCCCATTCTCAGCTGCGGCGCGCAGAGTTATTCGTATGTGCACGATACTTCGTTCGTGCACATACATTAAGGGTCACTAAGTGCTGTAAACACCTTTTCTACAGCTCTCTCATAGAATGAGAGGTTAGCTACTCACAGAGGTGCAGGAGACTCATCTCCTGCCGGGGGATTGGGGGTGTCCCCCATCCCTTTTATTTTCCCCCATGATTGGGGGATAGCAGGGGGTTGAAGTTTCGCTATGAAGCAGATACAGGTTATAATATATATCGAGCATGTATACATCGATAATCTCATGGGGGTTCAATTGAGCAAGATAATATTAGCGGTCGGAGCGGTGATCGAGGACAACGAGGGTCGGATCCTTCTCGTTAAGCATAAACCCGAGCGCGGCGGCTACTGGCAGGACAAATGGATCTGCCCCGGCGGAGAGTTGAATCTGGGCGAGACGCTGGAGGATGGGGCCAAGCGCGAGGTCAAGGAGGAGACCGGCCTCGATATCGATATCAGGAAGCTGCTGTTGCCGTTCGAGCGCATCGTGCACGAGGGGCGCAAGACCGCGCTGCATGTCATTTATATCGATTTCATAGCGAGAGTTGTCGGCGGGGAGCTTACGCTCGGCAGCGACGTGGGGCAGGGGAGGTGGGTCGCGCGCAAGGAGCTATCGCATATGTGGGGCGAGCTGCATGCGGATACGCAGAGGCTGATGGCGCTGGCGGGGATGATTTGAATTCGACGTAGGGGCACAGCATGCTGTGCCCCTACATTCGCTGGTATGACGGGTCGAGTGGTAAAGAGGTGCAGGAGACTATCTCCTGCCGAGGGTTTGGGGGTGTCCCCCATCCCTTTTATTTTCCCCCAAGATTGGGGGATGAAGCAGTGAGCAGAGTCCACCTACTAATTGCTAGACATAAAGTATCGTTTGAACTTGACAGTAGATAGCGGCGATGATAGACTTCGCCTTGCGACATGAGTTGCGAAATAATAATTGAAAGAGCGTTCATTGAAGCGCATAGGCATATTATATAACCCCAGAATACAGCCCGCCCGTGACTTCTCCGAAGAGACGGCAAAGTTCTTAACCACGCTGAAGGTATCCTGCTGGCAGTGTTCCTCTCAGGACGAGGCCAAGGTTCGTTCTCAGATAGAAGGTACGGATCTGGTCCTGAGCGTGGGTGGGGACGGCACCGTGCTCAGGGCATCGCGGATGGTGGCCCCGTTCTCGGTGCCCGTGGTCGGCGTGAACCTGGGCAAGCTGGGTTTTCTCACGGAGTTGAAACTGGTCGAGGCGCGCGATCGTCTTCCCGCGCTTATCAAGGGGGAGGGCTGGATCGATGAGCGTGCCATGCTACAGGTGGAGGTAGACGGGAATGAGGCCTTGCACGCCCTGAACGACATCGTGGTGGGGCGGGGTGCCAGGCCGCGGGTTATCAATGTGTCGGTAATAATCGATAAGAATATGTTTACAACGTATAAATCGGATGGCGTTATAGTTTCTACGGCTACGGGGAGCACGGGGTACTCGCTGGCGGCGCACGGCCCGATACTCTATCCGCAGGCCAGGGATATAGTCCTGAACCCGATATGCCCGCATCCGACCTTTGACAATTCCCTGGTTCTTTCCCCCGACTCCGTCATCGAGCTCAAGGTGCGTACCGATCATCAGTCGGTTCTCAGCGTTGACGGCCAGGTAGATGTGGCGCTGGAGGGCGAGAAGACTGTCAAGGTATCGCTCAGTCCTTATGTTACGCGTTTGCTCAGGCTGCAATCGCGAAATTTCTTCTACAGCACACTGGTGGAGAGGCTGGTGCCGAAATGAAAGTAGAGAAGGCTCGTATCAGCGATGTAAAACAGATCCACAAGCTGGTGAACTCCCACGCGTCAAAGGGGGAGATGCTGCCGCGCGCCCTGAGCGAGCTGTACGAAAATATCCGCGATTTTGTCATCATCAGGCAGGGCGATAAGGTCATCGCCTGTGCCTCGCTGCATATCTTCTGGGACGACCTGGGCGAGATACGGGCTACTGCGGTGGCCAGCGATGCGCAGGCCAGTGGACTCGGTTCCAAACTGGTCAAGGCATGTATAGAGGAGGCTAAGTCCCTCGGATTGAGCAAGGTCTTCTGCCTGACATATCAGCCGGGCTTTTTTGAGAAGTGCGGCTTCAAGATCGTTGATAAGGCGGAGCTGCCGCAGAAGATTTGGGGCGAATGCATGCGCTGTCCCAAATTCCCCGATTGCGATGAAGTCGCGCTGATATGCAGCCTGGGAGGGTAGGGGTTGATGGAGGAGCAGACGCTAGCAACGAAGAAAATATTCCAGGGACGCCGCATCAACCTGCGCGTGGACAGGGTGGTGCTGCCCAGTGGCAGGGAGACGACGCGGGAGATAGCGGGCTACCCCAACAGCGTCGGCATCGTAGCCCTCGATGAAGATGATAATGTTATTTTAGTGCGCCAGTACCGCCATGCCGTGGGCAAGACGTTGCTGGAGATACCGGCGGGTGGCATGGAGGAAGGGGAGGACCCGCGCCAGAGCGCCCTGAGGGAGCTTGTGGAGGAGACCGGTTACAGCGCCGGGAGCTTGAAGCAGATCGGCGGGGCCTACGCGGCGCCGGGCTATTCCACCGAGTTCCTCTACCTCTATCTGGCCACAGGGCTCAGGTCGGGGCCCAGCAGGAACGATGAAGATGAAGCAATCGAAGTGGTGCCCGTACCCTTGAAGGATGTTCCGCGGCTGATAAAATCCGGTGAGCTCTGCGACGGCAAGAGCATAATCGGCCTGCTGACGCTGCTGCTGTATCGGGGAGAGTGCGAGAGTTGAGGATCTGCCTCCTCTGCAACAGGGGTAACATGTACTGCGGGGGGCAGGGGGTTTACCTGTATTACCTGTCGCGGGAGCTGCATCGGCTGGGACACGAGGTGCACGCCATCGTCGGGCCGCCGTATCCGCAGCTTGCGGAGGGTGTGATAGAACACCGCGTGGAGAACCTGAACCTGTTCGAGTACGGCTTCCCCAAACAAGACCCGTTCAAGATTTTCACCCCGCTGAATCTTTACGATGTCGCCGTGACCAGGGTCGGCAAGTTCCCCGAGATGTTCACCTTCAGCTTCAGGGCCTACGATAAGCTACGCCAGATAATGGGCGAGTACAAATTTGACATAATACATGACAATCAGACGTTAGGCTACGGCAATATATTGATGAAGTCGCTTGGCGTGCCGGTTATAGCCACCATTCATCATCCTCTGCCGATAGATAAGAAGACCGATATGCCTTACATCCACAGCATCCAGGGCCGGCTGCGCAGGATATTGTTTTATCCGTTCTTTATGCAGCACCTGACGGCATCTGCTATGGATCGTGTCATCACGGTATCCGACAACGCGGCCAGGGAGATACATAATTCGTTCAAGGTCCCGCATAAAAAGATGCGCGTTGTATACAATGGCATCGATACCGAGGCCTTCCGTCCGCTGGAAGGGATGCAAAAGGAGAAAGGCCGCATCATCGTCGTGGCCAACACATCGGATCGCAAGAAAGGGGTATTATATCTCCTGCGCGCCATGCGCGAACTGCGCAAGGAGATGGATGTTAAACTGACCATCGTCGACCGGGGGCTGCCGGATAACGAATATACGCCGGCGCTGGCGGAGAGGTGCGGTTTGAATGGCAGCGTGGAGTTCACCGGCAGGCTGACCACGGAGGAGCTTGTGAAACAATACTGCCGGGCCGAGGTCGCCGTCGTCCCCTCGCTTTACGAGGGATTCGGGCTGCCGGCGGCCGAGGCCATGTCCTGCGGGCTTCCCGTTGTCTCCACTACGGCGGGTGCACTGTCCGAGGTGGTGAATGAGGAGAGCGGGATACTAGTGCCTCCGGGGGATCATATGTCTATCGCGGAGGCGGTAAGGCGTCTTTTGCTAGATGATGGGTTGCGTTGCAGCATGGGGCAGGCGGGGCGGACCAGGGTTTTGGAGATGTTCAGCTGGGAGGAGGCTGCCAGGAAGACGCTCGCGGTTTATCAGGAGGTTATGTAATTGCTGACCGTTAACTACGATATCTTCAAGATAAAAGAGGGCGATAAATTTCTCGACGTTGGCTGTGGGGAAGGCCGTCACAGTTTTGAGGCCTCGTCGCGCCTAAATCACGGCGGTGATGGCGGACTGGTGTGTTCCCTCGATCTCGATAACCTCAGCCTGCGAAAGACGCACTACGTGCTGCACTACATGGAGTCGCGGAACGAGGGAACCAAGAACTGGCTGGTGCTCATGGGTGATTCCCTGCGGCTGCCGTTCAAGGATGCCAGCTTCGATGCCATAATCTGTTCCGAGGTTATGGAGCACGTGCCGGATCCCGACCAGGGCATAGCGGAGATGGTGCGCGTGCTGAAGCCGGGCGGCCTCATGGCGGTCACCGTTCCGACTTATATACCCGAGAAGATATGCTGGATGATCGATGAGGATTATTACAACCGGCCCGGCTGCCACGTGAGGATATTTACCACTAAGAAACTGGTCGCAATTCTGCGGCGGCACCATCTCAGGGTCTACGGGATACGCTTCGAGCACGCCTTCCATTCCACGTACTGGATCATGCGGTGCTGCTTCGGCCTGATGAACGAGAAGGCCAGGATACCGGCCCTGTACCGCAAGCATCTTCTTGATCGACAAATTATAACCAAGTCGAAGTTCGTTCCGAAAATCGAGCGCATTTTTAATTTCATCCATCCCAAGAGCATCGTCGTCTACACGGTCAAACCGAAGGAGTAGGGCCTGCTTGAAAATATGCCTTCTTTGCTATCGAGGTAACAGGTACTGCGGCGGACAGGGTATTTACCTTTACTATCTGGCCCGCGAGCTGCAACGTCTGGGACACGAGGTCGACATCATAATCGGCCCGCCATACTGTGATGTACCGGAAGGGATCCGCGCGCACAAGCTCGACAGCCTGAACCTCTACGACCGTCGCCATGACGGCCGGTCGATACTGGAGTTCAATCACCCCTACGATATGCTGACACCGTTCAATCTATTCGAATTCGGCGGGACGAAGCTCGGTATGTTCCCCGAGATATTCACCTTCAGCCTTAAAGCTTATATGAAGATTCGCGATCTGGCCTTGAACGGTCATCGCTACGATGTTATTCACGACAACCAGAGCCTGGCGTACGGCCTGCTGTGGATGAAGACGCTGGGCATCCCGGTTGTGGCTACCATTCACCACCCCCTGCCCATAGATACCCGCGCCGAGCTGGCTCAGACCACCAGCGCCTGGCAGAGGTTCCGCCAGCTTATACTGTATCCGCCGTTCATGCAGGGCATCGTCTCGCGGCGGCTGGACGCCGTCATCACCGATTCCGAAAGCTCCGCCGGGGAGATACGCCGCGAGTTCCGCATAGCGGATGACAGGCTGCACATCGCGTACTGCGGTGTGGATACACAGATATTCCGCAACGGTAACGGGCATCGTCCTGTGAGCGGTAATGGCCACGGTCGTCTTATCGTGGTCGGCCGCACCAGCGACCGTAAGAAGGGCATTCTATTCCTGCTTAAAGCATTGCAGATATTGAAGGGCGAAGGCGTCAAGGTTAAGCTGACCGTGGTCGATGAGGTAGAACTCAACGAGACCTACGTCCCTGGTTTGATTAAAAAATTCGGCATCGAGGATATGGTGACTTTCACCGGCAGGGTGACGAATGATGAACTGGTACAGCATTATTCTTCGTCCGATATCGCTGTGACCGCCTCTGTTTACGAGGGCTTCGGCCTGCCAGCCGCCGAGGCCATGTCATGCAGCGTGCCTGTGATCACAACCAGCGCCGGTGCTCTGCCCGAGGTAGTCGGCAGCGACGGCAGTAGCGGCATGCTTGTGCCGCCGGAGAACCCGCGCGCCCTGGCCGATGCCATCAAGCGCCTGCTGGGCGATGCAGAGCTGCGCAAGAAGCTGGCGCTGGGGGGGAGGAAGCGTATCGAGGAGCGTTTTACCTGGGAACAGTGCGCCAGACGATGTGTAGAGGTTTACGAAGGGGCGATAGCAGCGAATAAAAGATAGACTAGCGCGCTGTCAGATGATATCATTAGCCTCAGATAACGAGGCTTTTATTTTGTGAATTAGTGAATGCTCGAGTTGGTTATTGAGACGGGTTTCAATGTCGGAAACAAAAGTAACAACGGTAAATAAAGAGGGGGCCGCAGAGCCTAAACCCAGCGAACATGAGTATTCCGTTCCTGTAAGAATATTAAGATGGTTTGTTATTTCCTTTTTCAAAATTGTAGAGAGCATTATTCATCTGTTCGGCATGATATATTATGGAATCAAGACGATGGCGGTATTGCTGTTTCATTTCTTTATCTGGCCTTACCCCATCTTTCTCCGGTGGCATAAGTAAATTTACATTGTGTTTACTGGTTCTATGCTAGTATTATCGTGAGTAAAATGTGGGAGATGTATACATGAAAAAGTTCGTTCCTGTCCTGTCCTTGTTGATGGGTGTGGTGTTGCTTGTGATTGCTTTAGTCCTTCCTTCCGGTTCCGGTGGTGGCGACTTCATACGCATGGCTAAGATGCTTCCGAAGGATATCGGGGAATTCACCTTCTTTGATGTCAGTATGTTGCAGGCTGATGAAGATTTGCTCTCGGCGTGGAATACGATAAAGGAAGATCTTATTGGGGAAGATATTTATAGTGAGAATATCAGCAAAGTAACCGGTTTCGGCATGGCGGGCAGTGAGTATGATTTGATGATGTATTCCGGCGATTTTGATTTGGAACAGATGACATCGGCAATCGAGCAGAGCAGCATCGAGTCGTTTGAGCATGAAGGGATCACTATATGGACGGATCAGTACTCGTACAGCACTGCGGTAATCGACGACATTGTCTTTATCGGCAGCAGTGAGGATATACAACTGTGCATCAATGTTTCTAACGGCAAGGGTGCGTCGTTGTATGAAGACAAGGACGCAAAGGATGTTATCAACCGTCTGCCCGGCGGCTATATGTTAGGGGTGATGATTGTAGAAGACGAGTCTTCTACGGAGACTTACGGCATCCTGGCGGTGAGTATGGCGGAGTCAAAGCAGGGGGGTAATATTTCCCAGATGTCGATTCTTAAGTTTGTAAATGCATCCAAGACTCAAGAGTATGTAACTATGATTGAAGAAGAAGAGTTGACTGAGGGCTACGATATTATTCAGGATGGACAATATTTAACGATATCAAGCATGTCAGAAATTCCGGGGCCGGAAGAGACCGCATACAATTCCATGTATGCTGATCTAGAGAACGCGGTCGTTGCGTATTATTATGACCACGATGGCGTATTCCCTACGATTAACGGCACTGTGAATATAAGCGGCTATGATGTCCAGATACTCGATATCTGCGCCCTGCGGGTCTCCGCGGAGGGTGGGTTCAACAAGGGGCCTGATGGCGTCGCCGCAGTTACAGGCTCCGATAACGATAACTGCGACGCCGGATGCGAAGGATGTCTAAGCTCGAATCATTATATCTGGGCGATCGACGATTACGGCATTTATTCAACCTGCGTCGGTGCTGATTGCGATGCTAACGGCGAGGAAGGCTTCCAGGGCGTGTGGCCGTAGCCGACTAGTTCTTCGGTGCAACTTTTATAATGATGACGTCGGCCAGGGAGGGCAGGCGGCCGGCGATACCGTCCAGCGTCTTGAGGATGCCGTTTGAAGCCCACTTGGGCATGAGGGAGAGTATCTTACCCCAGTAAGGGGCGGTCCACAGCAGGGACATGCCCTTTATTTTTTGTATCTTGAAATCGTCAGCCACCGTGGCTTTAAGAATAGGACAGTCGAACTTATAGTTGTGGTCCTCGGGCGGCTGCCAGGGGTGGCGGTCTCCCTTCTTACGGTAAAGCTTCTTAACAATCGGGAACCAGCTCCTGCCGATCTTGCAGCTCAGGCTGTCGAAGTTGGCGATGGCTATGATGGCTGAGCCGGTCGGTTTCAGCGTCTGTGCCATGTCTGACATGGTCTTGGGCATATCGGCGAAGTGGTCCAGAGCGCCCTTGCAGATTATCTTATCCAGCGAGCGGTTCTTGAACGGCATGGCCTCGCCGATGGCGCGCACTAAATCTACCTTGCCATTGCTGTTGTCGTTGAGGAAATCCTTGGCGCCGAGTATCATCTTGCTCGATGGGTCGAGGCCGATAGCCAGGGCGCCGCTCTTTGCGAATTGCAGTGCGTCGATGGCACGCCCGCATCCGACATCGAGCACACGTTCTCCGCTTACCGGGGATGCCATCTCAAGGATCACCTCCCCCATACGTTTGAAGATGAACATAGTATCGGGGAAGACAATCTCAGGCACTACGCCCTCATCGCCCCAATCCAGATCAAACTTTTTGGCCTTGTAATCCATCACTGCTCCGATATCAGTTTACAACAATTTGGGCCCTTTCTGAGAGGGCCCGCTATCGATATTGCCAGCTATTCCCAATCGGGCTTATTATATCGTTCCGTCTTGCGCTTGAACCTGGTCTCCCTGCGCTGTGTTCTTTCTTCTTTTCTCTTGTATTCAAACTGCATCCAGGCGTTCATGGCGGATGTGGTCTCCCTGATCCGTTTCCTGGAGCAGCTCTCACAAACGCAGTTTGGAGAATGGCTCTTGTAATTAAAGTTTCTTGGAGTGAAATCTCTATTCATCAGGGCATTTGTTTGCGATACTTGGCCTTCCCCTCTTCATAGAGGTCGCCGCCGTACATATCGTTTATTACTATCGCGGGGAAGTCCTTGACCTCGATGCGCAGCAGCGCCTCGGGCCCTAGCTCTTCGTAGGCGATGGTTTCAGATTTGACGATGCGTTTGGCTATGAGCGCGGCCGCGCCGCCGACGCCGGCGAGGTAGACAGCCTTGTATTTCTTGATGGCTTCCTTCACTTCCTTGGTTCTGAGCCCTTTGCCGACCATCCCCTTTAGGCCGGCCTCGAGCATGCGCGGGGTGTATGCGTCCATCCGTCCGCTTGTCGTCGGCCCGGATGAACCGATGACCTTCCCCGGTTTTGTAGGCGATGGCCCCATGTAGTAGATGACCTGTCCTTTGACATCGAAGGGCATCTTTTCGCCTTTGTTCATGGTCTCGACGAGGCGTTTGTGAGCTGCGTCGCGTCCCACGTACATGACGCCGCTGATTAGCACCTGGTCGCCCGCTTTCAGGTCGGCAATGGTCTTATCGTTAAATGGTGATGTGATCTTCTTCTGCATCGCGCTTCTCCAATCGTTATCTCAAGATATTTCTGGCGATGATTGTTCGCTGTAATTCCAGAGCCTCATCAGATGCGCTGGCGGCTATGGCGTTGCGGCACAACATAGTCAAAGGCACATTGGTCGTATATCCCGGACCTCCGTAGAGCCGCGTGACCCTATCTGCCGTCCTGTCCAGCATATCCGTGGCGAAAACTTTAACCATGGCGGAATCTATATGTATGTCTTCTTCGGCATCCGCCTTGCAGGCGGCATGGTACACCATCAATCTGGCGGCGTGCGCCTCGATCGCCGTATCCGCCAGGCAGCGCTGCACGCCAGGCCGATCTTTGATGAGATGCTTGAACGTTTGCCAGTTCTGGGCGTATTCCTTGCATATCTCCAGCAGCCGCTCCGCCGCGCCGACGCATCTGGCGCTTCTGCCTATGCGCCGCGACGGCAGCCACTTGGCCCCGAGGTGGAAAGCCTCCCCCTCTTTGCCAATGACGTTCTCGGCGGGTACTTTGCAGTTATCGAAGGTCAGCACTATGGGCTCTATGACCTGGGCGCGGCTGCCCTTGCGCTCGCCGCATCCCGAGGCGGTGTAGCCGGGCGTATCGCGATCGACCAGAAAGCAGGTCGTTCCGCCGCGAACACCCTTAGCCTTGTCGGTGACGGCGAAGACCATGGCGAAATCGCCCGGGTCTGTGACATGCGCCATGCACAGCTTGCGTCCGTTTATGATGTAAGAGCCATTCTCCCGCTTGGCCGTGGTCTCCATTGCGATAGGGTCGCCAGCTTTGCCCTCAAGCATGCCGATGCAGGCCCTTTTCTCTTTCGCAAGCAGCGGTTTGAGGTAATGCTGGCGCTGGGCATCGTTCGCGTCGTATAGAATAGGTGATATGTCGCCCAGAGTGAACGGCACGATAGTTCTGGCCAGCTCCTCTTCGACGAGGCATATACCCAGCAGGGGCAGGCCGGCGCCTCCGAATTGCTCGGGGACACTTACGCCCCACATGCCCATCTCCTCCACCAGCTTGAACAGCCTGGTCTCCTCTTCCGGGCGCAGCGCTATCATGCCGGTGGACTGGTCGCCTTCACGACCCAGTATCTCACGCTCCAGTGGCATCAGCTCGTCCTTAACGAACTGTTTCACGGAGTTCTGCAACATCTTCAATTCTTCGGGGAGGGTGAAATCCATCCTAAAGCTCCTCTATGAAGCTAGATTAAAGCTTCTTCAACGTAAAGGTCCAAGTCCGGCTCCTGTTCGTCGCCGATCCTTGTTTCCAGGCGTGACATTGTCTCTACCATGTGCCGGTTCACTATGTAATGCTTGATGGTGGTATCCACCTGTGGGCACACCAGTGCGCAGTTGAAGCAGCGGTCACAATCCTCGCCCACCAGCGTCTCGAGGGCCATTGAGGTCCTCTGCGCTGTTTTCTCAAGACGGTTAGGCTCGCGGGCCAGCACCGGGCAAATATCGATGCAGTTGCCGCATCCCAGACATGCTACGGTTCCGCTGATATCCTCGCTCAGTTTTAGTGCGTGATGAGGTCCGAAGCCTGTGGACAAGAGCCGGCAGCGGGCTACGGGAGAACAATGTATATCCAGTACTCTATTGAGTACGGCCTCTATTTCATTGATGTCTCGCTGTTTTGATAACGGCATATCATGGCCTCCGGGTTTAAGCTACCTTGATCGAGCCGGGTTTCAGTTTATCGATAACGTTGCCGGACAGGTAATCGTACGGCTGTCTGGCATAGTCGGGCAGTATCTTGGGCGAGATCGGCCTTGACGCTACCAGCCCGGCCTTCTTCAATTCTTCCTGCCATTTGTTTACATGGTTTAAAGTCAGTTTACCCGTTTTTGCTGTCTTGACGTATTCCGCGGCGGACTTCCCGGCCCTTCTGCCGAAGACCCATATGTCCAGCGTCGAGTTGCCGCCGAGCCTGTTCTTGCCGTGCACTCCGCCCTCGCATTCCCCTCCGGCGAACAGGCCGGGTATCGGTGTCGCTCCATCGGGCTCTATCTTGATGCCTCCGTTCTGATAGTGGAGGCTGGGATAGATCAACATCGGTTCTTTGGTTATATCGATGCCGAAGCGCTGGAACTGGCGCACCATGGCGGGCAGCTCCTTCTCCACCGTGCCCTTGCCGTGGAGCATATCGATGCGCGGCGAGTCCAGCCATACGCCGATCTGTCCTGTCGGGGTGGTGATGCCCTTCTTGCGCTCGGTGCACTCCCTGATGATACAGGCCGCCAGCATGTCCCTGGGCTCCAGCGGGTGGGCGAACTGCTCGCCGTCGATGTTAACCACCTGCGCGCCCACACCGCGCACCTTTTCGGTGACCAGCTGTCCTAATATCGCGATGGGATAGGCGGCGCATGTGGGGTGATATTGCATGGTATCTATATCCACCAGCGGGCATCCGGCGCGGTAGACCATGACGAGCCCGTCAGCGGTGGCACCGTAATGATTGGTGGTGGGGAATCCCTGCACATGCAGGCGGCCTATGCCGCCTGTGGCCATGACTACGGCCTTGGCTTTTACTATGGTTATCTCGTTGGTCTCAAGGTTCACCAGCACCGCTCCGGCGGCGTGTCCCTTATCGTCCAGTATCAGCTCTATGGCCGGGGCGAACTCTATATGATTGATATTGCGGCAGCGTATCTCGTCGCGCACCACACGCATGCATTCCATGCCGGTGTAGTCCTTGGCGCAATGGCAGCGCGGCACGGCCTCTCCGGCCAGCGCCACCTCGTGGTAGGATCCGTCTGGGTTCTTGTCCCAGCTGACACCCAGCGATTCCAGCCATGCGATGGCATCCGGGGCATCTTTAACCAGCGCCTCTACCAGTTTGACGTTGTTGGTGAAGCGGGCTCCGCCCATCGTATCCAGATAGTGCAGCGATGGGGAGTCATCCGGCCTGTCCGCGGCCTGCGTGCCACCCTGCGCGCCGACGGTATTGGCATCGCCCAGCCGCAATTTTGTCGCAATGAGCACGTTGGCTCCGTTCTCCTGTGCTATAAGTGCCGCTGCACCTCCGGCCCCCCCGGCGCCCAGAACGAGGACATCGACATCGAAATCCGGTTTATCCAGATTTATCTTGGCCGGGTCGATGCGGCTGTTACCTTCAAGCAGATCGGCCAGCTCGTTAGGTGTGCGTGAGCCCTTGTTCGGCCCTACCAGCAGCTCGCGCATTCCCGACTTTATGAAATCGGGGTGGAAACCGTTGAGCACGGGCTGTCGCTCTTGGACGGGGATGCGCTTCATTTCCTCGTGCAGCCGCCTTTCCCGCGTGGCCGCTACCTTATTTACGCTTTCCTGCATATATGACGGATAGGGCATATCTTCTCCCTTTCTAAAGTTCGAAATGGTTATTAGTCTTCGTGTATCTTTCGTTCGTTGTATTTCTTGGTCAGTTGTTCGACGTTCATCTTCTGCATTTCATGGATCTCGGCATCGTACTTGCCGGCGTTTATCTCCGCTATCCTCTTTGTGGTATGTTCCGGAACCTTGGTGAGATGTTTAGCGTAGAGGCGGCGCGATAGTAACGCGATATTGTACGGCACCAGCCCCTGCGCGCACCTAGCGGCGCAGAGCCCGCACATCAGGCAGTCGAAGGATTTCTCTGTTACTTCTTTCAGGTTGCCCCTGATGGCGGCGGACATGTAGCCGATAACATCAATGTCCTGAGGACAGGCCTTGGTGCAGGTATTGCATCCGAAGCACTTGATGAAGTCGGGATAGATCTTAAGCAGTTGATCGCCTGTGGGCTCCATCTTGTTAATATCGTAACTGGGCTTGCTTGCCGGGAAGAACGGGATCTGCGTCAGGCACATGTCCGGCTCTATTAGCTTCTGACAGGCCAAGGCGAACCGAAGCGCCGGATCTCCCTTGAAGTTATAGACGGTGCCGCATGCGCCGCAGAACGCAGACCGGCAACCTACGCCGCGGATCAACCTGTAGCCGCAGTACTCCATTGCCGTCATGATGGTCAAGCCCTCGGGAACTTTGTACTTCTTGCCCATGAGGTAGATATCGATCAGTTTGGCGGTTGGTTTAGTTTCAGTTTGACTCAAAGCACGGCCTCCTTATGGCGTGCGCTGTGGCACTGGATATTTACTGCTACGGGCATACTGGCGATATGCGCGGGATGGGTCTCCACGTGCACTGCCAGCGATGTGATTCTACCCCCGACGCCTCCCGGGCCGACCCCCGTTGCGTTTATGCGCTGCAGCAGTTCTTTTTCCAGCTCAGCGACCTCTTTATCTTTAGACGGTTCTCCAACCTTGCGTAATAGTGATTTCTTAGCCATGTACATGGCCTTCTCTGCGCTTCCGCCGATGCCAACGCCGATGATAGTCGGCGGACAGGGATTGCTGCCTGCTTCCTCAACCGCTTTTACGACAAAGTCCACTACAGCAGGTCGCCCCTGGGCTGGTTTAAATACGGTAAAACGGCTCATGTTTTCGCTGCCGCCGCCTTTGGGGGCCACCGTGATCTTCAGCTTATCACCCTTCACGATCTCGGTATGAATGATCGCGGGGGTATTATCTTTCGTATTCGTTCTGGCGGAGAAAGGCTGCTTGACCACAGATTTGCGCAGATATCCTTCGGAGTATCCTTTGCGCACGCCCTCGTTTATAGCTTCGTAGAGGTCGCCGCCCTTAATGTGGGCATCCTGGCCTAACTCGACGAAGATGATAGCCAGTCCGCAGTCCTGGCATAGGGGCATCTCCTCTTTGGCGGCGATATCGACATTCTCGATTATCTGGTCGAGCACGTTGATCGCGACTGGCGATTCCTCATCCTTGCGCGCCTTTTTCAATGCGGACAGGACGTCCTCGCCGAGGAAGAAGTTGGCTTCCTTACACAGGCGGGTAACAGTCTTGGTGATATCTTCTGCTGCTATTTCCCTCATAATTACTCCAGCTTCATTATCTTAAGCAGTTCCTGCACGGCGTCGGCGGATTTCTTGAGCGCGGCGTTCTCCTCTGGGGTCAGCTTTAGTTCCATGACCTGCTCGGCGCCTTTATCTCCGACCTTACAGGGCACGCCGACAAAGGTCTTCTTGATTCCGTATTCACCCTCGAGCAATACCGAGCATGGCAGTATCTTCTTCTTATCGAAGATTATAGCGTCGACCATCTTCACCGTGGCCGCCGACGGGGCGTAGTAGGCGCTTCCCGTCTTGAGCAGGTTCACGATCTCGGCGCCGCCATTAACGGTACGTTTGACCATGGCGTCCAGCTTATCCTTGGCTATTAGCTCGGGGAGCGGTATCCCGCCGACGGTGCTCAGTCTGGGGATGGGGACCATTGTATCACCGTGTCCGCCGAGCACGCACACCGAAACGTCTTCTACCGAAACCTTCAACTCCTGTGCGATAAAGGTCTGGAACCTGGCGGAATCGAGCACGCCGGATTGTCCCAGCACGCGGTTCTTGGGGAACTTGCTTACATGCCAGGCCAGCTGTGTCATGGCATCCAGCGGATTGGTGACGCATACGATAATACATTTGGGCGAATGCTTAGCCACATTCTCGGTCACCTCTTTGACGATCTTCATGTTGGTAAGGATGAGATCATCGCGGCTCATCCCCGGCTTGCGCGCGATCCCGGAGGTGATAACGACGACATCGGAGTTGGCCGTGTCCTCGTATTTGTTGGTTCCGATCATGTTGTTATTGAATGGGAGAATCGGACCGCATTGCAGGATGTCGAGGCCTTTCCCCTGCGGAAGCCCCTCGACGATATCCAGCATGACTACATCGGCATATCCCTTCTCCGCTATGCGCTGAGCGCAGGTAGCGCCAACATTGCCGGCCCCGATAACCGTTACTTTCTTTCTCATCGCCCTACTCCTTCAATTTATGTTACTGTTTCTCATAAAACAGATGGCCAGTAGTTATACTGGCCATCTTGATCTTTAAAAGGGTAATACCTGAAACGGTCGAGCCATCCTTTGCACTCGACTTGCAATATAGCTACCCTGTGACAGGATCCTTCTCAAGTCAGTCCCCTTGGTTCCCCGTCCCCGCTCTACTTCTCGATTACTGCGAGAACGTCGCCCTTCTTAACGCGGTCACCGGCTTTGTAGCTTAACTCCTTGACCTTACCGTCAATTGGTGAAGGTAAAGAGCTTTCCATCTTCATAGCTTCAAGCATTAAAATGGTATCACCGGCCTTGACCGCCTGCCCAACACTGACTACGTACTTGATTATCGTGCCGGGCATTGGCGAGGTCAAAGCACCGGCTCCGGTGGCTACAGGAGCTGCTTTGGGTTGTGGTGCTGCCGGTGCTGGCGCTGGGGCCGCAGCCCTGGGCTGTGGCTTTGGCGCTGCTGGCGATGCAGCGGCTGCTGCAGGCTGGTTTACTGTGCGTGTTCCGCCGATCGGGTCTACCTCTACCTGATAATACTCGTTATCTACGAAGACGTTGTATACGTGCGCCGCCGCGCTCTTTGCCGGCGCCGGTTTTTCAACTTTCTCCACGAGCTTGCCGGCCTTAGCCTTGGCTATGAGATCGTTCTCCTTTTTCACCTGTTCCAACGTCTTCGGTTTAACATCGTCGGGGATCGGCTCCAGTCCGTACTTCCATTTGAGGAAGCGCAGGCCGGTCTGCGGATACATGGCATATATGAGTACATCGCCGATGTCCTTAGCAATTCCTTTAGTGGCCTCCTTGGCCTTCTCCATCTCAGGGGCAAGCGTATCAGCGGCGCGGACCGTTATCGGTTTCTCGCCCTTCTCGTATCCCTTGAGCGCCAGTTTCTGCACCTCGGGATCGACCGGGGCAGGGGGCCTGCCGTACAGGCCGTAGAAATAGTCCTTTACTTGGCCGGATATCATCTTGTATCGGCCGAAGAGAACGTTCTGCACCGCCTGGACTCCGACTATCTGGCTGGTAGGCGTAACAAGGGGAGGATAGCCCATGTCCTTGCGGGTGCGGGGCAGTTCCGCATAAACCTCGTTGATTCGATCGAGTGCGTCAGCCTCTTTAAGCTGGCTGACAAGGTTTGTGAACATGCCGCCCGGTATCTGGTGTGATAGCACACCAGCATCTATAATAGACACCTTACTGCTGTCAAACAGATGCCGGTATTTTGGTGCAATCTTTTCCAGATATTCGTCCATCTTCAATAGTGTTTTTAAATTCAGATGAGTATCCCTGTCCGTTCCGCTGAGAGTGGCGACTATGGGCTCGACTGCCGGTTGAGATGAACGCAGTCCGAATGGTGACAGACAGCAGTCGACGACGTCCACTCCAGCCTCGGCCGCCTTGAGATAGGTCATGGAAGCCATGCCGCTGGTGTAATGGGTGTGAAGCTGGATAGGTATTTTAACCGCCTGTTTTAAGGCTTTCACCAGATCGTAGGCATCGTAAGGTGAAAGCAATCCGGCCATGTCTTTTATACAGATGCTATCCGCTCCCATTTCCTCGAAAATCTTGGCTTTATTGACATAGTACTCAATGGTGAAAACAGGGCCGCCAAGCCTGGGCTCGGTCAGGGTATAGCTGAGGCAGGCCTGTATATGTTTGCCCGCCTTCTTTATCTCTTTGAAGGAAGCTTCCACATTGCGCTCGTCGTTCAGTGCGTCGAATACACGGAAGATATCGATCCCAACTTCAGCGGACTGCTTTACAAATGCCTCCACTACATCGTCGGCGTAGTTGCGGTAGCCCACCAGGTTCTGTCCGCGTAGCAGCATCTGGAATGGGGTTTTGGGCATAAGCTTCTTGAACTTGCGAACCTTCTCCCACGGGTCTTCGTTGAGGAATCGGGTCATCACATCGAATGTGGCTCCGCCCCATACCTCCAGAGCATGAAAGCCCATGTCGTCCATCTCTTTAGCGATGGGCTCCATGTCCTCCATTCTCATCCTGGTGGCGAACGAAGACTGGTGCGCATCTCTAAAGGTGGTGTCCATTATTTTTAAGGGATTATTCTTCTTTGCCATTTACGCTCATCTCCTTTGTGTTGAGTGGGGGTTGCACAACCGTAGCTGCCAAGTCGTGCGCATTCTCATCATTTCACCCACACCCCAGTATTTCCAATTGCTGGCTATTATTATGGGACGCGGCTTTTCGGAAATCTGCAGCACTGCCGCTTGTGTCTCTGTTTCGTATTGATCGACGGCAGCGAGGATCGCCGCTATCATTGTCTTTTTGTTTTTCATAACCCCTCTTAAAGCGGGATATTACCATGCTTCTTTGGCGGGTTGGTGTCTCGTTTGTTCTGCAGCATATCGAGCGTCTTGATCAGCATAGGGCGTGTCTCCCTGGGATCGAGTACATCATCGATGTAGCCACGGCCTGCTGCGAAGTATGGATTGGCGAACTTTTCCTGGTATTCCTTAACCAGTTTCTTCTTAGCCTCAGCCTTGTTTTCGGCCTTCTGAATCTGTTCCCTGTAGATAACGTTTACAGCGCCGTCAGGGCCCATCACAGCGATCTCAGCTTGCGGCCAGGCGAAGTTCATGTCGCCGCGCAGGTGCTTGCTGCTCATCGCTACATAGGCGCCGCCATAGGCCTTCCTTGTGATTATTGTGATCTTGGGAGATGTGGCCTCGGAGTATGCATAGATTATCTTGGCTCCGTGCTTGATTATGCCGCCGTATTCTTGATCTACGCCGGGCATATATCCAGGGACATCAACGAAAGTGATGATTGGAAGGTTAAAACAATCAAGGAATCGCACGAAGCGGGAGGCTTTCAGGGAGGCATTGATGTCTATGATGCCCGCGTTTACCGCCGGTTGTTGTCCTACGATGCCTACCGAGCGGCCGCCAATCCTGGCAAATCCAGTGAGCATGTTCTTGGCATAGTGTTCGTGCACCTCAAAGAATTCGCCATTGTCAAATATCATTTTAATGACATCCTTCATGTCATATGGCTTGTTGGGATCCTCTGGCACTACTGTCAGCAGGTTCTGATCCATCCTGTCTGGCGGGTCGGTTGTTTCAGCAAAGGGTGCGTCCTCCATATTATTTTGAGGAAGGTAGCTTAGCAGGTTACGTACCATTTCCAGACATTCCTTGTCATTCTGCGCAACGAAGTGGCATACGCCGCTGTGTGATGCCTGGGCCATCGCTCCGCCGAGTGCTTCATGGGTGACTTCCTCACCGGTGACAGCCTTGATGACGTCGGGGCCGGTAATGTACATCTGGCTGGTTCCCTGTACCATGAAGATGAAATCGGTGAGGGCCGGTGAGTAGACCGCACCTCCTGCGCTGGGGCCCATTATGACCGATATCTGAGGGATTACACCTGATGCCAGTGTATTTCGGAGGAATATCTCTCCGTAACCGGCGAGGCTTTCTACACCCTCTTGTATGCGGGCTCCGCCCGAGTCGGCAAGGCCGATGAATGGGGCTCCGTTTTTCATAGCCAGGTCCATGACCTTGCATGTTTTTTCGGACATGACCTCTGAGAGCGAGCCGCCGAATACGGTGAAGTCTTGAGCAAACAGGTATACGAGCCGTCCGTTTACCGTGCCGTATCCTGTTACTATGGCGTCGCCGGGGTGTTTCTTATCGGCCAGACCGAAATCGGTACATCTGTGGGTAACATAGGAATCAAGTTCTACAAAGCTGCCTTCGTCTAAAAATGCGGCTATTCTTTCGCGGGCGCTCATCTTTCCCTTGTCATGCTGGGACTTGATCTTATCTTCGCCGCCGCCCTTCTTTGATGCTTCTCTGCGTTTGGTAAGGTCGTTGATTTTATTTTCTATCGCCATTTTACCTCCGGGAGGCAATGTTATTAAAACGGACTGGAGATATTATATACTTACCAGTCTTGGGAATGCAAGGATTGTGTAATTATTCACAATGCGTTTTCCGCTTCGTAAATGGTAAAGGCCGCTTTTATTACAGGCGGCCTTTTGTTCGAGGATGAGCATCGTTTAGAAATTTACTAGTGCCGCTCCTTGGAGGAAATCGCCTCATTGGTAAGAAGAATTATCAGCGCTCTCTGGGCGATCGGTATATCAATCATTTTGCCGTCAAGCGAGGCGGAGGCGAAGCCTTTTGCCCTTGCTTCATCGAACGCGGTGACGACTTTCTTGGAATATGCCACTTCTTCTTCAGAGGGACGAAAGATTTTATTTACTACGTCTACCTGGCTGGGGTGAATTACGAACTTTCCCCTGAATCCCAGATTGCGAGCGAGAGTGGCTTCCCGGATTAATCCCCGCTCGTCTTTAAAGTTATTATATGGCGTGTCGATGGCGGCAACGCCGGCTGCCCTTGCTGCGATCACTATTTTAGTTCTCGGGTAGAGGAGCTCATGTCCTTCCTCGGAGCGAGTCATTCCTGTCTCAAGGACAAGGTCATTAGCGCCAAATATGACTCCATTGACTCTTGGTGAAGCGCTGGCGATTTCATAGGCGTTAATCAATCCTAGAGATGTTTCGATCCATGGCAGGATCTTTACATTACCCTCTGGCAATCCTCTTTCCTTCTCAAGACGCTTCAAGAACTCGGCTACCTTCTGGATGTCGTAGCCTGTGGATGGTTTGGGCTGGCTGATTCCATCAATGCCTTGGATGATGACAGCCCCCAGGTCTTCCTGAGCCAATCCTCCGTCGAGCGAGTTTATGCGGACATAGATCCTGCTGCCGTTGCCCATTAGCTTGGGAATCCAGTTCTTCACTATGGCGCGGGCGCGGGCTTTTTCTTCATGAGGAACCGAGTCTTCCAAATCTAGTACAATTATATCGGCATGTAGCTGTTTCGATTTCTCCAGCATGTTCTCTCTATTGCCGGGTACTGAAAGTATTGTTCTTAGCAGTTCCATCTAAGTCCCCTTAATATTGTTTCTAATATTACTCAATATAGTATAAAAGAATATAATCAACTTGTCAAGTGTTTTAATCGTGTTTTCCTTATGTTAGAATCTGTAACTATGGATGAAGAACTTTGTGGACGTATGCTTTTAGGCCGTAGGGAATTGCGCTGGGGCAGTAAAACATATGTTATGGGCATATTGAATATCACACCCGATTCCTTCTCCGGCGACGGGGTGGGCAGTGACCTGAAAGCCGCTCTGGCGCGGGCGCAACGCTTTATTTCAGAGGGGGCCGATATAATAGACATCGGCGGTGAGTCCACGCGTCCAGATTCCAAGCAGGTAACGGAAGAGGAGGAGATCGGCCGGGTATTACCGGTTATTAGAAAGCTATCTGGCAAGATCGATGCACCTATTTCTATTGATACATACAAGTCGAAAGTGGCGCGGCGTGCGCTTGAGGCCGGCGCTAATATGATAAATGATGTATGGGGTTTACGGCAAGACCCGAAATTGGCTAATGTTGCTGCGGAATGGGGGGTGCCTATCGTTATCACAGCCAATCAGAGGGATGTTCAATATAAGGATATAATGGCGGCAGTCGTAGAGTCGCTGGTGAGAGGTGTCAACCTGGCGCTGGATGCCGGCGTGGCCTGGGAGAACATCATCATCGATCCGGGCATTGGTTTTGGAAAGACGCTTGAGGGCAATCTTGAGGTCCTGCGCAGATTAAGCGAGCTCAAGTCGCTGGGCAGGCCGATCCTGCTGGGCACATCGCGGAAATCGATGATTGGACAGGTGCTTGATTTGCCTGTCGATGAACGTTTAGAGGGTACGGCCGCAACCGTAGCATTGGGGATCGCCAACGGGGCTGATATGATACGGGTTCACGATGTGCTGCAGATGAAGCGTGTGGCCAAGATGACGGACGCTGTGGTCAGGGGAGCGCGGTAGCCGTGGAGGTGTATCTTTCTCTTGGCTCGAATCTGGGTAATCGGCGGGCGAACCTGAAGAAGGCTCTCGGTCTGTTGGGTGAGAGCATCGAAATCGTAAAGGTGTCGTCGGTCTATGACACCGAGCCTATTGGTGTAGGGGAGCAGCCACGATTCCTAAATCTGATGTGCCATGTGAGTACCGATGTCGGTCCGATGCAGCTGCTGTCGTTTGTTAAGGGCATTGAATCCAGCATGGGACGTGATTTGAGTTTGAACAACGCTCCCCGTGTTATCGATATTGACATAATATTATATGGCGATACAATTATGGAGTCGCCGGAACTTACAATTCCTCATCTCAGGATGTGGGAACGGGCTTTTGTGCTGGTTCCATTCGCGGAGATTGCGCCGGATGTAGTTCATCCGGTGAGCGGAGAGCGGATCGATGAACTGGCGGCAAGGGTCGAGGGGAGGAAAGGGGTCGTGAAGAAACGAAGGCTGGAGGGTTATCGGTAATGTATGAGATATCGGTGCGTGAACACTTCGATGCGGCGCATGCGCTCAGGGGATACCGCGGCAAGTGTGAGAATATCCATGGCCATCGCTACGAGGTCGTGATAAACCTTCGCTACGATAAACTGGACGATATCGGCCTGGCCTGTGATTTCGCGGTCGTTAAAAAGCACCTGCGCGCGGTTCTATCCAAGTTCGACCATGTCTCACTGAACGACGTCGCGCCGTTCGATAGCATAAACCCGTCGGCTGAGAACATCGCGGCCAAAATATATGAGGAGCTCCGTAAAAGGAAGCTCCCCGTATTTACCGTTCAGGTTTATGAGTCTCCGGATACCTGGGTCACCTACAAGCCCGGCAAGTGAGACTACTTCTTGGTCTCTTTTTCCTCGGAGATCTCCGGCGGCGACTCGATCTTGGTCACGGCCATGATCCAGCCGATCCAGAAACCCAGCATTAACACCACAAAGACGACCAGGGCTACAGGCACCAGCAACGCCCAGGCGACCTTATCGTACTGAATGACGACGCCAGCGATGAACGCTGCGCCTGCCAGGATGGTTCCAAGACATATTAGTAATCCAACGATGCGAGACATCTGGATGCTACCTCCTATTTCTTGATGCGAAGCTCGGGCGGGAGCAGATTGGGGATGGTGTCTTCTATGGGATATGTTTCAGAGCATTTCTTACAGAAGAGGGAACCCTTGACGACTTCCTTCTCATTCTCTTCCGCAACTTTAAGTTCCAGGTCCCCTTTGCAGATGGGGCAGGCTAGGATTTCCATCAGGTTCCTTTTCATCGACCCTCCTTGATATGCGGATAGAATTCTACAGCACCAGCTTATAGCAAGTCAACCTTGGAGTCGGGTAGGATTTAACCCTCGACCTTTAGCTCATTTGCTGATGTGCCAGCAGGAACTCTGAGTACTAAAGATAACCTCTGTGAATTTAGCTACGGAATCAGGGCGATTAAGCAGCAATTTCAGGTCGATGTGCTTGACATACTCTTTCATCGGCATTAAAGTGTTAAAACCTTGTTTGTATCACGTGTCACACATGCAATACTTCTCAATAGGAGGTAGCCCAATGAAAGTCAAACGAATTCTCAAGGTATTATTAACATGTACTTTATTAGTGACGGGACTATCATGCGATGGTAGCGGGTCTACTACCCATCAACCAACTACTGTTATTGAGGAAGAAACGGGTATGGATGAGGCTATTGCCGTCGTGGTAGAAGATATACTCCCCAATGTCCCGGAGGTCGCAGGTGGGCTTCCATATATGTGTCTTAAGCTGGACTCAATACTTCCCAGAGGCACAAGGATAGAAGAGGATTACGGCCAGAATTTGAGCCTCACACTGGAAGAAGACTCGTACTTCTTCTATCTCGATCTTGAGCCGGGTGCCTTCTATGGGCACCCCGTACAGTATATACTTGTTGATGAGGACGGCAATCATGAAGAATACGAGGCCAATTGGTGGCCTCGTATCAACGATTCGGTTCCTGATGGATTAGTCAGGACCATTCCTGATGATGATGACGTGTTTTCCACAAATGTTGAGATAGAAGAATCTTCAGGCACACCACTAGAATTCGATTTCCCCGTCCTTCCTCTAGAACAATGCGAAGGGTTTATCGTGGTGCAGGGACTTATGCCATATGAGAGTCTTTTTACTCATTCTGTGAATGACTATGCGAATAGGCTCAACTTCTTTAATGCGTATAGGAGCTCATGTTCTGAAATCAAGGGGCTGGTTCAAGATCAAGCTGACGATGTATTTGATGAAATCGACAACATGGTAGCGGCCAACCTGAATCCGATCACCATCTCAATAATCGCGCATGGCGGAGACAGTTGTATATGGCTGGGTGGTCAGCAAATATGGGACAGGCAGTTTAGAAGCAAGATGGCAGAATATCCTGATACTACTTTCAACCTCATGCTCACATCATGCTACAGCGGGAGCTTCACAGATGTACTTCAAACGCTCGACAATGTGTGTGTTATAAGTACAGCTTGTAGTGCTGAAGAAACGACCCATCCCGACTGGGACAACAAATATGGGCAGACCGATTTCAACCCAGCAGATATTGGGGCAGAGTGGACGAGTTCCATCATAGAGGCGATGTGGGAAATAGCAGGAGATAGTGACACATTTGATCAAATAGTCTCTGTGGCCAGGTTAAATGGTGTATCTACGACATGCGTTCTAATATGCGAGGGGCACTATGGTGCCCTGGGAGGAATTTCAGGGTTCGGCCTGAATCAAAACTTAGACCTTTGCAGTCGTTTGGGGAAGGAAACGCCTCAACTCTACTGCGCCTGGGAAACATCAGAGTAGACAGCTTAGCAGAGAAGCCTTGTGATATAAAAGGGGACGGCCCATTATCGGGTAGCCCCCTTTCTTTTGCCTTGACAGCGTGCTTGAATTCTCAATAGAATGCTGAGGGTTAATAAAGGTAAAGTATGATGAGGGAAACCAGGGTTTGCGGCCTGCTCGATATCGATTATCCGATAATACAGGGTGGCATGACATGGATCGCCAATGCGGAGCTGGCCGCTGCTGTGTCCGAGGCCGGCGGCCTGGGCACGATAAGCCCTAATGCGGGGATGCGGATCGAGGACAATGTCGAATTGAACCTAAAGAAACAGATACGCTTGGCCAGGGAACTTACCGCAAAGCCGTGCGCAGTGAATATAGTCGTTCTCATCCCGGAGATCGCGGCACTCGTCGACGTCTTGATCGAGGAAGGTGTTCCAGTCGTTACTACGTCCGCAGGGAGCCCCAGGCTTTATACGAATCGTTTAAAGGAAGCCGGGGTTAAAGTGCTGCATGTAGTATCCTCAGTGCGGCAGGCGCAGGTGGCGGAGGACAGCGGCGTCGACGCGGTAATTGCCGAGGGGTTTGAGGCCGGAGGTCACAACGGTTTCGATGAGCTGACCACTATGGTTCTCGTCCCTCAGATCGCCGATGCGGTGGAGATACCGGTCATCGCGGCGGGGGGTATAGCCGATGCGCGGGGACTGGCCGCCGCGTTCGCGCTGGGGGCCGAGGGGGTGCAGATGGGCACGCGCTTCATCGCTACAGCAGAGTGCAATGCTCATCCCAACTTCAAGCGTCGCATAATCGAATCGCTTGATACCGGCACGATGATAACTGGCAGGGCGCTCTCGCCCACCCGGACGCTGAGGAACAAGTTCGCGGCCAGGGTGGCTGAGATGGACCGCCGCGGCACGAACGCCGAGGAGCTTCTAGCATTTATCGGCATGGGCCGGTCGCGTATGGGGCAGTTTGAAGGTGACGTCGAGAATGGCGAGCTGTATTGCGGAGAGGCGTCAGGCATGGTTCGCAAAGTTGCGTCCGCAGGCGATATAATAAAGGAAATGGTTGAGGGCTATGATAAGGTCGTCGCACGGTTGCGATAGCTGTATCAGTCGAATGTTGAATATTTATATATAGAAATGGGGGAACATCGGTGAAAAAGACAAAGGTATGCGATCTATTAGGGATCAAGTATCCTATCATCCAGGGGGCCATGGGGCTCATCGCGGGGGCCGAGCTGGCCGCGGCAGTCTCCGAGGCCGGCGGGCTGGGGGTCATCAGCCCCAACGCGGGGGAGCCGGACTGGAGCAAGGTCGGCGATAACATCCGCAAGCAGATAAAGAAGGCCAGGAGCCTGACGAAAAAACCGTTCGCGGTTAACTTTCCTATACATATGATTAAGGATGATCGCAGTCTCATCGATATCGCTATCAGCGAAGGGGTCAAGGTCGTCACAACCGGTGCCGGAAGTCCCGCACTGCATACGCCATACTTCCACGAGCACGGGATAAAGGTGTTGCACCTCGTAGCGACGGTGAAGCATGCCGTCGGGGCGGAGAAGGCCGGCGTCGATATCGTCATCGCGGAGGGCTATGAGTCGGGCGGCATCAACAGTCCGGATGAGCTCACGACTTTAGTTCTCATCCCGCAGGTCGTAGATGCGGTTAAGGTCCCGGTGATCGCGGCGGGCGGCATCGGCGACGGACGCGGGCTGGCGGCGGCGCTGGCGCTGGGGGCGCAGGGGGTGCAGATGGGCACGCGTTTCGTGGCGACTACGGAGTGTCTGGCGCATCCCGATTACAAAAAGGCCATCGTAGAAGCCGGCGATACGGCGACCGTCATCACGGGGCGGGGTCTCATGCTGTTCCGCGGGCTGCTTAACGATCTGACGAAAGACCTGCGCAAGAAGGAGCTGGCCGGCGCGCCCGACGAGGAGCGCTCGGTGAAGATGTTCTCCAGACTGTCCGAGGCGGCGCTGCTGCACGGCGATGTGGTCAAGGGGCAGGCGGCGTGCGGCGAGGTGGCGGGGCTGGTTCACGAAGTGATCAGCGCGGGGGAGGTGGTGCGCCGCATGGTAGCGGATTACGATAAAATCGTCAAGGGGCTTTAGTGTCGGCTTAGGCTTAAGCCAAATAAAACCTTCGCATCATTCTTAATATCCACTCGATGCCGGGTTTGCCCAGCTTCATCGCTACTGCCACTATTCCCGTCGCCAGTATTGCCAGAGCGAATCCCCCAAGGATATCGAGCGGATAGTGCACGCCCATGTAAACGCGGCCGAATGAGATTATGAGCGCAGGTATGGATAATATGTATCCCAGCTTGTGGTTGTAGACCCAGATGCCGGCGGCCAGGCCAAACGAAGCGGCGGCAGCGTTAGAGGGGAACGATGGGTCGGTGGGCGGGTAGAATATCAGGTTCACCCTGTCGGGGAAGGCTTCGAAAGGCCGCAACTGGTCGGGCAGTATGGCGTTGCAGATAAATACCAGGAGATTGGCTATTCCCATGCTCGCCAGCGAACATATTACTCCGTATTGATTCCTTGTCCTGTCCTCTATATTGCGTCCGGAGAACCATACAGCTGTCAGCGCGATGATCATAACCACGGGAAGGAACAGGTCGCAGGAAAGTGTGCGAATAATGTCATCGATCCAGGAAACGTGACCGGCCATGTCGTTTATCCAGAAAAAGACCGTCTGGTCAGCGTGTGTCATCTCGATCCTCCCTTGTTGAAGAACCGGCTGATAGACTGCCAATAAGTCTTTAGCTTCAGCGCCTCGATGCCGTCGTCCTGGGCTTTATCTGAGTCCGCATCTGTGTTGAGACGACGATTAACGATAGATGAAATAACGAATGTCACCAGTAGGGCTAATGCTACGCTGACCGCAAGCCATAGCAGCTGGGGCGGGGTATCGAAGGTTGGCTCCTTGAGGTTGAGTCCGGTGAAACCAAAGAACCAGGTGAAGACACTTGCTATAATCACGGCGCCAAAGGCGTAGCCCCACTTTTTACTTCGAAAGAACGTAATGCCCCGCAGTTCCCATCTGGCTGCGATGATCTGCATCATGCCGATTACTGCTATAAATACATATATGCAGTACTCAGCTACGAAAGACCATGAGCCGACATATCCATCCATTAATTATATCTCCAACTATTTCTCAGCGTTATCGCTTTCATCCCGGTTTTCATGGATAATGCGTCTGCCGTATTCCATCAATAATTCGACATCCAGCGGCGATTTTTTCGCTTCGTAATAAGCCTTGAGAGCATCGAGGGGCTGAAGACCTTCGGGTGACAGCCCCGACAAGCGCGGCCGGCGCTCTCGTGATACGTCATGCGAAACGCTGGTTACCTGATAGGCGTCTTGCAGCGCTTTGCGTATGGCAGAGTCGTCTATATCTTTAGCCAGCCGCTCCGGCATCGCTATCTGTATGCGTACTATGGCGTCGGCTACATCATATCGTTTTATCGCTTTCAGCACTGTTTCGGTCGGGCTGGCCTCCTGCTCGCCGATTTCCACCTTGATGGTCACGAATCTTCGTGCTTTCACCGGAACAAACTTGAAATTTACCTTCCTGTCTCGGCCGATGTCAACAATAAAGAATCCCTTTTCGTCCTCTTCCTCGCTGAAATCTATGCGCTGCAGGCTTCCGGCATAAACTACGGGCGGGTTCTGTGCCAGCACCTGTTTCTTATGTATGTGTCCCAGTGCAACATAGTCGAATTTGGGGCTTGCTACAGTGCTTTGCAGAAGTCTGTAATCATTGCCCATGATCATGCTGCGCTCGGAGCCATATTTAGCATTGGCGATTGTAAGATGGGCAGCCAAGATGGCGGGAAGCTTTGGATCGAGTCCTTCTATCTCCTGTTCCAGTAATTCGGTCAGGGTTGACTCCAGTTTTTCATTCACCTCTTCGGAGGACAGATTCTTGGTTGAATCGCGGCTGAGCAAGGCGCTTCTTCTAGCCCATGGCAGCGCAACTATCTGGATAGTGCCTTTTCTTGTGTCGATTTTATGTGTGCCCAGCGTATTGGCGACAACGACGTTAGGTATCGATAGCGTCTTGAAAATCTCGACCGTTGTGGCGCGGCCGATAGCATTGGGAAGGTCGTGGTTGCCGGTGAGGAGCAAGACCGCGATGCCGTGCGATGACAATTTCCAGATGCGGCGGGCAAACTCACGCTGATGGGTCTGTGAAGGTTCGCGGCTCTTATACGCGTCGCCGCAAAACAGGGCCAGGTCGACTTCATTTTTTAAAGCATATTCCACTACTTCGTCGAGGGCACTGAGAAAGTCATGGAGGCGTGTTGACAGCCCTGTCTCCGGGTTGATACCGGCATTGTAGTTTTCCACCCCGAGGTGCAGGTCGGCGAAATGGAGTATTCTCATTTCAGCTTCGATGCCTCGATCATCTCGTATATCTGATCCCGGGCGAGTCCCTCTATTGTTACTATTTTGACCTTGCTTGTTTGTCCGCGGTCGATGGTGATGCTGCTTTTACGCGTGCCGAGGGTTTTACTGAGGAAGCTGATAAGTTCTTTGTTGGCCTTGCCTTCAACCGGTGGTGCGGCGATCTTCAGTCGCAGTATGCCCTCTTCAAAGCCAAGCACCTCGTTGCGTTTTGCATTTGGGTGCACCTGGAGCGTCAGCGTCGTTTTCTTATCGGCCATAATATCGCTCGGTGTTCATTGTGTCGATGGGTCAATGTCTTGATATGGAACCTCTGCTATCTCCCTTTCAAGGGAGAAACAACAACCAAACCCCCTCCCAAACCCTCGCCAGAGGGGGATCACCCTCTGGACTTCCCGAAGACCCCCAGTGCCCTCGGCAGGAGGAATCCTGCACCTCTTTTTCAACGGTTTCTCATGATACCACAAACGGCTATCTCAACGATAGCCGTTTGCTAATTTCGGTTTGTTAATAACAGATTCAGCTAAGCCAGAGCCGCTGTTTTCTCTTTAACAAAGTCGACGATATCCTGCAGCGGTGTGCCCGGGACGAAGACGCCAGTAGCACCCAGCTTCTTAAGCTTAGCGAAGTCCTCTTCCCAGATGATGCCGCCAACCAGCAGCATGACGTCACCCTTGCCGGCCTTCTTAAGAGCTTTGACAACGAGCTCGACCAGCATCACATAGTTAGCTGACATTATGCTGAGGCCAACGATATCGACGTCCTCCTGCACCGCGGTGTTGGCGATCTCCTCGGGCGTCATGTTCGAGCCATAGATGACCTCGAAACCGCCGTCGCGAAGTGCATTGCTGACCGCCACTAGGCCGCGCCAGTGTCCCTCAATGCCGGGCTTTGCCATTAATATCTTTATTTTCTTACTCGTCTTTTTAGCCATAACAACCTCACAATTTAGATACCCATTGGATATTTCCACTCTCCGTAAACCTTTATTTGCAGAGCGGAGAGCTCTCCAAGAGTGGCGTAGTTCCGGATAGCTTCAATGGTTGCCGGCATAACGTTCTCGCCCTTCCTGGTGGCCTCTTCGACCTTCGCGATGCACTGCTTGACCTTGGCGTTGTCACGTTCTTTCTTGAGCTTCTTCAGTTTCTCGATCTGACGAGACGCCGAACGCTTCGGATCGGGCTTGAATATCGGCACCTCGTACGGTACTTTATCCAGGCGGTGAATATTAACCCCGACGACGGGGATCTCTTTTTTCTGAATCCTGTCTTCGTAGCTGATTATCGCGTCACGATACAGGCGGTGCACCCAGCCCTTGCTGATGGCTTTGGCCAATCCGCCCTGGGCCTCTACCTCGTCGATGAACTCCCAAATCTTCTTCTCAAGCTCATTCGTGAGCGACTCGATGTAGTATGAGCCGCCCAACGGGTCGATGGTGCGGGTTGCGCCGCTCTCGTATTGTACGAGCTGTCCGGTCCTGATCGATAGAAGCATCGCCTGGTCAGTGGGCAGGCAGATAGCCTCGTCGTAGCCGTTGGCATGGATCGACTGCGCGCCGCCGAGCACCCCGGCGAGCACCTGGAATGCGATGCGGATGATGTTGTTGTAAGGTTCCTGGTAGGTGTGAGTCGAACCTGAGCTCTGAACATGAACGCGGAACTTGGCGCAGTTGGGATCGGTGATGCCGTAACGCTCGGTGATGATCTTGTACCATATGCGGCGGGCGGCCCGCAGCTTGCAGGCCTCTTCGAAGATGTCGTTGTGTACGGCGGTGTTGAACGAGAACCGTTTGACGAACTTATCTAGGGGTACGCGCCCCCGCTTCTTTTCTTCTTCGATGTACTGGATGCCGTTTGCCATCGCCAGACCGATCTCCTGCACGGCGTTGACGCCGTTGTCACGCGCGTTGTATGAGTCGATCGAAAGCGCGTTCCACTTCGGCGCGTACTCGGCGCACCATTCGATTAGGTCTACCGCGTAGCGCAGGTTGGCCTCGGGCGATACCTGGTTAAGCAGGTTAAGCGCGCTCCATGCCAGCAGGTCGTTGGCGGAGGTGCCCCTGACCTGTGCCATCGGTATGCCGCGCTTTTCGGCCATGACCAGATACATTGCGGTGAGGAAGCCGCCGATCCTGTCGGCAAGGTATGTTGAAACCTTATCGATAGGCAGATCGGCGAAGCATATCTCCATATCCTGCAGTGTGCTGAAGGGCACCCCGGCATGTCCCACCTCGGACGCAGCGCGCGGGTCGTCGGCATCCATCCCAGATGGAGTGGTCATGTCGGGCGCTACCGAAAAGCCGGTCTGTCCCAGCTTAAATTCTTCTTTATATAATGCGTTTGTCTCTTCCGGAGTATTGAACCCGCTGAGGCGCCTGGCAGTCCAGGCCTGGCCCCGGTACATGGAAGGATAAGGGCCGCGGGTGAACGGGGGTTCTCCCGACGCATTCAGATCCTTCTTGTAGTTGAGGCCTTTGATATCCTCAGGGGTGTAGATGTCCTTTATAGGAATCCCCGATGGGGATAGGTTCTCTTGTGTCATACAGCCCCCTTATTTAAAGAAAACCCCGCCGAGCAATTCGGCGGGGTTTTTTAATATTATTTCTTCTTGCAAGTCTTCTTTGCTGTTGCGGCTTTCTTGGGCGCGGCTTTCTTCACTGCCGCTTTGTCTTTGCCCCAGCGCTCTTTCTCGACCCTGCCCTTGATATGATCGATTATCACTTCATAGGGAGTACCGGGTCCGTAAAGGCCGGTCACGCCAGCTTTTAACAGCTTTGGTTTGGCCTTCTCGGAGATGATGCCGCCGCCGATAATTATGATATCGGAGCCCTTCTTCTTAAGCATGTCGGCGACCTCGGTGTAGAATTTCTCCTGCGACCAGGCCAGCGAGCTGAGCGCTACGACATCGACGTCCTCCGCGATAGCCGCGCTGACGATCATCTCAGAGGTCTGATAACGGCCGGTGTAGACAACTTCCATGCCGGCGTTCCTCAGAATCTGGGCGATAAGCTCAGCGCCCCTGAAGTGCGAGTCCGTACCGGGTTTAGCAACTAATACGCGAATCTTCCTCTTTTCGACCACATTTCCCTCCGATATTTTTCAGTATAAGTTATATTCTTAGTTAAGGAACTTCGGCCGCTCGATCATTCCGACCGTATCGTAGCTGTAGCCGAAAGCCTCGCGGATCATTCCGAGTATCTCAGACCTGGTGGCGTCAGCCTTGAAGCACTCGACGATGTAGTAAATCAGGTTCTCCTTTGTCTTGGCTTTCTCCCTGAGCTTGAGCAATGCTGTGCGGGTCTTCTTGATATCGCGCTTCGCCTTGTACTGCTTGACCTCGTTGAACAGGTCCTGCTGGGTCTTGTCGAAGTTCTTGAACTCGTACTCGACGATGTCGGGCTCCTTATCGTCGGGCAGTCTGAAGTAGTTCACACCGACCTGCGGGATGCTGCCGTCGGCGAGGCCGCCAAGCCTCTGGTCGCGGGCGGCGTTGACATACTTCCTGAGCCAGCCGTTCTGGGCCACGGTCCAGATGCCGCCGAGGTCCTTGATCTCCTTCATCAGTTTGAAGGCGGCCTCTTCGAGCTGGTTGGTGAGCCATTCCACGTAGTATGAGCCGCCCAGCGGGTCGGCGGTAAGGCCGACGCCGGTCTCCTGGGCGATGATATGGTTCAAAGCCAGTGTTATGGTCGAGGATTCCTCTGAAGGAATGCAGAAGGCCTCGTCATGTCTGGCATAGTCCATTGCGTTGCATCCGCCGATGATGGCCGACATGGCCTGGAAGCCGATGCGTGCGATGTTGTTCAGCGGCTGCTGGCGGGTGATGGTCTGTCCCGGCGTTCTTACCGCTATGCGCAGGCGGCAGGCCTTGTCGTCTTTGGCGCCGAAGCGCTCGCGGGCGATCCTGGCCCACATGCGCCGGGCGGCGCGCAGCTTGCAAACCGTCTCGAAGAAATCGAGAGATGAAGCTATGCTTATGGTTACGCGGCTGCCTACCGCTTCGAACGGGACGCCGCGGTCTACTACTTCCTGGCAGTATGCAGATACGGATGAAAGGATTATTCCCAGCTGCTGCACCGAGTTGCAGCCCGCCTCCCAGAGGTCGTAGGCGATCGGCGCGAACGGGGAGAACTTGGGCATCTCCTTGCAGCAGTACTCGGTGAGGTCGCCGTTAAGCCTGTGGCCGATGTCCAGCGGGAAGTCCACGCTGAAGCCGGTGGCTGCGTTGGATATCGGGTCGTTGATGCATGAGCCCCTGATGAGCTTCTTATCGACGCCCCACATTTCGGCGACGGTGGCCAGCTCCGCTACGCAGAGCACGTCGTCCTGCTGGGATGATGCGCCGTGGAAGGTGATTATTGCTGTTGTGATATCGATGCCTTTAACGTCGGCCTCCATGCGTCTCCATGAGTACATCTCGGGGCCGTAACCTGCATCGTACTTGGCGAGAGGATGGTCGGGGTCGCATCCCGTCCTACCGACATCGCCTGAAGAAAGATAGATGGTGTCGGCGCCTGCTTCCCAGATAACCTTTCGTTCCTTGCGGCTCTTCTCCGCCGTCTCGCGGGTGAGAGCCTGCGCGCTGACCCACAGCATATTGCGGTACATTCCTTTGTAGAGTCCGCGGGTGTAGGGGTACTCTCCGTCGTTGCCCAGGTCTTTCTTGTAGGTGAGGCCCTTTACATCATCAGGGCCGTAGGAGGGTTTGACCTCGAAGCCGCTTTCCGTCGTGGTTTTCATGAAAGTCCGCTTCGATCGGTCAAAACTGATTACGTTCTCTTCTTTTTTAGCCATTCTCGCTCCCCACTTTAGAATTTACTACGTGCAAAACAATGCCGATTGATTATATAGTTTTCGGGCCTTGCGTGTCAACTAAACCGCTAGTGCGTTAGCTGGCGCGTGTTTGAAGCATAACGGACGGAATTATATCATAAATAAAGGATGCGGGGGAAGACTGGTAAACAACGTATCTATTTAGTCTTCCTTAGTTTCAGATTGTAGCCCTTCTTCTGCGCTATTTTGTCCAGTATCGCGTGCATGTTCTTTGCTTTGCCCTTGGCGTCCAGCTTCTTAGAGGTCTTCTTGGCCTCTATCAGGGCAGCTTCCAGCTCTTTGATCTCCATCACGGTCGCCGCTATACAATAGTAGTTCTTCGACTGCCCGTCGTTGAAGTCCCGCAGCATCTCTTTTAGAAACATTTCCCTTGTTTTCTGCAGCTTGTCGAAGTTTACGACGCTGTTCTTTTTAATAAATGAAATATCGCTCTCAAGCGTTTGATAACATTTGAAGCTATCGCCTGTCCTGCTGGCCTTCCTGTGAAAGCCCCATTTTGGACAGTTATCGCTCTGCTCGCATTCCCAGCAGAACTCGACACCTTTTTTCTTCAGCGCGCACGTGATGAATGGACATCCTGCCCCCATTCTCGATTCGGTCTTGCAGCCATGGCACCTGCTCTCGCCGTCGGTGTGATATCTGGGGCAAAGCCGGCACGAGAGTCCGCAAATGCCGATTGTAGGGTATCTAGGTATCATCGTCGCCGCTTACTTTCCCTCGCCGCCCAGCAGCTTGCCGCCGGGCGGCAGCACCTCTATCGATTCACCGGAGAGCTTCTTGTTCAGCGTATCGACAAGTACAGCAACGGGCACGCGTATCTGCTTCATGGTGTCGCGGTCGCGGATGGTGACGGCGTTGTCCTCCAGCGATTCAAAATCGACGGTGACGGACAGCGGCGTTCCGATCTCATCCTGCCTGCGGTAGCGCCTGCCGATGCTCTGCGTGTCGTCGTATTGCGAGTTGAACTGTTTGCGCACCAGGGCGTGCACGTCCCTGGCCATGCGCGCCAGGTTCTCTTTCTTGCTGAGGGGGAGGATGGCCACTTTTACCGGCGCGATGTCCGGGTGGAAGTGCAGTACCGTTCGTATCTCGTCCTTGTCCGGCTCCTCGTCATAAGCATCGATAAGGAAGGCCAGCGCGTTGCGGTCAACGCCCGATGAAGGCTCGATGACGCAGGGCATGTATTTCTCTTTCGTCTCGGTGTCGAAATAGCTCAAATCCTTGCCGCTGAACTTTGAGTGCTGCGTCAGGTCGAAGTCGCCGCGGCTGGCGATGCCTTCGATTTCGGACCAGCCGATGGGGAAGAGATACTCGACGTCGGAGCAGGCCCTGGCGTAGTGCGCCAGCTCCGCCTTGTCGTGCTCGCGCATCCGCAGGTTCTCCTTCTTGATGCCCAGGTTCAGGTACCAGTTGAAACGCTGGTCCAGCCAGTACTCGTACCATTTGCCCTCGGTGCCCGGCTTGACGAAGAACTCCATTTCCATCTGCTCGAACTCGCGGCAGCGGAAGATGAAGTTGCCGGTGGTGATCTCGTTGCGGAACGATTTACCTATCTGCGCGATGCCGAAGGGCGGTTTCTTTCGCGTCGTTTCCATGACATTTGCAAAGTTGACGAATATGCCCTGCGCCGTCTCCGGCCGCAGATAAACAATCGCGTTGTCCCCCTCGATCGGTCCGGCGAAGGTCTTGAACATCAGGTTGAACATTTTCCCTTCGGTAAGCTCGCCGCCGCAATCCGGGCAGGTTTCGCCCTGAAGATGGTCGGCGCGCCAGCGCTGGTTGCAGGCTTTGCACTCGCGCAGGAGGTCGGCAAATCCCTCCTCGTGGCCGCTGGCTTTCCACACAGATCGATGCATAAGGATACTGGCGTCTATGCCGACGATATCTTCGCGTTCTTTCACCATGGAGCGCCACCAGGCCTCTTTCACGTTGCGCTTCAGCTCGACGCCGATAGGGCCGTAGT
The DNA here is from genome assembly GCA_041653935.1 of Dehalococcoidia bacterium. Lineage (GTDB taxonomy): Bacteria > Chloroflexota > Dehalococcoidia > E44-bin15 > E44-bin15 > JAYEHL01. Next base: position 801,240 of record JBAZEO010000001.1, on the reverse strand, counting down.
CCCAGCAGGCGGACATCCCGCCGTAAATTTCGCTGGATTGGAATATAAGTCCTCGCCTTTTGCAGAGCGAGACGATCTTTTCCATGCTTGCTTTCAACGAATTACTCCCCCCAAAATCAATAGCCTTAAAAAAGTTAACAGTTTTGCACCTGAAAGTCAAAGCCTTGACACGGAAGCAGGAATCATGAAAAAATGGCTGTATGATTATACGCGGATTTGAAATCGGACCGTTCGGGACGGACTGCTACATCGTCGGCTCGGAGGAAACGGGTAAGGGTATGATCATCGACCCGGCTGCCGATCCCGACTTTATCATGAAGCAGGTGAAGAAATTAAATCTGGATATCAAGATAATCGTCGCGACACACAGCCACCCGGACCACCTGATGGCCCTCGGCGCTGTGAAGAAGGGGACCGGCGCCAAGTTCGCGATGCATGGGGATGAGCCCAGCGGCAAGAGGGCGGCGGGGGCATCGCGCATGATCAGTCTCATGGTGGGAGGTCCGGTGGAGACGCCGCCCGATCCGGATATCGCTCTAAAGGATGGCGATATCATCGAGGTCGGAGACCTTAAATTCACCGTGCTTCATACCCCGGGCCACAGCCCCGGCGGCATATGCCTCTACGGGAACGGGGTGGTCTTTGCCGGTGATACGCTGTTCAATCTCAGTGTGGGTCGCAGCGACTTCCCCGGGTGCAGCCACGAAGTGCTTATAGACAGCATCCAGCGCAAGCTGATGGTAATGCCCGATGATACAATCGTTTATCCCGGCCACGGGCCCAAAACCACTATCGGCGACGAGCGGCGTCACAATCCATTCCTTCGATTTTAATCACCAATTGACAATACTGCTTTCGTGGTGTAGTATTACCCCCTAGTAAAATTTTTGTCGGGTCGATATATGTTACAATTTGATTATGGGCTGCGGTCATGAGGATGGCCGTATTTTTTTGGAGTGAAAAATGGAAGAGATTGTCAAAACTATACGCTGTCAGAATCTAAACGTTCCCGGAACATTGGGTAAAGTGGCCGCGGCTATAGGTAAAGTTGGGGTCAGTATTGGTAACATTACTTTAGTGCATATGGGGTCGCATTATACTATCCGGGATATAGAAGTATATGCAGAGAACGAGGATAAGCTTAACCAGGTTGTTAAGGAAGTTTCAAAACTTAAAGAGACCTCTATTTTGCAGGTCAGAGATGATGTGATGGAGACCCATAAGTACGGGAAGATAAAGATGGTTAATACCATTCCCATTACTTCACTGGATGTTCTGCGCAGGGTTTATACGCCGGGGGTGGCTCAAGTGTGCAAGTTGATTGAGAAAGAGCCGGGATGGAAGGATTATTTTACCGCTATTCCGTACTTTGTTGCGATAGTCACCGACGGTACTGCGATACTTGGACTAGGTGATATCGGGCCTGTGGCTGGGATGCCGGTTATGGAGGGGAAGGCCGCGCTGCTCCAGCAGCTTGTGGGGATCAGCGGAATTCCTATTCTTTTAAACACTAAAGATCCTGATGAGATTATTGAAACGGTGAAGCATATCGCTCCTACTTTCGGTGGCATTCAGTTGGAAGATATATCTTCGCCGCGGTGTTTCTATATAGAGGATAGGCTCGTCAACGAGTTAAATATACCTGTTATGCACGATGATCAGAAGGGAACGGCAGTGGTGGTTCTGGCTGCTCTTATAAATGCATCCAAGCGCACTAATATTGATTTGAAACAGGCTAAGATAGGGATGATCGGCCTGGGAGCGGCTGGTTTAGCTATCGGCAAGTTTATATTCCAATACACGGGCAATCCGACTCTGGGAACGGCAAGGACTGAGGCTACTAAAAAGCGGCATGCGGATGCGGGTGGCATAGTCTCTAATATAGATGAGATTATGCAGAAGTGCGATATAGTGGTAGCCACTACAGGCGTGAAGGGGCTAATAGACCCAAGCAAGGTGCGAAAGGGCCAGATTATCCTTGCCCTGTCCAATCCTTATCCGGAGATTACGCCGGAGGAGGCCAGGGCGGCCGGTGCGGCACTTGCTGCCGATGGCAGGTCGGTCAATAATCTTCTCGGCTTTCCGGGAATCTGGCGCGGGGCGCTTGATGCCAAAGCCAGTAAGATCAACAACGAAATGCTTCTAGCTGCGTCTCTAGCGATTGCGGCAGCTACTGATGAAGGCAGGTTAGTTCCCAGCGCAATTGAGCCTAAAGTGCATCTGGCAGTAACTCATGCCGTAGTCAAGGCTGCTATGGAATCGGGAGTTGCTCAGCGAAAACTGGATGAAGACTATTTCGCCAATACTAGTTGTAAGGAGCCGCTCTGGGCGTAAGCCTGTATTATTGTGACCTTGATCGGGTGTATTAACCCAATTCTTTGTATCCCCCCTCACGGGTGATTTTAGTTTAGGAGATATTCCCAAACTCCTGGTAGGAGAAATCTCCTGCGCCCTTTTTCAGCGGAATATCTGCCTTGCAGTATTGCCGTTTTATGCATGCTAGTAATTTGTTGTACAGCTTTGACAGCTGTGGGATAAATGGTGTAAACTAACCAAGGTTTATCTCTATTGAGGTATGAATATAATTGGAAAATGAACTTACTAAAGCACTTCAGACTTCAGGAATTATCATTGCAGCTTTGTTCGTCATTTCGATTATTTTCGTCCTAGCTATCGGTAGCCTTCACCACGTTATTGCGTTCAGGGAAAAGCATGGCATATTTATGCGTCGCGGAAGGATACGATCAGTAAAAGCAGATATGAAAAAAGATGTGCTAATAGCTGCTGCTATTGAGGGCTATTTGCAGGCTGAGCAAGAGAGGAAAAGATGAAACGCAAGTTCAAGATAACTATCGAGGGAGTTAGCCATGAGGTGGAGATAGAGGAAATCCTCGGGGAGGCAGGATCGCAGACAGCTTCTCCCATGTCAGCGTCTCCCCTCGTAAAACCTCAGGTTAATAATAAAGCTGCGGAACGTCCTACGAATCCTCCTGCGGTAGCAGTTTCGCAGGCGCCTAAGGTTACAGGTAAGGGAGTTATCGCCGCTCCCATGCAGGGGATGATCTTAAACGTTAAGGTTAAGGTCGGTGACACAGTAAAAACTGGCGATGTTCTGTTGGTACTAGAGGCTATGAAGATGGATACTGACATCCCGTCACCCAGAGATGGGATTGTGAAGGAGATTTTCGTTTCGGCAGGGCAGAATGTGAAGAGAGGCGGGGCTTTGGTAGCAATCGAAGCATAGTATATAGATTAATGGAAGCCGTGTTCTTTGACCTTGAGCCTTTTTTAAGCCTACCCATATATCTCTCAATAATCTCTGCAAGATCTGCTTTGGTAACTGTGGTCATGAGTATGCAAAGATAGGGTTACTATGGGATACGAAACAGGATTATTAAATCTCACAGCGGGAAATATATTGATGCTCGCACTTGGCGGGCTCATTATTTATCTGGGCATAGCCAAGAAGATGGAACCGATTCTGTTGGTTCCTATCGGATTGGGTGTGATCATGGTAAATTTACCCCTTACCGTGTTGATGGTTTATACCCCGGACGGTTTTCCAGCTGAGGCGGGGACTCTAAGCCAGCTCATGACGGAGATTGCTGCAGGTAAAATAGGGGTGCTGAATATTTTATACACCTTCGGGGTAAAATCGGAGATCATCCCCCTGCTGATATTTCTTACGGTAGGCGCTATGACAGACTTCGGGCCCGCGATTGCCCGTCCCATTTCCTTCATATTTGGTGCTGCAGCTCAGCTGGGCATCTTCATTGTATTCATCATTTGTGTTGCTTCAGGGCTATTCTCTATAAATGAAGCAGCCTGTGTCGGTATCATCGGCGGCTCCGATGGCCCGCCAACGATTATCCTTACCTCAGCGCTGGCCCCCAATCTTCTGGGGCCTATCACACTTGTAGCCTTTTCATATATGGCCCTCGTGCCCATATTGCAGCCTCCGGTTATCAAATTGATAACCACCAAGAGGGAGCGCGCGATATATATGAAGCCCGATATACGTGAACCTTCTAAATTAGAGCTTATCCTTTTCCCTATTTTAATATTGATCGTTGCCGCGCTGCTGGTTCCCTCATCGGCGGCTATGGTGGGGATGTTCATGTTCGGCAACCTGTTACGTGTCTCCGGTGTTACCGATAAACTAGCGAAAGCGGCGAGCGGCAATTTTGCAAGTGTAATCACCATTCTTTTAGGGATAACCGTAGGTTCCTTGATGCCCGCTCAAGTATTTTTGACCGCTCAAAGCCTGGCAATTGTCGGATTGGCGGTGGTAGCCTTTGCTTTTGGCACCGCCGGTGGCGTGTGGGCCGCTCAGATAGTTAACAGGTTTTCAAAGGAGAAGATAAATCCGATGATAGGGGCAGCGGGCGTTTCCGCCGTTCCAATGTCAGCTAGGGTAGTGCATAGAATGGGACAGAAGGCAAACCCTGAGAATTACTTGGTTATGCATGCCATGGGACCTAACGTTGCCGGCTGTATATCCACCGCTCTGGTTACAGGACTCTTCCTTGGTATGCTCCAATAGAGCGGCGACATTTTTATCGGAAGCTTCGCCTATTGGCCCACACGTGTTGTGATGTCATGCCGCAAATATTAACGCTACGACCGATGTTGCTATGCCTTGAGGACGAGTAGTCTGGGCTCTGTTATTTCCTCGATGGTGAGACCTTCGCGTCCAAGCCCTGAATCCTTCGTTTCGCTGGTCATTAAATCAAAGCTACATTCAACCTCCTGTATTCCCCCAGACATGGGTCCATCATGTAGGGGCAGGGCTGCCCTGCCCAATAAAGAATACGCAGCGAGCAGCGCCCCGACTGGACACCCCCTAATATCCCATTAGAAAGTATCCTGCATTTCTTTTCCCCATATAAAAAAGGAACCCCTCTCGCTATTGGAAAGGGGTTCCTTGATTGTTATTGTGATGTCTTTGCTATTAGCCTATGAAGAGCGGGCAAAGCACCAGCGTGATTGTGCTGAGAAGTTTTATCAGAACGTGCACAGAAGGGCCGGCGGTGTCCTTGAACGGATCGCCCACCGTGTCGCCGACAACTGCGGCGGCATGTTCCGGGGTCTTCTTTCCGCGGACGTTACCCTTGTCGTCCTTGAACTCGCCGCTCTCAATGTACTTCTTGGCGTTGTCCCATGCGCCGCCACCGTTGTTCATGTAGCTGGCCATGAGAATACCGCCGATGGTGGCTACCATCAGCATCGCGCCTACCGCCATCGGAGAGTCGTAGTGTAGCGAGTCAGGCATGAGTCGGTACACCACGCCGACGACGATCGGTGAAAGCACTACGAGAAGGCCTGGTGCAATCATCTGGCGCAGGCCGGCCTTCGCGGTGATATCCACGCAATGTCCGTAGTCCGGCTTGGATGTACCGGCCATGATACCGGGATCGGCGTGGAACTGGCGGCGTACCTCTTCGATGATGGCGGCTGCGGTGTTGCCAACAGCGCGGATAGCCATCGAGCAGAACAGGTATACAAGCATTCCGCCAAGGAGCGCGCCGACGAATACCTCGACGCTGGCGATATTGATCGAATCAAAGGGTGTGCCTTTCAGCAGGGCTACTCTCTCCATATAAGCCTGGAAGAGCAGGAAGGCGGCCAGTCCGGCCGAGACCATGGCATAGCCCTTGGTCAGGGCTTTGGTGGTGTTGCCGACTGCATCCAGACGGTCGGTGACATCCCTCACCTTGCCGCCGATGCCGGCCATCTCGATGATGCCGGCGGCGTTATCGGTGATAGGGCCGAATGTGTCCATCGCCAGGATGAAGGGGCAGGTCATGAGCATGCCCATGGTGGCTACGGCGGTGCCGAATGCGCCACCGTCGTTGATGAATGTGCCGGGGTTATCGAAGCCTGAAAGTGAGCCGAAGTAGTAGGAGAGGAGCAGGGCTGCACCGATTACCAGGGCGGTAGGGAGGGTGGTCTCAAAGCCCACCGCGGTGCCCTGTACGATGACCGTTGCCGGGCCGGTGCGTGAGGCCTTGGCGATTTCCTTAACCGGTTTGTAGCGATACTCCGTATAGTACTGTGTGACGAAGATTGTGATTATACTGGCCACGATGCCTACGATACCGGCACCGATAAACCAGCCGTTGCTTATTCCTGTCCATTTAGGCATCAGGAGAACGGTAGCTACCAGTCCCGCGATGGAAAGCGCAACGGCGACGAAGTAGCCACGGTTGAGGGCGTTCATTGGGTTCTCGCTCTCTTTGCCGCGTACCAGCAGCACGCCGAACATGCAGGCGATGACGCCGAAGGCGCGCAGTACCAGCGGGAACAGTACCCAGATCGGTTGGCCTGTTATCTTCCATAGTGCGATACCGAGGATCATCGCTCCGATATTCTCGGCGGCGGTGGACTCGAACAGGTCGGCGCCACGGCCGGCGCAGTCGCCCACGTTGTCTCCGACGAGGTCGGCGATAACGGCGGCGTTTCTCGGGTCGTCCTCGGGTATACCGGCCTCTACTTTGCCTACGAGGTCGGCACCCATGTCAGCTGCCTTGGTGTAGATTCCTCCTCCCAGCTGGGCGAAGAGGGCTACGAAGCTGGCGCCGAAGCCGAAGCCGACGATAAGGTGCGGTGATTGATCGGCATGACCGCCATATGCGAAGTACATCGCGGTTACGCCAATGAGGCTCAAGGCTACGACAAGGAAGCCTGAAACGGCTCCCCCCTTAATGCCTACGTCAATGGCCTGTTTCAAGCCGCCGGTCCGTGCGGCGTTGGCGCATCGTACATTGGCTTTTACCGAGATTAACATGCCGATAAAGCCGGAGATGGCGGAGCAGAAAGCTCCTACCATGAAGGCCACGCCTGTGCGCCAGGCGATGCCGACCGGGGTCATGCCCGGTATACCTTCCTCACCGCGGAGGCAGCCTACCAGCACGGCGATTAGAACGGCGACTACTACTGATAGGATGGCGATAGTTATGTACTGGCGCTTGAGGAAGGCCTTGGCTCCCTCGAAGATCATGTTGCCGATGTCCTGCATCTCTTTGGTGCCGGGATCGCGACGTAACACGTCACGTATCAGGTAGGCGGCAAAAAGCACTGCAATGACACCTGCTACGGGAACTACCCAAAAAATTCCTGGTAGATCACCCATTCTTTTGTGAACCTCCCTTCATATGTTTTAATATTTGTATATGTTGGCTTTGTCTGTATGTCAGACCAACAATTCTACTTATCGACTCTATAAAGCCCTCCTTCCATTTAGTGATACTATTATGATTTGTATTTATTATCTTCCCAAATGAGAGAAGATATATCACTCTGAGTTAATCTATCAGTCCACCTACGCTTAAAATTGCCGGCGCAAGCACCAGCGAGATGATGGACATGAGCTTGATCATGATGTTCAGTGACGGGCCTGACGTGTCTTTGAATGGATCGCCCACGGTGTCGCCTACCACGGCCGCCTTATGCGGGTCGGAGCGTTTTCCGCCGTACTGACCGCTCTCTATGTATTTCTTGGCGTTATCCCATGAGCCGCCGGCGTTGGACATGATCACTGCCAGCATGAAACCTGTGACGGTAGCCCCGATGAGGAATCCGCCGAGCGCTTGCGCCCCAAGGACAAAGCCTACTATTATCGGGGCTATTACTGTCATTATACCTGGGGCTATCATTTCTTTGAGTGCGGCGCGCGTGCTGATATCTACGCACTTGCCATATTCAGGTTTGCCCTCGCCTGTCATGATGCCCTTTATCTCCCTGAACTGGCGGCGCACCTCGTTGATGATGGAGAACGCTGCTCTTCCCACAGCCTGTAGCGTGAGGGCGCAGAAGAGAGCTGGCAGCAGTGCTCCCAGCAGTATGCCCGAGATCACCAGGGGGTCGAGCATGTCTATAGTTTCTAGGTTTACCGCCTGGCAATATGAGAGAAGCAATGCCAGTGCTGTGAGCCCGGCGGAGCCGATGGCGAATCCCTTGCCGGTCGCAGCTGTTGTGTTGCCCAGCGAGTCAAGCGCGTCGGTGCGCTCGCGTATCTCCTTGGGCACATCCGACATTTCTACAATACCGCCGGCGTTGTCGGCCACGGGACCGTAGGCATCGGTAGCTAATGTGATGCCAAGGGTGGAAAGCATTCCAATGCCGGCGATAGCTATGCCGTACATGTCGGCGAAGCGGTGAGCTACGATGATCGCAACTACGACTATAATTACAGGGGGCAGCGTGCTCATAAGCCCGTTGGCAAAGCCGCTGATGATGTTGGTGCCGGCTCCTGTTTGAGACGCCTTTGCGATGTTTCGCGTTGGTCCAAAGCTGTATGACGTGAAGTAGTTGGTGCTCTCTCCGATGAGTACTCCCGCTACCAGGCCAACGAGTATAGCCCACAGCACGCCCCAGTCGGCCTTGAGTCCCCACACCGCGAGGGCGGAGAAGACTGCAGTAAGTATCGAAGCGCCCAGAGTGCCGCGCCTGAGCGCCATGAGCAGGGCTTTCATCTCCGGTTTGTTGCCTACCTTGACCAGGAACACTCCGATGATTGAGGCGATGATGCCGCCCGCGGCGATCATCATCGGCAGCTGCCAGGCTACAGCTTCGCTGGGAACCAGGTTGTCTGCCGAGCCGACAGCTATAAACGCTATCATGCTAAGGGTAATTGTCGCGATTATCGAGTCCACGTATGATTCAAAGAGGTCGGCGCCCATGCCGGCCACGTCGCCCACGTTATCGCCCACGAAGTCGGCGATAACGGCGGCGTTGCGCGGGTCGTCTTCGGGGATGCCCTGCTCCACCTTGCCCACGAGGTCGGCGCCCGTATCTGCTGCCTTGGTAAATATGCCGCCTCCGGCTCTGGCGAAGATGGCCACAAGCGATGCGCCCATGCCATATCCGGGCACGATTCTTATGAAATCAGCTGAATCTAAATGAAAAGCAAAATAAAGGATGCTCAAGCCCAGTATACCGATGCATACTACGCCTAAGCCCATGACAGCGCCAGAGCGGAAGGCTACCTTGAGACCCTGGTTCAGGCTCTTCTGTGCCGCCGCCGCGGTGCGGGCGTTGGCGCGGATGGCCATGTTCATGCCGACGAAGCCGGCCGATGCCGAGCAAACCGCTCCAAAAACAAAAGCTAGTGAAACCCATCCGCCTAATTTTGGTATAACACCCAGCACGATGGCTATAACGGCAATGAAAATTGCCAGTATCATATACTCGCGTCTGAGGAAGGCGAGCGCCCCCTCCTTGACCGCGGCTGAGATCTCTTGCATCCTCGCCGTGCCCTTGTCCTGCTTGAGCACGTTGAACGCCAGGAAGCCGGCCAAGACTGCTCCCAGCACGCCAGCTATCACCGCATAGTAAATTGGATCCATACGGGTTCTCTCCTATTTAATCTTATCTTCTAACTTGGCTAACTTTTTCTCCAGAGTCCATTGTCTGGAGGCGACTGTCAGATCGCCCCTGGTCTTCTCCAGGATGCCGCGGGTCGAATCGGTTGTGCGCCGTAGTCCGCCGGTCATGGCATCAGGGAAGTCCATGGTTACAAGTATGCCGTAGATGTCATCCATGGCCTCAAGAAGCTCTTCGCAGCGGGCTGTTTCGCCTTTGCGTATCGTATCCAGCACATGGCGCCTCAGCTCGCCCACCGCTTCCGCAATTCCGTTAAGATAGGCGGCATAATCCACCTTTATTTCATCGGGGCCGGGGATCGTTCCATTTACGATTATAGATAAAGTAGCGCAACCCTCCGCATATTCCTTCTGGGCGCTGTAAACGAAGCCGCTGTGAAGGAGGTCCTGATGGTCTTTCAGCACCTCTTCGAGCTCCTGTATCAGGTCGCGGGCGGAGTTAAGTTTCTTTCTGGCATCCTCGTATTCGCCGCGGTGCACGGCACGGATGCCTTCAGAACAGAAACGTATAGCCTCACGCGATGACCGCAAAGCCTGTTCCCGGGCTATATCTTTCGCTGAAAAAGCCGCTCGAGCCTTTTCCGCTATTGCTTCAAGGTGGACTGCTAACTTGCCCATCTATCTTGCCTCCAGCCTTTCTGCAATCTTGCGGGTGGCCCGCTCTACATCGTCGTTTTCTAAAATCGCGCTGATCACAGCGATTGCATCTGCGCCGGCGTTGATCACAGTTCGGGCGTTGTCTGCGTTGATGCCGCCGATGGCGACGATGGGAAGCGATACCGCCTCCCGGATTTCCCGCAGCCTGCCCAGCCCGACCACGGTGATATCTGATTTTGACTTCGTTGGATAGATAGAGCCGATAGCTATATAGTCGGCTCCGTCAGCCTCGGCCTTAAGCGCCTCTTTCACTGTAGTTGTTGAGCATCCTAATAGTTTGTCGATGGGAAGAAGATGTCGCGCGGCTGAAACGGGGAGATCATCCTGTCCCAGGTGAAGTCCGTCGGCTCCGGAGGCCAGGGCTATATCCAGCGAGTCGTTCATGATGAAGGGAACGCCCGAAGGCGCGCAGGCTTCTTGTAGCTTCATTGCGGAGTTGAGCATCCGGGATTTATTCTCCAGCTTATCTCGAAGCTGAATGATATTCGCGCCGCCGCGGATGGCCTGCCTGCAGGCATCGATCTCGTCTTTCCTGCCCAGCGCTTCCCTGTCGATTATCACGTATAAGCCTGCTATTCGCTTGCCGCGGCGTGATACCTTGCCGCTGAGTTCCTTCTCGATCTCGTATATTGCGAAGCGAGCCCTTTTGAATTTCATGGGGTCCAGACCGATATCGGGGAGCTTGGCGAATTCCTCCAGGACCCTGAGCGATTCGGTGACCCTCCTTGCGTTAGCGGTCACGACATCGTTTGCGTCGGAGCGGGACATGCTTTCCGTGGAGAAAGCGGTGACGTCCCCCTCGGAGTCACGCGCGGATAGAATCGTTTTCTGGAAGGATTTCGTATTGGAAAGAAGATCGTGTCGTAAGGCCTTCAGTCGTGAACTTAAGGCCGCATCGTTTAATATAAATCGGGCCACGTCCTCGAGAAGGCGTAACCCTTCGCTCAGACGATTAAGATTAGCATCGATAAGGCGAAACATCGATTATTTATATATCCTTGATCTTATCCGGCATCTCACCGTCACGGGCTTTTTCGATCATTTCGTTGACCTCGGAGAAGCAATTTTTGTACTCGTCGCTGTGCATGTCCATACCGAGCTGCTTGAGTCGGTGCTCAGTGTATCTTCCGATGTTGCGCGGGTCGCTGTAATACTTGTCATCCCCGATGGCTGGCGGTGGTCCCTTTTCCTCGGTCCAGACGCTGGCTTGATTATGATATGCAACTCGGGATATGAGGCGTTTCAGATCGGCGCCCCCGCACTCCGGGCAGGTGGCCTGCTTGGAGGTATCTCTAAGGAAGACGCTCACTTTTTTCTTGCATCCTCCACATCTATATTCGTAAATGGGCATATCCCCTACTCGTCATTCTTGACTTTCTTGTCCTTCTTCTTCCTCTCGGCCTTTTCCTTCAGTGCTTCTATCTTGTCAGGATGGGGTGTACGGGGAGCGGTTACGCCTGGTATCATGGGCCATTCGCCCTTTTCCATGCGCTCCAGATGCTCGTCGTACTCGGTCGGCTCGTGTCCAGTCTCCATGCCGCGCATCATGCGCTTGTTCCAATCAGCCATGGCGCGCGGATCGTTATCGAGCATGCCTTTGGTTAGCTGGTTGTCGCCGAGGATATCTTCGTAGACGTCCTTGTAGGTTCCGCGGACGGAGAAACGTGAGAATCGGCGTTCAAGTTTATCGCCTTTGCAGACAGGGCATTTGGGTTTATTATCTAACTTCCGCAAAAGTACACTAACGCGGCGGTTGCAATCTTTACATAAATATTCGTAAACAGGCATGGTTTATTATGTACCCAAGGGCTAATTTTAGCACATCGCTGTGCAGGGGTAAATAGCAAGTAAGTTATGGTAAAGTATGTGGTCGTCCCCCTGCCGTCCCCCTTGAAAGGGGGAAACAATATCCGAACCCCCTGTTAGTCCCCCATACGTTGGGGGACTTTGGAAATTGGGGGACACCCCCAAACCCCTGGCAGGAGATGATTCTCCTGCATCTCTTTTTTAAAGCGTCATTCCGGTGAAGGTCGGAATCCAGGGCGACGTCGAGGCGAATTCAGGTCGTCGTCCAGCCGGTGGCGTTCTCTATTACGTTGAGGCGTATCAGCTTGCCGTCCGCGTCGAGCTTTATCGCTATGAGGTCGATGCGGCAGGAGTCCGGCTGTTCGCCGCTGTCGCTCAGGTAGGCTTCCGCCAGCGCGATGAGGCGCTTCTTTTTTCTCTCCGTTATCGATTCCTCCGCGCTGCCGAACGCCTTGCCCGTTTTGGCGCGCACCTCGCAGAAGACGAGCGTACCGTCCTTCTCGGCGATGATGTCTATCTCGCCCTCACGTGTGCGGTAGTTGCGCTCGCGGATCTTGTAGCCGCGTTTCGAGAGATAGTCGGCGGCGATATTCTCTGCGATGGCGCCTGTTTCTCTGCGGTTCATGGTATTTATTGAGACCCTCTGAAATCCCCCTTGAAAGGGGAAAACAATAACCGAACCCCCTGTTAGTCCCCCATACGTTGGGGGACTTTAATTTTGGGGGACACCCTTCTATTTTATTGAAGTAGCGGGGCCCCCGGCAGGAGCTTCTCCTGCACCTCTGTGAAAAGCTAACCTCTGCCATTTCATAGTAGAGGGCTGTCGTAGTGCATCGACCTAAATGTCGGGAGAATGCTGAGATGAGTGCCTATTCACTCCCCTCTCCCTCCGCAGGGGAGAGGGCTAGGGTGAGGGCCGGACTCTTATTCTTGAGTATATGCTTTGTGTTGCCCGCAGGCAATATTGTCGTATAATAAAAATATGAAAGCTATCCCGGAATGCCGTCCCTGCCTCGCTCGTCTCCTGCGCCAGTCCGCGCAGGTTGCTACTTCCGATGAGGCGCTAAGGGTGAAAGCTATCGATGCGGGAATGAAGGTGCTGGACAGGCACTTCTCTACCGATGGTCTGACAATCGATGTCGCCACCAGGCTGCATCGCGTCGTGAGGGAAACTACCAAAAACCCGGATTCCTATCGTAATATGAAGGACCGGGAGATAAAGCTTTCGCGGAAGCTGGCTGCACAGGTAGAGTCAAACTATTCGCAGGATTTCAAGGGATACCTGTCGCTTTCCCTGGCAGGCAACGCCATCGATTTCTTCCGAGACCTGGAGCAGGTGCAGAAGGATATCGAGTCGCCGATGACATTTACAGTAGATGATTCCCTTTCGTTCGGGCGCAAGCTTGCTAAAGCAAGGAGGCTGATGTTCCTTGCCGATAACGCGGGTGAGATATTCTTCGATCTGCCGCTGGTGAAATGGCTCAGGCAGTTCGTATCTCTGACCTATGTGGTCAAGGCAGCGCCTGTGCAGAATGACGCTACGCGCGACGACCTGCGCAAAGCCGGTCTCGACGGTGATCTGGGGAAAATAATTACCACCGGACTGGCTACACCTGGTGTCATATTCGAATCGGCGTCGCAGGAGTTCAGGTGCGAGTTCGCCGCTGCCGATCTGGTGCTGGCCAAGGGGATGGGGCACTGGGAGGGGCTGACCGAGCTCCCGGCTAAAGGCAACGTGCTGCACTGTTCCATGGCCAAGTGCAAGCCGGTGGCCGATTCCATGGGTGTCCCGTTAAATAGTTTCGTAGCAATAATGAGGTGAGTGCGATGCAATCGGAAGGCTCTATTTTTTATCCCGAGAAAGACCTGCTGGGCAAGCCCAGCGACCTGGGTATGTCGTATGAGGATATTACCTTCAGGATGGCCGATGCTTTGAAACTTCACGGATGGTTTGTGCCCGGCAGCCGTCGCGAGACTATGCTTTGGTGTCACGGCAACGCCGGCAATATCGGCGACCGTCTGGATCTCCTGAAGCTGCTGCACGACAGGATCGACGTCAATATCTTCATCTTTGACTATCGCGGCTACGGCAAGAGCCAGGGCCGGCCTAGCGAAGACGGAACATATCGGGATGCGCACGGGGCTTTCGACTACCTGCGCTCGCGCCCGGACATCGAAGCGGATAAGATCGTTGCCTTCGGGCAGTCGCTGGGTGGCGCAATCGCTGTCGATATGGCCTGCAGGAACAAGTTTATGGGGCTCATCCTGGAGTCGACGTTCACCTCGCTTGTCGATATCTTCGAAATGCCGACGAAGTCTTTTGGTATGAAGTATGATTCGTATTCCAAAATAAAGCGCGTCCATGTCCCGCTGCTGGTGCTGCACGGCGACAAAGATGACGTCGTGCCCTTCGAGTCGGGTTATACTCTTTTTAAAGCGGCCCATGAGCCTAAGAAGTTCTGCGCCATCAAGGGGGCCATGCATAACGACACCTATATCGTTGGCGGGGAGAGCTACTTCGCCGCCATAGATGAGTTCATCAAAGGGCTAAAGCCGGCCTGAACGGAGAGAGATCGTAGGGTGGGTTGCACGCAGTGTAACCCACCGTTAATTTTTTGGTGGGTTTTTAAACCCACCCTACATTTTGGAACAATCGTGTAGGGGCTGCCCAAACAAAAAGGGCGCGAAAATCGCGCCCCTACACAGAAAAAACATCGCTTAGGTATTTTCTAAATCTAACTCAAGCCTAAACGGGGAGAAGCACATCCTGTGTATGGGGCAGGCCCCCAGCCGCTCGATGCTCTTCAGATGCTCCTTTGTTGCATAGCCTTTGTGCCCGGCGAAGCCGTAGCCCGGGTACTCTTTGTCCATCTCGACCATGAGGCGGTCCCGCGTCACCTTGGCGACTATCGAGGCGCATGCTATGGATATCGATTTGCAGTCTCCCTTGATGATGCAGCGCTGGGGTAGATTGATCTCAGGCAGACGCACGAAGTCGATGAGCAGCGCGTCGGGCTTGATTTCGAGGTTTGCAATCGCCGCTTTCATAGCCATCTTGGTGGCCCTGGCGATGCCGTGCTTGTCTATAACCTCTGCCGATACTTCGCCGATGCCGAAAGCGATGGCGGATTCGCATATCAGGGGGAAGAGTTCCTCGCGTTTTTCCGCTGTGAGCTGCTTGCTGTCGTTGACCAGGTGCAGCCACTCGGTGTCGAGATCGAGCGGCAGTATGACCGCGGCGGCCATCACCGGCCCCGCCAGCGGGCCGCGCCCAACCTCGTCGATGCCGGCGATGAGGCGGCAGCCGCGTTCGACCAGCGCCTGCTCTTCGGCGAAGCTGGGTGTATAGTTTGCGCTGCGAGGTTTCGTTTTCATTGTTTCGATTTATAGGGCTTTGGGGAAGTCTAACAAAACATCGGGGGGGAATCAACTGTCGAACGTAGCTATGGTATAATGAATTATCGATTCATAATAGGAGTATGGCGCTGAACGGGGAAAAGGTAGCACGCAAGATTGTTGAAGTGGCCTCGGACAAGCTGGCCGAGGATATCGTGCTTTTGGATGTGAGGGAGCTGTGCTCGTTCGCCGATTACTTTGTAATATGCAGTGGGGAGTCTCAGCGTCAGACATCCGCTATAGCCGATGAAATCGACAAAGCGCTGCATAAAAAGGGGCCGAAGCTTCTACACAAGGAAGGCAATGTCGAATCCGGATGGCTCCTCATGGATTACGGCGATGTCATCGTCCACATCTTCGGCGCCGAAGAGCGGAAGTTCTATCAGCTGGACAAGCTGTGGGCTCAGGCCGTCCCCCTCATCAGGATCGAGTAGTATACTCGAGTATCTCCTTCGGTTTGAAGAAATTCTTTATTTCGATCTTGGCGTTTTCCTCTGAATCCGACCCGTGAACCATGTTCCTCTCGATGTTCTCACCCAGGTCGGCCCTGATCGTTCCTTTCGCAGCCTTCGCCGGATCGGTCTTGCCCATCGTGTTGCGCGCCATCTCTATGGCGTTCTCCCCCTCGAAAACGGCGGCTATGATGGGGTCCGATGTTATGAACTTCAACAGGTCTTTGAAGAAGGGCTTATCCGCATGGACCGCGTAATGTCGTTTTGCTAACGCTTCATCCATCCACAGCATCTTCATGGCCACGAGCTTGAGCCCGGCCTTTTCCAGACGGGCGATGATCTCACCGCCGAGCCTTCTCTCTATGGCATCAGGTTTACATAAGATAAGAGTGCGTTGAATCATTTTGTACCTCTCTATGCTTTTTCCATTATATACATTGTGGCTTTTGCCTGCGCTATGAGCGTTCCGTCGTCGAGCTTTATTTCGGCCTCTACATTCAGGAGTTTCTCTTTCGCTTCGGATATCCGCGAGCTTATCAGCAGACGCTGGCCGGGGGCGGCGGATTTCTTGAATCGGGTCTCCATCTTGGCTGTGACGCAGTAGTATCCGCCGTAGTATGCGGGATATGCCATGGCTTCGTCGAGCAGGGCGTTGATGATGCCGCCGTGGATATAGCCGGGCCAGCCCTGGTGGTTATCATTAGGGACGAACTCGGCCCTGGCGATGTCGCCGTCCCGCTTGAACTTAAGCTTGAGCCCGATGGGGTTGTCCATGCCGCAGCCCCAGCAGTTGGTGAACCCCTCAAAGTCTTTTAAAGAACGCATTTTCTGTTTTGTCATTTGTATTGGTCAACCCCCTAATTCCCCCAGTCTTGGGGGACTTTAAAAAGATAGGGGACACCCCTAAAACCCTGGCAGGAGACGAATTCTTCTGCACCTTTTTATTCTACCTGTCATTCTGAACAGAGTGAAGAATCTCGTAGTAATCGACTCCCTAATCTTTCATGATGATGTGCATCTCCGCCTTCACGTCCGCGATGAGGGTCCCGTCCTCCAGCTTTATTGTGCCGTAGGCCGATGCTTTCTTCTCATTCTCCTTCTTGGCTTCGGCACATATGATGTACTTCTTTCCTATGATGGTGGGCTTTATCAGCCTCACATTCAGCTTTGTTGTTACGATATATATGCCCAGGTAGTATGCGGCATAGCCTATGGCCTCATCGAGCATGGTGCAGGTGATGCCGGCGTGCGCCACATTGGGCCACCCCTGGTGGTGTTCGCTGGGGGTGAACTCGGTCACCGCCTTGCCGTCCTCGTTGCGGAATTTCAGTTTCAGGCCTATCGGGTTCTTCTGACCGCAGGCGAAGCATAAAGGCGCTTCCTTACTGCCCTGCGAGGCCATCTCCTGCCATATAGTCATCTCTTTTTCTCCCTTGGTTTAGTTATAGACGGACGTCTCATGTATAAGGGCTGTAGCGTAGCGATGTCGTCGCTCTCGCCGCGCTCCAGCCGTCTCCATCCCAGCTCGGCAAGGTATCCGGCGCGGCGCAACGTAGTTTCCCGTATCACGGCCAGGTTGCCGAGACGTTCGGCGATAAACTCCGCCGGGTCGGGTTGAGTATCGGGGAAAGAGGAGAACTGACCGCACATCACTGTTTTCGTGTCGATGGTTTTGCACAGCGCGTCGAGCGTCGTTATATGCTCTTCGATGAGCTTATGCCATCTGCTGTCGAGCATACGGTATGTAGCTGTGGCGATCTCGCCGCGGCCGATATTATGTATCACGCAGATAGGTAGCCCTGTGTCCGCGTATGGATAGGCCACTATATCGAGTGTGCCTATGCCGATGAGCTTGATGTCGAGCGACAGCGCCAGTCCCTTGGCGGCGCTGAGCCCGGCGCGAAGGCCATTGTAGCTGCCCGGCCCCAGCGACACGAAAACAGCATCGATTTTATTCAGCTCCTCGCCTATAAGCTTGAATAGATGTAGCACATTAGGCATCAGGTTGACCGTGTGGTTCTGGCCGGCAAGCCAGCTTATCTCTGCCAGGGGTTTGCCCTCGCGGGATACAGCTACGGAGGCGGTATCGGTAGACGTGTCTATTGAAAGTTCCACTATTTGAACCTCTTTTTGACGTCGGCAATTATCGCTTTATAACGTTCCCCGTTAGACTTCAGTTCGAGCCTGCGCTCGTTTTCGCTCAGCAGGTCTATTTTTATCAGCAGGTTCTGCGGCGGCATCAGGTCGAGGGCCTTGTCCGCCCACTCCACTACACATAGTCCGTGTCCATACAGGTAATCGTCCAGTCCGAGATCGGCAATCTCGGCGATATTATCGAGGCGGTAGAGGTCTATATGGTACATCGGCAGCCTGCCTTTGTATTCATTCACTACCACAAAGGAAGGGCTTCTGGCATATCCGTCGATATCCAGCCCCCAGGCGATGCCCTGCGTCAGGCAGGTCTTGCCGGCCCCAAGGTTGCCCACCAGCAGTATCACGTCGCCGGCCCGGGCCAGATGCCCCAATTCTTTGCCGAAACGCTGTGTTTCCTCAGGGCTGTGGCTGGTGAGTTTCATGCACGTTTCCTCTTTGCGAAGTGGTCCCAGCCGCTTGAACTCCACGAGAACTCGTTTCCATCCTCATCAAGGACCTTGACGTCCTTGCCTTTTACTATCCTGCCGATGACCGTCAATGGACGGGGCAGTTCACGTTTTGCCTTGTCTAAAATCTTCTGTGTGGCGGTCAATATCAACTCGTAGTCCTCGCCGCCGGTCAGCGCCAGCGTGATGGCCTCATTGCCGAACGATTTGACTACGTCGGGGTGGATTGGTATGCGCTCGCTGTAGAGCTTCGCGCCGACGCCGCTTGCCAGGCACATCTTCTCCAGGTCGCCCAGCAGTCCGTCGCTGACATCAATAGCGGCCTTGACGCCGTTCCTTGCCAGTATGAGCCCCTCCTTTACGCGCGGAGCCGGCTTGAAGTGCGCCTCACGGAGCATCGCCTCGGTTTTCTTGTCGAGGCTTAGCCGCCTCTGCATCATGGCCAGGCCTGCCGCGGATGCTCCGAACGTGCCGGTTACCGCGATCATGTCGCCGGGTTTGGCCGCGGAACGTCTGAGGACCTTTCCTTTGTTCTCGGCCTCTCCCACGATGGTTAAAGTTATCGTCGTAACTGGTGAGGCGACCGTGTCGCCCCCGACGATGCGCACCTTGAATTTCTTCGCAAGCTCCAACATTCCCGTATATAGGTCGACCACGCTTTCCGTGTCGGTATCCGCGGGGATGGCCAGCGAGACCAGCGCGTACAGGGGACGCCCGCCCATGGCGGCGATGTCGCTCACGTTGACGGCCATCGCTTTCCAGCCCAGCTCGCGCCAGGTGACGGTCTTGAAGTCGAAGTGCACGCCTTCGATGAGGGTGTCGGTGGTGGCCAGCTGCAGACCCTCGGCGCGCCAGCACGCGGCATCATCGCCGATGCCGATGAGCAGATTATCGCTGCCGGTCTTCCCGACCGTTTTGGCGATCAGCTCGATGAGCCCGAACTCGCCCGATTCGGAAACTTTCATATCAAGATTATACCCGCTTTCAATATCGTTATCTAGCGAACGTCAATGAAACTTGCTATAGTAATTTCGGTGCGATATGCGATATGCGATACTTGCGGACATACACGGCAATTTCGATGCCTTCCAGTCGGTGTTGCAGGACATCGACGATAGGGGTGGTGTGGATGAACTCTGGTGTCTTGGCGACATCGTCGGTTATGGCCCCGAGCCCTCGGACTGCCTTGCTCTCCTCAGAGAGCATCCGCATATCTGCGTCGCCGGCAATCATGACTGGGCGGCAATCGGCAAAATAGACGCCACAGACTTCAATCCTGATGCGGCGGCCGCCTGCAAGTGGACGGCCGGGCAATTGACTATAGCCGACAAAGAATATTTGCAGAGCCTTCCTCGGACAGCAACTTGCGGCAAGTTCACCCTGGCGCACGGCAGCCCGCGCGACCCTCTGAATGAATATATCTTCTCCGCTTTAAGCGCGGCTGGTAATTTCAGGAGTTTCGGAACAGATTACTGCCTTGTGGGGCATACCCATGTGCCGGCTGTCTTCACGGATTCAGAAGGGCATTGTCTGAAGGCGTCGATGCCGACGGTTCTGCATCTGGGCGGCGTCCGCTCGATTATTAATCCTGGTGGGGTGGGCCAGCCCCGCGATGGTGATCCGCGCGCTGGCTATGCTATTTACGACGATGTAGAACGGGTCATCTACAGCTATCGCATACCGTACGATATCACTGCTGTGCAGGAGAAGATGCGCGAGAGGGGGCTGCCGGTATATCTGTCGGAGAGGTTAAGCGAAGGGCTATAATTACGTGCCGCGCTTCTCGTAATCGGGGCAGTTGACAGCATTGGGGCGCTCGGGGTGGTGGCATGTGCTGCGCCAGTCCCACTTGCAGCTGTCGCAGAGGAATATGTTCTGGCCCAGGGCCTTCTTAAATTTGAGCTTCAGCTTGTCCCAGATGTTCATACTATTATCCCGTAGGATGAGTGTAATATACTACGCTAAAGCGATGTTATCAAGAGGAGGGAACAATGCCTATCGTTAGGGTTGAGATGTGGCCCGGCAGGACCAGGGCGCAGAAGGCGGAGCTGGCCAAGGCTATAACTGAGGCTATAGTTAAAATAGCCAAAACGACACCGGAGGCGACGACGATTGTGTTTGATGACGTGTCTAAGGATAACTGGGCTATAGGCGGGAAACTAGCTTCCGATTCTTGACTTTGTAGTGTGCGATGTGCTATTTTTGAACGCTGGGGCCGCTAGCTCAACGGTAGAGCAACTGACTCTTAATCAGTAGGTTCAGGGTTCGAAACCCTGGCGGCTCACCACTTTCTCCTAGCTTACCATGAAAATAGTTGTTAATCAGGTTAGCAGCTAAGCCCGCGTCACTTGGGGGCAGTATTATTAGGACACCTACACTGGATAAGGTGTCGGCGACTCGGTAGGCGTGGGTGTCGGAGTCGGTGTTGAGTTCGATGAAAAGATAAACGGCACAACCAACGACGCAACCAAGGATGCAACTACTATCAAGCTAACAAATAGAGCTACAAATTTTTGAATTCTAGCTTTCTTCTGCTCTTTATTCATAACTCATCCAATCGTAAACCAGGGGCTAATACATGTCAATAATGGGTAAATCCAGACATACTAAACCCTTGAGGTTACGATCATAAAATTTCTCCCGATACTTACTCAAATAATATAAAGAACTCCACAAAGGCTAACAGGCTCCCTTTGTTGACAGAATTACCTATTATATAGTAAAGTATTTCAATTGTACGCGTACCATGTTGACCCGATGGGGTGCCAGGTTGAAAAGTTATAATTAAGATGCAAGCATTAAAAAAATGGGGGCTAGGGCCTAGAAAAAGCGGTTTCACTCTAATCGAGTTATTGGTAGTTATGGCTATCCTAGCTATCTTAGCCGGAGTTGTGGTGATAGCAGTAGGTGGTTCCTTCGGATCAGCTCAATCGAATGCGTACACCATAGCTAGAGATGATATATTCAATGCCATGATCGCTTATGCTGCTGATAACAATGGCTATTTCCCGGTTAACGATTCTATACACATGCCCATTAATGCCGACTGTGCTACTGCCACTTCATGTCACATTATCGATATGAGTGCTTTACTCGTAAAAAGTGAAGGCATGTTCTACAAGATGCCTGAAGGAGTCGCCGCGTTATCGGGCGATGAAGACGATAACTGCGATCAGGGGAGTGGCACTACCTGCAACAAAGAAGGGCACTATATCTGGGGAATGAGCCCGTCTGGAAATATTGTCTCCTACTGCACAGATCAGGCTTCTGAGGCTGAAGGCACTTGCATCTCCAACGCCAGCGGTTATCAAGGCATTTGGCCATAGGGTTCTCCCTTTAACTATGGCTCATAGTACTTCAAACTATTCTCCCGATACTTACTCTACTAATAGACGTAACTCCTCAAAGTCTAACAGGCTTCCCTTTGCTTGACAAATACTCTCCTTGGTATTAGAGTAGTGCTGCCTCATATTAATGCTATTAACCCAGTAGGGTATTATTTAAAGCGAAGGTATCAGGTGGACCAGACAATTGTCTATTGCGGTGATTGCGGAAAAGAGTTGTATCATATTGAGCATATCTCAATGGATAAATCATCACAATGCCCCCACTGCAAATCTGCGAAGAAGTTCTATGTGAGTCATGGCTCACCTCAGGAGAAACGTACTCATGCCGCAGATATACCTAAGAAAAGTTGAAAGCATCTTTATCCATCTCAGTTAAAGTCTAGCAGTCTTCTTCTAAAGCTATTACCTTGACATACTCTCTCATCAGCTTTAAAGTATTAAAACCTTATACATCTTCAATTTGACCTATTATAAACAGGAGGAGGATGGTATGAAGTTGAAGATTATTTCTACAGTACTGCTATCTGTTTTCTTAATATTGTTTGCTAGTGCTTGTGGTTCAACTTCGACTCCCATAACTACACCAACTTCCACGAACAGCTACGACCAACAGTGCGCAGTAGGATGTGAGAATTCTTATCTAAACGACGGCCACTGCGACAGTGCTTGTAATAATGCCGCCTGTGATTATGACGACGGCGACTGCAGCCAGTGTGCTTCAGGATGTGAGAATTCTTATTTAAACGATGGCCACTGCGACAGTGATTGTAGTAACTATGCTTGTAATTATGACGGCGGCGATTGTCCTATACCTACATCTGCATTAACTGGCTATTTTTGCCCCTGTGGAGAATTATCCGATGAGTGGATCGTAGAAGAATGTGTTTGGAGTTTTCTCCTGGGTGACGCAGCTACTACAGACGATGGCAGACAAGTACAAGCAGCGGTGGCTGATGCTTTCGAAAGCGGATCATATCATGGTGAGTGTGTTCAATCCTCCGACGGTAGTTGGACAATCAATACTTACTTCGATACTTGGGCTATCGAGGATGAGCTCTTATTAAGTGATATCTTTGCTCAGACCAGTATATGTGGTCCAAGCAATAGAGAGGCTTATAATACCGCATGGAGCATTACATCTGAAGGATGTATACAAGGCATAGACGGTAACGCCGAGAGGCTTCTAATAGAACTGCGGAACTAGTAGAAATCTGTCAGGTATTTTAGAAGGAGGTTATAGATTATGGCTAACTATCAGGCGAGAGTAGAAGTAGAACACCCTGCGAGTTTATCAAGAGGAACACTGCTTTTGAAAGTATTTTTTGGATGGATTTATGTTGGTATCCCTCACGGCTTTATGCTGTGGCTTTATGGTATTGCGGTATCATTTGTGACCTTCATTGCTTTCTGGGCGATACTATTTACCGGCAAATTCCCGAAAGGCTTGTTTGACTTTGTTGTCGGGTATATGCGCTGGCAGTGCAGGGTTAATGCCTATATGAATTTACTTACCGACCAATACCCGCCTTTCAGCGGTAATGAATAGCGATCAAGGGTTGTAATCTCGCTGATGAACTACCTCTTAATCAGGAGGTTCGGGATTCGAAACCCTGTCGGCTCGCCAGTTTTTGAAGTCCTAGGAATATCTTCCTTACTTACCT
Organism: Dehalococcoidia bacterium; assembly: GCA_041653935.1. Taxonomy (GTDB): domain Bacteria; phylum Chloroflexota; class Dehalococcoidia; order E44-bin15; family E44-bin15; genus JAYEHL01. The sequence goes on along the minus strand of JBAZEO010000001.1, from coordinate 777,938 downwards.
TTTTTCTTTTTGGGTTTCTTCTTAGTGTGCAACTCCCGCGTTATGCATTGCGGGGTCACTGTGGGGTCTTCCGCCTTGTACTTAACTATAGTACCGATGCCTGTGTCTACTATCGCCACAATTTTGTAGGCGTATCGGCGTTCCTGTCCCATTATAACTATGTCGCCTATTTGCATGGAGATTATTATATCATCTCATGCTTAAGAACTGAGCAATGTTGAAGTTTATATTGCGGTATTGGACTGATGCCAGTTTTATCTATTCATTTGACAACAGATAGTTCGTTGGCTAAACTGTTGCCCTGGTTAATGATATTATAAATATATAAATTTATAGAGATGTGTGAAGGTGTTACATGACAGTTGATGCCAAATGTCCATTATGTGGATCCGCCACAATTTTGCGGACAGCGAAAAAAGGCGCGAATGCCGGCGAGCAATTTTATGTGTGCGAGCGCTATCCTGAGTGCAAGGGTAAAGTAAAATATCAGACTCTGGTGGAAGACAAAAATAAATCAAAGCTAAAAAGGATGATGGACAGTATGCCTTCCGATGTACAATGGCTGTCTACATTCGAATGCATTAGAAGCCAGGCCGCTCCGGTCATGGGTAAAATAAGCAAGGCAAGCGGCGGCAATGACAAAGAGCTCCTCGAGGCTTTGAGTGAAGCGACCAGGCGTCTTCCAATCTTACTTCAGACGATGAAGGAAATTCCGGAACCATCGAAAGAAGAATATAAGAGGTCCAGGGAGGATGTTCTGAAAGGGATAGAAGCTTACATTCATGGTTGCCGCTCCCATATCAAGTGGGTTGAGACCAGGGAGAGCTCTTGCCTGAATGAGGGACTGACGTATTTCAACGAGGCAACCGGCAGGTTTGAAAGCTCAACAAAGTGGCTCACGAAAACCGGGGAGGCGTAGCTTTTCTGTCAAGGGGGCTAGAATGGGCGGGACGTTATTTACAGTTTTCATAGTGTTCCTGATTCTGAAGCTCACTCACGTAATTGACTGGAGCTGGTGGTGGGTTACATGCCCGCTGTGGGCCAGTCTATTGATAGTGCCGATTTTGATAATTCTCCTCATATTCGGCGTGATTTCCAGCGCCACTATACTAGCCGTTCTCGCTAGGTGGTTCTTTTTCCGGCTCAGGAGAGATCAGTAAAATCTTAATCCGCAAATAACTAACTGTTCTCTTTGATCCAGTGCCAGGCTTCCCACAGGTCGGAGGCGGTGAAATCAGGTTCCACCTCGGTTGTTAAAGGCTCTCCACTTCTATTTATGAGTATTGAATGGATGCCGATTTTCTTTGGCCCTTTCACATCTTTTATCGGATTGTCCCCTATATATGCAGTTTCGCCGGGCTCGATCCCCAGCAGGCTGCACGCGATAGCGAAGAGCCTGAGGTCGGGTTTGGAGAATCCGAAGTATGAAGAGATAACAAAGTGGTCAAAGAAATGGGCTATACCCAGAGATTTAATCTCGTCAATACAGAAAGCCTTCTGGGCGTCTGAGACGATGGCCATCGGATAGCCGCTGCTTTTCATTAACTTCAATACAGGTACGCTGTCCGGGAAAAGCTGCAACTGGTCGATGGATATAACTCTGAGAAACTTGCAGCAAGACTCGGCCACATGATGGTCGTCCGAGCCCTCTTTCCTTAATATGGCACGGAATACAAGTTCGAGGTCTACTTCTGGATAGCGCTCCTTTTTCTGTTTGATAATGCGCTTTTTCTCCTGCTCGATCGATGCTCTCAGTTCTTCCGGAGTTATAGATAGACCGTAATACTCCAGATACATGGAAAGATAATAAAAGATCTCTTCTTTATGCTCATTAGTTTTTATATCGATGAGCGTACTGTAGCAGTCAAATATTACAGCTCGTATTTTAGACATCGTTTTGCCTCATGTACCAATTGTTTCCTGTACTGCAGGTCCAGCCATGGATTCCTAGCTATCCTTAATAAACCGAGCGCCATATACAAAGGCAGTCTGCGGGTGACAGCATAAAATATCTGAGTGTCCCCGCAAGCAGTTGCATATTTCCAGAGGAAATGCCCGATAAAGGGCTCTGCGGCTATACCATTGCCCATGCGCCACATGAAATTATGTTTAAGCTCAGCGGCGAGGAAGCCGAGATCCCAGCAACGGTCTGCCCGCTTCATCTTCTCCATATCGATTGCTATAACTTCATCTTTATGGAAAAAGAAATTGGTGGGTGTGGCATCTCCGTGAACCAGAACCTCGAAATCATCCCTGCAAATATCTTCTCTCTCCCACCATCTGGAAGCGTTTTTCTCGATGCCCGCTTTTTCTTCTGGCTCGATGACGAAATGTTCTAACGAATCTAATATCTTACTAAGGTATTGTTTTTGAGCCAGCATTGACAGATGTATCCTTGTCTTTTTAATTCCATGAAGTTCGCTAAAGAGTGAGGCTAATCTTTCCAGCTTATTGAATAATTGCTGGTGATTGTTCTCGTATATTGCACGTGCTATGTAATGATCCAGCATCCTGCCCGGAACCTTTTCGGTGACCAGCAGGGCGCAGAGTTCTTTATTTATTCCAAGAGGTTTAGCGATATGGCAACCATTGCTATTTGCTCTCAACTTTGTGCGCACAAACCTCAGGTTCAGATATTCAGTTTGTGCTTGCTGCCACGCTTGTTCTAGAGTATTGTCATCGCGGTGAAAACATTTTCCAACTACCGTTATATTCTTGATGTTTTCCTTGATCACATAAACGTACTTGTGGTCAGGAACTCTCCCGATTTCAATTTTGCCATATGGTGATGGAGCGAGTTGCGGGAATATCTTTTCCGCAAGGTAGTTCGTAAGACAATCGTTAGCGGATTCCAACGAAATGTGAGCATGCTTTGTTCGTGCCGAGCGATTGATGATACGTTCGTATAATGCCGGACGCTTTGATGAAATTATATTGCTGATCATAAACCGCCTCCCGAACCGCCTGCCAGCGATGGAATCGATACTGATAGTGTCGTGTCTGTCCCGATAATATCGTAAATAGGCGTGAGTGGACTTCTGGGCTGTATCATTGAACCAGAGACTAGCATGAATCGTTAATAATAAATGCAATTACAGGCAGAAGTATAGTAGCAGTATTTTCTTATTATGGGTAGTTGATATTAGTAGAAGTGGTGAATGACAACGTATCATAGCATGTAAGGTTTGTCAAGCAGCCCGGGCCTCAAGTTATCAGGATGTTGACAGCTTGTCCGTACTCTGATAATGTTTTTAAACCAAACTGGTTCTATTTTTTAGCATATGTTTTCTGCCCTCAAGGCCGCATCGCTCGTTAATTTGGATAATTGAGCACGTTGAAACCTGTTTCAAGGGGGAGTGTCGGAATTGGCAGACGAGCATGACTTAGGATCATGTGCCGAAAGGCTTGGGGGTTCGAGTCCCCCCTTCCCCACCAATAGCAAGCGAAGAAACCACTTATTAGATTTCTGTGATTCCAAGCTTTTTAATCAGCATAATCGTTTAAAAGGCGATAAGATAAATCGAAATAAATATATTGAAATTATCTTATTATTGTGTTAACATTCTCGCTTAATAGAGCAAGGATACTTGGGAGGCGCTATGCTCAGATGGAATCAGGTCGTTGGCCTGAATATCAAATTAGCGAAAAAGATATTATTTTGGAAAAAGATCGGCTAAAGGAGGAGTGTAATGTTAGAGTCAATGCTCGGCCCGGAAGTCATGAAAAAGATAATGGCCAAGTTAGCTTCGCTTATCGCCGTGATTCTGGGATGGATCGGGTTGATAATGGTGATGATGACTGCATTTGTTGGAATGCAGGTTGATAAACTGGATGCCAATGGCGTTTATGTTAAAACAGTTACCCAAGTAGGGATTCATCATGCGGCTCTATGGCCGATGTTGATAGGATTTTTCTGCGTTGCTGCTGCTCTAGTCATGGGTGGGAAGAAAACAAAGATAAACTTATCGTACGTTTTATTCCTAGTTTCTTTGTGGGTTATGGTGAATGCGATAATGCAAGTAGCACCGGGTCCGTCACTCGCAGGAATGGGATTGGCTGAGGGTGTGGCACCGTTGATGGTAGGAGTATCTGCTATTGGCGGTTTCCTCGGCATACTGGGCGGTATAGTGGGGATATTGGGCGCAGGCAAATACGCGAGCTAATCCAGAGCCATTTTTTCCTTAAAATATGAGGAGCCTTGCAGTAAAACATGCAAGGCTCCTTTTTCTATTGCCGAACTGCTTAGTGCCTGTGGCACGTCATATCGGATTCAATTGTAGCGAAGTTCTTAGATAGAAGAGAATTTATGATTGGGGCAGGATTAGGCTATTGACCGGTCACTATGTATAATATATTATAAAATATAATAAAAATGTAAGGAGGCAATGTGTTAGAGTCAATGCTCGGCCCGGAAGTCATGAAAAAGATAATGGCCAAGTCAGCGGCGCTTATCTCTGTGATTCTGGGATGGATCGGTTTGATAATGGTGATGATGACCGCATTTGTTGGAATGCAGGTTGATAAACTGGATGCCAATGGCGTTTATGTTGAAACAGTCACCAGAGTAGGTATTCATCATGCGGCTCTATGGCCGATGTTGATAGGATTTTTCTGCGTTGCTGCTGCTCTGGTAGTGGGTGGGAAGAAAACAAAGATAAACTTATCGTACGTTTTATTCCTAGTTTCTTTGTGGGTTATGGTGAATGCGATAATGCAAATAGCACCGGGTCCGTCACTCGCAGGAATGGGATTGGCTGAGGGTGTGGCACCGTTGATGGTAGGAGTATCTGCTATTGGCGGTTTTCTTGGGATTCTGGGTGGAGTAGTTGGCATTATGGGTGCCGGTAAGTACGCGAGCTAAAAATATATATTATTAGCGTTGTAATCAGAGGAGCTTTGTGTGTGGTATCCCAAGGCTCCTTTTCTATTGATCTGTAAGATGCTTGAGATTCGTATTACCTTATGTTAGGATTCAGCTATGGATCAAGTTCGCATCCGTAATTTTTGCATCATCGCTCATATAGACCACGGTAAGTCCACACTGGCCGACCGGCTTCTTGAGGAAACGTTTACTGTCAGCATGCGTGATATGCGCGAGCAACTCCTTGATCAGATGGACCTGGAGCGCGAGCGCGGCATTACCATCAAGCTGAAAGCGGTGTGTATGAATTACAAGGCGTCCGACGGCCTTGATTATCAGCTTAACCTTATAGATACTCCGGGGCACGTGGATTTCAGCTACGAGGTGTCGCGCAGCCTGGCCGCCTGCGAGGGCGCAATCCTGGTCGTTGATGCTACCCAGGGAATACAGGCGCAGACGTTGGCCAATGTCCACATTGCTCAGGAGAATAAGCTGACGATCATACCCGTGATCAACAAGATCGATCTGCCGAGTGCTGAGCCTGAGAAAGTGTCCAAAGAAATACAGAATGTCATCGGCTTTTTCGCTGATGATATCATTATGGCATCTGCCAAGACGGGTACTGGGGTGAAGGATATTCTGGAGGCCATCGTCAAAAGGATTCCTCCGCCGGGCGGTAATCCAAAGGAGCCGTTGCGCGCTCTTATCTTCGATTCCAAATACGATTCATACAAAGGGGTGGTGGCCTACGTGCGTGTGGTGGATGGCGCGGTAGCGAAGGACGCCAAGCTGCGGTTGATGGTTAACCAAAAGGAAGTGGAGCCGGTTGAACTGGGGGTTTTTAAACCGGGGATGACGCCTGTGGAGAGGCTGGCCACCGGCGAGGTCGGCTATGTAGCCACAGGCTTGAAAACCGTCGCCGAGTGCCATGTAGGCGATACTGTTACTTCAGCGGAAGAAGGCGCGACCACTCCGCTGCCCGGTTATCGCCCGGCCCAGCCGATGGTTTTCGCCGGCATTTATCCTATAGACGGCGAAGACTATGCTTCCCTGCACGAGAGCCTGGATAAGCTGAGCCTTAACGATGCTTCTCTGGTATACGAACCGGAGAGCAGCGCCGCATTGGGCTTTGGTTTCCGCTGTGGATTTCTGGGCCTGCTCCATATGGATATCGTCAAAGAGCGGCTGGAACGGGAGTATGATCTGGAGCTGGTGGCGACCGCCCCCAGTGTAGCTTATCAGGTCACTACGACCAAAGGCGATGAGCTTTCTCTGGCTAATCCCTCTCTGCTGCCGTCGCCCGCCGAGATCGCTGAACTGAGGGAGCCGTGGGTATCGGTGGATATCATCATGCCAGCCAAGTACATTGGCAGTGTGATGGAGCTGCTGAAGGAGCGGCGCGGCGATTATCGCGGGATGGAGTATTTTCTCAAGGAGGACGTGCAGTCCAGTGAGACTGGAGGCGCCCTGCGCGTGATGCTGAAATATGATGTTCCTCTGTCCGAGCTTATAATCGATTTTTATGATCAACTGAAGTCGCGCACACAGGGCTATGCCTCAATGGATTATAACTTCGCCGCCTATTTACCGGCGGAGCTGGTGAAGCTGGAGATACTGATTAACAGCCAGCCGGTGGATGCCTTTTCCCTTATTGTGCCGCGGGAGAGGGCATACCGGCAGGGACGCGATTTAGTGTCGAAGCTCCGTAAACTCATACCGCGCCAGAATTTCGAGGTCGCTATACAAGCTGCTATCGGCAGCAAGGTTATCGTCAGGGAGACGGTCAAACCGTACCGCAAGGATGTCATCGCCAAGTGCTACGGCGGCGATATCACGCGAAAGCGCAAGTTGCTGTCAAAGCAGGCCGAGGGGAAGAAACGGATGAAGATGGTGGGAAGGGTGGAGATACCGCCGGAGGCCTTCGTCGAAGTTCTCAGAATCTAATCCGAAAGCAGTTCCCGCAAATATTCCCGCAAGTCCGGTCCGATCACGGGATGTTTCAGTCCCCAAGCGATCGATGTTTTCAGCAAACCCAGAGGCTTTCCGGCGTCGTAATAAGTGCCTTCAAACTCATATCCGTATATATCTTGCTGCTGGCGCAATATCGCTAAACCGTCGGTAAGCTGTATCTCTCCGCCTTTGCCGGGCTTGGTGGATCTCAGTGCGTCGAAAATCTCCGGGGTAAGTATGTAACGCCCCATGATTGCCAGGTGCGAGGGAGCATCCTTGGGCCCCGGTTTTTCGACTGTATCTAAAACACGGTAGGTTCGCTTTGAAATTTCCACCGGCTTCACTATGCCGTATCGCTTTGTATCCTCGGGGACAACTCGCAGAAGCGCAAGTACGCTTCCTCCGTATTGCTTATAGACTTTCGACATCTGTGTTATCACGGTCGGGTCAGCGCCGAAAAGGTCGTCCGGCAGGAAAACGGCGAACGGTTCATTGCCCACTGCTTTTGCGGCCATAAGTACCGCATGTCCCAGTCCCATCGGCTCGTCCTGGGGCACAAAGCGTATGTCGGCCAGCTTGGAGGTGCGCTGAACCTTATCCAGAAGCTCTGCATCTCCTTTATTCCTCAGAGCGGATTCGAGCTTCTCGTGGGGGGCAAAGTGAGCCTTGAGGGACGCTTTGCCGGGGGAGGTGACGATGATTATCTGCTCGATGCCGGAGGCGACTGCTTCTTCTACTGTGTGCTGAATAATGGGTTTATCGAATAACGGGAGCATCTCTTTGGGAACGGATTTAGTGGCTGGAAGGAACCTTGTTCCCCAGCCTGCGGCAGGGATTACAGCTTTACGTATTTTGTTAGCCATAGTTCACCTATTTTATATTGGGATTAAGAATTAGGCAACCTTTGATTTGTTAGCTTCAACTCCCTAAATTCCCCACTCTTGGGGGACTTAAAAAGATAGGGGACACCCCTAAAACCCTGGCAGGAGAGAAATTCTCCTGCACCTCTTTATACTTGCATCAGTATAGTGGCTAAGTCTATGTGTTGGTCTTGGAAGGGGATCAGATTTGGAGAACAGACTAAAAATCTCGGCAGATTGACAACATCACTGTTTCCTTTTCTTCTCGAAGTAGGTTATATATCCGGTAGCGATTGTTTCAAAGCCCTGATCGTCAACCTTCATATCCTTGCTGTAGTGGTTCTTCTTGATGTAATCGCCGACCGCTCTGCCGATTTCCGCGCGGCTCTTTCCCTCTCCGATTGCTTTTAGCACTATGTTCCCAAACGCGCGGGCGTTCTCCACGGCCCTGCTCATGCACCTGTCAGGGTCTCGCTCGATGCCGCCGTGGGAGTAGATGAGCATTCTAATATCAAGTCCGCTATGCTTTATTTTATCTATCGTCGACAGATAATTCTCCAGATCGAAGCTCATCGGCGCCGCTGTCGGCAGCTGATAGCCCGGCATGCCCAGCGCCTCTCCGCAGAACAGCCCCTTTAGCTTGTGGTCGAATATGGCGATGTGGTGCGGCGCATGGCCTGGTGTGTAGATGAACTGCAGGTCCCTGTCGCCCGCGTGTATTACTTCGCCGTCATCGACCGTATTTATCTGCGATTCGGGTACCGCTGCTATGGGCCCGAAGTTGTCCTCGAAGTTTTCACCCCAGACCATTTTGACGCTGTCGATCAGCCGCGATGGGTCGATAGCATGTTTAAAGCCCCGCGGGTGTACCAGCACCTTCGCTTCAGGATAGAGTTTTGCCAGCGTCCCGGTACCGCCGGCGTGATCCATGTGGATGTGTGTCGGGATGATGTATCGAAGTTTATTTATTCCCAGGCGCTTTAAAGCTTCATGTAAAGGCGGGATACATATCGCAGGTCCCGGCTCTATCAGCACGTCGGCATTTTTTATTAGAAATGCTGTCGGCTGGAATTGCATTATTCCAATCGGCGTCTCGATGTGGTAGATGCCTTCAGCGATCTCTGTTGTTTTGGCCATGGTGTTAACAACATATAGGAATGGTATGAGAGGTGTCAACCCCCTGCTGTCCCCCTTTATAAGGGGGAAACAATGACCGAACCCCCTATATCCCCCATACGTTGGGGGACTTTAATTTTGGGGGACACCCCCAAACCCCCGGCAGGAGATGAGTCTCCTGCACCACTATCTCAGTTGCTAACCTCCGGAGAGGGCTAAAATGTCGAAGCGATGAAATCTCCGCACCTCTCCAGTGACGGCGGCCTTTATTCTGTCGCTGGCGTCTGAAATACTCGATAATCTTGACAATGAAATATGGGTGGGATAGTATCAGGTTTGGTCGTGCTAGGCGGGGAGTCAGCGGTGCCCTGTACCCGAAATCCGCTATAGCGGGGCTGAATTCCCTCCCAAGGTCTTAGTTCTGTCGGGAGTTGTCTCTGTTAAGAGGCGTTGAAGATTGGGTCCTGCGCGGCAGATTGCTATGAACCCCGTCAGGTCCGGAAGGAAGCAGCGGTAAATAGCGCTTTCTGGGTGCCGCAGGATTGCCTGGTCTGAGCTGAATAGCAGGGGCAATCCGCGGGGTAAGATCGACGGCGGGTGCACGACCTTTTTTATTTATTGATTTGGGGTTGCTCTGGTCGAGTGCTTATCAACCCCCTATTATCCCCCAGTCTCGGGGGATTTAAAAAAAGAATTTGGGGACACCCCTAAAACCCTGGCAGGAAGAATCCTGCACTTCTCGATTAGAGGCTTATTAGAGAATCGATATGCTTCTCGGTGATACAAAAAAAGAACTGCGGCGGCTAGATACCCGCGCCAAGAAGGGGCTGGGACAGAATTTTCTTGTCGACAAACATGTGTTGGATAGGATTGTTTCTGCTGCGAAGCTTACGCGCGATGATTACGTAGTTGAAGTTGGTCCGGGCCTCGGTGTGCTGACGCAGGAACTGGCGCAGAGCGCAGGACGGGTTGTCGCTGTCGAACTGGATAGCACGATGGTTGCTGTGCTGAGGGAGAAGTTCGCGGATTCAAGCAACGTCGAGATCGTAGAGGCGGATATACTGAAATGCGCTCCGGAATCGTTGATATCGGATGAACGTGACTATAAGGTCATCGGGGCGCTGCCTTATAACATCGCCTCGGCGGTGCTGCGGCACTTTCTTGAAGCTGAGCATAAGCCTACGATGATCGTCGCAGTTATACAGAAGGAGGTCGCGCAGTCAATTGCGGCCCAACCGGGGGATATGGGCCTGCTCAGCGTTGGAGTGCAGCTTTACGGCAAGCCTTCAATTGTGAAAACCATATCTCCTCGCAGCTTTCATCCGCAGCCCAAGGTTGATTCCGCCATCCTGCGCATAGACGTTTACCGTGACCCGCCGGTTAGAGTGGAGGACGAGGTTGCATTTTTCGATGTCGTGCGCGGGGGGTTCTCGACTCCCCGTAAACAACTGCGCAATTCATTGTCGTACGGGCTTCATATAACATCGCAGGAGTCGAGCGAGCTTCTTGAGAGCGCAGGAATAGACCCGCGGCGACGGGCGGAGACGCTGAGTATCGAGGAATGGGCGAAACTTTACCGTGTCTTTTCAGGGAAACAATGATTACGGCATATGCGTACGCTAAGGTTAATATTACTTTCGAGGTGCTGGGCCGCCGTCGGGACGGCTATCATGATATCACTTCCGTGTTGCAGGAGATCGATCTGAAGGATACGCTTCGATTCGAGTCATCTCCATCGCTGGTTATCGATTGCGACAATGCTGATCTGAGTTCGCCCGATAACCTGGCGCTCAAGGCTGCGAAACTTCTTAAAAAGGAATCGGGGTATAAAGGCGGCGTAAAGGTTACCCTGAAGAAAGGCATTCCGGTTGCCGCAGGGTTGGGTGGTGGCTCCAGCGATGCAGGGGCCGCGCTAGTTGCATTGAATAAACTCTGGAAGCTGAAGCTGTCGGCCGAATCTCTGGTCGAACTGGCGGCCGTCCTCGGTTCCGACGTTCCGTATTTTATCCGCGGTGGTACGGTTCTGGCTGAGGGTCGCGGCGAGCGGATTAAGCCGTTGCCGCCACTGCCTGAGTCTTGGATTGTGCTGGTTAGGCCGTCGGTTCAAGTTCCAGAGATGAAGACGAAGACCATGTATGGCGCACTGAGTTCGTTGCATCACAGCAAAGGGGAGCATACGAAGAGGGCGGTGGCATCCATCGAGCGCGGCGTCGCGGGTGACGGGATTCAACTTTATAACGCATTTGATTCCGTCGCCTTCGAGGTGTACGAGGGCATGGAGTGGTACTGGAAGCAATTTATGTCGGCGGGCGCCCCTGAGGTACATCTGGCTGGTGCGGGACCTACACTATTCACATTGCTGGACGACCGCGGTCGGGCGGAAGCATTGTATCGTTCGTTATTGGATCTGGGGCTGGAGACTTATATTGTCAAAACTATTTCACGATCCAACTGATCGTCTTGCTGGATTCGTTCAGCGTTCCTCCTCACGGGCTGATCGCATGAGCAGGAGGCAGCGGTGGCTGCTCGCCTTTGTGATCCTAGTAGCGATGTGCGCGCTGGGCTACGGAGCCTTTGAGGCGTCTGACTACCTGGAGGGTTTCAAGCAGTACGGCGCCCTGGGAGCGTTTCTTGTTTCTTTCGTCGCGAGCACCTCGATCTTCTTCCCTGTATTCGGGTGGGTTGTTATCGGCGCGATAGCAGCGAATGACGCGTCTAATTGGGCCCTTGTGGCGCTGGGGTCCGCCTCCGGCTCGGCGCTGGGGCAGTTCACCGCCTACCTGGCCGGCTACGGAGGCCGCGCCGTTCTACATAAGGAGCAGTCCATATGGTACCGCCGGGCGGAGGACTGGATGGGGCGCTACGGGAGCCTGGCCATTTTCTTCTTCGCCCTCACGTTCCTGCCGGTGGATGTGGCAGGGATCGTTGCCGGGGCGTTGCGCTTCCCGTATTGGAAGTATCTTCTGGCGACGTTCGTGGGTTATCTGCCGAAGACGCTTGTCGGATGCTATCTGGCGCACAGCGTTTTTAAAGAGTGGCCGTCGCTGCGGGAGTTGATGGTCAATCTGCCGTGGTGGAGCTGGATGATGATCATAATCGGCATTGCGCTTATTGTTGCGGGGATGGCTATCATGTGGCTGAAGCGGCGGGAAACGAACAAAAGGGCCGATGAAAAGGTTCAAAGTCAGGGAGCATGATTAATGACTTCCTCATCGAGAGACGAACCTCCTGCATATCTTTTGAGAGATCCGTTTGAATGAATGAGATATTTGTTTCGCTTGATTTGGAGACTACAGGGCTCGATCCGGTAAACGATGAGATAATCGAAATCGGCGCCGTCAAGTTCGATCTCAACGGCGTGATCGATACTTACCACTCGATGGTCAAGCCGTCGCGTGCGGTGCCGTACCGCATCCAGATACTCACCGGTATAACGGACCGCGATCTGCAAAACGCCCCGAAACTTCCAGTCGCGCTCAATGAGCTGGTCGCGTTCCTCGGCAACTCTACAATCATCGGGCAGAACATCGGGTTTGACCTGGCCTTCCTTGCTGAAAAAGATGTAGCGCCGCGGGGCCAGGTTTACGATGTTTTCGAGCTGGCGACCATCGTTATGCCTGCGATGCCTGACTACCGCCTGACCACGCTGGCCGCGGAGCTGGGCGTGTCCTCCGTGCAGTATCATCGTGCGCTTCATGACGCCACGGCGGCCAAGGATGTATTCCTGGCGCTGCTCGATAAGCTGCGTTCCTTCGATCCGTCCATCCTCGCCGAGCTTGACCACGTCGGCATGGGTGCGGACTGGCCCATCGGACAGCTCTTCCGCACCGTATCGGAGGAGAAGCTGGGGAACGTGTTTTCCGTTACAGGCGAGCCGGCGTTAAAGATATATGAGCTCTCGAAGGAGAAAGAGGAGCGGCTGCGTTCCAAACCAAAGCGTGAGATGCTCGATGTGAAACGCCTTGTCGCCATGCTGGGGGAGGACGGCGAGGTGGCTAAAGCCATGGCCGGATTCGAACACCGCAAAGAGCAGCAGGAGATGATGAAGGTTGTGGCGGAGGCTATGAACAAAAGCGGACGGCTCATCGTGGAGGCGGGCACGGGAACGGGAAAGTCCATCGCTTACTTGCTGCCGGCGATATTATTCTCAATCAGCAACTGCCTGCCCGTCGTCGTATCGACCAATACCATCAGCCTGCAGGAGCAGCTGACGGGCAAGGATATACCGGACCTGGAGAAGGCGCTCGGCGAGGTTAAGTTCCGCTATGTGCAGCTGAAGGGTAGGGGCAACTATCTCTGCATGCGGCGCTGGAACCTGCACAGGCGCGTGCGCTCACTGACGCGGGAGGAATCCAGCTTCATGGCCCGTATCCTTATCTGGCTGGCGCAGACGGAGAGCGGGGATCGTGGAGAGCTCAGCTTGAGGAGGGAGGAGCAGGTGTTGTGGGGCCGCTTAAGCGCCCAGTCGGAAAGCTGCCTGGGGCCTCAGTGTCCGTATCAGCGCCGCGGGCATTGTTACCTTTACCGGGCCAGGCGCAGCGCGGAGAACGCGCATCTGGTGGTAGTGAACCACGCCCTGCTGCTGTCGGACATCGTCTCCGACAGCAATATTTTACCTACATACCGTCATCTCATAATCGATGAGGCCCACAATCTGGAGGAGGAGGCCACGGATCAGTGGGGTGTTGAGGTCGGGGAGCGCGAGCTGAGGGGATATTTCGACCGGCTGGGCCTGCGCGACGGCGTGGGGCGCTACAGCGGTCTGCTTTTTGAGCTGGCGGAGCACTTCAGGGGCAGCGTTGTGCCGCTGACTCGCCAGCACGAGATCGGGGAGATGGCCGGTGAGGCATATCAGACGGTGGAGCGAGGGCGCGATCATTTACTTGATTTGTTCGGTGCACTATGGAAGTTCCTGGATATGCATGCACATGATGGCAGCGGTTACGAGCGCCGCCTGCGCATCACCGCGGCGGAGCGCCAGGTGCCGGAGTGGCAGGATGTTGTTCTCGCCGGGGAGAACATGGATATGGCATTGCAGGACATAAACGGCGGTCTGGAACGCCTGCTTGCCGCCATCGAGCCGCTGGACAGCATGCTGGATCATGACGATCTTGTCGTGGAGATATCCTCCGCCATACATCGTGGGGAGGAGCTGTGCCAGGGGATAGGATGGGTTTCCTGCGCTGAGGAAGAGGACAGGATATACTGGCTCTCCTCTATCGAAGAGCATGTCACCATGCACGCGGTGCCGCTGGAAGTGGCGACGGCGCTGGAGAAGGATTTATACGAAAATAAGGAATGCGTGGTGCTGACCGGCGCGACATTGAGTGTCGAGGGCGGCTTCGGCTACATTAAGAATCGATTGGGATTCAGCGATGCCCGGGAGGTGATGCTCGGCTCCCCGTTCGATTTCGAGGGGGCGGCGCTGGTTTACATCCCGGATGATATCCCTGAGCCGAGCGCGCGGGGCTATCAAAAGGCGGTTGCGCAGGCATTGATAGATGTCTGCCGCGCAGCAGGGGGACGGACGCTGGCCCTATTTACGTCGCACTCCGCCTTGCGTTCCAGCTATGAGTCCATTCGCGGTGAGCTTAACGGGGAGGATATCCTCGTTCTGGCGCAGGGTGTCGATGGCTCGCCGCGTCAGCTGATACGGTCCCTCAAGGAGGATTCGCATACCGTGCTGCTGGGCACCTCCAGCTTCTGGGAAGGGGTTGATATAGCGGGGGATTCGCTGAGTGTGTTAGTGATAGCCAGACTGCCGTTCAGCGTGCCCACAGACCCCATTTTTGTGTCGCGCTCCGAACTTTTTGATGATCCGTTTAACGAATACGCTGTGCCACAGGCGGCGCTGAAGTTCAAGCAGGGATTTGGACGCCTCATCAGAAGCAAGAGCGACCGCGGCGTGGTCGTCATCCTCGACAGCAGGGTAAAAACAAAAAAATACGGGAGCGTATTCCTCTCTTCGTTACCTCTATGCACCGTTAAGACTGGTCATGCAGGTTGCCTGTCGGAGGAGATTAAAGCATGGCTGGAGAGAAGCTAGCTCGGCGGTTGCTCGAATTGGACGGTCGCGTCCTTGATCCAGGGATTTTCCTCAACACATATCTTGCATACAAAGCCCATGCCGGTGGAGCGGGGATCGAACCATATCTGTCCGCAATTCTCAACGGGTTTATCGGTGTTCCACGTCATGTGGAAGCTCCTGCCGCATAAAGAGCAACGGGAAACGTTCTCACTGTCCAGGGGCTCGCCACAGATGATGCATATATCGCTCATTTTGCAGTCGCCTCCTCGTTATTATTAAAAGCTTTAAATAGGGAGTAAGTCAACCCCCTGATATCCCCTTGAAAGGGGGAAACAACATCCAAACCCCCTGTTAGTCCCCCCAACACTTTGGGGGACTTTAATAAATTAGGGGACACCCCTAAAACCCCGCCAGAGGGTGATCCCTCTGGACTTCCCTGTTACGAAACGACGTTTGTAAAGAAGTGGGTCACTACTTATGGGTTTGCAGCCAGTATTGCACAAAGGTCTCTTCTTCCTCCCTGGTGTCAGCCAGACCGTCCAGCTTTGCGTCCTGGAGTGCCTTCAGTATCCTGCCCAGGCGGGGCCCCGTCTCAACGCCCATCCTCTTTAGCTCGTTCCCATTGAGATGTATCTGGACATATTGCAGCTCTTTGAGATATCGCTCTATCTGGTTGCGCACGATCCGTGATTCATTAGATAGGAAGCAGGCTGATACGGCCTCTACAGGATAGCGTTTGAGGAATCGATAGACAGTGCTGGGTGAAATAGCGGGGTCTGCCAGCTTATGGATGTCATCATTGATTTTGGCTACCCCGAGAATAATGCGTTTCCATTCTCCGGATAGATTGAGTCGTTCGGATATCGCTTCAGCATTGTCTCTTCCGAGGTCATAAGTCAGCAGGGCGAAATATACGGCGGGACCGGATGTGTAGCGCTGCCGCGCCTCGGTGAACCTGTCCGCGAGCCATTCATCGCTTTTCAGCGAGCGGTTGATCTGCCGCAGCACGCCCAGCTCCTCGGCGCGGGCCAAGGCTTTCTCCGGGAGTTCCTCATTTAAGAGCAACTCGAGCTCATTCCTTAGACGGTCTCCGCTGATGGTGTTCAGCCTGACGACGTTCCTGCGCAGCAGCCGCTCGGTGCCGTCCTCGATATTGAATCCCAGCCTCTGTTCGAAGCGTATCGCCCGAAGGATCCTGGTCGCATCGTCGATGAAGCTTTTCTTGTGCAGGATGCGGATGAGCTTTTTCTCAAGGTCGCTTGCGCCGTCGTGAAAGTCGAGAAGGTTTCCAAATGTGTCGGGAGATAGATCGACAGCCATGGCGTTAACGGAAAAGTCCCTGCGGCTTAGATCGTCCTTGATCTTCGCCGGTTTAACCGTCGGCAGCGCGCCGGGGTGCGCGTAGGTTTCACAGCGCGCCATGGCGATATCAATGGTGAATTCGCCACGCTGGAAGTTAGCGGTGCCGAACTGCTGGTGGATTGCCAGCTTCGCCCCCATCTCAACGGCTATCTGACGCGCAAATTTGATAGCGTTTCCCTCCATCGCCAGGTCGAGGTCCAGGCTGGAACGATTAAGTAGCAGATCGCGTACCGTTCCGCCTACAAGGTACAGCTTTTCTCCGTTGTCGACCGCGGCCTTTCCTGCTATGTGCAGTAAGAGGGCGATCTCCCGAGGTAACTGTTTATCTATTATCGATTTCAGGTTTTTCACAGCTCTCGAATTATATCATATTTGTAAGTAACTCCCTGCTGTCCCCCTTGAAAGGGGGAAACAATAACCGAACCCCCTGTTAGTCCCCCACACGTTGGCCCTTCCATGATAGGTACTATATGGAAATATTTATTAAAGCTCTCTCCCTCTTACTCCCTCTCCTCAAGAGAGGGAGGACTTACCAGTCATTCCTGTGAAAACCGGAATTCATAGCTACCCTCTCTCAAAGAGAGAGAACTGTGGCAACTTTACGTGTTACAGCACTTAGCGACCCTTACGTATGTGCACGGACGGAGTGCCGTGCACATACAAACAATTCTGCGCGCCGCAGCTGTATAAGGTTGGTTTACCGCCCGCTCTTGATGGAAGAGAGGGACAGGATTTCTTACCCGCCATTCTGAATCCTTGCAGGTAATGATGAAGAATCTCGCCGGCGTTGATCTGTCTTCGTTATCGGTTGCCTTGACAAATCGAGGTACGGACATTAATCTCTGAGAGAGGTTCCGCGTTGAAAGACATCACCAAATTAGAAGACACGCTGCGTATTTCCTTTCGTGATTCCGTATTGTTGCAGCAGGCCCTGGTGCACCGCTCTTATCTTAACGAAAACCCCGACTTCGAACTGCAATCGAACGAGCGTATGGAGTATCTGGGCGATTCCATGCTGAGTGTTGTTGTGGCGGAGAAACTGTACAAAGACTATCCCGACCTTCCCGAAGGAGATATGACCAAGCTCAGGTCAGCGCTGGTGCGGCGGGAGACGCTGTCGCGCATTGCCCAGCATCTGAATCTCGACGATTATCTGTATCTGGGTCGCGGCGAGGAGACCAGCGGCGGGCGCGCCAAGCAGTCGATCTTGGCTGACACGCTGGAAGCGGTGATCGGCGCCGTCTTCCTGGATCAGGGGTTTGATACTTGCCGCGATCTGATACTGAGGCTGTATGAGGGTGAGGTGGAAAAGGCTGTCCTCGATAGCCTGACTGCGGACTGCAAATCGCAGCTCCAGGAGGTAACGCAGTCGAGGTATCATGAGATACCTGAATACCATGTTATAAGCGCCGAGGGGCCGGACCATGCCAGGGAATTTATCGTTGAGGTGGTCGTCGGCGGCAGGGTCATAGGGAAGGGTAGAGGGAGCAGCAAGCGCGAGGCCGAGCAAAAGGCGGCTAAGGCTGCGCTGGATGCCGGTACTTAATGGTTTTTCGACTCTTTACATGCCGTTTGCGGCAGTTTTGTGTTAGAATTATAATCTGATTTGTCGCCGTCTTTTGTACGTTAAGGGAGTGATTCACATGGCTTACGAAACCATTCTACTAAAAAAAGAATCTCACATCGCTACGCTCACCATGAACCGTCCTGATAAAATGAACGCACTAACCAGGAAGATGCTCTTGGAGATGGTCGAGGCGGTTGCCGATGTGGCGCAGGATAGGGATATCAGGGTTATGATACTCACAGGCGCGGGAAAGGTTTTCTGCTCTGGCGCCGATATCAGCGGCGGTGGCTGGGAGGCCGGGCTGGCGGGCAGCCCCAACGAGCTGCATTACAATATCCGCACCAGCTACCAAAGAGTCGCTCTTGGCATACAATCGATGGATAAGCCCACTATAGCCATGGTCAACGGCGCCGCCGTGGGAGCAGGCTGCGATTTCGCCTTTGCCTGCGACATGCGCGTCGGCTGCGACAGATCGAAGTTCAGGAACAGTTTCGTCAAAGTTGGACTTATCCCGGGTGGCGGTGGAGCGTGGTTTTACACGCGGCTGCTGGGTCTTGGACGGGGTTTGGAATTCATGTTCACCGGCGATTTTCTGGAGGCGGAGGAGGCCCTGCGCATCGGCGTGCTGAACAAGCTGGTCGCGGGCGATCAATTGGAGAACGCTACGATGGAACTGGCGAAGAAGATAGCATCGAACCCTCCGCTGGCAGTGCAGATGTCAAAGAAACTGGCCTACAAAGCGCTGGAAACGGATCTGGAGACGGCATTGGAGATGGCGGCCCCGTGTCAGGCGCTGGCGCTAAGTTCTGAAGACCACCACGAGGGCGTGAGCGCCTTTATGGAGAAACGGGAAGCCAAGTTTAAAGGGAAGTAATTTTATATTAAAGGAGAAGCCTTTGATTGATGAGCTGAAGGTCTTTACCGGTAACGCGCACCCCGCTCTGGCTAAGGGTATCTGCGATTATCTGAAGATACCATTGGGCAAGGCCGAGGTTTTCGAGTTCGCCAATGAAAATACATTCGTTCGCATCATGGAGAACGTACGTGAACGGGACATCTTCGTGGTACAGCCGATATGCGCTCCGGTAAACACGCGGCTTATGGAGCTGCTCATCATGCTCGATGCGCTGAGGAGGGCCTCGGCCGGGCGCATCACCGCGGTCACCCCGTATTACGGCTACAGCCGCACCGATAAGAAGGATCAGCCGCGTGTGCCCATAACCGCGCGCCTGGTGGCTGATATGATCAGTGTGGCCGGCGCCAACAGGGTTCTCACCGTCGATCTGCATGCGGCGCAGATCCAGGGCTTTTTCACTATACCCGTCGACGAATTGACTGCATTAACGCTCATCAGCGACTATATAAAGTCCAAGAAGCTGAAGAACATGGTGGTGGTCGCCACCGACATCGGCATCACCAAGCGCGCTCGCGACCTTGCGGCCAAGCTCAATGCGCCGCTGGTTATAATCGAGAAACGCAGGACGGGCAATAATGATAGCGCCGAGCTACTCAACATAATCGGTGATGTCGCCGGGACGACGGCGGTGCTTATCGATGATGAGATCGACACCGCGGGCTCCCTGGTCACCGCAGTATCGGCGCTTACCAAGGCGGGGGCCAGCGCTGTTTATTCCTGCTGCACGCACCCGGTGTTCTCCGGCCCGGCGATAGAGCGCATCACCAAATGCGCCGTCAAGGAAGTAGTGGTCACCGATACGATCCCCGTTCCTACGCAGAAGCGCAACGGCAAGATCACCGTTCTGTCCATAGCGGACCTTCTGGGAGAGGCCATACGACGCATCCATGCCGGCGAATCCGTCGGGGCCATGTTTGAGGTCTAGAGGGCTTCAGTAATATGGGCGAGAGGCTGGTTGATGTCTATGTCGCCTCCGGTGAGATTGAGGCTTACATCATTAAGGGCAAGCTGGAGGCCAACGGCATCCCCTCTATTTTGAGATCGAACGCCGCCAGGTCAGTGCATATGTTTACCGTCGACGGCATGGGCGCGATAAAGATCGCCGTCAACGAGTCTATGGCTGAGGATGCGCGGCGGGTGATCGAGGATGAAACCCAATCGTTAGAGGAAGGGGAAGATGTGCCCGAAGAGTAGGGCGAAGGCCCTTCGCCCCTACGTGGGATGTGGTCGGGGGGAGTTCGGGGTGTCGTAGGGGCGATCCTTGTGATCGCCCGAATTTGATTGACGGCGGCATCAGGGCAAATACGAGATTCGTCCCTACAGGAGACGGTTGAAAACAGGATTCGGATTTTTGTTATCGTAGGTGTATATGTTTAAAAAATTGCTCGGCGGGCTACTGGATTCCAACGAGAAGGTGATCAAGCGTTTTGACCCTGTGGTCGAGAAGATCAACTCGCTGGAGTCACAGATTCAGTCCCTTTCCGATGAGCAATTGCATTCCAAGACCGATGAGTTCCGCAAGCGGCTCGCCGGCGGTGAGGAGCTCGACGATATCCTTCCCGAGGCCTTCGCCGCCGTCCGTGAGGCGGCCAGGCGCACCATAAAGCAGCGCCACTTTGATGTCCAGCTTATAGGCGGCATCGTTCTGCATCAGGGGCGCATCGCAGAGATGAAAACAGGAGAAGGCAAGACGCTGGTGGCTACATTGCCGACTTATCTGAACGCGCTGGATATTAACGATGAATGGATAGAAAAAGCGCAGGAGTTGCAGGGCGCGGACCCGGCCGGCTGGGGATTCAAACCATATGGTCTTTATCGGGATGAAAAGGGCGTTGAGGAATGGCGGCTGATCGCACCGTCGGCGATCGATACTACCGCGGTCGGTATGAACGTCCCCAAACAAGTGATACAGGTTTCCCGCGGCGTGCACGTAGTCACCGTCAACGATTACCTGTCCAAGCGCGACAGTTACTGGATGGGTCCGATATACAACGCGCTGGGCCTCTCGGTCGCCACCATACAGCACGAGTCGTCATTCGTGTTCGATCCCGGATATGAGTCGGAGGACAAGGCCTGGCCGCATCTGCGGCCGGTGAAGCGCCGCGAGGCGTACGCAGCGGATATCACATATGGAACCAACAACGAGTTCGGTTTCGATTATCTCAGGGACAACATGGTCGTTGACCTGTCGCAGTGCGTGCAGCGGGAGCTCAACTATGCCATCGTGGACGAGGTCGACTACATACTCATCGACGAGGCGCGCACACCGCTCATCATCAGCGGCCCGGCGCCCGAGGCCTCGGACAAGTATCCCGTGTTCGCCAGGGTCGCCGCCGTGATCGAGCAGGGCAAGGATTACGAGATCGAGGAGCGTGAGCGGGCGGTGAAGCTCACCGACGAGGGCATGTCCCGCGTCGAGGGCCTGCTAAAGACGGAGGGGCTGCTCAGGAGCCCGGACCTCTACGACCCGTCCAACGCCATGCTCATGTACTATCTGGAGAGCGCGATCAAGGCGCGCGTCCTGTTCAAGAGAGACCGCGAATATGTCGTAAGGAACGGCCAGGTGATCATCGTCGATGAGTTCACCGGCAGGATGATGCCCGGACGCCGCTACTCGGAAGGGCTGCACCAGGCTATCGAGGCCAAGGAAGGCGTAAAGGTACAGCGCGAGAACATGACTATGGCCACCATCACCTTCCAGAACTACTTCCGCATGTACGAAAAACTCGCCGGCATGACGGGCACGGCCATCACCGAGGCCGAGGAATTTCATAAAATCTATAAGCTCGATGCCGTCGTCATTCCCACCAACAAGCCCATGAAGCGCGAGGATCACCCCGATTTCATTTATCAGAACGAGGAGGCCAAGTTCCGCGCCGTGACCGAAGAGATAAAAAAACTTAACGCCGAGGGCAAGCCGGCGCTCGTGGGCACGGTCTCCATCGAGAAGTCGGAGCACCTCGCTGAGATGCTCATGCGCAAGGGCGTGAAGCACGAGGTGCTCAACGCCAAGAACCATGAGAAGGAAGCGGCCATCGTGGCGCAGGCCGGTCGTGTCGGTGCCGTTACCGTGGCCACCAACATGGCCGGACGCGGCGTCGACATTATCCTCGGCGGCAACCCGGAGGGTCGTGAAACGTCCGACTGGCAGAAGGAGCATGATAAAGTCGTCGAGCTGGGCGGCCTGCACATCATCGGCACGGAGCGCCATGAGGCGCGGCGCATCGATAACCAGCTGCGCGGCCGCGCCGGACGCCAGGGCGACCCGGGCGACAGCCGATTTTACGTATCGCTTGAGGATGACGTGGTGCGACGCTTCGGCGGAGATCGCATCAAGGGCATCATGGAGCGTTTCAAGTTTGATGAGGACATGCCTATAGAGAATGCCATGGTGAGCAAGGCCATCGAGAGTTCACAGACCAAGATCGAGGGCTACAACTTCGATATCAGGAAGCACCTCGTCGAATACGATGACGTGGTCAACGCGCACCGCGAGATCATCTACGGGGAGCGCCGCAAGATTCTGAGCGGCTCCGATGTCAAGGCTAATATCATATCGATGGTGACCAAGGAGATCCAGGGCGTCTGCGCCGTGTATCTGCCAAAGGGCGCCGCCGCCGCGGAGATAGATGCCGCCGCCTTCCTCAAAGAAGTCGGCACCATACTGCCCCTGCCATCCGATTTGAACGCATCGACTATCAAGCAGATGGAACCCGCTGCTATCGAGGAGCGCCTGCTGAAACGCATCGATGAGACATACGAACAGCGGGAGAAGGAGTTCGGCGCCGATAAGATGAGGCTGCTGGAGCGCCTTATCATGCTGCGCATGATAGACCGGGCCTGGGTGGAGCACCTGACGTCCATGGAGCAGATGCGCCAGTCCGCCGGGCTGGAGGCTATGGGCCAGCGCGACCCGCTGGTCATCTATAAGCAGCGCGGCCACACTACATTCGAGGCCATGACCGCGGGCATCGAGCACGACGTTGCAACAACCATCTTCAGGGTAAAGATAGAGGAGAAGCCAGGGCAATCGAAGATGATGCAGTCCCCTATGGCGCAGGCGGCCAAGCGCCCCGAGAAGGCTGCGGCGGATAAAGGCACGCCGGGCAGGAACGATCCGTGTCCCTGCGGCTCGGGGAAAAAGTATAAGAAGTGCTGCGGGAAGTAAATTCTCACAGTTGGAGGAATAGAAAGATGACCATGGATACCAGCAAGCACCTCATTACATGTCCGGTTTGTAAACAATCCCTGAAAGTTAATGTTGCTGCCACCAGAATCCCACAGCACAGCAACCCAAAGCTTCCCTCCAGTTCATGTCCGGGGTCGCGCAATCCGATAATTCGTTGACGGTAAAGTACGGAGTGGGTTTTCTAGTATGACTAATGCCGACATCGCCAAAGTATTTGATGAGATCGCTGACTTCCTTGAGATGAAGGGGGAGAATCAATTCAAGATACGCGCCTACCGCCAGGCGGCGCGCACCATCAGGAAGCTGCCCTCAGAAGTTGAGCGGATGGTGCGCAATGGGGACAGCTTGCAGGACATACCTGGGGTGGGGGAGGCCATCGCCAAGAAGATCGAGGATCTGGTTAAGACCGGGCATGTCAAAGTGCATGATGAGCTTAGAGCTGAGTTCCCGCAGGGGATTCTGGATATTTTAGCAATACCGGGCGTCGGCACCAAAACGACGTTCCGGCTTTACACCGAGCTCGGGGTCAAGTCCGTAGCTGAGCTGGAGCAGGCCATAAAAGAGGGTCGGGTGGCCGCGATGCAGCGGATGGGGGAGGGGGCGGCTCAGCGCATACTGAAAGAGATAGAATCTGGGGCCAGTAAACATAGTTGTTAATGCTGTAGGGGCAATTCATGAATTGCCCCTACACGATGACCGCGATGACGGGTGAAACGTAGGGGCAGGCCTTGTGCCTGCCCTCTGGCGGGCGACCACGAGGGTCGCCCCTACGGGCAACGAATAAATGGCGGGGGTATCATGGCGAGGCGGAAACGGTCGCAAGGAGACAATAATATCTCCACCGATAGCGAATCGGTGCGGCACCTGCGCGAGTCGATCGCGGGCGGCGAGCACTGGTTCACCGCGCTGCTGGAGTCCATAGCCCTGTGGACGCTCACCGAGGAAACCTACAAAGACAGAACTTATCACTACCTCATCGGAGGTGATGCCTTCGACTGGCTGCTGCTGGCCGAGCGGCTCCTCTCCGAGGTCAAAGGCCTGGTCCCTCAGGAAGAAGTTGTCGATCTGCTGTTCCATGCCAGGCTGCCTTTACAGATGACCGATGAGGAATTCAAAGGACTGATCGGAGCGTCCAAGTACAGCGCACAGCTGAACTATTTCTACGGGGTGACGGTGGAGGAGGCGCTGGTGCTGGCTGTTGAGGGGGAGGTGCGCAAGGAGCAGGTGGGGCGGGGTATCATCGAGGGGGAGGAGCCGGGGGAGGAGGTCTGCCGGCGGCTGTACGGGGCTTCCCGTCATGCGTTGCTAACCAAGTTCCGCAAGGAGAAGGGATATCCCCGCGGCCGTTCCGTCCAGTTTCAGGAGATGAAGGAGTTTACCTACTGGCTGTTCAAGTTCCGTGTGAGCAATTCCGACAAGGCGCGCATAGCCAGCGACACGGCCAAGGGCCTCAAGGAGCTGGAACGGCAGTGGAAGAACAAGCACAAGAATCGGGAGTAGGGTATATGTAGGGGCGAACCCCTGTGTTCACCCGCCTCATGGATAGTTTACCGTCGCATTGGGCAGACACGTAGGTCTGCCCCTACAGTTTATATAGCATCTCCGCGACCTTGGTCGAAGTAACCCCTGTCAGCCTGGCGCACTTCTCTATCGATTCCAGACCTTTGGGGCTCAGGTAGTGTGCGGCAACCTCGTTCATATCGAACCAGTTGATACCGGTGATCTCGGAGCAGACGGTGCTCTTGAACATGGGTTTGAACCAATTGGCCAGTTGATGCGAGGGACTGAAGGCAGGCAGTATTGCGAGAAGACCGTCTTCGATCTTGCTTCGTCCTGTTCTCGCGTTGAGCAGCACGAAACCCATGGATAGCGCGCCGCAGGTCAGCCCGCAACCGCCGCCACCCTGGAGGCCGCCCATGGCTCTAAACCAGAAATCGTCTTTAAAATCCAGGACTTCCATGAAGGCGTGCAGCATTGACTGGGCGCAGCCGAAGTATGTCTTGTAGTTATTGTATGCCAGCTCTCCGACCATCTCTCGATTTGTTTCAGAGGCAAAGACCTCCCGTGTCCTTTTCTCGAATTCCTTGATGAAGTCGGCGTTTGATGCACTCTGGCGCATGAAGAGCCTCCTTTTTGGGAGGGGATCGCCTCCTGCTGTCCCCCTCTTGAAAGGGGGAAACAATATCCGAACCCCCTGATAGTCCCCCATACGTTGGGGGACTTATAAAAATGGGGGACACCCCCAAACCCCTGGCAGGAGAAAACTCTCCTGCACCTCTTTCATGATGATCGATTGATGATCACTTTGGTTTGAAGGCCTTGACTGCGACGCTGGCTATGATTGAAGTGCTGCCGCAGCAACCGCCTTTGCTGCTGTCGCCCTTGATTTGTACTACCTGTGGCTTATTAAAGCCGGCGTCGCGGATTTTCTGCAGGTATGCCTTCTCGTCGATAGCGCCGCCGACGCAACAGGCCCACTGCGACAGGTCCTGGCGCACCGATTCGGGCAGTTCGCCATGGGTCACCATGTCGGAGACACAGAGCCTGCCGCCGGGCTTGAGCACACGGAAGGCCTCTTTGAACACGGCGTCCTTATCCGGCGAGAGGTTGATGACGCAGTTGGAGATGATTACGTCGACGGACTCGCTGTCGATGGGCATCTTCTCCATCTCGCCGGGGCGGAACTCGACATTTTTGACACCCATTTTGTCGGCGTTCATGCGGGCCAGTTTTATCATCTCAGGCGTCATGTCCAGCCCAATGACTCTGCCCTTCGGGCCAACATTTTTGGCCGCCAGGAAGCAGTCCAGTCCCCCGCCGCTGCCCAGGTCCAGGACCACCTCACCTGCTTTGAGCTCGGATAGCGCTATCGGGTTGCCGCAGCCGAGCGAGGGTATGTCCGTGGATATGGCCGCCAGTTCCTCTCTGGAATATAGCAGGGCGGCGTTGCTGATATCCTCGGTGTCGTCGCTGCAGCAGCAGCTTGAGTTATCCTCGGGCGGCTGGCAGCACGAGGTATGCTGTGCCGCTATCTGGCCGTAGAGTTCCCGTACGGTTGCTTTGATTTGTTTCCCTTTTTTGTCGTCCATAGCTGACTTACTCCTATAATATTTTATATTATCATGATTCTAAAGAGTGGTGAATGCTAATCAACCCCCTGTCCCCCAGTCTTGAGGGAAGGGGCGATTGGGGGACGCCCCCAAGTCCCTCGGTCCTTCCGCGGAAGGACACTTCTTTTTCAGAGGTTGTTTTATCATTTATTTAACTATCTCTTTCATCATCGGGCCGAGCATGCCCTTTACCATCACCGCAAGCTCATCCGTCTTGATTAAAGCGAGGCAGCTCACCTCGCCGTCCATTTCCCAGCTTACTAGGGCTAGCTTGTCGCCGGGACGGATATTGGCCCTATCTCGCACCTCTTTGGGAAGCACCATCTGTCCTCTGTCATCAACACTGACGATCGAATCCACCTTGAATCCATTCCCCACCATCGATTCGCAGCACTGCTTTTTGTTTGCCATTCTTATCACCTGCCTGTCATTCAGTATATACTGAAAAATCAGAATACGCTGAAATTATATCATGGAAGAGAAAATCATGTCAAGGGCACAATCGATTCTACAGTTCTGACAGCCGCTCGTTGAGGGTGGCGAGCTTTTCCTTGAGGGCGGTGAGCTTACCGCGCTCGCGCTCAACTACTTGCGCGGGCGCCTTGGAGGTGAATTTCTCGTCGGCGAGCCTTACTTCCAGGCGGGCGATCTCGTTGGTGCAGCCGTCGATCTCTTTCTGGAGGCGAGTCCGCTCAACGTTCATGTCTACCATGCCGGACATGGGCAGTATGACCTCGGCGCCGCTGAGTACGATTGTTTTGGCTTTGTCGGGGCGCTCGTGAGCAGTATCGATAATGGTCAGCGGGCGCGCCCGCGCCAGTATCTCTATGGACTGCGCCTGCGTCTCAATGGCCTGTTTCATATCCGCCGTCACTGCTATCGTCGCCTCTATCCACTTGGCCGGCTCCACGTGCAGCTCGGAGCGCGTGTTCCTGATGGCGCGCACGATGTCGATGGCTATCGCCATGCGCTTCTCGACCTCATCGTCGATCCTGCTTACATCGGCTGTTGGATAGGGGGATATCATTATCGATTCAGCAACGTCGCCGCCGAGCAGCGGCCTGACGTTCTGCCAGATCTCTTCGGTGATGAAGGGCATCGCCGGGTGCAGCAGGCGCAGGGAAGTATCGAGTACATGCACCAGCACCGGCAGCGGGGAGTTCTCTTTATCCTTCAGCCGCAGCTTGGAAATCTCGATGTACCAATCGCAGAATTCGCCCCAGACGAAATCATGTATCTCACGGAACGCCTCGCCGAACTGGAAGTCCTTCATCGACTGGTCGACATGCTGAATCAGTCGATGAAGGCGGCTGAGTATCCAGCGATCCTCTATCGTCAGCTTGGCTTTCGACAGGTCGATGTTCGAGGTCTCATCGATGTTGCCCAGTATGAAGCGCGACGCGTTCCACAGCTTGTTACAGAAGTTGCGCGACGCTTCCAGCTTGCTGTCGCTGAGCTTGATATCGTTGCCCGGAGACGTTCCGGTCGATAGTGCGATGCGCAGTGCGTCGGTGCCGTACTTATCGATCAGGTCGAGCGGGTTGACGACATTGCCCTTGACCTTGCTCATCTTTTCGCCCTTCTCGTCGCGTATCAGGCCATGCAGGTAGACGGTGCGGAACGGCACGTCGCCCATGTTCTCCAGCCCCATCATGATCATGCGCGCCACCCAGAAAAAGATGATATCGTACGCCGTCTCCATCACCGACGTGGGATAGAAATAGTCCAGGTCTTCGGTCTTGTCGGGCCAGCCCAGCGTAGAGTGCGGCCAGAGCCCGGAGCTGAACCATGTGTCAAGCACGTCGGGGTCCTGTTCCAGTCTGGTCGATCCGCAGTGTTTGCACTTCTTCGGCTCTTCGACGGCGACATTCATTTCGTTGCAATCGCGGCAGTACCACACCGGTATGCGATGCCCCCACCACAGCTGGCGGCTGATGCACCAGTCGCGGATGTTCTCCATCCAGTTGAGGTACACCTTATTGAAGCGCTCCGGGATTATCTTGATGCGTCCGTCGGCGACGGCGGCGATGGCGGGCTGCGCCAGCGGAGCGATCTTGACGAACCATTGCTTGCTGACCCATGGTTCGATGACGGCATTGCAGCGCGAGCAGTGGCCCACGGCGTGCTGGTGCGGCTCCACTTTTACCAGCAGCCCCTCCTTTTCCAGATCGGCGACAAGCTGTTTGCGGCACTCGAAGCGGTCGAGATTGCGATATGGTCCGGCGTTCTCGTTCATCGTGCCGTTGGGGTTGAGAATATTTATTATTGGCAAGTTGTGTCGCTGTCC
Organism: Dehalococcoidia bacterium; assembly: GCA_041653935.1. Classification (GTDB taxonomy): domain Bacteria; phylum Chloroflexota; class Dehalococcoidia; order E44-bin15; family E44-bin15; genus JAYEHL01. The sequence goes on along the minus strand of JBAZEO010000001.1, from coordinate 749,692 downwards.
CGTCTCGAAGTCAATCGGGTCGTGGGCCGGGGTGACCTTCACCGCACCCGTGCCGAAGGCTTGCTCGACGGATTCATCCATGATTATCGGTATCTCACGCCCGACGACGGGCAGCACGACCGTACGGCCTACGAGATGGGTATATTGCGCGTCGTTGGGATTTACGGCGACGGCGGTATCGCCCAGGATGGTCTCAGGCCTGGTGGTCGCCACGGTTATGAAATCGCTGCTGTCTTTGAGATTATAGCGCACATACCACAGGTTGCCGTTGGTGTCCTTGTGATCCACTTCGAGGTCGGAGACGGCGGTTGTGCAGCGCGGGCACCAGTTGACCAGGCGCTCGCCGCGGTAGATGAGGCCTTTTTCGTACAGGCGCACGAATGTGGTGCGCACCGCCCGGTATGGCCCTGCGTCCATGGTGAAGCGCTCGCGGCTCCAGTCGCACGATGCGCCGAGGCGCTTGTGCTGTTCGGCGATATTATTGCCGTATTTCTGGCGCCACTCCCATACGCGCTCGACGAACTTCTCGCGTCCCAGATCGTGCCTGGTCTTGCCCTCCTTGGCCAGCATCTTCTCTACCACGAACTGCGTTGCGATTCCGGCGTGATCGATGCCGGGCAACCATAAGGTCGGCTCGCCCTGCATGCGGTGCCAGCGCGTCATGATATCTTCCAGCGTGGCGGTGAGCGCGTGGCCGAGGTGCAGCTCGCCGGTGATGTTCGGCGGCGGCATGATAATTACAAAGGGCTGCTTCGTGCAGTCGATTTTAGGGGTGAAGTAGCCCTTCTCGATCCAGTGTTTGTACAGCCTTGCTTCTACTATTTGCGGGTCGTACGCCTTGGGTATTTCAGAAAGTCTTGTTCCCATTTCCTCGCTATTCTCGTGTTTCTAGAAATTTTGGTATAAGCCCTCTGGCATCTCCCTTGAAAGGGAGAAACAACAACCGAACCCCCCTATATCACCCATACGTTGGTTCCCGGGTAAGGGCGAAAAATCTTTCGCTCCTACGGGACACCCCTAGAACCCTGGCAGGAGAAAACTCTCCTGCGCCACTTTTCTACTACCTATTGCTATTAAGTCGATAACCACGAACTTAGTGAAGTCGAGTTACTAATCGCCTGCGTTGTCTAGCTCTTGACCTCGGCTCTCCTTTTTAGATTCATCAGAGCGACCACGCGGTCCAATATTTTATCGGCTACCTCCAGCTTTGGCAGAAGAGGCAGTCTGGTTACTTTACCGTCCCTGTCGATTAGTATGACCTTGTTGCTGTCGGCATCGAAGCCGCTGTTGGTCTGAGTGATATCATTGGCTACAATAAGGTCCAGGTTCTTTTTGAACCGCTTCTCCCTGGCATTTTTGAGAAGGTGTTCGCTCTCCGCCGCAAAACCCACACGGATCAGATCGCCTTTTAATGCGCCAAGGATGTCCGGGTTCTCCGCCATTTCCAGGCTCCATGAGGTATCCGTTTCATTCTTCTTAATCTTTTCGGTTGCTGCCTGCTTGGGGCGGTAGTCGGCGGGGGCGGCGGCCATGATAACCACATCGGCATCAGCGGAGGCCAGTATGCATGCGTCTCGCATCTGGATAGTCGTCTGAATCCTGATTAACTTCACGCCGACGGGCGGAATAAGTGCAGTAGGAGCGCTGACAAGGGCCACCTCGGCGCCGCGGTCGCGTGCCGCCTCGGCGATGGCATAGCCCATCTTACCGGAGGAACGGTTGCTGATATGGCGTACGGGGTCCAGCGGCTCCTGCGTGCCGCCTGCGCTCACGAGTATCTTAACCTTGGCCAGGTCGCCGAATCGTCCCAGCAGCTGGTGTATGGTGCCGCGGATTTCATCGGTCTCTATAAAACGGCCGCGGCCCCACCCGCCGGAGGCCAGACGCCCCTCGGCAGGGCCGACGAAGGTCACGCCCCTTGCCTTGAGCTTATTGATATTTTCCTGGGTGATGGGATTCTCATACATATTGGAATGCATCGCGGGCGAGATAAGTATCGGGGCTTTTGTGGCCAGCACGGTGCAGGTCAGGATGTCGTCGGCGATGCCTGCGGCCAGCTTGGCGATGATGTTGGCGGTCGCCGGAGCGATGGTCACAACATCGGCCTGTTCCGCCAGCGAGATATGCCAGTCCTCGGCCCCGCTGTCTCTGTCGAACATGCCCGTGACGGTCGGCTGGTTGGTGACCCGCTTGAAGGTGAGCGGCTTGACGAATTCCTGAGCCGATGCGGTCATTACTGTAATGACCCTGGCCCCGTCCTGCGTAAGCTTGCTGGCCAGGTCGGCCGCTTTGTAGGCAGCTATGCTGCCCGTGACTCCCAGTATGACAGTCTTATTTTTAATCATCGCTCCTCTCCTACCGATTCATCTCGTGAATCAATCTCAGTCCGATGAGCGTCAGGTCTTTATCCACCTTGTCGATTATCTTGGTCTCGGATGCAAACAAGCCAGAGAGGCCGCCGGTGGCGATAACCCTCGCTTTTTCGCCCAGTTCCTTGCGTATGCGTGTTACCAGGTATTCAATGAGTCCCACATAGCCAAACATGATGCCTGACTGCATGGCCTCGATGCTGTTCTTTCCGATGGTTTGCTCGGGGGCGATGAGTTCTACCTGAGGCAGTTTTGATGTGCGCGTGAAGAGCGCATCCGCCATTATTCCGATGCCGGGGGCGATGACGCCTCCCAGATAGTCACCATTTTTAGAGATAACATCGAATGTGGTAGCTGTGCCGAAGTCGATAACAATCATGGTGCCGCCGTACAGGCGGTGAGCCGCTGCAGTATTCACTATGCGGTCGGCACCGACCTCCCGCGGATTATCCATGCAGATGCGTACGCCTGTCTTTATGCCCGGGCCTACTATGAGCGGGGGGATATTATTAATATATCGGGCGCACAGGTCTTCTATGGTTGCCAGCAGGGGCGGCACGACGCAGGCGATGCTGATCTGATCGATATCCTCAAAGGCAAGGCCGCTGCCCGTCAGGAGGCTCGATAGTAAAACGGCGTATTCGTCGGCCGTCTTTTTTGTATCTGTGGCCACGGCCCATGTCGAAACAATCCGATCGTCATCGAAAACGCCCAGTGTTATGTTAGTATTGCCGATATCAATTGCCAGTAACATGTCAGACTTCCTTTAAATTTTTAATAACTTTCGGCAGCACCGGGAGCAGGTCGCTGGCGATCATGCCTGTGTCGCCCATCTCGTCCCGAACACGGTCGGCGGCGGCGGTATGCAGATAGACGCCGCAAGCGGCTGCGTCGGCGTATGATAAGCCTTGCGCTAATAGCCCAGCAATCGTTCCGGCGAGCACATCCCCCGTCCCCGCCGACGCCAGGCCCGCGTTAGCCGCAGCGTTTATCTTTGCCTTTCCGTCAGGCGATGCGATTATCGAGTTCGCTCCCTTTAAAATCACCGTTTTATTCCATTTAGCCGCGCATCCTCGCGCAATTTGCAGCCTGTCCTGTGATATAGCTTTCATCGACAGGCCGCAGAGCCTGGACATTTCTCCGTGATGGGGAGTAAGTATAGCATCCCGTTTGAGTTTTTTCCACCAGTTCGGCGTCTGTGCCAGCGTGTTGAGGGCGTCGGCGTCGATTACTATCTTGGACTTCAGCGACGACGGCACGTCTAGTAGTACATTCTGTATGAGCTTTATAACTTCCGGATGTTGGCTCAGGCCGCATCCTATGAGCAATACGTCGTAATCGGCTAGTTGTTCGTGTATCATCTGCGATGCTTTGCTGCTGATATATCCCGGCTCGCTCTCGGGTAGCGGTGCATACGTTACCTCCGTCAGCTTGGCGGCCAGTATCGGCTGGAGGCTCTGCGCCGTGGCCAGTGTCACCAGCCCCGCGCCCACGCGCATGGCTCCCATGCAGGCGAGATAGGCCGCGCCGATGTACTGCATCGATCCGGCGCAGACCAGCACCTTGCCGAACGTGCCTTTGTGTGCGTTCCTGGGCCGCTCGGGCAGGGTCGTACGTATCCATTCCTCAGTTACCATCTCGGTTGCAATGTCGCGTCCCAGCTTCGATGGTATCCCGATGTCGGCGATAACCAACTCGCCGATGAGCTCGCTTCCGGGCGAGTAAAATAATCCGATCTTGGGATATCCCAGCGTGATTGTCATATCGGCGGTTACAGTCGACGGGTCTGCTGCGCCGCTGTCGGAGTCGACTCCTGAAGGGAGATCGACGGCTACGATTTTCATTGCAGGCCGAGCCTTTTTCGCGTCACGCACACGGTTCAGGATGTCTTTTATGGCTCCGCTTATCGGGCGCAGCTTACCGGTGCCGAATATGGCGTCGACAACTACGTCGGCGGTGGACAGCGCCGTGTGCAGGTCGGCGTACTTCTTATCGTTCTCGGCTATGACGACGCGTATGATGCGCTCTTTGACCAGCTTGAAGTTATTATCGTTTTCTTTCCGTTTCACCGGAAGGTAGACGCAGACCCTGGCTCCCCAGTCGCGCAGGTGGCGCGCGGCTACCAACCCATCGCCCCCGTTATTTCCCGGTCCTGCCAGCACCACGATGTCGCGTCCGGCAACATTTCCAAGAAGGCTATGGATGTGCCGCGCGATGGCCAGTCCGGCGTGTTCCATGAGCACGCCCGGCGGCACACCCGCCGCGTCGGAGCGGCGTTCCAGCTCGATCATCTCTGCAGTGGTGACTACCTTCACTGCGCTTCTCCTACAACAGAAGCGATGGCCAAATCGCGTGAATGTGACAGGCTTACGGAAAAGTCGCCGATCCCCAGCTCTTTGGCTTTGCGTTCGGCATGGCCGTGCAGTATGACGAATGGCTTGCCATCGTCGTTATTGAGTATCTCGATCTCACGCCAGCCGACGCCGTTCATGCCGGTGCCGAGGGCCTTCATAACGGCCTCTTTGGCGGCAAAGCGCACCGCCAGCTCGGGCACGCGGTTGCGGCAATGGCTGCGCTCGGCATCGGTGTACACGCGCTTCTGGAAGCGCTCGCCCCAGCGGGCCAGCGCCGCCTCGACGCGGTTTATCTCTATTAGATCGATACCTATTTCATGCATTGAAGTACAGCCATTGTATACTATCTAACAATGTAGCTCAAGGGCAAGCTGGTTATAAGGCTGGCCCTTACCCTTTTTCAGGTGCGGCGCGCGAAATCGTTTGTATGTGCACGGCACTCTGTCCGTGCGCATACATGAAGGGTCACTGAGTGTTGTATCCCTTTACTATAGCCGTCTCTCAGAGAGAGGTTAGCTGATAGAACCCTCACCCTTACCCTCTCCCTGCGGAGGGAGAGGGAGAATATTTTTAAAGCTATCTCCCCCTGCCCCCTCTTCTAAAAAGAGGGGGAAATAAAAAGAAGTACTATATCTACCTCTCGCAGAGAGGGCTGAGAATAGGCCTAAATTATAGCCCTCTCAATTGAGAGGTTAGCTAACCAACAAGAGATACAGGAGACTCATCTCCTGCCAGGGGTTTGGGGGTGTCCCCCATTTCCAAAGTCCCCCAAAGTATGGGGGACTAGTAGGGGGGTTGGTTGTTGTTTCCCCTTTCAAGGGGACAGCAGGGGTTACAACATAAATCGCCCCATTGCAGGGTTTTTATTGCTACGCAATTATTGCTTTTTGAAATAGTGTCATGCTATAATTTCAACTTGGGCGCATTTAAATTTAACTATGGTATCACTATCAGCAGTTGGATATAATCCCCATAAAAGGCTTGCAACGCCTTCTGCTTCTTATTTTTTATTATACGATAGTAAAATCTTCGTTCATGCTGTCATCGCATCGCTTTCTGTATAGATTTTAAGATAGCAGTTTTAATGGCGGAGGTGAGTATAAGGAAAGGAATCAAGAGGAGCAAGGGTAACGTGAGATGACGGCGGACATCATTTCAGGCACCAAAATAGCCGCGGATATTCGCGGTGAGCTCAAGGTTAGAGTAGCAGGGCTGAAGGCTAAGGGGATCGTTCCCGGCCTTGCGATGGTGCGAGTAGGCGAGGACCCGGCCTCGGTATCGTATGTAAGAGGAAAAAGCAAAGCCAGCGAAGAGTTGGGCATATATTCCGAGACCATAGTATTGCCGGAGGCCGCGACGCAAAAGCAACTGCTCGCCAAGATAAAAGAGCTGAATCGCGATAAGAAGTTCCATGGCATACTGGTGCAGCTACCTCTGCCCAGGCAGATCGATGAGGATGAAGTCATAAGCGCCATCGATCCCAAAAAGGACGTTGACGGTTTTCATCCGGAGAATGCGGGCAGGCTGTTGATAGGGGAACCTTACTTTGTGCCGTGTACGCCGCTCGGCATCAAAGAGTTGCTGGTTCGCAGCGGCAACAAACCCGATGGAAAACATGTTGTTATATGCGGGCGCAGCAATCTGGTGGGCAAGCCCATGATGGCTATCCTGATTCAGAAGAAGCAGAACGCGAATGCCACGGTGACGATGGTCCATACAGGCACGAAAAATATGGCGTCGATCACGAGGCAGGCGGATATCCTGATAGCGGCAATGGGCAAGCCGAAGGCGATCACCGCCGATATGGTCAAGGAAGGGGCGGTAGTAATCGATGTCGGGGTCAACGAGGTGGGCGTAAGCAATTCGGGAAAGCGCATACTCGTAGGCGATGTCGATTTTGAAAAAATAAGGGAAAAGGCTAAGGCGATCACTCCGGTGCCTGGTGGTGTGGGGCCGATGACGGTTACGATGTTAATGGCCAACACAATCCGCGCCGCGGAGATGCAGGCTTAGTCGATATAATAAATAAAATCAGTATAAGGAGGAAAAATGGCAGAAGAGAAAAAGGCAGCACCAGCACCGGTAGATCTACATGCATATCCGGGTTCAGTGGATATCATGAACTACCCCACCGAGGCAGGTTTCCAAGAGTACCTGTACGACTGGGAAGAGTTCAAAATCATGGCACGCTCCACATTCAAGTCGCAGATGGGCGGCAAGGTCCCGTCACGCGAGGAAGTTAGGAAGGCCCAAGCCAGCGGCGCTTTCATGGCGGGACACCCAACTCCCGAGGCCCTGCTCAAGACAATGGATGAGGCCGACTTCGAATATGTATGCCTCTGCGATGTCAAGATGTGGTCCTACTACTACCATCATAAGATCATCATGGACTACGGCGTCGATCCCATCTATGATCTGATCAAAAACTCCAAGGGCCGCCTGATCGGCGCAGCCAGCTACAACCCGTTCAGGATCGACGAGAGCCTCCGCGACATCGAGAAGGCTGTCAAGAAGTACGGATTCAAGTATGTTTACATGCACCCGATCACCTTTGGCCTTTCCTTCGCCGATGCGAAGCTGTATCCGCTGTATGCAAAGTGCAGCGAGCTGGGCATCCCCGTCGGAATGCAGGTCGGACACTCAGCTGAGGTACTTCCCAGCTGGTGCGGACATCCGTATGAGGTAGACAAGGTCGCCATCGACTTCCCCAACCTCAAGATCAACATGTCGCACACCGGATATCCGTGGGTTGACGAGTGGTGCTCCGTCATATTCAGACAGCCCAATGTCTACGGCGATATCTCGGCCTACAACCCCAGCAACCTGACCCAGGATATTGTGTCGTTCTTCAACAGCAGCCGCGGCCGTGAGAAGACAATGTTCGGCTCCAACACATACGGCCTGAAGCTGACCAAGGGGCAGTTCCTGGCTCTGCCGCTCAAGGAAGATACCAAGAAGCGCGTACTCGGCCTGAACGCTAGAGAGTTCCTAGGCCTGAATAAAAAATAATCAGATTCAGCGCTATAAAAAGGGGCGGCGTGCAAACGCCGCTCCTTTTTTGTTTGTGGAGGATTCACCTCCTGCTGTCCCCCTTGAAAGGGGGAAACAACATCCGAACCCCCTAAATCCCCCATACGTTGGGGGACTTTATAAGATGGGGGACACCCCCAAACCCCTGGCAGGAGAGAAATCTCCTGCACCTCTTTTGAAACGACATCCTATTTTGGTTGCGTGGGGGTAGGGGCACGGCATGCCGCCCCTACCTGTGGGCGATCGTTCGGTATGAGATTGTAGGGGCGTATGGCCATACGCCCCTGCGGGCGTTTTGTCGTGCGACGTGCCAAGATATTCGACATCGCAGTCGTGTTGCCTATATAATAGGTAGCGGTGTTCCGTTAGAAGAGTGCTATGGCATACGATGTAACAAAATTAAAAGACTGGCAGATAGCCGAAGCGGCGGAGTCCAACATGCCCACCGTTGAGGACTGGCGCAGGAAGCTGGGCCTTGAGAGGGATGAGCTCATTCCTTACGGCAGGCTCAGCCGACTGAATTTCCAGAAGATATATAACCGCCTTAAGGGTAAGCCCAACGGCAAATATATCGAAGTGACCGCTATAACCCCCACCCCGCTGGGCGAGGGCAAGACCACCACCACCATGGGTCTGCTTGAAGGCTTAGGAAAGCGCGGCAAGAGCACTGGCGGCTGTATACGGCAGCCATCGGGCGGGCCGACGATGAACATCAAAGGCACGGCTGCAGGCGGCGGCAATGCGCTCCTCATCCCCATGACCGAGTTCTCCATGGGGCTCACTGGAGAGATCAACGACATCATGAACGCTCACAACCTGGCCATGGTGGCCTTGAACGCCAGGATGCAGCACGAGCGCAACTACGACGATGAGCAGCTGCAGAAGCTGAGCCACATGCGCCGCCTCGATATCGATCCAGACAGGGTGCAGATGGGCTGGGTCATCGACTTCTGCGCCCAGGGGCTGCGCAATATCATGATCGGGATGGGCGGAAGCAAGGACGGCTTCACCATGCGCTCGAAGTTCAATATCACGCCGAGCTCGGAGCTGATGGCTATTCTCTCCGTAGCCAAAGACCTAAAAGATGTGCGCGAGCGCATAGATAATATCACCATCGCTTTCAGCAAATCCGGCGAGCCGGTCACGATACGTGACCTTGAAGTTGGCGGCGCTATGACCGCCTGGCTGCGCAATGCCGTCAATCCGACGCTGTGCTGCACAGTCGAATATCAGCCGTGCATGGTGCACACCGGGCCGTTCGCCAATATCGCCATCGGGCAGTCATCCATCGTCGCCGATCTCATCGGGCTCAAGATGTTCGATTATCATGTCACGGAGAGCGGATTTGCCACAGACATGGGCTTTGAGAAGTTCTGGAACGTTAAATGCCGCCTCAGCGGGCTCAGGCCGCATGTATCGGTGCTGACCACGACCATTCGCGCTCTGAAGATGCACGGCGGCGGGCCCGGCGTCGTTGCCGGCAAGCCACTGCCCGATGAGTATCACAGGGAGGGCCTAGCGCTTCTGGAGAAGGGGTTGCCCAATCTGCTGCATCATATCAATACTATCAAGATGTCCGGCGTAAATGTCGTAGTCTGCATCAACTGCTTCAGCAGCGATACCAAGGCCGAGATCGCTATGGTGAAGAAGGCTGCGGAGGGCGCGGGCGTGCGTTGCGCCGTCGCGAATCATTGGGCCAAGGGCGGCGATGGTGCTCTTGATCTGGCCGATGCGGTTATCGAGGCCTGTAATAAAAAAACCGACTTCAAGTTCCTCTATCCTGCGGAGATGAAGTTGCGGCAGCGCGTCGATAAAATCGCGAAGGAGATTTACGGCGCCGATGGCGTATCGTGGACTCCGGAGGCTGAGGCCAAGGCTAAGTCGATCGAGGCTGATGCCAAGTATGATGACTACTCAACTGTAATGGTAAAGACACAATTCAGCCTGAGCCACGAGTCGTCATGGAAGGGCGTTCCGCAAGGTTGGACACTGCCGATCAGGGATATACTCGTTTACACGGGGGCGAAGTTCATCTGCCCCGTTTCCGGCGATATAAGCCTCATGCCGGGGACCGGCTCCAACCCGGCCTTCAGGCATGTTGATGTCGATACCAATACGGGCAGGGTCATAGGTCTGGCTTAACAAACAGAGGTTAAATATCCTCGTGAAAACAAGCGATTTCGACTACGAACTTCCTCCCGAGCTTATCGCTCAAACGCCCATCGAGCCTCGTGACCATTCACGGCTGCTGGTCGTGAATCGAGCCGATGAATCGATCGTACATCGTCATTTCTACGATCTCCCTGATTTATTGCATAAAGGCGATGTCCTCGTGTTCAACGACAGCCGCGTGCTTCCCGCACGCCTCTTCGGACACAGGGTCGGCTGCGACGGCAAGGTTGAGATACTGCTTCTGCGCCGCATCGAGCCGTTGCTGTGGGAGGTGCTGGTAAAGCCGTCGCGCCGCATAGATGCCTGCGCCCGCATCGCGCTCGATGGCCTGCAATGCGAGGTTCTTGAGCGCAAGGAAGGCGCGATACGGATCGTGCGTTTCTCCGATGAGGAGGCGCTGGAGCGTGCGGGGAAGGTTCCATTGCCGCCTTACATACATCGTCACCTCGATAATCCTGAGCGCTATCAGACGGTGTACGCCAGAGTGAAGGGCAGTGCCGCCGCCCCTACCGCCGGGCTGCATTTCACCCCGGAGCTGCTGCGGCGGCTGCAGGAGAAAGGCGTCGAGTTCGCTTTCACCACGCTTCATGTCGGGCTTGATACGTTCGTTCCCGTTCGTGTCGACGACCCTGAAAAGCATCACATCCACAGGGAATACTGCCAGCTTTCGTCTCAGGTAGCGCAACAACTGTCGGAGGCTAAGTCACAAGGGCGGCGTATCATAGCTGTAGGCACGACATCGGTGCGGGTGCTGGAGCAGGCGGCCGTCGATGGTACAATCCGTCCCTTCGACGGTTGGGCTGATTTGTTTATTTTGCCGGGACATAAATTCAATGTTGCCGATGTGATGATAACCAACTTCCATCTGCCTTGCACAACGTTGGTGATGATGGTTTCTGCGTTTGCCGGGCGTGGCCTGATATCAAAGGCATATGAAGAAGCGATAAACGAGAGATATCGATTCTACAGCTTCGGCGACGCGATGATGATGGTGTAGGGGACGCCCCTCACTCCGACTCTCTCCCCCAAGGGGCGAGAGGGAACCAGGACTTCTGCACCTCTGATTGTATGCTATAATCTCAATCGTATGTCGGATATAAATCGAACTGTAAAAAGAGCAGGCCATGCCGTCCTCTGAGAAGAAGGTCTTTTACGGCTGGTGGGTTGTCGCCGGTGCATGGATTTCCACGTTCGTATGCTCGGCGGCCTTAAGCTCCTTTAATATATTCGGTCCCGAGCTGGCCAGGCCCGTTGCCGAGGGCGGCCTGGGCCAGTCGCGCGGCTGGCTATCAGGTGCCTATTCCCTCGATATGATCGTCATGGCGATCTTCGGGCTGGTGGCCGGATTGCTGGTTGATCGTATCGGGCTGAGGAAGCTGATGATCATCGGTGCCGTAGTTGCCGGCGCCGGGTTTATCCTGCTGAGCCAGGTAAGCCAGCTCTGGCAGTTTTATCTTCTATATGGCATTATCGCTCCTGCCGGTGTCGCCTTCGGACATGTTGTGCCTTCGGTGGCCACAGTCAGGCGCTGGTTCATGCGCCGCGCTGCGCTGGCGGTGAGCATTACTTTGAGCGGCTCGGGACTGGGCGCCGTGATCCTGATACCGGTTTTCAACAGTGTTATCAAAGACTCAGGGTGGGGCGCTGCTTATATCGTGCTGGGTGTTACCATGGTTGCTGGTATCCTCATCGGCAGTATGCTCATGAAGAAAGACCCGGAGTCGCAGGGGCTGCATCCCGATGGCATTGAGCCCGATGCGGTCGAGCTGGCATCTAGGTCGGATTTCAGCGCCCGCGGTCAGACGTGGTCTATCAGAGAAGCATTCAAGACGCGCACCTGGTGGCTTTTCCTGTTCACGCAGTTTTATTATATGGCGATCCTGGCTTTTATCGGTCATCTTAAGTTTTGGAGCGAGGATTTGCATGTCTCCTCCGGGATCGCAAATGCACAGTTGAGCATCCTTGTCGGCGCGGCGGTGGCAAGCAGGCTGATCGTGGGTCTCCTCTCGGATTGGACCATGAAGCGGTTTCACGTAAGTCGTAAGCCAACCCTGTATCTCTGTACGATTGTTACGGCTATCGGCTGCCTGGTAGCGATGGGAATTCATGACGGCAATGGAGCCGGGCTGGTTGCTGTAGCAGTACTTGTAGGCCTGGGCTATGGCATCGGCCTTTCGATATTTCCCACCTACTTCGGCGACCTGTTCGGAGTGAAGAATGTGCCCACGCTCTGGGGTGTTATGTACCTGTGCGGCCCCGGCGTGTTCGGCGCCATCGGCCCGTTGCTCTTCGGATTTATCCGCGATTCCAGCGGCTCTTACAACACAGCCTTCTTGATCACCGCAATAATGTGTACCTTATCCGTTGTCTGTTTGTTCTTCATCAAGCCGCCGCGCAAGGCTGCTACCGAGCCTTCAGCTTCTTGATTCGCTCTACTACAAGCGGGAAGCACTCCGCAGCCGGAGCCCTCAATATAACCTCGCATATTTCGGTGAACGGCGTCTCGTACGGATTGACCTCGATAAGTGTTGCGCCGCGATACTTGGCCGTGGATGGGAAACCCGCCGCCGGATATATCGTTCCCGATGTGCCGATGAGTATCATGCAGTCGCACTTCTCGGTTTCCTCCTGGCAGCTGTCGAGCACCCTGGGGGGTATCGGCTCGCCGAACATCACGCCGTCGGTCTTTATGAGGCCGCCGCAGGGGCAGTGGGGCGGCAGCACGTCCTTGCTGATCTCATCCATCTCGTAGCGCTGATGACATGCGATGCAGCGCAGTTTGAACATATTACCGTGTATCTCGGATAGTTTTTTGCTTCCGGCGCGCACGTGCAGGTTATCGACATTTTGAGAAATCGTATGTTTCAGCACGCCAAGCTTCTCCATCTCGGTGAGGGCGTAGTGCGCGGGGTTGGGCTCGGCTGACTGAATCGTGTCGACAAGCTCCTTCATGTAGCCCTGCGGCCTGGTGTACTTCTCCCACCAGTCTTTGGGGTTGTCGAGGAAGCGCTCAAAGCTGCTCCCGTCCGGCTCGCCGTACTTGGTCCATAGGCCGCCCGGCCCGCGGAAGGGCGGTATGCCACTCTCCACGCTCATGCCCGCGCCGACGAGGGCGATGACATAGTCCGATTTCAATATCGTCTGCGCTGCTTTGTCGATCATTTTGGCCAGGTCTGACATTGTAACCTCGATCGATTATTGTCGCTTTTAATTATAGAGGGAGGATGATGGGTTGAGTCAACTATATAGACTAGCCAGCTTTCAACTTCGCGAGTTTAGTTCTCAGTTCCTCCATGGCAGGCTCGGCTTGTTTAAAGACGTCTTCCACCTTATTGAAATCGAGCAGCTTCACATTGTGAATTTCCGGGCGGACGAAGATATCCGGTTGCAGGCATTTCATCTTCGCGGCAAGGGACGCTGTTTGCATGATACGGATAGTGCCAAGTGCCGACTCGATGAGCGTGGGTATTTCGTGCTTGTGAGTAGTGGGCGTTCCGGAAACGTCCACCGCTATCGTCACATCGCATAACTCCATAACATGTTCATAGGGCACTACGTTTACAACCCCTCCATCCACGAGTATCCTTCCTCCGATTGAAATCGGAGTGAATACAACTGGAATCGCTGCGCTGGCCTTGATTGCGGGCAGCAGTTCGCCCGTTTTAAAAACTACTTCCTCGGCTGTCCAGTAGTCGGTTGCTATGACTATTAAAGGAATTTCGAGCTCTTCGAAGGTGGTCTTGCTGATCTCGCTGAATAAACGGTTATAGAATTTATCAGCCTTTATGATCCCGCCGCGCGTGTGCGCAGGGGAGAAGGAACTAGCCCACTTCAGTATATCTGCCCTTTTATCCATTACATCCCGCAAGCGGTCATCTTTCAAGATTATGTGGCGTCTGACGAGATCCTTTATGTCTTTGCCGGATATCCCCGAGGCGTAAAGGGCGCCGATGATGGCTCCCATGCTGGTTCCCGCGATGATACTTGGCTTACAATCCAAATCATCAAGGATCTCCAGAACGGAGATATGCGCAAGCCCCCGCACCCCGCCGCCGCCCAGAGCTAAACCGATTTTAGGTTTCTTTCTCATTCTTTTTTCCTTTTTCCCCTCTTTGTTAAAGAGTGGGTCAGGGGAGTTCGCTTATCGCATCGGGACAACAGTCCCATCGCTAACCTTGAAGCGCGCCGCGTTCTCCAGGAACCCCGGCTCGAAATAGTCGATATCCGTCGTAGTGATGACGACCTGATTATACGATGAAACCGCTTCCAGAAGCTGATGCCTCCTTGTCGAATCCAGCTCGGAGAGCACGTCATCCAGCAGTATGATGGGCTCGTCATTGATTTTGTCGCGGAGGTAGCTGGCCTCGGCCAGCTTCAGCGAGAGGGCGGCGGTGCGCTGCTGCCCCCTGGAGCCATATGTGTTTACATCGTTGCCGTTTATCGTAAACGACATGTCGTCTCGGTGCGGGCCGACGACGCTCATGCGCTGCGCTATCTCCCTTTTTCGCACCTCCTGCAGCCGCTTGCGGAAGCTAGCAACGTCAACGCTGGGGAGGTAGTTTATCTGCAGGTTCTCACCTGAGCTGATGCTGCTGTGTATGGGTGGGGCCAGCCTGTTCAGCTCAGCAATCAGCTGTGTCCGCTGCTCGATGATAACCGAGCCGTGCCTTACCAGTTCGCCGTCCCAGAACTCAAGCTGGCCTTCATCGGCACGGCGCTCAGCGATGAGCTTGAGCAGGTGGTTGCGCTGCAGCAGCACCTTGCTGTAGCGCTGCAGGGCCTGCAGATATTTTGAATCCACCTGTGAATTGGCCATGTCCAGGGAGCGCCTGCGCTTTGAAGGCGCTCCGTATATAAGCTCGATATCATGCGAGGTGAAGAGTACGGCGGCCATCTGCCCCACAATATCGATGGAGCGGCGCGGGATGCCGTTGACTTTAATCTTCTTCTGGAACTGGGGCCCGTCATTCGACTGCGTTACAATTACAGCTATCTCAACTTTTATATCGCCGGATTTGGTCTCAATTTGTGCTGTGACGCGGGCGGCAGTTATATCGCTGTCCAGGCAGCTCCAGTTGACCAGCTCGCGGTCCGTTACGGCGCGGTGTGATTTGGCGGTGGCCAGCATGTACATGGCCTCAAGGAGGTTGGTCTTGCCCTGGGCGTTATCACCTTGGAACACGATGAGATTGGCAGGGAGGTCCATCTCCAGGCGCTGGTAGTTGCGGAAGTTGGTCAGGCCGATATGGGAGATATGGATGGCGCACCTCCGTTGAGCATAGGTTTAGCTGCTATTAACTCTACCCTGAATAGCAAGAAGGCGCAATACCTTGATTCAGTTGAATCGCTGCATCTCGACCATTTTTGCTCGGAACAGATTGACTTTCATCGAGAATTATGGTAAATTTTGTTCCCATTCAGATATAGTCTTCTTGTAATGGAAACCGTGTGCGCAGAACATTGAGGCATTCGACAATTCTGTAGCCTCCCGCGAGATGTGGAGTATCGGGATGATAGAAGAAGTGAGCCGGAAATGTCACTGAAAACCAGATTGCTTATAGCATACGCATGTTTCGGCATCGGCGTTCTCGTTATTGTTGGCGGTACTCTGTTTGTGCAGGTCAGGAATGACCGTACTGCGGACATTGAACAGGAATTAACAAATCAGCTTGTACACCTCGATTTCGCGCTGACTAACCTCATCGAAGAAGCTGAAAACGATATAAGCCAGCTGTCTGAGAACGAAGTAGTGCGCACCACGGACGATGAAGATTTCACCAGCTTCCTGAACGTCACGGATCCAGCCACCTTCGAATACAACATCGGTGAGACAGAGCAAGCCATCATTGACATACTGAACGCGTACAGGACGACGCATCCGTATGTGAACTCGGTATACATGGGGCGTGAGAATGGAACCTTCGTTCGTTCCCACCCGCGGGCGAGCCCGACTCAGTATGATCCAAGGGAAAGACCCTGGTACATAGCGGGGAAAGAGAATCCTGGCCAGGTGGTGATAACTGAGCCTTATGAGTCACTTACCACTACAGATGTGAATATAGGCGTGGTGACCGCCCTAATTGGCGATGACGGTGAAGTCTACGGAGTCGTGGGCGCGGATATCACACTGAACAACCTTACAGAATATATGGCGGGCTTTGATGTCGGTTATCAGGGCCGTATGCTTCTCACGGATGAGTACGGAACCATTGTGGCGTTTGCCGACCCGGAATTTTTGTTTGAGAACGTTGAGGCTCTCCTTGGCGATGCCGATGTCGCTGCCGATATGATGGCCAACGACCAGGGATACACTGCCTTTGAGACTGAATCAGGGTCATCCTATCTCTATCTGTACACGTCGCCCGAGCTCGGATGGAAGCTTGCGGTCATAGTTCCCGCCAATGTGATAAATAAGGAGATACAAGGAATAATTTTTATTGCTCTGTTCGGGCTCTTCCTTGCTCTGGCCGCTCTTATCGCGCTGGCATTCATGGGGTTGAATATATCGGTCATAAGGCCGCTGAGGCGCCTCAATAAAGTGGCGCTGGACATCACTCATAACGGAGACTTAAATCAGAAAGCGGGGATTTCTTCAAGGGACGAGGTCGGCACGCTTGCCGCATCATTCGACCGGATGACTGATACGCTGCGCGATAAAGCAGAGAGTTTGCAAGAATCCGAAGCCAGGTATGCGGATTTATACGAAAACGCTCCCGATATGTATTTATCGATTGACCCGGCAACGGCTTGCATACTGAGATGCAATCAAACTCTGTCCAGGGTGACCGGCTACGCTAAGGATGAGATCATCGGGAAGCCCATATTTGAAATATACCACCCAGATTGCAGGGAAGAGGCGAAGAAGGCTTTCCAGTCATTTGTTGCAACGGGTGAAGTGCGGGACGTAGAACTGAAACTGCGGTGCAAGGACGGCAGGAAGATTGATGTCAGCCTCAATATTTCTGCTGTATTGGATGCCTCCGGCAAGATCCTCTATAGCCGCTCGAGTTTGCGCGATATAACTGAGCGTAAGAAATTGGATGCCGTATTGCAGGAGAGTGAGGAGCGCTTCAAGGCTCTCCTAGAATCCTCGTTGGATGTCGTCACTGTTCTAGATGCTCGAGGGACAGTTATCTACCAAAGTCCTAACTACAGAAGCGTATGGGGGCGGGAGCCTTTGGGTGAGATAGGAAAAGACCTGCTCAAGGATATTTACCCGGACGATATACCTTTAGTCAGTGATTCATTCGTTCGTTTGTTAAAGAATTCCGCTAAACCGATTCAACTGCAGGTCAGAGCTTTGCACACGGACGGCACATGGCACGTCATTGATATTGTGGAACATAACGAGATTGAAAATCCTGCCGTGCGCGGCGTTGTTGTGAACTTCCGGGACGTCACTGAGCGCAAGCGTGTTGAGGAAGCTCTGCGTGAGAGTGAACAGAAATACCGCTTGCTAGCTGACAATGCTTCAGATGTCATAATACTTATGGATATGAACGCAAAGCCAGTTTTCTATAGTTCATCTATCACCCGCCTGCTCGGCTACTCCGTAGAAGAAGCGCTGACAGGGTCTATGGAGGGCAGGATGCCCCCCGCTTCAATTGAGAAGGCAGTGAAAAGCTTCATGGCTGGTCTGGATAGGGAAAAACGGCATCCTGGGAGTTCACCTGGTCAAATTCTGGAATTGGAGATGATCCGCAAAGACGGCTCAATTATCTGGACTGAAATGATGGTCTCTTTCGTACGCGATTCAAATGGAGAACCTACAGGTATCATGGGGATAATTCGCGACGTCACCCAGCACAAACGTGCTGAGGAAGCTCTGCGTGAGAGTGAAGAGAAGTATTCTACCCTGGTGGAGAATGCAACGGATGGAGTGACCATTATCCAGGATCAGGTAATCAAGTTCGCCAATAAGCACATGTCAGAGATGTCAGGATACACCGTTAAAGAACTGACCGGCATGTCAACGTTCGACTTAGTGCCGCCGGACTTTATACCTGTGTTAAAAGAGAGATTCGCCCAGCGGGTGAAAAACCAAGATGTTTCTGAGACATTCAATACCAGGATGCTATGTAAAGATGGTACAGTCAAAGAAATAGAGAACTCGACCAGGCTTATACAGTACGAGGGTAAACCGGCAGCCCTCGGCATCTCCAGAGACATCACCGAGCGCAAGCGCATGGAGGAGGCGTTGCGGGAGAGTGAGGAGTGGCACAGAGCGTTGGTAGAAACGTCCGGGCGTGCCGGTATAGGCATAGCAATCTTGCAGAGCATCGGGGCCCGGGAGGCAGCGATAGTTTTTGCCAACGATCAGGCTTGTGTCGTAGCGGGGTATTCGCAGGAAGAGTTACTCAAAATGTCTCTTGGGGATGTCATACCCCCCGACATTATCGGGAAGCTCATGTCGCAGTACAGGGATAGACAGCAGGGCAAAAATGTGCCGTATTACTATGAAGCAGCACTTGTGCGTAAAGACAAAACGAGGGTTCCTGTTATAACCAGTGTGGCTACGATGAAGCTCCGCGGGCAGCCGGCCACGGTTGTATATTTCAGGGATATAACAGAGAGCAAGCGGGCGGAAGCGGAAATAATTATGCTCTCCAACGCTTTCAGGGCAACCCTTGATCCTGTTTTAATACTTGACATGGGGGGAAATGTCATTAACGTGAACGAGGCGGCTCGGAAGCTGTTTGAAAGAGATGAGCTCGGTGTAAATGCGCTGGAAGCCGTTGTGCCTGAAGATAAGGAGAGGGTTGCTGCAGCGCTGCTTGAGTTGATAACAAATGGACGTACCAGCGTAACACAGTTCAGTATAGTTACCAGAAGCGGACGCAGGGTGCCGCTTGAGGCCTCAGGAAGCTTGATGCTGGACGCGAGTGGCAAGCCGGTAGGGATCGTGATTGTGCAGAGGGACCTTACCGAGCGCAAGCAGGCTGAGGGACGACAGAAGCTGGCGGCGGAGATACTGGGGAGTCTCAATGAACCGCTGGCTCTGCAGAATGCCGTCAACCGCATCATGGATGCCATCAAGCGGGAGACGGGGTTCTACGCGGTGGGCATCCGCTTGCGAAAAGACGATGATTTCCCCTATTTTGCTCAGAGAGGATTTACCGAGGATTTCCTACTTACTGAGAATACACTTGTGGCTCGTGGTCCGGATGGATGGCCTTGCCGTGATAAGGACGGCAATATCAGCCTGGAATGCACCTGCGGGCTGGTGCTGTCCGGAAAGACGGATCCGTCCAATCCGCTCTTCACGCCGGGCGGCAGCGCCTGGACAAACGACTCAACGACACTGCTTGATGTTTTGCCGGAACAGGATACCAGACTTCACCCGCGGAACCGATGCATACAAGAGGGCTTCCAGTCCGTGGCCATTATTCCTATCCGCAGTGGTAAAGAGATAGTTGGCCTGTTGCAGCTCAACGACCGCCGCAAGGGGTGTTTCACCCCGGAGATGATGCAATTCTTTGAGGGTATTGCGGTGAGCATAGGCGTAGCGCTGGCGCGCAGACGAGCGGAGGAGATGCTTCTTCGCATCAATAAGGCGGTAGAGGGTTCAAGCGATGCCATCGGTATGTCTGATCCGCAGGGACACCACTTCTATCATAATAAAGCGTTCACTGAGCTTTTTGAATACACACCGGAGGAGCTTGAGGCTGCGGGTGGCGGGACCGCTGCTTTTGAGAATAAGAATATTGGCCGCAAGGTGTTCGAGACAATAATGGGTGGTGGGTCCTGGAGTGGGGAGGTGGAGATGGTATCAAAGAGCGGACGTAAATTCACAGTTCTGGAGCGTGCGGACGCGATAAAGGATGAATCAGGAAAGGTCATTGGGCTTGTAGGAGTGCACACGGATATCACCGAAAGTAAGAGGGCTTTAGATAAGCTCCGGGAGACTCGCGACTACATGGAGAATCTCATCGAACATGCTAATGTGCCCATGGTCGTCTGGACGCCGGACTTCAGGATCACAAGGTTCAACCGCGCCTTTGAGCGGCTCACGGGCATGAAGGCCAAGTCCGTGATTGGGAAAAATCTGGAAATACTGTTTCCAGAGAAAACACGAGAAAAGTCCATGAGTTACGTGCGTACTGCGGTCAGCGGCGCCAGGTGGGAGGTGGTGGAAATTCCTATCGTGAATGTAGAGGGAACCGTCAAAACGGTATTATGGAATATTTCCACAATCTACGCTGAGGATAGGAAAACCCCTATCGCTATTATCGCTCAGGGGCAGGACATCACCGAGCGCAAGCAGGCGGAGGAGGCATTGAAGGAGAGCGAGGAGATGGCACGCGGCATGCTGGATAACGCCGCCATGGGGATATACTTGCTGCAGAATAAAAAATTCCTGTATGTGAACCCGACGTTTGAGAAGATAATGGGCTATACCAGCGCGGAGCTTGTGGGACAGGAGGCGATAAACTATGTTCATCCCGGTGACAGGGGCATAGTAAGGATAAATGCTGTGGAAAATCTCAAGGGAGTATCCACTGTGCCGTATGAGTTCAGATCTCTACGGAAGGATGGTAAGCAGATATGGGTCATGGAGCGGGTCACCTCTATTAAGTACAAGGGGCATCGGGCTGTGATCGCCAGTTTCATGGAAACCACCGAGCACAGGAAGGCGGAGTTGGAGCTGGAGCTGGCCTATGAGGAACTGAAGACGGCGCATGAGCGCATGGTGCAATCGGAGAAGCTAAGGGCCATGGGGGAGATGGCCAGCGGCATAGCGCATGATTTCAACAATATGCTCGCGGTCATCCTGGGGCGGACGCAGCTGGTCATCGATGATGTCAAGGATGACAAAGTAAAGAAGGGCATTCAGATTATCGAGCAGGCGGCCCTCGATGCGGCCAAGACGGTAAAACGCCTGCAGGACTTCGCGCGGATACGCGTGGAGCACCCCTTCGAATCGCTGGATGTGAATGAGGTGGTGGAGGGTGTCCTCAAGATGGTTGATTCCCGCAGGGTTGAGCTGGAACAGACCAAAGGCATAACGATCAAGGTGGAGCAGGAACTGGGGAAGGTGGGGCAGGTATCCGGCGATGCTGCCGAATTGCGGGAGGCCCTGCTGAACATACTTTTCAATGCTATGGATGCCATGCCCACGGGCGGGAAGCTGATGGTGAAAAGCTTACAGGATGAGGACTGGGTGCAGATATCGATA
Organism: Dehalococcoidia bacterium; assembly: GCA_041653935.1. Taxonomy (GTDB): domain Bacteria; phylum Chloroflexota; class Dehalococcoidia; order E44-bin15; family E44-bin15; genus JAYEHL01. The sequence goes on along the minus strand of JBAZEO010000001.1, from coordinate 728,591 downwards.
AAGGATACAGGGGTGGGGATACCTGACAAGGTGAAGAGCAGGATATTCGAGCCGTTCTTTACCACCAAGGCTTCCAAGGGTTCCGGCCTGGGATTGAGCGTGACATATGGCATCATTGCCAGGCATGGCGGCATGATCAAGTTCGACAGCGCGGTAGGCAAGGGGACAACGTTCTATATCAGGCTGCCCCTGGCTACTGAAGCTGTAAAGCAGGAGGCCAGGAAGCGGAAGGCGGTTGCAGCTAAGCCTGCCAATATACTGACAGTCGATGATGAAGTCGAGGTACTAAAGGCCCTGGGGCTGACGCTGGAGTATTTCGGGCACTGGGTCAAGGGTTTTACCAGCGGCGCTGAAGCAGTAAAGGCTTTCAAGGATGGCAACTACGATCTGGTTATCACCGACCTTGGCATGCCCGGGATGTCGGGCTGGGATGTGGCCCGTGCTATCAAGAAGATAAAACCAGATATGCCTGTGCTTCTGATCACGGGCTGGGTTATAGACCTGGATGAAGAGCAGAAGAAGCTTGTCGACGGCGTCATAGCCAAGCCTTTCAGCCGTGATTCGATATCGTCAGCTATATCGCAGGTATTTCCCGCCAAAAAGAAGGGTACTAAGAAGAAGCCTTCTGGGAAAAAGAAGAGCGAATAAATTAGAAGGAGATGTAGGGCGGGCTGTGCCCGCCAATATGATTTTGCTCCTGGATTTTAAAAGGCGGTGGGCCGAGCCCACCCTACGACTAGCCATCTCAAAGAGAGGTACAGGAGATTTATATCCTGTCAGGGGTTTGGGGGTGTCCCCCAAAATTAAAGGCCCCCAACGTATGGGGGACTACCAGGGGGGTTCGGAGAATAGCTCCGAAACATATCGACAACTAAGAGGGCGAGTCAACCTCGCCCCTACGTGATTCCACCGTAGGTGGAGGAAGGCAGAGGTTGACATAATATTTACCTGAAACCTGAGTACTCGCTCCTCAGTATCGAATAAACGTTAACATCTTCAAAGACATCCCACTTCTTAATGCACTTGCGCATTGTTCCCTCGTGTTTCATCCCTAGCTTCTGCATGACCCTCCCTGAGGCCGGATTCTTCGTCATGTAGAAGGAATGGATGCGGTGCAGCTTCAGCTTATCGAATCCGTATTTAACCAGAGCTTGAGCCGCCTCTGTGCAATATCCTTTGTTCCAGTAAGGCTTGCCGATCCAGTATCCCAGCTCCGCGTTCTCGTCATCGCTGTTGATGATGAGGCCGATGGCGCCGACAAGCGTGCCCTCACTGTGCAGCGTGATCGCCAGATGTATCTCGCCGTGCTCCAGCTTATCCTGGTGGGAATCTATCCAGTCCTCTGCCATGTGGTCTGGGTAGGGGTGCGGTATCATCCTAACATTGGCTGCGATGTCGTACTCGCCGGCAAGATACTGCACAACGGGCGAGTCGTCCAGCGTGAACGGCCTGAGCAGCAGGCGTTCGGTCTCGATATGAGGGTTCTCTTTTGGGAGTTTTATTTTTACATTCATCTTGGAGCCAATCGTAACGCAGATTGTATTATAGCACAGCCGGTTTGGCGTAAGCGGAGATGTAAAGATTTTACACTAGCGGTGTTTGGACTAGCGTTAAACTCAGTGATTACCTGCAGATGTGGATGACATCGTCCCTGACGAGATGTGCTCCTATAGCAGCGTTTTCATAGATGAACTAATGCAGCAGGGGCGGCTGTGTGCCATCGACTAAAGTCTCATTAGCAGCTCCGATGAATTCGCGGAACAATGGGTGGGGCCTGTCAGGGCGCGATAGAAACTCGGGATGGAACTGGCATGCTACCATGAATGGATGGCCCTTAAGCTCACTGATTTCCACAAGGTTGCCATCTGGGGAGAGTCCGCTGAAGACCATGCCCGCCTCCTCCAACCTGTGGCGAAAGTCGTTGTTGAATTCATAGCGGTGTCGGTGTCGCTCGTGGATCACCGGTTCGTCGTAGGCCGCAGCGGCCTTGGTTCCGCTAATCAGGTGGCAGGCATAACTGCCAAGGCGCATAGTGCCGCCCAGGTCTTTGATATTTCGTTGTTCGGGAAGCAAATCGATGACCGGATATGCGGTTTCGGGATTGAATTCGGTTGAGTTTGGCTCGTTTGTGCCAAACACATGACGGGCATACTCGATGACCATAACCTGCATGCCGAGACATAAACCGAGGTAGGGTATATTGTTCGTGCGGGCATATCTTGCCGCGACAACCATGCCCTCGATACCGCGTATGCCGAATCCTCCGGGAACAACTATCCCCTGGGCGCTGTGCAGGGCTGCATCCCCGTTTTTTTCTAATTCTTCAGACTGAACCCACAGCAATTCAACATCGCGGTCATAGTGTATAGCGGCGTGGCGCAAAGACTCCCTGACCGATATATAGGCATCATGCAGCTTAACGTATTTACCGACTATAGCGATATTGATTTTCGGCTTGGTTTTTTTCATCTCTTCGACAAGGCGGCGCCACTGTACCAGGTTCGAGCCCGTGTCCGGCAGATGCAGCATCTTCATGACAATATCGCCCAGCCCGGCCTCTTCTAGAAAGAGCGGGGCCTCATAGATTATAGGCAATGTGGGCAGGGGTATGACGGCCTCGCGGTCAACATCGCAGAATAATGCGATTTTATCCCTGATGCCGTCATGTATCGCTATATCGCTGCGCAACAGGATTACGTCGGGCTGTATACCGATTCGGCGGAGCTCGTTCACGCTGTGCTGTGTCGGTTTTGTCTTTAATTCGCCGGTAGATTGAAGATAGGGAAGGAGGGTGAGATGGACGAAGAGCACATTCTCTCGGCCTGCTTCACCCCTCATTTGGCGTATGGCCTCTAGGAACGGTTGCCCCTCTATGTCGCCGACTGTGCCTCCGACCTCTACGATTACCACGTCCGCTCCGCTCTCCTGGGCTACCTTGCGGATGCAGCCCTTTATTTCGTTGGTCAGATTTGGTATTACCTGGACGGTGCCGCCCAGGAATTCCCCGCGGCGTTCCTTGGTCATGATCAAATTATATATTTGTCCTGAAGTGATACTTGACGATTTCGTCAGCTTGATATCGATGAAACGCTCATAATGACCAAGATCGAGGTCCGTCTCAGCGCCATCGTCGGTAACGAATACCTCTCCGTGCTGGAATGGCGACATGGTGCCGGGGTCAACATTAAGATAGGGATCTAACTTTTGAACGGATACGGATATATTGCGGCTCTTTAATATTCTTCCAATAGAAGCGACAGCTATGCCCTTTCCTACTGAACTAACAACGCCGCCGGTTACGAAGATGTACTTTGTCATCAGCCAGCTCCCTCTATAAGATGAGACTTTTCGATAAACAATCTATTACCACACCTAAAAATGAAGGATACTCCTGCCGAAAGTCTTTCGGCAGGAGTATTATTTGCTTTATAATTATCGCTCCCTGCTTTTAAAAAGCCGTCTTATTGACCTGACCTAGACCCAGCCGCGAAGCTTCATAGCTTCAACCACACGCTCGACGGCAACCACATAGGCCGCTTTGCGCATGTTTATCTTGTACTTCTTGGAGGTTGCCAGCACGGAGTTGTAAGCGCTGACCATCCTCTTTTCCAGCTTCTCGTGCACTTCGTCCTCATCCCAGCTGAACATGTAGAAGTTTTGTACCATCTCAAAGTAGGAGACGGTCACGCCGCCGGCGTTGCATAGGAAGTCGGGTATCACATTGATGCCTTTCTGGTATATGATGGCGTCGGCCTCAGGTGTTGTCGGCCCGTTGGCCAGCTCTCCGATTATCTTGGCCTTGATGTTGGCCGCGTTCTTCTCCGTGATGACGTTCTCCAGAGCGCTGGGCAGCAGCACGTCTACCTCAAGCTCAAGCAGCTCTGCGTTGGAGATATTCTTTGCGCCGGGGAAGTTCACAACCGAGCCCGTCTTTTCCTTATGCTTACTCACGGCCTTTGGGTCAAGCCCTTTAGCATTGAAGATGCCGCCCTTGCTGTCGCTGACGGCAACTACTTTGCATCCGAACAGCTCCTGGCTCAGGCTATGGGCAAACGAGCCTGCATTGCCGTATCCCTGTACGGCTACAGTAGCTTTGCTCAGGTCTAGCTTGCATACCTTAGCCGCTTCCCTCAGTGTGAACATTGCGCCCCTGGCTGTCGCGTCGCCGCGTCCCTTCGAGCCGCTGATTGATAATGGCTTGCCGGTGATGACGCCGAACTGGTTCTTGCCGACGATCATGGAATACTCGTCCATCATCCAGGCCATTATCTGGGGGGTGGTGTAAACGTCGGGCGCGGGGACGTCCTGCTCCGGTCCGATGAACTTCCAGACATGCTGAGCATAGGCCCTGCTCAGACGCTCAAGCTCCGCCGGGGACATCTCTTTGACGTTGCAGATTATGCCGCCTTTGCCGCCGCCCAGGGGCAGGTCCAGCAGGGAGCACTTCCAGGTCATCCATGAGGCCAGTGCTCTCACCGTGTCGATAGTCTCCTCGGGATGGAAGCGGATGCCGCCCTTTGCCGGGCCTCTGGCGTCGTTGTACTGCACCCTGAATCCCTGGAATATTTTTATCTTGCCGTCGTCCATGCGCACCGGCATCGTGAAATGCAGCTCGCGCATCGGGGTCTTGAGCATCTCGCGCACATGCGGCTCCAGCTTAAGAATATCCGCGCACGCGTCTATCTGCTGTCGTGCTACTTCAAACGGGTTGATCTTTGCCATTTATTTTTTCTCCTTACCTTTATTAGTTATACGCACCGGGATTCCTTTGTCCCGAAGGTATTCCTTTGCTTCCTTTATGCTTATCTCGCCGAAGTGGAATATGGATGCCGCCAGCACCGCCGATGCCTTGCCGATAGTCACTCCCTCGTACAGGTGCTCCAGCGTGCCCGCGCCTCCGGAGGCGGTTACGGGTATCTTTACCGCCTCGGCCACGGCCTTTGTCATCTCCAGATCGTAGCCTTCTTTGGTTCCGTCGGCGTCCTTGCTGGTAAGCAGTATCTCTCCGGCTCCCAGCTTCTCCACCCTCCTGGCCCATTCAACGATGTCGAGCCCTGTCCCCTCCGTGCCGCTCTTGATGGTTACTTCGAGGCGGGGCTTCTTGCCTCCGGCCTTGTTCTTCTTTCCGTCGATTGCGACGACGAGCCTCTTCTTGCCGAACTTCTTGGAGGCCTCCGTGATCAGCTTGGGGTTTTCCACCGCCGCGGTGTTGATCGAGACCTTGTCCACGCCCAGGTCGAACAGCTCCTGCATGTCCTCGATGCTGTTGATGCCGCCGCCGACGGCAAAGGGCACGGTCACTACATCGCAGACCCTCTTGACCCAGTCCCGCCGAGTCTTCCTGTTCTCCACGGTGGCGAAGATGTCCAGGAAGACGAGTTCATCGGCGCCTTCTTTGCAGTATGCCTTCGCGGCTTCCACAGGGTCGCGCGCGTCGCGCAGATCGACGAATTTGATCCCCTTAACAACTCTGCCCTCTTTGATGTCCAGACACGGGATGACTTTGATTTCTTTCATTCTACACATCCTGAAATTTGATTAAGCTCTGATATTCAACTACCGTGCTCATGGCGCGGTTATCCGCCTCGATTCCGGCCTCCTCGGCGGCGGCCACCGGGTTCATGCCGCCTATCAGTATCATGCCGATGCGGTTGAGTTCCACGGGGACTTCGCATACCGGCTCGCTCGTGTTGCCCATCACCAGCAGCCCGCCCAGACCAGCATCTTTCAGACTTGAAACTACCGATTCTGCTGTCCCGCGGCATATCGCCGGTATCTCCCTGAAGTTGGCCAGAATTTTGCCGTTACCTGTTTTAATAATGCTTCTTACCGAGGTCATCTTGGCCCTGATGAATACTTCCGATGGGTCCAGAGAGGAGCCTGCATAATGTACAAGTTCAACGAAGCGCACAGGCTTGCGGTTCCGCACCTGAAGTATGCCGCCGAAACGCGAGTCCATGGGAATGCCGGCTTTGAGCATAGCGCCGTTGATGACAATGCTGCAGACCGTGGCGAATCCGATCCTGCCCTTAGGTATGGTGAATTCCCCCAGCTTCTCACCTCCGTGCGCTACCACGACCAGGTCGCTCACGCACAGGCCCGTATCGAAGACCGGCTTCATTGCCAGCAGTGCTTTATTGAACTTCCTTTCCGGGAAGATCGATATGTTGACGGGCACAGAGCCGCGGTGTTTTTCGACATCAAAATTGGTGCGGAAAGCCAGCAGCTCTATCTTTGATATCGCCAGTCCGACCTTGTCCTTTACCAGGGCGGTGTTCAGTTCCTCCTCGCCCTGCTTTGTGAGCACACGTCCGTCGCGCCCGACAAGGCTGGTAAGGCCTCTTTCATCGGTTAATTTCAGGTGATATCTCACGGCTCTTTCGCCAAGGTCTATTCCATGGTCCTTGAGACGATGGGCAATAATCCTTGCCCCAAGCGGTTCCTGGCTCCCGCTGAGGATTTTGAGGATTAATATTACTTTCCGCTCGACGGCCTGTGTTTCAAAACTCATAAGGTGTGTCTCATTATGTTTAATACGGCAGTAGGAAACTGTTTTCCGACCTAAGGCATTATATAGGTGCAGTAATATTTTGTCAATTATTGGTCAGAATTCAGGTGATGCGTTTTGCCGTCCTGCGCGGTTATATTACGTCGCCGACGGAAGGGTACGACTGGGACGCTTCGATGAAGGCCCGTTCCTCATCGCTGCGCGGGGTCAGCAGGTAGCTTAACGCATAGCCTATAAGCACTATCGGTATTCCTATCAATGCCAGGATGAAGCCGAGGCCCGGCACGCTTTTGTATACTTTACTAATCCCCGTGATGAAGACTCCGAAAGGAAACCAGACCACTATGACCAGGAATTCGTACAGGGTCTGGATCAGAGGCGTGCTCAAAAGGATGTAGGTTGGGACGATCATGACCCATTTGAAAGGGGTTACCAGGATGGTAGTGACGGTCAGCAAAAACCTTGTAATCTTATTGATGATCATATTGAACTTTTAGTTAATATAACATATTTGAATACATTTATCCCATTATTCGATTCATGAAATGTCGTATCGGATAACTATAATGATATTTCCGGATACGATCTATAGGGTGTTCATGTGAGCTAATAAAAAGCGCCTTCAATCGAAGGCGCTTTTACGTTAAACTATCGTATTTTTACCACTGCACAAACATGGGCATGTCAAATTGTTTTGTAATATGACTATAATCACGATAAGGAATCATTAAGTATTATGCCACAATAAATATTCTTCAATTCACCTTGGGGGGCGCTATGCTAAGCATGTATTGGAAATACGTGATTTTTGAATCTTAGCGCAATGTAATCCATAAACATGTGACACCGATACCCAATAATCCACCTACTATAACTTGGACAGGCGTATGCCCTGCCAGTACTTGAAAGTCACGGCCAAGCACTTTAACAGGCTGCCTTTCCCCTATTTCTTTTAAAATTCGCTTCAGGATATCTCCCTGCTGCCCGACTGATTTTCGAACCCCTGAAGCATCACGCATGACGATAAATGCTAATACTACAGAAATCCCAAATGTAACTGATGCAAACCCATCGATAAATGCTACAGCAGTAGCCAGACTTGCAACTACAGCAGAATGTGAGCTGGGCATACCGCCGCTGCTTACCAAATATCGAAGGTTGAGCTGTTTTTTCTGCAGCAACACCACAAACGTTTTAAATAATTGGGCGACTGCCCAGGAAAGTAACGGGGCAATCAATGCATCATTAGTTATAAGTTCATCAAACATAGTGTTTATCCATTTATTGCTTCTCTGTTAAGAGGCATCTACGGGCCGATCTCAAATGGACGCAACTTTTTCTGCGATACATTTTCACGATAATTATACCGCTATTATTTGATGTCATAAAGATATGACCTCTCCGAAGTAAGTAATCATAAGAGAATTCTTTGGGGCACCTGACCCTTTCCCATTAGCCATGCCATTCGCTCTTAGAATTTTCCTGCGATAAAAAGTTACGAGGGGGCTCTACTGCAATCAAAAAAAGAGCGCCCCATTTCCGGGGCGCTCCGGGTAGCTTCTTTACATAATTTACCACTGCACGAACATAGGCATGACAACATGTAGATAGTTTGCATCGCCAACTGGCTTGAGTACGCCTGGGCTTGACGGGCTTGTGACCTCCAACAGCACACGCTCTGTATGTAGTACGTTCAGCGCCTCAGCCAGGTATTTGCTGTTGAAGGCGATCTTGGCCTCTTCTCCTGTGACGACCGCATCTACCTCGCCTGTGTCATCGCCCACCTCCTCCGCGCGTGCGGAGAGGACTACCTGGCCCATGGCATTCTTCTGGCCGGGAGTCAACTGCAGGCGTACTATGGCGCTGCCTTCGCGGGCAAAGATGGAAGCGGTTTTTGTCGCCTTGGTAAACTCAGCCAGACTCATCTCCGCGCTGGTGGTACAGTTCTGGGGGATGAGCTGTTTGTAGTTAGGAAAATTCCCCTGGATAAGCTGGGAAACCACCTCCGTTTCCTTCAGGCGGAAGAGCACTTGGCTTTTATTTGAGTTGATAGTTATCTTTATAGGCTCTTTCTCGTCGGTGAGCAGGCGCTGTAGTTCGTTCAGGGTGCGGGCCGGTATGATAATCTCGCTTCTTTCTTTAACCTTTCCGGCAAGTGGCGCTTTGTGCACCGCCAGTCGGAAGCCATCGGCTGCAGCCATGGTCAGCGTGTCGCCGTGGAACTCGCAGTAAACGCCGGTGAGTACGGGGCGGGTCTCCTCCGTTGCCGCGGCGAACACTACCTTAGCTATAGCTGTGCGCAGATCGTCCGGCTCAATGGTGGTGGTGGGGCCGTCCCCCACTGCCGGTATGGGCGGGAATTCGTCCGCTGTCATCCCATTGATGCGTCCGGCGAAGCGGGCACACTTCATCTCAAGTGTTTTTGTCTTCGCGGAGAGGGTCATCTCAATTTTATCGTTTGGCAATGTATTGACGAAGTCTGTGAACAATCTGGCCGGAACGGTTATCTCTCCCTGCTCGGTGACCTTGGCTCCGATCCAGTAGGTAATAGCGATTTCCAGATTGGTGGCCGCAAGTTTGATGCGCGATTTTTCTGCGCTGATCAAGACATTCTGAGTGATGGGCAGCGTGCTTCGCGTGGCCACCGCTCTGCCGACAATGCTAAGTCCTTTGCTGAGATTTTCCTGCAGACATGATAATTTCATAGCTATCCCCTCCCGATTAAGTAGCAGTAGTATACACTAATTATTAATCATGCTCAAGTGCTGTTTAGAATTCACTTAATGACGATATTGATAAGCTTCCCCGGTACGTATATCACCTTCACCGGCGCTGCGCCTTTAAGATACTCTTTCACTTTATCGCGGCCCAGAGCCAGTTCCCTGGCTTCATTGGCATTTATATTTATGGAGGTGTTAACCTTGTCGCGCAGCTTTCCGTTAACCTGTATCACCAGGGTGAACTCATCCTCGGCTGCCAGTTTCTCATCCCATTGTGGGAAGAGCTGGTTGTGGATGCTGTATGGATTGCCGGTACGCTGCCACAGCTCCTCGGCGATATGCGGGGCCGTTGGAGCCAGCAGAAGCATCAGCGTCTTCGTCGCCTCGGAGAAAGCCTCGCGCGAAACTGCTCCGTCATCGCGGGCTTTGCCCAAGTAGTTGGTGAACTCCATGAGGGCGGCCAGCATCGTGTTGAAATGGAACCGCTCCAGGTCGTCATGCACGCGCTTGATGGTCTGGTGCGTCACGCGGCGCAGATCTCTGGTCTTATCGTCGTCTACCGCTGTCGGCTCATATTTGTCGAGTACGATGGACCAGATGCGTTTGAACCAGCGGTGCATGCCCTTGATGCCGTGATCATCCCAGTCTCCGCCCTGATCCCATGGCCCGATGAACATCAAATATGTCCGCACCGTGTCGGCCCCCAATGTCTTTACATAATCATCAGGGGCAATAACATTGCCGCGGGACTTGCTCATCTTCTGTCCGCCGCTGATGACGGTGCCCTGGTTGAACAGGCGCGTGAACGGCTCGTCGAACTCGATCACGCCCAGGTCGCGCGCCGCCTTGACGAAGAAGCGCGCGTAGAGCAGGTGCATCACGGCGTGCTCGGCCCCTCCGGTGTACTGGTCGACTGGCAGCCAGTAGCGCATCTTTTCTTTGTCCGCGGGCCACTTGTCGTAGCCGGGGCTGGTGTAGCGCATGAAATACCATGAGGAGCACATGAATGTGTCCATGGTGTCCGTCTCGCGCTCGGCGGGGGCCTTGCATTTAGGGCAGGTGGTCTCGACGAAGGATTTGCAATACCTGAGCGGCGATTCGCCGGTGGGTTTGAACTCGGCGTCCTCCGGCAGCAGCACGGGCAGGTCGCTCTCCTTCACCGGCACAATGCCGCATTTCTTGCAGTAGACCATGGGAATGGGTGCGCCCCAGTAGCGCTGGCGCGAGATGAGCCAGTCGCGTATGCGATATGTTATCTTTCTCTTGCCGAAGCCTTTTTTCTCGATATGGTCGGCAATGGCGTCGAGGCCTTTGTTGCTGGGCATGCCGTCAAACAGGGCGGAGTTGACCATCGTCCCGTTCTCGGTATAAGCCTGCGTTAGCTCTCCCTTATCCCAATCGGGTGGTGCGATGACGGTCTTTATGGGCAGGTTGAACTTTTTGGCGAACTCGAAGTCGCGCTGATCGTGGGCCGGCACCGCCATAACGGCCCCGGTGCCGTAGCTTGTGAGAACATAGTCGGCGATCCATATCGGCACGCGCTCGCCGTTTAATTTGTTCGTTGCGTATGAGCCTATGAATACGCCCGTCTTCTCACGTTCGGTGGAGGTGCGCTCGATCTCGGATGCCCGCCGCGTCTGCTCGATATAGCTTTCGACAGCCTTTTTACGGTCGGGCGTGGTGAGCTTCTGCACCAGCGGGTTCTCAGGGGCTAAGACTACGAACGTCACGCCGTATACCGTGTCGGCGCGTGTGGTGAAAACGTTTAATGCATCGCCGTTATCCAGCCCGAACGATATCTCCACGCCCTTGCTCTTGCCGATCCAGTTGGTCTGCATGAGCTTGATGCGCTCGGGCCACTGTATCTTGCTGAAATCGAGGAGCTCGTCGGCGTACTTGGTGATGCGGAAGAACCATTGTTCCAGATCCCTGCGTGTAACGGGCGTGTCACAGCGCTCGCAGATGCCCTCGCCCACAACCTGCTCGTTGGCCAGCACTGTCTGACACTTGGGGCACCAGTTCACCGGGGCCTTGGCGCGGTAGGCCAGTCCCGCCTCGTAGAATTTGAGGAAGAACCACTGCGTCCATTTGTAATATTCGGGCAGGCAGGTGATGACCTCCCGCCTCCAGTCATATATCGCCCCCATGCGTTTGAGCTGCCCGCGCATGCGCTCGACATTATCCATTGTCCACTTGTGCGGGTGTATACCGCGTTTTATGGCGGCGTTCTCTGCAGGCAGGCCGAAGGCGTCGAAGCCTATGGGATGCAGCACGTTGTAGCCCTTCATGCGCATGAAACGCGCGTGCACGTCCGATGGCGCCATGGCGTACCAGTGCCCTACATGCAGATCACCAGAGGTGTAGGGGAACATGGTTAGCGCGTACCACTTGGTGCGCGGGTCGCCGTCATTCACTTCGTAGAGATGGTCTTCTGCCCATCTCTTCTGCCATTTTTGTTCTATCTCCTGGGGATTGTAACCCGAAGCAGTTTCTGTCTTTTCATCCATAGTCTTGTTCTGTGATTTGTTAGATTAAAATACTCGCCATTGATTATATGCTAACGCATAGAAAAAACAAAGAGTGTCGAATGTCGATCCTTACCTTGTACATAGCCCCTCAGCTTGACTTTCCTCTCGGCCTTTTGTAGACTAACGATGCCTCGTGGGCCTGTAGCTCAGTGGTAGAGCGGTCGGCTCATAACCGATTGGTCGCAGGTTCGATACCTGCCGGGCCCACCAAACCTTATTCCAATCAAAACACGCCTGACCTTGAATCCCTTGATATAAGAGAGTTACTAGAGCTACTCTTAGGGCCTGAAGGGAAGAGACGATTGAGGCTTAGGCGTAAATATCCATACGCATAGCTTACGTGATTATTCCGCCACTACATTATCGGAAAAAGGGGCAACAATTAGGGAGATACAGGCATTATTAGGGCATGCCAATTTAACGCATACAGAAAGGTATATATTACATACCGATAAGCATTTAAAAAATGCGATTGAATTACAAAAGGAAATCGTAATAGGGAATGGTGAGAAAATGGATTTCATTCCTATTTTCGCTAATACGGATAATAATAGGGGCGGAAATAGGGATTATTATGCAGTGTGCAAGTATAAAACAATTAATAACGGGGATTATTTATACACTATATTGCCATTTAATATTTCTAAAGCGAGTACACGAGGAGAAATATATATTATCCCAGGTGAATTAACATTCTAAGCGGTTACATATATTAGTAGAGTTAGTATCGTGAGAAATTTTATATACGGAAACTCATTGATCTCTGAAGTAGGCATAGATTGTCTTATCTGAAGTCATGTAAACTTCAATGTTTGGAGATGTCCCAGATGTATCTCCAGTCCAGTACAAAAAACCAGGTGGATTAATGACAATCCACCTGGTTTGACCGTTCGTTCTATCTACAGGACTGTTAAATCGTGAATCAGAAACTCATTCCCATAAGTGGCATCAATTTCATCATGCTAGACATTGGTAAGCATAGGATTATTGGATGGTTTATCATGAATGGGTTAATCAATTGTATAAGTTTCTGTATAGTAGGCATTAGGCAGGAAATATCAGGGCCACCCATCGCTGTTAATGCCCCGGGTAGAATAGTAGCTATCCCAGGCAGATTAGCTATTAGGATGCCGCCCCATAGTTCTGTAGCATCGCCAAATTCGTTAAACAGGAGGAAATAATTTCCCCCTAGATCTGGGCTTATCACTTCCAAATCAAAGTATTGACCTGTTATATTACTTCCCAATGGGAGCCTGCCTGAACTTGACAGTCTACCACTGGTGATAGCACCCATACCGTGAGGTGCGGGTTGAACATCATAAGCGAGTGATAGCTTGAAACCGCCGTCAAGCGAAATGCCTCTGATGTTGGCTAACGTTAGGCTACCGTCGCCTCCCAGTTTTATCGACATCGCAATACCTGGGAAGGAATTGCTGCCCATCATAACACCGATCATCATGGGGCCAAGCGTAGTTGTGGTCGTTGGCGTTGGCGTTGGTGTTGCACTGGGGGTTGTGGAACTGGTGGTCGTTGTATCGGCTGACTGCGTACGGCTATGGCGTCCCCACGCGTCAGCTGGCTGCGATACAAATGCAGGAACTGCTAATCCCACCACAAGGGCAATAAGTAAAGCAAATAAAATTACCTTTGTTTTCATTGCCTGCTCCTTTCTCTACTTGTTCAATGATACTACAGTATTTTGTGGCTCTTGTCTATCCCCTTAGTTAATTTATCTTATATTGTGCGATTGTATCACCTTTTATTGCCTTTTGTCAATATCCTGACTCACTTGCTTATATTGTAGATATCAATCTGGATAAATTGGTTTTTGGGTCGAGGGTAGTAATTAATAATTCGTTTAAAATCCCGTCACTCGGGGGCATCGGAGTGTTTTTACGAATAGATTCACTTGTAATATGAAAATAATTAACTAATAGCTATGGTCAGCCTCAACTATATCTGAATCTGACTAATATAACTGTGGCCTTGATTTGACGACTAAACGGTTTGTATGATGTGGTTACTAAAGTGGTTACTAAAATGGTTAACCAAAATATAAATTTACATGCTCATAACCGATTGGTCGCAGGTTCGATACATACCGGGCCCGTCAAAATTTTTCTACAGACGAGAAGTCTAGTGCCCCAGGATTTTCTTCAACTCGGCTAAAGCTTTCTCCGCCGCGAGAGGCACTGCCAGCTTGCCCTCAGGTTTTTCTATCGCGTCTAAGACAGGTCCGAAGACAGCCTTTAGGTCTTCGCGCATCAGGTCGTGTATCACATGGTGTGCGCCTTCCCTGAGCCAGAGAGAATCTCCGCTCTTGGTGAGTGCAGAGAGTAATGGGATCAGCGCTTTGCGCCCGATGGCTATGATGCCCTCTGCCGCGATCCATCTCACATCGAACATCTTGTCTTCAAGGGCATTGATAAGGGATTGAGATGCGGCAGGATCGCCTATCTTAGCAAGCGCTTTGGCTGCCTCCCATCGTACCCCCTGGTTGTTGCTTTTCAGCGCCTCGGTCAGATAGGGCACTGCCTTTTCTTTCATGGACACAAGGTGATCGCGGGCGTCAACGCGGGCGAAGCCGCTTTTGTTAGCCAGTTCCGAAATAGCAAACTCGATAGCAGTATCGTGAGCTTTTTCTTCTCGTGTCATGGCAATGCACCCCTTTCAGTATTTTATGACGGACAACATATATTTTGAAGGCCGATTATAGCTGGTTTTGGAGAATAAATCAAGTTCAGTATCCTCGTTTAACTGTTTTGAATAACTAGTTTTCGGTCTGGATGGTATAACTGGTGCCGTTAGTACTGATTACTATTGTTCCTAATGTGTCTGTGCCATATATTGTCGCGCCGATGCTTTGCAGGGAGACAAGCGATTCCGCATGCGGGTGGCCGTATGTGTTGCCGACAGCCGCCATATATATCGCAATCTCAGGCTTGATAATGTTGAGGAATGCGGGCGATGATGCGGTTCGCGAACAGTGATGCCCAACCTTTAATATATCGATATCGCTCAGGACTCCGGCTGATATCATGCTGGCCTCGGCCTCAACTTCAGCGTCGCCCGTGAAGAGGAAGTCGATGCTGCCGTAGCTCAGTTCTAGCACTATCGAGTTGTCGTTGGTGTTATCGAACAGCGGGTCGATAGGGTTGAGTACGTGGAATGTCAGCGCGCCTGCAACTATGGTGTCGCCGCGTCGCGCTTCGTGCACCTGTGTGCCTTCGTCACTTGCTTCCGCCATGAAGTCGGTATAAGTTTTAGATGTCGCTTCATCACCGTTGAACCATACGTTGTCGACATCGAATTCGTCCAGCACTTCAATCAGCCCGCCGATGTGGTCGGCATGGGGATGCGTGGCCACTATCGCCTCGAGATGTCCGTCCACGTAATCTTCAATATAATCGGTCACCCCCGGCGATTTCTCTCCGGCATCGATCAGAATCTCTGTCGCGCCGAGGTCGATAAGTATCGCGTCCCCCTGTCCCACATCGATGAAGTGGACTTGCAAATTTCCTGTAACGGTTGTGGGTTGGCTGGCTGGCTTGTTTTTGTCGAACCATTCATCGCATGCGCACACGAAGAACATCAAAACGTAAAGCGCGAGAATGGTGACAAGTTTAGGGAGTTTCGTTTTCATGTCAATATTAAGGTAATATATTACTCTATGTGCCACAGGTCAAGCTAAATAGGATAGATTTTGCGAATTCTGTCAGTATTGATGTCGAAAAGCTTTCAGTTGTGGTTCAGAAGACAGTGGCAGTTGCGGCGATGATATTATATAATCGGCGAACAAGGTATAGTTTGCTATGGACAGAGGGGAGACTTGTCATGCCCATTGTTAAGGTGAGCGATATAAATATTGCATATACCGAACGCGGACAAGGCGAGGCAATAGTGTTGATTATGGGGCTGGGGGCGGTTAAAGGATCATGGTTCATGAATATTCCTGCACTTAGCAAATATTACAGGGTGATCGCCTTCGACAGCCGCGGCGTGGGTGCTACCGACAGATCCGGTGAATTCTACACCATGGGCAGGATGGCAGAGGACACCGTGGGTTTGCTAGATGCTCTTCATATCGAATGTGCGCATGTCGTTGGTGTTTCACTGGGCAGCATGATAGCACAGGAGGTCGCGATCGGCTTTCCGCATAGGGTGAACAAACTGATACTGGCGGCGACAACTCCTGGTATGAGCGATGCCGCCAACAAGGATATGTGGGATAAGAAGAATGCTGAGATGCGGCGAAGAACTGGACTGGGGGAGGATTTCAACGAAAGGATCATAAACGACCCCGATAGCTTTGATGTCGTTAAGATTATGGTTGGTTTTACTGTTAATGCGTTCAGTCGCGTTGTGTTCCGTGTACCTATGGTACTTGGAGCGAGGTATTATTTTAATAAGGTCGGTCCCAGCGGAGTGTTGGATCAGTTGAGAGCGGTGTCAAAGCATAATACCATCGACAGGCTGGACCAGATCAAGGCGCCGACGCTGGTTATGGCTGGGACGGATGACAAGATAGTGCCTATCGAATTTTCGAGGATAGTGGCACAGCATATTCCCAATGCCAGGTTTGTCGAATTTAAACACGGATCGCACTCATTTTTTATGGAGATGAGCAAACGTTTTAACAGGGAAGTGATTGAATTTCTGAAGGGATGATTCTTGATTAGTTGGCTGTCTATAAAAGGGGGTTATTATGAAGATTCTTGAAGCACTTACCAGAAAGTCGGCAAATGCGTTGTTGTGTTCGGCGTGCATTATCTCACTGATTGCCATCGGCACGATTACAGCTTGTGGTTCAACACCTGAAGCCGCTCCTGAAGCCACGCCTGAAGCCACCGGCTGTATCTTACAATCGTCCTGTTCGCTCGATAAACAAGAATATACACAGGGGGCAATTGTAAATATAAGCGTTACCAACGATTTAGATTACGATGTTCAGTTGAATAATCCGTTTTATGTGGTTTACAGGTTGGAGCAGGGTGGCAACGGTTCGGAGTGGGTGGAGGTGGGCAGGGTGGACTGTCCCTGCGGGGCGATGTGTAAGATGGCGGCTTCTATTACAATAGAGCCTGGTGAGGCCGTAGAATATGAATGGGATCAGATAGAGCAATGGTGTTCGGATATCAGTGGTTCAACGGAGACATTCTCCGAGCAGGTGCAGCCGGGCCGGTACAAGATAATGCTGCCTTTTGATGTTTGCGATTGTTACCTTGAGTTCACGATAGAGTAATAGCCGTTATTCTCCCATAGCTTTCAGAATTATGCGCTTGTCACGTTGTCCGTCGAACTCGGCATAATATATCTGCTGCCACGGGCCGAGGTCGAGCCTCCCGTTTGTTATCGGCACGATGACCTCGTGGTGGATGAGCAGGCTCTTCAGGTGCGCGTCACCATTCGTTTCGCCGGTGTGGTGATGTCGGTAGTCGGATCGATATGGCGCCAGCTTCTCCAGCCATTCCTCGATATCGGCTATAAGGCCGGATTCAGCGTCATTAACGTATACACCAGCGGTGATATGCATTGCTGAGACCAGTACAAAGCCCTCTTTGATGTCGCTTTTACTAACGAATGATTCCACCCTGTCGGTCAGATTAATGAACTCGCGCAGCTTCTTTGTATTCACCCATATATAACCGGTGGCAGTTTTCATTGTTCTCCTCGAAACCTTTGATATTATGCTCTCTCAATCACGATCACTTCACCCTCTTTAACCTGCTTAAAGACCTTTGGATCGCCGGCGACTTTACCGAATACATTTACTGCGCTTGCCGGTCTAATTTCGTTTCCTTTGCTCATCGGTGTGGGCCCGAAAAAGGCGCAGAAACAACTCCCGCTGGGCCAGTAACCGAGGTCGCCTGCTGATACGAGATCCTTGCCATTTTCCAGGTTCATATCGACAGTAATTTCAAAGTAGACTTCATCGCCCCAGAGGTTAGCCGTGCCTTTTATGGGCAGTGCCTTCCATATGGCATCTGCTGTTTTTGAATCGTCGATTTCAGCTTTAGCTTTAAGGGAGCCTGCTTTGATGATGATTTGTCTTTTCAACGGTTTAGTCCTCCAGTTGCCGGATGTCGCGCGTCTATATGGGATCCATGTAGTATTCTATATATCGCCTGACTTCCTCTGACGGTTGGTATACGCCGAAGTGGCCTTCGCATAAAATGTCAGCCTTCAGGTCGATTAACTTCTGCAGTGAGATGGCGGCCAGATCCCTGTCGGCGTCCCATTCCGGTATGTATTGTCCATGGATGTCCTGTCCGCCTTGGAATGGTTGTGCATTGTTGTATCTCTGTTATAAGTTAATGATTGAATGCATTTTAGTATAACACTTCGTAGTCCGAAGGCAAAATGTAGAGGGAGTAATATATAGTGATAGAAGTATTTCCTTCTGATCTTTGTTGCAAAGATCTCGGTCAAGTTGTGGTAATAGTAGCCTCGTTCTGAGTTCCATCGTTGTTGACAGTATATTAGCCTTAACATAGAATGGGATTTAGGGGGCAGCGAATTGAGTAAAGCTAAACAGCTATATGACCTGCAGGAACTCGATCTGGAGTCAGACTCCCAAAAGCAAGCACTTTCAAAGATAATTTCCTGCATTGGCGAAAGCAGTACTTTGCTTGATGGGCGTGCTGTGTTGGCACAGGAGCAGAAGAAGTTAGAGGAGACAGAACATTTAATGCATGGGTTGGAGTCAGATGTTGAAGACTCTCGTGTTAAAGCAACGGTTGCAGGAGAGAGGCTTTACGGCGGTTCTGTGAAGAATCCAAAGGAGCTTGTAAGCCTGAAAGAGCAGGTAGAGAGTTATAATCGCAAGATAAAGGAACTGGAAGATAAAACTCTGGAAATAATGACAGAGATAGAGTCTTTGAAAGATAGAATAAATGTTAAGCGCCAGGAAGTAGCTGCTATTGAGGAGGAATGGAAGAAGGAGCAGGTAGGATTGCTGAAAGAGAAAGAGGGGATAGAGGGGGCGATAGAAGACTTGGAGCGAAACCGCAACGAAATAGCCTCCAAGATTGATGCGGCGACTCTTAAACTCTATGAACATTTGCGTGGTAAGCGGCAGGGGAAAGCGGTAGCCAAGGCTGAGCAGGGGATGTGCCAGGGGTGTCGCATTGTGCTGCCGATGAATAAATTGCAGCAGATTAAAGCTGGACATAGTTTAGTGCAGTGTGGCAGCTGTGAGAGGATTCTGTATCTGAGTTAAATTATGAAGGCAATCGGATATTTCAGGATCGCATCGGATATAGAGCAGGATGTGACCTATACGATGAAGGAGCAGGAGAAGCTATTCTCCCAATTCTGCAGTGAGAATGGCCATGAGCCGGTGAACGTATTCTCTGATTTAGACTCCGGATTGCATGTGAGCGGGACTCAGTATCGCAGCATGCTGAGCTACATATTGAAGAATAAAGGCGATTTTATTATTGTAATAAAGAGTCTTCGTCATCTGCATCCCGGTCCCCAGGAGCTTATACAATGTCTTATAGAGCTTGATGCCTTGAGTGTTAAAGTGCATTTCATCGACAGCCTCCGCGGCGAGCCTCTCTCTATAGCCCTTAGTAACTGGGCTGAGCAGTATCATGGCGATAAAAATGGGGAACGGGTGAAGGAGGCCATGAAGGTAAGGGCTGTTCGCGGGATGGGATTAGGCAAGCCGCCCTTTGGATATAGGATTGGCAGCGATCATAAATACGAGCTTGTTCCGGAGGAAGCAGAGACAATATCATTAATATATCGCTTGTATTTACAGGAGGGAAAGGGCGTCCGTCTCATCGCTCGATATTTAAATGAACAGAAAATCACTACCAGAAGCGGCGGTCGCTGGAGCATAGTGGGAGTTCGAGATGTGTTGCGAAACAGGTCGTATGTCGGGACATCTGAGCGTTTTGGTTTAAGGGTCCCGGGCAGTCATCCTGCCATAGTTCCATTCCAGGTATTTAATCAAGTTCAGGAGAGACTTACTGCTCGCGCCAGCCACAGAGGACATGTAGTAAAGACGCCATTCCTTTTAGCCGGAATGGTTTATTGCGGGAGATGCAATAATAAAATGACCGGCATGAACAGGAGTCAGTCTTGGACCAGTAAAAAGAGCGGGATTAAGCATAGCGGTGAGTATCGTTATTATCAGTGTCAATCCAGGACCAACCAGAGTTTCTGTCAGTACAATACTCGTAAGGTGGACGAGTTGGAGGCGGTGGTAAAGGCAGATCTGCAAAAATTAAGCCGTCCTGAAAACCGGGAGAAACTGATCAGCAATCCACAGCACGGATCTGATCCTCAGATGTCGGATCAGCCTCATTTAAAAAAGATGATCAGGTCGCTGGATAGAAAGTTTCGTACCTACCTGGATAAAGCTGCGAAGGGAGAAATCACGGTTGATGAACTGCGTGAGCTGGGTGGGGATGTTGTGAGGGAGAGGCGTCTGATGGAAGAGCGGCTGAATCGTATCTGGGCAGAAGCTCGGGGCGAGATCACATCGGAGCAGCGGCGAGGGTACACTTTCCGTGATCTTGATGATCTTTTAGCGCGCTGGGATTCACTGAGTTTCTCGGCGAAACGCTTATTGATGCGGAATGTGATTGATCGCATCATAGTACGTGATGACCATGTTGAGACGGTGCTTTGGTTGTAGTTAAGTTAAAACGGCTGATAATCAACAGCGACGGCGCTGCTGTTCCCAACCCCGGGTCGGCGGGCATCGGAGCAGTTTTGCGCGACGAAAAAGGTAACATTGTCGCCGAGATATGTGAGTATATCGGCAGGGCTACGAATAACAAAGCAGAGTTCCTCGCTCTTATAGCGGCTTTGGAAAAGGCACTCGAATTAGGTGCTAATCATGTTGATATAAACTCGGACTCCGAGCTTATCGTCAGGCAGCTTGAAGGGAAATACCGCAGCAAGTTAATGAAACAGCTGTACGAACAGACGGTAAGCCTGCTTGACGAATTCAAGTCTTACACAGTTAAACATATTCCCCGCGAACAGAACAAAGAGGCTGACGCTTTGAGCAAACGGGCGCTCGCTAACAAAAGAAATCGCTAATTGACTCATTGCCAATTCTTGTATTTCCGCTGGCGATTCTGCCTGTCAGCGGGTCATATAGAAGAAATATAAGCTGGTTATAAGTCGATCTTTGTTCAAGGAGAAGATGATGAGTTTAGTTAATTGGCCGCGCAAGACAATGCTGCTCAATGCTCTGATCTTCTGGCCGGCGGTATTCCTGGGCGGGTACGTACTGTGGGGCAAGTCTGCAGCTATGTTCTGGGCCTACACAGCGATCTGGGTCGGCATCATCGTTCTCGGCCGCTACTTTGTCTGTAGGCGCTGCAAGTACTACGGCACGGATTGCCCGACGTTCGGCTTCAGCCATATCGTCCGCGTGTTCCGTAAGGACGAATCGAAAGGATTCACCTGGCAAGGATGTATGATCGATATGGCAGCACATTTGCTTGCCTTGTTCATCCCCATATTCGCATGGATATTTGGCGCGTTTAATGTCGTCGTATCGGAATATGGTACTGTCGATCACGCTCTTATGGGTGTATACATTGTTCTGACTCTCTCGATGATGGCTGTACACAATGCTACCGGATGCAGTAAATGCGATATAGCTGAGTGCCGTGCGAGCAAGGCGGCCAAGGAGCGCAAGTCGAAGGCACAGTAGCACAGTTGCTGTACCGAGTCGGTTAAAGCTGGCCAACCCCCTGTTATCCCCCAGTCTTGGGGGATTTGAAAAAAAGAATAGGGGACACCCCTAGAACCCCGGCAGGAGATGAGTCTCCTGCATCTCTTTTCTCGTTAAGTTGAGGGATATCTATACGTACGGTTAATTTAAAGCAACCAGGAAGCGCAGGGCAAAGTGATTGCACAGGCGCGTTGTACAGAGAAGCATCGCTAAGAGATGGTCAACCCCCTGTTATCCCCCAGTCTTGGGGGATTTGAAAAAAGATAGGGGACACCCCTAACACCCCGGCAGGAGATGATTCTCCTGCACCTCTTGATGAACTAACCTCTACCTATTTTATGGGAGAGGGCTGTAGAAAGGTATATACAGCATATTGTGAACCTTAGTGTATGTGCACGGACGAAGTGCCGTGCACATACGAACGGTTTCGCGCGCCGCAGCTGTATAGGGTGGCCTATTGCCCTCTCTTTTCGAAAAAGAGGGCCAGTGAGAGTTGAAGGAAATCGACATAATCAATTGACTAACGAATCCCCCTGTAATAGACTTCATGGGGGTCAGATAAACCGGGTGACCGCGTCCTTCCCGCTTGGCGGGAAGGATGAGGAAAGTCCGAGCTCCACCGGGCAGGATGCTGGGTAACGCCCAGGGTGCGCAGGTGAAAACCGGCGCATACGGAAAGTGCCACAGAGACTATACCGCCCTTCGGGGCAAGGGTGAAAAGGTGAGGTAAGAGCTCACCGCTCCGATGGCGACATCGGTGGCGGGCAAACCCCATCCGGTGCAAGACCGAATAGCAGGGGAGAGGACGCCCGGCCTCGTTACAACCCTGGGGTAGGTCGCTTGAGGTGGCGGGTAACCGCCATCCTAGATAAATGGTCACCGCCCCGATTCCGGTCGGGGTACAGAACTCGGCTTACAGGTTTGTCTGGCCCCCTTCATTAAATTGTATGGAAGAGAATATATTATCGGCGGAATCGATTCGCGATGCGCTGAACACAAAATATATCGGACGGCCGACCTTCTATTATCCCTCCGTCTCTTCTACGATGGATGTTGCCAGACAGTCGATTGCGAAAGGCGCTAGCGAAGGCACCGTGGTTCTTGCCGATGAACAGACGTCAGGCCGCGGGCGCCTGAGGCGCGAGTGGGTATCGCCGCCGGACAGCAGCCTGACGCTGTCGATCATCCTCTATCCCAAGCTAGTGCAGGTTCAGCGCTTGACGATGGCCGCCTGCATAGCCATCGCCCGTTGTATTGAGGACGTCGCCTATCTGGAAAACTCCATCAAGTGGCCTAACGATGTCCTCATCAATGATAAGAAGGTGAGCGGCGTGCTCATCGAGAGCGATGTCGCGGGTGATAATGTGAATTACGCCATAGTGGGCATTGCTTTGAACGTCAACCTTGATGTCGATAGCTATCCCGAGATCGCGGCCATCGCCACAAGCCTCAAGCGCGAGCTTGGCTTGCACTTCTCACGCCTCGATGTGCTGGCGTCGCTGCTTGCCGAGTTCGAGGCCGTCTACAACGCGCTGTGCAAAGGCGAGCCGATCCAGCTGGAATGGAAGCGAAGGCTGAAGACGCTGGGCCAGAATGTTACGGTGCGCTGCGGTGATGTGGTGCGCAAGGGCGTGGCCGAGGATGTGGATGATGACGGGAACCTGCTGCTGCGCCTGCCGAACAAAAAGCTCGAAGTTATCTCCGCCGGCGATGTTACGCTGAAGGGGTAGGGGGTTGGGTGGCCACCCCCCAATTTCCCTGGCAGGAGAAACTCTCCTGCATCTTCTTTAATCCTTTTTCATCCTGATAACTATACTGACGGCTATAGCAACCACCCCAGCGACGATAAGAGCTATCCCCGTCCAGTGCGGATCATTCAGCGCAAGGTAAATTCCGCCGAGTATCAGCATCGCGCCGATTACGGAAAATATATTGCCGGATAGAAATTTTGCAAATCTCGAAAAGCGCAACATGGAATGAGCCCCTGCTATTTCTTTTCTTTGGGCATAAAGGCGTTGAGCATCTCCAGCGGTAAAGGAAATATAATGGTGCTGGTGCGCTCGGTAGCGATCTGCGTCAACGTCTGCATGTAGCGCAACTGGATCGCAGCGGGTTCTGTACCGAGGATCGCTGCGGCCTCGGTGATCTTCTGCGCCGCCTGGAACTCGCCTTCGGCATGGACGACCTTGGCGCGTCTGTCGCGCTCGGCTTCAGCCTGGGCCGCCATGGCGCGCTGCATGCTTGCCGGCAGTTCAACATCCTTGATTTCGACCACGCTGACCTTTATGCCCCAGGGCCCGGTCTGCTCGTCGATGATTTGCTGCAGCCTCTGGTTGAGCTTCTCGCGGTGAGATAATAGCTCGTCGAGGTCGGACTGGCCGAGAACGCTGCGCAGGGTGGTCTGTGCTATCTGGAACGTGGCCTGCATATAGTTATAGACCTCGATGACGGCGGCCTCGGGATTGGTGACCCTGAAATAGACCACGGCGTTCACTTTGACGGTGACGTTATCGCGCGTGATGGCTTCTTGAGAAGGAACATCCATGGTCACAACGCGTGTATCTACCTTGCGCATCTTGTCGATGATGGGGATGATGAAGCGCAGGCCCGGCTTCCTCGTGTTCTGATACTTGCCGAGCCTGAAGGTCACGCCTGCTTCGTACTGGTAGACGACTCGAATCGAGAGAGAAGCCAGAACTATCAGTAAGATCGCTATTATAGTTATTGCGTAATACAGTGCGGTCATCTTGTGCCTCCTACTTTTTATTTAGAGAGCTGCAAAAAACCATTCACCAGTGCATGAAGCTCTGGCGGTAGTCGTTAAGTGAAAACCTGTACAGTTCCTGCTCCACTTTGGCGCGGAACTCGGCGCACCGTTTTTCTATGTCGGTCGACTTTCGCTTTCCGGATTGCAGCAGCATGGAGCGATATGCGAGGCGCGCGATGTCGCCGCCGTAGGATATCGAGGTGTGATTATAGGCGGGTTTGTTGCTATCGTAGCGGTGTTCCGCGCCTTTTGAGCCGAGGATGTCAGCTGAATCGATCTTTGTGAGGAACGGGAGCACCTCCTGGAAGCTGTGACTGTATTGCAGCAGTGTGAGGGCTTCCTTCATCTCGGCGATGAAGTCTTTGCTGCCGTGTATCTCGATGCCGCCGAATGTTTCAACAGTCGTTTGCATATCCGGGTGAAATCCTGCTGTGAGATAGTGTTATTATAGATATGGAGAGCTCTTTTTTCAAGGAACAAAGCTTGACATACCCTCTCCTCAGCATTAAAGTGTTAAAACCTTATACATCTTTAATATGACCCAGATAGGCTGCAGGAGGATTGGAAATGAAACGGTTGATGGCGCTAACTTTAATTCTGCCATCTATTCTGTTAATAGTCTCTGCAGTTGCTTGTGGCTCAACACCAGAACCAACGCCTGCACCCATGGCTACAGCTACATCAACACCTATACCTACCCTTGCACCAGGTACTAGCGCAGTATGGTTCAGCGCAGCGGGTGGTGTGAGCAGATTTGATGGTACCAATTGGATTACCTTCAATTACACCAATAGCGATTTAGTGGGTAATGATGTCACTGCTATTGCAATAGACAATACTGGTAATAAGTGGTTTGGTACGGAGTATGGTATAAGCAGATTTGATGGTACCAATTGGACTAACTTTAACGTGTCCGACAGCGTCGTGGCTCACAACGCTGTCTATAGTATTGCCACAGACAGTACGGGCAATGTTTGGTTTGGCAATGGTGAGGGCAATGTGAAAAAATACAATGGTACTACTTGGACTACCTACCACCTCCCCAACATCGATCACCATTCAAAAGTGTGTGCTATTGCCATAGACAGCGCGGGTAACATTTGGTGTGGTACCCGTTTCGACGGTGTGCGTAAATACGATGGCACTAACTGGGCTACTTATACAGAAGGCAATAGCGACCTAGCGGGTAATGACATCTTTTCTATTGCCATAGACAGCGCGGATAACATTTGGTTTGGAACTTATTATGGCTATTTAATCAAATATGACGGCACTAACTGGACTACCTACGATATCGTCAAGTTAACTCATACCCCTCCATATATTACTTCCTTGTACTATAACAGTGTTTATGCTATTGATATAGATAGCGCGGGTAATATTTGGTTTGGAAATTATGATATAGGTGTGAGTAAATACGATGGTACTAACTGGACTACTTTTACCACCGGCAACAGCGGCCTTATGGATCACACCGTTCGTGCTCTTGCTATAGACAACGCAGGTAATGTGTGGGCTGGATCTGATTATGGTCATGTGAGCAAATATGACGGCACTAACTGGACTACCTACGATATTGCCGGCTGCAGCCTAGATGATGAGTGTCTCAAGACTATTGTAGTAGAGAACGCTGATTAACTAATAATATGGGGGGGCATCATGAGACTAGCAAGAATAGCTGTAATAGCACTACTGGTCGTTACTCTGGTTGCTACTGTTGCATGTAGCTCATCTCTGACTCCCACCCCAACAGCTTCACCTATGCCTACACTCACGTCTGCAGCCACACCTACACCTACAGCCACACCTTCTCAAGAAGAAGTAGCGTATAATAGCGCTCGAGATGAAATCAATGACGCCATTACAGCTTATACGGCCACGTACAACGGTTACTTCCCTGTTCAGATTTGTTATATCGATGGTAAAGGCATATCAATTATCAATATGGCGCGGTTAGTTATTGTGAGTGGTGACCTTAAAAAAGTGCCTGATGGCTGTTATCAAGGCCCTGGGGAGAGGGACGATAACTGTGATCATTTTGATTCCTATTCTGGTGTTATTGGTTGTTCTGCCTACAATCACTATATCTGGGGCATCAACGATTCTGGAGTTATTTATTCCATATGTGTAGGAAATGACTGTTGGAGTAATACTGTCGATGGTTACCAGGGCGTCTGGCCATAGGCTTCACCATAGTGGTGCCTTATAGAACTTCAAACTAACTTCCTTTGCTTGACATACCCTCTCATCAGCATTAAAGTGTTAAAACCTCATGTATCTTTAATATGACCCAGTAAGGTATGCTTCAAGTGGAGGTGTCTGTTGGGTAAAACAGTCGTCTATTGTGCAGATTGCAGAAACAAGTTGCGTGAAGTCGCTTTCATTCGTAATAGTGAACCATCGCAATGTCCCTACTGTAAATCTAAGAATAAGTTCTATGTAACAAAGGGCTTTTTCGCACAGCACGAAAACATATATAAAGTAGATGTGCTTAAGAAAAACAAGTGAAATAAGAGAGAATCATGATACTAGCAAGAATAGCTGTAATAGCACTACTAGGCATGACTCTAGTTTCTATTGTTGCCTGTGGTTCCGATTCTGAACAAGGCCCAACTCCTACGCCAGTGTTTACAACATATACAAATAGCAGTGAAGGCTTTTCGATATCTATACCTATTACATGGGAAACCCTGTCTATGGGAGATGTAGGGGTATTTTTTAGCTCCGATACAACGTGCTCAGGTAGACCCGCTGTGGCCAGTGTGGCGCCTGGTGCCCCCAATACAAGCTTGCAGACTTCTTACGAGAGAATAAAAACGGGATTAGAAGCACAAGAAGGGTTTGATATAATTTCCGAAGAGGAGATAACAATAGACGGGATACCCGCATGGAAATGCATATTCACGGCCGCCAATCTGTTAGAGGGACACGCTATTCAGACGGAGTTCTGTGTTTTGGTTCAGGAGAATACAAGTTGGTTAATCTCATTTATGTGTGTTCCTGAATGCTGGGATACATATGAAGACATCTTTGATACCATGCTAAATAGCTTCCAAGTGTTGGGTTAGGCCATCATACTATTGGTGCCTTATAGGACTTCAAACTAACGGAGCATGTTATGAGATTAGCAAGAATAACTGCAATAGCATTATTAAGCATCTTGATGTTGTCAGCAGTTGCTTGTGGTGGCAATATACAGGCACCTTCTGGTGATTTGCCTACGTGGAATGTAGGGGATACTTGGACATCGAGGTGTTTTATATCTGGATACGAATACACAATCGTTGAAACTGTAACTGGTGACCAAATTTATAACGGAATAGACTGCTATATCGTCAATATTCAAGTCACTGGGGAAGAGGGTTCCACAGGGACGGAGCCTATGCTTACGATTATTAGAGCATACGATAAGACCTCTTTCACAGCCATTGGAGTTGAAACAGGGCATGTGTTAATTGCCAATACATCTTGCAACTATTCAGTCGAACCATATCCTCTCAGTGTAGGCAAGACATGGACAATTACTTGTAACACAACCACTACAGTTCTCCCGATTGAAGAACATCAAACAACAGCTGAAACATACAGCAACACCTATATGGTAGAGGGTGCGGAGAGCATAACAGTGCCTGCAGGCACATTCCAGTGCTTCAAGATAGTGGCATATAACAGTAGTTCCAATGCCATTATAAATACTAGATGGGTTACAGATATCACTGGGGGATATACTGTCAAAGAAACCGATGACAGTGGAATAACTACTGAACTAGTCTCATACTTATTATCCCCTTAGCTTGACATACCCTATCGTCAGCATTGTTGACATGCGATAAGCCCTCGTTACCTTATGACTATAGGAAAATAAATAAAGATGCCACTAACATTAGTGCAGTAAAGAGAACAATAGCGGCAATTTGTAGCCGTTTTGTCGTTGTCTTATTTTTCAGAGCCTGTTCTTCCGAAGGCGCACCTTTTCCTTGCTGCATTCGTATCAATAAAAAGTACACGGGTATCGACAGAGCAACGGCGATTCCCCAGCAAAGTCCGCCTATTGTCGTCATGAGGACTGAAACAATACGGGACACGTCTAATGAAAACGATAAAACCCATAACCCGAGACCACCTATAAATAATAATCCCCCAGGTAACAGGATTTTTTGTGCCTTGCGTTTTAGCTCCTGTTGTTCTGGACTAAGGATTGGTTTATTAGTTCCTTCATTCATATTCATCCCTCGTAGCAGTCCTCGCTGTTTCAAGTCCTGCTGTTGAAACTGGCTCTTAACAATTCCTTCTTTCCCCTGTCGCCTTAGTTGTACCGTGAATAAAATAATGGCAGCAATCCAGCAAAAGCTGCCGGCCACCGTCAGTAGAATTGACTGTAGTGAAGATGTCTCAAATGGCACTGTCCCAAATTTCAGTGCACAACCAGCTATAAACAAGCCAAGGGCAAGAAGCGTATATTTTCGAAGCTTGGTCTTTTTCTGTTGCTCATCAGGATTTAAGTTTGGGTCATTCATAGCTCTTTCCAATATGACGATAAGATTCCCCATGCTTATTCATAGAGTTGTTAGCCAATCGTAAACCAGAGGTTAATACATGTCAAGAATGGGGCAAGTCACTCGTCACCTGGGGACAGCTATTAAAAACAAAACCCTCCAGTAATTCTTGTGTTTGTGATTACTGGAGGTTTGCAGGATTAGTTATCGGGGTTCTCTTCTGGTTCGTCTTCAGCTTTTCCCTTCTGTTCTTCAATGTCAATCATGATGTTATCGAACATCTTGCCAGTTATCCGCACATCTTCTGGCTTAACATTTAGAAGTTTCAGCTCTTCCAGTAGATGTTTTATCGTTGGCATGTTTTACCTCCTTTCCCCCGTTTTTGACTACATAATGTTGTACTTGCAAAGGTTATTATTGTAGAATGGCTTTATCTTCGTTTAAGGTGGTAATGATGAAGGTGCCGCGATGCAAAGGGATGCGCGATATTCTGCCGGAGGACATGGCCAAGTTCCGGCATATCGAGGACGTGTTCCGCAGTTCTACTTCACGATGGGGCTATGAAGAGGTCAGGACCCCTACGCTGGAGTATCTGCACCTGTTCACGGCTACCGGCACGCTGACCCCCGGCATGCTCGGTCGCGTCTATACTTTCCTGGACTGGGACGGCTGGAGCGGCGAGCGTGTTGTGCTGCGCCCCGAGGGCACCATTCCTATCGCCAGGATGTTCGCGGAAAAGTCGCGCACTATCAAGGAGGGCGGTGTCGCTCGTCTTTCCTATGTGGGGAACGTGTTTTCGTTCGAGGGGACGGGGACGGAGCACCGGGAGCAGTGGCAGTGCGGGGTGGAGCTCATCGGGGGAGGGGGATCGCTTGCGGATATCGAGCTTGTGATGCTGGCGTCCGAGATCGTCGATTCGCTCGGCGTCGGGAAGCTTGAGGTCGGGCTGTCCCATGCCGGGCTCATCAGGGCGCTCATAGCTGAGCTGGGACTGGGCGAGGAGGAGCAGACCAAGATATTCGACCAGGTGCTGGAGGGGAATTTCAAAGCGCTGGGCGAGGTCAAGACCAAGGATAAAGAACTGAAGAAGGCCTTGAATATACTGCTGGATATAAAGGGCAACTCGGCGGGATATCTGGAGAACATCAGCGCCATAGTCGGCAAGTCGCTGGCCGGTCTTGAGCCGAGCCTGAACGATTTCATAGAGATAGCCAAACTGCTTACCTCGGCGGGGTGCAAATATCATATCGACATATCGTCCGGCAGGGGCTTTGAATACTATACCGGGGCTATATTCCAGTTCTACGTTGCCGGGCAGAAGGTCGGCGGGGGCGGCAGGTACGATGACCTGATATCGCTGGTGGGCGGGGCGCATATGCCCGCGTCCGGGTTCGCGCTGTACGTAGACAAATTGATGGATATGCTCAAGCTCAAGGCAAAAACGGGAAACAGGCTACTCCTCAATATCGGCAAGGCCAGGGACGAGGAGGTTGCCGCCTGCCTCAAGCTGGCTGGGTCGCTGCGAAAATCGGGCTACGTAGTGGCCTTTGAGCTAAAAGGGAAGAGCGCCGATGATTTCAGGTGGATAATTACTCCGTCCGGCAAGGGGCTCTTCAAGCTGGTCGACAGAAGCACCTTGAAAAAGATCGAGGTCTCATCGGATGCCGAGATAAAAAAGGCGTTGGAGGGCGCGCGGTGAAGCTGGCGCTGCCAAAGGGAAAACTGCAGAAGGAGACCGCCGCATTGCTTGATAAGGCGGGCTTCGGCCTCGATGACTACAACGAGCGGTCCCGTTCGTATCGGTTGAAATCCTCCCGTTTCCCCAATATGTTCATAAAGGTCTTTCGCGAGCGCGATATCCCTATTCAAGTGGCCATCGGCAACTACGATATCGGCATCTGTGGCCTGGATTGGATGGGCGAGCTCATGGCGAAATATCCTACCAGCGATGTGATGAAGCTGAAGGACCTGGGCTACGGCGGGTTCGATCTGTGCGCCGTGGCCGGCAGGAGGAGCGGGGTTGCATCGGCAAAGGGGTTGAATGCCTGTTTCGAGAGGGTGCGCATCGTCAGCGAGTATCAGAACATAGCGGAGGCCTTCGCCTTGAAATACAGGCTCAAACGCTTCAGCATACTGCCGATACTGGGCGCCGGCGAGGTCTATCCCCCCGAGAGCGCCGATGTGGCCATCATCCCCAAAATGACGGCGAAGAAGCTGGCCTCTTTCGATTTGATTCCCATAGCAGACATCATCACCTGCGGCGCCTGTCTCATAGCCAACAAGAATAGTCTGAGCCGGCTCGATCTGAGCGATATTCTGACGAGCCTGCAGCCTTATATAACGGACGCTCCGGCTGCGGAGGAAATGAAGATCGAGGAGAGGGCCGGCAAGAAGGGCGCTGCGGTTTGTGCAGAGGCGGTCGATGGAGACGTCCGATTGGCGTTGCCCGATGGACACCTGATGAAGACCACCGCCGAGCTGTTGCAGCGAACCGGACTGGGGATCGAAGGATATTCCGACGATTCGCTGACACATCGTCCCACGATCGATATTCCCGGCGTCTCTATAAAGATGATACGCCCGCAGGATATGCCGCTGCAGGTGGCCAACGGCAACTTCGACCTGGCCATCACCGGCGAGGACTGGCTCAGCGACCACCTATATCGTTTCCCGTCGAGCCCGGCGCGCAAGGTGCTCAAGCTGGGCTTTGCCAAAGTGAAGATCGTGGCTGTTGTCGGTGGCGGGTTCCCTGCTAACAGCATCGGCGAGCTGCGCGAGATGGTGCGCAGAGGCGACCTGACCTCGGTGCGCGTGGCCTCGGAGTATGTGAACATCGCCGAAAAGTATGCCCGCGACAATCATCTGGCGTGCTGCAAGATAGTTCCCACCTGGGGCGCGAGCGAAGCGTTCCTGCCGGAGGACGCCGACCTGCTGATAGAGAACACCGAGACCGGCGCGACGCTGCGCAGGAACAATCTCAATATCATCGATACCGTATGCGAATCCACATCGTGTCTTATCGGCCATAGCGATGCGCTTTCCGACCCGCGCAAGAAGGAACGCATCGGCCGTCTGGTCAAGGCTATCGAAAACGTTTTAAATTGGTAGTCGGTGGGTTATACTTCTTTAAACCCGCCTTACAACGGGCAAGAGAAACGTTAAGGTCGAGGGGATGCCGCTAATCTATTATCATCTGAGCATTGCCAGTCAGGCGGCGGAAGCGCTGGGTAGTCCCATATTGCTCGACAACATCGAGTGCTATCTGGGCGGTGCCATCTCGCCCGACGCTCATTTTGTGGGTAACGTATCGAGGGTGCATACACATTTCTTCGATCTGGACGGGGACGATGCACAGAGCGGGCCGAACCTGATGTTCCAGCAGCACCCTAGTTTCAGCGATGGCAGCGAGCTTGCGGAGGGGACCAGGGCCTTTATTGCCGGATATGTGTGCCATCTCATCGTCGATGATGCGTGGATAACGGATATCTACCGCCCGTTCTTCAGCAAGAAGTCTCCGCTGGGTGGTGATACGGCGGCCAATATGCTCGACCGTCTTTTACAATATGAAACGGACCGCCGGGAGCGGATGGATAAGACCAGGCTGGCTCTGATCAGGGAGAGGATCAATAACTGGAACGCCGATATGGATATCGGGATCGTGGATAATACCGCCCTGTGCAACTGGCGCGATTTCGTGTGGTCCACTACGGTGCGGGAGGTGAACTCTTCCGACCTGCGGATGTTCGTCCAGGCCTTTCTCGTTTCCCGGGAGAGGGTGAGTCAGGAACAGGCGGAGGCTTTTCTAAAGGACATGCCTGATAAGGTAGAGTGGGTGGTAAGATATGTCGGTGAGGAAAGGCTCAATGCCTTTCGTGATAAGTGCATAAATCGGTCGGTGGAGATAGCGAGGGAGTATTTGAGATGAAGATAATAAAGGGTTTCAATGCGGCCACGGTCGAGCTGAGGAGGCCGCCTCTGGCCACCGCCGAGGCGGCGCATAAGGATGCCGTTGAGAAGATACTGGCCGATGTGCGTCAGCGCGGCGATGCCGCTCTCAAAGAGCTGGCGAAAAAGTTCGACGGCGTCTCCCTGAAAAATCTGGCCGTAAGCGATGAAGAGATCGCCGCGGCCTATAAAAATGTGGATAGCAGCCTCATCGATGCCCTCAACACTGCGGCCGACCGTATTCGAGCTTTCCACCTGACGCAGCTTCGTTACGCCGTCAAGGAGTTTATGGAGGAGGGTGTGGGACAGATCGTAAACCCCATCGAACGGGTGGGGGTCTACGCCCCCGGCGGCACAGCCAGCTACCCCTCCACCGTGCTGATGACCGTTATCCCGGCGCGCGTTGCCGGCGTGAAGCATATCACCGTCGTAACTCCCCCGGGGAAAGATGGCAAAGTGCCCCCCGCGACGCTGGTCGCCGCGGATGTAGCAGGGGCTGATAGTGTATTCAAGGTCGGCGGCGCCGGGGCTATCGCGGCCATGGCCTACGGCACCAAATCGATACAGAAAGTGGACAAGATATGCGGGCCGGGCAACATCTTCGTCACCATCGCCAAGAGGCTGGTGTACGGTGAGGTGGATATAGACGGGCTGGCCGGGCCCACGGAGACCATCGTTATCGCCGATGATCTGGCATCTCCGGTCCACTGCGCGCTTGATTTGCTGGCGCAGGCGGAGCATGATGTTCTATCATCCGCCATCATGATAACAACGTCGGCCAAACTCGCATCGGCGGTTAATAAGGAGATCGAGCGCCAGCTGAAGGTGCTGGAGAGGGCGGATATCGCGCGTAAGTCGCTCAACGAACGGGGTCGCATAATTATAGTCGATGACATGGAGCAGGCCATTGAGCTGGCCAACCAGTATGCGCCGGAGCACCTGTCCCTGCTGATGCGCGATGCTGCGACATATGCCGAGGGCATACGCAACGCCGGCGGCATCTTCATCGGCGACAGCTCGCCCGAGGTGCTGGGCGACTACGTGGCCGGGCCCAGTCATGTCATGCCCACGGGGGGCAGCGCCAGATTCAACTCGCCGCTGAACGTGAACGATTTCTTGAAGACCACCAGCGTGGTGGCCCTGGTCGAAGATGATCTGGATACGCTGGGCCCCGCGGCATCGCGGATTGCGCGGTCGGAGGGGCTCACGGCGCACGCGCGGGCGGCGGAGATAAGATACGAGAAGGGCAGGGGAAAATGAAGCCTGTCGATATTACAAAAATGATGAGACAAGATGTCCTCAAGATGAGGCCGTACACGCCCATCGTGCCGCCCGAGGTGCTGGCCGAGCGCGCGGGTATCACCATGGACGAAGTGATAAAGCTCGATGGCAACGAGAACCCCTACGGCTGCTCGCCGCGCGTGGGCAAAGCGCTGGCCAAATATCCCTATTTCAACATCTATCCCGACCCGGAGCAGCGCGAGGTGCGCGCGGCGCTGTCGAAGTACACCGGGGTCGACGCATCGTGCATCCTGGCCGGCGCCGGCAGCGATGAGCTCATTGATCTCATACTCAGGTTATTCCTCGAACCCGGCGACGGCGTGGTGAACTGCCCGCCGACGTTCGGCATGTATCCGTTCTGCACCGACGTCTGCGGCGGGCGCATCGTAGAGCTGGCGCGCGATAAGAACTTTAACATCGATGTCCCTGCGGTGGCGAAGGCGCTCGATAGTAAAGCCAAGGTGGTCTTCATCGCCTCGCCCAACAACCCGACGGCCAATCTTACATCCGAATCTGATATCGTCGAATTAGTGAAGACGGGAAGGATAGTCGTCATCGATGAGGCCTACTACGAGTTCAGCGGCGTCACCGTTGCTCCTCTCGTGGCGAAATACAGCAACCTCATCGTGCTGCGTACTTTAAGCAAGTGGGCCGGCTTGGCCGGACTGCGCATCGGTTACGGCATCTTCGCGCCTGCCATCGTCGAGCAACTGATAAAGATAAAACAGCCGTACAACATCACCGCCGCGTCTCAGGTGGCTCTTCTGGAATCGATGAAGGATATCAAATATCTCAAGGCTACCGTGGAGAAGATAATCGCGGAGCGCGAGCGGCTTTACGATCAGTTGTCGAAATTGAGTTTCCTGCGGCCGTACCCGTCGGATTCGAATTTCATCCTGTGCGCCGTGACCGACGGCAACGCACGCAAGATGCATGAGGCGCTGCGCAAGAAGGGCATCTTCCTGCGTTATTTCGATACGCCACTGCTTAAGAATTACATACGTATCAGCGTCGGCAAGCCGGAGCACACCGATGTAGTTATAGCTGCGCTGAAGACAGCGCACAAGGGCAAATAGAATGTAGGGGCAGGCCTCTGTGCCTGCCCTTTCACGGGCAACCAAGGGGGGTTGCCCCTACACGATGGACGTATATCGGGGGGTGTCCCCATTTAATAATGGAGGTAAATTATGGCAGGCAAGAGATCGGCGACAATAATCCGTGAAACAGGGGAGACCAAGATAAAGGTGACGCTCTCCCTCGACGGCCAGGGCAAGTTCACCATCAAGACCGGCTCCAAGATGTTCGATCACATGCTGACCCACGTGGCCCAGCACGGTCTATTTGACATAAATATTACAGCCTCCGGCTGGGATGAGCACCACCTGGCCGAGGATGTCGCCATCGCGCTGGGCCAGGCGCTGAACAAGGCGCTGGGCGATAAGGAGGGCATCGTGCGCATGGCCCATGCCATTGTCCCCATGGACGAGGCGCTGGCCACCGTTGTGGTTGACCTCTCCGGCAGGGGATACTCCGTGCTGGACCTGCAATTTACTAATAAGAAGGTCGGCGATATGGAGACCGATATGATACGCCACTTCCTGGAGACGTTTGCCGCCGAGGGCAAGATGAACCTGCACGCCCAGGTGATCTATGGCACGAACGAGCACCACAAGGTGGAGGCTCTGTTCAAAGCGCTGGGCCGCGCGCTGGGCTCCGCTACGCGCATCGACTTGCGCATCGCGGGCAGGGTGCCGAGCACCAAGGGAAAGATCGAGGGGTAGAAATCGCGTGAAGTTTGAGACAGCGTACTTTCATTGCGGAGACCAACTAAAGAAAACGCTCGCGACTGAAATTGCCGAGGTGGAGCAAATAGTTGGTTCTATAGTTTGGGATAGAGCATATAGTTATTCAGATAATAGTGGCAGTTGTAAACACCAGACTGCGTACAATAAAGCGTTTGCCGCTGGTTTTAGAAAGCTTGGTTGGGAGCCACAGCCACTTCTTCGCAAAGAGCCGAAGCTCATAGGGGATTCCCGTAAAGGATTGGTTTTTGTTGAAATCCAGTTCGGAAATAGTTCGACCTTGTATCGTGACTATTACAAGTTTCAGTATGGCCTATTAAATGGGCTCCTCTCTCTGGCAGTACTCATTGTACCGACAATACCCAAGGAGTTTTTTCCAACAAGGCCTAAGAGTGTACAAAATATGGCTGAGTATGCGCTTGCTCGAACTTACTTAAGCGTACTGCCAATAAATGTTCCGACCCTTCTGATCGGCTTACTGCCGCGAAATTAAGAAGTGTTAATTGAGGAATGCATCATTGAACCTTTCAGAAGTAGCTGACGGCGTTTACAGGCTGGAAACCCCGATAATCACGGCGCAATATCCGGCCGTCGCCTATATCATTAAATCGCTCTTGCCCGTGGTCATAGACCCCGGCACCACCTCAAATATCCCCATGCTGCGCGATGCCTTGAGCAAGCTGGATATCGACAAACCTGCTTATTTCATGCCCACGCATCTGCACATGGACCATTCAGGCAGCGCGGGCACGCTGGCCAAGCTATATCCCGAGGCTAAGATCGTAGTTCATCCGCGCTATGCCCGGCATGCTATCAAGCCGGCGCGGCTCATCGCGGCGTTCCGCATAGTGTGGGGCCAGCATTTCGAGGAGACGTTCGGGGAGGTGGAGCCTGTTCCCGAGGAGCGGTTGCTGCTTCCCAAGGATGGCGAGGTCATAAATGTCGGCGACAGGGAGCTTGAGATCATATACGCGCCGGGGCACGCGCCGCACCATATCGCCATATTCGATAGAAAGGTAAAAGGTTTATTCTGTGGCGAGGCGCTGGGTGTGCCGGACTTTCAGCTGCCCGCGGCTCCGCCGAATAGCTTCGATCTGAAGCCGTATATTGCGTCGGCGGAGAAGCTGCGCGGGATGAAGCTGGGCGCAGAGCTGATCTTCTTCGCGCATGGCGGGGTGGAGCGGGACCTCGACGTGCTTGCCGCGCGGGTTATCGATAATATACGCGTCTACGGGGACATGGTGCTTAACGGGTTGAAGAAAGGCGAGACGCAGGAGAGCATGGAACGCCGGGTCAGCGATGACATTGAACGCAGGCACGGGGTTCGGGTGCCGCAACGAGGGTTGTTTGTTACTGTCGCTGGTTTGACCGCCTATTTTAAAAGCGTAGGGGCCGCCTGAGTCCGAGATGGAATCGGCAGGGCGGATTTAACGAAGTGTAATCCGCCGTTTATTGATCTAATCCCCCTTATTCATCCAAAACAGGGAATTCTTCAGGGTACAAGATATTCATCTGAAATGCTAAAATAGCTTAAGCGTGATATGAACAAAAAAAGCCGATCAAAAAGGGACTACGGGCAATATGCTCACTACTGGCGTCCGGACATACAGCCGTTACTTGTAGCAGCTATATGTGTTTATATAGCTGTAAATCAGTCGCCGGAAGCCAGGCGCATCTATCAGCAAATCATGGATGAATGGGGGAAGCCGGATTGTCAGGCGTTATTGAAAGAGATAATAGTCTTGCCTGTCGCACAGTTTAAGGAATGGCGAAAGGCGGCAGCTGAAAACAACGAGTATGATTCAGAACTAGACATTTGGATGGGTTTGTATGAGAAGTATAGAAAGAGCGATGATTTTAAGCATTTGTTCAGTCTTATCGGTGAGTTCATCGAAGTGGGTTTCAATCGTAAAAAGGACCTGATGCAAGGAAAGCTCATGGTTACGGCGTCTCGTGCCGACTATTTAAAATTTGCGGTTGTCATGTTAATAGCGGGAAGCTACCTGGAAAAGCATCCGGAGTCGGACGGCAAAACGCGGTTTAAGTTTGATGGCATAGTGCTTAATGTTTCAGTTTTATATAGCGAGGGCGACGAGCGTGTCTATCGTCTACATAGTAAATTATTTAATGGTTTGGCCTATCAGTTAAGCCATGATGATAAATTGAAGAGAGTGGCCTGGCGTTGGTATCAGTGCAGGGTCGTGTATTCCGGCCCGGAAGAATTTTGCATTAAGTCTCAACTGGAAGGAATAGACTTAGACCCTGCGAATATAAGCAAAGAAATATGGCTAGGTGACATTGCAACCGGATATCCCGGGAATAATTTGCCAAAGAAAAGCCTCAATTAACAGTTAGCTCATAAGACTGGTTTTTATGTTGCACAGAACATATACAGTGCAATAAAGAAGCGCGCCTCTACTCGGTTATCACCGTATCTTCGTGCGTGTAGGCCGGGACACAGCAGCAGAGAAAGACCAGGTCGCTTTTCCCGGTGTTCCATACCTTGTGGCGTTTCCCCGGCATGATGGCGATGCCGTCACCCGGACGTATATCGCGCATCTCACCGTCGATCCTGATCTTCCCTTTGCCCTTGAGCACGTAGTATATCTCCTCCGTCCTGGGGTGGATGTGCTCCTCGGTGCTTTTGCCCGGCAGCACCCGCGCCTCGGCCAGGCTCTGGTTGCGTATCGATGAGTTGCGAGGCGACAGAATCTCCCTGATCTCGGAGGCGTCCTTGGTGATGAACGGCGCTGCGTCTTTACGATTTACTACTTCCAACGAAAGCTCTTTCCTGATGATAAATCAGACGTTTATTTATTGGTTTAATCCCCCTTAGTCCCCCTTTACGAAAGGGGGAATTTTTAAATTAGGGGATACCCCTATTACCCTGCCAGAGGGTGATCCCTCTGGACTTCCCTTATCGTCATTGCGAGGAGTACAGCGACGCGGCAATCTCATCGTTTTTCTCAGAGTTAAACCTGAAGGTTCCTGCCGGTGAGCCTGTTGAAGGCTTCGACATACCGGTCGGATGTCTGCTGGATAACTTCGTCGGGCAGCATAGGCGCTGGCGGCTGTTTGTTCCAGCCCGAGGCCGTGAGCCAGTCGCGCACCGGCTGCTTGTCGAAGCTGGGCTGTGATTTGCCCGGCTCGTACTCGCTGGCTTCCCAGAAGCGGCTCGAATCCGGCGTCAGCAGCTCGTCGATGAGTATCAGCTTGTTATCTACGATGCCGAACTCCATCTTGGTATCGGCGATGATGATGCCTTTGCCCAGGGCGTAATTGTGAGCGAACTGATATATCTCCAAGCACTTTTCCGATATCTGCTTGGCCCTCCTGGCGCCGACCAGATGCTTAACATCGTTGAAGCTCATGGGGAGGTCGTGCCCTTTATCAGCCTTGGTCGTCGGCGTGAATATGGGGATGGGCAGCTTCTCGCTCTCCTCCAAGCCGGCGGGGAAGTGCTCGCCCGAGATGGTGCCTTTCTCCTTGTACTCGGCCCAGGCCGAGCCCGAGATGTAGCCGCGTATGACGCATTCTATTTCCACGCGTTGCGCTTTCTTAACCACCATGGATCGGCCCTCCAGGTAAGAGGGGAAGCCATAATTGCCGTAGCATGCGGTCTTGCCATAGTTCTCGTTGAGCCAGTCCGCGTCCTCGATAACTTTAATTACATGGTTCGGTATGATATGTTCCGTTTGTTCGAACCAGAAAGCGGATATCTGGTTCAGCACGGCCCCCTTGTAGGGGATACCGCAGGGCAGCACCACATCGAAAGCGGAGAGGCGGTCGCTGGCGACCAGCAGCATGCTGTCGCCCAGGTCGTATGAATCGCGCACCTTGCCGCGGTATATCAGGTTGGACAGGTTGGTATTGAGAATTATTTCCATTGTTCCTCCGTCGATTCTACAGTTCGTGTCTGAGGACGTATATCTGGGTATTCCTGGGAAGCTGATTGATTTTCAGCTCCATCTTAGAGTCGCTGATCTTTTTCACGTTATTCTTCCCCTTCAGGAAGGGATCGGCATTGGCTACAGGGAAGCTCGGGCATTTTCCCGTCTGGTAGTGCATGGGGAGGACGACGCGCGGCTTTAGCTGAGCGATGACCTTATCAGCTCCGGCGGCGTCTATGGTGAAGTTTCCGCCCACCGGTATCATCAAAACGTCGATATTACCGATTTCGGATACTTCTTTGTCGATCAGCAGGCGGCCCAGGTCTCCCAGGTGGCATATCTTTATATCGTCGACCGTGAAAACAAAAATCGTATCGTCGCCGCGCTCCTTGCCGCCGCATTCGTCGTGGCAGCTGGCGATGCCGCGGAACTCGATGCCTTTGGCCTGGTGCTTGCCGGCGCCCTTGATTATCTGGGGCTTGCCGGAGACGCTGATCACGTTATTATGGTCGTCGTGATTGTGGCTCACGGTCACGATGTCGGCAGATTCACTTATTTGTTCATATTCGAGGCCGTAAACGCCCGGCGTATACGGGTCGGTGATGATCTTAGTCCCCTTATCCGAGGTGATTAAGAAAGAGGCATGTCCGAACCATTTAACTTTCATGTAAGTCCTCCTTCGTATTTGTCGAGTATATTACAACTTTCCAAGCGCTCGCAATGGAACGGATATATATGTTACAGGGAAAGCACGAAATTGACCAGCGTCCGCACTATCACGCCGGTCTCGCCCTTGACCACCGCGCCTTTATCTTTATCGGTGGTTGATGTCCCGGCGATGTCGATATGCACCCACGGCGTATCCTCGATGAACTCGTGCAGGAACTGGGCCGCCGTTATGGCTCCGCCGTATCTGCCTCCGGAGTTCTTAACGTCGGCGATGTCGCTCTTGTTAGCTTCCTTGTAGTCGTCGTGCAGGGGCATCTGCCATATGCGCTCGCCAGCCTCTTCGCCCGCCTTGATGACCTTCTCGATGAGCTTCTGGTCGTTGGTGAAGCCGCCGCTGTAGTGGCCGCCCAGCGCCACGTGGCAGGCTCCGGTCAGGGTGGCGATATCGATAACCGGGGACAGCCCCAGCTTACGCGCGTAGCTCAGCGCGTCGGCCAGGATGAGACGCCCCTCCGCGTCCGTGTTCACCACCTCGATGGTCTTACCGTTCGATGCCTTAAGCACATCGCCTGGCTTGCAGGCACAGCCGCTGGGCATGTTCTCGGTGGCGGGAACAATCGCTGTAACATTTACCTTGGGCTTGAGTTCTGCTAAGGCGCGCATAGCGGAGATGACGGCGGCGCCGCCGGCCATATCTCCCTTCATATCCCCCATGCCCTCCGACGGCTTGATCGAGATGCCTCCCGAATCGAAGGTCAATCCCTTGCCCACGAGGCCTATAGTATGCTTCGAGTTCTTGTTGCCTTGATATTTAAGCACTATCAGCTTGGGCGGCTGAACGCTGCCGCACGCTACGCCGAGGAGACCGCCCATGCCCATCTTCTCGATGTCTTTTTTCTCGAATATCTTACATTCCAGTCCGAAATCTGCGGCGACTTTTTTAGCTGCATTCGCCAGGTCGGTGGGCGTCATATAGTTACTTGGCTCGTTGTCCAGGTCGCGCGCCATGATGGTGGCCTCGGCCAGGATGCGGCCCTTC
The DNA here is from genome assembly GCA_041653935.1 of Dehalococcoidia bacterium. GTDB lineage: Bacteria > Chloroflexota > Dehalococcoidia > E44-bin15 > E44-bin15 > JAYEHL01. The sequence continues at coordinate 687,246 of JBAZEO010000001.1, read as the reverse complement.
TCGCAGCCCTTCTTCAGGGTGGCCAGGCCTTTACTATCGGAGTTCACGATAAGCAGCTTTTCGATGTCGCCGTTCTCGTCCTTCTTTGATTTGTGTTTGCGGAAGGTGTACAGCCCGAGCATAGCTCCCTCCGTTATCGCCTGTGCCGATTTTTCAGCGTCGACGCCCCCGGCTCCGGCGCCGTGAACGATGGTGGCGATCTCCTTTACCTGCGTTCGTTTGAGGTAGCGGCAGGCCTCCGCGACGACGCTGCGGATAACGTTGTGGTTCAGGTCATCTTTCTTTCCGAGTCCGGCGACGAGAACCTTGGCAGGCTTGATCTTGCCCATGGTATGGATCAGTGTCATCTCGCCCTGCTTGCCCTTTATCTCGCCGCTCTTGATCATCTTGGCGATGGCCCCGCTCAGCGCTTTGTCCACCGCTGCGGTAGCCCCGCCCGGCTGCTTTGTGCCTTCGAAAAGATTAACGATGATAGCATCTGACGCAACTTTTGTAATGTCCCCGGTTACGGCTGTTACTTTCATATATACCTTCCTATCGTCTCGCTTCCCGCACGATCTTCTCGATCGCTGGGGCGATATCCTTTGACGTGTCCACTGCGAAGTGGTTCCGTCGGATTCTTTCCGCTGTGGCGGTCATTTTCTGATAGACCTTCCAGTCCGCATCTGATTTATCATTTTGGTCGGGTTCCGTCTGGCGTCGCTCCAGGCGTTGCCGCACCAGTTCCGGAGGTGCCTCTAACCGTACTATTATAAGTTTAGCGTCTGCACTATCGGCGATGCGGTAGAGCTGCTCACGGTGGCGCTCGATCAAGTTGGTGGCGTCGAAGATAAGAGAGATGCCTTTGCGCAGCAGGTCATCTATCAGCGCATGGCACGCTCTAAATAATCGCTCGCTCTCGCCCGGGCTGTAGCTCGGCTTGGGCGAAAGTATCTGCCTCATGGCGTCGGACTCGATTATAGGGAGGGGCAAGCGCTCCGCCAGCCGCCGGCTGAAGTAGGACTTGCCGCTGCCGGGCAAGCCGCTGACCACGATGAGCGCGGGGGAGGCGGTGGGCTCGGGCAGCTTACCCAGGCTGTCCATCAGCTTTTTAACATCCGACATCAACTGGCTGTCGTTCATGGATGTAATTATATCAAGGATTTCATTTGACTGCGCTGGGTGAGTAGAATAATGATTTAGTTAATGGCCTTTTTATTTTTTCCCAATCGGCGTATTAGAGTTTGAACTCCAGAAATAAATACGGGTAATATGTAAAATATCGATCCAAAGACTGTGCCTACAACTACCGCTGCGATAATTATTCTACGTTTCGGGCGGGTAGGAGGCGTGATTGCAGTACGTTTATGATTACCTTCAAGCTCGGCCGCGAGATCCGAAAGATTGAATTCGGCTTCACGAAATGACGGAGCCAGGTCTATTGCTCGTCTGTAAGCTGCTAATGCGTCTTTAGGCCGACCGAGTTCTTCCAGGGCAACTCCGCGTAAGTTATGTGCTTCGGCCCTTGACGGATCAATTTCGATAGCAGCATCGCATTCACGCAGGACGTCTTCGAACTTATGCTCTTCTTTGAGGCTATAAGCTTGTTCAAGATGAGTTCTCGCTTCGAGATCAGACAAATTATTTTTAGCCTCATGAAAATCCTGGTCAAGTTCAATCGCGTGCCTATAGGATTCCATTGCTTCTGGGGTTTGACCTAGTTCTTCCAGGGCCATACCTCTTAAGTTATATGCTTCGGCTATTGACGGGTCGATTTTGATGGCGGCATCGGTTTCACGCAGGACGTCTTCGAACTTATTTCTTTCATTGTAGCTATAAGCTTTTTCAATATGTTGTCCCGCTTCGGACTGCGGATCATAGTTTATTTCCGAAGCTGCATCCAATCTCTTGACATCTTTCGACTGCCGATTTGCCTTCTCTTCTATCGGGACATATACAGGCGGTTGAGGAACAGTCATACCCCGTTCGGTGAGAATCAGTCTAATTGCTTCAAACGCCTCATCCGAGTATGATTTGCGGTCATTATTGTTCCAGATATCAAGGAGCTCCGTTGTATCCTTATCACCGAAATTTATCTTGATTATTTTAACCAGTTTTAAGTCCAAGTTTTCCCGCCTTTGCCATGATAGGGTAACGTATCAATCCTAAACGAGGACATACCACATGTCAACAATGGATGAATTGAGGGAAGTGAGTAATAAAGATTGGAAATTATAGGAACGTTTGTTACGAGGTAAAATCGACGATTACTTACCGCCCAGCTCTTTGGCGCGCTTGTGGGCGGCGGCGACGGTATCGGCGAGAAGCTCCTTGAACTTGCCGCTCTCCAGCACAGCGATGCCGGCCGCTGTAGTGCCCCCCGGGGAGGTCACCTGCTTGCGCAGCTCCTGGGGGGATTTGGGCGACTGTTTCGCCAGCAGGGCGGCCCCCAGCACTGTTTCCAGCACCAGCTCGCCGGCCGCTTCTCGCGGCAGGCCAACGCGTACAGCTGCATCGATAAGCCCCTCGATCATGTAGAAGACATACGCCGGGCCGCTGCCGCTTACGGCGGTCGCCATATCTATGTATCCCTCATCAGCCACATATATCTCTTCGCCCAGGGCTTCGAGGATAGTCTGCGCCAGCTTCTTTTGTTTTGAAGTTACTTTATTCGAGGCGGTCCATGCGGTTATGCCGACACCGATCTGTGCCGGTGTATTTGGCATAGCCCTGACTATCTGTTTATGGTCGAGGCCCTTGGCGATAGTATTGATATTTGCTCCGGCGATGATGGAAAGCACAAGTTGGCCTTTTCTGAGTGTTCCTTTGAGGTCAGGGAGGAGATTGGGCAGGCTCTGAGGTTTTACAGCAAGGACTACGAGTTCCGCATCTTTAAGCGCCGATTCGTAATTCTTGCCGGGTTTAATGTGGTAAGTTCTCTTGAGGGTTTCCAGGCGTGAGGTGTCGATATCGCATACGCTGATGTCTTGCGGGGAAAGCGATCCTTTGGCCAGGATGCCGCGGATCATTGCTTCCCCCATGGCGCCTCCGCCTATGAGAGTTATTTTCACGCAGCCTCCGCCAGAGCTTCTACCATCAAGTCTTTAACCTTCTCCGGGGATTTGTCTTTTAATGATATCTGCCTTTTACATCTGACATCGGCGAATTTTATCTCTTCCGATGTGGTTTTGATGTTTCCAGCCAGAAGGATTACCACATCATCTTCAGCACCCTTCTTCAATCTTTTTATATGTTTATTTACAGCTTCGATTACTTCATTAAGCTTTGCTTTACTTAATGTGATCGTAGCGAATGTGCACATTCCGCCGGCGAGGAATTCTGCGCCCAGGCGCTGTGTTTTGACGGATACTTCACCTATGGCCTCCAGGTCCCATATGAATGTTTCAGGTGAAGTTACCCGTCCCAGTTGTAATACAAGATCTCTTTTCGATGCATCCATTATTAAGTCCCCCTTTCAAATTGAGAAATTAGTTTATCGACGTTCACCGAATATGATACGGCCCAGCCGTACCATCGTGGCTCCTTCCTCCACGGCGATTTCAAAGTCGTTACTCATTCCCATAGAGAGGTGTTCAAAGCCGAAAGAGTCGCGCAGTTCGCGCAGTTCTCTGAATACAGGGCGCACTTCCTCCGGTTTATCGACCATTGGAGCGATAGTCATCAACCCTTTGATCGACAGATGCGGCAGCTTGGATATCTCCGCTACCGCTTCATGCAATTCGTTCTTTTGAAATCCTCCCTTTGTCTCTTCCTCGGCTATGTTGACCTGCAGCAGGACGGGAACAATCTTCTCCGCCTGTGCGCTTATCGTCTGTGCCAGTCGTACCGAGTCGATGCTATGAATTATATCAAAAATTTTCAAAGCTGTCTGGACTTTATTGCGTTGCAGGTGGCCAATCATGTGCCAGGTAGGGCATAACCCGGAGCCGGGCAATCGTAAAATCTTGCGTTGAACATCCTGTACGCGGTTCTCCCCGAAGTGTTCTATGCCGGCCTCGGCAGCTGTTTGTATGGCAGACTCATCCACGTATTTGGTTACAGCGATAATTGTAACCTCACTGGGATTCCGTCTTGCCCGGGCTGCCGCATCGGCGATGCGTTCCCTTACTTCTTTTATGTTGCTGGCAATGTCCATCTCAGCAGACCCCGCACCTGTGGCATTCGGTAGCAATAGGGCAGGGGGGAGTCGGTTTATCGCAACCCGCCCTGTCCAGCTCCGTTTCCAGATAGTCGTTCTTGATGCCGGAATCGATGTAACTCCACGGCAGACGTTCCTTTAATGGTATCTCCCTGCGGGTGTAGTAGTCGGCATCAAGGGCGTACTCCGCTAAAGCCTGGCGCCATGTGGAAAGCGTTCTATCCTTCGCTACTTTGGTCAGCACCGGGGCCAGCCTGCCGTCGCCGCGCGAGAGCACGCCCTGGACGACGGCCCACGAGACGCTCTCAGACCTGACCTCTATTCCCTTTCTTTCCAGCTGTCGTTTGAGATACGAAAGACGCTTGTTTAATATTTTCTGTCCGGTCATGGGAAGCCATTGGAAAGGTGTTCCTGCCTTAGGCACGAATGGCTCAATTGTCAGAATAATATGGCAGCCTGAACGCCTGCGCTCCGTTAGTTTCTTTATTTCGAATGCCAATTCGATTATTTCTTCTATGTCATCCTCCGTCTCCGTGGGCAGCCCGATCATGAAATACAGCTTCAATTGACGGAAACCTGTGTCGATAATCTTGCTCGCAGCTGACATTATATCTTCCCTATCGATGCCCTTGTTTATTGCGCGGCGCAGCCTTTCCGAACCCGCTTCCGGTGCCATCGTAAGGTTCTCTGTTCCGCTTTCCTTTAATGCTTTCAGCACTGCGTCCGATATCGGCTTCACGCGGAGCGAGCTGACAGAGATGCCCGCACCCATCTTGCGCAGTTGCGATACCACCTCATCGATCTGGGGATGGTCTGAGACACAGGCTCCGAGAAGGCCGACCTTATGAGTGAGCTCAAGCCCCTGTTTACACTGATTTAACAGGTTAGCTGCAGAGCGGAAGCGGAACGGTCGGAACAGGTAGCCGGCTAGGCAGAAGCGGCAGCCCCAGGGGCAGCCGCGTGCGATCTCGATCAGGTACATATTACTGAATTCGGTATTCGGGGTTAATATAGCGGAGGTTGTAGCGAAATCATCTATATTGCGTGACCATTGCCTGGTTACCGGCTCGCCGCTGTGGAATTGCGGTACATACATCCCGTTAATCTTGGAAATTGCTTTTAATAATGCGTCGCGGCTCTCTCCTGCCATTTCGGTTATGGCTTTGATCAATGGAGGCAGAACAACCTCGCCTTCTCCGATAGCGAACACATCGAAAAAAGGAGCCAGCGGCTCTGGGTTTGCCGTGATGCAGGGCCCTCCAGATATTATTATAGGATGTGAGGGGCCTCGCTCGGTTGATTGCAGGGGTATGGAGCTTGAAGCCAGTATCTCCACTGCATTGAAGTAATCCAATTCGTTGGATATGGAAAACGCGAGGAACGCAAAATCATCTAATGGCCGTCCTGATTCGATGCTTTTGCCGTTTCCCTTCTGAAATACACGTTCACATACTATATTGCTGTAGCTGTTTAGCAGATTGTATATCGTCTGAAACCCGAGGCTTGACATACCTACATGGTATGTGTTGGAGAATATTAAAGCGATTGGTATCCTTCCACCCCAATCCTTGATGGTTGTACCTTGCTCCTGGGAGAGCCATAATCGAGATGGATTATCTCCGTTCATGTCACGCAATCACGGTTGCCGGATCATTTTCCCGTTGCCTACAATGGCGATCTCAATAACTTTGCCGCAGCCGGGGCAGGTCATTGTCAGATTGATCGGTCGTGACATCGCTCGCTCGGCGATAGCACTGACCGTGGTATCGATATCGTCGAGGCGCTGGTCCAGGTTGTCCATCTTTTGCTGGAGCTGTTCTAGAGACTGTGCCTTATCTTTTGTGAGATGGTCATTCTTTTGTGCCAATATTCCCTCCTCATTGAGTAGCTAGGAACGCGACGCCCATTATGAATAATACAACTGCTATCAAAAGGCAAATCCAGCCGCCGATACGCAGAGAACTGCTTTCAACGTGAAAAGAGCCGAAGCCTTTTACGTCTTTACGCTGAGAGATAGCGTCATCGATCTTTCTATCATCGGCATTGGCTCTTAAGAACGCAATTGCGAACATTAGAAAGAAAAAACCAGCCATACCCAGAATGATATAGGCATCATTAGGCATTATACACCCCTCACTTCTAACTGCATTTTGTATAGCCGCAACTGTGACAAATCTGGCATCCCTCCTGATACACCAACAACCCTCCGCAATCAGGGCACTGGCCCCCCATATTCACTGTGGGCGTGGAATTAACCTCATTAATAAGTTTCTTAGGTATACTGTCAATGGCAGTCTTGTCACTATCAAGGCCTATCCTATTTCCGAGCACACTGGCTATAGCATCAGGGCAGGAGAGTATTGAATGGCCTTGTTCCCAGGCGATCGATGGGCACCTTATGCCGCGAATGTGTTTGACCACTGCGGAAGCGTCCACACCTGACCTCAATGCCAGGGAGATTAGCCTGCATGTGGATTCTAGTTGTGCCGAAGCGCAGCCGCCTGCTTTGCCAAGGCTGGAGAATACTTCGCAGATGCCGTGCTCATCGGAGTTGACGGTCACGTAGATGTTGCCGCAGCCGGTGGCCACCCTTTCCGTAACCCCATTGGTAACTCGTGACCGCTTTCTGGGCGCGAGAGCCCTGATTGCCTCCTCTTTATGTTTTCCTGAAACATTCAGTACCTGCTTGTCCTTGCTTTTATCCCTATATATAGTTATTCCCTTACAGCCCTCGCTATATGCCATCAAATAAGCCTGCGAAATATTATCCTTGGTTGCATTCTGAGGGAAGTTTATTGTTTTTGAGACGGCGTTATCGGTGTATTTTTGGAAAGCGGCTTGCATCTTAACATGCCATTCCGGACTAATGTCGTGGGCGGTGACGAACACCTTGGCTATTGCTGGCGGTATACCGTCGATGCCATGAAGGCTTCCTTTACTGGCCAGATCTTTCATTAGTTTATCTGAATAGAAAGCTTCTTTGCGGGCTATCTCGTCAAAATAGGGATTGACCTCCACTAATGCGTCGCCATCCAGAATGTTGCGTATGTAGCTCAGCGCAAAAAGCGGCTCAATCCCGCTCGAACAATTAGCTATAATGCTCAATGTTCCGGTCGGGGCGATAGTCGTGCGTGTTGCATTTCGTACCCTCGGGCCGCCTTTTATTCCGTATTCGCTGCCATCGAATGCCGGGAAAACACCTCTTTCTTCTGCAAGATTTACTGATGCATCGGTTGCAGTCTCATCAATGAACTTCATTACACTTTCAGCAGTCTTTAAAGCTTCTTTAGAATCGTAGGGGATACCTAACTTTATTAACAAATCGGCGAATCCCATGATCCCCAATCCGATCTTTCGCGTCTTTTTCGTCATCGTCTCTATTTCAGGCAGAGGAAACTTGTTTTTATCGATAACATTGTCCAGGAATCTTACCGCGGTTTTTACCGCTTTACCCAACTTGTCATAATCAACCCCCTTCTTTTCGGCGTTTACCATACGGGCCAGGTTGATTGAGCCCAGGTTGCATGACTCGTAGGGTAACAGGGGTTGTTCTCCGCAGGGATTTGTGCTCTCGATAACCCCGAGGTTTTTATTGGGGTTGTCCCTGTTTATCCGGTCGATGAAAATAAGACCGGGATCGCCGGTACGCCATGCCATCTCAACAATCGTGTTGAAAACGTGTTTTGCGTTGAGCTGTCCATATACCGATCCATCTTTGGGATTAATGAGATTATAGTCACTGCCGGCTTCCGCTGCTTTCATAAACTCGTCGGTTACTGCAACCGAGAGATTGAAATTGGTCAGGGTATCTTCCTTTTCCTTTGCCGTGATAAATCTCTCTATATCCGGATGGTTTACGCTGAGGATGGCCATATTGGCGCCGCGGCGCATCCCTCCCTGCTTGATGACATCTGTGGCTGCATCAAATACCTTCATAAAAGAAACAGGGCCGCTGGCTACCTTTCCTGTGGAACCAACGGTGTCACCCTCAGGCCTTAACCTTGAGAATGAAAAGCCGGTGCCGCCTCCACTCTTATGAATGAGAGCAGTGTATTTGATAGCATCAAATATTCCGTCCATTGAATCGTTGATCGGCAGGACGAAGCACGCGGAGAGCTGCTGCAGCTCGCGGCCGGCATTCATCAGGGTAGGGGAGTTAGGCAAAAATTCAAGATTTGCTATCAATCGGTAGAACTCTTCCTCCCAATATTCGGCATCCTCTTTTGATCCGTATATGATTTCGGCAGAAGCAATGTTATGAGCTACGCGCCTGAACATATCGTGCGGCGTCTCGATGGCTTTGCCTTGCTCGTCGGTTTTCAGGTATCTCTTTTCAAGCACCCTCATCGCGTTTTCCGAGAATTTTACTGTCTCTAAAGCAGTAGCGATTCTAGTTCTAACTGTCTTTGTTTTCCTTTTCTTCGGCATGGCTGTCTTTGGACTTTTCTTCACGGTTTCAGCCGGTTTTTCTTCAAGAGATTTCTCCTCGGGCTTGTTTTTAATTTCTTGTTTTGATTCAGCCGGTTTTACTTCAATCGGTTTCTCTTTGATTTCACGCTTGGCTTCATGCTTGGTTTCAATCTTCTGCGGCTTTACAGCTTTTGAAGCCTCGTTTTGCTCAGCGATAACTTTTTTCAACGCGTTTCGAATATCCCCGGGACCTAGCCGCCACTCAGGGATGTCTACATCCATCCCTGGGAATCTCTGATATTCCTGTTCCAGATGCTGCATCACAAGCTCCGTAAATTGATCCATCAGACCGCGGTCCGATATACCTTCAGATTCACAGTAGCGGAACACCTCATTGGCTATTCTGCTTTGAAACGGAAGTGCGCTGTTTTTTCTGGCCGAGTTTGCTGCCATTATTCTTCTCCTGAGATTTTCGTATTAACTTAGTAGAAATCGAAGTATTGCTATCTATCAAGCCGATCTCTCTGTCGGCGAACAAATGTAGCTGGGTAGTGGAATTCTGCAGAGGCGCTTGTCTGGCATAGGCATCGGCTTCGGCGCGGACTTCGTCTATGTCGGTGAAGTTGCGATAAACGCTGGCGAATCGTATGTAAGCGATCCCATCCAGTTTGCGAAGACGCTCCATAACGATATCTCCAATTATCGATGCTGGGACCTCAACGCTTCCCGATTTCCGTAACTGAAGTTCTATTTCATCGACCATTTGCTCTATTGTTTCCTGAGAAACCGGACGCTTGGCGCAGGCCATCCTTATGCCATTAGTCAGCTTATTCCTGCTGAACTCTTCATGCCGGCCATCTTTTTTTACTACCATAAGAGATGTGGTTTGTAGTCTTTCATATGTGGTAAAACGCGCGTCACATTTTAAGCACTCACGGCGCCGCCTTATAGTATCGTTGACATTGCGTGAGTCCACGACCTTAGAATCGTTATAACTGCAATACGGACATTTCATCTTAAGTGACACATCATATTGAGGGGTGCGGAAAAGATACCACAATATATAGTGGTTTGTCAATACTTTGTATCTAGCCGTAGTGGGTCGGATGAGAGGTACCTTAAACCGTGGTCAAATATTAATTTCGTCGTCTCATGAAGAAGTTGAATAGATAGAATTATGTTTTCAATGCTTGAACATAAAAACAGTAAGGCCGTAGATCGTTTACTGACCTACGGCCTTACAAATAATCCAAGTGTGGTCGGGATTATAAACAGGTACTATTTGCGCAGACGGAAAACACTCTTCTTTGGCTCGGGTGCCGGGGTATTCTCCATCATCTGGCGCTTGGCCATTGGGCTGCGCAAGAAGGTTGGGATGTCCAGCGCTGATTCGGCATCCTCTCCCGACATCAGCTTCTGTAGCTCTGCATCCTTGCCTACTAACTTCTTGCCCTTGTATGTGGAATTGAAGCCGGTGGCAATCATCGTGATCTTCAATTCATTTTCCAGCGATGAATCGAATGTCACACCGAATATGATGTTCGCTTCCGGGTCCACGGCATTGCGTATGACATCGGCAGCCTCGTTCACTTCGAATAATGTGAGCGTGTCGCCTCCTGTGACGTTGAACAGAACGCCTTTTGCTCCGTCGACCGATACATCCAGTAACGGGCTCGCCAGGGCATCATTAGCGGCATCTACGGCGCGATGTTGACCGCTGCCATGACCGATAGACATCCATGCCTGTCCGGCCTCTTTCATCACTGCCTTGACATCAGCAAAGTCGAGGTTGATCATGCCTGGGACGGTGATAACTTCGGCGATGGCCTGCACTGCATGCATCAGAACATCATCAGCCATCTTGAAGGCCATGTCCACGCCGGTGCGCTGATCGCACAGGGTTAGCAAGCGATCGTTCGGTATCGTTATCAGTGTGTCTACTTTTTCTATTAGGCGAGAGATGCCGTCCTCAGCTACTTCCGCTCTGTGTACTCCCTCAAATGTGAAGGGCTTGGTGCAAACTGCAATCGTCAGGGCCCCGGCCTCTTTGGCCAGCTCGGCTACTACCGGCGCGATACCTGTGCCGGAACCGCCGCCCATTCCTGCTGCAAGGAAAATCATGTCGGCATCGCCAACAGCAGCCCGCAGCTCATCGCGGCTCTGCTCTGCTGCCTTCATGCCCATGTTGTGGTCGCCTCCTACTCCTAGACCTCGGGTGAGCTTCTCGCCGACCTGAATCCTGGTGGGGGCTTCCATGCGCAGTAACGCCTGGGCGTCAGTGTTTACACCTATGAAGTCGACACCTTGAATATCTGCTTGAACCATTCGGGAAACGGCGTTGCATCCGCCTCCGCCTAGTCCTAAAACCTTAATTTTTGCTGGGTTGGGGACAAATCCTGGTTTTGCCATTTTTTCCTCCTTTCACTACCTTTCCTTAATATTACTTGGCTACCAAATTGCGCATCCGGACTACGAAACGTTTAAAAGATTCGCTTAGTCCCTGCGTTTTCCAGCCCTGTGAGCCCTCTTGTTGGTTCGCGCCCCAGAGTAGCAGTCCGACACCGGTAGCAAAAGTGGGGTCGGGGAGGATATCGGCGAGGCCGTAAATGCCTGTCGGGACGCCGATACGAACTGGTATTCCAAGTAACTCATTCCCTAAAGCAGCTATGCCCCTGAGATTGGCGCAGCCGCCCGTAAGAACTAATCCAGCAGGGACTTCTCTCTGGAAGTTTGTAGGTAGCTCTAAGGCGATGAGTTTGATAATTTCCTCTACCCTGGCTTTTATGATATCGGTGAGGTCCTGGTATGAGACCCCAAATCCATTGGTGTTCAGGTTTACCGCACTTCCATCCGCGCTGTCTGAGACCGACATTACGCTTCCATATTTGCGTTTTATCTGCTCGGCTGTTTCAAACGGCATTCCTAGACCAATGGCTATATCACGGGTGATCTGGTAGCCTGCAACTGGTATGATTGCGGTGTGCCAGATGCTTCCCTCCTTGAAAATAGCGATGTCGGTAGTGCCCCCGCCTATATCGGCAAGGACCACTCCTGCATCTCTTTCATCTTCCCGGAGGACTGCCTCAGAGCTGGCCAGCGGCTCGAGAACAAGATCATCTATGTCGACGTTTGCGCCTCTTACACATTTGACCAGGTTCTGGACAGATGCTACTGCGGCAGTGATGACATGAGTTTCGACGTCAAGCCTTGAGCCGTGCATACCAACGGGATTTTTCACGCCGGCTTGACCGTCAACGGCATAACCACGGGGAATTACATGGAGCAGCTTATGGTCACTCGGGATGGTGAAGGTTCGAGCGGATTGCAGCACGCGCTTCAAATCATCGGTTCGAACCAGTCGGTCATTCCTTGAGATTGATATAACGCCCTTTTTATTGAGGGAGTTGATATGTCTGCCGGTGACACCGACATAGGCCGATTCCATTTTATATCCGCTGGCTTGCTCCGCACGCTTCACCGAATTTCTAATAGAGTCTTTTGCCTCAGTGAGATTCACTACAAGGCCTTTATGCATGCCTTTGGAGTGGGTAACCCCAACCCCCAGTACTTGAAGTCCGTTTTGCCCAGGGGTGGCCATGATGCTGGCGATTTTGGTGGTCCCCACATCGATACATGATATTATTTGTTTTTTCTTTGCCATTACCTCCTCCTTTTTTTAAAAAATTTGCTGCTCCGGTCCCAAATCGCTCTCATGCCATCGTGTCACCCCCTAGTTTTAAATTTTATATATCTAAAAAAACTAAGCGCCTCCTCGGAGACGCTAAATCATCTCGGCTATCCTCATCTTTGCGCTTCGGCTCAAGGGATTTGCTGCAACCTCGGCGCTTGAGGCCACAATCACTTTTTTTGTGATTAATTTAAATCTGGCGTGATGATTACATATACATACAGGCGTTCTTGGAGGGCAGATACATTCCTGGGATTCCGTTCTCATAAAGTCTTTTACCAGGCGGTCCTCCAGAGAGTGGAAGCTGATAACTACCAGCCGCCCCCCTACAATAAGGATATTAACTACTTGCTTTAACGCAGATTGGATACGTTCCAACTCTCGATTTACCGCAATACGAATGGCTTGAAAGGTTTTTGTGGCGGGATGTATCCTGCCATGAAATCCAACCACCTTAGATACTATTGCAGCCAGATGGGTTGTAGTACTGATCGGTCTATTTGAAACAATAGCCTTGGCTATCGCTTTACTCCTTGACTCCTCACCATATTGCTTAATGATCCTGGCTATTTCATCTTCAGGGAAATCGTTAACTATTATTTCTGCGGTTAATTCCTCTGATGGATTAAAACACATCTTTAAAGGACCTTCCCTCTGAAAACTAAATCCTCTTTCGGGGTCGGATATTTGAAGGGAAGACATCCCCAGATCGAAAAGGATGCCGTTTACCGGGCTGAAATTAGTTTTTGAACAGATGATTTCCAGGTTTTCAAAACTATTGTTGATTAAATTAACTCTCTCACCGTAGCTGGCCAGCTTATTGCGAGCCACATCGATAGCCTGAGGGTCGATATCTATGCCTAGGACTCGTCCGCCTCTTTCCAGTATGGCAGCGCTGTGTCCGCCTGCACCGAGCGTACAGTCGACGTAATGCCCATCCGGCTTCACCTGAAGTGCATCCATAACTTCATTTAGGAGAACTGGGATGTGCGAACTCATTTGTGACTCTCCGCGCTCTCAAAAATCTGCCAGGCTTCCTTGCGCATTAAGGCTTGTTCTTTGTTCCACGACTCTTTGCTCCAGATCTCGAGATAGTTACTGACTCCGGTGATTACTAAACTATCTTTTATTGCGGCATGCTGTCTAAGTGCCGGCGGTAACATTATTCGGCCCTGCTCATCCAGCTCCATGTTAAATGCAGATGAAAATAATATACGGCTCATACGTCGTGACTTCTCGTTGCGGACGATCGGCAGCGACTGGAATTGATTTGTCGCTTCATTCCATGCCGACAGGGGATAGGCATCGATGCATCCGTCTACACCTTTGTTCAGTACGATCCCGTCCGCAAACTGGCTGCGGAACTTGGGCGGGATTGATACCCTGCCCTTGGCATCGATTTTGTATTCGTACTCGCCGGAAAACATGTTCTTGTTAACCCTCTGAAATCCTTAATTCCCTGTTTTAGCTTTAAATCACTTTGTTTGAAACCTTTAATTTAATCAACTAATTATTATCTATTTTCCATTTTATGCCAAACCTTACCACTTCTTCCCACTTCTTGTCAATACTTTTAGACAAGGAAATAGAAAACTGGTCTTTAACTGGTGTTTTTGACTCCAATTTTGTTTACAATTTGGTGCCTTTGTGCTATCATTTCGCATACGTTTCGAAAGCATTTGAAGCTAGCTCAGCTTTGAATGTCAGATGGTTGTGAGGGAAGAAAATATGAAAACTTATCCCAAAATATTTAGCCTTGTAGTATTAATTGCTGTTCTGAGCATGGCATTGGTAGCATGTACGGGTGGTGGAGACCAGAAGACGACACCAACTCCGATGCAGATAGAAGGGACTGGGTGGTATTGGAAGCCTGGTGGTTTCATAGATTATGCTCTCAGCGGGATGCCTGACTTTGATCAGAAGCAGGATGACTGGTCACTTACTGCCGCAGCTCCCACTTGGTCTTACTGCGGCCCCGTGGCAATGGCTAATTCGCTGTGGTGGTTCGATTCCGAGATGGAGCCGAATCCGGTAGCGCCGCCGACTGTTAACGATGGATATCCTCTTGTTCAATCATATAGCCCGGTGGGTGCAGCCCTGTGGGACGATCATGATACACAGAATGTGATACCGTTTGTAGATGATTTGGCGATGAGAATGGATACCGACGGTCAGAAAACAGGTGATGACCATGCCGGCACGTATATAGAGGATATGGAAGATGCCATTAATCAGTATCTAATAGATAAAGGATTAGATGACGAATACTATGTTCACGTTGTGAAGAGTCCGGAATTCGATTGGATAGCGGGGGAGATTAAGAGATGTCAAGATGTGGTATTGCTTCTCGGATTCTGGCAATTGCAGACGGATCCCACTCATGACAGTCAGGGGGAGTGGGTTCGTGTGGGGGGGCACTATGTGACATGCGCCGGCGTTAATACCGATACAAGTCAGCTCGGCGTAAGCGATCCGTATCGCGATAACGCTGAAGCCGGCAACCCGGGCAGGGTTCCTGCCGCGCATACCTATCCCCATAACTCATCGGTGCACAACGATGCGCAATACGTATCTCATGACATCTTTAATATAAGCGAGTCGGACAGCCCGGGAGGTTTATGGAAGTTTGACAGCTATGCCGATGGTTTCGATGTGGCAAACTTTGTCGGACAGAACTGGGCCGCCGACCTGATGAACTATCAGGGAGCGTACAATGCCAATCTGCCGGTGCAGGTCGAGATCGACTATGCCATAGCGGTCTCTCCTTATGCTAATGCAACTCCTACTCCTACTCCGACTCCGACCCCGACGTGGAATCCGACCCCGACCCCGACGCCTCCCCCCGTTACTCCCACTCCAACCGGTACGATCCCCGGACAGACTCCTCCAGTAACGATTCCGGCTGACGGCACTCCGACGCCGACTGCTAGTGCGACGCCGACGCCAACCCCCAAGCCATGCTCCGGCGGGCCTGTTGTCACAGGTGTTCATGCCGTTCATAAGGCTAATCCTGCGGGAGGCGGATTTACGGTAGATATACATTTCCTCCCAACTTACTTCCCTAACGGATCAAACGTCTATGACATTCATTTCTGGTCCGGCGGCGTGTGTCTGGGGAGCGAATATTTTGAAACTCCGCTGGTGCCTTGCACAACATATACATTTAATGTATCAACTCCTCCGGGCGCCGGGGTTCCTGAGTGCATCACCATATGCCTGACTGACCAGAACCACAATCCAATAGGCAGCACAGCAAGCTGGCGTGTCGGTGACGGTGTCGTGGATAATACCATGAAGTCATCAGTGGTTCATTGGTTTGACGGCCAGGTTTGGAAAGTGAGTCTGACTTTAAATCCACAATATTATGGGCAGAGCACTGACTTTTATGGCTTGCATTTCGAAACATCAGATGAATCATGTGCCGTTATGCCACTCGGTGATCGGGAGTCTCAGCAAGGGCCATTGGTTCCCGGTGAGATGTATACCGTCGACTTGTTGCTTTACCAGTCCATGGAGCCTATCGATGTAGTGATGATAGAATATCTAGGTATCAATGGTAGTATTATGGAGGTTGGATTCAGCTGGCAGGAATAGCCGATGTTTAGCGCAGGCATACTGACAATCAGCGATAAAGGCTCGCGGGGCGAGAGAATAGACGAGAGCGGCAAGGTAATAAAACAAATCCTTGCCGCTCTTGATGCGCATGTGTTAAAATACGAAATTGTTCCTGATGAGAGGGAGATTATTTCCGCGAAGCTGGTGGAGTGGGTGGATGGAGAGGGGATCGAGCTGATACTCACTACCGGTGGCACAGGATTGACCCCGCGCGACGTAACGCCTGAAGCGACCCTCGCGATTATAGATAAAGAAGTGCCGGGTTTCGCCGAGGCGATGAGAGCGGAGAGCCTGAAGAAGACCCCTATGGCGGTGCTGAGCAGGGCGGTGAGCGGAATCAGGAAAAGAAGCTTAATAATAAATCTGCCCGGCAGCCCGAAAGCGGTTCGTGAGTGCCTTGAAGTGGTTTCTCCGGCGTTCAATCACGCCGTCGAGACGCTCAGGGGCCAGTCGGGGGATTGTGCGGATAAATCGCATAAATAATAATGATAGTGGTTGGGGAGAGAGAATATAATGCATATACATATCTTGACTCTTTTCCCCAATATGTTTACGGGACCTTTCAATGAAAGTATAATTAAGCGGGCGGTTGAGCGGGGGCTGGTTGACATATCGATATATAATATCAGGGACTGCACTTCGGATAAGCATCATGTAGTAGATGACGCTCCGTATGGCGGCGGACCCGGGATGGTGCTCAAGCCGGAGCCGGTATTCGAGACGGTGGAAATGGTGAGGGGGGAGAGGGATATCCCGGTGATTTTGCTCACGCCTCAGGGGCGTTTGTTTAACCAGCGCATCGCTGCGGAGATCGCGGGTTATGAAGAGTTCGTAGTTATCTGTGGTCACTACGAGGGTGTTGATGAGCGTGTGAGGGAGCATCTGGCCACGGATGAGATAAGCATAGGGGACTATGTACTGAGCGGCGGGGAGCTCGCTGCAATGGTTGTGGTGGATGCAGTGGCGCGTCAGATACCCGGAGTCCTGGGATCTGACGAGTCGGCGGGGGAGGATTCGCATGCCACGGGGCTGCTGGAATATCCTCAATATACCAGGCCGCAGGATTTCAGAGGCTGGGAGGTTCCGGAGGTTCTGCTTTCGGGGAATCATGCGGAAGTCGCCCGATGGCGCAGGGAGCAGTCGCTACGTAGGACGGCGAAAAGGCGCCCAGATTTGCTGGAGCGTGCGGTGTTTAGTAAGAAAGATAAAGAGTTCTTGGCTCGGCTAAGAAGTGAGGAAGAATAATGGATACGCTTATCAAGGTTGAACCGAATGCCAATATCCCGGCGTTGAGTTCCGGCGATACGGTAAAGGTTGCCATCAAGATCGTCGAGGGTGAACGAGTACGGAACCAGATGTTCCAAGGTGTAGTGATCAAGGTTAAGAAGGGCGGAGCGAATGCCAGCTTTACCGTCAGGCGTGTGGCCTATGGAATTGGCGTTGAAAGGACGTTCTTCTTTACTTCACCATCGGTCGATAAAGTTGAGGTTTTGAAGCATGGCAAGGTACGGCGCGCCAGGCTTTATTACCTTCGTGGGCTCACCGCAAAGAAGGCGCGCATCGCCGAGAAAAGGCCTAAGGACAAGGAAGCTCAGTCCGAACAGCCCGCGCAGCCCGCGCAGTAAAAACATTTGCTGATTGGCATTAGGGGATGCATTACGCCGAAGTAGTGGTCAATTCCCCTGGGGCACAGCGCAGGATATTCAGTTACGCTGTGCCTTCTAATATGTCCGTAGAGGTTGGCCACGCTGTAGAAGTGCCGTTCGGGCCTAAAGTTGCGCAGGGCATCGTCGTTGAACTGTCGGAGATTCCCTCTGTAGAAGATACAAGGGAGATAAAAGGGTTCCTGGACCCGCAGCCGATTATTTCTCCAACGCATATCAAGCTTGCCCGCTGGATAAGCGATCATTATCTTTCCTCTATATCCGATGCCGTTGCCTTAATGACTCCCCCCGGCTTCGAGCGCAGGGTTATCACTTATTTAACAGCTATTTCAAATGTTAATGCAAGTATCGCATCTCCTCTTACTCCGGATGAGAGTGAAGTTCTCGATCTCATTGGCAGTTCCAGTATCGATTTGAAGAAAATCGAAAAAACTATCGGTAAGCGTCAATCTTCTACTGTCATTAAACAACTTGTTCAAAAAGGGCTGCTGGATAAGACTTACAAGCTGGGAGAACCCAAAGTTAATCCCAAAATGTCATCTTATATCCGTCTGGCCGTGGAAGCAAAAGAGGCCAAGTGTAAGGCTGATCGCCTGCGCAAAGAGAACAGGGCTTACAAACAGGCCGGGCTTCTTGATTTTCTCAGGGCCAGCCCGTATCTGTCTGTCGATATGGTAAGACGTTTTGGATTTACCGGCACGGTTGTGGCGGAACTGAAGAAGAAAGGGTTGATATTTGTTGATAAGGTTAGGGTCTACAGGGACCCTTTGGCGCATCGTAATTTTCAGTTGGATATAGCTCCCGAGCTCACCCCGCTGCAGGAGGGTGTCTGGAGGGATATAAAACCCACAATCTTAACAACAAAAAAACCTGAAGTCTTTCTGTTACATGGCGTTACCGGCAGCGGAAAGACCGAGATTTACCTTCGTGCCCTGGAACAGACAATGGCGGTGGGTAAGAAAGCCATTGTACTGGTCCCGGAGATCGCGCTCACTCCGCAGACGGTTGCGAGATTCGCTGCCAGGTTTCCTGGAAGGATAGCGGTACTGCACAGCAAGCTCAGCATGGGGGAGCAGTTTGATGAGTGGTGGCGCATAAAGCAAGGCGAGTTCGATGTAGTTATAGGCCCGCGCAGCGCCGTGTTCGCGCCTCAGCCAAACCTGGGGCTTATCGTGGTGGATGAGGAGCACGAGTGGACTTACAAGCAGCATGAGCAGTCGCCGCGTTACAATGCCAAGGATGTTGCCATCGAGCTGGCGAGACTCACGGGATCGGTGGTTATCCTGGGTAGTGCTACGCCTGATGTCATCAGCTACCATCGCAGCAGGCTGGGGGAATATCGACTGCTCGAACTGCCGGAGCGCATTGCCAAAGGGGAGAAGCAGGTAAAAATTATCGATATGCGCGAAGAGTTGAAATCGGGCAACCGCAGCATTTTCAGTCGTTCGCTGGGATCTGCCATCGGCAAGGCGTTAGCGGATAAGGAGCAGGTGATTCTGTTCCTGAACCGCAGGGGGACCGCGACGTTTGTGCAGTGCCGTGATTGCGGATATGTGCTGAGGTGCAAGAGGTGCGATATATCTATGACATATCACTCCGCCGCCGAGGATTTAGTTTGCCACCATTGTAACGATCACCGAAGATTGCCTTCGACCTGTCCTGAGTGTAAGAGCAGCCGTATTAAATTCTTAGGTTTGGGTACGCAGAAGGTGGAGGAGGAGATAAATCTTCTCTATCCGCAAGCGAGGCTCATGCGCTGGGATCGTGATTCAATCAGCACTAAATACTCGCACGAGGAAATTCTGGAACGCTTCATGGCGCACGAGGCTGATATCCTTATAGGAACGCAGATGATCGCAAAAGGATTGGATTTCCCCCTGGTCACGCTCGTCGGCGTAATCAATGCGGATATCAATCTCAACCTGCCGGATTTTCGGTCGGCTGAGCGTACATTCCAATTGTTGTTTCAGGTTGCAGGCAGGGCGGGCAGAGGCTCCATCGGTGGCCAGGTTATTGTGCAGAGTTATTTGCCGGAACACTACGCTGTGTCTTGTGTATCCAGGGGAGGCTACAGTTGTTTCTATGATCAGGAGATATCCCTGCGCCGCCAATATCAAAACCCTCCTTTTAGTCGGCTGGCGCGTCTGATATACACCGATACAGATGATGAGCTTTGTCGCAAAGAGGCTGATGCGATGTACCGTCGGCTAAAGGCTGAGTCTGATTCGTGGGGCATATCAATATCGCTTATAGGGCCTGCTCCGGCGTTCGTCAGGCGGATTCGCGGTCGGTATCGCTGGCAGATTGTCATGCGTGCCGACGATCCGGTGTCGCTGCTGTCTAAGATGACCATCCCGCCGCGTTGGGCGGTAGATATCGATCCAGTGAGTTTGCTTTGACATACGTTTGTTCGCCCGCTATAATATGGCGAGTAATTAGGATGGCATAATGTCGGTTCTACCCATTTTGAAGTACCCCGATCCTGTGTTGCGCCGAAAGGCTAAGCGTGTCAGTCATGTTGATGAGTCATTAAACCGGCTTATCGATGATATGATTGAGACTTTGTATGAGGTCTCGGGTGCAGGATTGGCAGCTCCTCAGGTTGGCGTCTCGCTCAAGATAGCAGTGATAGGGATACCGGAGGAGGAGGTCATCGTGCTCGTAAACCCTGAGGTGGTAAAGAAGTCAGGGGAGAGGGTAGTTATCGAAGGGTGCCTCAGCGTCCCCGGCTACAGGGGTGAGATCAAACGCGCGGAGAAAGTTACGGTAAAGGCGCTTGATCGTAACGGCAAGGCATTCCGCATAAAGGCGGATGATCTCCTTGCAGAGGTTCTGGAACACGAAATAGACCATTTAAACGGTATTCTCTATATAGACCACCTTGAGAGCCCGGAAAAACTGGAGAAAATAGAGACGGAAGAAGATACTCCGGAGATTTAGGTAGCGCCCATCTTTGAAAGAAGCAATGATGAAGGTAATAACAAGGGTCAAGGAGCTGCTCGACGAGCATTCCATCGAGGGCTACCTTGCAGGCGGCACTGTGCGTGACGCGGTAATGGGGCGCGAGAGTGATGATATCGACATTGTGGTCGGAGCATCTCCTTTGGATATAGGACGTGATTTCGCCAGCGGCCTGAATGGCAAGTTTATTCCACTGGATGAGGCTAACGATATAGTCCGGGTAGCACTGTATGACGAGGCGCCGCTTCACATTGACCTTGCCAAGATGCGCGGGGGCATAACGGAGGATTTGGCGCTGCGTGACTTTACAATAGACGCAATGGCGGTCAGCCTCAATGATATCCCCAATCTTAATAGCAATATTATCGATCCATTTGGCGGGCGCAATGATATCAAATCGCGCGTCGTACGTTCTATAAGCGAGGATTCTTTCAAGCAGGACCCTGCGCGTCTGCTGCGCGCCGTCCGTCTTGCTGCTGAGTTCGGCTTTACGCTCGATGCGGAGACACTGGCACAGATTGAACGGGATCATATGCTCATCGCACAGATTTCCGCAGAGAGGGTGCGTGATGAACTGTGTCGAATAATAGCTGCTCCAAAGGCGGTTGAGTGGCTGCGTTTGCTGGATGAGCTCGGTTTACTGATGGTTATATTTCCCGAGCTTGCCAATACCAGGGACGCCGAGCAGCCCAAGGAGCATTACTGGGACGTGCTGCAGCACTCGTTTGAGACGGTTGCTGCAATAGAGTTCCTGCTACATATCGAGGGATCGAAATATTTCAGCAACGATATTTTGTCTCTATCGCCATGGTCGCTGGCGCTCAAGGAATATTTTGAGGAAGAAGTTGCCGGTGGGCGCCAGAGGGTGATATTGCTGAAACTCGTCGGGCTGCTTCACGATATCGCGAAGCCGCAGACAAGGGTGTTCGAGGAGTCGGGCCGGATGCGGTTTTTTGGCCATTCTCAGGAGGGGGCTGGGGTCGTTCGCGGTATAATGGAACGCCTGAAATTCAGCGCTCGCGAGAGGGAAATGGCGTGCGGAATGGTGGAGCATCACCTGCGCCCTGGACAGCTGGCACGCGATAATGAGCTTCCAACGCGGCATGCCATATATCGATACTTTAGAGATACCGGAGATATAGCCATCGATACGATTTTCCTGAATCTGGCTGATCATCTGGCTGCGCGCGGACCCATGATAGAGTATGATAAATGGCGTGAGCATGCAGATACATTAAGATATGTCATTGAGGAGCGGTTCAAGGTAGATAGCGTCACAAAACCACAGAAACTGATCGATGGAAATGATATAATCGATAAATACGGCATGACTCCGGGGCCGGAGATCGGCAGGCTGCTGGAGGCTGTTCGCGAGGCGCAGTCCTCAGGAGAGGTAACTACTAAGGAAGAAGCGCTGCTGTTGGTACAGCGGTTGATATGTTCGTAAAGTTGAGGTAAGGTAAAGGTAGTATGGGTAGAAGAAATATTATTACTTTAGCGATCGTTATTGTTCTATTCGTTTTCTCGGTATCGGTGGTAGCCGTGACTGATATCTTCGGGCGTCACGGCATGACGCTGGGGTTGGACCTGAAGGGCGGCGTATATCTGGAATATCAGGCTGAATTCGGCAATGAGTCAGCAGCAGATAATGCAGGCCGCCTCGAGGAAACCAAGAATATTATCGAAAAACGTGTCAATGAATGGGGCGTGGGGGAGCCGGACATCTATACAATGAACCCTGATCGTATTGTGGTTCAGTTGCCTGGTTTTGCCGATATCGAGGGGGCAAAAAGCCTGGTGGGCGCGACTGCAGTGCTTAGCTTCTGTGAACAGGCAACCTCAATAAACACCTCGCTGGTCGGTTCTGTTAACGTCAGCGATAATACAATGATTGTTGCCAGCACCAGTGGCTTCGGTGCAGGTGATGTCTTTGGTATAGGGACAACCAGCACTGGCGAAATGCAGACGATAGTTGATATAGATAGTGTAAATAGTACATTTAACATTACACCCGGTTTTGCCTACAATCACTTAGCAGGAGAAAGTGTAATTAACCAGTGGACACCTGCCATAGGGCTGATTGATGGCGAGGAATACGCTTTGACTGGCCAGTATCTCCTGCCCAATTCCTATATAAGTGTTAAGGATACCGGTGAGCCTGTAGTGCAGTTCGAGTGGAATGAGGATGGGGCAACACTGTTTTCCCAGATAACCGGGCGTCTAATAGGAAAGCCACTGGGTATCTTTCTAGACAATGATCTTATATCATATCCTAACGTGCAGTCTCAGATTGGGGCTAAAGGCATCATTGAGGGCATGTCGCTGGATGAAGCAGAGAGGCTGTCAATCCAGCTTAACACTGGCGCTTTGCCGATCACACTGAACGAGGTAAGAACCCAGAAGATCGATCCTATACTGGGAGCAGATTCGCTGGAGAAGGGGCTGATGGCTGGCATTATCGGTCTGGCACTTATAGTTGTGTTCATGGTCGTTTACTACAAGATATCCGGCTTAATGGCGTGCCTGGCTTTGCTGGTGTACGGGGCTATTATGCTGGCGATATTCAAACTGATACCGGTAACTTTAACCATGTCAGGAATAGCTGCTGTAGTTTTGTCTATAGGTATGGCGGTAGATGCGAATGTACTTATTTTCGAGAGGCTAAAGGAGGAATTGCGGGCGGGGAAGTCGCTGGGAGCGGCCGTCGAGACAGGATTCAGCCGCGCGTGGCCGGCAATTCGTGACAGCAACGTCACTACACTGATAACATGTATTATACTATTCTGGTTTGGTGATGTCCTGGGCGCCGCTCCGGTAAAAGGATTTGGATTAACCTTGGGCATTGGCATACTAGTCAGCATGTTAACGGCGATTATAGTGACAAGGGTATTCATGCGGGCCTTAGTATTCACCCCTCTGGCAAAGAATGTAAAACTTTTCCATCCATAGGAGAGATACGTGATAGATTTCATGGGAAAAAGAAAATGGTTCTTTATAGCGTCGGGGATTTTGACGCTCATCTGTATTATATTCATACTACCCGTTGGCCCTTTCGGGCTCGCGTGGGGCATCGAGTTCACCAGCGGTTCAGTGCTTACGGTGACCTTCGATAGTGAGAATGTGACGCAGGCAGAACTACTGGCCGAGATGGCAGGCTTAGGGCATAGCGAGGCAGTCATTCAAAAGGCTGAGGGCAATGAATTCATCATCCGTTTGAACAAGTTGCAGGAGTCGGTACAGGACCCGGCTACAGGTCAAACTATCAGTGAAATAGAGCTGATACGCACGACATTGGAACAGAAATTCGGGACTCTTGATATACCCAGTTCATATGACGTATCTGCCAGCCTTTCAACATCTATAGCAAGGAATGCCACTATCGCCATCATTATCGCATCTATTGCTATGATCATATATATTGCATTTGCTTTCAGAAAGCTGGTGCACTCTGTCCGTTACGGTGTTTGTGCTGTAATAGGTTTGCTGCATGATATCATAGTAGTACTCGGGTTATATGCTGTCCTGGGCAATGCTTTTTCGCTTGAAGTGAACATGATGTTCATCGCAGGCATACTGACAGTGATTGGATACAGTATAAATAATACAATTATTGTGTTCGATAGAATACGCGAGAATTATCTGAAAAACCCCGGCGCTTCTATTGAGGAAACTTTCAATCGCGGCATTACTGAAACCCTCGGCCGTAACATAAATACCAGCTTGCTTGTGCTGTTAGTCTGTATTGCACTTCTCGCTCTGGGTGGTGAGACCGTTCGTGACTTCATGATAATACTAACGGTTGGTGTAATAATTGGTACCTACAGCTCTATAGCGATAGCCAGCACACTGCTTATCGAGTGGGAAAAGGGTTCGCTGGGACGTATTCTGGAACGGCTGAACCCTCGTCGTGCGCTTGCCAAGGGGTAGAGGATCGTACAGTTGTATCTCTGTTCGATGTTCTCAGCGCCTTAGTTGTAATGTGCAGGCTTGACAATGTCGGACAGCTCACGATAGAATAATTTTGCTTGGAACAGGCGCTCTTCATGCAAGAGAGAGCCGGGCTGACAATCATTGCAGTGGGATGAGACCCGCGGGACTGAGCTTCCTGCGGGTTTTTTTATACCCAACATACTTGACGGACCGCAGGAACGAACTAACCTAAATATCAATTGCAACATCGTTAAGAAGGAGCCTTGTTGGCTGACAAGTACGATCTGAACAATTTGAGCGGCGTCAGCGGCCTCTCCGAGCAAGAGGCTGCTGCCAGGTTGGCGCGCGACGGCTACAATGAAATTCCCTCTGCCAAGCAACATAGTTTCTGGGCTATTGCACTTCAAGTCATACGCGAGCCGATGCTGTTGCTCCTTATCATAAGCGGCACGATTTACATGTTGCTCGGCGATAAGGAAGAGGCCTGTTTGCTTCTTCTCTTCGTCTTCGTCATCATCGGTATCACCATTTATCAGGAGCGGAAGACGGAACGCACGCTTGAGGCGCTGCGAGACCTTTCCAGCCCGCGCGCTCTGGTGATACGTGGTGGTGAGAGCAAGCGGATAGCCGGCAGGGAGGTCGTCTGTGATGACATTGTCTTCCTGGCCGAAGGTGACCGTGTGCCTGCCGATGCCATTGTCCTGGCCTGCAGCAACTTAAAGACAGACGAATCGCTTCTCACCGGTGAATCCGTTCCTGTGCAAAAGCTTGAATGTGAAGGCAATGTAGAGATGGGACGTCCCGGTGGCGATAACTCGCCATTCATCTATTCGGGTACGCTGGTGGTTAGCGGCATGGGGCTTGCTAGGGTGGCATGCACCGGCTTGCACACCGAATTCGGCAAGATAGGCAAATCGCTGCAGACAATAGAGCCGGAGGATACGTTGCTCCAGAAAGAGACCCGGCGCATCGTCCGCAACCTGGCCATGATCGGCTTTTTGCTATGTCTGGCCATGTTCGTTATATACGGTCTCACGCTGCACGAGTGGCTCAAGGGGCTTCTGGCGAGTATTACCCTTGCCATGGCCATACTGCCGGAGGAATTCCCGGTTGTGCTCACCGTCTTCCTCGCCCTTGGCGCATGGCGCATCTCGCGCAACCATGTGCTGACGCGCCGCATGCCGGCAATCGAGATGCTGGGGGCCAACACGGTGCTGTGCGTGGATAAGACCGGGACGCTGACGATGAACCGCATGTCGGTGAGCAGGATTTACGCGGATGGCGAGTTTTTTAGCATTGATTTCAATACGCAAGAGGCGCCCCCGGAAATATTTCACCAGCTGGTGGAGTTCAGCATACTGGCCAGCCAGAAGACCCCATTCGATCCGATGGAGAAGGCCCTTAAGGAACTCGGCGAGCACTATCTGAACTTGACTGAGCACTTGCACAACGACTGGACGCTGGTGCAGGAGTATCCGCTGTCGCGTAATATACTGGCCCTCTCACACGTGTGGCAATCCCCGGATGGAGCTGATTACATCATCGCTGCCAAGGGCGCGCCGGAGGCTATCATCGACTTGTGCCATCTTGATGAAAGACAGAAGTCCGAACTAGCAAATCAGATAGATGTAATGGCAAACGATGGTCTCAGGATTCTGGGCGTGGCAAAGGCGCACTTCACACATACGTCTCTGCCCGATGACCAGCACGATTTCACTTTCGAGTTCCTTGGCTTTGTCGGGTTTGCTGATCCGATACGGCCAACGGTTCCGGCTTCCATTAAAGAGTGCTACAACGCCGGCATCCGTGTGGTAATGATAACCGGCGACTATCCCGGCACCGCTATGCACATTGCCCGCGATATCGGCCTTATGCCTTCCGACAAGGTCATCACCGGCCCCGAACTCAGCAAAATGAGCGATGGTGAGCTTAGAGAGTGCATAAAAACGGTGAGCATTTTTACCAGGGTGGTGCCGGAGCAGAAGCTACGTCTTGTTAACGGGTTCAAGGAGAATGGTGAGATTGTCTCCATGACTGGAGACGGCGTGAACGATGCGCCTGCTCTCAAGTCCGCTCACATCGGCATAGCTATGGGAGGCAGAGGCACAGATGTAGCCAGAGAGGCTGCGGATCTGGTGTTGCTCGATGATGATTTCTCATCCATCGTAAAAGCTATCAGGATGGGGCGGCGCATTTTCGATAACCTGAGAAAGGCTATGGTATATATCCTGGCGGTTCATGTGCCTATAGCAGGCTTAACGCTTCTACCGGTTCTCCTTGGCTGGCCTGCGATTCTATCCCCGGTGCATGTGGTATTCCTCGAGCTGATTATCGATCCGTCCTGTTCTATTGCATTTGAGGCTGAGCAGTCGGAAAAAGATGTAATGAGCCGTCCGCCGCGTAACAGAAAAGAGCCCCTCTTCCGCCGTAAGGCGGTTATCATGAGCATACTTCAAGGCGCCGTTGTCCTGGTGATTACGCTGGCTATCTTTGGAATCAGCCGGCAATTGGGGCACACGGAAGGAGAAGCACGCGCTCTGACCTTTGTCACGCTGGTTTTTGCCAACATTTGCCTCATATTTACCAACCGGTCATTATCCAGAACGATCATATCCACCTTACGTTCAAAAAACAAAGCCCTGTGGTTGATAGTTGTATCCGCTATCGTTTTCCTGGTGTTGGTTGTCTATGTGCCGTTCCTGCGTGACCTGTTCAAATTTGACATTCTGCATGCCAATGATGTTGGAATTTGTGTGGCGGCCGGCGCGGTCTGCGCCACGTGTTTTGAGGCGATCAAGTTTCTCAGCCAGCGCTGGACAGTATCTCGTTAGGCAGCTTTATATATATTCGATCACGAGTGTGATGAATGTCCTGGTACATGTCCGCCTTCACCGCCGGCGCCCGGTCCTTAAAGCAGATTGTGTGTCTCTTTTATACTGTGGAATAGCTCCTCTGTGTCCGGCGGCGACCAGCTCCTGCGTGGTTTGCCCAACGTATCGTATGCCTTGGGTGTACCGAGGAGTACATTGATTGTTGCGTCCACCGATTCCGCCAGCGCCTCTATGTTATAGCCGCCCTCCAGCGCAAAGACCAGTTTGCTGCAGCAGAGCTCATCCGCCAAATCCTTGAGGATTGCCGCCATCTTTGCGTATCCCGTAGTCGTCACCTGCATCGACGATATGCTGTCAGCCCAGTGCGCATCGTATCCGGCGGAGACGAGGATGAGCTGCGGCTTATAACGCTTTGCCACAGGCACGAGTACTTCCTCGAAGGCGCGTATGTATTCCGCATCGCCGCAGCCGCCCGGCATGGGAACGTCCACCGTGTATCCTTCACCCTCGCCGCTGCCGATCTCGTCGACGCCGCCGCTTCCTGGGTAGAATGGATATTGGTGTGTGGAGAAGTACAGAACATCGGATTCACTATAGAATGCATCTTGCGTCCCGTTGCCGTGGTGCACATCGAAATCAACTATCAGTATACGATCGAGTCCGTATTTGGCAATGGCGTCCCTGGCGGCTATGGCGATATTGTTGAAGATGCAGAATCCCATTGATGCACTGCGTACCGCATGGTGCCCAGGCGGGCGTACGAGTGCGAAGGCGTAGGTCGCTTTGTTCGACATGACGGCATCGACGGCGGCGATGACTCCTCCTGCGGCATATATCGCAGCTTCGTAGGAGGCAGGGGATGCGACGGTATCGCCGTCGAGGTATCCGCCGCCGCATTTAACGAAGGATTCTATGCCGGAGATGTATGAAGGGGAGTGGACACGAGCAATCTGTTCTACCGTGGCGGCTTGGGGCTTAATGGGAATGAGCTTATCCAGCGTGCCAACATTTTTGAGGTGCGACATTGTAGTCGTCAGCCGCGATGCAGTTTCGCAGTGGAGGCCGGTGTCATGTTCCAGATATATCGGGTGGTAAACCAGTCCAACGCTCATAAGAGTTCCTTCACATCGCTATCGTCGGCACTATAATAGCAAACCGCGCGCGTCCGGGCAATTGCGGATTGCTCAGCCACGTATCGCTATGCTATACTCCACCTGGCTGTAGAAAAGGTTAACAGACGGATGTAAACATCGAAGAGAATCAGGAGGAACGAATGGCTGAACAGCTGAGTATTACTACCAAGAATTGCACCGTCGAGAGGGAAGGACATATTATTATTGTCACACTCAATCGTCCGGAGGCTAAGAATGCGCTTACTCCATCGATGCTGATCGGGATGTATAAGGCGTGGCGGCTTCTGGATGAAGACAACGATATCTATTGCGCCGTACTGACGGGCAAGGGCGATACGTTCTGCGCGGGTATGGACCTCAAGGCCGGGCCGTCAACCGAGGACAATGTGGAAGAGATACAGCGCTTGATGAAGGAGGTGCCCAATCTGCATTGGCAGGCGCTGCTTCGCGAGAATCGTCCTAACAAGCCGATAATACTGGCTATCGAGGGCTACGCTGTGGCCGGCGGCACTGAGATTTTGCAGGGCACCGACATACGCGTCGGCGCCGAGGACGCCAAGTTCGGCGTGACCGAGGTGATCCGCGGCCTCTA
Organism: Dehalococcoidia bacterium; assembly: GCA_041653935.1. Taxonomy (GTDB): domain Bacteria; phylum Chloroflexota; class Dehalococcoidia; order E44-bin15; family E44-bin15; genus JAYEHL01. Next base: position 658,284 of record JBAZEO010000001.1, on the reverse strand, counting down.
TCCCATGGCGGGGTCAGCATTCCGCCTGCCGCGGCAGATACCTTACTGCAGGGCGGCGGAGATACTATTGCTCGGTCAGCATATCCCTGCGAAAGAGGCGATGGACTGGGGGCTCATTAACCGTGTGGTTCCCAAGGGGAAGGCGCTGGAAGAGGCGCTGAAGATCGCACGCCAGATGTGCGAGAACGGGCCGATATCGATAAGGGCTATTACCCGCACGTTGCGCGAGATCGATGCGTCGGTGCCGTATGCCGAGGCGCTGCAGAAGCAGGATTCGCTAGGCTGGCCGGTATTTGCCTCCGAGGATTCCAAGGAAGGCATGAAGGCTTTCAAAGAGAAGCGTAAGCCTAATTATAAGAACAAATAATCGTTCGGCTGCGCCGGTCGATGTTGTGCAATAGATAAGATCGTTGCGCTGTTATTGGTAATCTAATGCCCTTGTGTGGATGCACACAGGGGCCTTGTTTTTTGGGGATGTATCCTGCAAATCGTTGTCGAAGTCGACCTGTATATTTACATTGCCCATTGCATATTGCTGTGCTATACTCCACCTATCGCAGGAGGGCACAATGACGGAAGACGAGAAAAGCGTACCTGATGTATATTCCGACCAGTTTATCGTCAGCGGCGGGCCGTACGGCATGGCATTGAGTTTCAGAAAGTCCCCGCCGGAACCGGGTCCCGGCAAGGTTCCGGACACGGTTGCGCGCGTGTGGATGAGTTATGAACACGCCAAGATGATGACCTTTGTTCTGGCCAGACATATCAAAAAAATCGAAAGGGAGGCCGGAGTCTCCTTTCAGTTGCCGTACAGGGTGTTGTCCGATCTGGGAGTAGGGAAAGAGGATTGGGAATTATTCTGGAAGTCGCCCCCTGAGTTCAAGGGGTAGCGGCTTGTCGTCATGGAGTTGCTGATGCCGTTAGAATTCTCCAAAGTTGCCGCCCAGATAGAAGACATGGTGGCTAAAGTCGGGTTGGAGGGTGAGGAGCGGAGGGGCCGTCTGGCGCAGGCTCTTAAGCTCTTTGCCGAAGCTGATGCAGATACCCTGATTACTAAAATAGCCTCATGTAATACGCCTTGGCCTGTTGCGGGCATCGCGCACGGTTTCAATCGGCGGTATAACCCTCCGAATTGTCCTCAGGAATTCACGGTGCTGGCCACGGACGGCTCGCATATCGAAGTCGATCGTCATAACTCGGTCAGATGCTATTTAATAAATATCGGCAGCGTTGCGATACACTATGGCACTGAGCCCGATGCGCAGATCGCCAGCGACGCGTGTGTATATTTCGGCGATGACCTGGCGCTGACCGATTCCGTGAGCGGCAGGGTAGAGTTGATAGAGGGCACTCTGCTGGGGGTGAAGCGCAGTATAGCGGAGTGCGCTGCGCTTGCGGATGTCGTTTCTAAACAACTCCACGGTCGAGCTACTTTAGCTATGATAGACGGGTCTCTGGTATTATGGGGTCTCTCTCCCAGGGATTACGAAGGTTTCATTCGTGAGGAACTGTTAGATAAAGATTATTTAAGCGCTTTCGACAGCATGAAGCAGAGAAGCCTAGACAGCCCGTTTGCCTTATGCGCTTGCACCAGCTTCCCTCGTAACGTGGATTTTACGAATGCTCTACGCGTTTATATGTGCGGCTACGACCCCGTCGATTGCGAGCGTTGCCGGTTGGAGGGGCGAGGGCGCGAATGTGATGATATAGCCGGGATCACGGATATCGCTATTTTTGATACCGTGCTTGATATTGGTCAAAGGTCGGCCGTATTCTTGAGCGGCTCGAAATATGTGCAGAAATATTATAGAGAACATCAGATATACTTCTTCTATTTAAAAGTCGATGGGGAAATAGCGCGGGTCGAGGTGCCGAAATGGGTCGCGGAGCGCGATGATCTGGTCGGATTAGTACATTCGCTGATGCTGGATCAATACCGCCGCGGGCCGGGCTATCCGGTAGCGCTTATGGAAGCGCATGAGAAGGCGGTGGTAACAGCCGCTGATCGTGAGGCATTCCGCCTGCTGGTGGAGCAGGCCATGGCGGAGAAGGGGATGGGTGTGCAGATGTCCGGTAAGAGCAGGAGCAAGCGGACGAGGTGGGTGTAAAACAGTGTCGTGATAGAGTGTTTTTATGAATAAAGCTAATGAAGCGTTATCGTGTTTTAAAGAGGGGTTCAATTGTTCACAGTCGGTGTTTTCTATATATGCTATCGAGATGGGTATGGGTCGCGATGTCGCATTGAAGGTGGCGCAATCATTCGGTGGCGGCATGGGGCAGATGGGTGAGGTGTGCGGCGCTGTGACAGGCGCGTTCATGGTTATCGGTCTTAAATACGGAAGAACCAGGGTTGATGATGATGAAGCTAAGGTGAAGACTTACAACCTCGTTAAGGAGTTTAGCAAGAAATTCAAAACGAGGAATGGTACTATTATATGCAGAGAATTGTTAGGATGCGATATCGGCACTCCCCAAGGGCAGCGGATCGCTAAGAACGAGAAGTTGTTTTCTACAGTCTGTCCTAGTTTCGTACAGGACGCAGTAGAGATTTTGGAAGAGATACTATAAGCAATTACTGAGATGGGAAGGATTTGTCGATTAGGATAATTTATATAAGGAGAGGTGAGGTATGAAAGGGAAGTCCGCTAATAAAAACACAAATATTAAGGTAATGGGTAAAGAAGAAGAGTTCATCAGATTAAGTCATATATTAAGAGGAGAATTAAATAATGCTAACTGGCATTTCGTCACATGGAAGTGCCTGTGGAACTATATAGAGAGCTATTCGGATGAGATGAACGTGGCCCATACCTTCTTTACGCTGAGTATGCGTGGGAATCTCCTGGAGACGCTGCTGCGTTTAAACAAGCTGTTTGATAAAGGGGAGGATAGTACAACGAACATCTCCTATTTCTTGGATTTTGCTGAGAAAAACATGGGTATATTTGCTGTCCCTGCTGCCGACCGAAGGAAACGCTATGAGGAAGACATGATTCTCGAGAAGCAGGCCGAGGAAGAGAAGCCCTCACAAGTAACGCGCGATGTCATCAAGGAGCATAGAGCAAAGTTAAAGGAATTGCCTGTTCGGAAACTGAAGAAGTGGGAGGATGACGCGCTGTTGCATATAGACGGGAAGGTTGCCAAGACGCATATCAATGTTTTCGATGAGTGCCCGGTGGATATAGAGGAGATTGATCGGACTATTGATACCATTCATGAGATATTGAATGTATACAGTGTGGCCTACGATGGACAGAGATGGGATAAAGACTTGGTTTTCACGCATGGCATTAAGAATATGCTGGATGCAATTAAGTCCGGCAGAAAGCAGAATCCGAAGTAGGGAGAAGGTTCGTTTTTATCGAAGGAGATTTGTATTGTGGATGAGCACAGCATAGTATCGGCTATGGCCACTGACAGCACGGAGGATTTTGCGCGTCTGGCTCTCATAGCTGCGCCCAAGTATCTGCCGGCGCTCTACGCCGGCACGCATGACAAAGTTCACAGGAGCCTCTTTCATCATCGCGACAATATGCTGGGCTTCACACATACGTGTTTCATGAAGGTTGACGGCAAGAATGCCGGTATGACCGTCGCATATGATTGGAAGGCCAATAAGAAAGAGCAGAATAAGACGACGCTTTTGATCATTCGAAGCATGGGCCTGAGGTTTTTCAAGCAGATGCGGCATATGCAGTGGTCCGCTGAGAACCTGGGCCGCATGGATGACGGAACATACTATGTCGCCGTGCTCGGGTTCTATCCGGAGTTCAGGAGCAGGGGGTTGGGCATGGAGATGTTGAAATTTACGCAGGAGCAGGCTCTTGCAGCCGGAGCCGACAAGATAGATCTGGATGCCGAGACGTACAACAAGGATGCTATCAGGTTCTATAAGAGATTCGGGATGCAGGAAGCCGGAGAGCCGAAAAGTACTGTAATAAACGGAGAGAAATTCGAGTTTGTACGAATGTCGAAGAAGTTGTGATGCCAGTGATATCAGTTGTCGGGGGGATTAAATGGGCTGGTTTCTTTTATTTGTAGCGATAGTTTTTGAAGTGGCGGGCACAACCTGCATGAAGCTGTCGGATGGTTTCAGTAAGTTGGCGCCGTCGGTTCTGATTTTTGTTTTCTACGGTATTTCCTTCGGTGTTTTCTCGCGGGCGCTGAAGAATGGCATCAATCTTAGCGCTGCTTACGCCATATGGTGCGGCATCGGCATGTCCCTTATCGCAGCTATCGGAATCTTTTACTTCAAAGAGCCGGTGACTGTACTAAAGATGGCTTCGATCGCTTTGATAATCGCGGGTGTGATCGGCCTGAGTTTTTGCAAGGTAACAGGATAAGGTGGAGTGTAATAGTTTGTCAACGAAGATCGGCGAAGTCGTAAAATCTTCTACAGACAGCTTTATGGCTGAATGCTACGAGCTGCACACTCCTCCCTCCTTTGGCAGTTTGGTGCGGACGAGAGAGGGCAATATCGATATCTATGCCGTGATATCAGGTGCCTCCACCAGCAGCATCGAAGCTGGCCGCCGTCCCATAGCCCGCGGACGGGGAGATATTAAGGAGGAAGATATCTATCGCTCCAATCCTCAACTTGAGAAGCTGATGCGCACTGAGTTCAGCGCGCTGGTGGTTGGCCACGGCGATGATGGCAGGGTCAGCCAGTATATGCCGCCGCGCCCCGCTAGGATTCATAGCTTCGTGTACCCTTGTGAATCTGATGAAGTAGCTGTATTCAATCAGTCGCTTACGTATCTCAGCATGCTCATTGATGTCCCGGAACGGTCGAATGAGCTTATCGCCGCAACTCTGCGCAATGCCGCTGCGGCGTATTCGGAACCGCGAGAGTTTCTGATACGTGCCGGCAAGGAGCTTGCGCATATGATTGCGGGCGATACTAATAGACTTAACATAATATTAAAGAAGGTAAGGGTGTGACAGAGGATCGCAAGCTGGGTTTCGTTATTTCCGGCGCGCTGACAAAGGGGATTGACGTAAGGCTCGATGGCGATATATCCGTCGAAGACCTGGCGGTCGGTCGCTATGTCACTATCGAAGGGCAGAAACGAAGGTTCTTCGGTATGGTAACGGATGTCACACTTGATGCTTCGGATCAACGCATCATGTCAGCACCGCCTGATGTCTCTGATCCCTTCATCGCAGAAGTTATTAACGGCACCAGCACCTTCGGCAGGGTGCATGTTCTGCCAATGCTCACTATAGGCGGTGGCGCTGATGCTTTGCTCGAAGGGCCTGAACCGGTGAAGACGGTGCCGGCGCACTTCTCGGTTGTGCGTGAGGCCAGCGAGAATGATATCGGCTCTGTATTCGGTTCTGTGGCCAAAGGTCAGTTCTACATCGGAACGCCGCTCGATATGGAGACCAAAGTGCGTTTGGATCCGCATAAGCTTGTGGAGCGCTCCGGTGGGGTGTTTGGGAAGACTGGTACCGGTAAGACATTTCTTACCAGGTTGCTTCTTATCGGTATACTGCAAGAAGGGGCGGCTGTTAATTTAGTATTCGATATGCATAGCGATTATGGCTGGAGTCCAATGACGGAAGGTAAAAAACTAGACGTAAAGGGATTGAAGCAGCTCTTTGGCTCGAAAGTAGCTATCTTTGCGCTCGATGCGGAAAGCGCGCGCAGGCGCAAGGCTTCTCCTGATTACGAGGTCAAGATAGGGTACGACGAGATCGAGCCTGATGATATTGCGCTGCTTAAGGAAACGCTGGATCTCACCGACGCTGCGGTGGGGGTGCCGTATCGGCTGGCCCGTCACTTCAAGGGGCGAAAGTGGCTGGAGGAGTTCCTTGCCATTGAAGGTAAGGATGCGCTGAATGAGCTGGCGGAAAGCCTCGGGGAACACGAGGCAACTATAGCGGCGCTGCACCGTCGTCTCAGCGTATTAAAGCGCATGCCATTTCTGGTTTCGGAGGCAAAGGGCAGCGCTATCGACAGCATTCTGAGCTATCTGGAACGCGGGATACATGTAGTGCTCGATTTTGGGCGCTATGGAGATAATACGGCGGCATATATATTGGTGGCGAACTTGCTCACACGGCGCATACATGCAATGTACCGTGAAAGGATGGAGCGGGCAATGGCTGAGGGCAGCGCCAAGCCCAAGCCCTTAGTAATTACTATCGAGGAGGCGCACAAGTTTCTCAGCCACGAGCTGGCCGGGCAGACGATCTTTGGCACCATCGCCCGTGAGATGAGGAAATATAACGTAACTCTGCTCGTAGTCGACCAGCGTCCCAGCGGCATCGATGAAGAGGTTATGAGTCAACTGGGCACGAAAATAACGTGCCTTCTGGATAATGAGAGAGATGTTGAGAGTGTGCTCATGGGTGTGTCAGGTAAGAGTGAACTCAAGTCAGTTCTGGCGAAACTGGATTCAAAGCAACAGGCGCTCATCTTCGGCTATGCCGTCCCGATGCCGGTCGTGGTGAAGACGCGTGATTATGGCACACCCGAGTCGTATAAAGAGCTTGGGATTCGTGATGCGCTGGAACGCAAGAAAGATTCGGATAAGGATTTAAAGGATCTGTTTGCGGAGTGACGGTACACGAAGCCGCGTCACAAGGAGTCGGAAAATGACACAGGACAATGTGAAACAGGATGCAAGTACTAAAAAGCGCGTAGATATCACCTGGCTGGTGAAGGTTGTAGTATTCGGTTTGCTGCTGGCCGGTGCCGGTGCTTTCTTTGGCCTTGCTCTGAAGTGGGCTGGGGATGGCTATACATATCTGGTTCCGGGGACATGGGGCCTTTGGGATGCCATTCGATTGGGTTTATGCGTGATGGGATCTTTCGCAGCAGTTGCAGTAACTGCCGGATTTGTTGCTATTCTAATCCGTCCATTTTGGGTGGCAGCCCTTTGTTTCCTTGTCTCCTCATTGTCTTTGTTTTTGACATTTGAAATCTCAATACTTAGCTTGGTAGTAGCGGTGATTTATTTTGTGATGGGGCTTGTCTATCTCGCAGGCATCAGGGCGGAGATTGCTCATCGCATAAAATTCTCAATATGGCAGATCCGCGGAAGCCAGACCGTTCTCCTGGTGGTTCTTGCCGCACTAACATGCACCAGCATTCATTTCGGATATGCTGAAGAGATAAATGCAAATGGCTATCAACTTAACGATCAGGCGATAAGCGGTATAATCAGTTTCATTCGTGACCATGTCATAGATAACGTCTTTCCAGAAGAAGATATAAATAAGTCTCAGATATTAGAGGACCTGCGCAATTATCTTGATAATGATCTACAGAATGATATGGAGCCATATCAAGGCTATGTCCCGATGGTGCTTGCTGCAATCGCTTTCTCTGTATTGATACTGGCAACGTTTGTACTTTCCTGGTTCCCGCTTTTGATTTTGTCGCTTATTTTCTTCCTGCTACTGCGTCTTAAATTAGTGAAGAGGAAAGCGCATCCGGTCGAAGTGACCAGGTTGACCATCCAATAAGGCTCAAGGTAAGTGACCCATGGTAAGCATCCGGAGTCGATCACATAATTATCCTTTTGTCGATGAGCTGAAAGACTGTCTCGACGCACCTGATGCCTACGGAGTTCTTAAGGATCGTCCCTGGAGTTTCTTCCTGGATAGCGGGATCAATTCTTACGGCCTGGGGCGGTATTCTTTCATAGGCAGCGACCCTTTTCTTGTATTCAGCAGCCGTGGCGGGGATATACAGCTGGTTTCGCACGATGATCGAATTTCGCTTAGAGGCAATCCCTTTGATATTCTGAGGGAGCAGCTGGATCGATACAAGATCGATGAGTCCAAATACCCAGTACCGTTTATTGGCGGCGCAGTGGGTTATTTCGGATATGACTTATGCCACTTCATCGAGCGTTTACCTGTTACTACGACGGATGATCTGATGCTCCCCGATTGCTGTATGGCTTTCTATGATTCTGTTGTCGCTTATGATCATGTTGAGAACAGGGTTTATGCAATTGCCTCAGGGTTACCTGATACCGATAGGGTACAGAGGGAGAAAAAAGCCAGACAGCGCATTAGCGAGTTGTCGCATTTGGTGAGCCGTAACGGTCGGAATGACAGTGCAAAACGTGCGAGAGGAATCCAATCTCGGACACTGTTTACACATATGCACAATATGGGAGAAGTTTACTCTAACTTTACGCACGATGAATATATTAAAGCTGTGGAGGATGCTATCAAATATATTGTTGATGGCGATATCTTTCAGGTCAATCTATCGCAGCGCTTCGCTGTCGATTTAGCTGTCGATCCTTATGATCTGTACTTAGGACTGCGAGGTATAAATCCGTCGCCTTTTGCCTGCTATTTGAACTTCGGTGACGTGACAATAGCTGGTGCTTCTCCAGAGAGATTCCTGCACCTCGACGGCGAAGTAGTGCAAACAAGGCCGATGAAAGGCACGCGTCCGAGGGGGCGTTCACCTGTTGAAGATGACGTACTTGCGGCTGAGCTTCTTAAAAGTGAAAAGGATCAAGCTGAAAATATCATGATTGTTGATCTCGAACGGAATGATCTTGGTAAGGTGTGTGAATACGGTTCAGTTAAGGTTAGTGATTTATGCACGCTTGAAAAGTATGCGACGGTATTTCAGCTTACGTCCACTGTTGCGGGCAGGCTAAGGGAGGATAAGGATAGGATTGATTTGCTCAAGGCTGCTTTCCCCGGGGGCTCGGTTACAGGTGCGCCAAAAGTACGGGCTATGGAGATAATAGATGAACTTGAGCCTACGAGAAGGGGTATTTACACAGGCTCGGTCGGTTATCTGGGTTTCGATGGCTGCATGGATTTGAATATTGTGATACGCACGTTCGTAATCAAGGGGGGCAAGGTCCATTTTCAAGTCGGCGGCGGCATCGTTTCAGATTCAGATCCAGCAGCAGAGTATCAGGAGACGCTGGATAAAGCGCGGGCGCTTATGGCAGCGTTAGGATTGCATAATGTGGCTAAAAGAGTAAGGAGTTGATCGAATGTCAGCAAAAAAATATCCCATTGGATCTCCCGAGGATTTGATAATTAATACTTTACCCAAGATCGTAAACGGTTTTAAACAATTTATCGAGGTATCTCAGGGATTCCTGCGCGATTTTCAGCTGGATCTGCAATTGATTTCCACAGGGACTGAAGATTCCAGCCAGATGATAGATGATCTACAGAAGAAAATGAAGGGTTTGCAGAGAGAGATGCTGCACGCTGCTAAAACGGCCGAGCATTTTCAGGAAACGATTAATGAAATGAAGAAGCGATTGGAAGCTTAGTCATGGTAGTGCTGATAATCGATAATTACGATTCCTTTGTGTTCAACCTGGCTCAATATGTCGGGCAAGACGGCGCTGAGCCTGCTGTATCCCGCAACGATGCTATCAGCATTGATGATATCGAGAAGATGGCTCCATCGCATATCATCATATCGCCGGGGCCCAAATCGCCTCTGGATGCCGGCATATCCAATGATGTAGTAAAGAGTTTTGCAGGCAAGATTCCGATATTGGGCGTATGTCTGGGGCATCAGTGTATCGGACATGTGTACGGGGGGCGTATCGAGCGGACGCGGCCGGTGCATGGAAAATCGTCACCTATATACCATGACAGTCATACTATTTATGCAGGCGTTGAAAATCCCTTTGCCGCAGGTCGTTATCACTCTCTGTCCATCCGGCCTGGAACGCTGCCCGATTCTCTAGTCGTCTCGGCTGCGACCGCGGATGGCGATATTATGGGAATCCGCCACAATAAGTTTGTTGTCGAAGGTGTTCAATTCCATCCGGAATCGGTGCTGACACCTGTGGGATACGATATGATAGTGCGCTTTCTAAGCATATCTAGCCCGGTTTGGAATGAGACGTTTTAGATATATGGAACAATTAGTTTATATAAATGGAGAAATTATTAACCGGGGTAAGGCTCAAATACCGGTTTTCGATCGTGGTCTGCTTTATGGCTATGGCTTGTTTGAGACTATGCGCTCTTATAATGGCCATGTTTTTTGCCTTGACCGTCACATAGCTCGTCTGGTGAATTCAGCGGGTGTGTTGGGCATCAGAGAGTCGTTAGAACGCGAAAAATTGGAGACAGCGGTGTTAAGGACGTTAAAGGCTAACGAGCTCGATGATGCGCGTGTCAGGCTTACAGTTACGGCTGGTGAGGGCAGTCGGGGACTCACACCCCCGGCGGCTGGGAAGCTTAATATCATCATTATAGTCGAGGACCTGGTTCTGCCGTCTCCCGACGCATATTCCAAAGGTTTGTGTACTTCCATCGTTAGTATCAGAAGAAACAGCGAGTCGCCATTGTGCCGTATGAAAACGCTGGGTTATCTGGAGAATATGCTTGCCCATGCTGAGGCTGTTAATGCTGGGTGTGACGAAGCTATACTGCTCAATGATGAGGGGGGCGTCGCAGAGTGCAGCGCAAGTAATATATTCGTTGCTGAGGCAGGCAGGATCATCACTCCTCCGATAGAGGCTGGTATACTGCCTGGTATTACACGCAGAGTTGTAATCGATTTGGCTCCCAGTATCGGTGTTAAGGTATCGCAGGAATCTTTTAGCGTCGAGAGGCTGATGAATGCGGAAGAGGTGTTTATTACAAACTCGGTTATTGAGATTATGCCCATCGCTGCAATCGACGGGAGGCCGGTGGGGTCCGGGTCCAGGGGCAAGATGACTGAACGCCTAACTGAAGGATATAAAAAACTTACTGTCTCCAGTACTCGTTGACCCTGCTTATAAGGCCATGTTATCATAGCTGAATTTAAGTGAGGTTTTAACGGTGGGAATATTTGACAAAGTATTAAAACGAAGCAAGGAAGGATGGTTCAGCAAGGTAACCACCCTTTTCGAACGGTCCACAATAGCAGATACACTTTGGGATGACCTGGAAGAACTGTTAATCTCAGCGGATGTCGGGATCGTCACTGCCACAAAATTGATCGAACGCATCAGGAACAGAGCGAAGAGCGATAAGCTTAGCGACAGCGAGCAAATTTATGCTGCTCTTAAACAAGAAATGGTTGACATGCTTCAAGTGCCGGCTCCGACTAATAAACGGGAAGCCATATCATCTGTCCCGTTCGTTATATTAATCGTTGGTGTCAATGGTGTCGGAAAAACATTATCAATAGCAAAGCTGGCAAATATATATTTAAAGAATGGGAAAAAGGTCATCATTGCTGCTGCCGATACCTTTCGCGCGGCAGCTATCGAGCAGATAAGGATACTGGGAGACAGAATCGGGGCTGATGTGATCTATCAGAAATCAGGTGCCGATCCTGGGGCGGTGGTCTTTGATGGTCTGGAGGCGGCGCGGGCTCGCAAGACAGATGTTTTGTTAATAGATACGGCGGGGAGGCTTCATACCAAGTTTAACTTGATGGAGGAGATGAAGAAGATCAAGCGCGTTATTTCACGGAGTGATCCAAAAGCTCCTCATGAAGTGTTTCTTGTCATGGATGCTACAACGGGTCAGAACGGGCTGTCGCAAGCCAAATATTTCACAGAGGCAGTGGATGTTACCGGCATCATTCTGACCAAACTTGACGGTACAGCCAAAGGCGGCATCGTGCTGGCGATCTGCGACCAGCTTAAGATACCGATCTCGTATATCGGAACGGGCGAGGGCATAGACGATATCGCCTCGTTCAATGCAAAAGCATTCGTCGAGGAGCTTTCTTCTTAATTGATGCAGTGATATGGTTTATTGCTATGTGTTATACACGAATTGGTGATTGCTTCGTCGAAATGTAGGGGAAATTAATTGTTAAGAAATAGGCACTTCTTGCTCGGGGTGGTAGTCTCAGCAGTCTTGCTTTTCCTGTTTCTTTACAGGACGGATTTTGCTGAGATGGGACGGGCCTTGAAAGAAGCGCAATATGTGTTTCTTATCCCCGGTGTGCTGATTTATTTCTGCGGCGTCTATTTCCGCGCTGTGCGTTGGAAGTTTTTCCTCAAGCCATTTGGCAATTTCTCCTCATTTAGACTCTTTCCCCTGGTGGTAATCGGATTTCTAGTGAACATTGTGTTGCCGGGGCGCCTTGGTATTATCGCCAGGGCGTATATTCTGGGAGAGAAAGAAAATATCAGCAAGATGTCAGTTGGCGGTACGATGGTCGCCGAACAGGTTTTCGATGGGATAATACTGCTGGTGTTTGCTTTATCAATATCGATAGTTGCTCCATTATCCGGCAAAATTGAGCAGGCGGTTGATATCGCGGCTGGCCTCTTCTCAGTTGCATTACTGCTATGCTTGATGCTTGTTTTCTCAGAAAGGTTTAGGAATAAGGCGATAAACCTTCTGCTGCTCATATTGCCGAAGAGATGGCGTAGTACAGTTAAAATATGGCTACTGCATGTGATAGACGGCTTAAAATTCATGCGCAGTCCCAAACAGCTTTTGGTTACATTAGCATTGTCGGTGCTGGTCTGGCTGAGTGAGGCCGGTTTGTTTTACATGGTAGCTCTCTCCTTCGATCTCGGGCAGCCATTTTACATCATACTGCTGGTTACCTCAGTCGCCAGTCTGAGCTGGGCGCTTATATTCGTTGCACCGGGAGGTGTCGGTCCCTTTGACTATTTCTGCAAAGCGACAATGATGTTATTCATACCGGCAGGAGTGGTCAGTTCGGTTTATGAGGCCTCGGTGAGCGCTTACGTTATCGTTCTGCATGCTGTTATCCTCTTTCCTGTGATAGCGCTTGGCTTTGTGTTTCTGTGGAAAGAGAATTTCTCTTTGGCAAAGGTGAAGTTGATCGGGAGAAATCGCCAGTAGGCAAACTGACGGCTAATTTGCGGCCTATATACCCCCGGATGATTTCAGGGCTTCTCATGCTTCTCATGCTTATCGGTTGACGATTATATTACCGATTGGAACTTTGACCAATTTCCATCTATTGAGATCAGACACAGATTATCCAACTTACAATCCATTGCAGCGAATCCCAATATCCGTTCGACATGGGTAGGCCTGATATTGCAGGGAAGAAGAAAACGAAGCAAGCGACATTGAGGGCAAGATAGCCTCCGACTGCCCACTTACCCCACTTGAACCTTGTCCATAGCCACTCGATCCATAGAATTGCTGCTAGGATTACAAAGAGCAAACATGGATAGAAATGATATATAAAGGTTACACGTCCGACAGGGATGAAAAAGAGCCATTGAGTGAGGAAAGGTATTAGGATAAATAGAGCAACCTCGCGCTTATCGCCCATCTCACGCCAGATAGAACGAAAAGTTCTTGCGATGACATTGGCGACTCTGTTCTTCATACGATTGGCCAGCCAGCTGACGATGATTAATACTGTAGGAATCATTACGGGTATAGTAGCCCACCACAGGGCGGGGTTGCCAAAGCTGGATATATAGGCTCGGGTAGTAGGGAAGTAACCTGCATAGAACCAGACAGGGTTTAGCATCAATGGCCAGGTGTACCAGGGCGAGCCGCAGGCATGCGGTGCTGACAAATGGGCATGGAATCTATACATGTCCCATGTCATGTTCCACCAGTCGCTTAGGTTGTGTCCTGCAAGGAAATATGGGATATAGGAAAGCATATATACGGAGGCTGCTGCCACGATACCGCCCACGAACCAGCAAGCCTCGCCCTTTCTGATTTTTCTCTCGCGGACTTTCAGTATGATCAGCAACAGCATCAGGCCAACGAAGCCGTACATGACAAACCACTTGTTGGAGAACCCTAGTCCAAAAAATACTAGGCTCCAGAAGAGGTATTTCCCTCCGTTAGAGGGGTCTTGCCAATAGCGATAGAAGAAATAGACCATGCCAATAAAAAAGAAAATAATAAATGTGTCCGGCGTTGCGATCCTGGCTTGAGCAAAGTGCATGAAGTCAAATGTGAGCAGGAAGGCGGCAATCAGGCCGGCCCGGGGGTTTCCGAACATGCGCCTGGCGAGGAGGAAGATGAGAATGATTGCCAGGGAGGCAAAGATAACCCCAGCGATGCGCCAGGCAAAGGGATTATGACCGAAAATACCTATACTTGCGGCGATTATGAGCTTGCTCAGGGGCGGATGGTCCCAACTCGTTGGATTCTGGAGCTTCAGGTACTCTTCCGCCGTCCTAACGTAGTATATTTCGTCGAAATATGTAGTTGATTTAGAAGCGCTGGGGTTGCCAATAAGTTGTTGCTCGTCGATAAGGGCATCAGCTGCTGTTACATTCCCTGTTGTTGATATGCCGCTGATGGTTAGCTTATTTTCTCCTGAGAAGATGGCTAACTCTCCGACTCTTCCAGATACGCCTTTGAATACCAGCCGAACATATCTGGTATCTTGTCCCAAATCGACATATTCCCATTTGCGACAAATGTCGCGATATTGAGAGTTCCTAACGAAGGTCCAACTTTCCGGAGCGCCCCAATAGAGGTCAACATCAACATTGCTGGCATCTTGGACAAGGAAATAGACTTTATCTACCCGGATAGTATCGCCAAGGTCCAGGTAGACTTCCTCAGGATCTTGCTGGGGGGTGAAGTCGGAGGTGGGGACATGAGTATCTCCCAGGTTCCAGACGGCTGTGGAAAAGAAGATGATAACTAGAACTGCTAGGATGAGAACATGCCGTCGGCGGGTGGATTCTCCACGAGGTGGAGGGGCTGACTTATTCTCGTGTCCCTCTGATATGGTGATGGGAGCAATTTCGTTGTGTTCCGCCTTTGTCTGAGGGTGGTTTTTCCCCTTCATTGCAATGCCTCTATAGCCGGTTTGCGCCGCTGCATTCTCCAGAAACTCCAGGCAGCGAAGAATAGCAGAATAACGTTAATTGGAACCAGAACGTAAATTGACCAATGGCCATCCGGGATAAAGGCTCCTGCATTTAGCATTGACATAACATAAACCAGGTTGGCTAAATACGTGCACGTGAGCCCTAAGTAAAGCCAAGTTGTTGAACATCTGAATGTAAAACGTCCATTCCAACTTATGGCTAGAAGCGCGAAGGCTGGGAAGAGATATCGTTCGTGTATTCTGGTCATAAACATGAAAAAGCCGAACATTAGCAGGAAAACGGCAAAAACAGCCGCTCTCTGCTCGTATCTCCGATGAAGCTGCCACATGACAAAAGCTGCAAAGATGACGAAGACAATAATACCCCACGTCTGGTAGCTCAGACCCAAGTGAGGTACGGTGTCTTGTTTCCAGAAGCCCAGCAGCGCCCAGAGGTTATAAGCATTGACGCTGTTGTAGGGATACACACCATAGCCCGAGTAGCGGTCGATAAGGAAAGTGATCGGGTTGCTCCAATGGAAAGGTAAAATAAACAGGAAAATCAAGGCAATGCAAATAGCTCCGCTGGATATGGCGCGCTTCCATTTCCCGTTTCTCAGTATTACATAGGCTAATACCGGTAGTAGGACTACACTTTGAGGTTTGGTTAGTATGGCAAGACCGAACAGTCCGCCCGATAGCTCGTATTTTGAGCGCATGAGTGCATAAAGAGAGGCTACCATAAAGAAGGCATATATCGAATCAAACTGTCCCCAAACTGCAAGGTCGAAGATGGTTGCTGGATTAAAGGCGTACAAAGCCATGGCACCCAGGGCGGGTAGAAAGGAATACCTGGATCGGATGAAACAGAATATAAGATAAGCAGTAGCTAGATCGAACAGGTTTTGCGGCAGCTTAATAAGAAAATCTAAGCTGTCTGGTCCTATGGCGTGTGCCAGATTACCGAATATCCAGAAAATGTATATGCTGAACGGAGGATAGTCGCAGAATGATGTTGAATCGTAAAAACTCCGCAGGCCAGTTTCAGCAGCGGTGTTGTACCATGCCTTGAATGTGCCTTCATCTGCGCTATAACCATGATAATGGAACAGAAGCAATCGTACGATGAGGGATACCGCAAGAATCGCTATGACCAGAAAAATCTGACCTCTGCGTTCGGAGGCGAAGCGTTGCAGTTTTTCTAAGGCCTTTGTTTGCATTATTTCTTTTTCCGGAAGCTGCTATGAGCCGTAATTATCTCGCAGAGACGATAGAATGTCAGTGTTGCTACATTGTCGCACAGATACCGTAGGCGCATCAACTATTACTGCATCATTTGATTTATAGAGAAGCATCCTTACTCTACCATCCCAGGTGGACACTCCAGAGGGTTCCCCACAAATTAACCGCTACGGACATGACAATCAGAGCGATCATCTTTTTATTAATGGTTTTACCCATACCTGCAACGATCAGTATCAGAATAAACGGTATGAAATCCAGACTGTAACGGTATCCGAACTGAACCCATCCTGTGGAGAACCATAATATAGTCGGTAACAGAATACCTATAATTGACAGAAGCAGCCATCGGTTGGCTGATTCGGAGAATTTGGCTTTCACGATATATAGTATCGCCGGTGTTGTGAGCAGGATACTCATTCCCTCGGGTTTGGGTTTCAGGAAGGGAAAATAAGAAATATACTCCGGCGGCATAAGCAGAATGGTGTATAAATGCTTTGGTATATAGTTGAGGTTGAACATGCCGTACTGCTCGATATCGGCCGCGAAATAGTAGGCATATGAATGAAGGGCGTAGCCGGTCTGAAATGGATTTCCGAAACGCGCGTAGTTGAAATAGGCGTAGAAAGCCAGGGGGACAGCCAGCCCGATAATAAATTTCAGGGGGCGGCGTATACCTCCATCTTTGTATAACATTGCAAGGAAAAAGATACCTCCAACAACGACCGGAAGCCTGCTGAGCGCCGCAAATCCTAATAATAGGCCTATCAGCGCGGCTCTTTTCCTGCCGAAGTATTCGATTAAGCAGAGGAGCAAGAAGAAAACCGCGACTATCTCAGCGAAGAACCAGGTGGTTCCTGTTATGGCTACTTGCCAGTGGACCGTGCCGAACCCGAATAGGATTGTGAGCAGCGGTCGTTTCCAGCCATTGACGCTCATACGGCCCAACAATATCCAGACTAGCGCAACATTGATGGCTCCTATGAGCATGGATATGCGTACCTCGTCGGTACCCGTTCCCCATATAGCTACTGCTGGAAGCAGTACCAGCGCTGGTACTGGGGGGCTTGCTAGAAAGGATTTCCCGTTGTAATTGACAAGGTCCTGATAGTAGCCTGGGAAGCCCTGCAGGTCGGCTCTGCCGTCGAGAAATGCCTGGGCTTGGTAGACGTAATGTTTGTACCAATCGAGAGGGGTGGAGTTTGATAGAAAGTAGATGCCGAAGACTATCCCCACGATCAAAAGCGGGATCAAATATGGCTTCCAACCATTAATCTTATCGGGGAACACCCTTTGCTTGAATAAATTGGCAGCCTGGCTCAATTCCGGTAGTCTCTTCCTTATAGACTTGATGTAGTGGTTCCGCAAAGTTTTTCCGTTTTGGCCTTTTAGTTTATGAATGGCATCATTATATAGTGGCAATGGTAATAGGGCAAGCAGCTAGCAAATATGTCATCGTCATTCCCGACCGAATCGGTAAATCCGGAAGGCGGCTTCTTTGTTGTTCACTTCTTGGTTTTCCTGTAGAATACACCCATAGATTTTATGAATGACAAAATGACCCCCCTGAGACAGCAATACCTCCGTATCAAGAAGAAGTATCCTAATACCATAGTGTTCTTCCGCCTGGGAGACTTCTACGAGACGTTTGATGATGACGCCAGGGTAGTGTCGAAAGAACTGGAGATAGTTTTAACGTCGCGGGAGATGGGGAAGGGCAACAAGGTGCCGCTGGCGGGGATTCCCTATCATGCTCTGGATAATTATCTTGCACGCCTGATAAATAAGGGTCATAAGGTGGCCATCTGCGAACAGCTGAGCGATCCCAAGGCTGCCAAAGGTCTCGTCGATCGTGATGTCGTTCGCGTGGTCACGCCGGGCACGGTGGTCGAACCTGGACTGCTGAGAGGCAATGCAAACAACTATCTCGCTTCTATTGTAACTGAAGGCCAGCAGGCCGGCATCGCTTACGCTGATATAACTACCAGCGAATTCCAAACCACGCAGCTGCCTATCGAACGCATGCAGTCGGAGCTGGAGCGCCTGCGCCCGTCGGAGATACTGGCGCCCAAGGGCACTGATATGCAGGGCGGCGCTGCCCCGGTCACGCCTGTCGATGTGCAGTATTTTGAACTGGAGGCCACCAGGCATCTCCTGCGAGAGCATTTTGGTGTGACAAGTCTTGAGGGCTACGGATGTGCCGGGTTGCCTCTGGCGATACGTTCCGCCGGCGCTATCGTGCACTACCTCGGCGAGACGCAGAAGCCGGCATTGAAGCAGCTGACCGGACTTTCTACGTACAGCACCGAGTCGTTTATGACGCTGGACCCGCAAACACGCCGCAATCTGGAGCTGTTCCAGACGTTTAGGCAGGATAAGGAGGGCTCGCTGCTCTCGGTTATCGACCTGACCAGGACGCCGATGGGTGCCAGGCTGCTGCGGCGCTGGGTGGGGCAGCCGCTGCTGGATGTGGCTCAGCTCAACCGCAGGCTGGATGCCGTGGAGTGGTTCCATGCCGATACGCGCCGTCGCACGAAGGTAGTAACGATTCTGGCAAAGATCGTCGACCTCGAAAGGATCATAAATCGTGTGAGGAGCGGCATCGCCACGCCGAGGGAGGTGGTGGCGCTGCGCCGCAGTCTCGAGGCGTCGTCCGAGCTTCGGGATGTCATACAGAAAGAGCAGGCGGGTGATGTCGATTGGTTATCTCAAAATATCGATCTATGCAGAGAGACGGTCGATTTAATATCTAAGGCGATCGCCGATGAGCCTCCGCAGAATCTCGGCGATGGTGTTATCAAAGCAGGGTTCTCGCCGGAACTGGATTCCATCAGGGTGGCGTCTAAGGATGCCAAGAGCTACCTAGCGAATCTGGAGCGCGTTGAGCGCGAGCGCACGGGTATAAAGTCGCTAAAAGTCGGCTATAACAGGGTCTTCGGGTATTACATCGAGATATCGAATGCGAACGTGACACAGGTGCCTGATGATTACATCCGCAAGCAGACGCTGGCAAATGCCGAGCGTTATTACACGCCGCAACTCAAGGAATATGAGTCTATCATCCTGAATGCGCAGGAGCGTCTCGTTGAGCTTGAGGGCACGATATATCGGCAGGTATTGGGCCAGGTGGGTGCCGCAGCCGAGCGCATATTGGAGACGGCTTCGGCTATAGCTCAGATCGATGTCTCTTCCTCGCTTGGGGAAGTGGCGGTGCGTTCCGGCTATGTGCGGCCCGAGCTGAGTGAGGGCAACGTTATTTCAATTTCCAACGGCCGCCATCCTGTTGTAGAGCGCATGCTGGACGGTGAGCCTTTTATACCCAATGATACCTATCTGTCGAACGATGAAGTGCAGATGGTCATACTCACCGGGCCTAACATGGCGGGCAAGTCGACGTATCTCCGTCAGGTGGCCCTTATTGTTCTTATGGCGCAGATAGGCAGCTTTGTTCCTGCTGATTCCGCCAAGATCGGGATCGTCGACAGGATATTCACCCGCGTTGGGGCGCAGGATGACCTGGCGACGGGTCGCTCGACCTTTATGGTTGAGATGGAGGAAACGGCAAATATTCTGAATCACGCTACGCCGCGTTCGCTTCTGATTCTGGACGAGATCGGCAGGGGCACCAGCACCTACGACGGGATATCTATCGCACAGGCCGTTGCCGAATACATTCACAACCATCCTAAAATGGGCGCAAAGACCATATTCGCGACTCATTATCACGAATTGGTCGAATTGGCCAACTTTTTACCGCGGGTTAAGAATTTCAATGTCGCCGTGGCTGAGGAGAAGGGCAGGGTTATATTCCTGCGGCGCATATTGCCGGGCGGCGCTGATAAAAGCTACGGCATCCATGTGGCACAGCTGGCCGGCTTGCCGCGCGCGGTGGTGCATCGTGCTGAGGAAGTGCTTTCAAGCCTTGAGGATAAACGGCACGGCAACGGCAAGATCAAAGCGGCCTCGTCTCCTCAACTTCCGCTCTTTGTCGGGGAGGCGGTTTCATCGGAGGTTGTTGATGAATTGTCAAAGCTGGAGCCGGATGCGATGACGCCGCTTGAGGCTTTGAACAAGTTATATGAGCTGAAGAAAAAAGCGCAGAATAACAATTATAAGTAGGACTACACAAATTCCGATTTTAATAGTACAATTGCGCAAAGGATATTTAAGTCGGGCATAGTAGGGAGAAAAGACAGAAAGGAGCAGGGCAATGAGAATAGCAGGATCAATTATCACGGCAATCTGTGGCATTGTGGTGATAGTAGCTATCTTCTTAGCTTGGTATGATTTGGGCAGCTGGGGATACGGAACAGTTTCAGCTTGGGATGGGATAAAAGAATCAATAAGTGTAGACGGTGCATTGGATGTGTTCTTAGTGTTTCTTGGCGGCATATTAATGGCTGTGTTCGCAATTCCTGTTTTTATAGTTTCCTTGGCCTCGAAAGGCGGCAGGGCAGCTATTGTCACGTTAAGCATATTCGCTATAGTGGGTGCGCTGTTGGCTATCGGAGGTTCCGCTTGGTTCTTTATTGACACAGCGCAAAATGATGGGTTCAGTTACATCAGTTATGGTGCTTGGATAGCGATTGCTGGGGCGATAGTTGGTTTGATTTTCGCTATCTTGACAGCCTCTTTCTCAAAGGGGAAACAGGACTGGTAGGACGGGATCGAGCCGACAATAAAACATGTCGGCAGGAGGTTACTCAATGGCAGATCCGAAAAATATAAATGTGATCCCGACCAAGTGCGGCAGGTGTTCTTCCGAGCAGGTAGAACGCCAGGAAATGACAATGTACGGGAAGCTTGGCTTTATGGGGCCTGACTACAGGTTCGATTGTTACATATGTAGAGAGTGCGGATTCTCCGAGTTTTTCTTCCAGAAAGCCAAGTGGATAAAGTGATCGTAGATGCCCATCGAAGTCTTAGCACCGGACGTTGTCTCCAAGATAGCTGCCGGTGAGGTAGTAGAACGACCGGCATCGGTGGTGAAAGAGCTGATAGAGAATGCTATCGATGCCGGGTCCACTAAGATCAAGATTGAAGTAAAGCATGGCGGGATCAAACTCATCAGGGTCGTCGATAACGGCTCCGGTATTCCCGCAAGGGAAGTTGCCCTAGCGTTTCAGCGCCATGCAACAAGCAAAGTACGTGGTGCTGCGGATCTCGATAGTATCTCTACCCTGGGATTCAGGGGCGAGGCGCTCCCAAGCATATCGGTTGTATCACAAGTTGACATAATTACCAAAACCAATAAAGATTCTACTGGTACATATATCGTTCTGCATGGCGGGCGGATAACCGAACAGGGAAAGAAAGCCAGCCCTCAGGGGACGTCAGTAACTGTACAAAACCTTTTTCAGAATGTACCTGCACGTTTAAAATTCCTCAAGTCAATCTCTACTGAGAGCGCGCATATATCGGACCTCGTCGCTCAGTACAGCCTTGCCTATCCGGAGATCAAATTTGAGCTCGCGACCGACGGAAAAACTGTTTTGCAGACCCCGGGCAATGGCAGTTTGAGAGATGTTTTGGTTGAGACTTACGGATTGAAGACGGCTGAGGCCATGATTGAGGTCGGTGAAGGCGGCTCGCAGGTTTATGGATTCGTCAGTGCTCCCAGTTTGACCCGCTCCCGCCGCGACAGCCTCAGCTTCTTCGTAAATCGGCGGTGGGTGAGAAGCGGCCTTCTTGCACGTGCTACCGAAGAAGCGTACTCAGGATTGCTCATGACCGGCAAACATCCCATCACTGTTTTGAATATCTCTATCCCGCTTGGTGATATCGATGTAAACGTTCATCCCGCCAAGACCGAGGTTAGGTTTCGCAGCGAGGGGGAGGTGTTCACCCTGGTGCAGAGGGCGGTGCGGGCGGCGCTGGTCGCGGAATCGTCCGTGCCCGACGCGAAAAGGTCGCCGCGGCCATTAGGGTCGCCTACAGCGACGGGCGGAGCAGATCGAGGTGTTATACAAGAGCGATTGTTCAGAGAGCCGGCTCATGCGCAAGCGCAGCAAACTCCCAGAGCGCTGCCCGAGTCACGTTTGCCGATTTTGCGTATCATCGGTCAGCTCGCCACTACCTATATCGTAGCTGAAGGCCCTGATGGTATGTATCTCATCGACCAGCACGCTGCCCACGAGCGCATCCTGTTCGAAAAGGTGATGGCGCAAAGAGTCAGGAGCGCTGTTGCAGTGCAGGGGATGCTTGAGCCTGTGACAATTGAGCTTTCACTGCGCCAGGAAAGCTTGTTGAACAGGGCTCAGGAAGCGCTGAAATCCTACGGATTTGCCGTCGAATCTTTCGGCGGTAAGACTTATTTGGTGCGCACTGCTCCAGCTCTGCTTGGAGAAGGCGATATTATCCATGCGGTGCATGAGATAATCGACATGTTCTCTGAGGCGGGGGACAGGTCTAATCGTGATGAGGAAATTGCCGCTTCGATTGCGTGCCACGGTGCCGTCAGGGCCGGCAAAGTATTAACTATGGAGGAGATGGTACGGCTTATCTGCGATCTGGAGAGTGCCGAGTCGCCGCTAACCTGTCCGCACGGCAGGCCGACGATGGTGCACTTTAATACGTCCCATCTTGAACGTGAGTTCGGGCGTTCATTATAGCTGCGAAGCTGAATCAACCCCCTGTATCCCCCACTCTTGGGGGAATCTAAAAAAGATAGGGGACACCCCTAAAACCCTGGCAGGGGAGATGAGTCTCCTGCACCTCTTTGCGACTTCACCGTCATTCCGGCGCAGGCCGGAATCCAAGATGCGGGCGATTCATGAATCGTCCCTACAGGGACGGGTATGGTGCGTGGTTATAGCTGCAGATAGTTGTGGGCGTAGATAGTCTTATTCTTCAGTATGGCGATGGTTTTGGCCAGTTCAGCTTGCTTGGCGTCGCTCATGTCGACAAGTGACGTATCGAATTCCCCGCCCGCGGCGCAGGCATCATATAGAGCTAAGTATGCTTTACCTATGGGCGTAGAGTCGTCGCGGTTCTCCAGAATCCTGATTATTTCCATCAACTCTCTGTCACACGGGTCAAGTATGGCGGTGTCCATGCCGGCGCCCATGAGCATTACCAGGTAAACGCGGTTTAGCACCCTTCTCACATCGCCGGGGGCGCCGTTGGAGACATTGGAGAGCCCGCAGGTCATATGCAGCGGCGGGTCCATGATCGACTTTACCACCAGCGTTGTCTGCAGCACCTCTGGGGCGTGCTCCTGCGTGCCGTTCACCGTCATCACCAGCGGGTCGACATATATATTCTGCATGGGCAGGCCGGCAGCCTCGGCGGCGGGCATCAGGTCCTCGACGAGTATCTGTGCGCGGGCATCGGCGCTCAACGGCAATCCCGTGGCGCGTAGCGTCAGCGCGATGATGCCGACGTCGTAATTCGCAGCCAGTGGGAATAGTATGCTCATACGTTTGGGATCGGCATTTGTGCTGTTGATGATCGGCTTGCGTTTGCAGACCTTGAGCCCGGCTTCGATGGCCTCCGCGTTAGTCGTATCCAGCGAGAGCGGTACGTCAACCACCTCCTGAACGGCGTTGACTATCCAGTCCATGACCTCAGGGCCGGCCTTCTTCTGCGGCCCGATGTTGAGATCGAGCATCTTAGCTCCGCAATCCACCTGCTTCCTGGCCAGGTTCTGGATGAAGGCTTTATCGCGCGTCTCGATGGCGGCTCTGACCTCTTTATTGATGATATGAATGCATTCGCCGATCGGTATGAACATCGTTCTTATCCTTTGACCGAGACTAAATCGAGCCTGGCGGCCATTTCTGCAACGCCCCGGCGTAGCAGCGAGCCGTCGGGCAGATTGGTTAAGGGTTTGCCGATTACCTCCAGATCGAGCACGTAAGGGTCCTCCGGGATAGCGGCGATGAGATCGAGCCCCGCTGTGTCGACCGCCTGTCTGATCGGTGATGGGATTCCATCTCGAACCCTGTTGACCACGAGGCCTATCCTGCCGACACGGCTGCGCATCTCGCCGATGAGGTCTTTCGTTCGCGCCGCGGCTGTGATTCCTCTGATGGAAGGGTCGGAGATTATCAGCAGGATATCCACATCGCGTGTCGTCTGGCGGCTTATATGTTCCATCCCGGCTTCGTTATCGATCACAACATAGTCGTAGTGGCTTGCCAGCCGGTCGATGCTGTTTCGCAGCCAGTTGTTGGCGGCGCAGTAGCACCCCGGCCCCTCCGGGCGCCCCATCGCCAGCAGGTCGATCCCCTTGGATTCGACCAGCGCTTCCCGCACCTTGAGTTCCAGATAATCCGGCTTCGGTATGCCGGTGCGCTCTACGGTCTTGCGGTCGAGCATGCCCTCGCGTATACTGCCGATCGTTTCTTCTAAAGGCAGGCCCAGCGCCATATTCAGATTCGAGCTCGGGTCGCCGTCGATGGCCAGTACCGTACCTTGCTCGGACAGCAGTTTGATGAGCAGAGCAGCGATGGATGTCTTGCCGGTGCCGCCCTTTCCCGCTATGGCGATGGTCGTTGTCATCAGCTCTATTTCCAGTTGCGCTTCAGGTAGCCGCCGATATCCGCGGCGTCGCGCGGGCCCACCATTATCGTCCAGCCGGGCAGCTCATCCTCGAGCTCGCCTTTGATGATGGCTACGCCGCCCGGAATGATAAGCTTCTTGTGTCCTATCTTGTCGGCAATGCCGGATGCCTTGACGGCACGGCCGATCTTTACGGCGTCGAACTTGCCCGCGGCCCAGGCGGTAAGTACGGAGAGTCCTTCCGTTTCGCATACCAGGAGCCACGATGGATAGCCGGCGGCCTCGAACTCGCCGGCGACGGAGAAGTATGTCAGCGAGAAGTTTGTGGTGACCCCCAGCGGGCTGCCGCGGTCCGGTTGTCCGATCTGGTAGATGCCGGGGGCCATTTGTATCGGCTTCTGCGGATCGGTATAGATATTCAGACGCAGTGTGATCAATGAATATACTATCGCAGGGTCGAAATGGTCGAGCACAACAATCGATGCGTATTTTGCGATCTGTTGCGCCGCAAGCAATACTTCTTCACCGGGGAAGGCTATGAGGGGGAAGCCAAGCGGCTGGTAGCTGGCCTTGATGGCGGTCCTGCGAATCTGGGTCAAAGCTGTCAGCGATGCGCCGAAGTCGCGTGCTCCCGGGTCGAGCACTATATCCTCAACCCCGGAATCCATCATCTTCTGCGAAAGCCCGGCAAGCGCGTCGATCCCGCCTGGTTCGTATATGGCGATAGGGCAGAAGTGCTTCTTGGCCAGCTCTGCCAGCTCTTTGTAATTGTCCTTATTCGCGGCGTATATCAGCGGCCTTGCGCCGGCGGTTACCTCCAGCGCTTTAGCTATTGCTGGAGTATTTGTTGACATAAGAATCACCGGCAGGTTCGATTTAGTCTTTACCGCGTCGACGATTTTAACGAACGTGTCCGCATTACCGGACGCGTTCTCGATGGCGATGCCGTCGAGCTTGAATATCTTGCCCACACGCTCTACGCTGTAGTTCGAAATATCGCCGGCCAGCTTTGCAGCCTTGTCGATGGGTTCGGTGTCTTTGATGCGTATAAATAGCCCCGTCTGGTGGAAAAACGTCTTCTCATGTCGGAACATCACTGTCTCGTTGCCGATCTCAACCTTGCGTTCGTTTGAACCGATCGTGACCAGTCTTATCGGCGGCCTCGAGGCGGTCGCTAACTGGTTTTTGCTCTCTTCGGAGACGTGAGGACACAGCGAGAGCTCGACGGACTTGCTGGCCAGCTTCATGGCGAAGGACAGGCAGGTGGGGAAGCCGCAGTCCTTGCAGTTTGTTTTCGGCAGGAATTTGTATATTTGAACACCTGTGAGTGCCATTTACAGCTCCTCCTATCGAGCGCCCATCAGTTTATCGATCGTTTTCTTTATAACTTCTACGGTTTGCGGATGCCGCAGCGTGATGATATCGGCCCCTGCGTTCAGCATCGCTATTGCTGTTATCTCCTCCCACATGATAGCGCGCCGCTCGTTATCGCCCCAACCCTCGGGAACGTTTTCTATTACCTTTGCTTCCTTCTGGCGCCAGGACTCCGTGCCCACGTTACAGATCATGGGCATGGCGGCCATCTTGTCCCCGCCGAGCGCGGCTATCCTCAAACGCTCCATGACCGAATAGGAATACTCTAAGCCATAGCCCAGCGCGCCGACGTCGGGGTCCATCAGTATCGAATCGATGGGGAGGCCTACATCGTGCAGCAGGATGTTGAGCTGTTTCGCCAGGTTGATATCGAGCGGCGAGTGCCCGATTGCCACATGCCCGTCGGCTATGCAGCTTGCGGCTATGGTGCGGTAGTTTTTCTCCTCGCAGTTGCCCAGCGCCACCCGCTGCCCTCTGGCTGTATCCGAAGCCGCCCTCAGCACCTCAACGTCTTTTTCAGCTACCCCTGGGCCCAGCACGATGACCGGGACATCGACAGCAGAGAGAACTGCGTCGACGCTCTTCTTCGCTGCTGCGGCGCCGGTGTCGGCTGCCTCCGGGTGCGCGCTGCGCAATCTTAGTGCTATCATATCGGCGCCGAATTCCACGGCCTTCTTTGCCCATTTCGCTGTGTCGGATGTTACTGTGCCCCATGCTGATATCAGGTGCGGAGACCAGTCTTCCGGCTTGCAGTCAAGAATCTCGATTGCAAGCGTCGGCCTGTGCGGCATGCCGCCTTCGAATTTCAGGAAAGGCAGGGTGTTCTCGCCGCCGACGGTTACGGCCTTGCGACTGCCCTGGCCGCCGAGCGTGACCTGGTGCACCTTGCCGGTCCATTTCTCAACTGGTATCTGCACTGCCGACATGTATCTTCTCCTTTACGGTTATAAGATGAAGGATAAAACAATTCTAATATATCGGGGGCGCATTTACATCAGTGGCTCCATCGTCAGCGCGGGATGGCACTTCTGCTCCAGGTAGGGCAGAAGCTCCTCCAGCGTGGTGACGCTGTCGCCGTCAGCGATCTTGTCCATCAGGTCAGGCGCGCCCAGCCGTTCGCAGGCGGCTTTGAGTTCATCCGCGAACTCCTCTTTGATATTCTTTGACAGCCACACCACCCGTTTGAGCCCGCCCTCGAACGGGATGTACTTGGGGCTGGTAGTCCAGCGCTTGCTGTGTCCCATCATCCCCGGCGTCTGCTGTCCCCCGCCTACGTTGGCCATGAGCGTGGTGAAGGTCATGCCGCTGGGCGTCATGCTGAAGTCGTCGCGCGATACCACCATAACGCCGTTAGCCTCAGGTATGATTATAGTGACGGCCTCGCAGCAGCCGCAGGTGGTCATGGGCGAGTCCATCAGCGAGTAGAAGGTGAAGCGGTCGACGGTCCTGTTGGAATGGTCGTATACGAAGCTGTTGACGCCTTGCCATTCGCCTTTGGCCTGATCGATTGTATTGCCCTTGGGCACGGGCTGGTTAGGGCCGGTGGGATTGATCTCGCACGCGGCGCGGCAGTCAAGCCAGGAGTAGGCGCCGCACAGGCCGGTGCGCTCCGGCGGTATGATACACACGTGGTTCGGCGCAAATGATTGACATAATGTACAGCTATAATATGTGTCGACAGCCTCGTCGGTCAGGCCGGCCAGACGCTTGTCACGCTCGCGGTACACCTCGCGCGCCTGCGGCAGCAGTTTATCGATATCGTCCTTCTTTGTGTAGATCGTCACCTGTACCTTATCTACGATGATATCGAAGTCGTTGTGCAGGCTGGCGTGTATTATCTCGCCAAAGTGTTTCATCCTGAAGCCCTTTTTGAAGGCGTTCTTACTGATGCGTATCCAGACGATATCGCGCTGGCCTATGTGCTGCACGCCCTCGGCGCAGTTGATGAAATTATGCAGCTGGCGCTCCAGCACAGGCTCGAAATCCTTCTGCATCTTGCGGCCGGCGACGTCTACGATGATCGCTATCGGCACAGTTGAGCCTTCCTGACAGTCGGCAACATCGGGGCCGATCACCTCTATCTTGCCGTCCTGCACCTCGTCGGCGCTCTTCATCCTGAGCCATTCCATGCCCGCGGCACCTTTGCCGCCCCATTCGCATTGCATATCGGCGCGGCGCACTATCTCGCCCTCGAACGCCGGCCCGAAGGAGACGGGTATCGGCACTTCGGCTATCTTGATCTTGATGCCGCGCGCCTCGATGCAGCGCTGCACCAGCCGCACGGCGCGCTCCAGGTCGTCCTTGCCAGGTATGTCGTCGAAAGGCATGCTGATGAGGTGTTCACTTGTAGTAAGGCCTGCCGGCAGGGCATGCGGCACGGCGGTGTCGCAAATTATGGGGAAGCCGAAGGCCAGGGCGCCGGCGCCTGTCGCTACCTTGATCTCGTCCAGGGGGCCAAGACAGAGAACGTAGGCCAGGCAGCGGTTCTTGTTGTATGTCAGTATGTCGCTGGAGTTTCCCGCCGCTATGTTGCCGAAGCCCATTGCCGCACGGGCGGCGTAGCCCACAGCGTATATCGTGGACTCGGTATCGCTGCCCAGAGGCACTGTATATGTGTTGTACCCCAGCTCGACGCCTTCCTCCCGGAGCTGATCGACAATCGATCTTTCATTGGAAGTCGACGACAGGAAAACGAGCTGGCCGCGCGACTGCAGCTCGCGCACGATCTTGACTGCCACCTCGTTGTTTTTTGCGGCGCCGATGATGGCGGCAAAGCCGGGCATGCTGCCGTCCACCATCTTCACGCCCCAGGCGCGGGTCTGCACATCGCTTATGGGGCCGTTATATTTAAAGCCATCGCGTACCTCCGTCTGCTTCCCCTCGACGAACTCAATGCCTTTGATCAGCTCCTCGGCGAACAGCGTGGCCAATCCGGCATGAACGGCATCTTCAAGGCTCGGTACGTGCGGCTCGGGTTCGATGCTTCGCAGCAGGCTCCTGGCGTATTCCAGCGTTTTACGCATGTCGCCGAGCTTCTCTATCTTGTGGCCGGTGAAGGCGTAGATCACAGGGAGGTGATAGGTTGTCCCGGCGCCGTCCCGGTCGTAAAACATCACGGCTGCGTCCTGACCGTGTTCGTCTATAGCGCTTTTCAGCATCGCGCTAGCTTTGGTTACGATTTTGCGGGCGCCGTTTATAGCCAGTCTGGCTACAGTTTGAGACATCATTCCTCCTGCGAATTCCGGGGGCTAGGTGTATAGTTTAACATCTGTATCGGGGGTGGGGCAACCTGTCTGTCATTCTGAATCCTATTAATAACGATGAAGAATCTCGTTCCTATCATGCGATTCCCGTAGGGGCAACCCCCTGTGGTTGCCCACGAAAGGGCAGGCACGGAGACCTGCCCCTACTCGCTGCTTTCGATGTAATTACAAGCGAAGCACTTTTTGCGGTGAACGCAGATGACGCCGCCGCATTGTGGACATTTGTATTTAGCTTCCTGCTGCGCGATGAAGGCGTCGACTCCGTTGTTCTTTATGAACTCCAGGTTCTCGATCATGCTCATGTTGTATTTTGTTCGATACCGTTTGTCCAGTTGTTTCAATCGAGCGCAGTGTTTTTCGCATTCAAAACAGAATTTCGACTTGCTCTTTGCTATCGTCTCACAGTTTTTAATACTGCATCGAAGGCAAGAAGGCATCTTGTGTGCATCGTCCCCGCGGCAGCCGGGGCATCTATTTTTGTCTCTCAAATAAGCCATGCAAATACCGCAGTTCATGCCGCACGGCGCGATCAGTTGTGCTTTGAGTTTTCGATTCATAGCTCTTCCAATAGAATAATGTCGATAATATAATATCCGATTTAATCATAGATGGATACTTGACTTCTTCTTGGCATAAGGCATAATCTCTATACATAATATTAGAAAGCTCAGGAGGTATACCATGCCGGTAGTTGCAGCGATAGTCATATGTAAGAAGTGCGGGTATGAGATCAGGTCTGACTGGAAGTTCTGCCCCATGTGCGGCGACAAGATTGTATGCACCAATAAATATGGAATGCTTGGCAAGGGTTCCAAGAGTGCAGCTGGTGCCAAGTGCGCAAAGAAGCCCGCTAAGAAACCTGTGAAGAAGTAGAACCTGATCGCTTGCGGGCGCTTGACAAGGTATCTTATCAGGAGGCTGAAAATGGGCTTAAAACATGTTGGCGGCAAGAACGCCGGCCACGTAGTTATATACGCGCTGAGCACCTGTCCCTGGTGCAAGAAGACCAAGAAGCTGCTGGATGACCTTGGTGTGGAATATTATTTCGAAGACGTCGATCTTCTGCAGGAGGTCGAAAAGCAGCAGGCGATGGAGACAGTGAAGAAATGGAATCCCGCCTGTTCTTTCCCGACAATGGTGATAAATGACACTAAGTGTATCGTCGGCTTCAAAGAGGATGAGATCCGGAAAGAATTGAAGGTATGATCGGCGAGGCATCTATAAGCGCGGACGAGGTTAATCGGTTCTACGAGAAGCTGAAGCGGGAAGCTGAGACTGGCGGATACCACCTGAACCCCGATGCGGAGTTCGCCAGGGAACTCGCGAAGGGCTTGCTTACGAATGAGAAGAGGTATGGATACCAGTCCTGCCCATGTCGATTGTCTTCCGGAGATAAAAAGGAAGATATCGATATTATCTGCCCTTGCGATTACCGCGATGCCGATGTGAGTGAGTACGATGCATGTTACTGCGGCCTTTATGTTTCGCAGACAGTGGTCGATGGACGGAAGCAGGCCGGTGCCATACCGGAGCGGCGGCTGCCCGCCGACAAAAGAAAAAAAAGGGCGAAGGCCAAAAAGCCGACCAGCAATATATCATCGCTTTCTCATCCGGTGTGGAGGTGCTCGGTCTGCGGCTACCTGTGCGCCAGGGAGTCTCCTCCTGATGTTTGCCCCATATGCAAGGCCAAGAAGGAACGATTCGAGCGTTTCATTTAGAGAGACGATTTAATATCCTAAAAAAAGAGCCTCTGGTTTACATAATATCAGAGGCTCTAATTATTTTTGGTGGAGACAGTGGTGTCTCATTGCTCTCTATTCGACAAATACCCTTACCTTCTCCCCCTTGCTGCTTATTATGTCCACTTCAAGCTCGCTTAAAGACTCGATAAGCTCCTCGATGTCTTCAGGCTTCATGTTGCGCGTGTTGAAGTCGATGCCCTTTTCCTTTAAAGCCCCATCTACTTTATCTCTGGCCTCTGTCGGTATAAGTGAGGTCAGCTTGATGCCGGAACGTATCAGCGACATGGGCACGCGCACGTTGACACGATCGACATCCTGGCTGTGTTCGTGATCGGGGTCGGGAATTATGGTTACTCGCAGATATTTGGGCTTAGACTTAGTCGCCGTTCCCGTCTTCGATGTGCCTTCCCGGCTGGTCTCGGCAGAATCGATTGTGTTGAGCAGGCGATAGGCATCATCAACGCTTATCTTTTTCTCGTCCAGCATCTCTAAAATCTTCTTTCTGTTCTCAGACATTGCAGTGTCCTCCTCTTTATTAATTATTGAATAGAGATATAAACGGTTTCGCGGCGGCTCTGAATGTCGACCTTGAGGCCGCGCATTGAGCAGAATACATTGTAGGCAGCCCTCAGGACAGATAGCGCCCACTTTCCCCACCCGCTGGGCCAGAGAATAAGCACGGCGATCAGTATCAGCGGCGAGAGGATGATCGTAACTACCAGCGCCAGCGGCAGCAGCAGAAAGAGCGGCAGCCACAGTCTGAATCCTCCGCGCTCTCCTTGAATTTTGATCTTTATCCAGGCTGGCGGTCGATTCATTTCGATAACCTCCTTATTGCCTCATCGGGCGAAATTTTTCCGCTTTCGAGCTCGCCGATCACTTCTTCGGTGGGCGATACATCTACTACTATCTCGATGAGCTCAAGCTGTTGGGCGATGCGGTTAATCCGGTTTTTCACGGTGGGATAGCTTATGCCGAACATTTCTTCCATATCCTTGATAGAGCCGTGACAGCGGACAAAGGCCATCACGAAAACCTGGTCCTCTGACGAAAGATTGGCCAGAGGCGGGAGCGTAAAGCTGCCCTCAATGGCGATGTCGCTGTCTACCAGACGGATGCGTTCCACAGTTATCGGTTTGCCCTGTGTCATTTTTGTCAGCTTCTGCCAGTCTTGAGCCATTTTTCACCGCCATTAATATTTATTAAGTAGATAATTAACCTTTTTAATATATTATACAGAAAAAATTAATAAAGTCAATACTTAACTGGTGTTTTATTTGATTTTAACGGTCTATTTGAATAGGCGAGTATTATTAGTGTCGGCAATAAAAAGAGCCCCTGATTTTCGCCAAACCAGAGGCTCGAATTGTTTGGTGGAGACGGGGGAGGGTCGAACTCCCCGTCCAGAGAAGGCAAACTCAGGATATACTACAAGCTTATCCGGCGATTATTTTCTCGCCTGAGCATGCACTGTCGGCCGCGCATACCCAAACCAGCCGAATTTTTACTTTGGCGGACGCTATCGGCGTTGCGCTCGCCGCAGCCCGGCTAATCGTCACCAGCCCTCGTCCGCCGGGTGAGAGTCAGGTGGTGTGTCAGCGCTTAACTTGCGTAGACGAATTCTTTATCAGTTACTTTTTTGCCACCAGTTTTACGAGGTAATGGCAGCTCGGCCTGCAATCCTAGAGCACTCCGACTCTGTCGAAGCCACTCGTCCCCGGTATTTGGAATCGCAATTATTTTTATTTGTTCGTCTTGATGGCGCGTTCCATCTCGCGATCAGCCTGGCGCTGGCTCATGGTCTCACGCTTGTCATAGACCTTCTTGCCCCTGGCCAGGCCGATATCCACCTTTGCGATTCCTTTTTTGTTAAGGTACAGCTTTAACGGAACTAACGTGAACCCCTTCTGGGAGGCCTTTCCGGCCAGGTCGTTTATCTGGTTGCGATGGAGCAGCAGCTTCCTGGTGCGCGTGGGCTCGTGATTGTATCTGCTGCCCGGATCGTACTTTGAAATATGTACATTGTATAGCCACAACTCGCCGCCGTCGGCTCTGGCGTATCCTTCTTTTAAGTTGACCCGCCCCGCCCGGATGGATTTTATCTCGGTTCCGGTCAAGACAATGCCGGCCTCGAAGCTTTCAAGGATGATGTAATCGTGGTAAGCTTTGCGGTTATTGGCTATCAGCTTCATAATCTATTTTAACACTTACTGTAAATAGCGACAATGATCGAGGGCTGGCGACGAAAGAGGACTCGGTCGGGTGCGGTATCATTGCATCAATGATTTCAGATATTCGACCGCATAATCAAGCTGGTTGTCGATGCCGTTATCCCAGTCTTCTTCGCTGAATTCCACTTCATAGTCCGGCGTAATACCGATTCCTTCTATCAAATGCTTATCAGGAGTAAGCCATCGGGCTGTAGTCAGGTATAGGGCGGAACCGTCGGCGAGCTCTCTCGGCTGATTGACGCTGCCTTTTCCGAATGTCTGTGTGCCGATGATCGCAGCACGCCCGTAATCCTGCAGCGCGCCGGCGAGGACCTCGCTGCCGCTGGCGCTGCCTCCGTCGACAAGCACGGCGAGAGGGATATCAGTAGCTATCCCACCTGATTCTGCAGGGTATTCCTCGAAGATTTCCAGGTTATCATTGGCCACGTAGAGGATGATACCGCTATCAAGAAACTCATCGGCTATATCAGCGACAACGTCCAGAAAACCGCCGGGATTGCCTCTCAAGTCGAGAATGAGCCCATTGCTGCCATAATCTATTATATCGGTCAATGCTGCCTGAAAATCAGCAACAGTGCTGCTGGCAAACTGCGTTATTTGTATGTATCCGATGTTATCAGGCAAGGATTCATAATCAACACTGGGTTCTGTGATCTCGTCGCGCACAATCTGCATTTCAACGGGGTCGCTTTCACTATCATGCTGGATAAGAAGTGTTACGGTGGTCCCTTTGGGTCCTCTTATCTTTAATACTGCTTCGGTTACTGTAAGATCATCGGTAGGTTCGCCGTCAATCTCGAGTATTATATCTCCTGCTTTGATTCCAGCCTGTTCTGCAGGGCTTCCCGCGATAGGGGATATGATGGTTAACGGCCCATCATCTTTAGAGACATAAGCTCCGATGCCCTCGAATGAGCCTTCGAGATAATCATAGAATTCTTCATAGTCATAGTAATATGCTGTGTATGGATCATCCAGGGCATTAAGCATACCATCTATGGCGCCCTGCGCCAGTTCCTCGGCGTCGAGTGCGCTCTGATTGACATAATTCTGTTCAAGGAGAGTCCATACCTCTATCAAGGGATCGAATTCCTCAGGCAAATCACCACTATTCGGCGATATGAGTGAAGAATAAGCGAAACCGGCAATAAAAGACAGTGCGATAAGGATTGCGAGGGCTATGGTCGGTATGCTTCGGTTTAATTTCATTCTGTTTCCTGTTCGCGATTGATGCTGTACAATTATAAACTCAGTATCATATAACAGCAATGATTTGTAGTATAATAGATAAACAATAATAATATAAGCGCCTATTTCATACCCATTAATTCAAATAGGCCATAAAAAGGGGGAGGCACATCATGGGCGCACCAGAAATTAAAAAGACATGCCCGATAGCACCGGTCAGAGAAGATGGGACACCGGGGTTGTGCAGGGAGGAGAGATGTGCGTGGTGGACTCACGGCGAGTGTGCCATGGTGAAGATCGCTAAAGCAGTGGGTGGTCAGAAGTAATAATAGCGATTGTGGTGTGGTTGTGGTGGCTCTAGGCGAAGCCTGAAAACATTGTCGATATACAGTCCCTTATAGATAAATAGTCAAGCATTATGTCAACACAACCCCTTCTCAGTGTGCCTTATTCGACATAACCTCTATTGTGCGAACCACTTTCCGAGAGTACAAAAGCGATCTTTTCCAGAAGTGCTTTCAGCCCCCATTTTTTGGCCGCAGAAATCAGGACGGAATCTTTTTCCCCGGCGGAATTTTTTGAAATGAATTCCCCCATTTCATTTTCGTCGGGCACCGCCAGGTCGAGCTTATTGAGGACTTCGATCCTCGGTTTGTTATCCAGTTTGAGTTCCTGAAGTATCTGCTCAACTGTTGCGCTCTGCTCGGCTGCGTTTCTATGCGTGATGTCTATTACATGCAGCAGAAGGTCGGCTTCGTTCAATTCCTCCAGTGTGGCCCTGAATGCGGCCACCAGCATTGTAGGCAGCTTTTGAATAAATCCCACAGTGTCGGTCAAGAGTATCTCCTGCTGATTCGGCAGCGTGATTTTCCTTGTGGTGGGATCGAGGGTGGCGAATAGTTTATCCTCAACAAGAACGCTGGCTTTGCTAAGCGCGTTCATAAGAGTGCTTTTTCCTGAGTTGGTATAGCCGACTATGGATACAACCGGTATGGCGCGTGTTGTGCGTTGCCTGCGATAAAGTGCACGGTGTTTCCTTATGCCTTCGATTTCGTCCTGCAGGCGCATAATCTTGTGCTTGATGATCCTTCGGTCCGTCTCCAGCTGCGACTCGCCGGGACCCCTGGTGCCGATGCCGCCGCCGAGGCGTTCCAGGTGGCTCCACTGTCCAACCAATCGCGGTAGCAGATACTGAAGTTGTGCCAGCTCCACCTGCAGGCGGCCCTCGCGTGTTTGTGCACGTTTGGCAAAGATATCGAGTATCAGGGCTGTGCGGTCGATTATTTTCACCTCGAGTGCATCTTCAAGGTTACGCTGCTGTAATGGCGAAAGCTCGTCGTCGAAGATAACGAGGTTATATCCGACCTCATCGCGCATTGCAGCAAGCTCTTCTACCTTACCCTGGCCCATGTAGTACGCGTGGTTCAGTCTTTGCACGTGCTGGATGATCGCGCCTTCCACCTTTGCGCCAGCCGTTTGTGCCAGCTGCGCCAGCTCTTCGATGGAGTCTTCAGCCGACCACTTCACTGCGCTGCCTTTGATCTCTACGCCTACGAGGAATGCTTTCTCTATCGATGGTCGCGTCGAATGAAGCTGCCTCTTCGCATTTGGCGGGTCTGTATCGTATGTACGCGATTTTTTAGACATTTCCCACCTTATGTTAAGTTATCGCCCCTGCTGCTCGTAAATTGTACTATAAGACTGAGGATCGGTTCCAGTGGGGCCTCTCTTATATCGAACCAGTGTATGTGCTCGTCTTTGGGCCGGAACCATGCGTACTGGTTGCGTGCAAAACGGTGCGTCTCAAACTTGATACGTTGTATCGCTTCCTCAAGGCTTGTACCTCCTTTGAGATGGCTGATGATCTGTTTGTAGCCGAGACCCGACATCGCGGGCAGCTCCGGCGAGTAGCCGCGGTCGAGTAATCCTTTAACCTCATCGACCAGCCCGCGCTCTATCATTTGATCGACCCTTGAGTCAATTCTGCGGTACAGGTCGTCCCTCGATGTGGTTAGGCCTGTTATCAGTGTTGATATTTTGGGTGATGATTGTTGGAGCTGTGAGAAAGGGACGCCGGCGGTAAGGCAAACCTCCAGGGCGCGTATCACGCGGCGTACGTTGCGCGGGTCGATCTTCTCGGCGGCTGACGGGTCGGCTTTCTGCAGTTCGTTGTATAGATATTGGTAACCTTCCTGCGCCGCCCTCTCTTCGAGCTTGTGTCTCAGTTCAGGATCAGGGGCGACCTTGGGGATACTGAGGCCGCCGGTCACAGCCCGCACGTACAGGCCGCTACCTCCCACCAGAAGAGCCAGCTTGCCCCTCCGCTGGATATCCGCTATCGCTTCAAAGGCCAGCTCTTGATAGGTTGCGAGCGTGAAATCTTCATTTGGTGTAGTTATGTCAATAATATGATGTGGTACTTTCGTGCGGTCTTCGCGGCTCGGCTTGGCGGTGCCGATGTCCATGTATTTGTATACCTGACGGCTGTCCGCGCTCACTATCTCGCCGCCGAGCGCCAACGCCAGCCCGACAGCCAGAGCGCTCTTGCCCGTAGCGGTGGGCCCTACTATGGCTATGATGCGGCTCATTTCCGGATCGATGCTGCCTGCTCCACCATGCTGATGAATTCTTTCGCTTTGAGGCTGGCGCCGCCTACCAGACCGCCGTCGATCTCGG
This sequence comes from Dehalococcoidia bacterium, assembly GCA_041653935.1. Lineage (GTDB taxonomy): Bacteria > Chloroflexota > Dehalococcoidia > E44-bin15 > E44-bin15 > JAYEHL01. The sequence goes on along the minus strand of JBAZEO010000001.1, from coordinate 621,335 downwards.
GTTGATTGATGAATTCGCCGATATTGGCGGCGGTCACGCTGCCTCCGTACAGTATGCGCATATCCTGGGCTGCCCTGCCATTGTATATGTCGGCTATCGTATTTCTGATAATTTTTATAGTAGTGTTGGCATCTATTCCCGTGGACGCTTTGCCCGTGCCGATAGCCCAGATCGGCTCATAGGCGATTACGATTGCGGGCGAATAGCTGATGTCGTCAAGGGCTTTCCTTACCTGGCCTGTTACGATTTCTTCCGTTTCTTTTCTCTGGTTCTGCTCCAGGTTCTCGCCGACGCATATGATCGGTTTCAGCTCTGCATCCAGCGCCGCCCTGACCTTTTTATTAACGGTCTCATCTGTCTCGTTGAAATATTGCCTTCGCTCGGAATGCCCGATGATGACGTATTCGCAAATGTCGACTAACATTGCCGGCGATATCTCACCCGTGAATGCGCCCTTCTCTTTGAAATACATATTCTGCGCACCCACTTTGATGGACGAATCCATGAGGATCTCGGAGATTACAGCTATAGAGATGAACGGGGGGCAGACAACCTTATCGACGTTATCGATACGATCGAGCGGCTCTTTCATTTCATTCACGAGGTCGACGGCCTCCATCAGCGTGGTGTTCATCTTCCAGTTGCCCGCGATAAATAGCTTTCTCATGCTACGCTCCATATTTATCCAGCTTGAGCGCATTCGCCAGCGCCAGCGGTATGATATCCGTTGCGGGGAATACACCCAGCGCTCCGTGGACGCAGGCGCTCTCGGAGAACTCCTGAACGTCATCGCGGCGGCACCACTTCGAACACAGCAGGAACGGCACGGGGTGCCAGCTGTGGCCCTTAAGCAACGCCGGGGTGGAGTGATCGGCTGTGACGACAATGACATCGGGTTTGAGATCGATGAGCATGGGCAGTTCCCGATCCACCTCCTCGATAACGCTGACCTTGCGCGCGAAGTCACCGTCCTCTCCGGCGCTGTCTGTGCCTTTTATGTGGATGAAGAAAAAATCGTATTTGTCGTAGTTTTTGACTACAGTGGAGAATTCATCCTTTATTGTGCTTCCCGCCTGTAGTATATCCATGCCTACCACTTTAGCCAGCCCGCGATACATGGGGTATATAGCGATGGCCGCCGGTTTGAGATTGAAAACCTTGGACATCGGCGGCACTGCGGGCGGGTACTTGGCGAAGCCGCGCAGCAGCACCATGTTCGCCGGGCGCTCATCTGACAGAACTTTCCTTGCTTTGCCCAAAAACTCATTCACTATAGCGGCTGTCGTTTTAGCAGCAGATTGATTCGGAATTGCCGGCAATGGCGCCACTCCCAGTTTCTGCGGGTCGGTGTCGTTGATGTCAGGGAGAAGGTTCTTGCCTCGGAAAACAAGCACGAAACGGTGTTCCTTAACCGGGCTGACAAAGGTCTCGGCTCCCTTAACTCTGATCTTGCTCAGCTTTGCGCACAGCTCTTCGCACTTTTCCGTCGGTATGCGGCCCGCCCTGCGGTCGGTTATCAGCCCGGCCTTATCGATGGTGCAGAAATTGCCCCTGATCGCCAGGTCCCCATTCTTTAAATCGAAGCCGATTCCAAGGGCCTCTAACACACCTCGACCTATCTGGTATTTCGGTTCGAGCGGGTTGTATCCGAATATGGCCAGATGTCCGGGTGCGCTGCCGGGTGTGATGCCGGCGCTGACGGTTGTGCTCATGCCGCAGATGCCGTCCTTTGCCAGCTTGTCGAGGTTCGGCCTGCGGGCGCTCTCAAGCTCCGTTTTGCCTGTATCAGGATGCGGCAGTCCCCCAAGTCCGTCCATCACTAGAAAGACGATCTTTGATGGGGTGGATTCCGCTACTTGCTTTAGTTGTTTTAAGCTGATCATATCATTGACCTCTTTTGAACCAACTCGTGTTATTTCTTATCTTGAAGCGCGGCTACTCCAGGGAGCGTTTTGCCTTCGAGAAATTCAAGTGAAGCTCCACCACCTGTTGAGACGTGCGTCATCTTGTCCGCCAGCCCCATCTCCTCTACTGCCTCGGCAGTAGAGCCGCCGCCGATTATGGTAGTAGCCTTCAAACCGGCCAGCGTTTTAGCGATGCTTGCGGTGCCCCTGCTGAACTTGGGATATTCAAAAACGCCCATCGGGCCATTCCAGATGATCGTTTTGCACTTCTTAAGTTCGCTCTCGAACAGGTCGATGGTTTTATGCCCGATATCCATTATGAACCAGTCGTCGGGAACCTTATCGATGGGCACGGTCTTTGATTTGGCATCGGCGGCGAATCTATCGGCGACGACGATATCGATAGGAAGAAGCAGTTTTACGCCCTTTGTTTTTGCTTTGTCCATGAGCTGCCTGGCAAGGTCTAGTTTGTCCTCCTCGACCGAGGATTTGCCGCTCCCGTAGTTCATCGCTTTGAGGAAGGTCGCAACCATGCCGCCGCCGATGAGCAATGTGTTTACCTTTTCTAATATATTATCCAGAACGCCGATCTTATCGCTTATCTTGGCGCCTCCGATGATGCTGGCAAATGGGCGTGTTGGATTGGTCAATGCCTTGCCCATGACCTCGATCTCTTTTTGCATCAGGAATCCGGATACCGAAGGAATGTACTTTGTAACGCCTACTGTGGAAGCGTGTGCGCGGTGCGCCGTGCCGAAGGCATCGTTGACATATATGTCAGCCAGCTTTGCCAGCGCCTTGGAGAACTCGGGATCGTTTTTCTCCTCTTCAACATGGAAACGCAGGTTCTCGAGCAGTAGGAGGTCTCCATTCTTGAGGTTCGTAGCGGCTTTCTCCGCCTCATTGCCGATGCAGTCGCTCGTTGTCGCCACGGGCTTTTCTATTATTGATGCCAGACGCTTCGCTACTGGAGCCATGCGCATCGACTCGATTACCTTGCCGTTCGGCCGTCCGAGGTGTGAACACAGAATAATCATAGCCTTATTTTCGATGAGATATCTAATTGTTGGGATTACTGCCTTTATGCGCGTGTCGTCCAAGATCGCGCCGGTGTTTTCATCCAAAGGCACGTTCAGATCGACGCGCACTAAGACGCGTTTTTCCGCAACATCAATATCCCTGATAGTTTTCTTTTCCATACAACACCTCTTGAAAGCGCTCTTTCTTTAGATAACTATCTTAATAGCTCGAACAAAATTTAGAAAGACCTAATTGGAAGCGATTCCGATTTTGCTCACTATCGACGTTTGTATATCTAATACTCACGATCCATCAGAAAATCGGTAACTTCTTTCAGTTCCCTGCAAGTTGGCGCAGACAGGTCGGACTCGCAAAGTTCTGCCAATGCTTCATTGTAATATTGTTGCGCTAGACGTCTTGAATATTCTTCTGCTTTAAGCCGATTGAGTATTTCAATAACCTGTCTGACTCCGGCTTGATTTATCGATTTTCTGGTATATATCTCCAGTAACTTAGATCGGTCTTTATCGCCTGTATGTTCAAGCGCATAGATTATGGGAAGGGTCTTTTTCTTCTTCAATATGTCGCTGAAAGGCTCATCGCCCCAGATGCCCAGTACGTCATCGATTATTTGATACGCCATGCCCAGCTTCCTGCCGAAGCGTTCAAACCTTTGTACTACTGCTTCGTCATCTGCTCCTAACAGGGCGCCGAGCTTAACAGAGCAGGTAATGAGAGAGGCTGTTTTGAGGTCGGTCATTAGAATATAGTCGTCTATATTTATGTCAACTTCGCTCTCGTAAAGGATATCGAGGTATTGTCCTTCACATAGCTCCAGACAGGTTTTATCCAGAATGCTTGCAGCTTGCAGTATTTTTTTTAGTGCTATAACTTTATCGTCCAGCCTGGTGATGGCGAGCCTTGACATGGAATGCATGGCGTCACCCAGGTTTATAGCCTGTGGTTCGCCCCATATTCTCCATACGGTGGCGCGTTGTCTTCGCTCTTTGTCGCCGTCTTCGATATCGTCGTGAATCAGTGAAAAATTATGTACCAGTTCTACTGCTGCCGCTGCGGGAAGTGCCGAACGCCAGTCGCCTCCGACGCACTCGCATGCAAGGAGAAGCAACGTGGGTCTTACCAGTTTGCCGCCTGCATCCTGCGAGTTACCATGCTCGTCCGTCCAGCCCATGTGGTAGCGCATCATGTCATACATGGCCAGCTTGCCACCGTTGATATTGGAGGCGAGTTCTTTTACTATGTCGTCACGGTAGCGATAGAATACTTTTGGCAGTTCCACTTAGCCTTCTTTTATACAGAAAAGATTATGATTAAGCATGATCGAATTACCTGCTCGGTTTCGTAGGCAAGCGTGCACTTAGTTCGGGGAAGGCTGAGATGATCCGCTGTGCGATTCCTTCCGCATCCAGATTATATTTTGCGCGGAGCACTTTCTGCGGGCCATGCGTCACGAATTCGTCGGGTATCCCGATGCATTCAACCCTGGCATCCGATTTTATGCTCTTGAGCAGTGAAACAACAGCGCTGCCGAAGCCACCGCTGACAGCGTTTTCCTCTGCCGTAATAAACCGAGTGTGATGCCTGGCTAAAACTGATATCAATTCAGAGTCCAATGGTTTGATGAATCGTGAATTGACTACTGTACATTCAATCCCGGTCTTTGCCAGCTTCTCTGCTGCTGAAATGGCGCATGAAACGCTGAATCCCGTAGCAAAGATCACCGCGTTGTTTCCGTTACGCAATATTTCCCATTTTCCGATGGGTATCTCCCGGAGTTCTTTATCGAGCGGAACGCCCAAGCCGCTGCCCCGTGGGTAGCGTATAGCAAATGGATGCTGTGATTTAACAGCGGTATATAGCAGATGCTGCAGTTCATTCTCGTCCTTGGGAGCGGTAACTACAATATTAGGAATAAAATTTAGATAAGACAGGTCAAAACTTCCCTGATGGGTTTTACCATCCTCTCCTACTATGCCTCCACGGTCGATGGCGAATATGACTGGCAAATTTTGTATGCATACGTCGTGGATAATCTGGTCCAGGGCGCGTTGCAGAAATGTCGAGTATATGGCTATGACCGGTATGTAACCTTGAGTCGCCAGTCCTGCCGCGAACGTTACTGCATGCTGTTCACATATACCGACGTCAAAGACCCTGTCTGGGAATTCCTTCCTCATGAAATTAAGGCCGGTGCCATCAGCCATGGCCGCGGTTATCGCTATAACCTTTGGTTCCTCCCTAGCGATACGAAGCAGGGTTTGCCCGAATATTTCGCTGAAGGAAGTAGTTTTCACCATTTTAGTGAAATTGGGCGAGACTCCGTGAAAGCTGACGGCGTCATCTTCCGCAGGGCTGTAGCCTTTCCCTTTGGTAGTTACTACATGTATCAGCAGCGGGCGTTTGTCGTATCCCTTGGCGCGGGCGAAGGCTGCTTCAAGCTCAGTTATATTATGGCCGTCGACTGGGCCCATGTAGGTAAATCCCAACTCTTCCCAGAACATCGACGGGATGATCATTCCTTTAACGCCTTTTTCTAACCTGGACAGTATTTGAAGAAACGGACGTTTCATCGGCATTCGATTTACAATGTAGGAAGCCTCTTTCCTCGCTTGATAATAACGGCGGGTAAAACGTAGCCGTGAGAATTGTTTTGATAAGGCACCTATCGAGGGCGAAATCGCCATACCGTTATCATTGAGGACGACTATTAGCCGGCATCCGAGTTGTCCGGCATGGTTGATTGCTTCAAAGGCCATACCTCCGGTCAGGGAGCCGTCCCCTATGACCGCGACCACATGGTAGTCTTTTTTCAAGAGATCGCGGGCTTTGGCCATGCCCAGCGCTGCGGATATGGATGTGGAAGCGTGCCCTGCACCGAAGTGGTCGTGGGGGCTCTCGCTCCGGTCCGGGAATCCGCTCAAACCGCCGTATTGCCGAATGTTACAGAAGCGATCTTTTCTACCGGTTAGCAGCTTGTGCGCGTATGATTGATGTCCGACATCCCATACTATCTTGTCGGATGGGCTGTGGAAGCTGCGATGTAGGGCAATAGTAAGCTCAACCGCTCCCAGGCTTGAGGCCAGATGCCCTCCGTTTGCGCTTACTGTGGCCAGGATCCTGTTTCTAATATCAGCAGCGAGCCGTACCAGTTGAGCGGGTGTAAGGTTTTTTAAATCAGAAGGTTCATTAATGCTGTCTAGGACCACTGTATTCTCTCTTGGTATGCAAAGTAATACCCAATTTTATATTAGCGGTGGTTACAGATTATGTCAATTAAATTCATTTTCGTCAGATTACTCTATTTTATCCAGGCGGCGCTGGTGCCTGCCTCCAAGAAAGTCTGTAGAAAGGAAGGTTGTAGCTATCTCTAATGCTAGGACCTCTCCTAATATGTCACTGCCGAGACATAGCACGTTGGCATTGTTATGTGCTCGGCTGCGACGTACACTGAAGATATCATTGCAATTTGCGGCGCGTATACCCTTGATTTTGTTAGCGGCTATGCACATGCCTATGCCGCTGCCGCAGATCAGGATCCCATATTCGGCATTGCCCTTTAAGACCTCTTTTCCTACCTTGATGGCTATGTCCGGGTAGTCTACCGACGCGGTATCGTTTGTGCCGACATCCTCAAATTTATAGCCTGTTTCGGAAAGTGACGCAATAATCGCTTTCTTTAGGTTAAGTCCTCTGTGATCACAGCCGATAGCTATGCGCATTAAACCTCCTTTATCCTACGGGACATTTACATACGCTTTCAATTTGATCTCGGCTTATGGCACCCTCTCTTATAATTTTAGGAGGATTCGTGGTCAGGTCCAGAACTGTAGACGAAACGCCGATAGGACACCGGCCCCCGTCTATAATCATATCGATTCTATACCTAAGCTGTTTGAATACATCTTCAGCTGTTAGCGGATTATTCCCGCCGCTTATATTTGCGCTTGTGCCTGTAATAGGTGCCCCTAATCCTTTAACCAGTGCTATGGGTACAGGGTGATTTGGTATCCTGACAGCGACCGTGTTACCGTCTCCAGTGATCATGTTAGATACAGCCATCGACTTGTTTAATACAATAGTCAATGCTCCGGGCATAAATTTCTCTGCTAATTTCCATGCCATTTTAGGGATATCCTCAGCCACAAGCTTTATTTGGGATGTATCAGCCAGTAACAGTGTAAGGGCGAAATTACGTGGTCTGATCTTTGCTTCATATATTCTTAGTACTGCGTCTTCATCAAAAGCATTGGCGCCGAGCCCATATATAGTGTCTGTAGGAAAAGCGACAATTCCGCCATTTTTAAGGATGCGGACAGCTCTTTCAATTAGCTTTTCCATCTTGACGCAAGTATACCATAATGATAAGCTGTGGTCGAGGAATCTGCTGGCGATGGAACGAAGAGATGATAGCTTCCGGGTAAGTACTAGTGACGACCTGGAAGTTTCTGCGTATTTAGAGATCGCTAAGCAGAAAGCTGGCGAGTCTCCTGTTGAGGGTAAGGCGCCAAAGGCGGAGAGGGAGGCGGTGGTAGTCCTCGACTTCGGTTCTCAGTATAGTTTGCTCATTGCCAGAAGAATTCGCGAATGTCATGTCTATAGCGAACTGATGCCTTATGACGCCCCGTGGGAAAAGATCGCTGCACTGAAACCACGGGGCTTTATATTATCTGGCGGGCCCTCTAGTGTATATACCGATAATGCCCCCTTAGCTCCCGCCCATGTCTATGAGAGCCACCTCCCCATATTAGGTATTTGCTATGGCATGCAGGCTCTGACGCGTCAGTTGGGAGGGAAGGTTATCCCAGGAACCAAGCGTGAGTATGGCCATGCTGTTTTACATCAGTCGGCGGTTAAATCCCGGATCTTCGACGGGTTACCGCAATCTATGACTGTCTGGATGAGCCACGGGGATGAGATAGCTGAGATGCCGCCAGGTTTCAGTGCATTGGGTTATACCGAGAATTCACCAATAGCTGCGATGGGCAATGAACAAGGTATAATCGGTCTGCAATTTCATCCTGAAGTTGCACACACCCCAAATGGAAAGGATATTCTGAAGAATTTCCTTTACGAGGTATGCGGCTGCAGCGGTAACTGGACGCCTGGCAGCTTTATAGCTGAGAGCATAGATCGCATAAAGAGCCAAGTTGGAGATGGAAGGGTTATATGTGCCCTTTCGGGTGGCGTTGACTCAGCGGTTACTGCAGCGCTTATACATCGTGCAATCGGAGATCAACTAACGTGTATATTTGTTAATAACGGCTTGCTGCGTCGCAATGAGGCTGAGCGTACTCTCGATACCTTCCGTCGTAATATTAAAATGAACATAGTATATATCGACGCTACGGATAGATTCCTAGTACAGCTCAAGGGTGTAATTGACCCTGAAAAGAAGCGCAAGGCGATCGGAGAAGAGTTTATCCATGTGTTTGAGGAAGAAGCTGCTAAATTGGGTAAAGTGGATTATTTAGCACAGGGAACTCTTTATCCCGATGTAATTGAGAGCGTTACGTTAGAGAACAAGGCTGCGGTAAAAATAAAGACACATCATAATGTCGGCGGTCTGCCTTCTAAAATGACATTTGCGCTTATCGAGCCGCTTCGTTATTTATTCAAGGATGAGGTCAGGGAGGTAGGGGCTGCGCTTGGATTGCCGCAGGAGATGGTATGGAGACAGCCATTTCCCGGGCCCGGTCTTGCGATTAGAATTATAGGTGAGGTCACTCGGGAGAAATTGGAGATATTGCGTTCTGCCGATTGGATCGTGATGGATGAGATAAAAAAGGCAAAACTGTACGATCAATTGTGGCAGAGTTTCGCTGTTCTTACCGATACGAGAAGCGTTGGTGTGATGGGTGACTTTCGTACATATGGTTATCTTATTGCCTTGCGTGCCGTGACATCAAACGATGCCATGACTGCGGACTGGGCAAGGTTACCTTACGATTTACTGGCACAGATCTCAAACCGGATTGTTAACGAGGTGCCTGAAGCAAACCGCGTGGTTTATGATATATCGTCTAAGCCGCCGGCAACAATCGAGTGGGAATAAAATTCAAGGAGATTAAAGAAATGACATTCGATTCTGACTACGAAGAGGAAAACTCCATTGAAATAGACCTGGAGATGCTTCGGGAAGATTTGATAGGAGAGCTTCAGGCGATTAACCAGTATCAGGAACATATCGATACCCTGGAAGATGAACACGCAATAAAAGTTCTGTCCCACATACGTGACGAAGAGAAGGAACACGTCGCAGAGCTGACCAAGCTTATCCATAAGCTGGATCCCTTGCAGGCTGAGATGTTTAAAAAAGAGGGAATATAGTTTACATCGGTTGTGACGCTGTATTTCAGCGTTTTTGCTGGTTCGGACGTCATGAGCCGAATCATTTCTGTGTGGTAGTGGGTGATGAGGCTACTGATTTACATCCTGCAAGTGCGAACATTTTTTCATTAAGGAACGACGGATGGCGTTCGCGATGATGACGGATATAAAAGGAGTAATTATTTGCTAAAAGTATTGGTCATTGGCAATGGCGCCCGTGAGCATGCTTTAGTATGGAAACTCAGCAAGAGCCCGAAGGTTGCGGAGATATATGCGGCTCCGGGCAATGCCGGGATTGCCAAGATATCTACCGTCTTGAATGTCAAACCGACGGATATAGCCGCTCTGGCTGCGGTGGCGGAAGAACGCAAGATTGATCTTATCGTTGTTGGCCCTGAGATTCCGCTGGCAAACGGTATTGTTGATGCATTTGAAAACCGCGGACTGCGCATATTCGGCCCGTCGAAGGCTGCGGCCCAGATCGAGGCCAGCAAGGTTTTCGCAAAGGAATTGATGCAGAGGTACGGAATCCCATGTGCAAAGAGTGATAGCTTCAGGTCTTATCAGGGGGCAAAAGATTATGTCAAGATGCAACACTGCCCTATTGTGCTGAAGGCCGATGGCCTGGCTGCAGGCAAGGGCGTCATCATAGCAAATACAACTGACGAAGCATTGACTGGCTTGTCGGATATCATGGAGAAGCGTGCCTTCGGCGATGCAGGCAACAGCGTTGTTGTTGAGGAATTTCTTGTGGGGAAAGAAGTGAGCCTGTTGGCTTTTACTGACGGTATGACCGTTGTTCCTATGGTTCCTGCATGCGATTACAAGCGTGTCGGAGACGGCGATACGGGGTTGAACACAGGGGGCATGGGCAGCTACAGTCCTCCAGGCTTCTTTGGTTCAGAGATGGTAAAAAAAGTGAAGAGGACAATTCTCGAACCGATGGTGAAGGCTATGGCCAAGGAGGGCTATAATTATAAAGGTGTGCTCTACGCCGGCTTGATGATCACAGCAGATGGGCCTAGGGTCATGGAGTTTAACTGCCGTTTCGGTGATCCGGAGACTCAAGCTATGCTGCCGCGGCTCGATACTGATCTAGTGGATATTATGCTGGCTGTTATAGATGGCAATTTAAAGAGGATCAAGATACACTGGCGAAATGAGGCTTGTGTGGGCGTTATTTTAGCCTCTGGCGGATATCCCGGGAAGTACGCTACAGGTTTACCGATAACCGGATTGGATGCGGTCGATGATGATGTCATGGTGTTTCACGCAGGCACCAAATTTAGTGACGGCGCAATATGTACGGATGGCGGGCGTGTGCTGACCGTGACGGCCTTGGGCAGGGACATCGCTGAGGCGCGGGATAAGGTTTATCGTAATGTTTCACGTATTAATTTTAGTGGTTGCCATTATCGCCGCGATATCGGATTGAGAGAGGTCGTTAGGTGAATGCCTACGATGTTGTCATAATCGGCGGCGGTCCTGCCGGCTCAACGCTGGGCTATGAGATGGCACGTCGCGGGATATCGGTGCTGATCCTTGAGAAAGAGAAGATGCCTCGCAACAAGACCTGTGCTGGCGGGGTGACATTTCGCGCTCACGCACTGCTTGATTTCGATATCAGTTCTGTTACGCAGCGTGTGGCCTATGGTATGAAGATTTCATACCAGCTTGGTGATTTTTGTGTCAAGAAGTATAGAGATCCTTTGGCGCACTTGGTTATGCGTCGTGATTTTGATCATCTTCTCGTCAAGAAAGCTCAAGATGCCGGCGCGACATTTATTGATGGCGTGCGGGCGGAACACATTTCGGCATCGGTCGGCCAGGTCGAGGTGATTACAAAGGGCGGTCCTTTTCGCGCAAAAATAGCCGTTGGCGCTGATGGTGCTAATAGCATGGTGGCTTCGAAAATGGGTTTGATGAGGGATGCTCAAAGAGAGCTTGCGTTGGAGGCGGAGGTTTCTGTCAGCCAGGAGAAGCTTGATGAACTGGGCTCTTTCATCAGTGTTGATCTAGGTCGAATACCAGGCGGGTATGGATGGGTTTTCCCCAAGAAGAGCCATGTTTCTGCCGGGGTAACCGGTCCGGCTCGATTGTCGGGTGGGTTCAAACCTTATCTGGATCGGATCCTCCAGCAGTTTGGAGAGTACGATATTGTTGATTTCAGCGGCCACGTAATGCCGATGCGCAGGAGAGGGAGTTCGATTCAGAGAGACAATGTTCTTCTTATCGGTGATGCCGCGGGTCTGATCCATCCGTTGAGCGGCGAAGGTATATTCTACGCTCTCAAGAGCGCCAATCTGGCAGCTACAGTGATTGCCAATGCATTGAAGTCAGGCACAAGCGATCTGAGAAGCTATCAGAAGGCGGTGGATTCCGAGCTGATGCCTGGCTTGGAGCTTGGGCGTATCCTATTGAAGATATATGCCAGATGTCCGCGTTTGTGCTATAGCATGATTAAGAGAAGCGATCGTTTTTGGGGTTATGGGTGCTGGGCTTTGATGGGAAGCAGGCCCGCTTACTCTTGAGTTTTATACAGGGGGTTGGATATGTCATTAGTTGGCGTGATAATGGGTAGCAAGACGGATGAGCCCTTGATGCAGCCGGCGCTGGAGGTTTTACAGCAGTTGGGCATCGAATATGAGGTATCGGTTATTTCCGCGCATAGGACGCCTGATAAAGCCCGGGAATATGGACTGAAAGCTGAGGGCCGGGGGGTTGAGGTGATCATCGCTGGGGCGGGAGGTGCGGCTCATTTGCCAGGGGTTATAGCCAGCTGGACTACACTGCCGGTTGTTGGCGTTCCGCTGGCAACAAGCAAATTGAGCGGTGTGGATGCCCTCTATGCAGTCGTTCAGATGCCAGGCGGCATACCGGTGGCCTGTGTGGCCATCGATGGGGCCAAGAACGCTGCTTTACTGGCTGCCGCGATTATTTCTCTAAAGGATGCGAAAGTAAGGTCTGCGTATAAGAAGTATCGCAAGAAGCTGTCTCAAGGGTCGAAATGAGGCCCATGTATAAACTTGAGTAGGAAAAGGAATACGATGATCGCACGATATTCAAGGCCGAAGATGAAAAAAGTTTGGGCCGATAACTCTAAGTTCGAAAAATGGCTCAAGGTGGAGATTGCTGTTTGTGAAGCCTGGGCGGAACTGGGAGTTATTCCAAAGTCTGCCATACCAAAGATAAAAAAGGCCCACTTTGATGGCAAACTATATGCAAAGACACTGAAACGAACACACCACGATGTAACAGCCTTCCTCAACACGGTTTCTGAGAGCCTGGGTGAGGAAAGCCGCTACATTCATTTCGGTCTCACCTCGTCCGATATTATGGACACGGCGTTGAGCCTGCAGCTGGTGGAAGCCAGTGGCATTTTGGCTAAAGATATTAAAGAGATTATAGCCATTTTGAAGAAGCAGGCGGTAACTTACAAGTATACGATTATGATCGGGCGCACGCACGGCGTCCATGCCGAGCCCACCACGTTTGGGCTGAAGCTCGCCCTGTGGATCGAGGAGATGAAGCGGAACGAGAAGCGGCTCGCCGAAGCCAGAAAGGTGATCGCAGTTGGCAAGATATCGGGTGCTGTGGGCACTTATGCTACTGTGACACCTGAGGTTGAGAGGATCGCCTGTGCCAAACTGGGGCTGGAGCCGGCACCGATATCCAGCCAGGTTTTACAACGTGACCGCCATGCGCAGTTTGTGACGACACTGGCATTGATCGCGAGTTCGCTGGAGAAATTCGCCACGGAGATCAGGGCTCTTCAGAAGACGGAGACTCTGGAGGTTGAGGAACCTTTTGAGGAAGGACAGACGGGCTCTTCGGCCATGCCGCACAAGCGAAACCCTGAGCTGTGCGAACGCATCTGCGGGCTGGCGCGGCTGGTGCGCGGCCATGCCATAACGTCTATGGAGAACGTTGCTCTATGGCACGAACGAGACATTAGTCATTCCTCCAATGAGCGAATAACACTACCAGATTCCTGCCTGGTTTTGAATTATATGTTCCATCTGTTCAAATACATCGCTAAGGATATGCGGGTCTACCCTGAGCATATGGAGCGCAATCTGGGTGTGACTAAAGGGTTGATATTCTCGCAGCGTGTGATGCTTGCCCTGGTCGATAAAGGGCTTAGCCGACAGAAAGCCTACAGCATAGTACAACGCAACGCTATGAAGTCCTGGAAGGAAGAGCTTAGCTTCTATGATCTTCTCACTAGCGATGCTGAGTTTACCAAGCACCTGTCAAAAAAGGAGTTGGCAGGGATATTCGATTATCAATATTACACTCGTCACGTTGATGAAATATTTGCCAGATTAAAACTAAGCTGAATGCGGTTGTTAATTTTAAAGAGTGAGGTTTTGTGAAGAAGGTTTCAGTGGTTTTACCTGCATTGAATGAGGAGGAGGCGATAGGGAAAGTCATTGATGAGGTCCCCGTTAAGGAGCTTGAGTCTAAAGGGTACGAAACAGAGATTATAGTTGTTAATAATGGGAGTACCGACAAAACAGCCGAGATCGCTTCTGCGCATGGCGCCAAGGTCATTGATGAGTCGAATAGGGGGAAAGGGCTGGCGATTAGAACTGGGTTTAAATCTGTCAGCGGGGACTTTGTTTTCATGCTGGACTCGGATTTTACATATCCAGCTGGTCATATTACTCAAATGCTTGGTTTGTTGGAGGGAGGATACGACGTAGTTCTGGGTTCCAGACTTAAAGGCTCTGTGGAAGACGGTGCGATGAAAAAGCTGAACCTGGTTGGCAATCATATCCTCGCTTTTATGGCTAATATCTTGTACAGAACACGAATTAGCGACCTCTGCACAGGTTTCTGGGGGTTTAAGGTAGAAGTGATACGAAGCCTTCATCTCGATGCCGTCGGTTTTGAGCTGGAAGCCAATATGTTGATAGAGGTTGCAAAGCATAAGTATCGTGTTGGTGAAGTTCCTATTGAGTATAGAAAGAGAGCGACTAGAAGCAAGCTCGGCTCAGTAAAGGCTGGGTTCAGAATTGGGCGTACATTATTAGCCAAGAGATTTTAAACAGTGTGACGTGATTCAACGGATGATTGATGAAGATGTGAAGCAAAGCTGACATGAAAATCTGTATTGTAGGACCTTCAAAACGGTTCTTTAGTGGTATAACTGCTCATACTATTTTCTTAGCCAATGCATTGTCAAAAGACAATCAGGTGTCAGTAGTATTATTTCGTAACTTGCTACCTCGATTCTTATTCCCGGGACGTGAACATATCGGTAAAGATCAGTATTATGTTAATTTTACTACAGACGTAGATGTATACGATGGCATGGATTATAATTCCCCTCGAAGCTGGTTCGGTGCTTACAAGTTTCTCAAACGATATCGCCCAGAAGTGATAATAATTATGTGGTGGACATCCTCAGTAGCTCATATGCAACTATTCTTGAAGTTGGTCAATAAACTGGGGATCAAAGCCAAGATAATAGTGGAAATGCATGAGGTTGTCGATATATTAGAGGAGAGTATATGGCCTATCAGGATTTACTCTCGGGTAATGGGTTGGATGTTTGTACATGGGCTCGATTCCTATATGGCCTTCTCGCAGATTGATAAAGATAGGATTGTTGATATATATCACATTGATAAAGAAATGGTTCACGTATGGCCGATGGGGCTATATCAAGATTATTTTCAGCCGATAGATCAAGTTTCGGCGAAGCAAGAACTTCTTGTCGATAATGAGTTCGTGATTCTGTATTTTGGCTTGATAAGGCATTACAAGGGAGTTCCTTTCTTGATCGAGGCATTTAACAGCTTACCGAGCTCTATAGCCCTTCATTCGCGTCTGTTAATTGTGGGTGAGGTGTGGGAGGATGGTGAGTTGCTGCGGAAGAGAGTGGATGAATCTCCATACAAGAGCCAAATCGTGCTTGTATCACAATATATTCCGGATTCTATGATACCAAAGTATTTTTCTGCGTCAGATATCGTAGTGTTACCATATTTAAGAGCCTCTGGTAGCGCTGTAGCTCATATTGCATTAACCTATGGCAAGCCCATTATCCTTTCGGATGTGCCGGCGTTAAGAGAATATATGGGGGATTACCAAGGGACGATATTTGTTAAACCTGGTGATTCCGATGCTATAAGAGCAAGTATCGAGGCGGTGTACAAATCCGTAGTATCAGGTCAGGATTTGCACTATAAGTCTACTCATGCTACATGGGATGACATAGCGCGCAAGTACGAAACAATTATCGGAAGTTTAATTTCACGGGGGGCTGTGGAGTGAGAATCCTTTATGGTATGCCCCAAGTACTGTCCCGACATTGGTGGTGTCGAGGAGTATGTTAAGAATATCAGCGATAGTTTGGCGCATGACCATGGGATTACTGTGTTCACTGATATCCGTAAATTTATCAGCGATTGGAACTAAGATTGGTGTAGTAGAGTATGCTTAGTTTAATAGAGAATAAAGAGAAGGTTTATCCTAAAGTCTCTATTATAATTCTCAATTGGAATAGGCTTGAGGACACTATAGAATGTCTGGAGTCTTTAAAGAAGATAATGTATCCAAATTATGATGTGATTCTTATCGATAATGGTTCCTCTGGCAATGATGCGGAGGTGCTGAAAAGCAAGTTCGGCAATGATCTTTTTCTTATTGCGAACGATAAAAATTATGGGTTTAGTGGTGGCACCGATATTGGAATAAAATACTCTCTTGAAAACTCGCAACCTGATTATATCTTGTCTCTGAACAATGATACTATTGTTGAGCCGAAGTTTTTGAATAGGCTAGTTGAGGCTGCAGAAAGCGACAAATCAGTAGGTATAGCAGGGCCCAAAGTCTATTATTACGATAACCCTGACCGAATTCTGAGTTTGGGCCTGCGAATAGTTATGGGAATAGGACTTTCATATTCTATCGGTAAAGGAAAGATTGATTCAGATAGAATTAGTCAACATTATGATGTAGACTACGTCGATACATGCCTTCTGATTAAAACAGAGGTTATCAGCAAGATTGGCTTATTTGATGAAAGTTATTTCTGCTTTTGGGAAGACGCTGACTACTGTATAAGAGCCAGAAAAGCTGGCTATAAGACAGTTTGCGTTCATGAAGCAAAAATTTGGCATAAGAAACGCGTGAAAAAGACAACTATCGATAAGCTATCTGAAGGTATGAATGTCAGTGAATCAGTCCAGTATTATAATACTAGGAATAGCTTTATATTTATGCGGAAGCATGCGACTAAATGGCAGTATTTACTTTTCCTATGTTTCCTTTTCGGATGCTATGTTTGGCTTATGCTTATCGTGTTGAACTTATTTTATAGGGAGCCAAAGCGGTTTGCCAGCTTCTGCAGTGGAATAAATGATGGACTACTTAGTCGAAGCGGCGAACGTATTCCGGTTTTCATTAAAAATAAGTAGGATGTTATGCAGATTACAGTAGCTTCAGACATGGAGAGAAGATGATTATTAGTTGCCGTTCATGCAAATCTAAAGAACTGGTTGATATCTTATCTTTAGGCGAGCAATATGTATCCGATTTTATTGATGGTGATAATAAACCTGTGGCATATCCACTTTCTCTGGTGCTATGCAATAATTGCGGTCTACTTCAATTGAAGGATGATGTGCCTCCTACTGCTTTATATACCGATAGATATGGATACAGGTCGGGTATTAATAAAACAATGAGAGAACATCTGGTAGAAATTGTTCGTAGTGTAGAAAAAATGGCTAACCCAAAACGTGGAGATATTGTTATTGATATAGGCTGTAATGATGGTACGTTGTTGAAGTCCTACACTACAGTGGGGCTTATCAGGGTGGGATATGATCCGATAACGAAATTTGGTCTGTATTTTAATGGAACGGATATTAAGTTTGTTAATGATTACTTCAACGGTAGGACATATAAAAAAGACTTTGGAGACAGGAAGGCTAAGATAATCACTGCAATCTCGATGTTCTACGATCTTGAGGAGCCCAATGAGTTCGTTTCTGACCTTAGTAAAGTAATTCATGACGATGGGATAATAGTGATTCAGCAAAATTATCTGGCGGAGATGTTAAAACAAAATGCTTTCGATAATATCGTTCATGAACATTTGGAATATTACTCCCTTACATCGATGGAGAACCTTTTAACGAGGCATGATCTTACAGTTTTTGATGTGTTAATCAACGATATTAATGGAGGCAGCTTCAGGACGTACATCTGCAGGAGAGGCGCGAGAGAAGTTAAGGAGTCGGTATATAAACTCAGGAAATATGAAAAGAAGCTCGGGTTAAGTGAAGAAAAAATTTATAGGGATTTCGTTGACCGTATTAGTAATATTAAAAAGAAGCTATTAAGTTTAATTGAGGGAGAAGTTAAACAAGGCAAGAGGATTTATATTTATGGAGCTTCCACCAGAGGCAATGCTATTTTGCAGTATTGTGGTATTGATAAAAGACTGATAATGAAAGCCGTTGAGAGAAATCCAGAGAAATGGGGAAAGAGAATCGCCTCTACGGGAATACCGATTATATCTGAGGAGGAGGGAAGGAAGGAGCGGCCGGATTACATGCTGGTTTTACCTTGGTTTTTCAAACAAGAATTTATAGAACGTGAAACCGAATATTTGCAAAATGGAGGCAAGCTGATATTCCCCTTACCCCAGATAGAGGTTATTGATAAGAGGCAGATAGATAAGGAATAGTATGAGAAAAACCATTCATGTTAATTGCATTCTGATTTGTGGTACGGCTATTGAAGGACTCATGTGCTTGCTCTATGCGCTGCAGTTTCAAGACATATTGATTTCTTAAACGTTAGGTAGAACATTAAGTCTAAATAAATTTTGAAAAATTAGAAGGTATAGCAAAAATGAGTCTGGATAAACCAGTCCCGAAGAAGACATTTATCAGTGTGCCTGACTATGTGCCTCTTACTACGGAGCAAAAAATAAAATTGGCTTTAGTGGGCGGTGTTTTATCGCCCATATACTGGTTGTTAGCATACTACTATCGTGTTCCCGGTTTGCAGTTTCGGAGAAAGTGTGCCATGTTGGGTCTACGTCTGCTTCTAAACCGTAAGACATCAATTTCTTACTCCACCATTTATTCCTTTTTATTCTGGCCGATGGATTCAGTGAGATATTTTGAGTTTGATTTCATGTGGCGTGTGCTAGCCGATGTCCCCATTCAACATTACTTAGACGTCTCTTCCCCGCGCTTATTTCCTACATTACTCTTACTTAAGCGGCGTAACATATCAGTAGAGTTACTTAATCCTGATGCCAAAGATTTAGCGGTTACTAAAGATTTGATAAAATCCATCGGTCTTTCTGGCCGGTGTCATTTTTATAATTGTTTAATTGGGGAAGCTTCGTTTGCACCCGAATCGTTTGATGTCATCACTAGCATCTCGGTTGTTGAGCATATTCCACAAGATACTCAAGCTATCCAGAATATGTGGGAGATGTTAAAACGAGGTGGCCGATTGCTTCTATCTGTGCCCTGTGCGGCAGTAACTTCTGAAGAGTACATTAATCAGAATGAATACGGCTTGCTTGAGCCAGATAAAAATGGATTTGTCTTCTGGCAACGCTTTTATGATCAGCTACTTCTACAAGAACGAATTTTTAGTATAACCGGTCAACCTAATCGTAAAATTGTTTATGGCGAGAAAAAACCAGGTGCTATAATCAACAACACGAGACGCAAGCGAGCTGATCCAAAGTATCCATTTTGGCGCGAACCATATATGATGGGACAAGAATACGGTTATTTCAAGTCAATTGCTGATTTGCCGGGGCAAGGGGTGATCGCGCTGGAGTTTGTCAAAGCATAATGAACAGTTGAGATATGTTTGTTTCAGAATATTTGATTGACATGGTATGTAAATCTTCTGCTTTGTCTTGTTGATTTTATTAAAATCGTGTAGTGTGACTGTAATACCCTTGTAATAGAGCTGAGTTATAATATATTCAATTTCATTTGGAATCAGACGCCATTACCTTGGCAAAGATTAAGACGTGAAGGAGTCTGCATTTATGACAACCTCACAATTTATTCCGTTGGCTAAACCAGACTTTTGTGGCAATGAGCAACAGTATATCACCGAAGCTTTAGCCTCTACCTGGGTATCGGGTGGACCATTTGTTGAGCGTTTAGAACACGATTTTGCCAATTACTTTAGTGCTCGTTTTGCGTTGACGGCATCAAATGGCACAAGTGCTTTGCATATGGCATTTCTGGCACTTGGCGTAGGTCCAGGAGATGAAATTATTATTCCTGGTTTCGCATTTTTAGCAGCTGCTAATCTTTCTTTGTTGATGAATGCCGTACCTGTCTTTGCCGAGATAAGCCCTGACACTTGGTGTATAACGGCTGATGCTATTGAAAAATGTCTTTCACCTAGAACTAAATTAATTGTCCCGGTGCATACCTACGGTAATGTGTGCGACATGGATTCTATCCTGACATTAGCAGAGAGCCACAATATTCCCATCGTAGAAGACACAGCAGAAGCTCTTGCTTCAATCTATAAGGGCCGATATGCGGGCACCATGGGAACAATTGGCACTTTTAGTTTTCAGGCTACTAAGACAATAACGACGGGTGAGGGGGGCATGGTTGTGACTAAAGACAAAAATATATATGACCAGATGGCTCTTTATCGAAGCCATGGTATGTTACGCAAGCGATATTATTGGCATGAATTGGCTGGGCATAATTTCCGGCTGACAAATATCCAAGCGGCGATAGGTTGCGCCCAAATGGAGACGCTCAGCCAAAAAATAGAAGGACGCAAGCGTGTTCATCAGCAGTATGAAAGGCATCTATTGGGTGCCGATGGCTTAGTCATACAAATTTTCCCGCCAGAGGTTGAAGCAGTACCATGGGCAATTGCGGTTAAGTTAGATCCGCAGGCTTATCCACAGGGCCGTGATACAGTCATGCAGCAAATGCGAGAAGCGCAGATTGAAACACGCCCTGGTTTTTACGCGCCGAGTTTTATGGATCATCTTTATACCTCTCCCGAACTACCGATTAGTAAAGAGATAAGCCAGCAGGTTATCGTTCTCCCTACTTATTCTTCCCTTTCAGATGATCAAATCGAATTCGTTTGTGCTACGTTGATGAGACTACGGAGTTAGTGGTTGAGGGCATGTATATGAATCTACGCGTTAAACAGCTTGAATGTCGAAAGTTAACCATTGAATGGAAGCAACAGTTAATTAATTTTCTTAGCGATCTTGAAAAGGACGGGGAAAGCAAATACTTTCATCCTCACTCGTTTACAGATGAAGCATTAAACATAGTGGTTAAGTATAATGGGAAGGATAGTTATTATATACTTATAGAAGAGGATATTGTGCTGGGCTACGGTCTTCTTCGGGGGTGGGATGAAGGCTACAAGATACCAAGCTTAGGAATTGCAATCCATTCTTCAGTAAGAGGTACTGGATTGGGAACAATGTTCATGTATTTTTTACATGCTGTTGCACGGCGAAACGGAGCGACTCAAGTTAGGTTACGAGTTTCTCCTGATAATGCTAAAGCCATAAAGTTATATAAGGGAATGGGCTACAAATTTAAAACAAAAGAATCGAAATATCTAGTAGGAATTTTTGATTTGTAAAACAATGCCTATTAAAATATCTTTTTGTATTCCTACGCTTAATCGCGGGGCCTTCATTGGCGCAACATTAGAGAGTATTATCTCGCAAGCGACTGAGTCGATCGAAATTGTGATTGTAGATGGCGGCTCAAACGACAATACATCTGAAGTAGTCCAGCAGTACGAGAAAATTTTTCCCCGATTACATTACTTTCGGGCTGGTGTATCGTATGCCAAAGCGACAACTGTAATGCCCTCGGGTCTGGGATTCGATCAGGATTGCAACAGAGCGGTTGAATTAGCACAAGGTGAATATTGTTGGTTAATGACTGATGATGATTTAATTATGTCGGGGGCTATTAAGAGAGTACTGCAAGAAGTTGACAGGAATTACGCATTGATTATCGCTAATACGGAGATACGTACCAAGGATTTATCAAAACTGATAGCACCAAAGCGACCTGATATCATGCAGGATCTAGTATATACAGAAGAAGAGTTCGATCAATTTGCTAATAAGTTAGTATTGAGTCATTTGACTTATGTTGGTGCGGTGATAATCAAAAAGTCTTTGTGGATGAGTGCAAACAGAGAAAAGTATTATGGAACTGGGTTTATTCATGTCGGAGTGATTTTTGATAAAACTATACAAGGTAATATACTTGTAACATCTAATCCACTTATCGTGATTCGATATGGCAATGCTATGTGGGCTGATAGGTCAGGTCGCGCGTTTCAAATTTGGATGTTTACTTGGCCTAGGCTGGTCTGGTCGTTTGCACATATTTCCGACCAAGCCAAGCGATGCATTATCCCACAAGAACCTTGGCGAAGTCCGAAATATCTTCTTTGGCAACGTGGTATAGGTAGCTACACCTCCCAGGTCTATCGTGTGCATTTATCTGCGCTACCTGCAACTAGACTATGGAAAATCAGCGCGTGGCTGATATCACGACTGCCGGTTAAAGTTTTGGCTTGGCTTCTTTACTATTGTGGACGTCTAATAAGGATCAACGCTGTTGCTCTTTTTGATCTCAAGCGCAAGGGCCAGGTATGATAACCTTTATGTTTTTCAAGAAGAAACGGGGATTTCTTTACAGCTCAACGGCGGCTGGAATCTAATCGGTAGTGATACTAATTCTGGGGTAAGAGGTATTCTATACTCTCTCTCTCCAGTAATTGAGTAGATCCTCCATTGTTTTCTCAAATGGGATGGTCTGTTTCCACCCGGTCTGCTTTACAAATTTGGAGCAATCGCCTCGTAACGCCTCAACATCGGAAGGCCGCATGCGATCGGGGTCTTGTTGCACCTTTATTTTTTTATGACTCATGCATACTAATAAATCTAGGAGATCTCTTATCTTTATCGCTTTGCCTGAACATATGTTATATACTTCTCCCGGTTGACCTTTATCTGCCGCCAGTAAGTATCCTCTTACCATATCCCTGACATCGGTAAAATCCCTCGTTGTATCTAGATTGCCAACATGAATAATTGGTTTTGCACCCTTCTCTATTTCTGCAATCTGTTTGGCGAAATTTGATGTTACGAATACCTCTCCCCTTCTCGGACCGGTATGATTGAAGCCGCGGGTTATCACAGTATGTAATCCGTATGACATATGGTATTGATATGATAATTTATCAGCAGCTATCTTTGACACTGCATAAGGGGATAGAGGTCTTAGTTGATGCTCCTCTGTAATAGGCAGTTCATCTGTGTAAACCATCCCATATTCCTCTGAACTGCCTGCTATTTGAATCTTGGGATTGATGTTCAGCTTCCTTACTGCTTCAAATAGATGGATTGTGCCTATTACGTTTGTTTCCATAGTATCCGCTGGCGCCCGCCAACTCATCGGCACAAATGACTGTGCGGCCAGATGAAATATATAATCCGGGTTCGATTCCTCAAGGACTACTTCGAGTGAATGGCCGTCTCTCATATCTGCGTTAAGCAGATGTATATCGTTTTTAATATGCTCGATATTATCAAGATTGCTCCTCCAGCGTGCTGTTCCATACACCTCCATCTTTTTATTCAACAAGTGCTCAGCAAGATGGCTCCCGGCAAAACCTGTGATTCCAGTGATCAATGCCCTTTTCATCATATTAGACCTTTCCTGCAGGTAGTTTAATTCTTAGATTAGGATATAAATGTATTATAATTGTGAATATGCTCAAAAACAATATAACGAAAGAGAGATAATCTGCTTTAGCGTTGAGTTTTGATCTCGATTAATAGGTTCGTCAGTTAAGTTTAAGTTTTTTCATTTTGGAAAGAACGTAGATACTGATTGCTCCCTGTACCGCGAACCAGATATAACCTATGCCAACTATGCCTGTCGTGTGCATAAGGAAGTAGCTTCCTGCTAATGTCGCGATGGTTGTGAAGGCGATAATAGCTATCAGTTCCCGTATTCTGCTCCGCACGCGCAGAACAGTATAATAGACACTGTTCACCCCGATGAATACCCCGGACAAGGCTAGGAATCGCAGAAGCGAGACACCGTTCTCCGAGTATCCGGCCCCGAACGCTAGGAGAAGCCATTTGCCGGCGAGCAGCAATACTATTATCGCAGGGATAAGCAGCATGAATGTTAATTTATAGGCACGTTTTACGTTGGCATCTAATTTATCTTCAAAATGAGATCCTTCTGCAAATAAAGATTGCGATATCGCTCCAGGTATAATGAAGAGCAGTCCGGTGATCATCCATACTATGTAGAAATATGCGGCTTCCTCCGCGCTTGACTGGTGAATAATCAAATTAAGAAGGATAAACGTTGTGGCAACGGTGAATATGTTGGCCAGATAGTTGCCTGCGGAATAACGCCATACCTCGCGAACTATGTGCAGATCCGTCTTAATTCTCAGCTTGTAGGCGTTTTGAACTCTGGGGAGAAAGAAGAGCAGGAAGACAATTACTATTAAGGCAGTGGCAGTTCCCAGCGAACTGACTATACCGAATGACCGGAAGAACGAGACAAAAATAAAGGGCAGGGTGATCTTAAGTAGCGAGATAATGGTATTCTTAGTCAGAACGAAGCCGGCTCTCCGTTTAGCGATAAAAATGTAATCCAGTATCGAGGACAGTGTGAGGAAGATGGTAAAAACGATGAAGGCGGAGGCGAATATGGGATCGGATTTTAAAAAGCTTAATGCGGGGGACCAGAGGCCGACTCCCATAACGAACACAAACGCTACAAAGAGAGCCGTTAGTCCTGTGATGGTGAGGCCGGAATTTATGAATTCCGCGGGTTTTTCTGATTTGTTAAGAAATCGAATGAAAGCGATATCGAATCCGAAGCTACTAAGTGTGACAAGCAATCCCATGCAAGTTATTATCGTTGAAGCCAGGCCGACGTCAGCATCGTTATAAAACCTGGCAACAACTATCCAAAACGCAAATCCTAACGCAGAGGTTACAGCTGTGTTAGCCATCAGGAAATAGGAATTGCGGTAAAGGGGGTCTTTTAGGTGGCTTTTTATTTGCGAGGTGTTTATGAAAAATCTTGACATTTACGTAACTCTACAGGCCTCTGGGTTTCATGTTTTAGGATCTTCCTTATCTATCGAATAGGCATAGATTACCTCTGGGATCAATGCGGTGCATATTCCTCCACTACGAGCTTTTGGGAAAATGTATTTTAATTCTTTAAGTGTTAAGAGCTTAATATATTCATTGCTGTGTTGGTTTATGAATCCGATTGTTATGTGTCGTAAAAGAAAACGCCTTAATGTTTCTGGAAGATATTGAAAGAACGGCAAATGGTAATGAGGTTCAAAGGGAAAATAATAGTTAGGGGTTGAGATAAAAAACCCCTTTTTGCATACACGTTGTATTTCTTTAGCTAGCAGAGGTCGATTAACCTTGGGGATATGTTCGATGACCGCGTTGCAAAAAATAAAGTCGATGCTTTTATCTGCTATGGGGAGTTGACAACCATCTCCTAGAATTGGAACGATCGTATTACGTAATGACAAGTTATTTAGTTCGTTCTTGTTAGGATTGACTATGAAATAGCGGCTAAAGTATGGTACCAGGATATCTGTGGCTATAAAGTTTGGCCCACCTATTTCTAGACACGTATTCTTACCATTCTCTTTTTGAATCAGGGATATAAACCTGTTGGCGATTTGTACTCGCTTTCGTGAGACTACCTGCAGTACCCATTCTTTAGGAATGCCTATTTTTAACATATCAGCCATTCGGGGGTAGTATATGATTACTTTCTCTCGGTATTTTACTTATTGTTCCAGAGCATCTTTTTATAGGATTCTGTGAATATACTTAACCTGCGCTGAGAAAATCCATTTTTGTAAATCCATATAGCAATAGTGCCCTGAAGCGAGTGCGTAATCACTATCTACTTATATCCCGTGTATTCGAAAACCTCGACGTAGGAGATATTCCTATTGTCTCGCTGGGTTACAATTGATGGAGAGGAATGAATAAGCTCATATTCCGTCAGCGCTTCCAGCGGTATGGGGCTGCTGAATGGGTCCAGTCCGACTATGGTGTATCCCGGATGATCGTTGAGGAACTGCTGCGCTTCTTCATAATTGGAGAAAGCGCTGCCATCATTAGCCACATCAGCTATATACTTATATTTCTCACCGTTTTCGTCGGTCTCTTCTGCAAACAATACAACGAATGTAGAGTTGTTTGGTACAACCGCTGCCGTTCCGAAATTATATAACCGTGCGCACATGGATTGATAATAAGAAGGGTAGAAGATTTGTGACTCTGCGGATCGTGAACCGGGATTATCATAAGTCCTATATTCGCCGTTATCTCCGATATACAGCATTTCGTAGTAGTCGGACACATTGCCTCCGGACCACGTCACCATCGTATGGTATTTCCCATATGCGGTTTCAATATCGATTACAACATATTTTGAGCCTAGCTCGTCCATTATACCGCTGGCAGTTGCCTCATCCTGTGCCGTCATGAACGTACTCGCGCCCGGGTTTTCAGACGGGTTTCCCAGTGCCGAGATCCCGCCTATCCCGGCCTGGAATGGATTAGCATTTGGGATACGACGGGCAATCCTGGTTATCCAGTGTCCGTAGTCCCACCAGCTCATTACGCCGTATGCCGAATCCGGATAGTCATATAACTCGCCCGTTTTGGGCGCATCGTACAACTCGTAATAGAAATCAGGGTCTTCGAACGGATCTGGTGTATTATCTTTCATCCATGTGAGTGCTTCATGCCAGTCTCCGTTTGGTCCGTATGGGTGATATGGCAGAAACAGGGTAGCCGAATTCTTTGGGGACCAGCCGCCGCTATCGTTGAAAGTGCCATAGATTAAATTGGGATAAATTGTTAGGAAGAAGATTATTACTATCGATAAAACGCCCGCCACGTATTTGGGGCGTAGATAATTAACCGCTGGCTGTTGTTCTTTAGCCTTGGCCCGCCTCTTTTCCGCCCTGGTCTTTCCCGTATCTTCGGCGGAGGTGTCTTTCCAGCGAAGCAAAGCAAGTATTTGAGTAATGCCCTGTGGTATTTTCCACAGTATGTAGCTGCTCAGAAGGGCCACGTTTATCGCATAATAATAAGCGTATCGTGTTTGCGATAACAGCGCCAATAAAGTGACGAAACTCCAGATTAAGAGGATTATTCTGGCAGAGCTTTTCTCAAAGTAAACATAGAGAGCTATTATAGCCAAACCTTCCACCAGGTATATCTGCCATGGCATAGAGGCCATCTGATCGATTATCACAGTAAGCACTAATATTCCTATCCAGCTAAGAAAAAACCATTTTCCCATCTTTCCTTTTCCAATAGCGGAATAAGTGATTAGCAGGAAGGCTGCGGGGACCACGATCAGCCCTGTGGTGAAGTATGACCAGACCCTGTGATCAGTCAAATGAGATATATCAAGTCCTGAAAGCAAAGGCTGGGCTTCCATTATTGTCAGCGTTTGTGCTATCGGTACTAGAGTACTTAATTTGCTTAATATGTCATGGTATAGAGATTCCCAGATTAAATAAAGAAGTCCTACCCCAATGCCTGCGATGACGGCTATGGTTACTGGGTAAAATATCCGTCTGATATTCCTTCGCGCCATCAAATAAGAAGTTATCTGGAAAACCGCTACGCCGAGCAATCCTATAAACAGTCCTCCGAGGACAAAATTTCCATATGTGAGATATTTGTAGAATATTGCAGATATCAGAAGCGCTATTAGAAGTATAGGTATGCTGATTATGGTTAGGTAATCGGTGGATTTGCCGCTGAGATGGTCCAGTATGTACTGGATAAATACATATGCCAGGATAATGAAAATGAATACAGCTGCGCCGATCCATGACAGGATATAAATTCCGAGTGAAAATCCTGCCAGTATTGCAAATAATAAAGGCTTCTTTAAGTTGCGCCATTCTCTATTTTTAATCTGGCTAAATGTTATTTGAGATTCCTGCGCCCGTTTTATTGCCATTATGAAGAATAGCATTGTAGTTGTGCTGAAGAGCGCTTCGGCTATGTGGTGATCTGTGAAACCCAGTATGGAACGGAAGAGGAATTCGCCAGGAAGTATCGCCAACAGTCCGGCGGCGAGCAATCCGGCGTTTCTATTAAAGAGTTCCTTTCCGATAAAGTACACAGGAATGATGGTTAATGCTCCTAAAACAGCCGGGAAGTACGCGCTCATTTTTTCTATGAGGTCTGCTGACGGGTGTCCCAGTCCAGCCACCCATATTATGAGTGCGATTGACCAGTCGAAGAACGGTGCGAATGGAATCTCCTGACCGTAAGGGTATAGGGTGTATGGGTCAAATGAGTTCCTGAACGGGAAGTGATGTACAAGGTTCTCAATCAGGCGCGCGTTGTACCACCCGTCGTTTTCGGCAAATAACACGTAGCTGCCACCGAGGACTCCTTCATGAGGAGGTCCCACCCTTAACCAGAGGGCAAAGCAGAAACATAGAAATATAGCAGTGCCATACAGCGCTCTCTTAAACCCGACGGCCAGCACAGCAGAAACATAGAAGACCGGGAGTAAGGCTATCATGTGGGCCATCAGCCATTCTGCTGCGAATATCAGAATGATGAAGGATATAACAGCCAGAAGGGCTATGATGCCAAATCTCGCCTTAGAAGGGACTTTGGCTCTGAAGTTTTCGTGCGCAGCGGCGATATTTTTTAATAAGCTTTGGATGTACAACATCTTACTGTTTCCCAATTATGTTAGGCATTTTACACTAAGCGGTGTTCAATAGCAACACATATGTTAAGTGTGAAACTAAAGTCAATGAACAACAACCCTAGTTTTGTTTATTCTAAATATCGGTTAACGTAAAGGATTGACAACAACTTGCTGAGAGGTTATCTTATATCTCCCATCTCCCATGATACAATCACAACTTGAGAGAGTGGATGATTAAGATGAAGAGCTTTATGACAGTATACACAAGGGGGCAAGCACGATGAAACTTAACAGTGCTGTCGATGAAATAAAAATCCTGAGACCTGATGAGGTTAAGACTATCCTTGATCAAGATAAAAAAGGCGAATTTCTGCTGCTGGACGTACGTCAGCCTGTGGAATATGAAGAAGGTCACCTTCCCGGTTCTGTGCTGATACCTTTGGATGAATTAGAATCGCGGCGGGATGAGCTATACAGGGAGTTGTACAGCGGCAGGAAAGTCATAATTTATTGTAGATCGGGGAAAAGGAGTATGGCTGCTGCCATAGCCCTCTGTGATTTAGGATTAAAGAATCTATATATTCTTGATGGCGGCTTAAATAGCTGGCACTTCAAGATGCTAAAAGGAAAGTCGGAGAAGAAACCTCGAATTATCGGAAAGGCGGCTAATATCAAGGATGTTCTGGTAATTGCGATGAAAATGGAGAGGATGGCTTATGATTTCTATATTGGAGCCAGGGATCAAGCGAAGTATGAGGCGGCGAGGACTATGTTCCAGCAGCTTGGCGAGGTGGAGTTGAGTCATATGAGGCGTTTGTTTCTGCGACTGACGGGTGAAATCCCTGATAGTGCAGGCCTGTCTCATATTGATCATTATCTGCAGCAGTTCGATGAAGAGTTTATGAATCTTGATATCGAGATCAGCACTGCGCTGATGAAGATCGGTAAAGAGGCTGGTAGTGAGGTAGATGTGCTGGATATTGCTATCGAAAAGGAGTACATAGCCAACGATTTCTACAAGCGGGCGGCAGGTGTCGTTGATGATGAGGATGTCAGAGCCTTGCTTCACGGGCTGTCCCACGATGAGCGCGGCCACGCCGCTACTCTGCTCAATCAGTTGGCTCAGGTTCTAGAAAAGTAATTATTACGAGAGTATTTAAAGAAAGCCCCCTATTTTGGGGGCTTTTGTCTTCTATTCTTGGCTCCCCGGTCAGGATTCGAACCTGAAACCTAGCGGTTAACAGCCGCCCGCTCTACCGTTGAGCTACCGGGGAATTTGCATTGCCCTGCCGAAGGGCGCCGCCTGATATGATACCACAAAAAAAGAGAGCTGCCGAGCCAGGACTCGAACCTGGGCTAAGGGATCCAAAGTCCCCTGTGCTACCACTACACAACTCGGCATCATTTTTAGTGATACACTCCAGGTATTGAACTTCTCGCTCGGAGAGTGCCGAAGGTCGGGATCGAACCGACATGGGAGTTGCCCCCCAACGGTTTTTGAGACCGTCGCGTCTACCATTCCGCCACTCCGGCGGTACAAAATGGTGCCGAGGGGCGGAGTTGAACCGTCGACACCTGCATTTTCAGTGCAGTGCTCTACCACCTGAGCTACCTCGGCACAAGCATCTGCTATTTTATGTTGTCGCTATCGTGATGTCAAGGATAAATCGTTTACAATCTGATGTCGGCATAATATAATTCCAGATAGGTAAGATAAATATGTCTGCGTTTAAACAGAAAGCTGGATTGTACTGGGGAAAGGTTGAGCCCTTCCTGCTTCATCGCTATTTTGTCCTGTTCTCCAGGATAGTGCTGGGGGGGATTTTCATCTTCGCCGGCCAGGCCAAGATGTTTCCTATAGAAAACGTGGATACCCTTATCTGGGAGATAAACCAGTACAATATATTGCCGCATCAGCTTGCTACAGCGTATGGTTGGGTCCTGCCGCCGCTGGAGATTTTAATAGGTGTGCTTCTGATAGCGGGCATCTTTCTCAAGATCAGTGCAGTGTTAAGCGGGCTGATAACAATAAGCTTCATCATCGCCAAGGCATCTGCCATGATAAGAGGATTAGATATTAGCATATGCGGCTGTTTCGGTTCGGCGGTGCCTCTTCTTAAAGAACAAAGCTTGGCGCTGGACTTTATGATGTTAGCGATGGCCATCCAGATATTCTTCCGACGGGAGGCATTCCTCGAATTCGGTTCCTGGATTAAAGGGGTCGTCGATCGTTCTAAAGAGAAAGGTTCCTGAACAGTTCCTCCGCTTCTTCGTCGTGCCCCAGTTCCACAAGCGCCATCCCTTTATTAAGATAAGGTTTTCTGTACTTCGGATTCAATACAATGGCCTTGTCGTAGCATTCTATAGCACGTGAACGCTTGCCGGCTGCGAACATGTCGTTCCCCATGCTGTTGTAGACATCAGCGATGAGCTCCTGGTCGTCCCAGACGTGCCGCTCTGATGGATTCAGATGCCCCGGGTATTCGAAGCCGTTGGGGAATACGTTCTCAATATCGACAGTCGTATCGCCCACGGGCAGTATGCTGAAGACATGCGGACCGCGCCCGAACGCGTTTTCCAGATAGGTCGCTTTTACCTTGATGTCGAATCTTTCGGCAATAATGTTGTACAGGATGGTCAAGCCCAGACAGTTGCCCACGTTCCTGGCATGTCCCATCTGTGCATCGATCACGTCCGCGATCTTGTAGTGTCCCTGCGGCTTATAGCGGTGAGGCTTGGATATCCACAGCCAGTGGAAGATGACCCTGGCTTTATCAATATCGTCGTCATTATTTGCGACGAACTGGCTTATGATTTCACAGAGACGGTCGATCTTATTGGTATAGCGGATGATCTCCCTGTAACTTGTAACCCCTGTAGCGATGAGGGCCGCCGAGGCCAGGTCTGTCGCCTCCGCTGTTTTATTGGCTAGAAGCTTGTTCTTTAAACGTTCGATTTTTTCTTCCATAGCTTTCGTCTATTGATTAATTATTATATTTCCTATAGAATCTCTTTTGTACTTTTTCTTGAGGTGTTAAATTGCAGGCACTGGGTAAACATGTAATTCTTGAGCTTCATGATTGCGACCGCAAGCGTCTGAGCAACTGCGAGTTTTTACGGGAAACTCTTCTCGAGGCTTGCAGGCGTGCCGGCGCGACTATTTTAGGAAACTCCTTCCACGTTTTTTCTCCATACGACGGTGTCAGCGGCGTAATCATTATCGCAGAATCTCATCTTTCAATCCATACCTGGCCGGAATATTGCTATGCGGCGGTTGACATCTTCGCCTGCGGCGAATCCCTGCATCCCGAGAGGGCCGTGGAGTTCATGGTGCAGGAGCTCAAGGCTGGTAACCACTCTGTTACCGAACTGAAACGCGGAATTTTGAAGTCACTTGTGTTCAATGAATAAGAATCAGTGGTTCTCCGATCAAATCACCCCCGGCATGATCCAGCAGTACCGCATCGATAAGGTGCTCTACACCGGCAAGACTGAATATCAGGCTGTGCAATTCGTAGAAATGTCCGGGCTCGGCCGCTGTCTCATCCTCGATGGCAAGATACAGTCCAGCGAGCTCGACGAGTTCATCTATCACGAATCCCTGGTGCATGTCCCCATGCTGGCCAACGCCGATCCGAAGAAGGTGCTCATCGCCGGCGGCGGCGAAGGCGCGACAACGCGGGAGGTGCTGGCGCACAAGTCGGTGAAAAAGGTGGTCATGGTGGACCTCGATGGCGAGGTCGTGAAAATGTGCCGCAAGCTGCTGCCTTCCTATCATCAGGGCTCGTTCGATGACAAACGCCTTGAATTGATACATGACGATGCGTGGAAGTATATCGAAAACACCAGAGAAAAATTCGACGTCATCGTACTCGATCTCCCTGAGCCGATAGACGCCGGTCCGGCATATAAATTATCGACCGTCGAGTTCTATGAGATGGTTAAAAGTCGATTAGCCAAGGGCGGCACGGTTTCTCTTCAGTCCGGCGCCAGCGCCTGGGGCAACCATCTGTGCTTCACCGCCATGATTAACACCCTCAAGCAGGTCTTCCCCATCGTGCGCCCGTACGACGCTTTCATCCCCAGCTACGGTGGCACCTGGGGCTTCGCCTTCGCCTCTATCGACGTCAAGCCTGTCGCCGCTTCCAAAATCGATGGCCTCATCAAGTCCCGTATCAGCCGCCCGCTGCGTTCCTTTGACGGCGTCTCATACCAGCGGCTCTTCGCGCTGCCTAAGCACATGCGCAAAGCCATATCCGACGAGAAGACGGTCATCACCGTGGCCAAACCATATTTGATCTACAAGCCGGAATAATAGGTAACTATAATTCCGGTGATGATGTACCTCAAATTGATCTATATGAGGGGAAAGATTGCTAATAACTGACTTGCTTAGTATGTTATCAATTCCCTATTATCGTTAGGGTACATAGATTTACGATTGTTTACCATCTTTTACGAGTTTGATTAGTCTTTTTACAAATGTTCTTGTATCGATTGGTTTTGTTATATAACCGCATATTTTAGCGGATTTAAACTTTTCAACTTCATCCTCGGTTGCCGTAGCTGTAACTATAACACACGGTATATTTCTAGTTATCAAATTATCTTTAAGGGCATCTACAACTTGAATGCCAGTCATGCCTGGAAGTTGATAATCCAATATTATTAAATCCGGTGTGTTTTTTATTGCAGCTGAAGTGCCCTGCTGCGCATTTTCAGCTTCGCTAATAATGTAACCAGCTTCTTCGAACAAGGACTTTTCCAACTCACGATGCAATGGGTCATCCTCTATTATCAATATTTTCTTAATCTGCTTATTCTTATTTCCAGCCATTTTTCTGATAACTCAGTCCATTCACAGCATTTTGACCGGTTTAACCGGTAATACAAAACTAAAGATACAGCCCTTTCCTCTCCCTTCTGATTTAAACCAGATTTTGCCACCGTGTAACTCGATAATTTTCTTAGACAAGGCCAATCCTAGTCCTGTACCCTGGTATTCTTTGGTATAAGGGTTTTCTATTTGAGAAAACTCTGTGAAGATTATTCCTTTATCTTTCTTGGCTATGCCTATGCCTGTGTCCCTGACCATTACTAGAATATGCTCTACATACGATAATCCTTTGCGGATCTTGGTCGGAATAGCAGGAGATTCCGGGGCAACGATATCAGCTATTAGACTTATAGAACCTCCATCTGGGGTGAACTTGACCGCATTAGAAAGCAAGTTATAAACCACCTGTTTAACTTTGCGCTCATCCGCTCTGATAATAGTAACGCTGTCAGATATCTCCGAGATCAAACGGATATTATGTTTGAGGGCTGCTTCTGCTACAAACGAGAAGCTGGCTTTCAATAAATCGGATATCGAGAAGGTAGTCGGTGATAATTCCATTTTCCCTGCCTCTACTTTTGAAAGGTCAAGGATATCGTTGATTAATGATAGTAAATGCTGTCCACTCGTTGTAATGTAATTGAGAAATTTCTTTTGTTCATCGTTTACGGGCCCTTTTACCTCATCATATAACAATTCAGAGAAACCTATGATAGAACTGAGAGGTGTTCTGATCTCATGGCTCATATTGGCTAGGAAATCTGATTTTGCCCTGCTGGCTTTTTCTGCGACGATTTTAGCCCTATTAAGCTCTTTAGTCCGCTCTGCTACAAGACTTTCTAGATTATTGCGGTATTCTGCGAGAGCCTGCTCTGCATCTTTGCGCTCTGTGATGTCGGATAATACTCCGATGGCACCTATTACTTTGTTGTCTTCAAAGATCGGCCTCGCTGTGGTACGCATCCATAGGACTGTCCCATCCTTCATATTCCATCGAAACTCGTCGTCTACATATATTCCACATAGTACTTCTTTAAAACTATCCACGATTAGGGGTATATCTTCCGAGTAAACGTAGTTTGTGAAATTGGTATTCAAGAGCTCGGATGCACTATACCCAGCAAATGGCTCAACTACTGGGCTTATATAAGTAATAAATCCCTCCGCATCAATATAAAATACGATATCACTTAAATTTTCCACCAAGTCTTGGTATTTCTGTTCGAGTCTCTTCCGCTCGGTAATATCACGTACTATACCTATCAGGCCTATAGCATTCCCAGAATCGTCACGGAGGACTGAGGAATTTGCTTCGACTTGAATGACTTGACCGGAGGCAGTGTTCATTGTAAGCTCTACTGTCTTTAGCATTCCTCCACGTTTAATCATTTTTTGTAGCATTCCTATTGCGTCACCATTGAATCCAGGAAACATATAATCAAGGCCGTTCTGTCCGATAATTTGCTCCTGACTATAACCGGTCATTTTCGCTACGCCTTCGTTGACTTCTAGAACATTGCCATCAAGGCCAACAACGAAGATGCCGTCCTTGATTGATTCAAACATTAATCGTAGCTTTTGCTCACTTTCGCGCAGCGCCTGCTCAGTATGCTTGTGCTTGGCAATATCTGGCTGATTTCCCGATGTATTTTTATCCTTCCTCATGTCAATTACCTCATAGTCATATAATTAAGGGATATATAAGGATTTCGACTGTTACCTTTCTTAATAAAAGGGGACTACGGATAGTCCTTATACTTTTCTACAATCGATAAGATTTCCCGTTTTATATTCAGAAAAGCGTCGACAACGTTTGGATCAAAGTGTGCGCCCTTGCTGTTTTCTATAATCCCGAATGATCTATCAGGGGGATAGGGTTCTTTGTATGGCCGCTTCGATATAAGCGCGTCGAATACATCGGCAACTGCTACAATGCGACCGGGTAGCGGTATAGCTTCACCCTTGAGACCTTTGGGATATCCGGTGCCGTCCCATTTCTCATGGTGAGTCCGGGCGATGACTTCTGCCACATTGATGAGATTCTGCTTTGAGCCTTTAAGAATGTTCGCACCGATGACCGCGTGTCGTTTCATAACCTCCCATTCTTCTGAATCGAGTTTCCCTGGTTTAAGCAAAATGGAATCCGGAATGCCAATTTTCCCTATATCGTGCATTGGTGCAGCATATAGTATTGACTTGGTGGTATCTTTATCAAGGCCAAATTTCCGTGCGATAGCTGCTGCAGAATGGCTTATCCTGAAGATATGTGCACCTGTATCTGTATCTTTGTATTCGGCTGCCATGGATAGCCTGTAAATTGTTTCTAATGAGGATTCCTCGATCATGAGCAAAGCCTTTTTCAATTCTTTGGTGCGCTTTGCTACTTCGCTCTCCAGTTCGTGTTTATAATTTCTCAGGTATTCGTTATATGCTTTTACTTTAATCAGGGATTTAACCCTGGCTAGTAGTTCTAATTTGTCAACGGGCTTGTTTAGAAAATCATCGCACCCTGATTCTATTCCTTTTACCCTTTCTTTTTTCTCCGATAATACAGTGACCAGGATTATCGGTATGAAACTCGTGTTTTCGCTGGATTTTAGACGTCTTGTTGTCTCAAAGCCATCCATTCCCGGCATCATGACGTCGAGGAGGATGAGGTCTATATAATTTTCAAAAGCGCACTTTATTGCTTTTTCGCCGCTTGCTACAGACAACACTTTATAGCCAACCGGCTCAAGATATGACTTCAATATCTCTACATTTCTTATTTCATCATCTACAAGCAGAATTGTAGATTGATCGTTAACAGCTGTAGCCATATGGGATTTATGTTTATATTAAAACAATACTTTACCGAAGATTATCACTATATACACCCGCATCGTCCTTTTGTCAATGTTTTTTAGTCATATTGTAAAAATACAATGAGACTACGCCTATTATGCATCTTTGGAAGAGCTTGGGGGTACGCCTTAGTCAACTTGTTGCTCGTCGTGGCGTTCTTCAACTTTGCCAATATGGTGAAGGGTCTCTAAACGATGTGGTTTCGTACAGTATAGATATTCTCTAGGTCTTGTCCTTTATCCAATAACCTAAAACCTCACCCTCATCTCTAGAAATCTGGAACCCAAAATACCAGCTCATAGAATAAACCATGCCGACGGAAGTTAACCAGATACGTGGGATTTGAACTACTTTCCTGGGCCATTTCTTCTCGACGAATTCTTTTATTATATTATCAATATTGATCATCGTTTATTAATCCTGTTTGGACTTTAATATCTGCTGCATCGGGCATAATATGCTCTGCACCACGTTCATAGTCAAGGCAGTCAGGTATAGTTAAGATGTCGCCATATGAATCACTATCTAACTTATCGGGTAATTTCCTTACGCATCTTGCCGGATGATGCCAGCATAAGGGCTACGGCAAGCAGTGTGAAACCCGCTATTAGCATCATCAGAATCACCATGCTCAGCATTACGGCGGCTGCGGGCACCGCTACAATAGCTTTGAGGAGAGGGTTTCTGGGGCTGATGTTAACCCACAGGGAGCGGGTGACATCGTGTCCCCGATTGATATAGGTTCTGGTGACCTCGATGCTTCGTCTTGACAGGCTTATATCGTTAGCTGGGACAAGAGCCTTATCGTTGTCGATCTGAGGTTCTCTGTCCGATTCCATATCTTCTATCTGGATGAACCCCGCCCGTTGCAGGCCGGACACCAGCCCAGCCCCTTGCACATTGAGCATTTGACGGTACGGCTGCCGTGACACGAATTGCATTGCTTGGGCCCCATGTCGCCGCGGGGGTCATGGGAAGTCTGCATTACGCCTCTTCCCTTGCATACATGGCATTTTATTTTACCCGTGCCGCTGCAGGAAGAACATTTCCCGGTATTGCCGCAAACAGTACAACTCATGATATATCACCTCTCGGTAAGAAAGATGTGGGACACTCTCGAATACATCTATTTGGGTTTTATCAGCAGGATGGGAGTCTTTGAATTCTTAACAACGTATTCCGTCACGCTGCCGAATAACATCCGTTTTATGCCGCTGCGGCCGTGTGTGGCTATGGCAATAAGGTCGACCTTGTTTTTGTTGGCATAGTTCAATATTTCCTCGCCCGCATTGCCTACCAGCACCACACATTGTGTTTCCACCCCTATCTTTTTGAGGGATTTTGCCTTGTCCTCCAGGTATTCTCTAGCCTCGGTTTCCTCTGCGGCCAGCTGTTGCGACCCCGGGGGTGATGGCGGAATGCTGGATATGACGCCGGGTACTGCAATGGTTGTGCTGTGTGATAACGACACTGCGCGCAGAAGCACTAGTTCCTTCCCTTCGCCGTGCAGAGCCTCCTCCGACGCGTATTGCAGTATCTGTTCGGATAGCTTGGAACCGTCTAAGCATACGAGAATCTTTCTAAACATATGGTTCTCCTTTCATGCTTGTACTGAGCTTCTAATAAGATTAACCTAATGTATCAACATTGCCTGAAGAAAACAAGGGGGTTAGGGTCAACCCTCTGCTATCCCCCTTTGAAAGGGGGATATAATAACCGAACCTCCTGTTAGTCCCCCATACGTTGGGGGACATAGAAGTTGGGGGTGTCCCCCAAACCCCCGGCAGGAGATGAGTCTCCTGCACCTCTTTTCTACATTGTCATTCTGAACGTAGTGAAGAATCTCGTTATTATTTTGCTCAGCGCAGAGGCCAGATGCTTACAAGTTGCGTGTTTCGATCTCGCCATGCTTTTTTGAGTCGGCGGCGATTTGATGGTGGAGGCTGAATTATCCTATCTACTTAGCGTTCGTGATGCTATAATCTAAAGGTGGATATTCTTGAAGGATTGAACCCGGCGCAGCGTGAGGCCGTAGAAGCTATAGACGGGCCGCTGCTGATACTCGCAGGTCCCGGTAGCGGCAAGACAAGGGTTATCGCTCATCGCGTTGCTTATCTTATAAAGGTGTGGGGCGTGCGCCCGCGACAGATAATGGCGGTGACTTTCACCAACAAGGCTGCTCGCGAGATGAAGGAGCGCCTGTACGGACTCCTCGGCAGCTCGGTTGAAGAGCTAAGTGTTGGCACGTTCCATGCGATTTGCGCCAAGATACTCAGGCGCGACGGCAAGCACATAGGCATCGATTCCAATTTTGTAATATACGACGACGATGACCAGATGAGCCTGGTGAAACGCGTCCTGCAGGAACTGGATATCGATCCCAAGCGTTCCCCTCCCCGCATCTTCCTCTCCACGATATCGGCGTCTAAGAGCAAAATGATCGCGCCCAAAGATTATGTTAAGTCCAACTATTTCGAGGAGGTCTCCGGCAGGGTTTACCAGCGCTATCAGGAGCTTCTTGCCGAGAGCAAGGCGCTGGATTTCGATGACCTGCTAATGAAGGTCGTCGAGCTTTTTCAAACGCATCCGGATGTGCTGGAGAAATATCAGAAGCGTTATCACTACGTCCTGGTGGATGAGTTCCAGGATACGAATACGGTGCAGTACATGCTGGCCAAGCAACTGGCCGGACAGCATCGCAATATCTGCGTCGTCGGCGACCCGGATCAATCGATATATTCCTGGCGCTCCGCCGACCTGCGCAATATCCTCAGCTTTGAGAAGGATTACCCTGATGCGAAGGTGGTCTACCTGGAACAGAACTACCGTTCCACCAAGGTGATACTCGAGGTGGCCCACAGCGTGATCTCCGTGAACCGCAAGCGCAAAGAGAAGGGATTATGGACAGAGAACGAGGAAGGCCTTCCCATCGTCGTTGTTGAGGCCTATAACGAGCAGGAGGAAGCGCAGTTTGTGGTCAGCGAAGTCGATAAGCTGGTTGGCCAGAAGAAATACAAGGCCGGCGACATCGCTATAATGTATCGCACTAACGCTCAATCGCGCGCTGTTGAAGAGGCGTTCATTCGCTATGGGATGCCGTACAAGCTGGTAGGCGGCACGCGCTTCTATGAAAGGCGTGAGGTTAAGGATATCATCGCCTATCTCAGATTGATTCATAATCCGTACGACAGTGTCAGCCTCTCGCGAGTCATAAACGTTCCGACGCGAGGCATCGGCGCAAAGACCACTGATCAGCTTGATCAGATGGCGCGGGAACGCTCAATGCCGGTGTACGCCGTGTTGCAGATGGTGTCAGATGACAAGAGCGAGCAATCGTTGAACAGCCGGACCGCCCGTGCGCTTACCGGCTTCCTCGAAATGCTGAACGAGATGATGAAGGCCAGCGATGAGGTGAACACCGTAGAACTGTTCGACCTGATCATAAATCGCACAGGATACAAAGACTATCTATATGAGAATCCGGATGGCGAGGACAGGTGGGAGAATATCTTAGAGCTTCGCACGGTGGCCGAAGATTATCGGGAGATGCCGCCCAAGGAAGGGCTTTCTGCATTTCTGGAAAACATCGCTCTGGTGACCGATACCGACAGCTATAATGAGAAGGTTAATGCGGTTACGATGATAACGCTGCACGCTGCCAAGGGGCTGGAGTTCCCAATAGTATTTATTCTGGGGCTGGAGGAAGGCCTTCTGCCCCACCGCAAGTCGCTGGATGATCCCGACCAGATGGAGGAGGAGCGGAGATTGTGCTATGTCGGCATTACGCGAGCGAAACATCAGGTTTATCTGGTGCGTGCCTTCCGCCGCAGCTCGATGGGTGCAACGTCCGTTAATCTCCCCTCGCGCTTCCTCATGGATATACCTTCTCATCTGAGGACGACGCCGCGCGGTGATGCGGATAAGCTTAACACTGCAACTAAGTCTTCAAAACGGCAAGCCAAGATTGAGAAACCGCATATTGAGAAACCACCTCTCAGCGCAGGCGAGCATGTGGTGCATGCCAAGTTCGGTGAAGGCGTTGTGGTCAGCTGTGCGCCCAGAGGTAACGACCAGGAGCTTACCATCGCATTTAAGGGAGAGGGCGGACTCAAGCGTCTTCTGTTGAGCCTTGCGCCTTTAGAAAAAGTGGAATAGTCGATCCCCTGCTGTCCCCCACACGTTGGGGGAAACATCAACCGCATCCCCCATTTGTCCCCCACTCTTGGGGGAATTTTTATTTGGGGCACATCCCCAAAATCCCCTGGCAGGAGAGGAATCTCCTGCACCTTTCTATTACGCACGTTAAATTACCCCTCTTTTTAGAAGGGGGGTAAGGGGGAGATAGCTTTTTAAAACTCTCCCTCTTCCTCCGCAGGGAGAGGGTCAGGGTGAGGGCACAATACGC
This sequence comes from Dehalococcoidia bacterium, assembly GCA_041653935.1. Taxonomy (GTDB): domain Bacteria; phylum Chloroflexota; class Dehalococcoidia; order E44-bin15; family E44-bin15; genus JAYEHL01. The sequence goes on along the minus strand of JBAZEO010000001.1, from coordinate 581,204 downwards.
CATTTTGGAGAAAGCCGGAATCCATATCGGGCGAGCACAAGTATCGCCCCTGCATGGCCCATATTTCTGGTGGGCAGAGCCCACCCTACATCTATGCTCTCTCGCAATGACATTGTTCTGGATCATCCGGTCAAGCTGTATGATGACACGACAACAATCGAAATAACAATGGGATGAAATCTACGCCTCTACCTATCGCCAGCCTCGGAATCTTGACAATGACATCGTAATTAAGGTAAACTTTCGTTGGTTTTCCTAGCGAAAAAGCCTCAAAATTAACTATGAAATGGGCTTGCGAAATCGAATCGTTAAACTTGGAATCAAGCGTAAAGGCCAGGAGTGGTGATTGCGTTGCCCCCTGGTTTTTTGTTGTTTAAATATAAAAAGAAGGAGGCAAAGAAGTGGCAGAAGGCTCGTTACTTACGGATAAGATCAAAAACGTACTCGGCCGGCTAACGGAGCCCGTTGTGTTGAAAGTGGAGCAGGGTGCCATCGTGCGCTATTGCGATGCAGTAGGAGACAACAATCCACTTTTCCGCGATGTTGAGTATGCGAAGAAGAGCAGGTATGGAGGCATCATTGCCCCGCCGGCGTTCTTCGGATGGCCCGCCAAGGGCGGCGGTATTGAGGGAGCTATGGGCAAGGCGGTCGAGGCGGTGGCGCAGTCCGGCATGTTGCGCATCCTCGACGGCGGAGTCGATATTGAATTCTTTCAGCCGGTGTACGCCGGCGATACGCTCATCACCTACGGCATGGCGGTCGATGCCCGCGAGAAGACAACCAAGCAGGGCTCCATGCTTTTCCTTATCATCGAATCGAGATATATGAATACTAACGGCGATAAAGTGGCTGTCAGCCGCGCCACGCTGATCTGCAGTTAATCAGGAGGAGAAAAATGACAGATAAAAAACAGTTATATTACGAAGATGTAAAAGTAGGACAGGAAGTCACGACTCTTCCTAAGGTAGCCACCAGCGTTATGCTGGTGAGATGGGCCGGAGCATATGGCGATTACAACCCGCTGCACTTCGAAGATGACTTTGCCAAAGCGATGTGGGTCGACAGACCTATCGTGCACGGCGCTCTGAAGCGCGCATGGCTGGTTAACCTGATGACCAACTGGATCGGCGACGAGGGCACGCTGAAGAAGTTCAGTTGCCAGTATCGCGGCATGGACTATCCGCGCAAGATGAAGACCATGACCGAGCCCAAGGACGGCGAGACCTGGCAGTGCAAAGGCATCGTCAAGAAAGTGCACGTAGAGAACGGCGAGAATCTCGTCGATTGCGAGATCTGGGTCGAGAACGGTAAAGGCGAGAAGACCACCCCGGGCAGCGCTACTGTCGCACTCCCCTCTAAGAAGTAAAATCGCTAATACGTCAGGAGGTTAATATGGGGGATAGACTGAAGGGCAAGGTGGCTATCGTCACCGGCGCTGGTCGAGGCATTGGAAGATGCCATGCCCTGGCTCTGGCTGCTGAAGGCGCTGCTATAGTGGTAAATGATCTTGGTGTCGCCTCTGACGGCAGCGGCACCGACTCATCGCCGGCGCAGCAGGTAGCTAACGAGATAATAAAGGCCGGCGGCGAGGCTATAGCCAGCTATGGCAACGTGACCAAGCTGGAGGATTGCCAGAAGACGGTTCAGGAAGCGGTCGACAAGTGGAACCGCGTGGATATCCTTATCAATAACGCCGGCGTCCTGCGCGACCGCATGGTGTTCAACATGAGCGCCGAGGAGTGGGACATCGTAATCAAGACCCACCTCTACGGCCACTTCAACTGCATCCGGGCCGCGGCCAGCGAGATGCGCCGCCAGCACGGGGGATTCATCGTGAACACGTCCTCCGAGTCCGGCCTGGGCCAAATGGGCCAGGCTAACTACAGCTCGGCCAAAGAAGGCATCGTAGGGCTCACCCGCACCGTGGCGCGCGACCTGGGACGGTACGGCATCATCTGCAACGCGATTCGCCCGCGCGCGGGCACGCGCATGACCATGAACGAGTCGGTGCAGGCAGCATGGAGCAAGTCGGGAGGCTCCGGCCTGGGCGCGGCCACCGGCGAGACACTTGAAGAATACCTCCCGCCGCCGGAGTACGTATCTCCGTTCGTGGTGTTCCTGTGCACCGATGTCGCCGCCAAGGCCAATATCAACGGCCGCACCTTCCTCGTCGTCGGCGGCAAGGTCAGCCTCTATTCCGAGCCCGAGCTTACCAAGACGATAACCAAGGACTGGCAGAAGAATGGCCCTTGGACGCTGGACGAGCTCATCGCCCGCGTGCCAAAGGAGCTGGCGCAGGGGCTGGTGAATCCTTCGCCACCGAAGGAAGAAAAGAAAAAGTAAGTCGACAACGCGTCGAATGTAAAAGGGCAGGCCTCAAGCCTGCCCTTTTTGTTTATCGCATCCGGTCTACTGCGAGCTGCGCTTATCCCAATCGCTGCGAAAAAGCTCCATCACTACAAAGGTGTTGCTGAACCGCTTCTGTTTTTTGAAGGGGAGGAACCCGCATTTTCTGAAACAGCGTTGTGCCCTGAGGTTCCATTCCAGTGTGTTCAGATATATTCTATCGATGGCTAGTGTTTTAAAGGTATGATCTACTAAGGTATTGACCGCATCGACGCCGTAACCGTTGTCCCAGTAATCGCGGTCGCCGATCATGATACCCAGCTCCGCCTCTTTTTTTCGCATATCGATGTTATAGATCATGCAGTTGCCGATGTGCTGGCCGTTCAGCGTATCTATGGCGAAGCGGCGGCGGCGGGAGCTTTCGTGACGGATCTCATCGTGATAATCGAGGAGAAAGCTGGAAAAAGGTATCCTCAAGATTTGTGAGGCATCCAGTCTGGTCAGTTCCTCGTCCCTGCGCCACAGATAGTCGTTAGACGCATCGGAAATGCGCTTTGGCCTTATGACAACCTTCTGACCTTTTATTAAATCGGCTTCAATCATAACGAATCTATTGAGAACGGGTCTCTGTTAAAATATAACTCCCTGAGCGCGTCGTTGGCTGCATCACGGATATAGTCCTCCGGCAGTTTCATGCATTCTTCCAGTGCGGCTTCGGCCTCGTCTCCGCCTATTTTACCGAGGGCGGATATGACTGATAACTTAACCTGGGAGTCAGGGTCCTTGAGAAGCTTGAGCAGCTGTGGCACTGCCTGAGAATCTTCAAATTCACCGCATGCTTTAGCAGCTTCGAAGCGTATCTCGGGATCCGTGTTATTCAGTTCATGGATGAGTATGGGTTGCCAGGCGGGGTCGCTGTTGATACCCATGGCATACAGGGCGCTGGCCTTCATGAGAGCGTTACTGTTCTTGTAGGCTTCACTTATCACGTCCGTCACTATCGGCAGGCTCAGGGGCGCGAGGGCCTCCACGGCGCGTCTGCGCACCTCGATTGTTTCCTTGTCGTTGCGGGTCGTTGTTATTAGTGATTTCTCCACCCTATCGCCGTCTTTCTGGCGCAGTTTGCCCAGTTCGTAAAGCAACGCGAACTTGCCCAGTGAAACTGCGGCGCTGGCCCTGGCCTGTTCGCTGGCATCGCTACGCAGGATGCTGATCAGCGGGTCGATCAGCGAGCGGTGCTCGTATTCCCAGAGCCCCTCTATCGATTTCAGCCGAACCGTTTCGTCCGTATCTTTCATGCCTAACATGAAAATATCGTTGTAATCCAGCTGCGGGTCCCCTTCCGCCAGCGTTATGAGATCGCCGATAACCTCCCGCCTGCGCTCCGCGGCGATACCGGGCCATGATTTCGTTAACAGTTCAAGATCGGCAGGAATTATGGCGGAAAGTCCGGTGAGCCTGGATATCACCAGAGCACTCTTAACGTCGGCCAGTTCTTTCAAATAGCTCTCTAAAGACACGCTTCTACCTCTTGCTGGCTATCGATATGTCGGACAGGCAGATGGCGGGCGTTTTGAATGACCCGGCGACCCATTCTGATTCACGTCCGATGGCCTGTATTTCCTTCAATGATTCGTATATATTGCCGGAGATAATGGTATCCTTGACCCTGCCCACCAGCTCTCCATTTTCGATCTTGTAGCCGAGCAGCACGTTGCCGCCGAACTCGCCGCCGAGGACATTCCCCTGCCCGGCCCCGATGAGCATATCGACGACCAGCCCCTCTTTGATATCGCGGATCATCTCGCTGTATCCGGCGTCGCCTTCCTTGACTATCACGGCGCTTGTGGACGGGGAAGGAAGGCTGCCCCTGGCGCGGACACCGCTGCCGGTGCTGCGCGTGCCCGCCAGCGCCGCCGTCTGCAGGTCGTATAGAAAACTGCCGACGGTTCCGTTATCGATAAGCGTTGTTCGCTGGCTGGGCACGCCCTCGCTGTCGCAGGGGCGGCTTGCCGGCAGGTAGCTGATGGTGGGATCGTCCCATATAGTCAGCCTCGCATCGAACAGCCGTTGCCCGATTTTGCCGCCTAAGGGCGATGCTCCCTCCAACACCATCTTTCCATTCACCGCCAGGGCCAGCGGTGTGCCCAGGGCGTTTATGACGCCTTTAGGGGTGAGGATGACGGGCATGCGCCCGGTGGCGATCGATGCTGTCCGTTTGGCCAGCTCCAGTTGCTGAATTGTGGAATCGGCTATCTTCTTGAAATCGCGGATGGGATGGCATGACATATCCATCTCGCCGACGAAGAGCATGTCAGTGCCGCGTATGAGCGTGCCTTCAACACTGATATCGAATATGCTCTTGCGGTAGCTTGCCTGTCCGCCGCGTGAATTAATAATCTTGATTTCGTTCTCTGATTTTCCTATCGAACCTTCGCATACCAGCTCCGGCGTGTGGGCCAGCAGCGTCGCGATCAGGTCATTGCCCATGCGCACCATATCGTCGATATCGATGTTTTGTACTTCAGCATCGTACACTTCGATCGCAGGATATTTTGTGATTGACGGCAGTTCGAACCTGGCCTCGGCGCCGAACTGGGATGTCTCAACGGCCATATCGACCAGCGCCTGCGGCTGGTCCAGTCTAGTCGTGGATGCGAAGCCGATGCGCCCGTTTTTTATTATGCGCAACGAAATCCCTATCGACTCGCTGCTCTCCAGCATCTTGAGGCGGTTGGCCTCCCAGACAACGGGGGTGTCCGTGGACTTGACCATGAAGACCTCTGCCTCCTCGGCGACTTTTTTAGCCAGAGCGAGAATTTTTTCCACGGATTACTTTCCCCCTATCAGACACTTTTGCATGCGTATGTGCGGGCTGCCGTTGGATACCGGCAGAGGCGATTGGCCTCCCTTGCCGCAGCCGCCGCCCTCGTTCATATCCAGGTCGTTGCATATCGCGTCGATATTATGCAGAGTCGAAAATACGTTACCGGTGAGCACCACGGGCCGCATCAATCCTTCCACTTTGCCGTTGCGTATCATGAAGGCCTCGCCTGCGGAGAAGGTGAACATTTCCATGCTGGTCATGCCGCCGTACCAGTTTCTGGCGTATACTCCCTCTTTGATATCGGCTATCATCTCTTCGAATGTCAGCTTGCCGGGCTCGATATATGTGTTGGTCATGCGCACGATGGGCGGGTAATGATAATCGATGGCGCGGGCGTTGCCCGTGGGCTTCTCGTTCATCACGCCCGCCGTCTCACGCGAGTGCAGACGGCCGACGAGCACGCCATCTTTAATCAGATGCGTCTTTGTCGCCGGAACGCCCTCGTCGTCGTATTTATAGCTGCCGCGCAGCCCCGGGACCGCGGCGCCGTCGACGATATTTAGGTGCTCCCCGCCGAACTTGCGCCCCAGCACCATGATATCCTTCATGCGCTCGTTCTCATAGACGAAGTCGGATTCGGACAGGTGACCAAAGGCTTCATGTACAAAGACGCCGGCAAGCACAGGGTCAAGTACAACAGTGTACTCCCCACCATTGACCGCAGGCGCGGCCAGCAGTTCCACCGCCCTGCTTGATGTATCTTTGACCTGCCCGTGCAGCTTTTTCATGAAGCTGAAATCGCCCTTGGAGCCGAGGCTCAGCGATGATTGTTGCACGTCTCCGCCTTCTCTTGCCACGACCATGAGTCGAAATGTTATGTCAACTCTTTCCTGTTCGATGTAGCTGCCCTCGGAGTTGGCGAATATGACCTTCTGCCTGCCGTCGCCGTATCCCAAGACAGACGTCTGGACTTTTGGTGTGCTCCAGATGATATCGTTATATTCGTCGAGCAGTACCTTTTTGTCGGCGAGCGGTATATTCCTCGGATCGTTTTTTATTTCGGTTCTGACTATATCGACAACAGGAGCTACCTGTGCCAGTTTGCGCGCCCCCTGCCCTGCCAGGCGCGCCTGTTTGACCGCCGTCGCAACTTTACCCTTGAGCCCTTTCGTATCGTTGAAGCTGACGAAACCCCACCCGCCGTGCACCAGGGCTCGCACGTTGCCCCCCAGGCTGGTGCTGCGGCCTATGTCCTCAAGCTCACGGCCGCGGTACTGTATGCGGCTGGATTCCCGCTCCTCCAGACGGACTTCGATAAAATCGGCCTTCTGGCCTTTGAGCGCTTCGGAAATTTTATCGCGAATATTTTCGATTGCTGACAATTGAACTCCTTAAGGTGATGGTAGGGATAAGTTTACATATGCTTGTGTTGCGTTGTCAATGAGCAGATAGGATGGTGATAATGATCCCCCTGCTGTCCCCCTGAAAGGGGGAAACAACATCCGAACCCCCTGTTAGTCCCCCATACGTTGGGGGACTTTAAAGTTTGGGGGACACCCCCAAACCCCCGGCAGGAGATGAGTCTCCTGCACCTCTGTGAGTAGCTAACCTCTTCTTTTAAGGAAGAGGGCTGCATGAGCATGCCGTTAGCTGACCTCTCGCTCGGGTAAGATAGCTTTAGCAAATGTATGTATTACAACACTTAGTGAACCTTAGTGTATGTGCACGGACGAAGTGCCGTGCACATACAAACAATTTTGCGCGCCGCAGCTGGAAAAAGGTGGGGCTAGCTACCCTCTCTTTAATTAAAGAGAGGGCTAGGGTGAGTTCAATAAGGCCTTCCTCCGCAGGGAGAGGGTCAGGGTGAGGGTGTTATCTATCTCTGATTTTGATTTTTATCGTCTTGGCTATATGACATTGCAAAACTCTGTGATAGAATAGTCTAATTCTTTTTACCTGTAGTGCGGGGTGCAAATGGAAGGGCAGCTGGGTCTGGTCGTACTGGTCATAGCTCTGGTGGCTGCGTTCGTCGGCGGGATGATCGCCAGACAGCTGCGTCTGCCTGTCATCATAGGTTATCTGGCGGCGGGGATCATCATCGGGCCGTACGGCGCTCATTTTGTCGAGGAAACCGCGCAAATCGAGACGATGGCCGAGATCGGCGTGGCCCTGCTCCTCTTCACCCTCGGTATGGAGTTTTCACTCAAATCACTGCGTAAGGTAGGCCGTGTCTCAGCTATCGGCGGGGGTATACAGATAGCTGCTACGACATTGCTGGGGTTGGGCGTCGGCGTCGGCCTGGGCTGGAACTTCGAGGGAGCCATGTTCTTCGGTTTCATGCTAGCCATGTCCAGCACTATGGTTGTGCTCAAGCTGCTCATGGAGCGCGGCGAGCTCGATACGGCGCACGGCAAATTGATGATAGGAATCCTGCTGGTTCAGGACATAGCGGTGATACCGATGATGGCCATAATGCCTGCCATCGGGGAGCCGGAATGGGCTAAAGCGCTCGGTATCGCTGTTCTTAAAGCAGTTATTTTTATCGTAGCCATGTTCGTCCTCGGGCTGTGGGTGCTGCCGCGTGTTATGCGCCGCGTGGCCGGGTTCCGTTCGCGCGAGCTTTTCCTGCTGGCAATAGTAGGGCTATGTATCGTCGTAGCCTTTGTCACCGATCATTTCGGCATCTCGCTGGCCTTCGGCGCTTTTGCCGCCGGCGTTATCATCAGCGAATCGGATTATGCTCATCAGGCTATAGCTGAGGTCATACCTCTGCGCGATCTGTTCGCCACGCTGTTCTTCGTATCGCTGGGAATGTTGATCGACCTGCGTTTCTTTGTGGATAATCTAGCCATGGTCAGCATCGCAGTTGCTACTATAATCGTAGGCAAATTCGCTATATGTTTCGTGGTGCCCAGGCTGGTAGGCTACAGCGCTAAGACCATGCTCTATTCCGGCGCCGGGCTCTTCCAGATAGGTGAGTTCAGCTTTGTGCTGGCCGCCGCCGCGCTCAGCGCGGGGATTATCTCCAAGGATATTTATGATGTAACGCTTACCAGCGCCGCCATCACTATATTGCTGACCCCGCTGGCGATGGGTGCAGCTTCCAAAGTGTACGTTCGTCTTAACCAAAGGGAGCGTTTCGCCAGGGTCTTCGCGCGGCGCTCGGATCCCGATCCGGAGAAGAGGCTGCAGCTTAGCAACCATGTGGTCATCTGCGGCTGCGGGCGCGTGGGCCAGATATTAGGTTCAGTGCTGGAAAAGAGGGGCTTCACCCGCCTCGTTATCGATGAGGACCCATACGTCATCGATATGTTGCGTGAGAAAGGGGTGCCCTACCTGTACGGCGATGCTAGCAATCCCGATATCCTTTCACGCGCACTTCTGGATAAGGCCAAGGTTATGGTTATTACCATGAACGATCCGATCGTGACGGAGATGGCGGTAAGGAATGCGCATGCCATTAATCCCAAACTGGATATCGTGGCGCGTGTCCATTTCGATGAGCATGCCGATACGCTGCGGGCACTGGGCGTTGCCGAGATAGTGCGGCCCGAATTCGAGGCCGGACTGGAGATGGTGCGTCATACCCTGCATCGCTACGGTTTAGCCGGAACCGAAATACAGTATATTATTAATATCCTCAGGGAAGGGGGGCCTGAAGAGAAGTGAAGAAGGAACACTTCACCCGTTTTATCCTGGTGAGACACGGGCAGACGGGCTGGAATAAGGACGAGCGTTTTCGCGGGCGGGCGGATATCGAGCTGGACGAGACGGGGCTGAAGCAGGCGCAGTTGGCCGCCGAACGCATGACGGAGTGGGAGATATCGGCCGTTTACTCCAGTCCGCTCAAACGAGCAAAGAGCACGGCGCAGTGCATCGCCGACAGGTTCGGCTTGTCCGTAATTACGCTGGAAGGCCTTAACGATATGAACTTCGGTCAGTGGGAGGGGCTCCTCGTCTCGGAGGTGAGGGAGAAGCACGCCAAACTGTTCAACGAGTGGCGTCATAACCCTGAGCGTTTTGCCGTGCCCGGAGGGGAGAGCCTTGAGGATGTGAGGAAGAGAGTAGTCGCTGTTATCGATGACCTGGCATTGAAGCATGAGGGCGAGACTATCGCCGTCGTCTCGCACCGCGTGGTGTGCAAGGTTCTGTTGTGTCACCTCCTCGGGTTGGATAACTCTCACTTCTGGAAGATAGCTCAGGATTCCACGGCGGTGAACGCCTTTGAGATGTACGAAATTATGGGTACTGGAGAGAAGAGGGCTACCGTGACCCTGATAAACGATACCTGTCATCTGGGAAAACAATGAAGATAGACGAGATAATCGCTCTGCTGAGGGAGCAGCACGGCGCGCCGTATCGGCTGCCGCGGCGCGATCCCCTCTCCGAGCTCATAGCCGCCCTTCTATCCCAGAACACGTCTGATGCTAACTCGATCCGTGCCTTTGAAAACCTCGTCGCCACATTTGGCACGTGGGATCGTGTAGCAAGAGCTGACGTCGATAAAATATCAGACGCTATCTCGGGCGGCGGCCTGAACCGGGTCAAGGCGCCCCGCATCAAGGCCATACTGGAGCGCATTAAAAGCGAAAAGGGCTCGCTTGACCTGGGATTTTTAAAAAAGATGCCGCTTCCGGAAGCTCGCAGCTGGCTCGAGTCGCTTCCCGGCGTGGGGCCCAAGACGGCCGCCTGCGTGCTGCTGTTCTCGTTGGGTAGGCCGGCACTGCCGGTGGACACACACGTTTATCGCGTGTCGCAGCGGCTGGGGCTCATCGGTTCGAAGGTATCTCCGGACAATGCCCACAGGATTCTGGGGAAGCTGGTTCCGTCGTCTGATGTTTATGATTTTCATGTCAATATGGTGAGGCATGGCAGGAAGGTCTGCCGCTCGCAGAGCCCGCTTTGCGGCGGGTGCCTGATGAACAAAGGGTGTGCGTATGGAAAGAGAGCGCTTCGAAGAGCTGGTCGCACAGGCCGTTGAGACGCTTCCGCAGGAGTTCAAAGACAGGCTCGAAAATGTCGCGGTTGTGGTACAATCATGGCCTACCGGCAGGCAGCTGCGCAGCGTGGGGTTAAGGAGACGCGAAGAGCTGCTGGGACTGTACGAAGGTGTGCCGATGACGGCCTTCGGCAGGGACCACTCGATGACGCCGGTGTTGCCGGACAAGATATCGATTTTCCAGAAACCGATAGAGCTGGCCTATCGCAGTGATGGGCGTATCTTGCGGGGCATCGAGGAGACGGTGCGGCATGAAATTGCGCACCACTTCGGTATCAGCGATAAAAGGATTCAGGATATTGCCCGTGAGAAACGGGGGGAGGATAATATAGAGGGGACGGATGGAGGATAGCATGATAAAAGTAGGAATTATCAATGTAACCGGATATATAGGGATGGAGATCGCTCGACTGCTGTACGGTCATCCTAAGGTCAAATTGACCTCGGTGACCGGGCGCAGCGCTGCCGGCCAGAAGCTGGGACATTTCCTGCCGCATCTGGCGGATATCGACCTGACCATTGAGGAAGACCTGGGCCCTGTCGATCTGGCATTCTCCGCCCTGCCGCACAAGGACAGTGCAACCGCCTGCGCTGCGGCTCTCGATCGCGGAATAAAAGTGATCGATGTCAGCGCTGATTTCAGACTGAAGGATTCTTCGCAATACCGCGAATGGTATGAGCACGAGCACCCTACGCCCAAGCTGCTAAAGGAGGCGGTATATGGACTGGTGGAGCTCAATCGCAAACATATTGCTTCGAGTCGTCTTGTAGCTAATCCGGGATGCTATCCCACGGGCGCGATACTGGCGATGGCCCCCGCGGTAAAGGCCGGGATCATTGAGCCCGATATCATTATCGATTCCAAGTCAGGCGTGTCCGGCGCCGGGCGCGCCTTGAGCCTCAAGACGCATTTTGCCGAGATTGATGAGAATGTATCTGCCTATTCCGTAGAGGGGCATCGACACCTGCCGGAGATCGTGCAGGGATTATCTGCGCTCAACTCCAAATGGACCCTTAATGTTACCTTCGTTCCGCACCTCATACCGATGAACCGCGGCATACTGAGCACGTGCTACGCCAAGCTGGCCGATGCCAAGATGGATAAAAAGAAGATCATCGATATATATAAGGATTTCTATAAGGGTGAGCGTTTCGTTAAGGTCGTTGACGCTCCGCCGCAGACCAAACAGACGCTGGGCACGAACTTCTGCTTTGTCTACCCCGTTGTGGATACGCGCGCCGGCCGCCTCATCGTGGTCAGCTGCATCGACAACCTTATCAAGGGCGGCGCCGGCCAGGCGATACAGAACATGAACTTGATGCTGGGCTTGCCTGAGTCTACGGCATTGGAGTCGCTTGCGATATACCCGTAGGCAATCCGCTCCTCATGTGATAAAATACGGAAGGTTTGTTTTCCGCAATGCCCCCATCGTCTAGTGGCCTAGGACGCTAGCCTTTCAAGCTGGAAGCAGGGGTTCAATTCCCCTTGGGGGTACCAGTTATTCTTTGCGAGCGAGTCAGCTTTAAATTCATAATCTATGATGTAGACTGACGGGCTTTATGCAGGCCAAACTCGACACAAACGCTGACTATGATATATAAGTCAAAGCTACGGCTACTGACACGGCTATAAGTATGACTGTCAGAAGGATAACAATAAACTGCCAGGAAGTAAGGAAGCTCTTTAATACCGCCTTGGCAGCTTCAATCATACGTGCACGGGCCGCTTCTTCTTCCGCTGCTGATTTTTCAATCATCGCTTGAGTCTTCTTTTTTAGATCAGCAACTTGATCGGCTAAACCTGCCGCTTGCGCAATCTTGCCTTCAATATCCTGAGCTTTACGAGTTGCTTCCGCGGCAGCTTGTTTAGATTCGGCTGCGGCACTAGCAGCCCGCTCCGCTTCCCGCTGCGCCGCCCGCAGCGCAGCTTCAGCAGTTTTCTTGGCCTCATCTGAAGCAAGCCCGGCTTCCCTGGCTTTCTCTATCGCTTCCTTGGCAGCCTCTTCTGCCCTCTTTGCCGTTTTCTGAATATCTTGTCCGGTTGTCTTTGCCTCCGCAACTTGTAAACCAGCTTCCGTAGCAGCCTTTGTTGCAGCTTCTGCGGCCTTCAGCGCAGCTTCTGCAGCCTTTCCTGCCTCTTTAGCCGCCTGCTCAGCCCTGCGCAGAGCGTTAGCTATATCCCAGATGTTCTCATCGATCTCGTCTAGAATAGCAGGAAGCGTTTTACTAGCTATCTTGAAAGTACCTTTGCGGGCTAGTTCTTTCTCAGTATTAGTCTGTTCTTTCTCAGGATTGCCTTCTGGGTTTTTTGTCATTTACGTCTCCTTCTATTCTATCAGTGCTTATAAGACAGATAATAAATTGATTTCGGAGATATCTTTAGAACACTGCTATTCGGTATCCATCTCGGAATAACGTAGAAAGGTGATTGTTGTGACCTTTTCTTCTGATGCATTATGTTTAGAAACGGTATCTATTTTATAAACAGATGATTAGAAAGTCAAATTTCTGTATAGCAGCCGCTGGTCATAATCGGGATAAACCGCTGGATTGTGCAATTTGATACAATGTCAAACGTTCGAACTTCTGCCACTTGGGGGCACCAGCACAATAGCTACTGTTGTAACGATGATAAATACGAAGCCAGGAATCAATCTGCTATATTTGTCTGCCAACCCTGGCGCCGGCTGCAATAGCATCCATTGCTTTCAACGGCTGCTCGGCATCGCCGATCACATGGATTTCCAGTATCCTATCTTTGACCTCGCTGGCCAGTTCATTGACCGAAACCGTGCCCATCGCCAGGACAACCGTGTCCATGCCGCTCAGCTTCTCACGGTATCCGTTACGATCTACGATGACTCCATCGCCGGTGAACTCCACAATTGTAGTTGATGTTAAGACGGTCACACGGGACTCGCTCAGCTTGCGGTTCAGCGCCTCCCTCGGAATCGTGATCAGGTCGGCGGCCAGCTCCGGCAGCATCTCTACGATAGTTACATCCTTACCCAACTCATCCAGGAATAGAGCAGTCTCACAACCGACGAGCCCTCCTCCGGCTACCAGCACCTTTTGTCCGGCTGCGGCCTTCCCCGTCAGGACATCCGCGGCTGTCACCACGTTCTTCTGCTCCACGCCGGGCGTCTTCGGAATGAAAGGCCGTCCTCCGGTGGCAACCACAAGGACATCCGGCTTGGCCTCGGTCAACTTCTGAGCGGTCAGAGGCTGTCCCATGATGACCTTCACGCCGGCCTCATGCATCTGATTCTCCATGTACTTGAGATATTGAGATATATCTTGTTTTGATGGGGGCAGAGAGGCGTAATAGAATTGGCCGCCCAGATGATTATCTTTCTCATAGAGTGTGACATTGTGCCCCCGCAGGGCGGCTGTTCTGGCAGCCTCCATGCCTGCCGGGCCGCCGCCGGCCACCCATACCTTTCTTGGCTGCGACGCGGGCTTGAGTTCCATCTCGCGTTCGCGGCCCGCTTCCGGGTTCACCAGGCAGGAGAACGGGAAACCGACGCTGAGCGCGCCTATGCAGCCCTGGTTGCAGGCAATGCACGGCCTGATGTCCTCCCATCGTCCTTCTCTCAGCTTGTTGGGCAGCTCTGGATCGGCTATCAAGCCGCGCCCTATGGCTATCAGGTCCGCCTGTCCCCGGGCCAGCACCGATTCGGCCAGGACGGGATCGTTAAGACGTCCCACCGCGATTACCGGCACGTTCACAGCGGCTTTAATCTGCGATGCAGCCTCAACGTTAAGCCCCTTGGGCAGAACCATCGACGGAACCGTGTAGTATACGGTGAAATGCATGCCGGTAGTGACGCTGAGGCAATCGGCGCCAGCCCTTTCCAGATATGGCGCCATGGCCGCCGATTCCATCACCCCGCGCCCGCCGGGCACCCTTTCATCGGCGCTGAAGCGGAAAATTATCGGGAAATCGGGGCCCACACTTTTCCGTACCGAACGCAGCACCTCCATTGGGAAACGGAGCCGCCCCATGAGATCGCCGCCGTACCTGTCGTTGCGGCGGTTCGAATAGGCTGACATGAACTGGGCGATGAGATATCCGTGACCTCCATGTACCTCAACCGCATCGAATCCTGCTGCCTTGGCCCGGCCTGCTGCAGCGCCGAAGGCCTCTGTCAGGTCTTCAATTTCAGTGATAGTGAGCGCCCTGGGCGTTGCGCCCCCCGGATGCGGGATAGCCGATGGAGCCAGTGGCGGCTTGGACGGGTCCAGCATGATCATTGCGCGGCCGCTGTGCTGGAGCTGCACGCAAACCCTGGCGCCGGCGTCATGGATGCTGTCGGTGAGACGCCTGAGTCCGGGGATGAACTTATCATCGTAGATGGCGGTGAATCCCCTGTCTCCCAGGGGAAGATTGTGTGTATAAGGATGCACGTCAACGGTTTCCGCTATGATCAGGGCGGCGCCCCCTCGTGCCCTGGCGGTGTAGTATTCGACGTACTTATCGCTGACCGTCCCGTCGGCGTTTCCCATGATGGTGGTCATGGCGGGCATGACTATGCGGTTCTTCAATTTCATGCGGTTGATCTTAACCGGTTTGAAGAGTTCCTTCAGCATAGATTGTTTTTCGTTCATTTTTCACCTCAACGCGATTACGGCGTCCATCATTATACCAAGTTCTACGTCAATTTGATCTTTATCCTCAACAACCATTCATACATTACAGTTCAGACGTTCGAACTAGTGTCACTTGAGGGCATGTATCAGTCAAGAGATTGCTTGTGTCTAAGGCAGCTTTTGAGAAGGTGTTAGCTACAACTAAAGAGTCCAACTTGGATGTTTACGGAGAATTGAGCAGATACTTGGCAAAGTGTGTTACAATGTAACCCCATGAAAAAAGTATTCCCGAAAGCAAACTATCGTGCCGAATATCTGGCCGAAGAGCAGTGGAGATGCAGCAAGAGTCCAACAGAAGCGCACCACTGGGTTGTTGTTGGTCAGAGCATGACCTGCAAGTACTGCTCAGAGATTCGTGACCTTTCCCTCAAAACAGTAATACCGCCAATTAAAGCGTGATACTTTCCACTCGTTCGAACTCCTGTCACCTGGGGACGAAACCAAATGTCCACTATTATTCAGTCATCTTGTATGATTTAATCTTACTGCTTGACGCTGAATTTTAAGACAAAGCGTGTTCCCTGGGTGCGGTTCACGGTCAACTTTCCGCCAAGCTGTTCCACTCCTAACATTTTGACTAAGCGGAGACCTAACGCAGATGTCTTGGCTGAGCTGGCATTTTTAGGTAACCCGACACCGTTATCGTCAACGATCAGCGTGTACTCCGCACCCTTTTGCTCCAGAGAAATCATTATTTTGCATTGATCAGCGCCATATTGCGGCTTATTGTCAGGAAATGCGTACTTCAATGCATTTGTCACCAGTTCATTAACGATTATCCCAACAGGAACAGCGGTATCAAGCTTCAATGTAATCCCAGTGGTGTTTACAGAGCATAGAATATCAGCAGGTGCATTCAGAGAGGTCTGCAGGTGAGATACTAACGCGCTGAGATAATTTTGAAGATCAACATGTGAGGTATTCTGCGACTGATAGAGGCATTCATGGACAAGAGCTATGGATTCGATCCTGTTTTCGATGGCGGATAAAGCAGCAGCTGTCATTACCGGCTTCCATAGCGGTTTCTCCGGCGTCTTCCACTGCATTTCCATGAGTGCGATAATGGCAGCCATATTGTTCTTGGTGTGATGGTGTACTTCGCGAAGGAGGTGTTCTTTTTCCTCTACCGATGCAATAATTGCTTCGTCCATTCGCTTGTGCTCGGTGATATCACGTAACACGCAAACGATCCCGGCAGCATTTCCTGAGGTGTCGCGCATTACAGTATTGCTGGTTTCACACAAATATTCACTGCCGTTCTTGCGCAGTAGAGTGATCTCTACCGTAACACCTGTCCCTGCGGCTCTGATATCAGCCAAACCTTTGGCAGCCCTGTCACGGTCCTTTTCGCTGATGAGGTCAAGGCCGTTCCTCCCGATCACTTCTTTCTTATCTCTGAAGCCGGACAATTTCAGCGCCGCCTCATTTACGTCAACGATTTTCCCTGTCATATCCGCTACCGCTATACCCGCACCGACGGTCTTAAACAGGATACGCAGCTTCTCCTCGCTCTGTCGCAGCGCCGCATCTTCCTTCTGCAGCTTCTCCTCGCTCGTCCGCAGCTTCTCCCCGTCCGCCCGCAGCTTCTCCCCGCTCGCACGCAGTGCCTCCTCTTCCTTCTGCAGCTTCTCCCCGCTCGCACGCAACGCCGCAGCTTCCTTCTGCAGTTTTTCCCCGCTCGCCCGCAGCTTCTCATTATCCGCCCGCAGCTTCTCCCCGCTCGTCCGCAGCGCCTCCTTGTCCGCCCGCAGCGCCGCATCTTCCTTCTGCAGCTTCTCCTCACTTGCCCGCAGCGTCTTCTCTCCCGCCCGCAGTTTCTCCCCGCTCGCACGCAGTGCCTCCTCTTCCTTCTGCAGCTTCTCCTCCATCTTCTTGCGCGTGGTGATGTCATTATAGAAAACCTGGAACTGCGTCTCGCCGTTCCACAACATTTCCTTGCGGAATATCTCAACGTGGCGGACCTGGCCATCCTTACGTATCATGTCGATTTCATAATTTGGCGGGACGTTCTCACCACGCTGCCTCTTCTCTTCTCTTAACCGGTGTTCGGCATAGCTTTCCGGGGTGTAGTTCTCTTGAAGGGAGGTCGCCTTTAGATCTTCAACGCTATCGTATCCGTACATATCCAGGATCGCCTGGTTGGCGTAGAGTATCTCGCCGTCGGCAGTGAGGACACACATGCCCAGGGGTGAATCATCCTGGCAGCGGCGGAAGTTCTCCTCGCTAGCCCGCAGCGCTTTCTCTGCCTCTTTGTGCTCGGTGACGTCGACGATGTAACCACCCAGTATATTTTTATCTCCCTGGACGAACGGGAATTTGATCGTGACATAGCTGCGGTCATTCATATACTTATCCAGTATCAGCACTTTGCCGTTGGCAAAGGTGACCCAATCGTCGTCGGTAATCTTTGTGGCGAATTCGGCCGGAAACAGCTCCGCCATTGTTTTGCCCACTATATCCAGCCTCGAGATGCCGAGCATCTCTTGATAATTATCGCTGGCTTGCAGTATGCGGCTCTCGGTGGGCGTCACCGACTTGATGTAGGCATAAACGGGTGAGTGATGCATAAAAAGCGAGAACAATTCGTTGCTTGCCCGCAGCGCCTCTATTGACTTGGGATCGAGTGTCCCTTCCGTTTCCTTCGCCTCGTTTTTTCTTGCTGTCATGATTGCCTCCTGATTTTAAGAGCGGCTGTCCGCAATTCGGTATCGATTGTTGACATCTGCCCTGCGTTGATAAGGGATGGGGCAGATGCCCGATGATATTCATTCTTATGCTGATTACATGAATTACAGCATTATAGACTCAGCGCGAGTTTGAATCAAGGGTGTTCTAAGCCATTGGTTTCATTAAAGCTGTGGGATGTTTGATGTCATCCAGCCGTTCGAACTCCCGTCACCCGGGGGCGCCATCATTTTTTGATGGGGCGGACCCTCCAGGTCTTAACGTCCATGAGCCCCTTGACCACGAGGTGATAGCTTATCTCCTGTTCGCTTCCGTCGCTGCCGGCAAGACGGAACTTGATATGCGTGTCCGCCGGATATAACGGAAGGAATTTGAATGCGAACGTGGTCGAGCCTTTATTGTCACCCGGGCCTTTACTCTGTGATGTAGAAAGAAGATAAACACAATCAGGCATGGATTCGAGGCAGGCAATGGGACCGGTAAGGCTGTTGCCGTGAATCCTGATCTCGAATATCTCGTGTATCTTTACTTCCATCGTTTTCTCTGTCTGCATTTATGCTCTCCTTTCAGTCGGCCGTTAATGTATGTGCCAAAGTTAAGGATGTCTTACTCTGTGTCCGGGTAATATCCCGTGCCGATAAAATAGTCCGTACCCGGTATCGTTTCCACGTATCCTACCTTCTTCTGTTCCTCATGCGTTTCTGGATGCGGCCAGTAATAGGTCACGAATCCGCTTCCGTTCTGTGCCGCCGCCGATAGTTCGCGGATAACGAATAGCCCTCTCATGTCCTGGTAATCGGAAAGATTTTTACCGGGCAGGGTCTTGTCTACGGCATGCGCGACGTTGGTGCAGTTAAAGTAGTAGACATAGAAATATCCCGACTCATCGTTGAAGAACCGGATGGGATCGATAAACTCGCGTATGGTCTCTATCTGCTGATCTTCATCCATGCCCTCCAGGATTTCTCCCAGACCTACGGCGGCGACATGAACCGCTGCAACGGCAACCCTGCTGTTGCTTTCCTCTCGGGTCAGAGCGGCGCCTTCCGTATTACTGCAGGAAGATAGAACTGTTGCCATGAGAGCAAGGGTGGCTACAATAAGCAGTGACAGCTTATGATTGGATTTTGTTTTTAAATCCACAGAGAACTCCTTGAATATCTAAATTGATTTTAACCCCTTGGGCGGGAAATTTCAAAGAATCAGGGCTCTATACAGGCAAGGGGTTCGAGCTATCGTCAACCGGGGGCATTACATTTGATACCTTTAAATCATCACATTCGCAAAACACCCCATTGTTTAATTCGTCTCGGATGTTGTATACTCTACCAATTATTCTATGGGGTATAATATAGCGGCCAGGAAGGTGCGGATATGAAGTGGAGTATAATTGCCGGGTTATTCCTGTTGATAGTTGGATTGTGCCTGTTCACTGCCGATCCGGCGCATGCCGCGGATCCAGGGATAAACGTAAGTCCTACCTCTGGGCTGGTCACCACCGAGGCGGGGGGTACAGATGACTTCACTATCGTGCTTAACGCCTTGCTTAATGGCAGTGAGACTCTGAGTATCGGCCTGACCAGCAGCGATACCAGTGAGGGCACTGTCTCACCGGCCAGCGTAACCTTTAATGCTACCAACTGGCACGCCTCAGACGGTCACCGTGACCGGCGTTAACGATTTCGTGATGGACGGTAATATTAGCTATACCATAGTCACTGCGGCTGCCAGCTCCTCTAACACCAGCTACAACTATATGAACGCTGCAGATGTCGGCGTGACCAATAACGACAATGATGTTGCGGGGATCACCGTTACTCCCACTTCAGGGTTGGTTACCACCGAGGCTGGAGGCACCGATGCCTTCACCATCAAGCTTAACACCCAGCCTACGGCTAATGTGGTTATCGGCCTGACCAGCAACGATTCCACCGAGGGCACTGTCTCACCGGCCAGCGTAACCTTTACTACTACCACTTGGGATACATGGCAGACGGTGACTGTTACCGGCATTGATGATGCCGTGGATGATGATGATATCAGCTATAAAATAGTCACTGCGGCCGCTACCTCCGGTGATACCAAATACAGTGGTAAGAACGCCGATGATGTCAGCGTGACCAATACCGACGATGATACCGCAGGGGTCACCGTTAATCCTACCTCAGGCCTGTTCACCAGCGAGTCTGGAAGCACTGCCACTTTTACTATAGTGCTTGACACCCAGCCGATGGCTGATGTGAGTATCGGCCTGAGCAGCAACGATGACACTGAGGGCAACGTCTCACCGGCCGGCGTAACCTTTACCACTGCCAACTGGAATACACCTAAGACGGTCATCATCACCGGGGGTGATGATGACATAGAAGGTGACGATATTGTATATAGCATCGTTACCGCAGCCGCTGTCTCCGGTGATACCAAGTACAGTGGTTTGGATGCCGACAATGTCACAGTGACCAATAACGACAACGATACTGCAGGGATCACCGTTAATCCCACGGTAGGTCTGGTCACTACCGAGGCTGGAGGCACAGCCACATTTACCATCAGGCTGAATAAACAACCGGCCCATGATGTGTTTATCGCCTGGAGCAGCAGCAATCTCGCTGAGGGTACAGTCTCACCGCCCAACGTAACTTTTACCTCTGCCAACTGGAATACACCGCGGACGGTCACCGTTACCGGCGTTGATGATGCCTTAACAGACGGTAATATTAGCTATACCATCGTTACCGCGGCCGCCAGCTCCACTGACGGCAACTACAGTGGTTGGAACGCTGCTGATATCAGCGTGACCAATATCGATAACGATATCCCGGGTATCACCGTTAACCCTACCTCAGGCCTGGTCACCACCGAGGCTGGAGGCACTGCCACATTCACTGTCAAACTTAACACCCAGCCTACGGCTAATGTGAGTATTGGTCTGAGCAGCAGCAATCTTGCTGAGGGCACTGTCTCACCGTCCAGCATAACCTTTAGCACTGCCAACTGGAGCACGCCGCGGACGATTACCGTCACCGGCGTTAATGATGCCGTGGCGGATGGTGATATCGCATATACCATAGTTACCGCGGCCGCCACTTCCACCGACACCGACTACAATAATTTGAATGCTGCCGATGTCAGCGTGACCAATACCGACAATGACACCCCGGGGATCACCGTTACCCCCACTGCGGGCTTGGTCACCACCGAGGCCGGAGGCACAGCCAATTTCACCATTAAGCTTAATGCCCAACCGGCAGCTAATGTGGTGATCAACCTGAGCAGCAACGATTCTACCGAGGGCACGGTGTCCCCGTCCAGCGTAACCTTTAGCACTGCCAACTGGAGCACGTTGCGGATAGTCGCCGTCACCGGAGTTAATGATGCCCTGATGGACGGTAATATCAGCTATAGCATCATTACAGCAGCCGCCAGCTCCGATGACACCGACTACAATAATTTGAACGCTGCCGATGTCAGCGTGACCAATACCGACAATGATGGCCTAGGGATTAGCGTTAATCCCGCTTCAGGGCTGGTTACCACCGAGGCCGGAGGCACAGCCAACTTCACCATCGTGCTTAACAACCAGCCGACGGATAATGTGAGTATTGGTCTGAGCAGCAACGATTCTACCGAGGGCACGGTGTCCCCGTCCAGCGTAACCTTTAGCACTGCCAACTGGAGCACGCCGCGGACGATTACCGTCACCGGTGTTAATGATGCCTTGATTGATGGCAATATTAGCTATACCATCGTCACTGCGGCCGCCAGTTCCACTGATGCCAACTACAATGGTTTGGATGCCGCCGATGTCAGCGTGACCAATACCGATAACGATGCTGTTGGGATTAGCGTCAATCCCGCTTCAGGGCTGGTCACCACCGAG
This sequence comes from Dehalococcoidia bacterium, assembly GCA_041653935.1. Classification (GTDB taxonomy): domain Bacteria; phylum Chloroflexota; class Dehalococcoidia; order E44-bin15; family E44-bin15; genus JAYEHL01. The sequence continues at coordinate 559,817 of JBAZEO010000001.1, read as the reverse complement.
GCTGGAGGCACAGCCAACTTCACCATCGTGCTTAACACCCAGCCGACGGCTAATGTGGTTATCAATCTGAGCAGCAGCGATACAGGTGAGGGCACGATCTCACTGTCCAGCGTAACCTTTAACACTTCCAACTGGAGCACGCCGCGGACGGTCACCATCACCGGCGTTAATGATGCTCTGGTGGATGGTAATATTGCATATACCATCGTCACTGCGGCCTCCAGTTCCACTGATGCCAACTACAGTGGTTTGAACGCCGCCGATGTCAGCGTGACCAATACCGACACACCTGTGCCTGCGCCCACGCCAACAATCAGCTTTGATATTGGAGGGGCGAAAGCCTCATTGAATATCAGCAGTAGCGGCGTTATTCAACAGGCCGTAAATGTTACATCGGCTGATGATAATATAAGTATGCATATTCAGTCTGGAACTACAGCGTTGAATGATCAGGGTCAGCCTCTCAGCGAACTCAACATGTCTACAACGGACGACCATCCTGCTGCATCCGGGAATCGCAGCGTTATAGCCGCTTTCGATTTTGAGCCCGATGGCGCAACGTTTAATCCCGGTATTGTGGTAACGTTCCATTACACTCACGATATGATACCTGCAGGAGTGAACGAATCAAGGCTGATCATAGGTTTTTATAATGAGTCATCGGATGGGTGGGAATATCCTGACTGTGTTGTGAATACTGCCGCTAACACTATTACTTTCACCGTGTATCATTTCACTAAATTTACTATACAGACGCCTCCTATTCGACAGGAGAGCGCCGGTTTGAGCACATGGGTGATCATATTAATCAGCTTTTTTGCTGCAGTAGTGCTGGGGCTGGCAGCAGGCCTATACATTAAACGCAGACGCATATACGGTTCATTGTATTATGAAAATGGTGAAGGCGATGAATACTATCCAGACAATACATACAATGATGAGTACTATCCAGACAACACAGATGACAAGGGCTTCAAATTTTAAACACGGGATATCCGGGCAGTGAGGAGGTTACACGATGTATTCCATGACTGATAAAGGAAGAAAGGCTTATCTAGATGCATTTCCGCGTAAAACTAAGCCTGGCGTTAGACTTCCCTCTATTAGAGATGTAGATCAGTCCGATATAAGAATCCTCAGGGCCCTGCTTAACGGGCAATTGGACGAGCGTCAGATTCAGGACGTTTGCGATTTTCCGATTGCACAAAGGCTTCAAATATTGTGTAGTAAAGGGTACATAGAGAAATCAGGCGGCTCTTTCTTTGACAGTTAGTTGTTTTTCCAGCTCTTAAAGTTTATCCGTTTTGTTTTTTTATCTTCCACCGAAACGGTTACCCTGTCCTCTCTGTCATCATCGTCACTGACCGCATCTGTCTGCTGGCTGTTTGCCACTATCGCTTTTTTAATGTTCCGTATTTTTTTGGAGAGCTCAAATTCTTTCCTCTCCTGAGGGTCTTTCTTGATTGTTGCTATCAGTCCCTGCAGCCTTTCCTCTTGAGCCTTCAGTTTTGATTCTGATCCCGCCAGTTCATCCAGTTCGCTCTGCAGCCTGGCCAGGTCCTTGTCATTTGCCTCATAGATGATATCTATGGGATATCCCCTATCCAATAACTTGGAAGCCAGGTTTTTCTTTGCGGCTAACTTGCGCTCTGCCTCCGATAATTCTTCGAGTCGTCCCTGTAACGACTTGAGTTTATTCAAATGCGGCTGTTTGCCATCAGTCTTATTTTTCAGCAGTTCGTCGATCTGTTTTTTCTGCTTCAGGATCGGCTTTATCTCTTCGTCGATCTTCTTCAGTGTTTCATTGGTCGAGTTGATATCGTTCTTAATGCGGGTCCTCTCATCTTTCATTTCCGCGATCTTATCATCGAATTTAGACATGACACATCCTATCTTATGATTATTTAATATTTGTATACTTTAAAATAATTTGCTCCAAAGCGCAATATGGCTGCTCCCAGCTTTCCATGATAGGTGCTATATGGAAGTATTTTTAAAAAATCTCCTTCCCTCTTACTCCCTTCCCTCAAGGAAGGGAGGATTTATCTCTTATTGAGCTAACCCTTCCTGAAAGGAAGTGACTGCAGTAGATGCCCAGGCAGCTACCTTCTCTCTGTGAGAGGGGGCTGTGGCAACTGTGCGTATACAGCACTCAGTGAACCTTAGTGTATGTGCACGGACGAAGTCCAGTGCACATACGAATATTTTCGCGCGCCGCAGCTGTAGAAAGGCAGGATGGGGTTGCTCTACCCCCTCTTTTTAGAAGAGGGGGTTAGGGGGAGATAGCTTTAAAAATACTTCCCTCTTCCTCCGCAGGGAGAGGGTTAGGGTGGGGTTCTATCAGCTACCCTCTCTGTGAGAGTGGTCTGTGGCAATTGTGCGTATACAGCGCTTAGTGAACCTTAATGTATGTGCACGGACGGAGTGCCGTGCACATACAAACAAATTTGCGCGCCGCAGCTGTAGAAGGTTGAGGTCGCTAACCTCTTCCTCCGCAGGGGAGAAGGTTAGGGTGAGGGCTGCGCTAGCCGAACGCTACGTCGAGTATCATCATTATCACGAATCCGGCCATCGTGGTTAAACTGGCCAGGTCTTTGTTTCCGTAGCGCTGGGACTGAGGTATTATTTCCTCTATCACGATAAATATCATGGCGCCTGCGGCAAAGGCAAGGGCGTAAGGCAGTATAACTGTTGATACGATAACGCTGGCCGCCCCTATGGCAGCGGCGATAGGCTCGACAACGGCTGATAGCTGCCCGAACCAGAAGCTCTTCCGGCGGGACATTCCCTCGCCTCTGAGGGGGACCGATACCGCGAGACCCTCCGGGAAGTTCTGGATGCCGATACCGACAGCTAAGACGATGGCCGCCGCCAGCGTAGCATGCGGCAGTCCGGCGGCGGCGGCGCCGAAGGCCACTCCCACGGCAAGCCCTTCGGGGATGTGGTGCAGGGTCATGGCCATGATGAACAGGGTATTTCGTCGCCAGCTGGTCTTGATGCCCTCGACTTCCGTGGGCATGCCGCGGTGGAGGTGAGGCAGCAGCTTGTCGATGACTCTTAAGAACAAGCCGCCTGCGAGGAAGCCGACTGTGGCTGGCAGCCATGATGGAACGCTGCTGTCTGTCGCCAGCTCGATGGATGGGGCCAGCAGTGACCAGAAGCTTACAGCGATCATGACCCCGCCGGCAAAGCCGAGCACCCCGCCGAGCAGCTTACGGGATATGCTTTTTACGATGAATACCGATGCCGCTCCAAAGGCGGCCATGGACCATGTGAAGCAGGCCGCGATAAAGGCCTGTAATACCGGTGAAATGCCTCTGAAAAATTCTTCGATGCTCGACATATTCTGGCACTAATAATAGCATAGTGCACGTTACCTTTCGAGTATCATGCTTAAAAGGGCGAGTTTGAAACTTGTCCCTACACGATTGTCTCGAGATATGATGGGTGTCCCCCAACCCAACCCCCCAAGATTGGGGGATAGCAGGGGGTTGACCTAGCTTTCATCAGATCGTTTTTTAATTAATATGAGATTGACAAATACGTACGTACAATGTAATCTGTCCTAATTGTGATAAAAATGGCCATGATTGATTACTGAGAGGGAGGGTTTACTAATGATAGTTTGTCCGAATTGTAAAGGGAGAGGGGAGATTGAAGGCCCCAAGCACCTGCCTCTTAGTCAGTGGACGCCGAAGCAATGTCCTACCTGCAGCGGAACCGGCATGGCTGACGATAGCTTCAGGAATCGCAGCATATGTCCCGGCTGTCAGGGGTGGGGGGAAGATCCCGAGCATAGGAAGGGCTATACCTGCTGGAAGTGTAAGGGTGACGGTTTGTGTTCGGATGCAAGGGCGGGGTTTTAGCGCGGCTTCTATTGTCGTATAGCATAAGAATGTTGAAAGAGTATTGATAACCCCCTGCTGTCCCCCTTGAAAGGGGGAAACAATAACCGAACCCCCTAAATCCCCCATACGTTGGGGGATTTTAATTTTGGGGGACACCCTCCTCTTTTTTAAGTAGCGGGCTCCCGGCAGGAGATGAGTCTCCTGTACCTCTTCTTAGTGTGTAGTTTGTTTACTACTAACTACTTACTGACCTGCACTCGAACTTAGCGCGGCAGGACGAGCTGGGGCATGAAGCGGACATTCTTCTTTAGATCGGCAAGGACCAGATTGTACTGGTTGTGAAACTGGCTTTCGGTAAGGGTCTCGGTCAATGGCTTTTTGTCTACAATGCGGCATTTGGGGCATTCCACAGTCATTATTAACATCCTGCTGCTTCTCGGATCTTTCTGAACTGTATTTGGCTTGATCGTGAGAACAGAGACGAAACCTGCCCTGTGACAATGCTCACAGGAGATCTTGGTAATAAAAAGATATCTCTCTCTCAAGGTGCTGATGCAGGTGGAAGTCAACAGCCACTGTCCCAGGGGCGTCAATAGTATCCTTGCTCCATTATCGATGGCCATGTGTGTATTTCTTAATTCGTTTAGCCAGTTCATGTAGATAGTGTTATCGGGCCGGGCCGGTACCTTTTGTCCCAGTTCGCTCAGCTTCTTCTGTCGTTCACGTACGTTCTCGATGAGTTCGTTTACCGTCATGGACCCTTGATTCAATACCTCAAGCAGCATTTTCCGTTCCATCCACTCTTGATTAAGGGCTTGCGTATCTTGCTTCATTTAACTTACCTCCCGTCCCTGGTAAACATACTAGTGGCCTTTGTACTGTATGGAGACCTTGCCTTTACAGTCAGGATAGTTGTTGCATACATGGAACTTCTTGCCGGCGTTCAGTCCTTTTGCGGATGTTCTGATAGTCGTTTTACCGCCGCATTCCGGGCATTTTATATTGTCGGTACTTATCGGCACCGCACGTGAACGCTCGCTTGCTTTCGCAGGAGCCTCTCCGGCCTCAATCGTCGATTCTTCGATGAAGACGGGGGCGCTGGCCCTGACGGCAAGCGCGACGGCATCCGATACGCGGCAGTCGAAACACGCCTCGCCATCGCCGACAGATATAACCAGCGACGCGACATATCGATTCTTCCCCGTTACGTTGATCGCTGCGGTTTTGATCTTGCCGCTGTAAGCCTCGATGATCTTCAACGTCAGGTCATGGGTCAGCGGCAGGACGTCAGCTTTAGCTTTGGCTGCATTGTCGCGGCCGTCCGCGCGGGCTTCCGATTTGCTTTTCAATGCCGTGATTATCGGATCAGCCTCGGCGGCGCTTAAAACGATGGATAATCGCCGCTGCCCGCCTTTTTCTTTCAGTATCACGGTGCGCTGCGTATTGAGCGTGCCCATGCGGACGCTGTCAATCATCATCTCAATCATTGTTGAGAGAATCTCCTTTAACCAAGATACTTTGTTATTGTAGCGATTATATAGAAGGGGATGGCGTTATTCAAGAGCGTCTCTGGTTACCCCCTGCTGTCCCCCTTGAAAGGGGGAAACAATAACCGAACCCCCTGTTAGTCCCCCATACGTTGGGGGACATAAAAAATAGGGGACACCCCTAGTACCCTGGCAGGAGATGATTCTCCTGCACCTCTTTCAACATCCGCGTATGTAGGGGCGAACCTGTGTGTTCGCCCTTTCGTATTGTCCGCTTCCCTGTCAGTCCCCCTAAGCTTTTGTCCTTCCATGATAGGTGCTATCTGGAAATTTTTTTAAAAAATCTCCTTCCCTCTTACTCCCTTCCCTCAAGGAAGGGAGTATTTACTTTGGCTAACCTCTTCCTTATAGGAAGAGGGCTGTAGTGGTGCGTCGTCCTCATTGTCGCTGGAGTGCCAGAGCAAATGTGTGTATTACAGCACTCAGTGCACATACGAACAATTTCGCGCGCCGCAGCTGGAGAAGGTTGGGATAGCTACCCTCTCTTTGTGAAAGAGAGGGCTGGGGTGAGTTACGTAGGTAGTTCCCCCTCTTTTTAGAAGAGGGGGTTAGGGGGAGATAGCTTTAAAAATATTCTCCCTCTCCCTCCGCAGGGAGAGGGTAAGGGTGAGGGTTCTATCAGCTACCCTCTCTTTATGAAAGAGAGGGCTATAAGAAAAGAATCGCTGTTCCCCCCTCTTTATGAAAGAGGGGGCCAGGGGGAGTTCTTATATGTCATTCTGAATCCTTGCAGGAAATGATGAAGAATCTCGACGAATCATCTGCTATGAAATAGGGCGAACACAGAGGTTCGCCCCTACATCTCTGATCGATCGGGCAGGGACGAGATCACCTTGCCCTTGAGGATACTGTCCCGTTTGCGCAGGCGTATGGTCTTGGGGGTGATTTCCACGAATTCATCGTCGTTGACGAACGTGATGCAGTCCTCCAGGCTCATCTCTATTGGAGGCGTGAGCACAACGTTCTCGTCGGAGCCGGCGGCCCGCATGTTGGTCATCTTCTTCCCCTTGCTGGGATTGACAACCAGGTCGTTCTCCCTGCAGTGCTCGCCTATGATCTGCCCGCTGTATACGCTTATACCCGCGCCCATGAAAAGGTTGCCCCTCTCCTGCAGATGGAACAGGGCGTATGCTACCGTTGTACCCGCTTCTTGTGCTACGATGGCGCCGTTACGGCGGTTCTTCATATCACCGGCATACTCTCCGTACTCGGAGAAGATGTAGTTCATCACGCCCATGCCCTTGGTGTCCGTCATGAATTCCGACTTGAAGCCGAGCAGGCCGCGGGTCGGTATCTTGAACACAAGGCGCGTCATGCCCTCCCCCTGGATCATCTCGAGCATGCGCCCCTTCCTGGAGCCCAGCTTTTCGATGACGGTGCCCATGTATTGCTTATCGACGTCGATGATCAGTTCCTCATACGGTTCCAGCAGTTTTGCGCCCACCTTTTTCATTATTACATGGGGCCTGGTCACCTGGAACTCGTAGCCTTCCCTGCGCATGCGCTCGATAAGTATGGACAGGTGCAGCTCGCCGCGGCCGGATACCTTGAATCCGGGGGCATCCGTCATATCTTCCACCACCAGAGCCACATCGCTCAGCGTCTCGCGGTAGAGCCTGTCCTTCAGATGGCGCGACGTTACAAACTTGCCTTCGCGGCCGGCAAAAGGCGAGCTGTTGGGGATGAAGTTCATGGAAAGGGTCGGCGGGTCTATGGCCACGGGCGGCAGCGGACACGGGTTCTCCGGGTCGGTGTAGGTAACGCCGACCGTAACCTCTTCCATTCCGGCTACGGCAACGAGCTCTCCGACGCCAGCCTCCTCGATGGGGACCTTCTGATTACCTACGAAGCGGTAAAGCTTGGTGATCCGGGTCGGAACCAGAGAGCCGTCGCGGAGCGCCACAGCGATATCCTTATTTATAGTCAGGCGTCCCCCCGTTATTTTACCGATGCCGAGACGCCCCAGATAGGGCGAATAGTCTATCGAGCTCACATGCATCTGGAGCGGCGCATCCGGTGAGCCTTTGGGCGCCGGTATATACGAGATGATCTTCTCATACAGGGGTTCCATGGAATTACCCTCCGCTACAGGTTCATTGGAGGCGTATCCGTCCCTTGCGGAGGCATACACTACAGGGAAGTCCAGTATCTTGTCCGGGGCGCCCAGCTTCACAAATAGATCGAAGACCTGGTTTATGGTCCACTCAGGCCTGGCTGCGGACTTGTCGATCTTGTTTATGACCACGATAACCGGCAGGTGTCGCGCCAGCGCCTTTTTCAGCACAAAGTATGTCTGCGGCATGGGTCCTTCCTGGGCATCAACCAGGAGCAGCACGCCGTCGGCCATCTCCAGCACCCGCTCCACCTGTCCGCCGAAGTCGGCGTGGCCGGGCGTGTCGATGATGTTGACCCAATACCCTTTGTATGTGAAGGAGCCGTTCTTGGATGCAATGGTGATGCCGCGCTCCCTCTCCAGGTCTATGGAGTCCATCAGGCGCTCGGCAACGATCTGGTTATCGCGGAACGTGCCGCTCTGGCGGAACAGCTGGTCAACCAGGGTCGTTTTGCCGTGATCCACGTGTGCGATGATGGCAATATTGCGTATTTTTTCCTGTTCTATCAGTCCCATATAAGTCCTATTACTCACTTCGGCGGAAGATAGGGCCACTTCCCTATCCGAGGCGTACAAGCGGTCGTCGGCGGGTGATCCTGTGGCGGTATGCTCCGTTATTAAAAATCGCCCGGCCTTGCCGAGCGTTGGTCCACACTCATATTATACTACTAAATGGATTGTAAGGTAATTGCTGGTTTATGTCAAGCATAAATTGTATGGGTAAATGCTATCCGAACCCCCTGCGTCTATTCCATGATAGGTGCTATCTGGAAATTTTTATTAAATCTCTCTCCCTCTGACTCCCTCTCCTCAAGAGAGGGAGGACTTACCTTGGCTAACCTCTTCCTTATAGGAAGAGGGCTGTATGGGTCGTTCGAATACTCTGCGAGATGTGATTATTCCCCCTCTTTTTAGAAGAGGGGGTTAGGGGGAGATAGCTTTAAATCTCCCTCCCTCTGACTCCCTTCCCTCAAGGAAGGGAGTACTTACCTTGGTTAACCTCTTCCTTATAGGAAGAGGGCTGTATGGTTCGTTCGAATACTCTGCGAGATGTGATTATTCCCCCTCTCTTTATGAAAGAGAGGGCTGGGATGAGTTACGTAGGTAGTTCCCCCTCTTTTTAGAAGAGGGGGTTAGGGGGAGATAGCTTTCAAAATATTCTCCCTCTTCCTCCTCAGGGAGAGGGTAAGGGTGAGGGCCAATTATCCAACGAAAATCTGCACGATATAGACATGTCCCCGATCGGTTATGCAGCCGACCCCGGTCTTTTGATATTCCGGATTCAGAATAGCATGCTTGTGACTGTTTGACTTCATCCAGCCGTCTACCGTAGCCCCGATAACACTCATGTTGAAGGTCTGGCCCGGGCACTTGCCGCAGTTTTCACCAATGGACTTGTTGCTGAACTCTTTCCTCTTCCACCTTATTATTGACGCCCGCGTGTGAAAGCCGTCGTGGCCCAGCTTATCGTTCTTAGCCATATATCTGGCATGCTGCCAGGCTATATTATCCAGGAACCTCACCCTTAACAGGGAGTTCAAGCCGTTCCTGTTCCTGATATCGTTAATCTGCTCCGTCAGTCGCCATTTATTGATCCAGTTCACGATAAACATAGGCATATCCTCTATTGCTATTGATATTTCTGTTGCAATCCCTCAAGGGAAATTTGGACAATATACTCCATCGTCGCCAGGTAGTCAACCCCCTGCAATCCCCCTACTTCATAGGTTCCCGGGTATTGTTCTGCTGTTTCAGCTGCTCCCGCTTTTTTCTGTACTCGATAATAGGCATATCCGCCTGAATCAGCTCTTCCCCTATCCTCAGACCGGAGGCTTTAGGCTGCTGTGTCACCACTACCCTCCTGTCCTGGTGCGCTATGATAAGGTTTGAGGGCGCGGCAAGCCTGTTGAACAGCTTGCGCAGCAGGGGCAGGCGCATGAACTTCTGATAAAACCTGAGGTATAGTATCGTGTTTTCATCGTCCACGGGCACGAAGGCCACCACTATGCGCAGGTCATCACTGATGTGGTTCTGCCACAGGTTGGGAAAGATGAATTCCAGCTTGAAGGGCGTGTCCGAGTCGGGGACGGGCACCTCATCAGGCCTGCGCGGCTGAGTGCCGTCATCCAGCCTGTTATAGAAGTACACATAGAACATATCATCGTCCACCCACTGGAAGCCGGGCCCGTCCACCAGCGTCAATCCTCCTCGTCCGATGGTGTTGTGATGCACGAACGGCAGGTGGGCCACATCGAGCTGGTTCTCGATGGCACGCGAGTAATGCGTGTTCCAGGGGTCATATACCGTCCCATAGGAGAATACCTCATCGACATCGTCGAAGAAGCGCGGCGGTTTAAGGTCCGCGGGAGGTTTGTCGCCCCACCAGATCCAGATGAATCCGTGCGCTTCATGTGTGGGGTAGCTCCTGACGTTGAATCGTTCGGCTACAGGCGCGTCCTTTCCGTTGGCTGGTATGAGGGTGACGCGCCCGGAGGCATCGTATTCCAGTCCGTGGAAAGGGCATTGCAGGCAGCCATGGATCACTTTGCCCTTGCTCAGCTCTACGCCGCGGTGGATGCATTTATCATAGAGGCAGCTCACTTTGCCGCCGGCATCGCGCCAGAAGACCAGGTTCTCGCCCATTCTGGTGACGCCCACGGGTTGCTTTTTCACCTGGACGGAATCCATGACGGCATACCACTGGTTGCGGATCATACAAGCCTCCCCATCGAACGATAGGTGCATATCATATTATGATTGATTGAAAAAGGTCAACCCCCTGCTGTCCCCCTTGAAAGGGGGAAACAATAACCGAACCCCCTGCTAGTCCCCCACACGTTGGGGGACTTTAATTTTGAGGGACACCCCCAAACCCCTGACAGGAGATGAGTCTCCTGTACCTCTTGGTTAAGCTAACCTCTACCCGTGTCGGGGTAGAGGGCTGTAGTGGTGCGTCGACCTCATTGTCGCTGGAGTGCCAGAGCAAATGTACGTATTACAGCACTTAGTGAACCTTAATGTATGTGCACGGACGAAGTCCAGTGCACATACGAATATTTTCGCGCGCCGCAGCTGTAGAATGTCGAGGTGAAAATCGCTTTCCCTCTCCCTCCGCAGGGGAGAGGGAAAGGGTGAGGGCCGCAAATGCGCTCTTGACTTTAATGTGGATAATCGCTAATCTGTTCCAATCATACATAATTGTTTAAATCGCAGACCCTTAGGGATGCATACGGTTCGATAAAAAAGGGAGGTGCAGGGATTATGTTCGCGTTTGGCATACTGGGAGGAATTATTCCGCTGTTCGTTATCGGCGCCATTATTTACGTGGTTCTGCGGCGCCGCAATGACAAGGAAGGCATCACCATGTATCAGGCGCTAATGGCTTATTTCTACACCATGATAAGCGCCAGCATCATCACGACGGCTGTAGGTGTGGGTTGTCTGCTAATGGCTGCGTTCAGTTCGGCCTATAATGACAGGCCTATCGCCAGCGATGTAACTTTGGGCGTTACGCTGCTGGTCACCGGTGGGGTGATCTGCCTGCTGCATGTGTTTGGGAAGAGAACTCTGGAAGCTAAAGAGGGCAAGTCCACACCCCTGTTGAAGAAGGTTTACTTATTCTTCATGCTGACCGTATTCAGCATCGGCGGGCTGGTGGCGCTGCCAGTGGCGATATATGAAGTTGCTAATTATTATGTTGAGCATGTCGAGGAGTATATGTACCATAGCGATCCGTCCGGATCTATTGCTGCCGCGGTAGTTATTGTGCCTATGTGGGTTTACTACTTTATGAGGGTTATGCGCAACACTCACGCCGCAAAGAAAGACGAGTCATCAGAGGAAGGGGTTTCAACTGTGATATAGTCAACCCCCTGCAATCCCCCTTGAAAGGGGGAAACAATAACCGAACCCCCTGTTAGTCCCCCATACGTTGGGGGACTTTTATTTGGGGGGGGCACCCCCAAACCCCTGGCAGGAGATGATTCTCCTGCACCTCTGGGGATGTTGATACCCTCTCTTTGTGAAAGAGAGGGCTAGGGAGAGTTCTTACCATCACCCCCCCAAACCCCTGGCAGGAGATGATTCTCCTGCACCTCTGTGAAAAGCCAACCTCTTCGAGGACTGTATCAGAATTGTTATATTCCCTGATCATGACGGACATCGTGTAGGGGCGAATAATTATTCGCCTGTAGGGGCACGGCGTGCCGTGCCCTTTAAGATTCCCCCTCTTTTTAGAAGAGGGGGTTAGGGGGAGATAGCTTTAAATCTCCCTCCCGCTGACTCCCTCCCCTCAAGGAAGGGAGGACTTATCTTGGCTAACCTCTTCCTTTAGGAAGAGGGCTGTATGGGTCGTTTGAATACTCTGCGAGATGTGATTATTCGCCCTCTCTGTATGAAAGAGAGGGATGGGGTGAGTTACGTAGGTAGTTCCCCCTCTTTTTAGAAGAGGGGGTTAGGGGGAGATAGCTTTAAAAATACTTCCCTCTCCCTCCGCAGGGAGAGGGTAAGGGTGAGGGTTCTATCAAGCTAACCCCTCTCTGTGAGAGGGGGCTGTGGCAACTGTGTGTATACAGCACTTAGTGAACCTTAATGTATGTGCAAGGACGAAGTCCAGTGCACATACGAATATTTTCGCGCGCCGCAGCTGTAGAATGTCGAGGTGGAAATCGCTTTTCCTCTTCCTCTGCCGGGAGAGGGTAAGGGTGAGGGTTCTATCAGCTAACCCCTCTCTGTGAGAGGGGGCTGTGGCAACTGTGCGTATACAGCACTTAGTGAACCTTAATGTATGTGCAAGGACGAAGTCCAGTGCACATACGAATATTTTCGCGCGCCGCAGCTGTAGAATGTCGAGGTGGAAATCGCTTTTCCTCTTCCTCTGCCGGGAGAGGGCCAGGGTGAGGGTGAAAATACGATAGAGATTTGTCGGTAATGTATGTAGGGGCGTATGGCATACACCCTGGTGTTTTGATCAATCGTGTAGAGCCTTGATTAATCGAGCCCCTGCGGGATACATTAAAATCCCCGCCAAGGGCGTGTCGGTCAAATCTAAATAAAAAAGCTTTAAAATGTTGACAAATACTTTTGGCGGTGGTATAACAATTAAATCCTATCTCCGCACTATACAAAACTGAATAGTAAAGAACCTGTCACGAGAAAGGTAAACCGCGAGCGATTGCGGGACGCAAAGTTCCAGGTCTCGGAATTAAGAGAGACGGCTGAACTGCCGAAACAGAAGTACAGATTACTCAGGCCTTTCCGTTCACAAAGGCCTATGTAATTTCTGGGGAAGCTTATTCAGGGGGTATTATCATGAGCGCACAGAAAAAACGTTTTCATACAAGAGTAATCTCAGCTATTGTTATTCTTATTGCTATTACGCTTGTGATGATCCCCAGCGTTGAGGATGAAGGTATAGTATACGGTTATGGCGGCGGCGGAGGAGGAGGCGGCGGCGCTCCGGCTAATGATAACTGGACGGTCTGCGCCGACGGAAGCTGCGATAGAGGCGATGTTAACTTCTGGGGCACTACCCTGGATACTTTCTGGGCTGTCTCTGACGATATAACGATCCACATACCGAAGTTTACCAAGATGAAGGGGCCTGAAGGCTCTCGGCTTCTCAGCCTTGGCGCGGACAAGATTGATCCGCCGCCGGCTCCCGACGGCTATCAGGTGCTTGCCGCATTCGAGTTTGATCCGTCCGGAGCTACGTTTGATCCGGGCATCACGATAAACATAAAGTTCGATCCCGAAGACGTGCCCGCGGGCAAGACCCCGGTCATCGCATATTTCAACGAGGCCACCGGCGAGTGGGAGTTCATAGAGGGCACGATTACCGAGGACGGCCAGGCGGTCTTCACTTTGACGCACTGCTCCATCTACGGAGTGCTGGTCCAGGCGGCCCCCGCCCCACCCGCGACGCCCACAGCTGCCCCTGCCGTCGCCCCATCCGACGAGGGCGGTATGGGCATAGGTATTATCATCGCAATCGTCTTAATCGTGCTGGTGGTTATTGCCCTGGTTGTCTACCTCTTCCTCGGTAAGAAATTCGGCTGGAAGAAAACAGGCGGGACAACGGGCGGGTCAACGCCAGCGCAGTAGCGCATAAAGGAAAAAACGATCGATCGGATAAGGTTCCCGAACCGTAATTATGAGGATATCAGTTGTTGGCAACGGCTATGTGGGTCTTGCCACGGCTGTCGGGTTCGCCGGTAACGGGCACCGTGTAGTCTGCATCGATAACAATTCCGCAAAAGTCGACCTCATCAATCAGGGCAAATCGCCCGTCTACGAAAAAGGCCTCGACGATCTGGTCTCCTCATGCGTTGTCAAACAGAAGACCCTCAGGGCCTCCGGTGATTACAATGACATCACGGATACCGATATCACTTTCCTCTGCGTGGGCACGTACTCACTATCACGCGGCGGCACGGATTTCGCGCAGATAGCGCAGGCAGCCGAAGATATAGGCGCAGTCCTGGCGAAAAAGAACGGCTATCACGTGGTCGCCGTCAAGAGCACCGTGGCCCCCGGCACTACCGAGCAGGTCATCATCCCCGCGCTGGAGAAAACCTCTGGCAAGAAAATAGGCGCAGACATCGGCGTTGCGGTCAATCCCGAGTTTCTGGAAGAAGGCAAGGCCGTCGACTGCTTCCTCAATCCGTACAGGGTGATTATTGGCGAGTACGATAAAAAATCTGGGGATACAATCGAGATACTGTACCGCGATTTCTCAGTCCCAATCATACGTATCACCTTGGCCACGGCGGAGATGATAAAATATGCTTCCAACGCCTTCCTCTCGGTCAAGATATCGTTCATCAACGAGATCGGGAATATCTGCAAGAGGCTCGGTATAGACGTATACGATGTGGCCAATGCCATGGGGCACGACCCGCGCATAGGCAGGAAGTTCCTCAACGCGGGGGCCGGCTTCGGCGGCTCGTGCCTGCCCAAGGACATAGAGGAGCTAATCGATTTGGCTAAAAAAGCGGGTTATGATCCCGGGCTGCTGGAATCGGTCAGGGATGTGAACCGGGACCAGCCCCTGTCCATGGTGGCTATGGCCGAAGGCGCGATCGGTGATTTAAATGATAAGACGGTCGCCGTGCTGGGGCTGTCCTTCAAGCCGCATACCGACGATATGCGCGACGCCCCGTCGCTCAGGGTCATCTCCTCCCTGCTGGAGAAAGGCGCCTCGGTGCGGGCTTACGATCCCGTGGCCATGGACAACGCGCATAAGGTTTTACCGCAGTCGATAATCTACTGTAAGAGCGCGGCTCAGACAATCGAAAACGCGGATTGCGTGCTCATCGTCACGGAATGGGATGAGTTTAAGAAGGAATCGTTATATAATGGCAAGGTGGTGATCGACGGCAGGCGCGTGCTGGACCCGCGCCGCGCAAAAGAGTTCTGCGATTACCACGGGATATGCTGGTAGAAGTCGTTGGTCGATTGTAGACCGAACCCCCTGTAATCCCCCATACGTTGGGGGATTTTTTATTAATATAGGGGGCACCCCTAAGACCCCGTCAGAGGGCGATCCCTCTGGACACCCCTTTCTCAAAGCTGTCATTGCGAGGAACGTAGAGACGTGGCAATCTCGTTGCTAATCAACCCCCTTTATCCCCCGATCTTGGGGGAATTTTTATCTTGGATCTCCTTCCCTCTTACTCCCTTCCCTCAAGGAAGGGAGGACTGTGCGGGCGAACACAGGGGTTCGCCCCTACACGGAATCGACGTAGGGGCAGAACTGCGTGTCTGCCCTTAAAAGTTCCCCCTCTTTTTAGAAGAGGGGGTCAGGGGGTGTTCAAAATTAATTTTCTTCCCTCTCCCTCCGCAGGGAGAGGGCCAGGGTGAGGGTAAATCCCGCACCAATATAATGACGATACCCTTTTTATATGGTAGAATCCTTTAACAACCGTATTCAACCGTAGGGTGAATCCTTCCATACAAGGTTGATCATGGAAGGACACGCCGAGCGAAAGAAGGAGCACTTCGTATCGTGGAAAGCGTTCTTGTCACCGGCGGCGCCGGATTCATAGGGAGCCATCTCTGCGAACGGCTGTTATCGCGGAACAAGAATGTCGTGTGCCTGGACAACTTCGATCCGTACTACTCCCCCGAGGTCAAGAAAAAAAACATTCAAAAAGCGCTCAAGGATAAGCATTTTCACCTTGCCGAGTGCGATATCAGGGACAAAGGCAAACTTGCCAGGTTGTTTTCTTCAGGGACGTTCGATGCCGTTGTGCACCTCGCGGCCCGGGCCGGCGTCAGGCCGTCGATAAAGGATCCGCATGTCTATCAGGATGTCAATATCGGCGGAACCATCAACCTCCTCGAAATGTGCCGCGAGCATGGCATAAAACGCTTCGTCTTCGGCTCATCGTCGTCCGTGTACGGCGACAACAGCGTAGTTCCCTTCAGCGAGAAGGATGTTCTGATGAAGCCCATCTCCCCCTACGCCGCCTCCAAACAGGCCTGCGAGCTCTTCTGCTACACCTATCATCATCTGTACGATATTAACATCACCTGCCTGCGTTTCTTCACCGTTTACGGGCCCAGGCAGAGGCCGGACATGGCCATTCACAAGTTTACCAGGCTCATCGACGGCGGGAAGCATATCGAGATCTACGGCGACGGCTCATCGCGCCGGGACTACACTTATATCGATGATATAATCGACGGAGTGGAGGCGTCCATCGATAAAGACCTCGCATTCGAGATCATCAACTTGGGCGAGTCCGAGACCACCGAGCTCAAGCGCCTGGTTTCGCTCATCGAAGAGAATATCGGTAAGAAGGCCAAAGTGAAAAGGCTTCCCATGCAGCCCGGAGACGTGCCGATAACGTACGCGGATATATCGAAGGCAAAAAAGCTGCTGGGCTATAAGCCGAAGGTAAAGGTGGAGGCGGGCATCCCGTCTTTTGTAAAATGGTATAAGGATCAGGAACGCTGAGAAGTCGTTGGTCGATTGTAGACCGAACCCCCTGTAATCCCCCATACGTTGGGGGATTTTTTATTAATATAGGGGACACCCCTAAGACCCCGGCAGGAGAGTGTCTCCTGCATCTCTATTCGTCGTTCCATCGAAGGCCTGAATCCATAAGCAAGGGCGTATCGCGATACGCCCCTACATTCAACTCACTGTCATTCTGAACCTTTACGCGGAACGGTGAAGAATCTCGTCAACCCCCTTTATCCCCCAATCTTGGGGGAATTTTTATTTATGAATCTCCTTCCCTCTTACTCCCTTCCCTCAAGGAAGGGAGGACTGTGCGGGCGAATACAGGGGTTCGCCCCTACACGGAATCGACGTAGGGGCAGAACTGCGTGTCTGCCCTTAAAAGTTCCCCCTCTTTTTAGAAGAGGGGGTAAGGGGGTGTTCAAAATTAATTATCTTCCCTCTCCCTCCGCAGGGAGAGGGTACGGGTGAGGGCAGGCGCGCCGCAGATGAGAGGTCGTCGGTTGATGGTAGACCGAACCCCCTGCTATCCCCCATACGTTGGGGGACATGGAAAAATCTTGGGGACACCCCCAGTTCCCCCGGAAGGAGCTTCTCCTTCACCTCTTCACTACTCACTACTTACTACACGCTACACGCTATATAATGACGATACCCTTTTTATGTGGTAGAATCCTTTAATAATCGTAACGGGCGCCCCGCGGATAAGGGATGCGGCGGATGCACGGTCAAGGGATTGTGCGATGCAGGCAGATGATGTATAAATGTCTTCAAGGAACGCTGATATGAATCTTTCTATTGTTATCCCCACATACAACGAGGAGAAGAACGTGGCCCTGCTGCACGATGAGATCAGCAAGGCCCTGCAGGGCATGGCAGTGTCTTACTCGGTAGTCTTTGTCGATGACGGCTCCAGTGACGGCACTTTTAAGTCCTTGAAGGAAATACGCGGACGCGATAACAGGGTGCGCGTGGTCAAGTTCAAGAAGAACTTCGGGCAGTCCGCCGCCATGGCCGCCGGCTTCGAGCACGCCAAAGGCGATATCGTTGTTACCATGGACGCCGATATGCAGAACGACCCCGCCGATATCCCGCTGCTGCTCGCCGAGCTGGATAAAGGTTACGATGTAGTCTGCGGATGGCGTAAAAAGCGAAAAGATTCTATTCCCAAAAAGCTGTTCTCACTGTTTGCCAACGCCCTGCGCCGCAAGCTGACCGGGGCCACCATCCACGATTCCGGCTGCAGCCTGCGCGCCTACAGGAAGGAATGCCTGAAGAGCCTGGAGCTTTACGGAGAGATGCACCGCTACATCCCGGCCATGCTCTCATGGAAGGGCTACAAGATAGGCGAGGTCAGGACCAACCACAGGCCGCGCGCTCACGGCAAGACCAAGTACGGTTATCAGAGGCTCATCAAGGGCTTCCTGGATCTGATACTTATATTGTTCTGGCAGAAGTACTCCATGCGCCCCATCCACCTGCTGGGCGGGTCGGGGATTCTGCTGGCGATAATCGGTTTCCTGCTAGGCGTCTACCTGGTTGTAGAACGCCTGGCCTTCGGCGTCGCGCTGGGCGACCGCCCGCTGTTCATGCTGGCCATACTGATGATCATCGTGGGTATTCAATTCCTGGTGTTCGGAGTGCTGGCCGATATCATGGTGCGCATCTATTACGGGCAGGGCAGCCGCAGGCACTATACCGTTGAGGAGGTGCTGGAGTGAAAGCGCTGGTTCTGGCTGGCGGCAAAGGGACAAGGCTCAAACCGCTCACCAATACTATACCCAAGCAGCTTCTGCCCGTGGCCAACAGGCCGATACTGTTCTACGTGCTGGATCATATCGCCAAAGCGGGGATCACTGATGTCGGTATAATCATCTCTCCCGAGACCGGGGCCCAGATAAAGGAAGCCGCCGGGGACGGGTTGAGGTGGAACGCGAAATTCACCTATATACTGCAGGATAAGCCGGCGGGCCTGGCCCACGCGGTAAAGACAGCCCGTGCTTTCTTAGGCGATTCTCCATTCCTTATGTTCCTCGGAGACAATTTGATTAATGCTCAGATAGACGCACTGGTAAAAGAGTATGATAATAATCCCTCCGATGCCTTAGTCTTATTAAAAGAGGTTGCAGACCCGCGCATGTTCGGTGTTGCCGAGCTTAACGGTGACGGCGAGGTGGTGAAGCTGGTGGAGAAGCCTAAAGAGCCAAAGACCAACCTGGCCCTCGTCGGCGTGTACCTGTTTTCAAAGGAAGTACACAAGGCTATATCAGAGATTAAGCCCTCTCAACGGGGCGAGCTGGAGATAACCGACGCCATCCAGAGGTTAATCGACCAGAATAAAAAGGTGAGAAGTCATACGCTGACGGGCTGGTGGCTCGATACGGGCAAGAAGGACGACCTCCTGGAGGCCAACAGCATCGTCCTGGACGAGTTCCTGGTGCGCAATGTGGAGGGGCAGGTCGATGATAAGAGCCGCGTCGAGGGCCGGATAGAGATAAAAAAGGGCGCGGTGATAACGGGGAGCGAGATACGCGGACCGGCTTCCATCGCCGAGGATTGCAGGATCAGCAACTCCTATATCGGGCCCTTCACCAGCATAGGCAGGGGAACCGTAGTAGCGGATTCATCCATAGAGCACTCCGTGATCATGGCCGGCTGCAATATATGCCGGGTTGAGAGGCTCAGCGACAGCCTTATCGGCACTGGAGTTATGTTAACCAAGAGGGATAAGGAATTCAAGGGCATGAGCCTCTTTGTGGGCGATGACGCCAGGATCCAGTTTTAAGAAGGGTTACAGACATGCCTTTCACTTTCAGCAGATTGAAGGTACCGGAAGTAATACTGATAAAGCCCAGGGTCTTTAGCGATGACAGGGGCTTCTTTATCGAGACCTACAAGATGCCTGATTTCGTGGACGCGGGCATAACGGACAGCTTTGTGCAGGACAACCACTCTCGTTCCACCAGGGGGGTGCTCAGGGGCCTGCACTATCAGAATCCCCCCTGCGCCCAGGGTAAACTGATAAGGGCGGTAAAAGGCGAGATATTCGATGTGGCTGTAGATATAAGGGCGGGCTCCCCCACATACGGCAGATGGGTCGGCGAGATCTTATCGGAAGAGAACAAGAGCATGCTCTATATCCCGCAGGGGTTCGCCCACGGTTTCTGCATACTTTCGGAAGCGGCGGATGTAGTTTATAAGGCCTCGGGCGTTTATTCCCCGCGGGCCGAGGCCGGCATAATCTGGAATGACAGGGACTTGAATATAAAGTGGCCTATTAAAGAGCCGATCGTATCGGATAAGGATGCGCAGTGGCCGTCCTTGCGGGACGCGGTTAATAAATTTGAGTATGACGCGGGGATAACATGAAGGTGCTGGTGACCGGGGCCGGGGGCATGCTGGCGGAGGACCTTGTCCCCTGCCTGTCGCAGAGGGGGCACGAGGTTGTTCCCATTGCAGAGATCGATCTGGACATATGCGACCTTGAGCGTGTGAAATCCGCGGTCTCCCGGATCAAGCCTGATATATTAATAAACTGCGCCGCCTATACCGATGTGGACGGCGCTGAAGCGAACAGGGATACGGCTTTCAGGGTTAACGGCCTGGGGGTAAAAAATCTGGCGTCGGCGTGCGCGGAGGCCGGTTGCGCCATAGCGCATTTCAGCACGGACTACATCTTCAATGGTAAAAAGCGCGGCCCGTACCGCATAGAGGACAAGCCGCATCCGCTGAATGCCTACGGCGAGAGCAAGCTGGAGGGCGAGCGCTATCTGCAGCAACTCGCCAGCCGTTTCTACCTGATACGCACGAGCTGGCTGTTCGGCCTGCACGGCAAGAATTTCGTGGAAACGATACTGAAGGCCTCGGAAAAGCAGAGCGAGCTGAGGGTGGTTAACGACCAGAGGGGGGCGCCCACGTTCACGCAGGACCTGTCCCGGGCCGTGGCCGACCTGATAAGCACGGGGCGCTGCGGTATCTATCATATCACCAACCAGGGTAAGACAAGCTGGTACGGCTATGCCGCGGCTATAATAAAGAAGGCGCGCAGAAATACCGCGGTAGTTCCCGTCAGCAGCGGCGAGATAAACCGTCCCGCCGTAAGGCCGAAGAACTCTTCGCTGGACCCCTACCCTCTTAAGGAAACTATAGGCTATCTGCTCCCATCGTGGGAGGACGCGCTGGAGAGGTATCTGTCTCAGAGGGAGGTTAAGGCTCTATGAAACTGCTTGTCACCGGGGGCGCCGGCTTTATCGGCAGCAATTTCATACGTTACGTGCTGAGTAAACACGCCGGCTGGCATGTGGTGAACATGGATAAGCTGACCTATGCCGGCAACCTGGAGAACCTGCGCGATGTCGAGAACAGCACGCGATACGAGTTCGTTAAGGGCGATATCGCGGACGCGCGCCTCGTCGATGGTATTTTAAAGAAGGATATAGACGCGGTGGTGAACTTCGCCGCCGAGTCTCACGTGGACCGCAGCATCATGGACGCCTCGCCTTTTATCGAGACCAATATCGCGGGCACACAGGCGCTTCTGGATGGGGCCAGGCGGCATAAAGTGAAAAGGTTCGTTCAGATCTCCACGGACGAGGTTTACGGCTCGCTGGGCGCGAAAGGCAGATTCTGCGAGGAGTCGCCGCTGGCGCCCAACAGCCCCTACGCCGCCAGCAAGGCCGCGGCTGATCTGCTGTGCCGGGCCTGCCATCACACATATGATATGCCGGTTATCATCACCCGCAGCTCCAACAACTACGGACCCTATCAGTTCCCTGAGAAGCTCATACCGCTGGTTATCACCAATGCCGTGGAAGGTGTGCCAATCCCCGTCTACGGCGATGGGCTCAATGTGCGCGACTGGCTCTACGTTGAGGACAACTGCCGCGCCATCAACCTGGTCCTGCAGAAAGGCAATCCGGGAGAGGTTTACAACATCGGCGGCGGCTGCGAGGTGAGCAACATCGAGCTGGTGAAAACCATACTGTCAAAGCTGAAGAAACCGCACTCGCTTATAGAATACGTGAAGGACCGCCCCGGCCACGACAGGCGCTACGCGCTGGACTGCGGCAAGCTGGAGAAAGAGTTGAAATGCAGTCAGGCGGGCTCTATGGATACGGCGCTTGATAAGACCATTGCCTGGTATCTGGATAATGCCGAATGGTGGAAGCGTGTAAAGAGCGGGGATTATCAGGCGTATTATAAGAAGCAGTATAAGTCGAGGTAAAAAATTATGAATGTCATACCGGTATTTAGACCATCGATGGGTGATGAAGAGGTGGAAGCTGTAGCTAAAACCTTAAGGTCGGGATGGATAGGTTTAGGTCCCAAGACCAAAGAGTTTGAGGAGAAATTCGCCAAGTATATCGGAGTTAAGTATGCCGTAGCACTGAATTCATGTACCGCAGCGCTGCATCTGGCTGTTAATGTCCTGGGGATCGATTCCGGCGAGGTTATAACATCACCGATTACCTTTGTCTCCACAGCCCATGCGGTTCTCTATAACAATGCTACTCCCGTTTTTGCCGATGTCCAGGCAGATACGCTGAATATCAACCCGGCGGACATTAAAAAGAAAATAACCAAAAAAACAAAGGCGATAATTCCAGTTCATTACGGTGGGCATTCATGCGATATGGATGAGATCATGAAACTGGCAGCCAAGCATAATCTGTGGGTTATAGAGGATGCTGCTCATGCCTGCGGAGGAGAATATAAAGGTATAAAGGCGGGAGCTATCGGCAATCTTGGTTGTTTTTCTTTTCATGCCGTGAAAAATCTGGCAACCGGCGACGGCGGCATGATAACTACAAATGATGAAGAAATATATAAGAGGCTCTTAAAGCTGCGATGGGTTGGCATTAATAAGGATACCTATCATCGCAGTAAGGAAGGCTATGACTGGTATTATGATGTAGAGTGTCTGGGATTCAAAGACCACATGAACGATATAACGGCGTCTATCGGCATTGTGCAGTTAAAAAGACTGGATGCGATGAATAATAAGAGGCGTAAGATAGTCAATAAATACAACAAAGCATTTAAAGAATTGGAGTGGGTTGAAACGCCGGTTGAGAGAGATTATGTAAAAAGCTCTTTACACAACTATGCTGTAAAGGTCAATAAGGTAGATAGGAATGAGCTTATCGCTTATCTGGCAAAAAGAGGCGTTTCTTCAAGTGTGCACTATATGCCGCTATATTTACACCCATATTATAAAGAAATAGGCATTAAAGGCGATTGCCCTATCGCAGACAAGGTATGGAAGAAGCTGGTTAATCTGCCTTTATATCCTGATATGACTGATGAAGATTTAAGTAGGGTGATAACCGCAATTCGGGATTTTGGCCATTCCGTACATTAGATTATTCTAGAAGTGCTATAGTCATGACAGGAAAAAACTGGGATATTAAAAGATGTCAAAAGGGTGACGAGGCAGAAATTATCAAGCTTCGAGAAATTGTCTTCGGTGATAAAGTCAGCATCGAGCACTGGAAATGGCAATTCTTAGATAATCCATCTGGACCTGCAATAATCTGGCTTGCCATAGCTGACGGAAACGTAGTAGGACAATACGCACTGGCACTGCAACGTCTGAAAATTGGTGATGAGATAGTACTTGGTTCCTATGGCTTAGATGAAATGACTCATCACGATTATAGAGGCAGAGGTATTATCACAACACTTGCCGAACAAGTTTTTAAGGATGCTGCCCAAGAGGGAGTGGATGTCACTTATGGTATTCCAAATGAACAGATACACTGGCTTTATTTGAATAGATTAAACTGGTTTGATGTTTCTGAAATACAAATGCTGTGTAAAATATTCAATTTCGGAAAGGTATTAGAGAAAAAGGCAAACCTGCCTAAATGGATTGGCGATATTATTCAACCTGTTATTAATATAGCTTATCGTATTTTGGATAGTATGATAGGCCCATTTAATATACCCGAATTAGAAGTGAAAGAAGTTAATTCATTTGATGACGATATAAATGATTTCTTTATTAGAGCAAGTAAAGATAAAAGTATCATCGCAGTAAGAGATAAAAAATATCTGAATTGGCGGTTTACCAATAAGCCTGGAGCGAATTACAGGATTCTTTATGCTAAGAAACGAGGTGAAATATTAGGTTATATCACTTTTGGAATAACAAAGAAAAGGGATGCTCTTAACTTTGGTTCAATAGCAGACATATTAACACTTCCCGGTGATAGCGCTACGGCCCGCATATTGATTCATGCCGCTATAGAAAAGCTGCGCGAAGAAGGTATGGATATCGTAATTTTTAGGACTTTAAAGAGCATTCCCTATTACGGAATTGCAATCAAATTGGGATTTGTCCCAATATGGTATAAGAAAACTCAACTCAGTGCGCGAATCAATAACGGAAATATTCCACTGGATTTGCTTCAGAACCCCCTTAACTGGTATTTTTCTATCAGTGATACCGATGAAGCTTGAGTCAATGGGCATGTTTAAAATGGATGCTTTAGATATTCAGAAGATTGTTGATGAATTGAGCGCCTTTACTTGTACAGGCAGCGATCTTGACTCTACCAATAATCCTATATTGTCTATAGTGCTAGTCAACTGGAAGACCCGCGATTTATTAAACCAATGCATCAAGTCAATTTATAAAAACACAAAGAGAACACTTTTTGAAATCATGGTTATAGATAATAATTCTAGAGATGGCAGCGCAGAATTAGTCATGGAAAGCTTTCAAAAAGTCCTTTTAACTGTGAATAACGATAATGCAGGACATGCCAAAGCTATGAACCAGGCTGCTAAGCTGTGTCATGGCACATACATTCTTTTTCTAAATCCAGACACAATCATCCTAGATAGTGCTTTAGATAACCTCGTTGACTTTATTAATGCTCATCCTGATACAGGTGCAGTTACCCCAAAAATATTGGGAATTACTGGCACTTTGGATAAAGGTTGCAGGCGATTAAAATATACCAAGTCATCTTTATTCTTTGAGTATGTTGGATTATCTCATTTATTACCTAAAAGTCATATATTCGGCCGCCATTTTATGACGTGTTTTGACGAGGACCTTATCACGGATGTGGATATTATTACCGGAATTTGCATGCTGGTCAGGAAAGAAACATTAGATAAAATAGGGCTTTTTGATGAAAAGTTCTACCTGATGATTGAAGATATTGACCTGTCATACAGAATCAGGAATGCTGGATGGAAAATTCGCTATGTTCCAACTGCTCAAATAATACATTATCATGGTCAAAGTACCAAACAGAGGAATGATATACAACCATTAGTTAGGTCAGAGTATATTTACTTTTTCAGAAAGCACTATGGTTTGGGCATGGTGACATTCCATTTATTATTAAGATTTTTAACCACACCTATACGTTTTGGCTATGCCAAGGTGATCGATATTAAATCTGCAGAGGGAGATTTAAAGAATTGACCAAGGTTCTAATGATTGCTCCTACTCCTTTCTTTGCTGACAGGGGCTGTCATGTCAGAATCTATGAAGAAGCTAGGGCTCTCCAGAAACTTGGATGCAAGATCACGATCTGCACATATCATAACGGCAGGGATATCCCCGGAATAGATACTAGAAGAATAGTTAATATCCCCTGGTACAAGAAACTTGAGGCCGGACCTTCCTTCCACATGGTGTATTTGGATACCCTTCTCCTGTTTAAGTCCCTGATCACAGCCCTTAAGTTAAAACCGGACATTATCCACGGCCATCTGCACGAAGGCGCATTCATAGGTTTCTTCATCGCCAGAATATTAAGAAAACCGCTGATATTCGATTGCCAGGGCAGCCTTACAGGAGAGATGGAAGACCATAATTTTCTCAGGGGCAACAGGCCTTTTTACGCGTGTATGCGGTTTATTGAAAAGAGAATCGATAACTCGGCCAACGGCATTATCACTTCATCAACAGCGGTAGCTAAAGACCTTAACGAGAAATTCAGCGTGTCTCTGGATAGGATATACCCTACGCTGGACGGAGTTGATACGGATGAGTTCAGGCCTTTCACTGATTTAGATGATCTCAGGGTAAAATTGAGCCTTCCGCCTGATAAGAAAATCGTGGTTTATCTGGGACTATTAAATGAGTATCAGGGCGTTGACTACCTGATCAAAGCCATACCGTTGGTCTTGAAGCAGAATCAAAAAATTCATTTCCTGATAATGGGCTATCCCAATGTAGAGAAGTATGAAAAAATGGCTGAAGGCCTTGGAGTAGCGGAAAATATTATCTTTACAGGCAGGGTTGATTACAAGGAAGCCCCGCGCTATCTTTCTCTGGGGGATATTGCGGTTGCTCCTAAGACTTCAATGACCGAGGCGAACGGCAAGATATACAACTATATGGCTTGTGGTCTTCCGACGGTTGTCTTTGATACTCTGCCTAGCAGGGAAATACTTGGGGATTTGGGGGTCTATGCCTTAAAGGAGGATTCTGATTCTTTGGCTAAGAGAATAACGGATCTCTTGGCTGATGAGGGAATGAGGACAAAACTGAGTAAAGAAGTTCGAGATAAAGCAGTAAAGGATTATTCTTGGCTTGAGATTGGTGGGGTAATTGTCAATGTTTACAGGAGATTAGCGGCTTAGTATACCTCACGAATGATATTCTGAGATTTAAAAAATGATGAACACCGTGCAGAGAATCGCCAAAAACGCCGCAGTGCTTATTTCTGCTCAGTTAATAGGCTTTGTAATCTCTTTTTTTTATGTGATGTATGCCGCTCGTTATCTGGGGCCAGAAAGCTTCGGAGTGCTTTCCTTCGCGATTGCTTTCACCGGACTCTTTTCCTTCGTTGCAGACTTCGGACTCCAGCCGCTAACAGTACGGGAAGTTTCCAGGAATAAGTCTTTAGCTCCAAAATATCTGGTCAATAACGCTGTCATAAAAGTGTTTCTTGTTATTAGCTACTTTGGGCTGATGGCACTTATAGTAAATGCCATGGATTATCCTGATGAGACGATAACTGTCGTCTACCTTTTTGCTTTTTACGCAATACTTCAATCTCTGAATCAGATGTTTTACGCAATGTTCCAGTCCTTTGAGCGGATGGGGTACCAGGCTATAGGGCAGGTTCTTAATTCTGCTCTTATATTAGCAGGCGTCATGCTCGCTATCAAATACGGTCTCGGTGTCGTCGGTTTCGCTTGGTTATACTGTGCGGCTGGTTTTGTGGTCCTCTTATATAGCTTTGTTGTTTTTGTTTGGAAGTTTACCAAGCCTCCATCGCAATGGCTGCCCTGGAACATCAGCATCAAATGGGAGTTCTGGAAGCGCACACTCAGGGCGGCGCTTCCTTTTACACTAACCATAGCCATAGCTGGCATATTCCTAAGGATTGATGTAATCATGATATCTGCGATAAAGGGGGATACTGCTGCTGGTTATTACAATGCTGCCTGCAATTTGATCATGGTACTTCTGGTTACTGCTGGAATCAGCATGTCAACCGTTTTCCCGGCCATGTCAAGGTTTTTCGTAACATCCAGGGATTCTCTGAAACT
The DNA here is from genome assembly GCA_041653935.1 of Dehalococcoidia bacterium. GTDB lineage: Bacteria > Chloroflexota > Dehalococcoidia > E44-bin15 > E44-bin15 > JAYEHL01. The sequence continues at coordinate 532,823 of JBAZEO010000001.1, read as the reverse complement.
CGCCATGGAAAAATCGGCTAAGTATATGTTCATCATAGGTCTGCCGATAGCTGTGGGAACGTTTCTGCTAGCTGATAGGATCATTATTGCTATCTACGGAATCAATTATGACCAGACGGCGATAGTGCTCAGGATTCTTATCCTCTACATTCCAATCAGTTTCATATGCCAGTCAATAGGACCAACGCTAGCATCTATCAATAAAGAGCCGCTGCGCACGCTGAGCGTCGGGATCACAGTACTGGCAAATATTGCTTTAAATTTTATTCTCATTCCCAGGTATGGCATTCAAGGAGCGGGCGTTTCCACAGTAATATCGCAGGTATTGTTATTGCTGCTAGTCGTGTATTTCGCCGGTAAGAACTTCTACTGGCTGCCCCTGCATAAGATAGTGATCAAGCCGTTCATAGCTTGCACCGCAATGGGCGCTCTTATTTACTTCATACGGGAAGAATCCTTGTTCCTTATAATTCCTACTGCCGCTATACTTTATTTTGTACTTCTTTTGATCTTGAAGACCTTTGATACACGAGATATAAAAGTATTCAAGGATGTGATCAGGGGAGTCAGCAAATTGCTTCCGAGTAGATTGCCAAGGATATAAAGACATTACAAATTCGAATCTTCTATTTAAAAACGAAAGGGTAACAGATGCGTAAATCGATCAAACAATTTGTGAAAATCGTAGCTGAAACTTTACCCATCTCTGTACCCATTTATGAGTTTGGCTCATTTCAAGTGCGAGGACAGGAAAGTTTTGCCGATCTGCGGCCATTTTTCAATGGCAAAGAGTACGTGGGGTGCGATATGCGGAAAGGCCTCGGAGTAGACCGCATTTTGGATCTGCATTGCATAAGCCTGCCTTCAGAATCTGTCGGTACCGTTCTCATTCTCGATACCCTTGAGCACGTGGAATTTCCCAGAAAGGCGATAGAAGAGGTCCACAGGATAATGAAACCGGACGGGCTTCTTGTAATCAGCTCCGTAATGAGCTGTCCCATACACGATTATCCTAGTGACTACTGGCGTTTCACACCGAATGGATTCGATAGTCTCCTAAATATTTTCCCTTCTAGATTTATAGTTGCTGTCGGGAGAGACGATTTTCCTCATACTGTTGTAGGCATAGGTTTCAAGAGCGCTGTCTCAGAGGGCTGCATGCTAGAGTTTACGAAAAGGGTGGAGAAATGGAAGAAGCAAGGAATAGCTTTACCCAGATCATTGAAGACATTAGTAAGGCTATTTCTCCCTCCAATAATATTGGGACTATATCGGAAATGCCGCCGGGCTTAATCTCAGAATAACGGTATCCTTTCAGATGGGTGAAGACTAATATGGATAATTATATAGAAGATGACTTGGCTATGCCTCTTAGCAAGGTGCTATCAATAATTCAAGAGCGCGTAGCAAACCGGACGGTCTATTTTGGCGAAAAAGCGCAAAAGAGCCCGATAGATGCTTGGATTTATCAAGAGATCATATTTGAAACCAAACCTGATGTGATAATTGAAATCGGTAATGCAAACGGAGGAGGTACACTGTTCTTAGCACATATTTGCGATCTTCTCGGAAGAGGTAGGGTTATTGGCATCGACTTATCTCATGCCGATATAGCTGAACAAGTGAAAAAGCATCCTAGGATTACTTTCATCCAAGGGGATGCTTGCCAGCGCTTTGAATGTGTTGAGGAACAGATTTCGAAAGACGATAGGGTATTAGTGATTGAAGATAGTTCACATACTTATGATAACACGTTGAGTGTACTTCGTCTTTACTCTACCCTTGTAAAACCCGGTGACTATTTCATAGTAGAAGACAGCATCTGTCATCACGGGTTATCTATAGGGCCGAATCCGGGTCCTTATGAGGCCATTGAAACATTTATAAATGAGAATAGTGATTTTGAAATTGATAGGAGCAGGGAATCCTTTCTTATCACATGGAACCCAAGAGGTTATCTGAAACGAATACAACCAACACATAACGGTTTACATATTAAAAAGTTTGAAGAGTCACCTTTAAAAAAACGTAAAAATTCGATGTTGGTCATTTTGAGACTATTCGTTCCGCCAATTTTTGGTCAAATTAAAAGCGGATTAAAAATTCAAAGATAGTTTCCATATAATAGTTGAGAGTATACATTGCATGATCAAGCTATATTTAAGAGGTTATAGACAGTATGATATCTATAGTGACTGTATATAACAACGAGCTTCTATTGAACAGGGTTCTTATCCCCAGCATTAAGAACCAGACAGTCAAATGTGAATTTATTCCAGTTGATAATACTCATGGACAATTTAAATCAGCTGCCGCAGCGTTAAATTTTGGGGCAGAACAAGCATATGGTGAATATATAATGTTCATTCACCAAGATGTCGAGTTGGGGTCTCCTTTATGGCTGGAAGCGGTTGAAAGCATTTTAAATAATATACCTGACCTCGGAGTAGCTGGTATTGCTGGTATGAGTGAAAAGGGAAGAAATGACTTTGAAAGAAGAAAGGGATACGGCAGCGACAGCGGTAAGATTTGGAGCTATAGTAACGCAGCAAATACACCGGCACCAGTGCAAACAGTAGATGACTGTCTTTTATTGATTCCCAAATCAGTATTTAACGAACTAAAATTTGATGAGATTACCTTTGATGGGTGGCATTGTTATGGAGTAGATTACTGTTTATCTGTTAGCGCACTTGGGTTAAAAGCCTACTCAATTCCCCTATTCATCTATCACCGCAGCTTGCAGCAAAATATGGAATACTTAATCGGATACCAAAGGAGGCTCTATAACAAGCATAAATCTAATCACAAAGTAATATATACTACATGTGGTAATATTTCCTGGCTAAGTCTTAATTGGCGCTCAATCAAGAAAAACCTGCAGCCACTATATAGAAGATTATTCCCTGCTTTGAGCACACTCCTTAAAAATGCGGTAGCTAATTGCGATATGGTTTTAGATTTAGGTTGTGGATATAGCTCTCTGCTGCAATATTGCAACGTGCCTTTCTCAGTAGGTGTAGAATTATTCGAGCCTTATTTAGAGGAGAGCAGTAAAAAGGGAATCCATAGCCAGTACATCAGAGCAGATGTCAGGGAAATTGAATTTGTGTCTAAATCTTTCGATGCTGTTATTGCCATGGATGTTTTAGAACATCTTACGAAAGAGGAAGGGGCCATATTACTGGCTAAGATGGAACAGTGGTGTAGAAAGAAGGTGGTTATCTCAACGCCAAACGGATATATATGGCAGGACGATTGTAATAATAATCCACTGGAGCAGCATAAGTCTGGATGGAGTACAAAAGAATTTAGAGAACTAGGATTCAAAGTATATGGGGTGGCAGGCTGGAAACAGTTAAGGGGATACAGGGCAGAGATAAAATATACTCCTGTTTTTCTATTTAGAATAATTTCTGATTTAACGCAAAAGATAACTTATCGGTTTCCTCAGTTGGCATTCCAGCTTCTTGTAATCAAAACTATTGAGGATAAATAGGAAAATGCGGGATGACCACCTAGATAAGAGAATATTGCTAAACCAGTATTGCGGATGGTAAAAATGGAACAGAATACTGAAGGCGTTATCCTTTCAATAGCAATTGTGAACTGGAACACTGCGCGTATGACTAAGGAGTGTATTCAATCGATTATTGATAATACTAGACGGATAAATTACGAATTAATCGTGGTTGATAATGCCTCCACTGATGATAGTGTTAAGATCATCACGGAAAATTTCCCTCAGGTTACTTTAATCAAAAATATCCAAAACCTGATTTTTGCTGAACCCAACAATCAGGCGCTGGAAATCTCACGTGGAAAGTATTTCCTTTTGCTTAACTCAGATACAATTGTTCACGGAGATGCTTTAGGACAAATGGTTGATTTTCTGGATACCCACGAAGAGGCGGGTGGAGTGACTTGTACTTTGTTAAACTCGGATGGAAGTATTCAGTACAATATGCATCGAAGATTCCCGTCTTTTCTAGGACTCAGCTTTGGATATCTATATAAACGTTATCCTAGATTAAAAACGAAGTGGGCTAAAGAATACCTTATGTTAGATAATAAATTCGAAAAAATACAAAAAATTGATCAGGCTGCTGGAACATGCATCATGATAAGAAAGGATATAATAAATCAGGTAGGCGGATTGTTTGATGCTGAGAGATTTCCTCTTCTATACAATGATGTTGACCTGTGTTATAGACTGTATAAAAAAGGCTTTGGTATTTATTTAATACCCGATGCTTTTATAACACACTTAAAGGGACAGAGCATTAAAAAACTGGGATTCTCTCCTCATATGAAAGAAGTTGTGTTTTCCAGCCTGAGTTTCTTCAAAAAGCACAAGAAATATGTTGATTATATCCTGCTGAAGCTTGAGTACTTGATCGTTTTTTCGGCAGTGGCTTTATGCTCGCTTGTTTTATTTATGGTAAAAAAGAATAGATATACTGATTTCAAAGACAGCCTCTCGATTCTTTTATCAGCAGTTATGGAGAATAGAAATTAGCTATGTGTAGGAGTTAATATATGGATATGCATTCTATCAATATAATAAGATTCAAACTCCGGCACCTTCAATCAGAATACTTGAGACGACAAAGATGTTCTGCTGCAGCACCTTATATTCATGGCGCTATATTGGATTTAGGTTGTGATGCCGCCGATTTATTGAGATATATTACCAATAAATCAGAATATACAGGCGTTGATATTCGCAAAGAAGCGGTTGATGCAATGAATATCAATTTTCCTGAGAGCAGTTTCTACTGTGTGGATATTTGTAGAAATGATCAATTGATTAATAGAATCCAATCTAGGTTTGACACCATTGTGCTTCTAGCTACTATCGAGCATCTTCAAGAGCCTATAGTAACACTTAATCAATGTTATAAGATGCTCAAAGATGGAGGGACTCTAATCGTGACAACTCCTACATCCAAGGGAGATAAAATGATGCAATTCGTTCAGTCACGAGTATGGTTTATGTCGCAAGGGGAGTCTCCTCATCTCAGGACTTACAACGAAAGGGATTTAAGGCAGCTTTTTCAACAATGTGGCTTCAGTGTTGAATTATATAAGAGATTTGTGTTTGGTTTAAACCAGCTTATCATAGGTTCAATGAAAGCTTGAGTATGGCTAAACGTGATCGCAGGACAACTATATTTAGCTGGGTCTGCCAAATGAATCATGTTAATCATTTCTTGCGTAAATATCCACATTATCTACTGATTTCTCTATGGTATAGTTTGTAAGAATGTAGTCTTGTAAGTCTGTATGTCTCCATGAAATAAACAGCGATGCTATCCTGGGATCAGCTACGATATATTTTACCTCATGTTGCTCCATATAATTAATTATTTCTGTAATTGAAGGTGTTATATTATATGGATCGTATCCCCATGTGGGGTCATTTTCAGTGCCGACATAGGATAACGGGTGGGAAATATCTAGGAGTATTCTTCTATCGGCTTCTACCGCGAACATACTGATAGCAAGTACTTCATCATCCTGTGATGTATTTCCCTCGATATATTGCCCTACTTCTTGTGCTACGGATATCTTGATTGCTCTATCAGGATTAAGTGTATTTTCATAAGCAAATCCGGCAAATATTGCGGACATTACTAATAATCCGAGGAACATAATGGGCGCTATTTTTTGTGTTATTGATTTTTTACCTTGGAATATTACTAATATAGCTATAGCCGCCATAATTGTTATAGGTATATGGCCGATATTCCCACTTACCGGAGATATGATGAAATATATAGATGAACAGAACCACCATACAATTATGAAGATATGAGCATGACCTGACTTTATTTTAACAGCAAGGCTGGATTTGGAATGTAACAATATCCATAAGCTTGCTAGCGAGAGAAGGCCCAAGAGGCAAAAGAAAGCTGTAGGATAGCCACCGGGCATAGGTTGTTGGCCGTAATCATACCATTTAATAAACTTACCATTGATCACAAGATAAATGATAAATGCCCAGCTGATGATTAGTGCAGACAGGATTGCCCTCATGTTTTTGAAAACGTCTTTTAGCACAAGTGAAATAAAAATAAGGGCAGGTATGAATAAATATAGTCCTCCCCTGAACAATGTATAAAGAATGCGACTTTTAGCTTCAATGTATGGCGTTTGTTCTCCGCTGGCGACGACAGTATTAGCCAAGTTTGTAATAAAGCCTGGCGGGGCGTATTGATTCAGCATCCAATTGAAATCTGTTTGCAGAATAAAATATATCAGTACAGGGACTACAGAGATACAGAAACCTAATACGGTAATAGCCGTATTTATCAAGAGTTTCTTAATATTGTGAGGGGAAATAAATACGAGAGCTAGTGGACAAAGTATTATGTATGTAAGAAGTCCCCTGTAGAAAAGGAATGCCACTCCGATAAACAGCCCGCTTAGAAAATAGAATTTTAGTTTATTACTCTTGATAGCCTTAATAAGGAAATACACTGATATAGGGATCCACATCAGGCTTGCTGTACCGAGGTAACCTATAATGTCGTTGTATATGAACAATGGAGATAAACAGTATATCAGCGCTGCTATCAGGCCAGCTTTTTTATTGTAGAGTTCCTTGCCGATAAGAAAAACGAAGAGACATATGACAGCGCCGGCAATGACAGACATAAGCCGGCCGGTCATCATGCTGTATCCGAAAATCTTAATAAAAAGTGCTAAGGTGTATAAGTATCCAGGTTCTCTGGTGATATAGTCTCTAAACGGCACCGAGCCATGTAGAATCAGGTTGGCGTCATACAGTCCATTCCCTTCATCTAAGTTTACATCACCTATTGATGCATAGACATATCTAAGACTGAAGCAAACAATTAAGATAACCAGTAAAGAAATGGAGTAACCCCACCCCATTTCGTACATCTTTCCTACAACAATTCGTATTAATGGGAGCTTGCTGATTCCGGGGTATTTGTTAGTGAACTCCTCTTTTCCCTTATCTTGTTCTATCTCATCTTTGTCGGTTGAACTTCCAAATATAAACCTCTCTCTATATAGCCAGAAAACTAAACCGCCTGTGGCTACAAGACCAAATATTAGAATTTTGATATTTATATTTGAAGTGATGCTTCCTTGCCATATTGACTCTATCGCCAGCAGCAATGGAATGATGATAAGCAATAATATGAGAAGCTTTCGCGCAATCTTAAGCAGCCACCTTTTTCTTTCAGCATTACTCATTGTTCGTATTGCATGCAAAGTGAAGGCAGGTTTCTTTACTTCTACGGTTTCAGTGGCTTTGTCTGACGGCGGCACATGCGGCTTCGCTGCCGGTTCAGGCAGGTTCAGTTTACTGATATTCAGTCTCTGTCTGCCAAGTATTATGAGAATGGCCAGTATCGCTATTACCTCGGTCGCAATGGTGCTGATTATGAGGGCGCTGAGATTGATGTAGAACGAAACACTGCCCTCCCAGATGGTTTCCACGGCTATCAATGTCAGGAGGATGATGGGAAATATGAGCAGTAACATCCAAGCGATCTTAATCACTGTTTTAACCGTGTCGCTCCGCCCGGCCTGCTCTTCAAGCACCCTGTCTCTCAGGGAGCGGATGTTATTTTGCCGGACGCGCCTGGAACGCATGATGTATTTAATGAGGATGATGGTAACTATCAGGTAAGCCAGTATGATGGCGGCGATTATCAGGTGGTTCATGTTCAGGAGATGCGCGACGCTGTCGTCCCAGATGAACTCTATGAGGATGAGCGCTATGAAGCAGACCAGCAGGGAGATAGCGGTCTCCTTGAGGGGGATGACCCCGTCTATTTTCTTGATTATGGATTTAATGGTTTCCATCTATGTTCATGAGTGTAATGGGGTGATGAAAGATAATCAACCCCCTGCTGTCCCCCTTGAAAGGGGGGAACAATAACCGAACCCCCTGGCAGTCCCCCATACGTTGGGGGACATTTAGTAATCTGGGGGACACCCCCAAACCCCTGGCAGGAGATGAGTCTCCTGCATCTCTTATTGAAGCTGTCATTCTGAATCCTTACACAGAACGATGAAGAATCTCGTCACTCCCTGCCGTCCCCCCATACGTTGGGTCATCGCGTAGGGGCAGGGCTTGCCCTGCCCAATAACGAGGGCGCAGCGAGCAGCGCCCCTACGACCCTCCGGTCCGCCCCACATCTCGTTCTGTGTAGGGGCGAATAATTATTCGCCCTTGCGCCGCTCCCCTATTTCCAGAAGGGCGGGATGTTAAGCTCTATCGTGATCGAGTCCACGGGGATGGTCTTGTCCTCATCCCCTGCCCTGTCAAGGTGCGGCACAATCAGGCAGAAGCTCAGCGTGTCGTCAATTATGGACAGATCCGCCGTATTCCATTTAGCCCTGGCCGTAAGCCATCCGTCGTAGTTTGTAGTCACGTAATAATCATCGTAGTTAACGACGATATAGTCTACATACTCCTTGAAATCGGAGACATAGGACTCAAGGCCCGTCACCTCGCATCTCCTGGGCAGGAAAAATGAGTCCGGCGTGAAGGACAGGTAGCCGTTGAACTCCATCCTTATATCCTGTTTGGGCACTGTTATCCGATAAGCGCCTGGAACCAGATCGACGGAGAGCCACTCCTCTATCTCATTGACATCCAGTTCCGTGTAGAAGCCATCGCCGGATATAGCGATCTGCTGCATGCTGTTGCCGTGCCAATAGAAGAAGCTTACCTTCTTCAGCGACAGCTCATCTGTGTACAAGCTGAGGCCGTCGATAGCATGGCTGCTGTTTTCAACGTAGCCTGGAGCAGTTCCCACCGGCAGTATCTTGTTATCCACAACAAATTTGGCCTGATTTATTTCTATACCCTCTATCAAAAGGTCGTCCCCGCCCGTCATCTCTATGCGGTAGGAGCCGGCGGATAAATTGGCGGCGGACAATGTTTCTGTTTGTATGGGGCCGAAGCTGCCGTCTGCGGCTGCGTCACCGTCGTCAGGGATGGCCGTTTCGGAAATGAAATTGCCGTCGATGTCGTAGACTTTTAGTGTCAGGCCGTCCGCGCCTTCATACAAGTTCATGTCCTGCTTGGTTACGCTCATCTCCAACGCGCCGTTCTCAACATAGGTCCAGAATGTGTGGCCTCCCCGCAACGCGGTGTTTATGTCAAGCCGCCCCTTCCCCTCCTCGATGGAGTTGAATGATGGGATAAAAAGGGATTCTCGCGTGAGCGAGATAATGGCCTGCGGCGCGTCCACGGTTATGTCGCCCTTGCCGGCCTTGACGCGGTAGATGCCAGGCTCCAGCATGCCTGTACTGTACCACGTATCGGGCTGGTTCATAAATATCATGCGGCTGGCATTGGCTCCGGTGACGGTGACCATCTGCGGCAGCATCTCTTCCGATGTGGTGAATCTGACCTCCCCCGTCCCGGCCAGGTAGCACCAGACAAATATGGCGCCGGGTTCCTTACCGACGTAGGTGTTGCCCGCCAGGTACAGCCGGTCCTCCGCTATCATCCTCCCCTGATTGAAGGAAAGATGCGTGATGATGAAATCGCTGTCGCCGGCGGAGGATGCTATCTCAAGGCGGTAGACGCCCCTTTCCGTGTTCGGCAGGCTGATATAGCAGTGCTGCTTCTGCCCCAGAACCTTGTCCTCCGTGAAGTCGAAGTCGTCGCGGATGATGTCGGATGCCGCAAGCGTGCCGTCCGGCGCGTAGAGGTGCACGTTTATGTGATCCATCCCCGCATTGCGGTTCAGATCGCGCTTCTCGATTGTGACCTCAAACTCGCCTCCGTTGGAGTACAGGTAGAACTCCTGAGGGCCGAGAAGTACGGTGCTGCTGTCGAGGGCGTCATATTCTTCATCCTCATCGGGTATCAGTTCCGCCAGGGCGCCCTCCGCGTCGAACTCGCCGAACTGCATGTTGATGTATTCCTGTGGCGTTATCAGCCGGTTGATATTCAGGGTGGGGTCGCCGCTGGCTATCAGCGAGCCCAGCGGTGGGTTACGCAGGGGGTCCATGACGGTCTCCAGGGGGGGCTCATTTTCCGTATCGGTAGCGTAAACCATGACCGAGCCGTTGCTTGTCACCAGCGGCAGGTCGTCCAGCTGCTCATAGAAGGGCACGTAGGCGTACCTCAGGCTGTAGCCGTCATCGTCCTGAGCGCCGATGACGAAGATGCTGTCTTCGGGGAAGTTATCGATGAATTTTACCGCGACGGCGACCTCGTCGGCCTGCGACAGCCTGGGGTCCGTCAGTTCGAAATATACCGTATCACCTGTTATCTCCCTGTAACTGACGCTGTCGTTCGTCAGTTCATCCGAGAACCCGCTCAGCGGCGCGGTCAGGTGCGCTTTGCCGTCGGTATCGGAGCCGCCGACGTTGATAATGTGTTCGGGCGAGCCGCCCAGGGGCAGGAAGTTGATGTAGAGGATGATGGCTACGACCAGCAGCGGGACCAGCCAGACGAGCCTGACTAATTTCCTCTTTCTTACAGGTTTGTTATCGTCGCTCATTCGCTATCACTGTGTTTCTTCGGATACTGCGCTCTGGTTAGGCCAGCCGTAGACCTGTATCGTCCCGGCCATGATAGCCCTTGAGCCTTCCTCGTAGTAGGTCATGTTCTCCTGTATGAAGTCCTTGGTGTCCTGCGGCAGTCTGTATGATGCCAGGCCGTCTATTACCAGCCACCCTCTAGGCGAGGCATTCACGATTGTCTCCAGGTCGCCGGCATCTTCTATGCAGGAGATATTGATGTACTGTTCATAGCCGTCTACGCAGTATTGCCCATCGGTTCCCGCTATATCGAAGGCCAGCCAGAAATCCGGTTCTTGTTCCATGTAGAAACTGCCCACAGCCGGCCAGGTATCGATGACGATGTCTCCTTCTTCAAAGTTATCGTTGATGAAGCTGTAAGCCAGCTTGAAATCGGGCTGCGGAGCGGTGAGCTCCAGCCAGTGATCGCTCTGCGGCAGGAAGCTGAAGCCCGCGCCGTACAGCGAGAGGCCCACTATCAGAACCGTTAGCGCGGGGCTGAGCCAGCTTTTTTGTAGCGCTGAATTCGTCGTTTTTGCTGTTCCGCCCGCGTGTTTTCTCAGGGAGTGCGCCAGCGTGTCGCAGATGTAGGTAACGGTATACGCGAAGTAGATGAAGAGTATCGGTGTGATTAAGTAGAGGTAGCGGAAAGCCAGCATCTTAACGTGGAAGCAGATGAAATAGAACGGTATGGCCAGCGCCAGGAGCAGGAGCAGGGAAGTCTTTGCGTCCCGTTTGAACATTATCACTATCCCGACAGCGCCAAGGTAAAGTATGACCGGCAGAATCTCTGTGAGATAGTCCGTGTATTCGCTGAAGTAGTTCATCTTTATGCCCCATGCGCTGGAGAACACGTGGAAACACACCTGCCCTATTATCAGCAGGATCACAGCGCACAGGAGAAAGATGATGGTCTGTTTCCGTTTGAACAGGTCTTTATTTATATATTTTCGTATGTTCCTGATATTGGCCAGCAGCAGGTAAGCTGCGTATACCAGTATCAGCGAGAAGCCGTAGGTGTGGCTCAGCGCGGCGCAGATAGTTGAAATGATGGTCAGCGCGAGCAATCTGTTGTTTCTTTTCTGCGTGAACAGGTAAAAGAGATACAGGGACAGGATATAGAAGAACTGCAGCTGCTGGTACATGCGGGCCTGCCTGGACCAGGCGATCTCTATAGCCAGGAAGGTTACCAGGAAGGCCGCGATCAGGGCCGTCCTCTTGCCGCCTATCTTTTGTGCGAAAAAGAAGACCAGCGGTATGGTCAGTGTGCCGAATATCACGGATGGCAGCCGCGCCGCGAACTCTGTCTCCCCGAACATGCCCATCGAGGCGGCTATGAAGCCCGTGTTCAGTATGCCGTGCGAGTAGAACCATCCCGATGGCAGGATGGGCGCGCCTTTGTCCAGCATGGCCAGGGCTGCGTTGATGCTGTAGCCCTCGTCGTACCACAGAGACTGCTGCCCCAGGTCGTATATCCTGAGCACAAAGCCGAATATCGTGAGGAATATGAGGACTAAAATGTAAGGGTCTAATCTTGATAGCCTTGTGCTAATCACCTAGTATCCGATTCCTTCCGAGTGTACACGACACAGGTAATCCGTATAGCGGCTATAGAATGACGATGGGAAGTTTTTGTGGTAGAATCCTACCATGATCAAGCTGAAGTCATCACGGGTTCGTGAAGTTGCTGATACGACCTTTATCTTCCTGGTTATAGCTCTCACATTCATTCTTATTCTCGGCAGATTCGTTGATGTCCATCACTATCTGAACATGGACTACTTGTTGGCTATTATACTTCTAATAGGATTTTTTTCAATCCTGTTACGTTCAGAATAATGGAAAATGTCATGCGGCGCGAACTTCCCCTACCCCCCTCTTTCATAAAGAGAGGGCTAGCAAACACCACTTTATACAGCTGCGGCGCGCGAAATTGTTCGTATGTGCACTGGACTTCGTCCGTGCACATACACTAAGGTTCACTGAGTGCTGTAATACACACATTTGCTCTGGCACTCCAGCGACAATGAGGTCGACGCACCACTACAGCCCTCTTCCTATAAGGAAGAGGTTAGCCAAAGTAAATCCTCCCTTCCTTGAGGGAAGGGAGTAAGAGGGAAGGAGATTTTTTAAAAAATTTTCCAGATAGCACCTATCATGGAAGGGCAAACGTATGGGGGACCAACAGGGGGTTCACTATCTGAATCAACACATCTGCGAAGGCCTTAGACAGCATTTTAGGGTGATAATAGTTGACAAAATCAATAGGCTGTACTATACTAGCTAATCTTATCACTTAAATACTAGGCTACGTATGAAGCTTAATTTTGTTTAGCGTTACTAGGGGGTATCGTCGTGAGCAAACAAATAAAGAGGCTAAATTCGAGATTAATTTCGGCGATTATCGTCACAGCTGTTATTATAACGCTTCTCGCGCTTCCCGGCCTTAAGGATGGAAGCTCTATCTACGGTTTATATGGATACATACCAGGCTATGGCTACGGTTACTATTACCCCGGCGGTGGCGGCGGCAGCGTCTACACCCCTCTTCCTACTGAGACAGCTACGCCTACGCCTTCACCTACGGCTAATGCCAGTGCAACAGCAACTCCTACTGCAACGCCTGTAACCACTCCTACCGTCACGCCGACCATCACCCCTGCCCCTCATGAAGTTGGTTTCAATCTGTTCGGCACCAGCGGTACATGGAGAATGGACGGCAACGGTGTGCTGCAGGATGACGTGAACGCATGCTCTACCGATGATGGTGTATGCATTCATATCCCCTCCGGAGCGGTAGTGCTCGGTCCTGATGGTCAGCCGATAGATGATTTCGGGGTATCTGCGGTAGTCCCGCTTCCCGATCCGCCGGCGGGCGGCCATGTTCTGGCAGCCTTTGATTTTGAGCCCGACGGCGCTACCTTTAATCCTGGAATTGAGATCACAATTGAATTCGATCCGTCTTATGTAGCAGAGGGCGAGGAAGTTGTCATAGCTTTGTTTAATGAGGCTACCGGCGAGTGGGAATACATCACGGGTGTGGTTTCCGGTGGCGTTGCTACGTTCACGGTGAACCATTTCACCATCTACGGTGTGCTCGCTGTGCCGGGGGGCGCTGGCGCTGCTCCAGCGGATGATGAAGGGATTGACTGGTGGGTCTGGGTTGTCATCGGTGAAGTATACCTTCTGGCTCTTATTCTGGTGATAGCGATTATCGTCAGGAAAAAAGGTAAAGCCGGCAAATCCGGTAAATCGGGTAAGGGCAAAGGCTCGAAGATCTCTGATGATGAGGACGATTTTGAGGCGGAAGGGACAACAAAGCCCAAGAAACGGCTCTAAGTTTTAGCCTTCTGAAAGAAACCAAAAGTGGGGACTTGAACAGTCCCCACTTTTTTATTTCGCCACAGCAAGATGAAAAGAGGGATGAGCCGCTGACACTGCACGGTTCCGCTATGTCTGGTTTTTTCTCCCTCACCCTGCCCCCATCTTCTACAGCTGCGGCGCGCGAAAATATTTGTATGTGCACTGGACTTCGTCCGTGCACATACATTAAGGTTCACTAAGTGCTGTATACACACAGTTGCCACAGCCCACTCTCACAGAGAGGGGTTAGCGAAGTCAGTCCTCCCTCTCTTGAGGAGAGGGAGTCAGAGGGAGAGAGATTTAATAAATCTTTCATATAGCACCTATCATGGAAGCACAACCTGCGGGGGAAGAGGGAAGAAGATAAAAAGGAACTCCCCCTAACCCCCTTTTTATGAAAGAGGGGGAACTTAACGGGCACGTCGTGCCGTGCCCCTACAGGCGAATAATTATTCGCCACTACACGATATCCGACATGATCAGGGAATATAACAATTCTGATACAGTCATCGAAGAGGTTAGCTGATATACAGAGGTGCAGGAGATTCATCTCCTGCCGGGGTGATAGGGGGTTCGGTTATTGTTTCCCCCTTTTAAGGGGGACAGCATGGGGGTTGAATCAGTTTCATTTGACAGTCAGCAAGTGATTAACATATACTTTACCAATTTGATTCTGTTCGTGGAATGGCGAATCTGTGGCAACGCCGGGTCCAAAATCGAACATATCTTTAAGTTGAAAGGGTTAATATGTGGATTGTCGTAGGAGTTATGGGTGCCTTAGTCCTTCTAGCGTTGATAGCTCTAATTATCATGTTCGCGAGGAAGGACAGGTATTGTCTGCAGCGTGGTGCGCGGCCGGAGAAGCGCAGACAGTACAATTCCAGTTATCAGCTGCAGCGGGGCGGACATCTGAAGAGAAAACATTTGAATGATCGCACCGGCAGATTGCAGCGGGGGGGGCGGCCCAAGAAACGTCCGAATATCAACCTGGATGATTAGGCAGTCAAAGAAAAAATCGCAGGCGGGGATATCGTATGAGTCCCCGCCTTTTTTATTGTGCTCTAAAACGCCGTGGCCTTGCTGCTAAGGCACCCTGACGGTGGCCTCGCCCTCGATGACCACTTTGCCCTTGCTGTCCACGCAGGTTGTCTTGAACGTGGCGATGGGCTTGTCCGTGCGCATGCTGACCAGTTCGACCGTGGCTGTGACCTTTTCGTTAAGCGGGACCGGCGCCTTGAAGCTGAGCGTCTGCCCCATATAGATAGTGCCCTCCCCGGGCAGATCGCATCCCAGTATTCCCGAGAACAGGCTGCCGACCAGCATCCCGTGCACGATGCGCTGTTTGAAGATGGTGTTTTGCGCGTACTTCTCATCCAGGTGTATCGGGTTCTTGTCGGTAGAGACCTCGGCGAATTTCTTAACATCGTCATCGGTAAACATCTTGCTGCGCGAGGCCTTGTCGCCTACTTTAAGTTCCTTTTTCATTATCAAAACTCCTTCTATTGAGGTTCAACCCTCTATTATCCCCCAGTCTTGGGGGAAACATCATCCGAACCCCCTATATCCCCCACACGTTGGGGGACTTTTTAATTAGGGGGCACCCCTAATACCCCGGCAGGAGATGAGTCTCCTGCACCTCTTTCTGGTCTGTCATTGCGAGGAGAGCAGCGACGTGGCAATCTCATTGGTGTCCAACCCCCTGCAATCCCCCTTTTCAGGGGGGAAACAATAACCGAACCCCCCTGTTAGTCCCCCATACGTTGGGGGACTTTTTTTATGAATCTCCATCCCTCTTACTCCCTTCCCTCAAGGAAGGGAGAACTTACTCAAGCTCACCTCTCATTTTGTGTGAGAGGGCTGAACCGTACGTATACAGCACATAGTAAACATTAATGTATGTACACGGACGAAGTCCAGTGTACATACGAACATATTTGCGCGCCGCAGCTGTATATGGTGGGGTTAGCTACCCTCTCTTTAACAAAGAGAGGGCCAGGGTGAGGGCGTAACCCCCCATCGTCATTCCGGTGAAAACCGAAATCCATAACAAGGACGTATCGCGATACGCCCCTACATTTCAAAACGATTGTAGCAGATGGCTGGCATCAAAGTGAAGCGGAGCGGCTGGTTCAGGTGTGCGGATGAGAGCTCTTCTTAGCTTAAATTACCCCATCTGGGGTGGCGTTTTGCAGCCAGCCTGACGATATGGCTACCCGTTTCGCCGTAAGAATAACCTGCTATCTCGGCGGCGCAGGCCAGGCTGGCGTCGGAGCTTATATCGGCGTTGGGGTTCACGTCGAGTACGTAGACGATGCCGTCGCGGATACGCACATCGATGCGGCCGTAGTCGCGGCAGCCCAGCATCGTGTATGAGGCTTTGCAGGCCTCTTCCAGTGCGTTGCTTTCCTCCAGGCTGAGAGGGGCCGGCAGCAGCGTTTTTATCCCATCGTAGTGTGGCGAACCGGGCATGAACTTTGCATCGTATGTGCACAGCCGGTCATGAAAATCGCCGAAAGAAGAGAAGTCCATCTCGACCGGGGGCAGCATATCGATTCGTCCATTGCCCCATATCGATACATGGAACTCGCGTCCGTCGATGAAGTCTTCCACGAGGGCCGGTTGTTTTAATGTCTCCAGCACTTGGGAGATGCGCTCGACCAGCTCGGCCTCGGTGGTAACTACGGACTTCGGGGTGATACCCTCGCTGGAATGTTCGTTCACGGCCTTGACTATGGCGGGGAAGCGGTTCCATCCGTCCGCTTCGGGACGGTCGAATACGCGCCATTTCGGCGTCGGTATGCCGGCTTGTTCCAGCAGCTGTTTCACGCGCCTTTTATTGCCCGATATCGCCAGCGTTTCAGAGCTTGCCCCGGTGAATGCAAAGCCCATTTTCTCGAGCGTTTGCGCTACAAGATGCTCGCTGTGGTCTATCCCTGGAATGCCTTCACACCAGTTAAAAACTATATATGAAAGAGGATTGAATTGGCTCAGCACGTGTTCAATGTTATTGTCGTACAGCTGAACTGATATTGTGGGATGTCCCAGTAATGACATGGCTGAGTCAAGATGAGAGGATACAGATATAACATCTTCTTTTTCACGGGGCGTCCAGCAGCGGTCGACATTGTAAAAAAGCAGAACAGGCAAATTGCGGGGAGCTATATCTAGAGGCACCCTGAGTCTCCTGTATGTGGTTTGCTCCAGGGCGGGTATACGCTGTTTGTCTTTGTGTTCGGGAAGAGCCGGAGCGGTAATTTGTCGCGACGAGGGTTTATAACCGGGATCTCGATCCGGTTTGCGGATAGTATCCTCTGCTGATAGAATGACGCACTGCGTTCAGTCAAAGGTCATGACCCCCCGGTTTATTTACTCTTTATCCGATTGTGGCGGCTACCTCCCGACTTTTCCACGGTCGTGCTCTGCCAGCTGACGATGCTGCGCTAAGCAAAAAAGGCCGGTGATTTTCCTATCTGATATTACTTTTATAAAACATTAAAAAGCATATGTCAATAAATATTTGCCCAATCAGAATAAATCAGCTACGGAAATCGGCCTTATTATTGCCCTTGCGGTTTTCCAAGTAGTATTCAGCAATCTTCTAAAGACATGGGAGGGTGACGGGTATGCAGCGTTTATTCGGTATAAAACTCCCATCTGCAGGCGATCTCGTCCGGCTCATTGGTGACCCCTACCTTGAGCGGCCTCCATTTGATCTTGGGGTTAAGCGCTTCCGTGTACGCTTTCATGCCTGCGTCCTCGAAAACCCTGCACGTCCAGTCGAGCTTCTCAGGGTCGCGGGTTTTCAGCGCGGCGAACGCCGGGCAGTGCCTTACCGTCAGTATGGTGTGGTTTTTATTCTTAAGGTCCCAGTCGTAGTCGAAGACGCCCTGCGCGAACGAGGGCAGGAACTGGTTGATCTTGACGTAGGACTCAACGTCGTTATCTTTTATGTTGAGCGCCTCCGCCGTCCATTTCATCTCGTACTTCCCGATGCGGCACCAGTTCTCCAGCATGCACTCCCGCTCGGCCTGCTCTCCGGCGCGTTTCCGCATCTGCTGCTGCCAGTAAGCGTCGAGCGTGAGCATTTCCTTACAATAAACGCGCAGCAGCCGCGCCAGTGTTTCTTTGGAAAGGTCTTCAAACTTGATGTTCTTTACAAATGGTCCGCTGTAGTCTTTCAGTTCCTTCATCTTGCTCCTTTCGCTTGAGCAGCATTGATTAATGCCGTGTTTCCCTAACCATGATTATTGCATGTTGTTAGATTGATGACAAATAAGGTTATACCCTGTGTCCTTCCATGATAGGTGCTATCTGGAAATTTTTTAAAAAAATCTCCTTCCCTCTTACTCCCTTCCCTCAAGGAAGGGAGGACTTACCTTGACTAACCTCTTCCTTATAGGAAGAGGGCTGTAGTGGTGCGTTGACCTCATTGTCGCTGGAGTGCCAGAGCAAATGTGTGTATTACAGCACTCAGTGAACCTTAGTGTATGTGCACGGACGAAGTCCAGTGCACATACGAACAATTTCGCGCGCCGCAGCTGGAGAAGGTTGGGATAGCTACACTCTCTTTGTGAAAGAGAGGGCTGGGGTGAGTTACGTAGGTAGTTCCCCCTCTTTTTAGAAGAGGGGGTTAGGGGGAGATAGCTTTAAAAATATTCTCCCTCTTCCTCCGCAGGGAGAGGGTAAGGGTGAGGGTTCTATCAGCTAACCTCTCTCTGAGAGACGGCTATAGTAAAGGTATACAGCACTCAGTAAAACTTAATGTATGTGTACGGACGGAGTGCCGTGCATATACAAACAATTTTGCGCGCCGCAGCTGTAGATGGCTGGGATTACTAACCTCTCTCTTCGAGAGATGGCTAAACACTGACGACACGTACCCAATCATTTAGGTGCTCTAAAGTCCCTGAGGCGGAGACTTTCCCCCCTCTTTTTAGAAGAGGGGGTTAGGGGGAGATAGCTTCAAAAATATTCTCCCTCTTCCTCCGCAGGGAGAGGGTAAGGGTGAGGGCGTGTTTTATTACATGGCTTCGTTGAACTCATCGCGGTATCTGGCCGATGCCGGATACGCCGCTCATGGCAAGCTTATCGAATCCTTACTCTGCGGCGTTGCTAGGGAATGCGCCGCTTGCCCTTCTCCAGAACCGGCAGAAATACGTTGCGTTCGAACGGCTTGAGCCGAACCGCCTGCTCCGGGCAGTGCAGCACGCACAGGCCGCAGCCGCAGCACAACTTATCATCGATTCGGGCTATTCCATATCCGTCGACGGCGATGGCTCTGACCGGGCAGTACTCCTCGCAGACGCCGCAGCCGTTGCACGCGTTCTCGTTCGGCATCTCCGCTATGTAATATGATTTAAGCATGAAAGGTATGTTGCCGCGGCTGTAGTTGCCTACTACGCCGCAGCAGTCCCAGCAGCAGTTGCAGATGATATCCACATCGTATTTAGCCTTGAAGTCTTTCAGCGGCACCAGCCTGCCCACCTGATGAATGGCGCCCTTACCCTCGCACTCTTTCACCAGATCGATGGCCTCCTGCTTACTGATGCGCCGTCCGAGCCCGCGCTTGATCACATGCTCCGCGCCGGGGCTCAGGGCGAGGCATGCCTCCTCGGGGAGGTGCATGCGGCACGGGTCGCCGTCCAGCTTGCGCTGCTGCCTGCAGAAGCAGTGACCGACGGAGATGACCTCATCGTCGGGCAACTGTTCCAGTATATTGAGGATGCTGTGCGCTGGGTAGACTTCATTTACCTGCGGCGGAAGGTTCTGTTTCACCTCGATAAGCCTGGATGAGGTCGGGTTTGCTGCGGCCACCGAGCGGTGTGGGGAAACATCCTTCAATATCATGTTCAGCACATCGGGCGGGACGGCCTGCGCCGCGGCGAAATATGCGCTGACGCGGCGGGAGAACTCCCGCCTGTCCGGAGTGTCCGCGCCGCCCATGAGGTAATGCTCGAACCATCCGGGAAATATGGACATTATGTGCAGGTAAAGCTGGCCGTCGCCCGCTTCCAATTCGGTGATGTGTCCCTTGCTGAGAAGGGTCTCGACCAGTCTATCGCAATCCTCCTTCGGCAGTCCGGTTCTGTTCTCGACGTCGCTGTGTCTCAGATTGCCGCCGCCCATCTTTAGAAGGAAATCGACTTCTTCCGGCTCCAGCGCCGCGTCGAATATGTACAGCAGGTCGTCGGTCACCATGAACGGCGTCTCCGACTGCTCGTTCATCAGGTCTGCGAGCTGCTGGAGTTTGCCTTTATCTGTCTTCATCTCCATGTCGGTACAACCTCCGTTTAGTATGGGATTTGTCCACTGCTATCGGGCACAGACATTATAAAGCATGTTGCGATGAAATGGGTTGTTAATCAGTATCCGATAGATATGACGGTGGGTGTCACTCTATTTCAGCCAGGCTTGCACCCAGCTTATACGCCTGCTCCAGCGCGTCGCTTTTGGCCAAGATATCGCCCTTTGCCGCCACGCCCGGCACAAGTATCCGCCCGGCGGGTACCATCTCCAGATAATCCAAGCATTTATCGAAAAAGGCCAGCAGCGGCGCCGCAGTCTCCATATCCGTATCCTCGAACGGGCTGGCGATTACCGCGGCCTTGCCGGCGATCTTGGCCCTGTTCTCGGGGCAGTTGAAGTATATAAGACGGTCGATGAATGCCTTGAGCAATGCCGTGGGCCCGAACCAGTAGACCGGCGTGCCGAATATGATAACGTCGGCGGACTCGATCACGGGATACAGGTCGTTCATATCGTCTTTCTTGGGACAAGCCTTACCCTTCCAGCAGGCATAGCAGCCGTCGCATTCCTTAATCGTCAGACCTTTGAGGTGAATCTTTTCGATGTCGGCTCCGGCATCCCTGGCTCCCTCAAGGATTTTGTCGACTAATATATCCGTGTTGCCCTTCTTGCGCGGGCTGCCCACTATCCCAAGGATTTTGGTCTTGTTTTTACTTTTCATGGGTTCATTCTAGCAGACACTCGGCTGCAAAATCCACATCCTGTTGCATGTCGCGAGGACGTCATGTCGGCCCTCACCCTGGCCCTCTCCCGGCAGAGGAAGAGGAAAAGCGATTTCCACCTCGACATTCTACAGCTGCGGCGCGCGAAAATATTCGTATGTGCACTGGACTTCGTCCGTGCACATACATTAAGGTTTACTAAGTGCTGTATACGCACAGTTGCCACAGCCCCCTCTCACAGAGAGGGGTTAGCTGATAGAACCCTCACCCTAACCCTCTCCCTGCGGAGGAAGAGGGAAGTATTTTTAAAGCTATCTCCCCCTAACCCCCTCTTCTAAAAAGAGGGGGAATCTTAAAGGGCACGGCACGCCGTGCCCCTACAGGCGAATAATTATTCGCCCCTACACGATGTCCGTCATGATCAGGGAATATAACAATTCTGATACAGCCCTCGAAGAGGTTGGCTTTTCACAGAGGTGCAGGAGAATCATCTCCTGCCGGGGGTTTGGGGGTGTCCCCTTATTAAAGTCCCCCAACGTCTGGGGGATTTAGGGGGTTCGGTTATTGTTCCCCCCTTTCAAGGGGGACAGCAGGGGGTTGACTGTGGTTTTTATCTTAATAATCTGCTAATATCGCTCCATCCGGAGGCAGGAGAGAATCTATGATGCAGAAAAGGCGACTGGGCAGAACGGATATCTATATCACGCCGATAGGGCTGGGCACCTGGCAGCTATCGGAGGGGCAGGGGTTTCACAAATACATGTGGGCGGGCATTTCTGCCGAGACGACTAACTCTATCATCAAAACCGCTCTGGACGGCGGCATAAGCTGGTTTGACACCGCCGAGATATACGGCAACGGGCGCTCCGAAAAAGGGCTTGCCAGCGCGCTAAAAGCCGCCGGCAAGAACAACGGCGATGTTGTCATCGCCACAAAATGGTGGCCGCTCATGCGAAGGGCAAGCTCCATCAGAAACACTATCGATGAACGACTGAGCTGCCTCAAACCCTTCGCTATCGATCTGTACCAGGTCCATAATCCCTATTCGTTCGCATCTATAGGAGCGCAGATGAACGCGATGGCTGATCTATGCGAAGCCGGCAAGATTCGCTCAATAGGCGTAAGCAACTTCTCTGCAAAGATGATGCGTAAAGCCCACGACGTCCTTGCCCGCCGCGGCGTCTCTCTCGCTTCTAATCAGGTTAAGTACAACCTCCTTGCAAGGGGCATTGAGGATAACGGCGTGCTTGATGCCGCCAAGGAGCTTGGGATAACTATCATCTGCTACAGCCCGTTGGAGATGGGTCTGCTTTCCGGCAAATTCCATAATGACCCGAATCTCCTGCGCAGTCGACCGCGCGGACGGCGCAATGCCATCGGCAAAAAGCTCGAAGCGAGCCGCCCGCTCATTGATGTATTGAGTAAAATTGCCGAGGCGCATGGCGCAACAGTATCGCAAGTGGCTCTTAGCTGGCTGGTTACTTTCAGCGGGGACATGGTAGTTGCCATCCCCGGGGCCAGCAAACCGAAACACGCTGAGGAAAGCGCCGGGGCAATGAAAGTCGCTCTTACGTGTGAGGAGATGGAGCGCATTGACCGTGTTGCGCGTGTGAGATGATATTTATTGGGGAAAATGCTATGGCCAGGCGTCTTGGAAGCCGTCCTGGCCAGTGTTTTTACAGCCGCCATCATTGAGCAAAGTGTCGATACATGAGGAGTAAACATCGCCGTTTACATCTATTGCCCAGACATAATGTGCCTCTACGTTACATGCACAGGTATATTCTTGCGAGTCACAGTTGTCATTGTCTTCGGTCGATGTAAAGCCGTCTGGTATTTCTCTTAACAGGCCGGAAGGAGTGCTATAAACGAGCAGTGCGCAGGCATCCAGAATGCCTAGAGTCTTCCCATCGATGACCGTGGTGTTCCCTGTGAGGGGAAAATTGCCTAAAGAGTCAATCTGATAAGCTATAACTGCTGTTTGCACCTGGTCTTTAACCGATGTGTATGCAGTAGTTCTGGCCCTGCCGAAGACGTTCCCTACTGACAGTATGACAACACCGACGAGAATCATTAATATTGACATTACTATTAGCAGTTCAATTAATGTGAACCCTTTTCTGTTAACTGATCCTGCCGATGTACGCATTTTTATTTCCACCCACACATCCTTCGACTTGTGAATTAGCGAAACGGTGCAGTATATTATTGTGTATTTTTGGTCTGTGTCAACTGCTGAATGAGGATGATTTTAAAACAGTATCTTGATATTATGACGGAGTATAACAAATGTCAAATATTGATTATTAAATAGACGGCATGTATTGTAATTAAATTGACCAGAAGTTGAAATTAATGAGGTAAATGTATTTACAAAAGAAAGCAGTGTGATATTATATAGTCCAATAAAGAAGAGGAGGTGTAACATGAGTCAGAGCAGCGGAACCAGTCTTCAGCCGAATGTTGCCGGTTTGTTATGTTATGTTTTCGGGTGGGTCTCCGGGTTGGTGTTCTTCCTGATCGAGAAGGACGATGCTTTCGTGCGTTTCCATGCAATGCAGTCAATTGTTGTGTTTGGCGGTTTGGCGATATTCTACATCATCTTCGGGATATTGATGCTAGTTCCTATCCTCGGTTGGATACTCTTTACGCTTCTGTGGATCGCAACGTTAATCCTGTGGATTCTTCTCATGGTCAAAGCATATCAGGGCGAAAAGTTTAAACTCCCTCTGGTCGGTGATCTGGCTGAGAAATGGTCACAATAGGTATTAGCAGACAGATTTAATTTATTAGTGAGACCCGGCTTAGTTCGCCTATCGATAGCGAGTGTTTGCTTATGAAAAAGGCGGTACATACTGTACCGCCTTTTTTGTTATCTGTTAGATCTTACTTCAACGGCCTGCCTAAGGTTTTTCTGAAAGTGTCGCCATCGCGGCAGTGGCTGACAGCTTCCTCAAAGTTGATGGCTTTGTTATGTAACAGGTTCATCAGTGCCTGGTCCAATGTCTGCATGCCGAAGGTGGCTCCTGTCTGCATGACATTCCACATATGAGCCGTTTTCCCCTCCCGGATAAGGTTCTTAATGGCATCTGTGGCTATCATAACTTCTACAGCCGCCACACGGCCTGCGCCGCCGACTTTAGGTATTAAGGATTGATACAATACGCCTTCCAATGTTGTGGAAAGCTGTACTCTTACCTGAGGCTGCTGATAGGGAGGGAAGATATCAATGATTCTATCGATAGTCTGCGGGGCACTGGGCGTGTGCAAAGTCGCCAGTATCAGGTGTCCTGTTTCTGCAGCGGTTAATGCAATGCTGATGGTTTCCAGGTCTCTCATCTCGCCTACCATGATGACATCGGGGTCCTGGCGCAGTGCATGCTTCAGAGCGGTTCCGAAGGATAGGGTATCTGTGCCCAGTTCCCTTTGAGTGATAAAGCAGTTCTTATTTTCGTGAAGAAATTCTATAGGGTCTTCAATAGTGATTATGCGCCGTCTTTTCAGGTTGTTAATATATTTTATTATTGCTGCCAGGGTGGTTGACTTGCCGCTGCCTGTGGGGCCGCTGACGATAATAAGCCCCCGTTCCCTAAGAGCCAGGTCTTTGCATATCTCGGGTAGACCCAGTTCTTCCATATCCGGGACTTTAACCTGGAGCAGACGGAAGCACAGGCTGATATGACCTCTTTGCAAACATGCGTTGGCGCGGAATCGCCCCAATTTCTCCAGATTATAGGCAAAGTCCAGTTCAAGTTCGTTTTCAAACCTCTTTTTCTGCTCTTCGTTTGTGATACTCGAAAGCATTTTGTCCAGATCATCGGGAGAAACAAGAGGCAGATTACTTTGGGGTACGAGTTCGCCGTCTATGCGTAGAACAGGAGGATTGCCTGCGGTGATGTGTAAGTCTGACGCTCTTTTCTTGATGGCATCTGTAAGAAGTTCGCGGATATCCATTTCCTTATCTCCTCAAGGATAATCTTATCTATCTGATACAGATGAGTTATTTTAACTTATGTATTGGAAATCTACAATAGATTGTAAATCTATTGTGTCGCAAATATATGGTTATCGTATGGAATAATTGTTAAATATCTCATACGCGCACTGCTTCACAGGTTCTCCAGTTCTCTGGTCATTATCACGGCGTCCTCGTTAGTCTCATTGTAGTAGTTTTTCCTGATTCCGCGTTCGGTAAATCCATGTTTCGCGTATAGAGATAGCGCCTCCATGTTTGATCTGCGTACCTCCAGCGTTATTGCAAAGGCACTGCAGGATACGGCGAGCTCAATGGCTGATTTCAGCATTAGCTGGCCGATGCCCTGCCGGCGGTGGTTTTTTCGTACGCCGACGGTCATGACGTGAGCTTCTCCAGCCATGAGCCAGAAACCCAGCACTCCTACGATAGAAGTTTTGTCAGGGGCCTCATTGTCATAGGCCACTATGTAGCGGGCCATCTGGTTATAGAGAAGGTCGCTCTTGTATGACATAGGCTGCTTATTCAAAGGGAAACATTCTTTGTCGATTTGCACAGCCTGTGGGACATCATCAAGCTGCATCGGACGGATCATATAAGCCATTGAAACCTCAGAAAAAAGGTATTGGTTTATTCTACCACAGGGAATTGACAGCAACTATCTTTATACGTATATTTGGACTATATTTAGATAGTAACCTTGATTGATGATAATCTTTTACAGGTGGATATACAGACAGCTGAAGGTGGGCTAGGGGAATGTTGATACGTAAACCTGGTATTGTTGCGTTACTGTTATGTCTCGTATGTCTGCTTGGCGGTGCAATCGGATGCGGTACTCTTGACGCCCAGTTTACTGCAAATGCTACTACAGGCAGTGCACCCCTGTCCGTGTGGTTTACCGACCTGTCTATGGGGGATATCAATACCTGGGAATGGGATTTTGAGAACGATGGTGTAGTAGATAGTACGGACCAATATGTACTCCATGTATATGAGAATCCGGGTACTTATACTGTAAAGCTTACTGTAAACGAATCGGGCAGAACTGATAATGAAGTAAAAATGTCTTTTATCAAGGTATCTCCGCCTGCATGTCAGGCTGAATTTGTTGCCGAACCCACGGAATGTCATGGCACAACCACTGTGCAGTTTACCGATTTGTCGACCGGCGATGTGACTGGCTGGGCCTGGGATTTGAATGGTGATGGGGATACTGATAGCATTGAACAGAATCCAGTATATACATATAGCCAGAACGGGCTTTATCCCGTTATACTTACCGTTACCACAGCAAATTGTTCAGATACTATTACCAAATATGATTATATCAGTGTCTCAGGATGTAGTACCTGAGGTGGGTAAATCGGCGCCGGTGCGGCGCTGTGTGACAACCCGTGACGGGGAACAGCAGGTTTCGAACTACCTATATATTTTTGAGGAGCAGTACGGATGATAGTTAGAGTATTAGGCATGAAGAGTGCCAAGAGCGCTCAATTAGTGGATCTGGTTAAAACCGTGATGAAGGAACTGGGGATCAGCGCGGTTATAGAGGAGATCAGCGAGCTCAATAAAATGCTTAAGTATCCCATAAAGAATTCACCGGCTCTCATGGTCAATGAGAAGGTGATCTGTGAAGGAAACGTCCCCGATATCGATGAAATGAAGCGGATGGTAAAAGACGCTATCGGCCAGTGAAGCACTTGTGAGTCATATATTGTCAATTTGGTGGGATAAGTGAAAAAGCTCGGATTCTTAGATCGATTCCTTATATTGTGGATATTCCTATGACATTGATGGTCGTCTTTGTTTTGGATATACTATATGCGTAAATGCGCATATAGTTTTAAACGGTGATGTCGATGCGTGATTTAGTAAAGGCTTCTAAAGCCCTATCTGATGAGACCAGGCTCAGGATTCTGAACCTGCTTCTCGAGCGCGAGTGCTGCGTCTGCGAGGTGATGCAGGCGCTGCAGATATCCCAGACCAGGGCGTCGCGGAACCTGTCCGCCCTGCACGATGCCGGTTTCCTCAAGCTGCGCAAGGATGGTTTATGGTCGCTTTATTCGATCGATGAAACTGGCATGGATGAATACCTGGCCGGGTTGGTGGAATCGGTGCGCAAAGCATTGAAAGGCAACGTTGTGGCGGCGAAGGATAGGGATCGGCTCAAAAAGGCCGAGCGTGTCGGGACGCAGTGTGCCGGTAAGCTGTTGAAGTAAATTTTTTTGTTGACTATATATGCGCAGTTGCGCATTTAGGGAAGGAAGACTGACAGTTGGATTTCTTCGTTGAGCTTCTCCGCGGGGGCGTCGATGCGCTGGCCGAATACCTCTCGGCGCATGTGATTACATGTCTTGTCCCCGCCTTCTTTATAGCAGGCGCGATCTCAGCCTTTTTGTCTCAAGCGTCGATCCTAAAATATTTTGGGCCCAAGGCGAAGAAGCTGGTTTCTTACAGTGTGGCTTCGGTTTCCGGCACGATATTGGCGGTGTGCTCGTGCACGGTGCTGCCGCTTTTCGGCGGCATCTATAAACGAGGCGCCGGGTTGGGTCCGGCCGTCACCTTTCTTTATGCTGCGCCTGCGATAAATGTTCTCGCTATCATATATTCGGCGCAGCTTCTGGGCTACGATATCGGCATCGCACGTGCTATCATGGCGATTCTGTTCTCGGTTGTCGTCGGCCTTATCATGGCTTTCATCTATCGTAAGGAGCAGTCGCATGCGGATGCTAAGACATTTGAGATGATGACATCTCAGGGACACGAGGGCATGAGTCCGCGTCTTCAGTTATTATTTATCGGGACTCTGCTCGGCATATTGGTCTTCGCGGCGGGGAAGCAATGGATAGTAATGGGCATCCTGCTCGTGATACTGGCGGTGACGCTATGGCGTTTCTTCAGTAAGGTAGAGATTAAAGTATGGCTGAAGGAGACGTGGCGTTTCGTTAAGCTGATCATTCCTTGGCTGCTTGTCGGCGTGTTCATCGCAGGCATAATCCGCGTCGGCGTGCCCGATTCTTGGATAACCTCGTCGGTAGGCGGAAACAGCCTGTTGGCTAACTTTGTGGCCTCGTTCGTCGGCGCGATAATGTACTTCGCCACGCTGACGGAAGTGCCCATAGTGAAATCATTCTTGGATCTGGGCATGGGACAGGGCCCGGCGCTGGCGCTGCTGCTGGCGGGGCCCGCCCTGTCGCTTCCCAGCATGCTGGTTTTACGCAAGATAATGGGTACTCAGAAGATGCTGGTATATGTGGCTATAGTCGTAGTCATGGCTACGATATCGGGATACATTTTCGGTTTGGTAACGTCGTAATCAATCGGAGGTGAACGATGATCATAAAGATTCTTGGTACCGGCTGCGCCAAGTGCATGCAGCTTGAGAAGACAACTAAAGAGGCGGTCAAGGAACTCGGCGTTGATGCAAAAGTCGAGGAGGTAAAGGATATCACCAAAATCCTTGAGTATCCGATTCTGACGACGCCGGGGCTGGTGATCGATGAAAAGGTTGTCTGCTCGGGGAAGATTCCAAGCAAGGATGAGGTAAAGAAATATATCAAGGAAGCTGCGAAAAAGTAAAAGGAGGCTGTCATGTGTGAATCTTGCGGCGCGCATTCGGATCAGTCATCTTCGGGTCGAAGTAAACAAAAGAAGGGTTTGTGTGTCGAAATTACCTATTGCATGGAGTGAGGATTCCGCGATAGGGCCGTCGGTCTGGCGGCTGAAATTAAAAAAGAGTTCGGCATCAAAGCGAAGCTGGTAGAGGGGCATGGGGGTATCTTTGATGTTACTGCGGGGGATTGGATCATGTATTCCAACAGGAATCAGTGCGGGGAATTGCCCAGCGACGAGCTTGTTATCCGCAGGATTAGAGATTACAGGGATAAAGGGGTTATTCCTTTGGACGGCATGTCGTCTCCGAGCGGCGGAACCTGATGTTCTGGTTCCAGTAACAACAGTTGTTGTGAATGATTGTGGGTAAGTTGAAGGGAGCCAAAATGGGAGTATTTACTAAAGTTCGATTGGTTGCGATGGCCGCCATGCTTTTGCTGACGATAGTGATTGTATCGGCCTGCAAAGTGCCGTCGGGGAATACGAATGGCCAGCCTACGGTGACACCGAGCGCGCAGGATGTGGTCGAAGTGGTATATTTCCATCGCGCGCAGCGTTGTGCCGGATGCATCCATGCGCAGGATACGACCGAGTACACGCTGAGCACATATTTTGCCGACGAGCTGGAGAATGGTGATATCGTGTTTATGGCGCTGAACCTGCAAGATGCCAACAATTCAGCGATGGTTCAAAAGTTTGGGGCCTATACATCCTCGCTTTTCCTGAACGACGTTTCAAATAGCGTCGACGATATTGAGGAGTTGACCGATGTCTGGTTCGTGCTTTGGGATGATGAAGAGTTCGTTGATATCGTAAAGACCGCGATCGAGGAGTGCTTGGCGGATTAACAATGGGTTTCGATGAGTTTGTCCTGCATTTCACCGAGAGCGGCGGCTGGCCTGTAATCGCTGCGTTTCTCATCGGGTTGCTGGCCGCCATCAGTCCATGCCCGTTGACTACCAATATCACTGCCCTGGCATACATCAGCCGAAACATCACGGATCGAAAATATGTGGCTATTGCGGGTGCGCTTTACACGCTTGGGAGGATGGTATCGTATTTTACCATCGGAGCCGTAATCATACTCGCCGGGGTGAACATACCGGGTCTGGCCAATGCGCTGCAAAGCTCAGGAGAGATATTTTTAGGGCCTCTGTTGATAGTGGTTGGGATACTCATGCTGGGCATCATAAAGATACCGGCTCTCAAAGGCGGTGGAAGGTTGGCGCGTATCGGCGAGAAGGTCGCCAGGCGCAGATGGCTGGGTCCGTTCCTGCTCGGCGTTGTCTTCGCGCTGGCGTTCTGCCCGTACACCGCCCTGCTCTTCTTCGCTGTGCTCATTCCGCTTTCCATTGAATCGGCGGCAGGCATCACGTTTCCGGCGGTGTTCGCCATCGGGACTGGGCTGCCGGTGCTTATATTCGCCGTTCTGCTATCGTTCGGCGTGTCCAAGGTATCGACATGGCTCGATAAAGTGACGGCGGCGGAGAAGTGGGTGCGGCGCATCGCGGCGGTGGTATTTATCGGTGTGGGGATTTATTATATTATACTGTGGGCGCAAAGTTGAGGAGTAATTAGTTACTATGAAAAAGCTCGGATTCTTAGATCGATTCCTCACCCTGTGGATATTTATTGCGATGGCCCTTGGCGTAGCGCTGGGGAACTTTGTGCCCGGTGTCGCCGAGTCCATCAATAAGCTCTCGGTGGGCACCACTTCGATACCTATCGCCATCGGCCTCATCCTCATGATGTACCCTCCGCTGGCCAAGGTGAAGTACGAGGAGCTGGGCAAGGTCTTCCGCAACTGGCGCGTGCTCGTACTGTCGCTGGTGCAGAACTGGATCATCGGGCCGATACTGATGTTCTTTCTGGCTATCCTGTTCCTGGGGGTGATATGGGACTACCCGGAATACATGATCGGTCTCATCATGATGGGGCTGGCGCGCTGCATCGCCATGGTCATCGTGTGGAATGATCTGGCTAAGGGGGACCCGGAGTATGCCGCCGGGCTCGTGGCCTTCAACTCGATCTTCCAGATAATCTTCTATTCGATATACGCTTACATCTTCGTCACTGTGATGCCGGGATGGTTCGGGATGGAGGGCTCCGAGGTTCACATCACCATCGGCGAGATTGCCAAGAGCGTGTTTATCTACCTGGGCATACCGTTCTTCGGCGGCATGCTCACGCGCTACTTCCTGCTCAAGAAGAAGAGCCGCGACTGGTACGATAATAAGTTCATTAAAAAGATAAGCCCCATAACGCTCATCGCACTGCTGTTCACTATCATAGTGATGTTCTCGCTCAGGGGTGAGACCATCGTCGATTCGCCCGTCGATGTGCTGCGCATCGCCGCCCCGTTGTTGATCTACTTCGTGGTCATGTTCTTCATATCGTTCTTCATGGGCAAAAAGATCGGCGCGCCCTACGAGCAGACAGCGACCATCGCCTTCACTGCCGCCAGCAACAACTTCGAGCTGGCCATCGCCGTGGCGGTGGCTGTCTTCGGCATCGGCTCGGGGGTGGCCTTTGCCGCGGTCATCGGGCCGCTTGTCGAAGTACCGGTGCTCATCAGCCTGGTGAACGTGTCGTTGTATTTCAAGAAAAGGTACTTCAAAACGTCTACATCTATCAAGGAGGGATAATATGAGCCATTGCAAACTTGCGATCCATATGGAGCCGAACGCCAAGAAAAACGAGGCGGTGACATTCACGTCCGGTTATCTGCGCCTCAAGATCGCGGTTAAGGCTGACGATAATAATGACGAATATGGTAACGAAGAGATAATCTCTTTTCTGAGCGGGCTCCTTGAAGTTGGCAGAGACAGGATATCGATAATGCTCGGCAAGAATTTCAGGATCAAACTGCTGGCCATCGATGGGCTTAGCTCCAGACAGGTGCATGAAAAGCTGAAGCCGCATTTAAAGCCTTAAGGGCAGGGGTGAATAAATATTCGCCTGTTACAGGAGGTTAATATGAGTCAGTTCAGTCTTTCAATCCATATGGAGCCGAACGCCAAGCAGAATGAAGTGGGTGGAATTGTCCAAGGCTATTTGCGCCTGAAAATCGCAGTGAAGCCCGACGATGAGAATCTTGAATTCGGTAATAAAGAGATAATTGCTTTTATGAGTGAGATACTTGGCATCTCTAATGACAGGGTATCGGTTACACATGGCAAGGAGCTTAGGTTCAAAGTTCTGGGCATCGATGGAATGGATGCCAGACAGGTGATGGAAAAGTTGCAGCCGCATATGAAGTCTTAACGCTGATATGCTATGGAAACAGTGAAGAAGAAAATCAAGATCGATAAAGAGAAGTGCAATGGCTGCGGCCTTTGCGTGCAGGCATGTGTCAAAGGTTTCCTTCGCGTATATTACGGCAAGGCGGAGCAGATCAAGGGCGCGCAGTGCGATGGCAAGGGCGAGTGCATTGAGGAATGTCCGCAGGATGCCATTACACTGGTCCCCGCCAATTATTGATAATTTGCGGTTGGCTGACTTAAGAGATACATTAAGAGGTGGACAAGGACATGAAATCTAGTAGAGGGATCAAACTGCTCTGGCTGGTCGCCGTAATAGCAGCGTGTGCGGCATTGTTGCTGCCTTCGGTTGCTCCTGCCAAGGTTTGTGCTTGAGGTGTATACAAGCTGACGGTCGTCAGCGCTCCTGAGAACGGTGGCAGTTTCACCTATGATCCTCCGCTATGCTCTGCCGGCACGTATGCCAGCGGCGTAGAGGTCGTATTGACTGCTGTTCCCTCTGCGGGATACCAGTTTGAGACATGGTCCGGCGATATAGATGACAATGCAGCGGGCAATGCTTCCATCAGTGTTGTGATGGATAGGGCTCGTACCATAACAGCTTATTTCAGGGGGAGTGAGGGACCTTATGAAATCACTGTCCCTGCCAGCACATATTCGAGCGGCTCAACTACGATTAATACCTCGTTCGGCATTTTTACCTGCAGCGCTACCCAAACATCGGCGGGTATAGTGGTGAACGTCACTGCCGTAGCTGCTGAAGGCTATCGCTTTGATGGATGGAAGGGTGGCATCACCGGCTCTCAGAGGACCATGAGCTTCGTTGCGAATTCTTCTGAGTCTTCTGAGACTATTACAGCTGAGTTCTCTAAGTCATCTCAGACCTTTTGGATATGGGTGATGGTTGGCATCGTCGTGTTATTGATGGTCGGACTCTTTATTTACAAATCCACATTTGGAAGGGCAAAGAAGGCTGATGATCAGCAACCTCAGTCTGACGTTGGGCAACAGATTGCTCCATCTACTGAAGATGAGAAGGCGGATAATTAGGGACTTAGCGTCGCTCATCCGGTTAGAAATAGAAGCGGTCGAATACTTTGGAATCTGATAAGCAAGTTTTCATACAAGTCGATAAGGACGGCCGCCTTGTTCTGCCGCCGGAAGTAGCCGCCCGCTACTGGATGGCACCCGGCGACCGCCTCCCCCTGGCTGAGGGCGCAGCCGTACTTAGGCTGCTGCGCCCGTCGCGCCTCTCCAAGCTGTATATAGAGCCGACCAACCAGTGCAACCTGGATTGCCGTACCTGCATGCGCAACGTCTGGGAGGAGCCGCTGGGAATGATCTCGGACGCGGTGTTCGATCGCATCGTCGATGGTTTGAAAGGCTTCTCTCCGGTGCCGTCGGTCTTCTTCGGCGGCTTCGGTGAGCCCCTGTTCCATCCGCGCATCGTCGATATGGTGCGCCGCGCCAAGGAGCTGGGCGCGCGCGTCGAGCTTATCACCAACGGCACGCTGCTCACTGCGGAACTATCGAAACAGCTGGCCAAGACCGGCATCGATGTCATCTGGGTCTCTCTCGATGGCGCCACTGCTGAGAGCTACGCTGATATACGCCTGGGCGCGGAGCTGCCCAAAGTCATTGAGAACCTCGCCTGCTTGAGCGAAGCCATCCGCGCCGAGGGCAGCATCGTGCGCGGCCCATGCGGCGCGTTGCCCATATTCAAGACAGAGCTCGGCATCGAGTTCGTGGCCATGAAGCGCAACATTGCCGACCTGCCGGCGGTGCTGGAACTCGGCAAACGGTTCGACGCGAGGCGCTTCATGATAACCAACGTCCTGCCCTACACAAAGGAGATGAGCGAGCAGGCGCTGTATCACTACATGCAGCGCACGGGCAACAGCTACCCCCAGCTCAGCCTGCCGCGGATGCAGGACACCGGCATACCGGAGGAGATGATAGCGCGCGAAACCCACGCTATGAACGTGACCCGCGCCGGGTGCGATGCGGAGAGCCCGCGCGACCGCTGTCCCTTCATTTCCGTCGGCGCTGGAGCTATATCCTGGGACGGCAACCTGAGCCCGTGCCTGCCGCTGATGCACACGCATACCAGCTATCTTGTGTGCTACCAGCGCTACTCGAAGCGTTATGTCGTCGGCAATGTGATGGAGAAGAGTCTGCGCGAGCTGTGGAACGACCCCGGGCACATCGCCTTCCGCGAGCGCGTGCAGTCCTTCGACTTTGCGCCGTGCACCTCATGCGGCGGCTGCGAGCTGTCCGAGAGCAACGAGGAGGATTGCGCGGGGAGCCCCTTCCCTACCTGCGGGGGGTGCCTGTGGGCTCAAGGGCTGATCCGGTGTCCGTGAGGGGGGTGTGGTGAGTCGACGATTATTCTACTGCTTCGCAGCCTGTGTTTCGCGTCCCATTTTATCCCCCATCGGGAAATTATGTAAATAATCCTTGATACCGTTGAACTGAGCATCATCTTTGAAGAACCTGCGAGGCAGCATGATGAATGTTCTTGGAGTGGTGTATATAAGCAGCATCTTATCTGTGATTACATAGTGATGTAGCCATTTTAGAGAATCTTCGGTTAATTGGCTGTGACTCTTTATTTGATTCCCTTCAAACCGTATCTCGATTTTACCGTGAATCAGTTTCTGTTGTTCAAACAGTCTTTTGATTCGTAGGGGGAGTATTGTATATGGGTATAGAATATAGAACAAACACAATACTGTAAAGAGCCACAGTACGACCTCTGTTAGCATGATGGCGGCCAGGAATAGGAAGATTAGGAATAATGCTATCCATACAGCTCTCATTATTTGACACATTTTACTTTTTGTCATGTGAAGGCGATTGGCAAGTTTGTAGTCCTGTATTGTATATTCGCCGCTTAATACTTCTATCATAAAATCGTTCTCATGTTGTCAGACTAGCACCAGAAGCGGTCTACCGGGGTTACGCCAGCTCTCCTGCCGATTGATCGTCTTTTCATTGTGGCCCTGATCATTATGATTAAGCCGATAATGAAGCCGATGGTGCCAACGGCAAATGATGCCATGAATGCACTCATGAAATCAAAAGAAGTGACGGCTATCACCGCATCCGGGCCGCTTGCCCCTTCCTCGTATTCCGCAACAAGCGTATAAGTTCCTGGGTCATCGATTCAGAAGTCAAAGATGGAAGAATAAGATTTGTCGTTTATAGTGTAACTGATGTCGCTGGAGGGATATGATAGTTCCACAGGATTGGAATAGCTATCGTAGAGGTTTATATCCATGTCTGAGATAGAGTCGCATGAGCCGCTGCTGGAGCCTCGCTCTTCACAGAAGAGGAGGTAGTAGCCGGAATCATTCAGCGCCAACTGGTGCGTTCCGGGGACTGTAACGCTCATGTCCGGCTTGACGAGGTTGAGCGCGCCGGAAATTATAAGCCCTATCGCTATAGCGGATGTAATTATAATAATGGCGATAGCTGCGAAATATTGCATCCGGCTTGGCCGATTCACTTCTGTAACAGCAATACCCATGGGCATCTGGCTTAGCTGTGTCCCGCACTTGGGGCATGCGATCCAATCTGCCGATACCGGGGACTGACATTTAGGACAGTTCAATTCACTTTCCTCCTATAGCGATTTACATATGGCCAATAGGGTTTGCATAATTATACACAGGGGGCTGGGTAGTGTAAAGCTGGAATGTTAGGAAATGACGGGTCGATGTTTGTACTACTTCCGTCGTTGAATCTTTGAATATATCGATTTGGTAACAGGTGTAGGTACGCCCAGGGTTTCGCCCATGCGTATGATGGCGCCGCCGTAGAGATCGCCTTCGTTTGACTTCCTTCCGCTTTCCACGTCTCTCTGATAGGAGGATTTCGTATCGCGCGGCACCCTGTTCGCTTTGCCGAGCGACTCTTCTATGACATTTGCCGGGAGGCTGATGCCTTTTGCCGTTGCCAGTGCGCATACTTCGGCCATTATCGCCCGGACCGTCTCCCTGGCTTCCGCGTCGTCCATTATCTCGCCCAGCGTTTTGCCAGTGTGTACGGTCACCAGGCCAAACGCGGCTATGAAGATGTATTTCTCCCAGATCGCCGGGAAAGGGTCGTCGTTCCATTTGTAATTGATGCCCATGCGGCTTAAGAAATCCATAACGTTCTGCGCTGTGAAGTTGGGGTGTTTGGGGTCCTTGCCGAACATGATGGTGCCGTCGCCGCCGCTCTGCTTTATTACACCCGGGCTCTGGATGTGTGTGCCGATGAAGACGCATGCGGGCAATACGATGCCGTTATCCAGTTGCGCCCTGATCCTCTCGTAGATATCCACTCCGTTCAGCAGCGGTATTATCACCGTGTTCTCATTTACCTTCGCACTCAGTTTCCTCACGACCCCGTCCAGGTCGTAGCTTTTCACGCAGAGCAGGATGAGGTCGGGATCGGGGATTCTGCGTATGTCGTCCGCGGCCAGGTTCGGCCTGGCGATGAAGGTTTTCATCGGGGTGATGAGCTTCAGTCCGTGCACCCTGATGGCGTTCAGGTGCGGGCCCCTGGCGATGAAATATATCTCGTACCCCAAGGCTGTCCCGCGGCGTATCCTGTAAGCGAGCCTGCCGCCGAAATAGCCGCCCACTCCGCCTACACCGTAGACACATATTCTTTTTATAGGGGTCAGATTTTCAGTCATGCGGTGTCTTATTTCTGCCATTTCTTGAGCAGCTTCTCAGCCCTTTTCCGCGTGCTGTTCCTGGTGTTATTCGTCTGTCTTGTAACGAGGTCGATAACCGGCTGTTTATTTTTGATATTGTCGGAGAAGATTTCGAACGCGTCGAGCGCGTGCCCCAGCGCCACGTTGCGGCACTCTGCGGTAGCGTACTCGGCATGCTCGACCTTGAGTATGGCTGTCACGATTCGCTCAGACAGGTACGGTTTGGCGACGGCTATCCTGGCTGCGCCGCCGATGACGTTGGCCGCTGTGATCATTACCGGCCCCTCGATGGGCTTGAGATATTTGGTGAGTATGGCGTCGATCCTTTTGTCTTTATCGATGGAGGCCAGATTCCCGATAACGTATATCCCTTCCCATTTCATAATGTTGTTCTCGCTGTTCAGCAGCTTTATGAAAGTATCGATGTGCGGATAGAGGGCTTTAGGGTATTTCTCACTGATGATGCGCAGCACCTTGCCGCAGCCGAATTTCACCGAGGCTTTCCTGCTGTTCAAGCCTTCGATGACCTCTGCGATACGTTCAGGATCATCGGCAATGTCCTCTGCGATTTGTTCTTTGTCCGAGCCTTTCGTCGCGATTTGATCTATCAGATTGTTGTTTTTCATATTGAATCCCCCTATTATCCCTCGCCTTGCGGGGGAAACATCATCCGAATCCCCTATATCCCCCATACGTTGGGGGACTTATTTAAGTTAGGGGACACCCCTATAACCCTGACAGGAGAGATTTCTCTCCTGTACCTCTCTTTCGTACTCGCCTTTACAATGAGCCTGTTTCGCCTTCAGGCCGTCTGCTTCTATGTTCAACCATATGCATGATAACATCTGCGAAGGTTTTTAAGATAAGAAACAAGAGTAGAGCCAGTGTACTCGTTGACCCTTCTATGATAAACACACCGCCGAGGATTATGGTCAGGTGCATGGGGATGATGCGTACATATGGGGTCATGAAAACTGTTCCGAGCTTGAGAGTCCTGTTCATGTCTGATAGTCTGTTCTTCTTGTACGAAAACCAGTGGTTGGCCAGAAATGTCAGTATGCATACGGTAATGCTGATGGCTGATATGACAGAAACAGGTGTGGAAAGCACTAAAAGGAATAGGAAGTACGCCAGGTGGAAGAAACCATAGTGTACTAAAAAGAACTTTGCTGTCTGACGCTTTGCCTCCTGCGTTGGCTCTAATGGTACACCGTTGACAGACATGCCTTTCGTGGAGAAATACTTCAGGTCCAGTATCCTGCGGTAGGTGAAACACCCAATGATGACGCTCTGAGCCCAGTAGACCCACATAACCTCTATGACATCCCATTTCTGCACGACAGCAAATAGTATCGTCACGACGTTAGCAAGCATGAGCACTTTCGTCGATATGTCAAAACGGAGGAACCTGTTGCCAGCCATTGTTTATTTCCCCAGCATCTTCTCGATGTTCACCTTGCCGAAGCGCTCCCACTCGCTGTAGATGCAGCCGCAGTACTTCTGATGATATAGCTCCATATCGTGTGAAAGGTTGTGGCTCTCGCGGAAGCCGGGACGGAAGTCCTCGTAGTGGAAGGCGACGCCGTATTCGGCCGCAGCCGCCTCGCAGATCTCTTTCAGCAATTCATGCTTCTGGTATGGGCTTATGAACAGGGTCGTGGTGAAAGCGTCGAAGCCTTTTTCTTTGGCGGTCTGGGCCGTTTTTCCCATGCGCATTTTGAAACAGTAGCGGCAACGGTCTCCCTCATTTCCGGACACCGCGCGGAGGTAATTTATCATGTCGTAACCGTCGGCTTTTATCAGCGGAAAACCCATTTTTTGTGATAAGGTTAGGGCTGCTTCCAATCGTAATTTATGCTCGCTGAAGGGGTGAACGTTGGGGTTGTACCAGAAGGCGCTGACGTCGAAATTTTCAGCCCGGAGCCGGTTGACGCAGTAGGTGGCACAGGGGCCGCAACATGTGTGGAGGAGAAGTTTCTTCATTTAGCATCAACCCCCTGTTATCCCCCACTCATGGGGGATTTAAAAAAAATCTGGGGGACACCCCCAGTTCCCTCGGCAGGAGAAAATCTCCTGTACTTCTTCTTCGCCAGTCTGTGATGACGTAATGATTCAGAATGACAGTGCAGCGTGCACTTCTATTTATCAAACAGCCCTAGCTGAGGGGGCTTGTCCTTCTTGTTGTAGGGGATCCCCAGGTGCTCGTAGGCATGGGGGGTGGCCACCCTGCCGCGGGGGGTACGGTCCAGGAAGCCCAGCTGCAGCAGGTACGGCTCGTACACGTCCATAATGGTGTCGGCCTCCTCGCTTATGGATGCGGCGATGGTATCGAGCCCCACCGGCCCGCCGCCGTACTTCTCGATAATGGTACGCAGCACGCGGTGGTCCAGGTCGTCCAGCCCCAGTTTATCGATCTCAAGGCGGCCCAGCGCTTCGAGGGCCAGCTTCTTAGTGACCACGCCGTCGCTCTTTACCTGGGCGTAGTCCCTGACGCGGCGAAGAAGCCGGTTGGCCACGCGCGGCGTGCCCCTGGAGCGGCTGGCTATCTCCTTTATCCCGCCCTCATCCGCTTTAACTTTCAATATCTTGGCAGCACGTTTGATGATTGCCGCTATGGAATTCTCATCGTAGAAATCGAGGCGGTACACGGAGCCGAAGCGGTCGCGCATGGGGGCGCTGAGCATGGCGAAACGCGTCGTCGCCCCTATCAGGGTGAATCGTGGCAGGTTCAGGCGTATGTTGCGCGCGCCCGGCCCCTTGCCAACGATTATGTCAATTGCATAGTCCTCCATTGCGGGATAGAGCTTCTCTTCCACGATGCGATTGAGACGGTGTATTTCGTCGATAAATAGTATGTCGCCTTCTTTGAGACCGGTGAGTATGGCGGCTATATCGCCGGGGCGCTCGATGGCCGGACCGGATGTCGTGCGGATGTTGACCCGCATCTCGGCGGCGATGATGTTGGCCAGCGTCGTTTTTCCGAGGCCGGGAGGCCCGTAGAGAAGAATATGGTCGAGCGGCTCACTTCTGCCCTGCGCGGCGGCGATAGCTATATTGAGGTTGTCTTTTACCTTGTCCTGGCCGATGAACTCGGAGATACGTTTCGGGCGCAGTGTATAGTCGATGGGCAGGTCTTCTTCCTCGGCTTTGCCCGAAACGACGCGCTCGATGTTGTCCTTGTCCTTCGCAGACATGCGTTCATTATAATAAGTCGCATTGTATTTATCAAACGAACCCCCTGCTATCCCCCACTCATGGGGGATACAATATCCAAACCCCCTGTTAGTCCCCCATACTTTGGTAATAATATACTTGACACAGTAGGTTATTCGTGCTATACTCGTAACAGTAAGGAGTACAGCAATGAAAGAACCAACTACCCTAATAGAAGCAATTAAATACTTTTCCAATATCGATGTCTGTATAGATTTCGTAGTCAAGTTACGTTGGCCTGATGGCGTGGCTTGCCCTACTTGTGGAAGTACGGATATTAGATATATCAAAACCCGTCATATTTGGGAGTGCAAAGCACAACATCCCAAGCGTCAATTCTCGGTCAAGGTAGGAACTATCTTTGAAGATAGCGCAATCGGATTGGATAAGTGGCTTGCCGCTATTTGGATGATTGCTAATGCTAAGAATGGTATTAGCTCCTACGAAATCGCTCGTGGGATTGGTGTTACTCAGAAAACAGCTTGGTTTATGATGCACAGAATCCGCTTGGCAATGGGAACTGATAGTGGTAAGTTGTCTGGCACAGTTGAAGCTGATGAAACATATATCGGTGGTAAGGCCAAGAATATGCACAAAGACAAGAAGGATAAGGTTATTCATCGGCGTGGTGGTGCTGGCAAGGTGGCTGTTATGGGTCTATTAGAGCGTCATGGTATTGGCGATAAACCAAGCAAGGTTCAAGCCAAAATAATTACTGATAACAGTCGTAGGACAATTCCCCCAGCCGTCCGTGAATCTGTCACATCAGGTAGTAACCTTATCACTGATGCTCTTTACTCCTATAATGATTTAGATAATGAGTATATACATGAGGTAATAGATCACGCAGAATCCTATGTTAATGGTCATGTCCACACTAATGGTATTGAGAACTTCTGGAGCCTCTTAAAACGGGCAATAAGAGGCACTTACGTTAACATTGAACCATACCACTTGACTCGGTATCTTGACGAAGAAACTTTCCGATTCAATACTCGTAAGACTGATGATGCTGGTCGTTTTCAATCTGTAGTCAATGGAATCACTGGCAAGCGGTTGACATACAATCAACTCATCGGAGGCACGACGCCAGCGTAAGAGAGGTAAGCGAAATGAAAAAGATGCAAATAGATATTCCCCCCAAACAGGGGAATGAATCTCCATTTCAGCGTTTTGAACGGCTCACGAAGAGAGTTATATCGATTCCCAAGCAAGTTGAAAAACCAAAGAAACAGCCGACATCTGATTCTACCTTATAACTTTGCCCATTGGTCTTTTAATGATTCAGACTTACGGCGACTGATGTCTTTTAGATGTTGTGCAACTAGTTTTTTTCTGAGATCATTTATCCAAACATCAGAACGCAACTTATCACGATAATCCCAATCCGTTGGTAAATCATCAATCTCAGCATTAAGATCAATTACAAGATTGTTGACAATACTATCCATAAGTTTGGAGAACTTTTCACGAGAATATTTCTCTCTCACAAAACCTTCTGGCTTAGTTAACAATGAATCCAGAGGGTCGTTCTCTAACATAAATCTGATTACATATAAAAGAAGATATTTTGTTAATGAATATTTGGCAAAAAGTTTATTGTTTATTCCCTGTAACCCACGAATAATAGAGTCATTAATTACCTGCAATAAAACTATGCGGTCAGCTGTTACTTCTGGCCGGGCAAATATGTCAGCATGTTTTTCCTCAAACACTTGATATTTACGATGAGTTGCCCACGGTTCTTTAAGGTCAAAGGCCATTAATAAAAGCCCCGCATCTTCATTAGATATCACTTGGCCCTGTTGTGGCGCCTCACCACGCTTAATTTCAAACCAATATACTTTTGCATAGTTCTGGCTGAATTCATTTTGTAGTCTAATTTGAACAGTATTGTTAGCCATGAAATCACGAGGTTTCACGGCATTCTGATTATTGGAACGGTCGGTGATATCCTCGGTCATTTTAGATGAGGGGTCAGCTTGAATGAACTTAACCAATATTCGTAGGTCATCGGTTAGTTTGTCTTTATTATCATACAAAGCTGTAAGACTTTGACACCCGTTTACCACAAAGTATTCATCAATTGAGATGCTATCTTTCTTTTCGATTACATTTTTTGCGACAATGGTAATACCATTATGGAATAATGGAAACAACTTGTGGCTCGTTTGATCTTTAATGCTAGATACAATGTCTTTATTAACCTTTGTTCTACCCAGTGGGCCACGCACATTATAGGCAAATAACGATTGGTTAGATATCCCCTGTAATTTGATTAAATCAGTGGATTTAATCGGAACAATTATAGCTCTTAGACTAGAATCGACTGTATATTCAGAAACTCGAACACCAGTAGTATCAAAGTATACAGTCGCTCCAATGGGAGTATTCCGTTTGTCAGATATGTAACATTCAAGTAATGCTTTACTCCCGACAAAAGTAATCATTGGACTAGTTTTCAGGAAAGATTCCCCGTTGGTATCAATATCAACATTAGATACAAATTCTCCTCGCAATTGGTGTGTAGCTATCTTGCTTGTGAGATCAAGTCGCTTTGCCAATGCGCCTACCATACTATTCCCATTTCCTATTAAGGCATCTATCGATGCCTTATCTTTGAATTGGGTTAAAGTTCCAGAAAATGTCCGTAACGAAGAGTCGCCTATTGTACGGTCATCAGATTGCGATATTTGAGATTGGAATACTGTTATTGTTTCCTCGTCATCATTTACGAAGATTCCATCTACACCTTTATCCCCTCTTTTATCACAAACACAGGCTACCGCCTCTTCCTCATCCAAGCGATAATAGTTTTCTAAATACCACATTAAGAATGCCGCACTCTCTGTCCTGCCAGATACAATATATTTGTTACGGAATAGGTCAAGAAGTGTAGGATAGGTAAGATTTATTAGAGACATATCCTTAACCTCCCTTTCATGTTGCCCAATTCTATCTAATGGGTATACCCAACGTGGTAAGATCATTATACACCCCCCTTTCTTACTGAGCCAAGTATGTTGTTACCCATACTTTGGGGGACATAGAAATTGGGGGACACCCCCAAACCCCTGGCAGGAGATGATTCTCCTGCACCTCTTATCGAACGCCCCTTCGGATGGATTGCTTCCCCCTCTTTAATCAAAGAGGGGGACAGGGGGAGTTCGAACAAGTCCTTTCCATGATAGGTACTATAGGAATTATTTTTAAAATCTCCTTCCCTCTAACTCCCTTCCCTCAAGGAAGGGAGGACTTCCTTTACGCTCTTTAGCTAACCTCTCACTTGAGTGAGAGGGCTGTAGGGTTGGGTCGAATACTCCCCGAGACATATTTATTCCCCCTCTTTTTAGAAGAGGGGGACAGGGGGAGATAGCTTTAAAAAAGATCTTCCCTTTCCCTCTGCAGGGAGAGGGAAAGGGTGAGGGCATGCGCGCCGCAGCTGTGAAAGGATGGGGTTTGCTACTCCCTCTTCATACACAAGGAGAGGGAGAAAATCGGAAGAGCGATGGCAAATCTCTGCCCCCTTTTTCCGTCGTGGTGGAGGCGGTAAATACGAGTGCGACATTGACACAACACAGTAAAATACGATAAACTCAGATGCGGTTGACAGCCGCTTTTTTTATCACCTTGAATGGAGGTAACATGGCAAGTAAGAACAAGAAGGAATGGAAGAGCACAACGCTCGATAAGGTCCTTCAGAAGAACCCCGAACGATTAAAGAAATTCGAGTACACTTCAGGGACCGAGATAGAAGCGCTGTATACCCCGGATGACCTCGCCGGATGGGACTACAATCAAGCAGTAGGCTATCCAGGCGAGTTTCCGTTTACAAGGGGTATTCAGCCTACAATGTACCGCGGCAGGCTCTGGACCATGAGACAGTACGCCGGATTTTCCGATGCCGAGGAGTCCAACAAGCGCTACCGCTATCTGCTGCAGCAGGG
Source organism: Dehalococcoidia bacterium (assembly GCA_041653935.1). GTDB lineage: Bacteria > Chloroflexota > Dehalococcoidia > E44-bin15 > E44-bin15 > JAYEHL01. The sequence goes on along the minus strand of JBAZEO010000001.1, from coordinate 489,258 downwards.
ACAGACGGGTCTGAGCATCGCCTTCGACCTGCCGACCCAGATCGGATATGACTCCGACCATGCGCTGGCGCAGGGCGAGGTCGGCAAAGTAGGTGTGGCCATCGACAGCCTTGCCGATATGGAGATCCTGTTCAAGGAGATCCCGCTGGATAAGGTCAGCGTCTCCATGACGATTAACTCTTCGGCCGCCGTGCTGCTGGCTATGTACGTGACGCTGGCCAAGAAGCAGGGCGTTGATCCATCCAAGCTGGACGGCACGATCCAGAACGATGTCTTGAAGGAGTACATAGCGCGCGGCACCTACATCTTCCCGCCGCGCCCATCGATGCGCCTTATTACGGACATATTTAAATATTGTGGACAGAATGTTCCCAAATGGAACACGATCAGCATCAGCGGCTATCATATCAGGGAGGCCGGCTCAACGGCGGCGCAGGAGCTGGCGTTCACGCTGGCAGACGGCATAGCCTATGTGCAGGCGGCCATCGATTCAGGCCTGGATGTGGATGCGTTCGCGGGAAGGCTTTCATTCTTCTTCGCCGCTCACAATAACCTGTTCGAAGAGGTGGCTAAGTACCGTGCCGCGCGCAGGCTGTGGGCTACGATAATGAAGGAGCGCTTCAAGGCCAAGGACATGCGCTCATGCACGCTGCGCTTCCATACGCAGACGGGCGGCTCCACGCTGACGGCGCAGCAGCCCGATAACAATATCATCAGGACAACGATGCAGGCGCTGGCCGCTGTGCTCGGCGGCACGCAGTCGCTGCACACCAACTCGCGCGACGAGGCTTATGCCACGCCGAGCCAGGACGCGGTGACGATAGCGCTTCGCACGCAGCAGATACTCGGATACGAGAACGGCGTTGCCGACACCATCGATCCGCTGGGCGGCTCATACTATGTGGAGAAACTGACCGATACACTTGAGGCTGAGGCTAAGGAATATATCGCCAAGATAGACAAAATGGGCGGCGCGCTCACTGCCATCGAGCAGGGCTTCCAGCAGCGCGAGATCAGCGACAGCGCCTACCGCTATCAGAAGGCCGTTGAGACCGGAGACAGGGTCGTCGTCGGCGTCAATAAGTTCCAGTCGACCTACGCCAAGCTGCCTCTCCTGCGGCTTGATCCTGCGGTGGCCAAGAAGCAGATCGCTGGTCTTAAGAAGGTGAAGAGCGAGAGGGATAACGCGGCAACAAAGAAGGCCCTTGATAACCTGAAGAAGGTGGCACAAGGCAAAGAGAACACGATGCCGGCCATAATCGAGTGCACGGCTGCCTACGCCTCCATCGGCGAGATATGCGATGTTCTGCGCGGCGTCTTCGGCGAGCAGCGTGAGTTCGCCGCGTTTTAATTGAGACAGATCGAAAGATTTTAGGAGGATTAAATGCTTAAGAAGATTGATCATATAGCGATAGCGGTGAAGAACATCGACGAAGTCCTGAAGGTCTGGGGCGACGTCTTCGGTGTAAAGAGCGAACACGAGGAGGAGATACCGGATCAGGGCGTGAAGGCGGCCGCGGTTAATATCGGCGGCGTGCACATCGAGTTCGTTCAGCCGGTAAAGCCGGACACCGGCATCGCCAAGTTCGTGGAGACCAAGGGCGAGGGCATACATCACATAGCGTTTGAGGTTGAAAACCTCGAAAAAGAGCTCGCAGCCCTGGAGGCCAAGGGCGTGGCGCTCATCGATAAGAAACCGCGCAAGGGCATGGCCGGGATGATAGCTTTCATACATCCCAAGGCGACCAGGGGCGTACTCTTAGAGCTCGTGCAGAAGATAAAGAAGTAAGGAAAGGTGATCTGTATGGCGAAGACGATAAAGGTTCTTGTTGCTAAACCGGGACTGGACGGTCACGACCGCGGTGCCAAGTTCGTGGTGCGCGCCCTGCGCGATGCCGGCATGGAGGTTATCTACAGCGGGCTGCGCCAGACTCCGGATATGATAGCCGAGTCCGCCCTTCAGGAAGATGTCGATGTGGTGGGGCTCAGCATCCTGTCCGGGGCGCACCTGGATATTTTCCCTATGGTTATGGACAAGCTTAAGAAGAAGGGGCTCAAAGTCGTAGTAGTTGCGGGCGGCATCATTCCTGAGGAGGATGTCCCCGCCCTGAAGAAGATCGGGGTCAACGCCGTATTCGGCCCTGGAACCCCCTCCAGCGATATAGTGAAGTTCCTTACCGGCGCGGTGAACTAGATTTAAAATTCGCTATTAGCTGAATATTTGGTATGAAAACTGCCGATGGTATAATAATCATCGGCAGTTGTGTTAGCGGGGGATAAATTATTTCGAATCAAATCCGTTTTGTAGGGGCGAAAAATTTTTCGCCCCTACGGAGTCCCCTCATTCAAGGAAGGTGCGATGCATTACGATAAGCTGAAAATACTGAAGGTTGTTGATAGCGAGAAGGTCTCGCAGACGGACTCCGTGATTCGCGAGACAGAGGTCGTTATCAAAATAGACGGCAAGGTGCATCGGCGACTGACCGGTCTGGCCGAGCATCTGGAGGAACTCGCCCTGGGTTATCTGTTCGATGAGGGCATTGCGTCTCCGTCCGATATTGATATCACAGTCGAGGGCAACACCATATTAGTATCGCGCAAACGACGTTCGAGGATGCGCAAGCCGGATGTTATCGACTCAGATTTGCAGGCTACCGATGCTCAAATCTTGAGCTGGGCAGAGGAACTGGGAAAGAATTGCCCGCTGCATATAAAGACCGGCGGAACTCATATAGTCGGCATCGCTCACGGCGATATCATGTTCTTCGTTGAGGATATCAGCAGGCACTGTGCTATCGATAAGGCCATCGGCCTCGCGATCAGGAACGGGTTCGAGATGTGCGATTGTGTGATTGTGACCTCATGCCGTCAGACGATATCGGCGATGAAAAAGGTGGTGAGGGTGGGCATTCCGATAGTGGTTACGATCGCTGCGCCGACAACCCTGGCTGTCGCGGAGGCCGTCGATTACGGCGTTACGCTGGTGGGGTTCGTCCGCGGAGGACAGTTCAACATATACTCTCATCCTCATCGCATCGTGACTGGTTCTCGCTGAACTTGGCCCTCTGATTCTTTCTCCCCTTCTCCATCTGGGCCAGCCGCACCGTTTCGTCGGTCGGTTCGTATGTGCTGAGGAACGCCTCTTTGAATTCCTTGAACCTTCCATCGATTATACTTTGTCTCGTATCGGCTACCAGTTTCAGTATGAAGTGCAGGTTGTGTATCGTGGACAGGCTGTAGGCCAGCAGCTCCTTGCAGCGGAAGAGGTGGTGCAGGTAGGCGGCGGAGAAGTTGCGGCAGGTATAACAGTCGCATTCATCGTCGAGTGGAGCATTGAGGTCTGCATACTGAGCGTTGCGTATTATTTTTCGTCCGTATCTTGTGAAGAACCCGCCGTTCCTGGCGATGCGCGTCGGCAATGCGCAGTCGAACAGGTCGATGCCGTGTGCGATACCATTGAGCAGGTCCTCCGGCGAGCCCACGCCCATCAGGTAACGCACTTTATCGTCGGGGAGGAGCCGCACGGTCTCCTGCAGCATATTGTTAGTTATCTCCTTGGGCTCGCCCAGGCTCAGCCCGCCGATGGCGTAGCCGTCGAAGTTCATTGCGGTGATGGCCTCTGCGGAAAGCCGGCGCAGATCGGCGAATCCACCCCCCTGGACGATTCCGTAGATGGCCTGATTCGCTCTTTTTTTAGCCTTCAGACAGCGTTCGGCCCAGAGGTTGGTGCGAATTACCGCCTCTTCGATTTCGCTGCGTTTTTCCGTGTAAGGCGGACACTCGTCGAAGGCCATGATTATATCGGCTCCAATTGCTTCTTGATATTGTATGGCCAGCTCCGGAGAGATGAAATGTTCGCTGCCGTCGAGGTGTGAGCGGAAGGTGACCCCGTCGTCGCTCACCTTGCGCAGGTGCGACAGGCTGAACACCTGATAGCCCCCGCTGTCGGTGAGGATCGGCCCCGGCCAGTTCATGAATTTATGCAGGCCGCCGAATTTACCGATGACATCGACGCCCGGACGCAGGTAGAGGTGATAGGTGTTCGACAGAAGTATCTTTGCGCCGAGGCTGGCGACTGTTTCCGGATTGAGCGCCTTTACCGATGCCTGTGTGGCTACCGGCGCGAAGGCCGGCGTTGGCACGTCGCCATGCGCAGTCGATAGTATGCCGGCGCGGGCGGACGTGGCGGGACAGCGGTTGGTCAGCTTGAAGCTCAAGCGTTGTCCCTCAGCAGGCTGTTGGCTATGATGGTGCGCTGTATCTCGGAGACGCCTTCATATATCTCTGTCAGCTTGGCGTCGCGGTACAGACGCTCGACGGCCATGTCGCTCATATATCCGTAGGCCCCGTGCACCTGCATGGCCATGCGCGTGACGTCAACAGCCGATTGCGAGGCGAACAGCTTCGCCGTGGCCGATTCTTTCATGATGCTCTTACCTTCGTCGCGCAGCGCGGCGGCCTCGTATGCCAACAGGCGCGAGGCCTCGATGCGGACGTGCATTTCAGCAAGGAGCCACTTTATCGACAGCAGGTCGCCGATCGGTCTTTGATAGGCGGTGCGCTCGCGGGCGTATGCCAGCGACAGGTCGAGCGCCTCCTGCGCCACACCGACAGCCTCTGCGGCGGTGACAAGCTTGCCGATGCTCATCGCTTCCAGCATGATGTTGTAGCCGTCGGACTTCTTGCCGACCATGTTCTTTTTAGGGATACGCATGTCGTCCAGATAGACGACTGAGGGGCACAGGCCGCGCGCGCCCATGGTGGCGCAGGGGTGGCGTATCTCGAATCCCGGCGATGAAGTGTCGACCATGAAGGCGCTGATCCTCTCCGTTTCGTCCCTGGCAAAGACGAGCGCCAGATTGGATGCGTGGGCCATGGCGACGAACTGTTTCTGGCCTGAAATAATATAATCGCCGCCGTGAAGCTGGGCTTTAGTCTCGATAGATGATGGATCGGAGCCGGTGGCGGCCTCGGTGAAGGCAAATGATGCGAGCATGTCTCCGCTCGCCATCGGCTTCAAAAATGTTTCTTTCTGCTTCTCGGTGCTATGATGCAGCAGCGCCTCACCGGTCAGGCTCATCACACCCATGATCGCTCCGGTGACCATCGATGCTTGCGATAGCTGCTCGGCTGCGAGCGCCAGCCCGATATAGCCCGCGTCGCTGCCTCCATACTTGGCCGGGTATTGCAGGCCGAAGTACCCCATCTGTCCCATCTGCTTTACCAGGGCTGAAGGGAACTCGCACCTGCGGTCGATCTCCGCGGCGATAGGCCGCACCGACTTATCGGCGAAATCCTTAGCCGCGTTGCGGATCATCTTATGATGTTCGCAGAGATTAAAATCCATCGCTTCTCCTACAGCAGCCAGACGTCTAAAGCCATGGCGAGGAAGAGTATGCCGAGATATGGGAAGGCGGTCAATTTGTATATCTTCCACGATTCGCTGGAGAGTTTTCTATATATCAGGCGCGTCGTTGATGTAATCGTGAGGATTCCCATGAAGCATGCCGTTGCCAGGTACAGCCAGTGGAAGTGTCCGACGAAGTAGAGCGCCAGTGAGAGCGCAACGAGCAGCACGGCCAATACCGGCAGCATCTTGACCGAGTCCTTGACCTCGAGTGACAGCGGGAAGTATGTGATGCCCGCCTGTCGATAGTCGTCGCGGTGCGAGATCATCAGGCTCCATACGTGCAGCGGTATCCAGATGGTTATCAATAGGCAGAGGAAGAGCAATGTTAAATCTACGTCCTTGCTGATAGCCGTATATCCGATGAACACCGGTGCGCAGCCTGCCAGAGCGCCCTGCGGGAATACGCATGTCACCCTTTTCCGGAACGTGATCGCTACGATAACGCCTGCGGCGGCGAAGGTGAAGCACAGCCAGTGGAGGAACCATGCGATTATTAACCCCGCTATCACCAGGCTGATGGCCCAGGGCAGCATCTTCTGTGGCGGGTCGATCTGCTTTGATGGCAGCGGCCGATGTCTGACCCTCTCCATTCTGGCATCCAGGTCGCGGTCGATGTAGTTGGTCAGGCCGTTGGTGCCTCCGTTGCCCAGCAATAGCGCCAGCGTCGCCAGTAATATCCTGCCTATCTCGAAATGTTCGATACTTGCGCCTGCCACTAGACCGGAGCATAGGCCGATAAAGGTTAACAGCACTGTCTCGCGCGGCTTGAGCACGCGGATGTAGGGGAATATCCCTCTGCTCCACCTTGAGTTGGATGGGCGCTTGCTATCGTCTATGTTGCAGCTGACCATGAGTTGGTTTAAACCTCTCGTATTGGATTCGATGTTGCGTCAACATACTACCTGATAATATCATGAGGACGCAATAGACCTATGGGGCTAAGACGTAGGGCGGGTTTCTAACCCGCCAAGTTGAATTATATGACGGTGGGTCAAGACCCACCCTACAATTATTACACGATGAGTTTATTAATCACGTTCAGCACGTCTTTTTGAGGAACGTCGTCGCGGAAGGTCGTCTTGCCGATGCCGTCTAGCAGCACCCACTGAATGCTTTTCTCTTTCACTTTCTTATCGAGCGCCATGGCCTTGAGTATCGAGTCGATTCCTACGTTGGAGTATGACGTGGGCAGGCCGAAACGTTCGAGCAATTTCTTCTGTCGCACCACGATCCTGTGCGGTATCAGGCCTAGCCGTTCGCTGAGCATAGCCGCCCCCATCATGCCGATGGATACCGCTTCCCCGTGCAGCAGCCTGTCGTAGCCGGTAGCCGTCTCCAGCCCGTGCCCGATGGTGTGGCCGTAGTTCAACACCATGCGTTTGCGCTGTTCCTTCTCATCCTCGCCGACCACGGTCGATTTGATATAGGCGCTGCGTCTTATGGCCTCTGCGATCCTGGCGGGCTTGAGCTTTGATAAGTTGTCGGTATTATTTTCGAGTAAATCGAGGAATTCGGCGTCGAGGATCATGGCGTGCTTGACTACCTCGGCCCATCCGGAGATTAGCTCGCGCTTGGGCAGCGTCTTGAGCGTGCTCACGTCGGCCAGCACCAGGCGCGGCTGATAGAAAGAGCCGATCAAGTTTTTAGCCTTGGGGTGGTTAACTGCCACCTTGCCGCCTATCGACGAGTCGGTCATGGCCATGAGCGATGTTGGCACGTGAACGAGAGGCAGGCCGCGCAGGAATGTCGCTGCGGCGAAGCCGGCCAGGTCGCCCACCATGCCGCCGCCCAGCGCAACGATGGCGTGTCCGCGCTCGGTGTGTAGTTTGACCAGCCGGTTGTATATCTTGGTCGCTGTGTCTATAGTTTTGGTCGATTCTCCCGCCGGCACGATATAGGATTCCGTTTTGAATCCGGCATCCTTTAGCGACTTTATCGTTTTGCCGCCGTGACGGGAGAATACGTTGTCGTCGCTGATTATTACGGCGGAGCCTCTCAGCCCGCATTGGAGCATCCTCCGCCCCAGGCTCTCCAGCAGCCCCCAGCCGACGAAGACCGGATAGCTTTCTGTAGCTGTGGTTACGATGAACGGCGTCGTCTGTTTAGCGGTGTCTTTCCTCTGCGCTTTGACCTGCTCGAATGCGCTGATCACGCCTTCAACGGTCTGGTTTACTGTGAGATTATCGGTGTACATGGCTCGATCTGCTATAGCATAGTATGATTGCCGCAACGCTTTGAGCTGGATGATGCGTGCCAGCGGGTCGGCTGTATTCAGTAGAGGTCGCACTACAGTGTCCGTCATTTGCGTCGATTCCAGAAGCCGTTTGTAGATGGTCTTCGGTTGTGCTTCCAGACAGATAACAACGCCGGATTGCAGGAAGAGTTCGCGATTTTGCGGATCCATGATGGCCCCGCCGCCGGTAACGATCACCTTTTGCTTTCTGCTGCACGATTTCTGCAGCATTTCGCGCTCCAGATTTCTGAAGTGAGTTTCACCTTTTTCGGCGAATATGGCCGGCACCGGTTTACCAACGGCAGCTGCTATCGCGTGGTCGCTGTCTATGTACTCCCACCCGAGTTTCTGGGCAACCAGTTTACCCACTACCGATTTCCCGGTAAAGGAAAAACCGATTATGATTATGTTATCTTTATGCATCATGACGCCTTAAACCGTTTTATGTAGGGGCGACCCTCGTGGTCGCCCATTTGGCGGGCAGGCACAAGGCCTGTCCCTACGTATAATGACAATTTTAAATCGTCTTAATGTAATTCCTGTAATTGCGTATTGTTTCCTTGAGATGGTCGCCGCCGAACTTCTCAAAAATGGCGTCGGTCAGCACTATAGCCAGCATTGCCTCGCCTATTACGCCCGCCGTCGGCACCACGCACACGTCGCTGCGTTCGATATGCGCGTCGACGCGCTTACCTGTTTTGAGATCTATTGAAGGAAGCGGTTTGCTCAGTGTGGGGATAGGTTTCACCAGCACTGTGACCGTTATCGCCTCGCCGTTGCTGATGCCGCCCTCGATGCCTCCGGCGTGATTCGTAGCGTGGCTCCACTCCCGCTTCGTTCTATCGTATTTGATCATGTCGTGCGTCAGCGAGCCTTTCAGCCCCGCAATCGCTGAGCTGTCGCCTATCTCTACACTCTTGACGGCGTTAATGCTCATCATCGCCTGCGCTATCCTGCCGTCGAGACGGCGGTCCCACTGCACATGGCTTCCTAATCCTATCGGTACGCCGGTGGCGATTACCTGAAAGACTCCGCCTGCGCTGTCGCCTGCCGCTTTGGCTGCGTCTACGGCGGCGATCATGGTTTTCTCTACTTTTGGCATCGCGCAGCGCACTGGTGATTTCTCCACCCTGGCCCAGTCGATTTTATCGATATTTACACGGTCGATTCGCGCGTCGCCTATGGCTAAGGTGTGGCTTTTTATCGCGATGTCGAACTCTTCCAGAAAGCGGCATGCTACTGCGCCTACGGCTACACGCGCGGCTGTCTCGCGTGCGCTGGCCCGTTCCAGTATCGGGCGCACATCGTCGAGCCCATACTTCTTTGTCCCTGCCAGGTCGGCGTGTCCGGGACGCAGGCGCGTCACCGGTTCGCTCTGCTTTGCAGCAGGAGCGACCGACATTGCCTCCTGCCAGTTTACCCAGTCGCGGTTGTTTATTAGTAGAGAAATAGGACTACCGATGGTCAGACCGTAACGTATGCCGGAGATGATCTCGGCATGGTCCTGTTCTATTTTCATGCGGGCGCCGCGGCCATATCCGCCCTGTCGTCGCGCTAGGTTGCGGGCAATGTAATCTTCATCGAGTGGCAGTCCGGCTACCATTCCATCGATGATCGCTATCAAGCCTTTACCGTGAGATTCGCCTGCGGTTAAATAGCGGAACATTGCTCTCCCTCCCAGGCTCAGGCTGGCTTGGCCCAGCCCTTGCCCTCGCATACTTCGCATATGGAAGTTTTGGCATTGGCAAAACCCGAATATATCCTGCCTGTGCCGTCGCAGTGGCCGCATATGGCGTACTTTTCCGGGACTCTAACCGTGCCAGTCGCCTGGCATATCGGGCAGCCTATAACACTGATGCCAAACTCTGATTTTTTTATCTTTTTTGCACCTTTGCAGTATCCGCAGCGCCTGCTTGTTATATCAGTGTTCATCGTTTTCCTCTCACTTCATAGGGCTTTTTCAGCCGCTTTAAACATTACGTTAACAGGAGCCTCCCTGCCTGTCCACAATTCGAAAGCTATCGCGCCCTGATATACTAACATTGGTAATCCGTTGAGAGTAGTTGCTCCTGCTTCTTTAGCTTCTGACAGTAATTTTGTTACCAGAGGATTATACACCACATCATACACAAATGCTCTATTGGGTATAAGGCTGGCATCCAGCGGGGATTCCTTCTCGGTGGCGCTGTGCTTCATTCCTGTCGGTGTGCAGTTGACGATCAGATGGCAATCCGATACGGCGCTCTTGAACAGCGGATCTTTTAATGAAAATACCTTTATCTCCGGGATAGGCCACATCTTATATGTAAGCGAGTCGATCCATGTTATATCTTTAGCGTCGTAGCAGCTTCGCGGTGGTTTCCCCTGCGTTCGTGCCAGACTGCGCTCAAGATCGTCCTTCAGCTTGTGCGCCCTGTCCATGTCGATGTCGGTGATGGTCAGCGATTTTATCCCCGCTTTGGATAGCGCGAAGGTCGCCGCGCGCGCTACCCCGCCGGCTCCGAGGACCACCGCGTGCTTCTCCTCTGGGTCGAAACCTCCATCTTTGCTTAACGCTTTGAGGAAGCCGACGGCGTCGGTATTGAAGCCGAGCAGCCGTCCATCCCTATTGACGACAGTGTTGACTGCTCCCACCTCAGAGGCCAGGGCTTCAAGCTCATCGACCAGTTTCAGCATAGCCCCCTTATGAGGGACGGTGATATTTGCTCCCAGATACTGCGGCTGGCGCAGTATCTCGACAAATGAGGCGAGCTTGTCAGGAGCTGTCTCCCAGAGTTCATACCGGATGTCCAGCTTATAGTGGTCGAAAGCAGCCTGCTGCATCTGCGGGGATACGGAGTGCCCTACCGGATAGCCGATTATGCCAACGAGTTTTGTCATCTGTTTTTCCCGTCAAGATAAGCCTGAAGGATGACGGCAGCGGCCATCGCATCGATATTTGCTTTGCGCTGCTTGCGTTTAGCGCCGCTTTCCCTGAGCAGCTGGTCTGCGGTGACGGTGGTGAGGCGTTCGTCGCACATGTCGATCGGGATATCAATATAATCTGAAAGCGACTTGGCAAAATCGATAACAAGTTCGGCCTGAGCGCCGATGCTGCCGTCCATGGAACGCGGAAGCCCGATCACAATCATCTCAGTATCATAATCGCTGGTCAGGGCTGCGATCCGCTCCATGTCCTCCTCTTCCTCCGTCCTCTTGATTACAGCTACTGGTATAGCTATGGTTCCGATGGACATGGCTACTCCGATGTGTTTGTCGCCGACATCAAGCCCGATGATCGCCATGTTCGGTCACCATATCCTTTACAAGTTTTAAAGCTTCGTCGATCCTCGTAACATCCTTACTGCCGCCCTGCCCCATCTCCGCCCTGCCGCCGCCGCGCCCGCCGATCGCTTGTGTGACATGTTTAATAATATGCCCAGCACTCACTTTTTTAGCAACGAGATCCGTGGTCGCCATGGCGATGAAGTTGGCCTGATCGTCAAACTCTGCCGCCAGCACCAGCAGCACGCTGCCGGACTGTTCTTTTATCAGGTCGCCCATCTTGCGCAGCGCGTCCATGTCAGATGCAGAGACCCTGGCGGCCAGCACGCGCACCCCGTTCACCTCGACGATTTTATCCATCAGCGAGACGGCGTCTCCCTTGAGCGATTGCTGCTCCGCGCTCAATGCCTTCTTGCGAATGGTATCGATCTCTTTTTGCAATGCGGCTATGCGGTTGACGATGTCGGCAGGCTTGGTCTTGAGCGTCTCGGCGATCCCGTCGATCAGCGCCTGCTTGCCCTCGATGTATTTCTCCGCTCCCCTGCCGGTGACGGCCTCGATGCGCCGTATGCCGGCGCCGATGCTGCTCTCGCCTATGATGCAGAGGAGGCCGATCTCTCCTGTGGCCGAGACGTGAGAGCCGCCGCACAGCTCGGTGGATATCGACGGCTTGCCGACCTCCATCACGCGCACCTCGTCGCCGTACTTCTCGTCGAAGAAGGCCAGCGCGCCTGTCTCGATGGCTTCTTTGTAGCGCATGATTGTAGCCGTCACTTTGTAGTTGCGGCGTATGTTGTCGTTCACGATGTGTTGTATCTTTATTAGCTCCTCCGCGGTGAGGGCTTTCTGGTGCGTGAAGTCGAAACGGAAGTAGTCCGGCGATACGAGCGAGCCGGACTGCCGTATGTGCTCGCCGAGCACCTGGCGCAGCGCCGACTGGAGCAGGTGTGTGGCCGTGTGGTTGCGCGCGATGTCCCTGCGGCGTTCTTCGTCCACCTGGGCCACAACTATCTCCTCGGCGGGTATGTATCCCTCCGCCACCTTGCCGCGGTGGATGGTCAGCTCATGCCCTATATGATATGTATCCTCCACTACAAAGCGGCCGTGCGGTCCGACTATTTCGCCACTGTCTCCCAGCTGTCCGCCCATCTCTCCGTAGAAGGGCGTCTCGCGCAGTACGATCTCGCCTTCGTCGCCCTGCGACAGTTTCGCCGTCTTGGCCCCTTTTGCAGTTATCATTAAAATATCGCTGCGGTGCTTCAGCTTTGAACAGTCGTCGCCTATGAAGCAGACCTCCGGCAGGTTCTCTCTGGTATACAGCTTGGTCGCCGCTTTATCGTCGGTCTTGAACTTGTGCACGGAGCGCGCCTTTTCGCGCTGCTTGCTCATCTCGCGCTCGAAGCCTTCCATGTCGACCTTCAGACCATTCTCAGCCGCTATCTCTTTGGTTACGTCGAGGGGGAAGCCGTAGGTATCGTAGAGCTTGAAAGCGTCGTCTCCGCTGATGGTCTTTTTACCCGATTTCTTGATGCCGTCTATCATCTCGTCCAGCAGGTTTAATCCGATGTTGAGCGTCTCGCGGAACCGCGATTCCTCCGCCTCGATGGTGCTGAGGATGAACTTCTGCTCGCGCTTGAGCTCGGGATATGCAGCGCCCATGCGCTTGATGACCTCGGTCGCCAGGTTGCAGAGGAACAGCTCCTCTAAACCCAGTTTCCTGCCGAAGAGCGCGGCGCGTCTCAGCACCCGCCGCAGCACGTAGCCGCGGCCTTCATTCGACGGTATCACTCCGTCGGCGATTAGAAATGTTATCGCTCGCGAGTGGTCGGACAGGATGCGTATGGCCCGGTCGTTTTCCTCGTTCTCGCCGTAGCGTTTGCTGGCCAGCTTACTGATGTGTTCGATCATCGGCTTGAAGGCGTCGGTCTTGTACACCGTCGTAACGCCTTGCATGATGGCGGCGGTGCGCTCCAGTCCCATTCCGGTGTCGATGTTGGGCTTGGGCAGCGGGACGCGGCTGCCGTCCTTCTGCTGATCGTACTGCGTGAATACCAGGTTCCACATCTCCACAAAGCGTCCGCACTCGCAGTTGGGACCGCAATCCGGTTTGCCGCAGCCGATCTCCTTGCCGAAGTCGTAGTGCAGCTCGCTGCACGGGCCGCAGGGCCCGCTGTCGCCGGCCGGGCCCCAGAAGTTCTCTTTGGCTCCGAAGCGTTTTATCCGTTCCCTGGGGAAGCCGATGTCTTGCCAGTACTGAAATGCCTCTTCATCGTCCTTATATATTGTTACCCATAGGCGCTCTGGCGGCATCTTCAATCGTTCGGTGACGAACTCCCATGCCCAGGCGATGGCCTCTTTCTTGAAGTAGTCGCCTATGCTGAAGTTTCCCAGCATCTCAAAGAACGTGAGATGCCGCGCATCGCCGACGTCGTCGATATCCGTCACGCGGAAGCACTTCTGGCACGAGGTCAGTCGCGGCTTGGGTGGGATCGCCTCTCCGGTGAAATATCGTTTGAACTGAACCATCCCCGCTGATGTCAGCAGCAGGGTCGGGTCTGACTTTGGAACCAGTGAGGAGCTTGCTACGCGCAGGTGCGCCTTCTCCTCGAAAAATTTAAGATATGCCTCTCGAATTTCGTTAATATTCACTCTTGCCACCTTCGACGTGATTTTAGTTTAAGCGTATGCGCTATGTCAATGAGCCAGAAGTAGGTTATACTTGACAATGGTTAATGTGTATGGTATATATGTCCAGTCTGCTCCCATAGGGGGGTATCGTTTTTGTCAGGTAAATTGTATTAGATAAGTTTAAATCATGGTTGGAGTTGGGGTGGTATGGTCTTGAGCTTGAAGAAGCGTAATTATAGTAAGTTGTTAGGATATGGTCCCAGTCCCGGCGGCGGCACTGGGACATTTGCGTTATTTTAGGAACTGGATATAATTAATTAGGATTTTTATAAGGAGACGAAAATGGGAAAGAAACCGGAAGGCAACCCCGAGGAAGAGAAGAAACAACAGACTGATGTTGATAAAGAAGTAGCCCGCAAAGGTACTTTCAAGATAGCTACAAAAACCCTCCCTGCTATTCTGGATGAGATCGATGAGAACATCTGGGATATAGCTAACGCCCTGCGCAGGTCGGAGCAGGCGGCTAAAGAGGCAGCGAAGGCTGCGGAAGCCGCGATACAGGCTGCAAACGAGGCTGCTTTACGGGCTGCTGAGGCAAATGCAACTGGACAGGATATCCAGGCAGCATCAAGACGGGCTGAGGAAGCTGCGAAGGAAGCAATAGAGAGGGCCAAGGAAGCCGGGCTTTCTTCAGAAGAGGCTAGGAAAATAGCTGAGGCTGCATTGCGGGCGGCGCAAGAGGAAGCGGAGCGTGCTGCCAGGGCTGCTGCCGAAGCTAAAAAAGCGGCGGCGGAAGCTGCTCGCAGAGGGGAAGAGATTGAGGCTAAGGCAGTCGAGGTGGCTGGTATAACCAGTACGGCTGCTGACCAGATGGCGGCGCAGGCCGAGGAGGAAGGGCTCAGGGCTCAGGAGAGGGCCTATGCTTCTACCGAGGCTTTGGAAGCAGCTATGAAGGCTGCAAACGAGGCAATAAAGAGGGCTAAGGAGGCGGCCAAGGCTGCTGAGGCGGCTGCCAGCAATGTAACTGCAAATCCAACTATAGATAATATTGAAATAGCCGGCAGGGCCGGCGCCCAGGCTAAGAGAGAGGCGGCTTTAACGTTAGCTGCTGCCGAGGAATTAGCGAGAAAGGCTGATTTCGCTCAATTAGCGGGCGATGAGGCGCTAAAAGCTGCTTCTATGTTAACAGGGGTTTTGGGTGAGAGGGTTGCTGAGGCTGGAACCCAGGCCAGAAATGCGGCAGCTTCCGGAATGAAGTTGGCTGAGAAGGCTCGCAGCGCTTCTGATGCCGCCAGTATAGCTGGCGATAAGGCTATTGAAGCTGCAAATCGTGCTATTGCCGAGGCGTTGAGAAAAGCAGCTGAAATTGCGGAAAAGGCTGCTCGCAGGGCAGAGGACATAGCAGCGGAAGTTGCGCGCAGGGCACAGGAAATTGAAGCAAGGGCTGCTGAAGTAGCTGATATAGCTAGCAGGATTGCTTCTGAGAGAGCGGCAGAAGCCGAGGAGGAAGGTCTTAGGGCACAGGAGAGGGCCTATGCTGCTAGCGAAGCTGTAGACGTGGCTATTAAAGCTGCGAACGAGGCTATCAAGCAGGCAAAGGAAGCAGCGAAGGCTGCTGATGCAGCTGCGGATGCAGTAACGAAAGCTCCGAATCTAAATAACATAGATAAAGCGCAGGAGGCTGGTTATTTTGCGAAAAAAGTGTCGCAAGAGACATTGTTTATAGCAGAGGAATTGGATAGAAAATCCGATTTCGCTGATCTGGCTGGTGACGAAGCGCTGAGGGCTGCAGCAGCATTATCAGGTACACTGGCTGAGAAGGTTGCCGACTCCGGCAAGCAGGCAAAGGGAGCAGCGTCTAATGGAATGAAGACGGTGGAGAAGGCTCGTGCGGCATCTGATCTTGCCAGCGCAGCCGGTGACAAAGCTCTTGCTGCTGCTACTCGTGCCATGCATGCATATTTGGAAGCTCTGGGCAAGTTAGCGGCTGAGATCCAGTCCAAAACCAGTGAGGCCATAAAGACTATTGAAGGCGCGGTTGCCGAGGCGCTGCGAAAAGCAGAGGCAATGACGGCGAAGGCAGAGGAGATTGCGGCTGACGTTAAGCGTAGGGCTGATCAAGCCATTAAAGCCGCTGAGGCTGCGGCCAGGGGAGCGGAAAGGACTGCTGCTGAAGCAAGGTCCAAGGCTGAGGCTGCTGTAAAAGCTACTGAGGACGCATTCTCTGATATCATGAAGAAAACACAGGCTATGGTTGACAAAGCGGTTGAAGATGCCCATGCCAGATCAATTGAGGCCGCCAAGATGGTATTGAAGAGCTTCCTTACCTCCTGGCAGTTTGTCGCCATTGTGCTATCGATTATTCTTATAGCCGTATCGATAGCTGTAGCTTTGGCCTATATGCCGTAGTCAGCAATTTGAGTTGGAATTAAATACACCGCCAACGTCGTTGGCGGTGTATTTTTTATTAAGGAAATGAACGGCTTGTTGCACAATCATGGTGCTCTCATGATTACTGTATCAGGCTTCTCGGTCTGTATTGGAGCGCCTCAGCTAAATGGCTTACGTGAATAGTGGGTTCCTTTGCTAAGTCGGCAATGGTCCGTGCTAGCTTAAGTATGCGATGAAAGGCCCGGGCTGAAAGTGCCAGTTGCTGCATGGCCGCTTTTAGCAGTTGTTGTGCCTCAGATTCTATCTGGCAAAATACCTTCACTTGAGATGGGGACATCTCAGCGTTGCAGGCGATCCTGGTTCCGGCAAACCTGGTACGCTGGATATCGCGGGCTTCCTCAACCCTTGTCCGAACGATTTCGGAGGTTTCGCCTTTGTGGTTGTCTGCGAGCTTATCGTATTCTATGCGGGGTACCTGAACAAACATGTCTATTCTGTCGAGGAGTGGTCCGCTGATACGTTTTTGATATCGCGATATTGTGCTCGGGGAGCAGGTGCATTCCTTTATCGGATCATTGAAGTATCCGCACGGGCATGGATTCATGGCGGCCAGCAGCATGAAGTTTGCCGGAAAGGTGACGCTTCCCTGCGCCCGGCTGATAGTCACTATTTTATCCTCCAGCGGCTGTCGCAATACCTCCAGTACGTTATGCCCGAACTCAGGCAGCTCATCAAGGAACAGGACGCCTCTGTGGCTCAGGCTTATTTCACCCGGTCTGGGCCAGTGTCCCCCACCGACCAGTCCGGCGTTGGAGATGGTGTAATGCGGGGCGCGGTACGGCCGCTGCATTATGAGAGGCGTGTCGCATGGCAGGAGGCCGCTGATGCTGTAGATCTTCGTGACCTCCAGCGCCTCCGCCCTGCTCATCTTTGGCAGTATCGATGGCAGAGAGCGTGCCAGAAGCGTCTTGCCGCTGCCTGGCGGTCCGCTCATCAGGAAATTGTGCCCTCCGGCTGCGGCTACTTCAAGCCCTCTCTTAACGTGTTCCTGCCCTTTGATATCGGCTAGGTCTATTTCAGATATGAATGTTGTATTTTCCAGTTCTGTATCTGATTGGTAGTAAGAGATATACAGCTCATTATTTAAGTGTTTTGCTAACTCCGATAGTGAATTTACGGGCAGTATCTTTGCTTCCTGAACCAGTGAAGCCTCGCGGGCGTCAACAGCCGGGACAAAGATAGAGTGCAAGCCGTTCTCGATGGCGAGCGCTACCATGGGGAGGATGCCGTGCGTATGACGTAAGCTGCCATCAAGCGATAGCTCTCCGAGGAATACCGTCTTTGTTACATTTGCCGTTATCTGCCCTGAGCAAATCAATATACCCACTGCGATGGGAAGATCGTAAGCCGGTCCCTCCTTCTTCATATCGGCGGGGGCTAGATTAACCGTTATCCGCTTGGCGGGGAACATCAGGCCGCTGTTCTTTATTGCGGCGCGGGTCCTTTCCTTGGCCTCCTGCACCGCCGTGTCCGGCAGACCGACGATATTGAAAGCGGGAAGCCCGGGGGAAATATCGACTTCCACCTCAACAATACAGCCGTCGAGGCCGACTACAGCACAGCTTAATACTTTTGCGAGCATTAAATTTAGACCGCTTAGGGTTATTATAAATGACCTGTATGAACATCTTACTATGCTACCATATCTGTGTCAATTGAAGGGAATCCGTTCCACTTATAAACGGGAGGGGAAATAAGAAGCGCCCCCATTTCTGGAGGCGCTTCCGTTGTTCTTTGGGTTCTAAATCAGGCCATGTTCACTCTTAACCGAGTTTACGGGAATTGGCCCTGGTAACCGCTGTTGTTAGATGTGCAAAGCTTGTCGGGAGCGCCGGTGTCATCACAGAAGGAGTAGACATTTCCTTTAGAATCTGCTCCCCATAGATAGTGGTTAGTGGCCTTACAAACGTCGTAAACTTCCTGTCCGGCGGGTATGCCATCACAGTTATCGAGTGTAGCTAAATCGGCACAGCCATCAGGAATCTGCCGCAGCATACCGCCATTTGCTGTAAGTAGCTTGCTCATGTTGAGAACGTAGCATGTGGAGCAATTGGCATTGGTAAATGTGGTTGCTGATATATTATATGGGAAACTTCCCTGGTTATCGGTGGCATAAGCTACTACAGCGTTCTGGATATCGTCTTTAACCGCGTTGTACGCTGACGATTTAGCTGTTCCGAATACGCCGCCTACTGCCATTACCACGACTCCGGCCAAGATTGCCAGAATGACCATAACGATCAATAACTCGATTAGCGTGAAACCGCCTTTACTTTTCCTTGGCCCGAACCCTATGTTTTTATATGTCTTCATCTTAAATCACCTCCTTTCTTGTATATTTTCTCTTTGCAATACATATATCCTATGTCGTATTTTATGCAATTTTATCTAGAATTAACTTACCATACTATTTTATATTTGTCAATACTCTCTTAGTCGCATTTGCTAAAATCACGTTATGCCGAAGATTAGGAAAGATTATCATACGTATAATCGTTTTGTCAATATTTTTTATGATTTGCTGAATACAAAAGTAAGGTCAAAGGTATTGTTCCCTAGGCGGCGGGATACCAGCTTGAATACCAGTGCAATATCTGCGGTCCCCATATCACGGCTGCCACAGCTCCGATTGACAGGAACGGGCCAAATGGTATCATATCCTTCCTCTTTTTTCGGCGTAAGGCTACCAGGGCAATGGCCGTTACACCGCCGATAATGACTCCTATCATCAGAGCCAGGAGAACCAGCGGGAATCCGGTTGCTATACCGATCAGAATGCCCAGGTATATGTCCCCCTGCCCTATGCCTTCAGCTTTGTAGTGCGCTCTTGCGATTAAGTACGGCACTATCATGAAGACGAAGCCTGAGGCCCCTCCCAGGAGAGCACTGGCTGTTCCGTCAAGGTAGGTGTTAGCTATGCTTGCTTGAGGCCAGTATTCCCCGAATCCGTTCCAGAACAGCGAGAATATAAGGGCCAGGACTATTCCTGTAGAAACTATCGGATGAATGATAATTATCTGCTGTTCCAAATCGATGAAGAAAATAACGGTGAAAATACAGACATATATAAGAGGGATAGCAATGTGTGCGCTCAGTCCGTCATGGTGGGATAGGAAGTGCCATGTGATCAATCCGAACAAGATCGCCGTAGTTAATTCAACTATGAAGATGCGGATGGTAATCTTGACTCCGCAGTATCTGCAGCGGCCTCTCAGCAAAATATAGCTTATGAGTGGGATGAGGTCTTTCTGCGGAATCCTTTTTTTACAGGATGAGCAGTGGGAGGACGGTTTAACTATCGACTCGCCGGCAGGAATCCTGTCTATACATACATTCAACAAACTGCCGACAAATAGTCCGATCAGCGCAAAGTAGAGTGATGTAAGGACAGTTGTCATACAACTTTGAGGAGAAGCCCTATATTGACCATATACTCAGCTATGGGGAGATCTGCTGGAAGTGGTATGGGCGATTCTAATGGTTGTACCGTGCGTCCTGTCAATGCCGCAACGTTAAGAGCGAAGGGTACGCCTGCCGCTGCTGATCCGGTAAGATATACAGGAATGTTCTGATCTAACGGATGTTCCTTGTTGATTTCGTTATATGTTACTATCGTGCGCCCTAGCTCGTCGCTGATTCTTCCGACGGCAAAATCCTGGTTTATCACACCTTCTCCCAGAAACACGCTGCGTATCAAGACAGGTATATCGTTTGAAACGATTACAAGTTCCATGCTATTGCCTTCGCAATTTGCGATGATCGCGTCCTTCTGGTTAATTGCTCTCATCAGGGCTAAAGGTTTCAGATCTATATTGGAAGGATTAAGTCCAGCATGGCTGAATGCGCGTAATAATAATGACATTGGTTCTTTAGGCACTGCCAAGAGAAATACATGTGTTTGAGTCGTTTCCGTCTCTGATGGGAGAATCTGCCAGTGAAAGTAGTTATCCTCTTCGGAAACTGTCATAGTTCTTCTGACTTCGCGGGGCACTACGGCGTCAAGCTCTTTTTTACCGACATTTGGGATGGTGATGATACGGGAGACAGATCTTAGACCTGGCAGAGCGCAAATTACGTAACACCTGTTAGTTTCGATACCTGTTATCGCTTTTTTGATAACTTCCCCAAGACCTTCGGGATCAGCTACCTGGCCCATTTTGAGGAGATGGGCGTCAAATGATACGCTTTTCCATGATTCCACTGATTGATTATGATAGCTTAATAGCCTGATATCAGTGCCTTCAATAGTTACAGCTAAAATGCGTTTGCCTGTAGATTTGGAGCTACCTTTAACGCGTTTGCTCGTAGATTTAGCTCCACCTTTACCTAGCGACATACTTGGCATGCTAACCTTTGAAAGCTTAGGCATGCTGATTTTGGATTTGCCCTTTGCCTTAGGTGCTTCTGGGGCAGGCTTGGTCTCTCCTAGTTGAGGTGCAGCTGCACTCTCCGCGGTTGTTACGGTTTTTACCTGTTGCCCGGATATGGAGAATGCGTCAGTAGATAATTCGTGTTCTGTTGACGGAGGAGTCGCGGGTTCCTTGACGGCCTCTTTTTCTTTTGTTTGATGGCTTGAAGGCTTTTTAAAGATGTTTCTTTTAAAAATGCTGACTTTCGGCGTTGCTTTCTCTTCCGGCTGTGCGGTGGCATCGGCACTGCTTGCCGAAGCTGCTATCGGTGTAATGTTTTCATTGATTTCAGGTTGTACCTTTTCTTCCTGTGGAGATGATTTTTTAGATCTACTCGGCATGGATATACCGGGAAGGGGTATCTTAGGCACGCTCAGCTTGCGGGCGCTCGGTTTGGATATGCTGGGTAGGGGTATTTTGGGAATGTTTACTTTGCGATGTCCGACATCATTAACTTCTTTTGTTTGTTCTACAGGTTTCGTATCTTGTGCTGTCTCAGTTACAGGTGCCGGTATGACGTCATTCTTTGTTGTATCACTGGATTCTCGTGAGGAGCGGCGATGAATGCTCGGCAGGTCAGGCAAAGGTATTCTTGTTGGTATTCTAGGCATCTTCAGGCGTTTCATAAATGGCGCTCCTTAATAAACATCAGGCCGCTCTTTTATTGTTGGGATAAGATAGATAGAGAAAAACCGACTGACCACGTATCATCCTCTTCTCCCACCCTGGATATACTGAGTCCGCTAATTCTTATAGCGTTATATGGTAATTCCTCAATGTTATTAAGGAATCTAATAACTCTGCTGATCCTCTCTCCTGCTGAGCTTACGCCGGAGGATGATATTGAGAAGCTATTGTCTATATACGGATGACCATTGATAGATGTGGCTCTATCCGCCGATGCAGGATTGTATTGGAGGCAGGAGATGTGTGCGTCTGTTGCAGCTTGAAGTATCAACCTCGTTGTTTCGATATCGTCTATCTCAAAAGGGAACGGAGAGTCATCGATTAAATCCTGTTGTGCACCCTCAAGCTGGCTTTGAAGGGCTGCAATATTCTGGAGGCCCCCGATGCTATTTATTTGCTGCTGTTTCAACTGAATATTTCTGTTTAAATCTGTTCTTTCACTTATAGCACCGAAGTATGATATAGCAAAGTAAACTGTCATTACCAAGAGAACAATACAAACTAAAATTAAAACCACCTGTGTAATAGAAATGCCTTTCGGCAGTTTCATTGATGAAAGGTTTCCTTTGGAAAACTTGCCAAGCGAGAGTTTATTCATTAACTCCGCCTTCCATTTGAGATATATTACTTACAAAAGCCTCGATGTGAAAATTGCAGCTTTCTATATCCGGACAATCACCGAAGCTAAAGCCAATATCAGTAAAAAAGTCGCTTTCGTTAAGGGCTACCACCAAATCATAAACATATGTTTTTCGAGTGGACGTGCCGCTCAGTGACGCTGTTGCTTTACCTGTAGCATCTGTAGCAGTGCTTATGCTTGATAAAGTGATTTTGCTGCTTGGAACGAGGTCGTCTATTTCAGTTATTACCTGTGACCATAATATACTACTGTTGTGGAAGGTCTGGTCATCCGCTTGCACGATGGCAAGTTGATTTTGAACAGCGGTGATCTGGCTTTTTATTCCATCCGCCTCGTTTTTATTCTCCTGTAATGTTCCCAGCTCTTGTTGAAGGCTGCTCAACTCTGCCTTAAGAGAGTTGCTATCACTATCCACGCCAGATTTCATAACAATGAGTACGGCAACGGCGCAAACAAGCACAAAAATCGTTACGTATAATATTATGTTTAGCCGTGATTTTTTTGCCGGACGGTATTCAGACGGAAGAAGATTGATGTCTATCGTTTTGGGCCGTCTTTCAGATGGTTGTTGTAATGTCACAATAAATCCTTTTTTAAAGACTATGTTAAAGGAATGTACTATGAAAATAATTAAATGTCAAGCACCTGCGCTGCAGGGAGAGCCGATAAATTTATTATCCTCTCCCTGTTAGTTTCCAATGCTAATTTCAAAAATAAAGGAAAACACTCCTCCGTCTTTCCTCAGAAGAATTCCACCTCATCCCCGGTTCCTAAAGATATGTCAACTGCCAGGTTAATACTACCAGTTCCTGCGGCAGCCAGTAATATCCAGGTCCGGGTAACTGGCGCACACAGACATCTAAGCGTACTATGTCAGTGTCAGTGGCGGCTAGGGTTGCTATAGTTGTAATGGTGTAATCCTCGTATTGATATACCTTACCTTCAATAGTGTCTCCCAGCCTGACCCACGTGTAACCCGTCTCTCCGATGCCGCTGTAAGTGGGTGGCTCGTACATAACCTCCATGTCGCGGGATTGGTTAGTACTGCAGCTGCTTCCTGTGAAGCGATAGGCTAGATTTTGAAATTGTATGGTGTAGTTTCCGGTCCCACTTTCCGGAACGTCCCAGCTGAGCTGTTTATCAAACGCGACACTGAGGCCGTTGCTGATTGCTCCGGTAGCTACATCTGAGCCGTTGCCGTCTTTCACTGTTGAGCCATTTTCATATGTAATCTTCATGCTGCCTGAACAGTTATAATTGCAGGTTCCAGATCGTTGATCCATGAAGTACCAGTTAACTGTTACGTTCATCCCGCCGTTTAGATATAACGGAAAGTAGTGAGTGTCATCGTGCGCCAGTGTGTCAAGACCAAAGGAGCATGCCGGGTCCAGATATATCCAGCCCGCTTCTTGGTTGGGGGGGGGTGGGTTAAATGCGATCGATTTACTGATTGACGTGTTGATTTTGAAGCCGTTGAGCCATCCTGTTGCGGATTCATTGTTATATCTTGAGGTATCAGCATTATTCAATATATAAATATCTTTTGCCGCATACAGGTCGTTGAAGATTTTTCCAATCATTGCATCAGCGGTGTAGTAGGCCATGGCCTCATTCCATTTGTTGGAATACACATTGAAGCTGCTATCCAGATACCTGAGCAATGGTGACATGATTATCAGTCCCACTGCCATCAGCATCAGCACAAGTACTAGAATCTGGCCTTTTTTAGTTTTCACAAGTATCCCTCTTAGTACCTATAGAAATTCCAATACGATCCTGATCCTGCTACTGAATTACCAATGCTCAGGTCTTTTCCCACGAGGGCGCTGCCATATATAGAAGCTGGCTCAGTGTATCCAAACCACCCGGTCCTTCCGCTGCCGGCCAGCTCTATCTCTCCATTAGGAGCATACAGCACTCCTTCAAGGTTGACGCAGGCATGCCAGTCTGAAATCCCACGTATTAGTATAGCTCCGTCATAATCCGTCGTTGTGCTGCCTAAGCTACCGTTGGCCCAGAAGAGCAATTCCTCTCGGTAGGGCACGAGCATTATTACAGGGGTGATGAGTCCGCCGGTATCATTGTTGTTGATGATGATTCTGTTGGCGATGAATGTTACTTGGCCCTTGGTATAGGTGTCCGCCAGTGTTATTGTGCCCGGGCTGTAATATATTCCCGTTTTTAAAGTCTGGCTGGACGAGGAGTTATCCACCCAGACCCCGTTCACCGAGTGTAGATCGACATCCCCTGTGAATACATATTCACGGATCGAATCGTTCAGCACCTGTATTCCAAGCGACAGGTTCGTGGTGAAGTATTGCTGTGCCGGCCATAACACCGGCATGGAATTATTCACATACTCTGTTGTTACAATCTGAGTATAATCTAGTTTGCTCAGGTTTACAGTACCAGGAGGATCTGGCAACCATGAAATCTCATGGCAAGTCAAAGTGCCGTCAATATCGTTAGCGGCAGCTGTAGCAGCAACTGTGACTGTTCCGTTGACCTTTACGTTTCCGCTGATCGAGTTATGTGTTCCGGAAAAGCGCAGGGTGTCGAGCGCGCTGACAGTGTCTTCTCCCCAGATGCTTTCTTCCGGCAGAAGGTAAAGTGGCCGTTGCATCAGATATATTGTCAACTGCTTTTCTACAAATTTGCCCATGCTGGTATTGGTACATGCTGTCATACTGGCCAATATCAAGCCCCCGCTCTCGTTAAGGCTGAAATTATCGGCAGTAACAAATCGTGTTAATGCCATTGAGGTTAGATAGTAAATTGGCGTAGGGGTAGGTCCCTGCGGTGTACCCTCGGTATAATGAGCGGTCAGGGAACGGTTAGCTGTCATTAGAACAGTGGTATCCGATGCGTTGGCATCGGCAATCCCGTCTGTCGGGGTCCATCCGTCAAAAGTCCAATCTTCATTAGTATCAGCGAAGATAGAGACATTGGTGCCGCAGGTAAAGGGGCTGGATCCTATGAAGTAAGGCTCACCTCCCCCAACCGGGTCTGCGGTCAGCGAGAGCGAGTTGTTGCTGGTTGAAAAAGTAAAGTTGGCCTGGACGTTGTAATCGGCGCTCATCGTTATATTAGTAGAAGCGGCGCTGGGATCGGCTACCTTGCCGGCATCCACGCCTGTGCCGCTCCAGTTAGCAAAGATATAACACTGGTCGGGAACAGCTACAATAGAAGCGATCGTCCCCGCTAAATAATTGGCTCCCGGAGGTGCGGGTGTTGTGACATTGCCGCCGGCACCCGCGCTTGTGAGCAGGGTGAAAAAGGGTGCTCCGTATTGGATAATAACAACGCCGCTGCCGCCGGCGCCTCCAGTTCGGCTAGAGCCGGTAGTTCCGCCGCCGCCGCCGCCGGTATTGGCTGTGCCGGCTCCTCCATTAGTAGTTTTTCCGCCGGCACCACCGCCTCCTGTGCCGCCAGACCCCGGGGTAAAGCCGGAACCGCCGCCGCCGCCGCCGGCGAACCAGCCGCTGGCTCCCACTCCGAAACCGAATGTGGCACTCTGGCTCACTCCGGCTCCTCCGTTTCCGCCCACCCCGCTTGTGGCATTAGCGCCTGCCGCACCAGCTCCGCCGCCGCCGCCCGCCGCAGGCTCCGTGGAGCACTCTACGCTTCCCCACGTTCCCCATGTAGGCGCCGTGGAAGCATACTTGCGTATCCTGACGTTGTCGTAATATGCATTCGCTGCGGAAGGTGTTTCTCTAGCGGATAAACCTATGTAGCCGCTCTGCCTTGTTCTATCGGTAGTATCCAAAATCAGAGAGTTATCGTAATAGACGTCAATGCCGGTACAGCTTTTTGCTACTGTGCTGTAATTATGGTAATTGGCGTCTAGGCTTATACTATATACATCAAGCTGAGTTTGGGATCCAGATACGTATCTATATAGTAATAAGTTTGTACCACTCCAACCAACATACTGGGGTGCAAGATAACCGTTAACAGGCTGGTCATACGTGCCACTTACCGTGCCATCCCAATGGATCGCTACTTCTATATTTTCCGACCTTTTTGCCATTAAGTCCAGGATATATGGCGCGGAGAAGCTGCTCTGGGATCTCAAGTATATCCTGTTAAGGCCAGCGGAAGTCACCCGTATTTCCTGGCCTGTTTCTGCTATACTGCCCCCGCCTCCTGAAACTGTTGTCCATTTGCTGCCATTTATTGAGTTATCATTGAAATCATCAAAGAATATGAAGGTATTATCTCCATTACTGCCATCCGTATCGCTCGCTTTGGAATAATATATATAGAACTGGGTCGTTCCACCGGCAGGGATTGAATCGAACTCTACCCATACTGTTGCAGTAGTTGAGTCGTATGTTTCTATCCAGTAGTCAAGCAGGGTGGAGCCGTCTGACTTGGTAAACCTGATATCGTAGGGCCAGCTAAGTGAAGAACCGTTAAGATATACCGTGGAACCGGAACTGGTTCCGCTTGCATTACTGACCGTCAGCTTCATCTGGTAGTTGGTCAGGGCAGGACATGAGAAATCAGAAGTTTTGCACCTTACTATGACTATGCCTGAGCCGCCGTCGCCTCCACGTACGCTGGATGCCCAACATCCTGCGCCGCCGCCGCCGCCGCCGAGGCCATCTGTACCATTATTGCCATCAGAGCTGTCTCCCCCATTGCCTCCTCCCCCAGCGCCTCCGCCGCCACGGGTTCCATCGTAAACACCGCCGCCTCCGCCGCCGGCATAAGTAACGGATGCTCCGCTTATGCTACAAGCGTACCCAGGTCCTCCCTCACCGCCATCATCGCTCCCTGCGTTGGTGCCTACCCCACCGGCGCCGCCTCCGCCGCCAGCAGCAGCTCTGTGCCAATACAGGCCGGCCCAATAAGCATGCCCACCGGCGTACCCCTGACTGCCGTGCGACGCGATTCCGTGATCGTAAGTCCCCATGTACGATGCAGCTCCTCCTCCGGAGGCGCCATTCAGACCATTTTCTTGTTCTCCTCCTCCTCCTCCTCCGTATGCTATTTGGGAACCGAACGAGCTGTCCCCTCCGTTGAGACCTGAATGGCCATACTCGCCTGCACCTCCATCTCCTACGACTACAGAATGTGTACCGGCAGTAATGGAATAACCGGTGCTGTAGATCACCCCTCCTCCTCCTCCTCCTCCTGCACTGGAATATGCTGGATAAGCGCCGCCGCCGCTGCCGCCGCCTCCCACTACCAGAATATCTACATTACCAGCCGCACCAGCGACAAAGCAATTATCTCCTACAGTTGTGAATGTATGAATAGTATACTCGCCAACGGTAGTTACAGTTCCTCCAGAGTTGCAGTAGCCACTGATACTGTTACTGATATTGAGTGATTGACGATAATTGTAGCCCGGGCCCCAGCCAGGTTTAGTTGAGTAATTGCTGGCGCCGCCGGCATATCCCTGCAGCGGTGGTCCCGCAGTGCCGCTGCCGCCGCTGTAACTCGATGTCGTTGCTCCGCCGCCGCCTCCGGAGCCGCCGGCCTTCCCCGCAGTATTACCGCCGCCGCCGCCGCCGGTTGCTGTGATTGAGCCAAATACGCTGTTAGATCCATTTGTACCCGCGTTGTTACCGGTGCCGCCGGCACCGCCCGGCCCAACGGTGACCGTGATGTTTGCACCGGGGGTCACGGCGCCATAACTGGCATTATATATAAATCCGCCGCCGCCGCCGCCGCCGCCGCAATAATTGAACATATCCTGACCTGAGCCGCCTCCGCCCCCTCCTGCTACTACCAGTATGTCATCAATGCTGGTAATGCCGTCCGGCACGGTCCATGTGGTGCTGGAGGTAAATGCAACTTGTGTTGGAACAGGGGTAGGCTTGGGCTCAATAGTGGGAGTAGGAGTAGGCCCTGACCCGGAAGTTACGGTCAGCGCTATATAATCTGTATATACAGTAAGTTCTCTATCCAAACTGGCCGCACATTGGGGCGCGGGCGATGAGAGGGTGCCGTCGTTATTGTTAGTTGAACTGTCCTCCATCTTACCGTCGCCGACGTCTGTGGAACAATCGTTGAACTTCCAGTAGCCGACCGGCGATGTAGTGGCTCCCGTGTATTTGATAACGACGATGCCGGAGCCTCCGGAGCCGCCCTGATTGGTGGCATGAGTTCCTGCTCCGCCTCCGCCTCCGCCGGTATTGGCTGTGCCAGCTACACCATCTGTGCTATCTCCACCGGCGCCACCTCCTCCTTGACCGCCAGCACCTTTTAGTGTTGGAGTATATATATTATCCTGTACACCACCACCACCACCTCCTCCGAACCAGCCGCCGGCTCCTCCCACGGCGCCGAATGTGGCACTGTAATTCGAGCCGCTTCCTCCGGTACCGCCTAACGTCCACGATCCGTTCCACGATGCGTTACCGCCTACCGCACCCGCACCGCCGCCACCTCCTCCAGCAGGAACGCTCAGGCTGAAGTAACTCCATCCGCCATTGTTACCCTGTCCCGAAGTTCCGTAGCTGCCTCTAATATTAGTAGCCCAATATACTCCTGCTCCACCTCCGGAGCTGCCATTTCTACCGTAACTGATAGATATGTTACTTGCATGACCGCCTCCTCCGCCGCCACCTCCGTAAGCAGTTATTGAGCCAAATGAACTGTTCAAGCCATTATCGCCTGGATAGGTGGAACCATTACTATAACCCACCCCGCCAGCGCCGCCTGTCCCGACAGTGACCGTAACAGGTGAGAGTGGGGTCACGGGATAGCTGGCATTGTAGACCACCCCTCCTCCTCCTCCTCCTCCAGCATTAAAATATGTTGCGCCTGTGTATGCTCCTCCTCCTCCTCCTCCTCCTCCAACCACCAGCACCTGAACCGAGGTTATGCCTGCGGGAGGAGTGAAACTGTCCGAGCTATTGTAAACTACAGTAGTTGTCCCCCCGGAGGCCGTCGGGTCTTCTTTGTACATATTGTCACGTATCTGCTCTTCTGTAAGGGCAACGTTCCAGAGGCGAACCTCGTCTATCGTCCCGCTAAAATAGCCGTAAGAGCCCCCGCCGATTGCACATGGCGCATAAGCAGTGCCTTTGGTGGATGTGTTGCCTGTTTCGACCAGGTCGCCGTTCAAATAGATCTTAGCTACGTTGCTGCTATAAACCACAGCGATATGGTTCCATGCGGTGCCCAGCGAGCCGCTATATACGGCTACAGCGGGCATGTAGCCAGAGCCATTCTCGTAGACTGATATGCCGTTGGTTCCTACTGATAAGCCAACGCCTGCGTTGGAGGCTCCTCCATCCGGAGGGTAAAATACATAGTGCTGGCCGCTATCGCCGCTAGTTCCGCTGGTGGACTCCGTGTCAATATCATGCGTTTCGGTGGCTTTGACCCATGCCTCGAACGTGAATGTGTCGGTGGGCGCTGCTGAGCAGTTTGCGGTTACTGTGCTGCTGTTCGACCCGTTAAAATACAATGCATCACCAAAATTCGTGTCTTCTGGGGCCATGTCGCCATTGTCAGATGATACAAGGATGTGTACGTTTAGATCGGCTGGTTGAACGTAATTCTTTGTGCCGACGCCCGATACGTTGTAGACATATGTAGCAATATTCTTATTACCCGGGTCGCTTAAACTAATGAACGTGTCCCAATGGCCGCCGCCTACGTGATCCCACATCTTGACTGTCGTGTTCTGAGTAAAAGCCCCCCCGTAGCCTGTCCATGTAAGCGAGAGGCCTGTGATGCTGTCTCTTACCTGGTTTATATTGATTGTATATAACTGTGAATCCGCCGCATAATCCAGTGGCGGCGTTGTGTCAGTATTGCCCCAAGAGGAATTATCGGCCGCGCAGAGAGCTACATAGTCGCTGGGGTAGGCGTTTATCTCGGAGCGGTTTGAGGCCTCAAAAAAGTTGGAGTCGGTGGTGGGGCGGCCGAGCGTGAACCACTCCGAATTGTTCCATGCCTTGGCCCAGGCCCATTTGTTTTGGGCGCTCCCGCTGACTCCGGTGCAGTAGGTGTACGTTTCTATATCAGGAACCGCCGTTGGAGTAGGTGTGGGCGGCGGCGTAGGCGTAGATGTAGGCGTCGGCGTAGGTGTAGGTGATGACTCCGAGAAGTTCTCACGTGTTACGTGCCTGATTATCTGGTTGTTGCAGGATGTATTGCTGGTGTCGGGACAGGTAGCGTAGTAGCTGACAATATAGTGATTTCCGGTGGTATAATCGATCCAGGTAAAGTTGCCATAGTATGGTGAATCCCCGGCGCTGAAGTTGTCGGCGATGTGTGCATCATTGTAAAGGAATGATGAGAGTAGCGCTAACTCATTGTTGAGGTTGAGCCGAGCGACCTTATCCGGCGGTATGACAAACAGATTATAAAAGACAATACCTACAACTGGCAGCAAAATTGATACGACAGCTAAAGCCGTTATAACCTCAATTAACGAGAACCCTTTTGACGATTTCATTTCATCGCCTCTATTCTTAGCATCCTTATAATAAATTCGATCATGGATACGCTTGGTCCTCTATCTCAAGTAAGAAACCGATGCAGATACAGTATTAAGGTTCTTCACGTTCTCTGCATTAAAGAAAAGCACCGTGTATGTTCCCACTGAGAGATTGCCTGTTGTCACCAGCGTGTCTTCAGCAGTACCGCTCGAGCCGCTATTATCGTAACTCCAGAACACCTCGGCAGGGGTACCGTCCAAACTGTACCCGCAGCAGGGGTATGACCCGCTATAGAAGAGACACAGGAGCCATATTCCAAAACTTGAATGATGATGTGGCATATAATAGAGCGGGTTCTCTTCATCGGGGTCGTAGTAGTCATCGTCACAAGGTTTGCACATAGACTCCCCACCGCCAGGGCCGGGCAGGTCTCCTATCCCCGCAACATCAAATAGCCACAAACCGTTCTGTTGTCTGACAATAATCCCGTTCTCTCTGACTTCACCCTGATAATCGGTGATGGTCCAGTCGGGCGTTCCATTATAAACCGCTATGATAGGACACCCGATATCAATAAATGCCGAAGCAATTGAAGTCCAGTCAAACTTCCAGTTCATGGAGACCGGTCCCGCGGTGCCGGTTGTGAAGACGTGGTAATATCCTCTAAATGAACCTAAACATAAACCGCCATAGCCCTGCGGCAGAGTGGGCACGTTTGGGATATTATCGGTTACCCTCATTCCTGTGGTCCTCAGTTCCACTAAGCTCCCATCGGATGATTTATAACCGGTGAGCAGTACCTCTTTTCCTGTAAAATAGCTGACGTTGATCGTGATTTCCTGTAGACCCTGATATGTGCTTACGTTGCTAACCTGCCCGCTTATATTATAATTCACAATATCGCTGATATTTCCGCCTGCGGTTATCAGGGGGCCGTATATGTCGCTCAAATTACCTGTTGAGACATTATATGTTGGATAGGCTTTGACCGCATCCATCTGTGACTTTGCCAGATTTAACGCTGATGTCTTGCGGTTCAACTCGAGTGTGCCCGTCATACCTACGTTCAAACCTTCCAAGAACATTAATAATACAACGGAGATTATGAATATCGATATTACGCTTTCAATTAAGGTTGTGCCTCTCTTGCTCATAGCACTTACCCCCACAACTGATAAAGATGATGTAAATGGAAGGTATTAAGGGCGCTTTTATTAATATCTGGTTATTATATTATAAAAATACTTAAATGTCAACACTAGAATATAAATTAACTTTAATGATTATTATTCTAGCATTCTTATCTACTTTTGTTGTTCGAGCTGCCCTGCTATCCCGTACATCGGCTGGTACATGGCCAGGGCTATGCAGGCAACTATGCCTCCGATGACAACGGTCATGATCGGTGTAAGCATAGTAGTCATTGATGCTACGGCTCTGTCTGTTTCCGTCTCATAAAAATCCGCTATGGAGACAAGGTTTGGTTCAAGTTTACCGGTCAGTTCGCCGACACCTACTACCTGTGAAATTAACGTTGGGAAGATGTCCTGGTTTTTCAGTGCTTGTGAGAGGAGTAGCCCGTCATTTACATCAGTGCGCAACTGCTGGAAAGCTTCCTTTAAAATGTAGTTGTCGCTTGTCTGTACAATCAAGTCCAGGGCATCCGTTATGGAGATTCCGCCGCCGAGAAGAAGCGCCATGTTTCGTGTTGTTCTGGCCATGGCGCCCTTCAGGTTTACCTCTTTAAAAATTGGCGTTTTCATTTTCATGGTATCCTTGGCCCTTTTACCTTGAGCTGTTCTGAAGAACCATGCCGTACAGCCGATGATCAGGAATAAGCCGATTCCCAGAGGAAGTATATTACCTGTAACAAAATCTGATGAAACTACCATCACTTTAGTCAGGAAGGGCAGCTCGCCACCCATTTGTTCGAACAGTCCTTTCATTGCCGGTATGAGGAAAGTCATCAGCCCGATCACTGCCAGCACAGCAAACACGAGTACAATCATCGGATACGTCATAGCTCCTTTGATCTTGCGTTTGATCGCCGCCTCTTTGGTCATTTGGATGCTTATCTGCTGCAGCATTTGCTCCAGGTTGCCGATTTCCTCACCAACTTTTGTCATACGTATATAGAATGGTGAAAACAGCTTGGGATGTTTTCCGCATGCTTCTGAGAATGAACTGCCGGATTCCACCGATTGAAGTATATCCTGAATCAAGCTCTTCATGCTGACTTTGCTGGTACGTTCATATAACATTGTTAATGAGGGGTAAATGCCAATTCCGGCATTCAGAAGTGTATAGAGGTCACGATTCAAGTTGACGATTTCTTCGGTTTTAATGGCGTAAAGGGATGGAAGCAATTCTTGAATGGGAGGCAATACCCTCTTTTTCTCTTTGATGCTAACAACAGTAATGTCGGATTTCCAGAGGGTTGCTTCGGCTGTTTTTTCAGAACCTGCCTCTAGTTCCCCTGTTACACGTTCACCGTTTGTTTTGTAACCTATATAACTGAATTTATGCATCGGGCCCCCTTATATGTACATGCCGATGTTTGCGTGAAAAGTTACTTTTAATACATATTTACTAACATTGGTATTAAACACCCTTATAGGAGTAGTTCGGTTTTTCCGAATTATCTATCTGCCCTGATATTTATGATAACATAATGATGGTTGCAATGCTAACAAATCGTAATGATGACTGTTGTATGTTTAGTCAATAGTGAACACATGGCGAGCAACTTCTCCGGGGGTGGTGACGCCTTCCCGAGCCAGGCTCATGCCATGATGTCTCATGAACAGCATGCCATCTTTTACCGCCTGCTGTTTGAGTTCAACAGCTCCTGCTCCTCTGGACAGTATGCTCTTTATGGTATCGGTGACTAGAAGAAGTTCAAAAACTCCGATTCTGCCGCGGAATCCGGTATTGGAGCAGTGGCTGCAGCCTTTGCCATAAATGAAGTCAGCTTTTTCCTTGCCGGTTACTTGCTTATATGCCAGTTGGTCAGCGACGGGCGCTGTTTGGGTTTCTTTGCATTTGGGGCAAGACCTTCTTACCAATCTCTGTGATATCGTTGCCAGCACGGCAGAGGTTACAAGGAATGGCTCTACGCCCAGGTCAACAAGGCGCACCAAGGCCCCCACAGCATCATTAGAGTGTATAGATGTCAATACCAGGTGCCCTGTCAAAGCGGCGTCAACAGCTGTCTGAGCTGTCTCTTTATCACGAATTTCTCCTACGAGAATAACATCGGGATCGAGTCGCATACACTGACGCAATCCTTTTGCGAAGGTAATCTCGGCTGCTCTGTTGACTTGAATCTGTCGTATCCCCTCGAATTTGTATTCTATAGGGTCCTCAATGCTCATTATATTAAGCGCTTCGCGGTCTAATTTCCCCAGAGACGAATATAATGAGGTGGTTTTGCCTGAGCCTGTAGGACCGCTGATAACAATCATGCCAAAAGGTGAATTCAGACACTGCAGATATGGTTCAAGAAAATACTGCGGCATCCCGATCTCTGATAGCTCTATTAAACTATAGGTTTTATCAAGTACGCGCATAACACAATATTCGCCCCAGTTAGTGCCGATCGTGGCTACGCGGAAGTCGATTACTCTGCCAGCTATCTTTGCGGAAAAAGACCCGTCCTGCGGCCGGCGGCGCTCGGCGATATTCATGTTGGCCAGAATTTTTATTCTTGTAAGCACAGCGGACATGACGCCAAGAGGAAGAGAAACGGAGTTGTGCAAGACGCCGTCTATACGGTAACGCACATTTAGTACATGCTCCTCAGGGGCTATATGTATATCTGATGCCCTTTCTTTAACCGCACGGTTAATGATGAAGTCCACAGCTTTAACAATAGGCGCATCGGAGGCTTCTTCTATCGATGCTTCCGATAGATCAAGCTGTTTTGTAATTTCTATCGGAGCGATTATATCCATTAAAGATTCGGTTGACAGTGCAGCCGCATCTTGAACGGAGGCATCTTCATATTTGCTTTGTATGAAGATATGGAGGTCTCCCGTGTTTGGAGTGACCGTTTTTATCCTCATCTTTGTAAGGACAGAGAGTGCATCAATCAATTGAAGATCATCAGGGTTGTATGTAATAACGGTAAGAACATCGTCCTCGATTTTGTAAGGCAGCACTTCTTGTTCTAAAGCTACCTTCTTAGGTATCAGTGCCAGTACGTCCGGAGAGATGTCTACCATCTCAAGGTCAACAGTGGGCGAAGAGAATTGAAAGCTGACGACATTCTCTTTCTTAGGAGTGCCTTCTGTTTTTGGTGCGTTCTTCTCAGCCATTTCACTATGCTCTTATTTAAATTCCTATATTGCGATAGATAATACGCTATAAAATCCATCGCAATTACTAATTATTTAAACTGTAAAATAGTATATATAATACTCCAGATTATATCTAGCACACTTGTAACCAAATGTCAACAAGTTTATACATCAAGGTTTGCATAATATATTACTGGAGTTCCGTCCTTTAAGTTATTACAGTATATGGGAATGCGACTATGTTTGATTGAAATCGTTGTACACAATCATCTATAATCCTTGTGAAGCTAAGGAGATTACTAATTATGTATAGAACTCATGGTTGCGGGAAATTAACAGCAAAGAATTCTGGTGAAAAGGTAACTATTGCCGGATGGGTGCACAAGTGGCGTGACCATGGCGGATTGATATTCATAGACCTCAGGGATGGCACCGGTCTGGTGCAGGTAGTATTCAATCCAGAGGTATCGGCTGAGGCTCATGCCGTCGCCACCAAGTTACGGAATGAATATGTGCTTAATGTTACCGGAACGGTTATGAAGCGTCCTGCAGGTACGGATAATCCTAACCTCCCGACCGGTGAGGTTGAGATCAGTGTTGACAAAGCCACGTTGATGAATCCTGCTAAAACACCTCCTTTCGATATCAGCAGCGATGGAACTGATGTTGATGAAAATGTAAGACTGCGCTACCGCTACCTTGATTTAAGGCGCACGCGGATGCATGACAATATCGTATTGCGCCACCGCGTGGTCAAGTTCATGCGCGATTTTCTTGACGAACGCGGATTCCTCGAAATCGAAACGCCCATAATGATCAAGAGTACGCCTGAAGGCGCCCGCGACTATCTGGTACCGAGCCGCGTGCAGCCCGGTAAATTCTATGCACTGCCTCAGTCTCCGCAGCAGATGAAACAGCTTCTCATGGTGGCCGGATTCGACAAGTATTTTCAGATCGCGCGCTGCTTCCGTGACGAGGACCTGCGCGCCGACCGTCAGCCGGAGTTCACACAGCTTGATTTGGAGATGAGCTTCATTGACCAGGAAGATATCCTTACGCTGATGGAGGAGATGTTCGTTGGCATAGTCGAGAACATAACTCCCAGGTATAAAATGATTAAGCCGTTCCCGCGTCTCACCTATCGTGAGTCTATGGAACGCTTCGGCAGCGATAAACCCGATATCCGTTACGGAATGGAGATAAAGGATATATCGGATATCGCGGCGAGAACGGAGTTCGGGGTCTTCAAATCAGCGCTGGATAATGGCGGTATTGTGAGAGGCATATGCGCTTCGGGATGCGGGAGATATTCCCGCAAGCAGGTTGATGATCTTGCCGAGTTCATAAAAACATATGGGGCCAAGGGTTTGCTCAACCTGCCTGTCGGTGGTGAAGGCGCCAAGGCGGTGGTGTCCAAGTTCTTGAGCGAAGAACAGAAAGCGGAGATGCGCCGCCGTTTTGAGGCGAATGATGGAGATATGATATTCATTGTTGCCGGTGAGAGACCTGTCGTCGAACAATCGCTGAGCGCGCTGCGTTCTGAGCTGGCGAAGCGGCTGAATCTTTTAGATCCAAATATGCTCGCTTTCAGCTTTATCGTGGATTTCCCGCTGTTCGAGAAGAAGAAGGAAGGCGGCTGGGATTCGATGCACCATCCCTTTACTGCTCCTCAGGATGAGCATATTCCATTGCTGGACAGCGATCCGGGCAAGGTGTTGGCTAAGTGCTACGATCTGGTCTGCAACGGATTGGAGCTCTGCAGCGGGAGCATAAGGATACACAGCAGCGAACTTCAGCAGAAGATATTCCGGATACTCGGATATTCAGATGAAGAGACCAGGAAACGGTTTGGCCACATGCTGGAGGCGTTCGAATACGGCGCGCCGCCGCACGGCGGGATCGCTCCCGGCATAGACAGGTTTGTAATGATTCTGGCGGGAGAATCAAGCATAAGAGAAGTTATTGCATATCCCAAGAATAAAAGCGCAGTAGATGTCATGTTCGATGCTCCGTCCGAGGTTTCGGATGAGCAGTTGAAAGAACTCCATCTCAGGTTAAGGCTGGATTAAGTCTCGAAACCGCGTTTTAAGTTTGAAAATGAATCGGATAAGTAAAATCATTTTTGTCGTCGCAGCAGTCATTATGCTGTTGCCATACGGCTGCTCCGGTACAGGAGAAACGGACTCTGGGAATGAGGTGCTGGTTATGTATCGTGGGAGTCCCAGCACGCTGGATCCGGCTAACTGTGCCGACTCCACCGTCGCCAGTTATATGGTTGAGATATTCAGCGGGCTGGTTACCCTGGACAGCGATTTGGAGGTTGTTCCCGATATAGCCGAATCATGGAATGTCAGTCAGGATGGTATGACATATACTTTCCATCTTCGTGACGATGCGTACTTCCACGACGGCAGAAATGTAAAGGCTGACGATTTCAGATATTCGATGGAGCGTGCCGCCGATCCGGAAACGAACTCACGTGTAGCTCAGGCCTATATCGGCGACATCGTGGGCGTTACGGAGAAACTTGCCGGACTTGCCGATGAGGTCGAAGGCGTTCGTGTAGTTGATGACTATACGTTAGAGATCACTATAGACGCCCCCAAGGCCTACTTCCTTTCCAAACTGACGCATCCTGTAGCTTACGTTGTCGATCAAAACAATGTTGAGTCAGGTGATGACTGGTGGCGCGATCCCAATGGCACCGGTCCTTTCAAGCTGCAAGAGTGGACCAGCGGAATACGCATCATTCTGGAGCGTAACGATAATTATTATAGTGGCGTAGCAAAGCTCGATGAGATTGAGTTTCGTCTCCAGGGCAATTCTATGATGCTGTATGAGAACGGCGGCATAGATATCGTCGGCGTGGGGGCCGCCGATATCGACAGGGTGCAAGATCCGGATAATCCTTTGAATAAGGAATTAATGTACACTCCGGAACTCTCGTTTTTTTACATAGGGTTTAATGTGAATGTGGCTCCATTCAACGATGCGAAGGTGCGTCAGGCTTTGTGTTATGCCGTGGATAAGGAGAAAATCGTTGATGTCTTAACCAAGAACACCGTATTGGTTGCTTACGGCATCCTTCCCGAGGGCATGCCGGGATACAGCGAGGACCTTGCCGGTCTCGAGTTCAATGTCTCGAAGGCGCAGCAGCTTCTAGCCGAATCCGGCTATCGCAACGGTTTGCCGCCAATAGTCCTGTCGGTTCAGGGAAGTTGCTCCGGGGTCTCTTCCGCCTCTCTGTCTATCGCTTATATGTGGCAGGAGAACCTGGGTGTCGATGTTAGAGTGGAAGCCCTCGATTTTACCACGCTGATACAGGAAGCCAGGGATGGGGAACTGCACGCGTTTTCGGTGGGGTGGATAGCTGATTATCCCGATCCTGAAAACTTCCTCGATTTGCTTTTCTACTGTGACAGCGTGGAGAACTATAGCGGCTACTGTAACAGCAGCGTTGACGCTTTGCTGGAGGAGGCGCGGGTGATCTCCGATTACGACAGTCGTATGGAGTTCTATCACTTGGCGGAGGAGGCTATTGTGCAGGATGCGCCTTGCATGCCGCTGTGGTTCGGACAGAATTACTATCTGGTTAAGCCATATGTGAAGGGCTTCAACCCTGCACCGGCGATCATCTCTTCACTCAAGGATGTATGGATCGAGAGATAAAATTATTGGAATGAAGACTATTTTCTGCTATAATATTTTATTATGAAAGTATCATCACAAACAATAGAAAACAGACAAATGCTTTTTGAGGTGGAGGCGGAGCCGGACGAGGTGGAGAAATCACTATCTACTGCATATCGTCATCTTGTCGATCGGATCGAGGTCCCCGGCTTTCGCCGCGGCAAGGCGCCAAGGAGTATGCTGGAACGCCATATCGGGCGTGGCGCTTTGCTTGAGGAAGCCATGGAACATCTGGTGCCGGAGCTGTTAGGCAAGGCCATCGATGAGCAGAAGGTGGAGATTATTGCCAGACCGCAGATAGAGATCACAAAGATGGAGCCGATTGTATTCAAGGCTACCGTATCCCTGCCGCCGACCGTGGAGCTGGGGGATTATAGCGGGATCAGGATCGACAAGGAGCCCGTTACCGTCGACGAGGCCGAGGTGGATAAGGTCATTGAGCAGGTGCGCTTGCAGAATGCGACATGGGAGCCTGTGGAACGCCCGGTGAAGTTCGAGGACCTGGTTGCAATCGACCTGTTCGGCACGGTGGACGGGGAGAAGCTGGTCGAGCAGAAGGACTTCCAGATTCAGGTGCACAAGGATATGCCGGTGCCTGTACCCGGGTTCTCCGAGCAGATAGAAGGTATGGAGAAAGGCCAGGAGAAGGAATTTGAGCTCTCAATCCCCGCCGACTTCAAGGCTCCCAAAATCGCCGGCAAAATCTGCTCGTTCAAGGTAAAACTGAACGAGGTTAAAGAGCAGAAGCTTCCCGAGATCAATGACGATTTTGCCAAGAGCATGGGCGGCGATTTCGATAATGTCGAAAACATGAGGAAGAACATTACATCCAACCTGAATAATGTTTATCAGGTTGGCGCCATGAGGCGTTTTGAGCAGAAGGTGCTTGAAGCGGTTGTGGAAAAGTCGAAGCTGGAATTTCCTCCCGTTCTGGTAGAACAGGAGATCGATCGTGTGATTATGGAGAGAGAGAGGGAGCTTGCGGCGCGGCGCATGACCCTGGAGGATTTCCTGAAGAGCCAGAAAAAGAGCATTGATGAATTGCGTGAGAGTCTGAGGCCTCTGGCCAGCAAACAGATCGCCATATCCCTCGTAGTCGACAAAGTTGCCGAAAAAGAGAATGTAAAGGTCACTCCTGAGGAGATAGAGGCTGAGATACAGCAGATGGTTCAGTCGGCCGGCGAGCGGGGCGAGGAGATGGCCAAGGTATTTCAATCGCCGGAGCCTCGACTATCCATAGAGAGAACACTCATCGTCAGTAAGGCAGTTAAGATACTGCTGGATATCGCATCGAACGAAGCGAAAACGGAAGTTGCGAAGACAGAGGAGAAATCCTCGAGTGAAGGCGAAACTAAATAGAGAGGGGGAGTGAGCAAATGGATCCAATGGCTGTTATACCTTATGTAACTGAGACCAGCGCCAGGGGTGAGCGCACTTTAGATATATATTCGCTGCTGCTGAAGGAGCGCATAATATTTTTAGGTTTCCCCATCAACGACCAGATCGCCAACCTCATTATAGCCCAGCTCCTCTATCTTGAGCGCGAGGATCCGGATAAAGACATCAGCCTTTATATCAATTCCCCCGGTGGGGTGGTGAGTTCCGGTCTCGCGATCTACGATACGATGCAGCTGATGCGGTGCAATGTTTCTACGATATGCGTCGGCTCGGCTGCGAGCTTTGGCACGGTTCTCCTGTGCGCGGGAGCAAAGGGCAAGCGTTACGCCCTGCCTAATGCCACGATTCATATGCACCAGCCGATGGGCGGCGTTCAGGGACAGGCATCGGATATAGCTATCCATGCTAAAGAAATCATAAGATTGCAGGAGAAATTGAACCATATAATTGCCAACCATACCGGCCAGGCCTTCGAAAAGGTCTCAAAGGATACCGATAGGGATTTCTTCCTCAGCGCCGAGCAGGCCGTGGAGTACGGCATAGTCGATGAGATACTGAAAAAGGAAGAACGAAAGTAAATCGCAGCTGGTATTCGGTCCTCATAGCGGCCTCTGGCCGCAAGCACATATGATTAAAAATTAAGGAGGGATTTTTTTGGCAAACGAAGTCCTATACGAGAAGAAGGGTCATGTTGTAATAATCACACTGAACCGCCCGGAGGCGATGAACTCTTTCAACCCCCCGCAGACCAAGGCATTCAGCGAGGCAAGCATCAAGTTCAAAGACGATCCTGATGCGTGGGTAGCGATAGTGACCGGGTCGGGCCATAAGGCCTTCTCCGCCGGATTCGACCTGAAGACGATGGATGCCAGCGGCGACAGGCTGCCTTCCCCCGGAGGGGATGCGCCCAAGCTTATCCAGAGGGGATTGGAGATATTCAAGCCCATTATCGCCGCCATCAACGGCGTCGCCATGGGCGGCGGCCTGGAGGTGGTCCTGGCCTGTGATATCCGTATCGCAGCGGAGCATGCTAAGCTCGGTGTTCCCGAGGTGAAGTGGAATCTGATACCGGGCTGGGGCGGTACTCAGCGGCTGCCGCGGCAGATAGGCCGGGCCAAGGCCTCCGAGATGCTTCTCATGGGAACCTCTATCGATGCACAGGAAGCGTTACGCATCGGTCTTATCAACAAGGTTGTCCCTGCCGATAAACTGATGGAAGAGGCGATGGCGTGGGCTCAGAAGATGTCTGAGAACGGCCCGCTTTCGGTCAGAGCGGCGAAGCAGTGCATCATTCAGGGAACCGACATGACGCTGAAGGACGGCATGCAGCTCGAGCTTGACCTTGTCGACAAACTGCTCGATACCGAGGATTCGAAGGAAGGCCCGAAGGCCTTCGCCGAGAAGCGCAAGCCGAATTTCAAAGGCAGATAATACGTCGATCGTTTAGATCATAACAACAGTCGATGAATTAAAAAGAGCGCAGTTTTTTGACCTGCGCTCTTTGTTTTTGAGATGGTTGATAGTCCTCTTCTTTAGTTGTATCAACCCCCTTTATCCCCCACTCTTGGGGGAACTTAAAAATGGGGGACACCCCCATGTCCCCTGGCAGGAGAGAAATCTCCTGCACCTCTTTTTAGTTCGGCGAGGTGAAGAACACCTTCAACAGCATAAAAGAAGATTAAAAAGGGCGCTGGTCAAACCAGCGCCCTTAGTTTTTACGATGTTAGTCGTTTACCACTTGGAGGCTACTTCATCCCAGAAAGCGTAGATGCCCTTGCCGTGGCGTCCGCCGGTGTAGCCCGCCCGCACCATGGTCCTGATGAGCGGGTGCAGTTTCCCCTTCTCCGGGCCGAACTCCTTCATGGCGTCCGCCTCGGAGACGGCGTAGGTGCCCCACGCGCCGCTGAAGTCGCCGAGCTCGAGCGGGCCCATGGGGAAGTTATAGCCGAGCTTCAAGGCCTTGTCGATGTCCTGGGGGGAGGCGACGCGCTCTCGGATCATATCAAGGGCTTCCCAGCGCAGGGCGCGATAGGCCCTGTTGGCGATGAAGCCGTAGCTGAAGTCCTTGCAGATAACGGTCTCTTTGCCCAGCTTCACGGCCAGCTCGCAGATGACCTTCACAACATCAGGCGAGGTCAGCGTGCCTTTTACCACCTCGACGAGCTTCATCTTGCTCACCGGGTTGAAGAAATGCATACCGATGACCACCTGTGGGCGTTTGGTAATGGCGGCGATCTCGGTGATATTCATCTGGGAGGTGTTAGTGGAAAGGATAGCGCGGGCGGGGGCGCTGGCATCGATCTTCTGGAAGACATCTTTCTTGATGTCCATCCTTTCCATGGCCGACTCTATAATCAGGTCGGCGTCCTTTACCGCCTCTCCTATGTCAGTCGTGCCCTTGATGCGACCCATTATCTGGTCCATCTCGTCCTGGGTCATCTTGCCTTTTTCAACATAGAATTTCTTGAGCCTGTCTGCGATGGCGTCGATGCCCCTCTTGACGGTATCGTCTGTTCGCGACCACTGTGTTACGTTATATTTGCCGGTATATGAGAGTAGCTCCGATATCTGGGAACCCATAGTGCCGCCGCCGATGACGGCTATTGTTTTGATGTCTTTTAACTCCAAGTGCGTCCCTCCTTTATATTATCAATCGATGGGAGTTCCAGTTGATGTCAACCCCCTGTTATCCCCCAAGATTGGGGGAACATAAAAAAAGATGGGGGACACCCCCAAAACCCCCGGCAGGCGATGATTCTCCTGCACCTCTTTGTCGATGGTTTCATTATATAGATTTACAGGTGAGGCCGCAATATTTGGTTCTGATCGATGTCAGGTAGTATAATCTTGCTGTTCATATGATCAGTTGGCAGTAATATCGATTGGTCGGATGGGAGATTCATAAAGTGCGAATTAGAGGAACCGCAGTAGTATTTAGGGATGGCAAGGTCCTTCTCGTTCGGGATAAAGGGAAACTTAAGTTTTCCCTGCCTGGCGGTGGGACACAACACCACGAGCCCTCAATGGCAGCAGCCATCCGGGAGCTTCATGAAGAATTGGGGATGAGGGCGCGTAAAGCAGAACGTATCTTCAGATGTGACCTTGAAGGCTCTCTGTTCAAACATAAGGTTTCTCTGATTGAAACAGATGATGAACCAAGATTGCGTGGCAAAGAACTCGAAGAGTTCATTTGGTGGGATATGAAGACGGATATACCTCGCTTTAACGATATAGACCAGATATTGGAGAAGATTACTTAGCGGTAGGGCGGGCTGTGCCCGCCGATAGATGGTGGGCGGAGCCCACCCTACAGGTTGCTTTACCCAAGCCCCGCCGCCCTGCGCACCTGCTGGCGGATGCCGAGGTGAATCTTGAGCGGTTCCTCTAAACTGTCGGCGTCGGCCAGCCACTGGAATTTGCCCCGCCCCTTTTGGGATTCGACAAATTGCTTCACTGCCTCGCGGCTGCCCTGCGCCCATGCGTCGAGCGCGGGCTTGATGTCGCGTATATCGGTCGAGGCGAGTCCCATCGTCGCATATGCCAGGGCGTGCTCGCTGCCATTGAAGGCTATGGCCAGACCGCCGGGCAGGTGCACCGTTTCCAGCATCCTTGAGTCTGTGATGCTGTCTCCGATGACGACGCATTGCTCGGGGAAGACGCCGCGCAGGCGGGCGACGTTTCTTAGTGCCGCGGCCTTCTTGCGTCCTCCCATCGGTTTAATCTCAC
The DNA here is from genome assembly GCA_041653935.1 of Dehalococcoidia bacterium. Taxonomy (GTDB): domain Bacteria; phylum Chloroflexota; class Dehalococcoidia; order E44-bin15; family E44-bin15; genus JAYEHL01. Next base: position 446,019 of record JBAZEO010000001.1, on the reverse strand, counting down.
GCACGGCCTTGCCGAAGGCTGTCTGCGCGAGCTCTTTGCGGAAGAAGCCTTCGAAACGCAGCTTGACGTGTTTATCATCGATGTTTTGCATGTTGAGCATCTCGTTCTCGAAGGCAGCGATGCGTGAGTAGTCTTCTTTGGTCGCAAGGCTTTTTATCCGTTCCAGGGGGAACAAGGTGCATTCAAGGTTTTCTCGGGTGATTCCTACGCGCTGCATGATGCGGGCGGCGTATTGCTCGTAGGCGGTGCTGATGCAGAAGACCTGCCAGCCGGACAAGCTCTCGATCAGCTCTTTCGCTCCGTCGACGATTGTGGCTTCATCGGCCAGTTTTGCTATGTCGTTGGAGGTGATTCCGTTATGAATGATAAACGGAGCGAGTACGGAGAGGTCGTCGCCCGGGTCGTAAGCATCTTCTTCCTCGTATGTCCGCTGGCGGTCGTAGCGTCGAACAACTTCAAATATCGCGTTGCCGTTGGGGATGAGCTTCATCAGTGCCCGCATGTTGTCGTGTATCGACAGCGGGCCTTCCATATCGAAGAATATAAGGTTCATGAAGAAAGAGGCTCTTTTACTTTCTTATCGATTTCCTTCGTTAAATCGTATCCCTTGATGGGTTTGCCCTTGCTGTCTACCACTCTGTCGTTATCTATTTTAATTTTACCTTCGGCGAACGTCTTTATCGTCGATATGATCAGCGGTATTTCCCTGGCAGCTCCATGCTTTCTTATCTCAGCGAACAGCGGATTCCTCTCTCCCTCGTGTTTCTGTATCTCATAGAGGGGGAGCTTTTTTATTTCATTCCAGTATCTGTCAAACGGTTTGCCCCTGATTGAAAATTTACAGTAGCTGACGGTCGGTCCGCCGTCGAGTATCGGTGTGACCAGATGCATCATGGCACCTGTTTCTTTAGCTTTTGTTTCTATTAAATTCCAGATAACTTCCTGCCATGTGCCTACCGGGCCGCCGGGCGCCGCCGGATGCAGGTTGATCATCGGGTATTTGCTGCACATGTCTTTGCCTAAAACAAGCATATACCCGGCCAGTACGCCCAGATCGAACGGATAAGGCTCTAGCTTCTCGATGACCTCTGTTTCGAATCTTGACCGCCAGTCGCCGGTATTTTCCTGTTTATACTTATTGGATGACACGCAGACGATGGGTATGCTGTAGCTGTTTGCCAGCTTCATGAATTCGTCGCTGCCCTCGTGCTCCCCCTGCACGCGGTTGCAAAAGACGAAGGATATCTCGGCCTTTATATCCCCTCTGATTATGCTGTTCAAAGTTGATCTCAGGAGATTGCGAGAGCCTTCTCCCCTGCCGGTAGAAAACCAACCGATTCTGTATGGCTGCTGCTGCATATCAAACCTTCCTTATTTGGGCCCAGCGGCTGCTAACATGCACTAAAATTGAAGAGTAATGTCCTACGATATTACCCTGCGCCAGCGCGTCGCGGAAGCCGTCCTTCCCATCGAAATCCGGCATTTCTACATACGTTCTGCCGATCTCGTTTGGTGTGTGGGCGTCGCTGCCGGCGCTTGCCAGAAGCTTGTGCTGCGCCGCGAACTGCCGGGCCATGGTGTTATGGCGATGGTTGATGGAACGCGCGTTGAATATTTCTATTATGTCAACTTCAGATAGTATCTCATCCAGGGCGTGCCGTTCTATAGCTGAGCCGCGCAGTATATCGAACGGATGCGGAACACAAACTAGACCCCCCTGCTGCTTGATGAGTCTTACTGTCTCCAGCGCGGGGAGTCTTCCAGGTATCTCTTCGCTCAAAAAATAACCGATGACCTCACCATCCCTGGTGTGAATCTCGCTGCTTACGATCACTTTGAAGGGGGCGACGCGTTTCAACTCGACGGCTCCTTTTATGGTGTTATGATCGGTTATAGCAATACAGTCTATTCCGGCTTTCTTACAGCGTGAGATTATCTGGTCCGGCGTCGTCTTTGAATCGGGCGAATACATTGTATGGATATGGAGGTCGCACCTCATTTAAGCGGACTCCTCGCTTTTCTCATCCTTTTCAAACATGGTCTGCACCTCGCTCAGCTTGAGCTCGGCTTTATTCAGCCTCTCATGACATGTCTTTGCCAGAGCGGCTCCCTCCTCGAAAAGAGCAATCATCTCTTCCAGCGGCATGCCGCCCTCCTGCAAGGTCTCGGTTATCTTTTCGAGGCGCTTCAGTGACTGTTCGAAGGAAAGTCCTTCATCCATGCCTGCAATCCCTTCTTGGATCCGGTGACGCGGCTGTTGAACTGGCCGTCGCTGACCTGTACCGTTATCATATCGCCGCGTTCCACCTGTGAGATATTGGAGATAACTTCGCCATTCGCATGGCTCTGCACCAGCGCGTAGCCGCGCTCCAGCGTTGCCATCGGGCTCAGCGAATCCAGTTTAAGCTCCTGACCGCGGAGCCTTTCGATATTTACGGATATTTCGTTATTGACCTGATTCGATGCCGTCGCGTAGAGTTCATCCGCATGCTGGCGTCCGCGCTCGATGCTGTTGGAGAGCGATGCCGCCATCGTTGCGATATAGCTTCCTATGTGCGTCTCGATCTCGTCGCGGTGGGGCACCGCGAGCTCGGCGGCGGCGGACGGCGTCGGCGCCCGCTTATCGGCGACGAAATCGGCTATGGTGAAATCGGTGTCATGGCCCACGCCGCTGATAACAGGAGCCTTGCTGGAATATATAGCGCGGGCTACCTTTTCATCGTTGAAGGCCCATAGGTCCTCGATGGAACCACCGCCGCGCGCGATAATAATCACATCTATATCTCCCCTGTCGTTAAGGGCATTCAGTGCGTTTATGATCCCGGGGACTGCGCTCTCACCCTGCACTGTCGTCGGCGCCAGCACCAGCTCGACTACGGGATAACGCCTGCTTATGATGTTCGTTATATCGTGGAGCACAGCGCCGCCCGGCGATGTCACGATGCCGATCTTTTCAGGGAATGCCGGCAGGGGGCGTTTGCGTGAGGGCTCGAAAAGGCCTTCCTCCGCCAGCTTGGCTTTGAGCCTCTCGAATTCCATGTTGAGTACGCCTAACCCTGTGGGCTGGATCATATCTACATACAGCTGAACGGCTCCGCTGACCTCGTATATCGAGATACGACCGTGGGCTACCACTGCCAAGCCGTTCTCTATGTCAACGCTCAGTCGTTTGCGGTTGAACAGGACGCATCTCATCTGGCTGGCCTCGTCCTTCAGTGTGAAATATAAATGTCCGGCGGAGGACCCCGACATGTTAGATATCTCGCTGCTTATCCAGACGTCGGCAAGCAAGGCATCGGATTCGAGGATGTCCCTGAGGTAGCCCGTAATCTGGGCTACGCTGTATACCTGCATCTAGCTTACCCTTTCCAGGTATTGGCCGGTGCGCGTATCGACGCGGATGACATCTCCCTGGTTTACAAACAGGGGTATCGGTATGGTGAGACCCGTCTCCAGCTTGCCGGGCTTGTTGGCGTTGGTCGCTGTGTCCCCTTTGAAGCCCGGGTCCGTCTGTATCACCTTAAGCTCGATTGAATTAGGAAGCTCCACGCTGACGACTTCGTCATTGTAATTTAATGTGTCAAGGGTGAGATTTTCCTTGAGGTAGTCTACAGCGTTTCCGAGCTGATCTTTGGTGAGCGGTGTCTGCTCGAAAGTTTTAGCGTCCATAAAGTAATAAAAGTCGGCGTCATTATATAAATATTGGACCGTATGTCGATCCAGGGTCGCCCGCTCAAATTTTTCTCCCGACTGGCAGGTGTACTCGATCGTATGTCCTCCGCGAAGGTCTCTGAGTTTCAACTTTATCTGAGCGGAGCCGCGTCCGGATTTGATATGTTGCCAGTCTACAATCGTGTACAGCGTACCGTTAAGCGCGATTGTTAGTCCCTTTTTAATATCACCGGTTCCTATCATGTATTCTCCCCCTTCGCAGTGATCACAGTATCTATATTGATGGTCGCATTATTCGGTTTAGTAGGTAGCCTGTTATCCGGGCTACGCTGTATACCTGCATCTAGCTTACCCTTTCCAGGTATTGGCCGGTGCGCGTATCGACGCGGATGACATCTCCCTGGTTTACAAATAGTGGAATCGGTATGGTGAGGCCTGTCTCCAGCTTGCCCGGCTTTGTGACGTTGGCGGCGGTGTCTCCCCTGAAGCCGGGGTCCGTCTCTACGACCACAAGCTCGACAGAGTTGGGGAGTTCCACGCTGACCACCTCGTCTTTGTAAGTCAGCAGGTCCAAGTTCATGTTCTCTTTGAGGTAGTTCACGGCGTCGCCGAGCTGATCTTTGGTGAGCGGCATCTGCTCGAAGGTTTTCGCGTCCATGACATAGTAGAAGTCGCCGTCGTTGTATAAGTACTGCGCCGTGTTCCGTTCCAGGCTTGCCTTCTCAAATTTTGCACCTGCCACGCAGTGGTACTCAATTGTACGTCCTTCACGAAGGTCACGAAGTTTCATCGTTATTTTACCCAAACCTTGTGCAACCTTGGTGTGCTGCCAATCCTTTATCAGGTATAGCTTCCCGTCGATTACGATATTGAGGCCCTTCTTAATATCACCGGTGCCTATCATGTTTCTTATCCTCTCAATATACCCTGTCGTATATAAACTGGAATTTAAATATTCCTACGTGATTAATCTATCTTCTTAGCCTTACTGAGCACTTTTGCCCTGCCGTCTTTTAGAACTATTATATCTTCTATGCGTACGCCTCCCCATCCGCTGATGTATATGCCGGGCTCGATGGTGAATACCATGCCGTCCGTTAAAATATCCTTCGATTCCTTGCCCACGCGGGGCGCTTCATGGGTAGCCAGCCCAACGCCGTGGCCCAGGCCGTGCCCGAAGTTATCGCCATAGCCACCCTGCTCGATAACCGTACGCGCCAGGCTGTCCGCGATGTCGCCGGTCATCCCTGACGCTACAGTAGCGATAGCGGTGAGCTGAGCTCCCAGTACCAAGTCATATATTTTACCAAATTTCTCATCTTGTTTCCCTAAACAGATCGTTCGGGACAGGTCGCTGGTATATCCTTCTATACTTGCTCCCATATCTATTATTACGGGCTCACCGGCAGCAATAGGACGACTGGTAGGCTGGTGGTGCGGTTTAGCTGCGTTAGGGCCTGATGCGACGATGATATTAAATGGGAGAACGCCGCTTCCGTTCTCGCGCATGGTCTTTTCCACCTCCCACGCCACTTCAGACTCGGTCATCCCTGTCCGCATTTTTGAAGCTACCTGCTCGAAAGCGGCGTCGCACACTTTGATAGCTTTTATCATAAGCGCTAATTCGTCAGCGTCTTTTACGGCGCGCAGTGATTCCACAAGGCCTTCGGTTGGTATCAGCTCTTTCCCCCGGATGTCTGCTGTGACGGAGCGGTATGTTGAAAATGAGATATCGTTAGCATCGAAGCCTATTTTCTTAGCGCTGAGGGATGAAGTCAGTTCATTAAACCATTTTGAAATAGCTCCCTGTGTCTGAAAGATTTTAAAATCGGGCGCCTGGCCCCGGGCCTGCTCGATATAGCGGAAATCAGTTGCCAGTACGGCCTCAGTCTGGGTGATGAAAAGATATCCCGATGAGCCGGTGAATCCGCTGAGGTAGCGGCGGTTCTCTGCTTGTGAGACAAAAAGGGCATCCAGGCCGTTGTCTGCGATATGCTGTCGTATCTTGTTAAGGCGTTGTATCATTTCTTCTTCTTGAGGAGTGCTATTAAAAAATCAACCGCATCGATGTAGCCCTGCCAGCCCAGTCCGCATATCTGTGTTTTGGCCAGGTCCTCGATGACGGATTTGCTGCGCCATTCCTCGCGAGCGTGTATATTGGAGAGGTGCACTTCGATAATTGGGAGGTTGCTGTCCTCCAGCGCATCCCGTAAAGACAGGCCGTAATGTGTGAGTGCTCCGGGGTTTATTATTATCCCGTCAGCTTTAGGCGTCTCTTCCTGAATGAAATCGATCAACGTGCCTTCATGATTTGACTGGTAAACCTTGACCGAGGCGCCCAATTCCCGGGCTCTCTTGGTTACAATGGTCTCTAGTTCGGCAAGCGTCTTATCGCCGTAGAGGTCGCGGTTTCTTCTGCCCAGCAGATTCAAATTAGGGCCGTGTATCAGCAGTATTTTCATGCTGGTCCCTCCTGCTTCTTGGCTCTGGGGTGAGAAGCCAGATATACCTTTCTTGCCTGTGTCTGGGTTACATGTGTATATATCTGGGTAGTGGAAAGGCTTGCATGACCGAGCAGCTCTTGAACCACCCTTAAATCCGCTCCTCCGTCGAGCAGGTGTGTGGCAAAGCTGTGACGTATCATGTGCGGGAATACCCTCTTAGTTAAACCTGCGGCGGTGGCGTAGCGAGATAATGTCTGCTCTATGGAACGCTTCGACAGTCTGCTGCCATATCGATTAAGAAACAGCGCATCGGTGGATCGTTTCCCTGTGAGCTTCGGGCGGCCTTCCTTGAGGTAGAACTCGATAGCACTTACTGCGGGCTTGCCCATGAGTGTGATTCGCTCCTTGGAACCCTTGCCTAACACGCGGACCTCCCGTTCCTCAAGATTTACACTAATAATATCGAGGCCGGCAATCTCGCTGACCCGGAGCCCTGAGGCGTAAAGCAGCTCCAGCATGGCCTTATCCCGCATACCCAGCGGCGTGCTGCTGTCAGGTGCCGTTATGAGCTTGGTTACCTCGTCGTTTGACAGGAACATTGGCAGTCTCTTGGTAAGCTTTGGCGAAGATATGGTAAGCAGCGGGTTTTTCGTAATTATATTCACCTGGGTGAGATAGGAATAGAACGAGCGCAGCGCGCTCAGTTTACGCGCGATGCTGGACTTCTCGTATCCCTCTTCCAGCAGTGAAGCTATATAGCGGCGCAGCAACTGGATATCGACATCCTCCAGCGTCGCAATATTTTCTTTGACTGCGTAATCTATAAAATGCCGTAAATCATGCAGGTAGTTACGCAGCGTATATTGCGAAGCGTGGCGCTCTATCTCTAAGTAACGCTTAAAATCGTTAAGCAATACCGCCACATTTTTTTCATCCTGGATGAAGGGGATCATGCTTTAACGGCCTCTTTTTCCAGCTTGTCCAGCGGGCTGCTGAACGCGCATTGTGTGCATTTAGCCATTTCCTTGCCGCTCATTACCATAAGGCTGCGGCATTGAGGGCAGGGATTAGAGAGCGGTCTGACGTTGGAAGTGAAATCACAGTCGGGGTATCCCGAACAGCCGTAGAAGTTTCGCTTCTTCTTGCTCCTGCGCTGCACGATGTCGCGCCCGCATTTGGGACATGCGACCCCGATTTTCTTAAGGATTTGTTTGGTTGTCTTGCATTTAGGATAGTCGGTACATGCGATGAATTTGCCGAAGCGCCCCGATTTGATGACCATCGGCTTGCCGCAGGTGGGACAGGCCTCTCCAGTCTGCTCCTCTGCCTGCTCTCCCTTGTTAACCGGTTTGGCGTTCTTACATTCTGGATAGCCAGAGCAGGCCATGAATTTGCCGTAGCGGCCGTTCTTTATGACCATCGGTTTGCCGCATTTTTCACAAAGCTCGTCAGTCGGCTCATCCGGCACCTTGTCCACTTTAGTTTTGGCCGCTTGAAGCGTACTCTCGAACGGGCCGTAGAAGTCACTGAGGAACGGGACCCATTCTTTCTTCCCCTGTGCGATGAGGTCCAGCCCTTCCTCCATCTGCGCCGTGAATCCAAAGTCGACGATGTTCGGGAAGTGCTCGCTGAGCATGTCGCATACCGTCTTGCCCAGATCAGTGGGTTTGAAACGCCCGCTTTCCTGCACGATGTAATCCCTCACCTGGATCACGCCCAGGATCGGTGCATAGGTCGACGGTCGCCCGATACCCCGTTCCTCCAGCGCTTTTATCAAGGTTGCCTGTGTGTAGCGCGCCGGCGGCTGGGTGAAATGCTGCTCCGGCTGGAGGCCGAGGAGCTTGAGCGGATCGTTTGCAATCAATACAGGCAGTGGCGACTTGTCGCCGTTTTCCTCGGACTCGTCCTTGCCTTCGCTGTAAAGTATGGTAAAGCCCTTGAATTTTGTGGCTGTGTTCGTCGCTCTTAAAAGGTACGAAAGATTCTCCTGCCGCACCGTGGCCTCGATATCGGCGGTTATAGTATCGATTATAGCTGGCGACATCTGGCTGGAGACCATGCGCTTCCAGATCAGCTCGTACAAGCTAGCCTGATCTTTGTTGAGATAGCCTTCAATCGCTGACGGCTCGCGCATTATCGATGTCGGCCTGATGGCCTCGTGCGCCTCCTGCGCCCCCTTTGCTTTTTTCTGGAAAACACGCGGGGTTTTGGGCAGGAACTCTTCGCCGAGTTTCTCTTTAATATACGTTCGTGTTTCCTCTATGGCGACCTGGGCCACCTTGGTGGAATCGGTACGCATATAAGTGATTAGGCCCGTCGCACCTTCCTTGCCGAGCGCCAGTCCCTCGTAGAGCTGCTGGGCGATGGACATGGTGCGCTGGGCGCTGAAGCGCAACTTGCGCCACGATTCCTGCTGCAGGGTGCTGGTGGTGAACGGCGGGGCCGGCTGCCGCGGCGTTTCTTTCTTGCGCACGTCCGCCACCTTATAATCGGCGTCATTGAGATGAGCGACGATCTTCGACGACTCGCCCTCGCTCTTTATGTCAATCTTGCTGCCGTTCATATGTCCGACGAAGGATGCGGTGAAACCCTCGCCCGAAGCTATCTTCTCCAGGTTTGCGTCGATAGACCAGTATTCTTTGGGGATGAAGCTTTCGATCTCGCGTTCGCGGTTGACCACCAGCTTCAATGCTACGGATTGCACCCTTCCCGCTGAGAGCCCGCGCCGTATCTTCTGGCATAACAGCGGGCTGAGCTTGTATCCCACCAGCCTGTCGAGGATGCGCCGCGCCTGCTGAGCGTTCACCAGGTTCATATCGATATCGCGCGGGTGCTTGAAGGCCTCCTGAACCGCGTCTTTGGTGATCTCATGGAACACCACTCGTTTGATGGATGATTCGTCGAGCTTAGCCGCCTCCACCAGGTGCCAGGAGATGGCCTCGCCCTCGCGGTCGGGGTCTGTAGCCAGGTATACCGCCGAGGCGTGTTCCGCGGCCTCTTTAAGCTCTGCGACCACCTCGCGTTTCTCTTTCGGTACTTCATACTTGGGCGTAAACGTTTTTTCTTTAATATCTACGCCCAGTCGCTTCTGGGGAAGATCGCGGACATGGCCTATAGAGGCCTTGACCTTGAAGTCGCTGCCCAATATTTTATTGATCGTCCTGGCCTTGGCCGGCGATTCTACGATGACTAGACTGCCGCTGCGCGCACCGGACTTAGCTTTAGTCGCCGTTTTCTTCTTCGTAGATTTGGCCTTTGCCCTGGTCGATGTTTTGGTTTTCTTAATTTTTTCAGTCATTATCCAATCTTCATTCTATATTCTTCACGTGATTCTCTCGCAGTAATATAGTTCATACCGCCTACTTGCCTGACCATGCCTTTAAGCTCCATCATTGCCAGCGTGCTGGATATGGTGGCGATAGGCAGGGCGCACTGCCTACGCACTTCATCTATGTGAGTCGGCTCTGCTGTTATGTAGTGCAGTATAACAGACTCTAAATCCGTTGCCGGGATGAGCGCCTGGGCTTCAGCATGCTGCACCGCCATTGTCAGGTTGAGCTCCTCCATGATGTCCTCGGCGTTTCGTACCAGTTTGGCTCCGTCCTGTATCAGCTGGTTCGGGAGCCAGCTCGTGGGAGAGAGCACGCTTCCGGGCACGGCGAAAACCTCGCGATTTTGCTCCAGCGCTCGTTCCACGGTTATCCTGGCGCCGCTTTCCTTCTTTCCTTCCACTATCAGCACGCCGAGGCTCAATCCGCTCATTATCCTGTTGCGGAGAGGGAAGTTCTCCCTCTTGGGGGGCGTGCCGAGCGGGTACTCGCTGACAAGGGCGCCGCGTTCCATTATATCCCGTGCCAGGTTTGCGTGCTGGCTGGGATAGACGATATCCAGCCCGCAGCCGAGTACGGCGATGGTGCGCCCCCCGGCATCGAGCGCTGCTTTGTGGGCTATGGAGTCGATGCCTTTAGCCAATCCGCTGACGATGGTGATGCGGTTGCTGGCAAGCGCGCCTGCTATCTGTTCTGTCACTTCCCTGCCGTAATAGGTGGGGTAGCGTGTGCCGACAACGGACAGTGACCATTCGTCCTGCGGGGCCAAGCTGCCCCTGAGGTAGAGCAGCGGCGGGGGGTCGTATATCTCTTTAAGCATCGAAGGGTATGCTGCATCGTCAATAGTGATAGCTTTTACCTTGTATCGCTCCAGCTTGTTCATCTCGTCATCGAGCGATAGCTTGGAGCGATTAGATAAGACCGATTGTACGGATTTGACATCGAGTCCTGCCGCTTCCAGTTCGGCAGCGTTGGCGTGCCATGCCTGCTCCATGCTTGGGAAATAGCTTGCCAGCTTGGAGATGCGGGCACGTCCGATACCCGGTATCAGTGAAAATCCTACCCAGTACTTTGTTTCGTTCATAAACTAGGTTATTCTAGCATATGAGTCAAGGTAAAAAAATACCCCCGCCTTTTGCGCGGGGGTATTAAGGGTATGTTCAAATCTACAGCTTTCCTTGCAGGAACCCGGGGGTCTGATTCACATATTTTACCTTGCTCAGCTGTGTATCGTAATCTTTGTTCTGCGCCTTCCATTTTTTGAGTACCTTATGTCCCATAAGCCTGATGCCGAAGCTCTGGAATTTGCCCTGTAGAAAGAGTTTAGTTATGTTTGCTCTGGAGTAGTAGGTACCCAGTGCCTTGATGGTCTGACGCTGCATCTCCGCTGGTGAGAGAGAATCGGGCCAGTGTACCACATGGCCGCCGTCGAATAGTTTCCAGTCATTGGGGAACCTGTCGGCGATCAGACGTCCGCTTCCCTTTATGGCGGTGTAGAGTTTGCTGCCGATGAGCGGCACTAGCACACATAATTGCAGGCTGTCCACCCCTATTTTATTATAGATATCGGTATAGCCATCGGATATGAACATACCGTGTACCCTGATCTTGTATTTGTGCAGCACTCGAATGCAATTCTTGATGTCCTCCGGCGTCTGCTTTTTGTTATATTTCTTCAGCGAATCCGGATTCAGCGATTCGAATCCGATACATAGCTGCCAGCAGTTGGACTTCGACATTAATTTTACGAAATCCTCGTCCCTGGTGACGCTGGCCCTCGTCTGGGCGATCCATGGAGGTGTTATTTTGTGCCGGATCATTTTATGCAGAAGCTCCGATGTGCGCGATTTGTTGGCGTCGAAGTTGTCGTCGTAGAAGAAAATTTTGCGGTGCTTCATCCGGGACAATTCTTTTATTACGCTGTCGGTGGAGCGGTAGCGGTACTTCCTGCCGAACATCGCGGTCACGGAGCAGAACGTGCAGTCGAATGGGCATCCTCTCGATGTGGATACCGGCGTGACCTTCTGTTTTTCAAGGCCGTCGATCAGAGAGAAATCAGGGAAAGGCAGTTCATCGAGGTTCTCCACCGGTTTGCCGACGATGATCTTCTCGCTACTACCATGTTCTACGAGGTCGATAATTACTGACTCAGCTTCGCCGGTGACCACATTGTCCGCATATTCAGTTGCTTCTTCCGGAAGGAACGTGGCATGGCTTCCGCCGAGGAGAACCCTGGCATTGGGATTAAGTTCCCTGACTTTTTGAGATATCTCATACCCTCTGGGTGCTGTGGATGTCATGATGGATATTCCGACTACGTCCGAATCCTTGATGCGGTTCCAGTCGAGGTCTTTCACGTTTTCGTTGTTGATTACCACGTCGTGACCTGCGTTTTTCAGTATGGTGCCCAGATAGATGGGGCCCAGCAGCGGAAGCTGCTTGATGAACGCGGAATAGATGTTGATAAACGGGGTCATGGGTTCGATAAGGGTTACTTTCATATGTACGATTCCTTAACTTGTATGGCTTATGCAGATTTTGGAGTTCTTAAAAGTATCACATTATGTCATCAAATGCAATAGTAACCCGAGGTTTTTGCAAAATTGTGCGAAATTCAATACTGCTATTTCTCGCCTTTTTCGATGAACCTAATGGCTTTTACGTAGACATTCCTAACGCCATTGTTGTTTTCCTTTTTGACCATTGATTCGAATAAAGGCACTAGTTTCTTGCGGGTTTTATCGTTATTCTTGGCAATCTCAGTAAGGCCATAGGCAGCGCACCATCTTATAACTGTGCTTTTATCGTTAGTATTTGTCAAAAGGTTGGGTATAGCTTTTTCCACCTCTTTAGGATATCTCTTTGACATATTGCCAATAGCTTCGGGCACTCCCCATTTCACCCTAGGGACATCGTAGTTTATATAGTCTATAAGCTCATTTATATAAGGAGCTAAAATTTCTGGCTTGTCTTTGGAGATGTGTTTCATTGCATCGGCACAGGTGCCCTTTTCCGTATCGGAAGCGGATTTGAAGTATTGGATGAATTCCTTGGCCGTTATTTTCTTTTTCGTTACGGCTTCAACCAGACTGGTGAGTTTTTCTTTCGGTTTCAGTTGCGATTGAAGTATTTCCTTAATTTCAGACATCTCTCTACCTACAAGTCGTTAAATTATTCGAATGAACCTTTGATCTCGGCTTCATTGTAGAATTGATCCAGTGGCTATTAAGAAAGCATGGAATTTATAAGAATGGCGGAGAGGGCGGGATTCGAACCCGTGATACCCGAAAGTACACATGCTCTCCCGGCGTGCCTGATCGTCTGCTTAGTCTCACTTGTACTATTTGTGTAGACTTCTTATTGTGAGAATGTCCCGATTCGCTGTTCTATCCCCGTTCCCAAAGGAACTAGTGATGTTTTTTCACCAGGTAGATATACTGAGCATATAAACACATAGACCTTATTGACTTTGAACATGAGTATATCGTATCCGATATTCATGCCATAGGTACTCATCGTTCCTGAACCTAGAACTGCTAGCTCTCCTACGCTAGGATAGATGACATCTACCGTTACTTCATCAAATTCTCCTCCCCCTTCAGCAGCTCCTGCCTGCAAGCCACTAATAACTATAGACTTGATTTGTTCTTCGTCTTGCATTACGGCGTCAGAGCCAGCTTGCTCTGTCCGGCTTTCAATAATACAATAATAGGCAAAGACCATCTGGTAAGGGTCTTCAGAGAGGAATAACGTCACTTCAGTGAAGTCGGAACCCAATCCCAAGTCATTATTCGACATTCCTTCACTGTCTGCATCTAGGCGCTCAAAACTTGCTGGCAGTTCTGTAGACATATTCAACACGGTGGAATCGTCAGCCAGCGTTATTTTTTTTACTCCTGACGATGTCGTTCCTTCACAAGCTATTGTTGACAGTGCGGTAACAAATAAAGCAAGTATGAATATTCCAATTCTAAATGTGGTCTTCATAATGGAACCTCCAAGTGTAGCTTATTATTACATGTACATCTAGCTGTTGTTGATTGATACAAAATGGCGGAGAGGGCGGGATTCGAACCCGCGATACCTTTCAGTATACTCGCTTTCCAAGCGAGCGCACTCGGCCTCTATGCGACCTCTCCGCGTAAGGCTTCTATTTGATATTTTATCGATTGTGAAGGAATATGACTTTATGAATTATATCAGAGATTTGAGTCGGAAGGCTACGTATAAAGATGTTTATGATTCACAGTGGATATTTGCTATTTGCCTTTTCCCAGCGCTGTTAATGCCTCAAGGTAGAGATTACGCACTGAGCTCAGTTTTTCTTTCTTGGCCTCTGCCTTGAAAAAGCGGATCAACTCTTTCTGAGTTTTTGGGTTGTTTTTCGCAATCTCGGTCAGGCCATAAGCGGCGCCCCATCTAACGATTGATCCCTGGTCTTTAGCCATTTCCATTAATGAGGGGATCGCCTTTGCGACCTGGTCGGGGAAGGCTTTGGCGGCGCTGGCGACGATTTCTCCGGCCTCCAGTTTGACCTGCGCAGACTTGCTGTCGAGCTGGCTTATGATGAAATCCAGATGGTTCTGAACGAACTTCGGGTCATCTTTGACAATATGATTAACAGCCGCAAGGCAGACGGCTTTATCGGCATCTGCCGCGCTCCGGCAGTAATCGGCCATCTCTGTGAGAAACTCACTGCGGTCCTTTATCTGTTTTACCAGGAGCAGCACCTTTTCCTTTGGAGGCATTTCGAATTTCAAAGTTTCAGAGATTATGCTCATACTATTTCATATCCTATCGGTAAACATTTTTCTAAATATTGGAATCGCGCAGCGAATCACACAGCTCTAAAGTGCGTACGAAAGAAAACTCGGTCTTTTTGAAGAGCCACATACAGACATCCACAACAGCAGGATCGTACAGTATCTCTTTCTTTTTCGTTAGCTCTTCCATGGCCTGTTCGATAGTCAGCGCAGACCTGTATGAGCGGGGATAGCATATAGCCTCTATGATATCAGCTACACCGAGTATCCTTGCTTCCATCATGATGTCTCTACCTTTAAGCCCTTTAGGATATCCGGATCCATCCAGCCTTTCATGATGTTGCAGCACCATTTGGGCGATAGGCCATGGGAAATCTATATTCTTTAATATGTTATAACCGACTTGAGGATGCGTCTTGATGATATTCATCTCCAGGTCGGTGACTTCTGTCGGTTTGCTGAGGATTTCGATTGGGACTGCTATCTTTCCTATATCATGGACCAGTCCAGCCAAGTAGAGCGCTTCCGCCGACTCATGACTTTTCAAGAAGATGCTGTAAGCGATGCCATAAGATAAAGAGGCAACTCGTTTCTGATGACCATCGGTGAAGGGGTCTCTGCTCTCAGTGACCGAGGCCAGTGCATGTATCGTATCCTCGAATATCTTCTGCAGCCTCAGGTGTGCATTCGTGAACTCAGCTTTTACTTCGTCTTTTTGAACAGGAGGGGGTGGGGTCTTATCCTCTAGCGCATGTATTACCGCGGGCCCCAGGTGTGCCAATTTATTCTTAAGAATGAAATCGGCTGCGCCAAGTTCTATACAGTGCTCAGCCTGGTCTTCGTTGGCAGCGCTTGCGATAAAAATTAAGGGAACAGCCTGATTGTGTTCATTTAATATCTGTAAGGCTCTTATTGCGCTGCGGTTAG
The DNA here is from genome assembly GCA_041653935.1 of Dehalococcoidia bacterium. Classification (GTDB taxonomy): domain Bacteria; phylum Chloroflexota; class Dehalococcoidia; order E44-bin15; family E44-bin15; genus JAYEHL01. The sequence continues at coordinate 430,884 of JBAZEO010000001.1, read as the reverse complement.
GCAAATCGTAATCGACAATGATGACATCTAGCGCTTTCTCAAGGTAATCCAAGTATTCCGTCTTCGTCTTTACCAGACGCGATTTGAAGTTAATGCCGCTTTTCTCCAGCGCGTGTTGTATACGTTCCGCGTCTTCAGGTATATGCTCCAGGATCAATATTCTTAGTTCTCTATCCATGGTACACCTCGTAACAGGCTGGATTACTTATTACATTAGTTCTAATTAAGTATATTTCATTTTCTATAAGTAATCAGTTTGAGTAATGTACCACAATATCAGCGATTCGTCGAGAGGGAGACTGTAGAACAACACCTGATAATCGATAATATATCTGAGACAGATTATCTGGCGGAGAGGGCGGGATTCGAACCCGCGCTCGCTGAAACAGCGAGACCGCTTTTCGAGAGCGGCACCATTAACCACTCGGACACCTCTCCACGGCTTTGGATTATACAATAGAATTGAGTGTTAAGGCAAAGACCGAGTTAATTTATATAGATATTCGGAGAGATGTGTTTAACCGAGATCCGAAGATATTAATACGACCCCGAATCGTAATCGAATCGGGGTCGTAAGCTGATTTAAGGCGATATTTAAGTTGACCGGAGCCTATTTCGGCGGCATGCGGATGGCGCCGTCGAGCCGAATTGTCTCGCCGTTGAGGAAGGGGTTCTCGACTATCTGCTGGGCCAGCATGGCGTACTCGTCCGGTTTGCCGAAGCGCTTGGGGAACGGTATCTGCGCCGCCAGCGCGTCGTTCATCTCCTTGGGCATCATGCTGGTGAGCGGCGTGGCGAAAGCGCCTGGGATGATTGTGCAGCATCTGATGCCCACCCGCGACATATCCCTGGCGATGGAAAGCGTCATGCCGACCACGCCGGCCTTGGAGGCGCAGTAGGCTATCTGCCCTATCTGCGGGTCGGTTGCGGCGATGGATGCGGTGTTGATGATGACGCCGCGCTCGCCGTCATCATTGGGCTGGTTGCTCTGCATGTGGAAGGCGGCCCAGCGGCATACGTCGAAGGTGCCCACGAGGTTGATATTGACGATCTTGATGAACATGTTTAGGTCGTGCGGGCCTTCCTTGCCGGCGATCTTGCCGACCCATCCGGTTCCGGCGCAGTGCACCAGGATATTGACATTCTTGAACTCTTTAAGAGCGGCCTCGAAGCCGGCCTTAACCTGGTCCGGGTTAGTTATGTCCATCTGTACGAAGATAGCCCTGGAGCCGAGCTCTTTTATCATGGCTGCTCCTGTGTCCTTGTTCATATCGGCGACCACTATGTTGGCTCCCATGCTGTGAAGCCTTTTTACTGTGGCAGCGCCTAGGCCGCTGGCGCCTCCGGTTACGAATGCGGTTTTGCCTTTGATTTGCATTGTTCCTCCCTTGTTATTGGTATGGTATATGACTTAGTCTTATCAACCCCCTAAATCCCCCATGAATGGGGGATTTTAAGAGATGAGGGACACCCCCAATTCCCCTGGCAGGAAGAATCCTGCACCTCTTTTTTTAGGGATGTCCAACCTTTAATTGAAATGAGCCATTCAGATGTTACAACATCTCAGGGGCGGAAGCAATAAAATGTTGACTTCTGAAATTGAAAATAGCGGCGGGTTATGTTAGCATGGCTTTGTAGCGGATTAGCTATGGGAGCGGATGGGTCCCGGTGGGCTTCGCGGACTTCAAATCCGTCGGTGGGCACCCTGCGGTGTCCACAGTAGGTTCGACTCCTATGCGCTCCCGCCATAAGTCATCTCAGCACCCGCCCGTCACCAACGCGGCGGGTAATTTTTTGGTTGTCGAGGTATTCCATCAGAGCCAGCGCGTATTTGCGGCTGGTTTGCAGCACATCGCGCACTTCGGCTACGGTGATCTGTTTGTGGGCTTTGATATGGTCGGTGATAGTCTGTGTCATCTTATCGTAAGCATCGGCGGTGAAGACAACGTTGTCGGCCACTTTCACAACTTTTTTCTGGCCGATAAGGATGCTCAGCAGATCTGGCTCGATGGTCGTCTCCGGCGGCGGCGAGAACGGATTGGTCGCCAGCGCCTTGATGTAGGCATCGATCTTCTTCTGCTGTTCCGGCGTCAGCTTGACCTGGTGCCCGGGCGTATGCACCGTCGGCCCGGATTCGCTGAGGATGCCTTCGGATGATAGCTGTTTAATGGCGGCGTCGAAGAACTTGGCCGGGGCCTTGATCTTATCCTTCACTTCCTCTTTGGGTATGCCCTGCCGCAGCGGGTAGTCCTTGTGGAATTTTTTCAGCGTTTGCTCGACCGATTGCTTGATGGCGTCCCACGCCTGCGCCGAGTAGATCAGGCGCTCGTTCTTCTCTCCCAGCACCGTGATATCTTTGCGTTCCGCCAGCGAAGCGATCGCGACTTCGATCTCTTTCGCAGGCAGATTGCACGTCGCCGCCAGCTTGCCGAGTTCTACAGGCTTTTGTGTGTCGAGAGATGCTAGAATGACCGACGCCGCGCTGCCTTCGTTCTTGGCCGAGAGGCGCTCGATGGTAGATGATTCGAAGCGGCGGTGCCTCTTCGCTTTTGTTTCGAGTATCTGTCCGCCGCCCAGCGTCTCCTGCGGCGATCGTATGATGAACAGGTCGTCTTTTACCGCAGCGATGGGGGTATCCAGCACAAGCTGGGCTAAGGCGCTGTCGCCGGGTTTGACCACGCTCGTATCCAGCAGCCTGACCTTGGCTTGGGCCTCGGCGGCGCCGGTGTGCAGTGTGACCTGCGCATTGTGCTCCAGCGCGCGCGGCGCGGACGCCAGCAGGCGCAGCTTTACGTCCAGCGTCCTGCTGGCCTTGAGCCATCCGGGGGTGGTCAGCACGTCGCCGCGGTTGATCTGCTCGATTGCGATGTTCGCCAGGTTGGCGGCGACGCGGCTGCCGGGGGTGGCGGTGTCGGAGGTTTGCTTATGGGTCTGCAGTCCGCGTATATGCGTTCTCACCGCTGACGGCACTACCTCGACCTCCTGCCCTTTCGTTAGACTCCCGTCGATGAGCGTTCCCGTCACCACGGTGCCGAATCCTGCTATGGTGAAGATGCGGTCGATGGGGAGCCGCGGCTTGCCGATGTCGCGCTTGGCAGGTGTGTTGTTGAGCATGGAGTCGATGGCCTTGATAAGTATCGGCAGGTTCTCGCCGGTCATCGCGGATACGGGGATGATCTGGGATTTAGCAAGGGTCGTTCCCTTCAGCGTTTCCTCTATGTCCAGCGTCACCAGCTCCAGCATCTCGCTGTCGACGAGGTCTTTTTTTGTTATAACTACGATGCCGTTCTTCATGCCCAGCAGGTCGAGTATGGCCAGGTGCTCCCGTGTCTGCGGCATTACCGCCTCGTCGGCGGCGATGATGAGCAGCGCCATATCGATCCCGCCGACGCCGGCCAGCATGTTCTTGATGAAGCGCTCGTGCCCCGGCACATCGACGATGCTGACCTCTCTGCCGCTGGGCAGCGTGAGCCAGGCGAATCCCAGGTCGATGGTCATGCCGCGTTCCTTCTCTTCCTTTAGGCGGTCCGGGTCGATACCTGTTAAGGCTTTAACAAGGAGAGATTTACCGTGGTCGACGTGTCCTGCTGTGCCTAATACAAACGGCATTTTTCACCCGCGTAAAACGATTTTGCCCTTAGGTTTATCTACTATCTGTCCGATGATGGCTGCCTCTTTGATGCCGCTGCTGCGCAGCTTTTTCAGCAGCCCTTCGGCTTTGTCTGGAGGTATGGCCATGAGCAGTCCGCCCGAGGTCTGCGGATCGAATAGTATATCCCGCATCTCATCGCTTATCTCGTGGGCCTGCTCTATATGGCTGCGATAGTATTCCATGTTGCGCCGCGCGCCTCCCGGCACGAATCCCATTGTCGCGAACTCCCTGGCGGCGGCGAAGATCGGTATGGAAGATACGTTTATCTCCATGCCCAGTTTGCTATTGGCTATCATACCGTAGCCGTGGCCCATCAGGCTGAAGCCCGTCACATCCGTGCATGCGTGAACGTCGGCAGTGCGCATGAGCTCGGCGGCCTTTTTGTTCAGTGCGGTCATGCTGTGCACCGCCGGCTCGATGTTTTTTGCGTCTGTTTCGCCGCCCTTGATCGCCGTGGCCACGATGCCGGTGCCGATGGGCTTGGTCAGGATGAGCTTGTCGCCGGCGCGCGGACTGTTTCTTTTCAGTATCTGCGAGGGGTGGATGATCCCGGTTACCGACAGGCCATATTTGAGCTCATCGTCCGATACGCTGTGCCCGCCGATGAGCGCTACGCCGGCCTCCTTCAGCTTGTCCAGCCCGCCGCGCAGTATCTCGCTCAGCGTCGAGATCTCCTGGCTGTTGATAGGAAAACAAACGATGTTCATGGCGGTAATGGGCGTACCTCCCATAGCGTAGACGTCGCTCAGGGAGTTGGCTGCGGCTATCTGGCCGAAGGCGTACGGATCGTCCACGATGGGCGTGATGAAATCGACGGTCTGGATTATAGCCAGATCATCGCTCAACCGATACACGCCGGCATCGTCGCCGGTCTCCAACCCGACCAGTACGTTCTCGTCGCGCATCATCTCAAGCCCGCACAGGGCTTTTGTCAGGTCCGACGGACCTATTTTGGCGGCTCAACCCGCACCGCGGACGGTCTCGGTAAGCCTCTTTTTTACCTTGTCGCCCATTACTACCTCCTCAATATTGTAAGGAGTGCCATTGGCCTATGATATCACCTTGAATAGGTGGGTACAATCTTAATTTAGGATGGTTCTATGAACCCCCTAATATCTCTAAATCGTGGGGGAAACAATATCCAAACCCCCTGTTAGTCCCTCATACTTTGGGGGACTTTTAAAATTAGGGGACACCCCTAGAACCCTGGCAGGAGATAAGTCTCCTGCACCTCTATATTTATTTACCGAAATAGGTCTCTCATTTTTTGGATCAATCGTGTAGGGGCGGGTTTCAAACCCGCCCCTGCGGGGCATTAAATCTTTATGACTTTTTCCGCAGACATGAGCGATTGTATCGCGTCATACATGTTGCTCATCTTTCCCGCTCTTAGAACATTACCGAGCTGGTAATAATCCACACATGTGCCGCAGGAGGATATCTCAACCCCGTTTTCCTCCAGTGACAGCAGAGCCTCCAGAACGTCGGAGCCCTCGGCAGCCAGCTTAACCGCACTGTTCATGAGTATTATTTTAGCCGGTTTGGCTTCACTATCACAGAGTGTCTCAAGAAAAGACTTCATCAGTTTCTTACAAGGTATTTCATCACCTGTGCCAAACTGGTCTCCGGTAATAAGAATCACGATATCGTTCCTCTTGGCTTCAACCTGCGTTGTTTTTGTTTTGCTGATAGCGATGCGAAATATACCTTCTTTCTGCGATACCTTAACTTTGCAGCCCTGGCTTTTGGCGAAACGCTGTACGTTGTCTCTGGCTTCAGGCCTATCCACAATGACGGTGATCGATCCCTTTTCGATCTCCCCCAGAGCCTTCTTAGTCTCGATGACCGGACGGGGGCAAGGGAGCCCTCGCGCATCAACCGTTTTAGCATTTGGCATTATATTACTCCTAAATCTTATCGTTCTAGTTACTTAGCTTTAAGGGCGGATCGGAAAGCCGATCTCAATGTTTCAAGCTTTTTTTCAGCAGTGCTTGTAGGTGTTCCGGGTTGGAGACCGACTCCGCAGAAGTAGGTTTCATTAACGGGGAAGATCATCATGGTCATTTTGGAAGCTTCAACGGTTAATTTATTCGGTGAGCCGCCGTTTAGGTTTCCAAGAGAATTACCAAGTGTCTTCATAATGGCAGTGCACTGCTGAGGAAAATAATTAGATTTTTCGTTAGGATCCGAGTCTTCATTGATCGCGGAAACGCCCTTCTGGTAGTTTATCAGCCCATGGCAGATGTATCCTTGTACTTTAGCGATCTCATCAACGGCTTGTTGCATTTCTTTGGTTATTTTCATTGTTTATCTCCTATTATTTGTATTTCAACTTTTAACTAATGTTAAAAAAAGCTTCTCCAGCGAAGCGTAGCAGGGGTTGGAGCGGACATCACCAAAAAGAATCGGACTAGGGTAGTGAAACCTCTAGCCCGATTTTCCTTAAATTCCTGTGCGGCAGATAAGCTGCCGGGGACAACCCCGATAGCCTCAAGTCTGATATATTGTAAGACGGAGGCAAAGATCAACGTACCCGGCGTCATGATCCGTGTCACACGAGTCACAACAACCTCCTTTAAATTTTGATTCCAGATAATACGGAAGCCACGCTTCCAGTCGTTTGGAGGCTCACGTTTTGCGATGGTACATTGATATCACCCCCTCTCTGTCCTCAAATTTATCCCGAAAGAATTGTAGGCTTTGTCGGGCAGAGCTGTCAATAAAGCTCGTTGACAGTCTTCGAGTGGTATGCTACATTGCATGCGAATTAAACAATTATGAAAAAGGAATTTCGCAGCCTTCCCAGTGTCGATAAGATTCTCTCCGATGTACGCGTCGTGCGCTGCGAGAAGGCGTATTCCCGCCCTACCGTATTGCAGGTCGCTCGGGAGTATCTGGACGAGGCTCGAATGAGATTAAAAGGTGGCGAGCTCGCGCCGTCGTTCGATGAAATTGTCATTTCGATCTGCAGTCGAGTTTCCTCACTAGCCAGCATCAGCCTCCGTCCCGTTATCAACGCGACGGGTGTTATCCTCCACACGAATCTTGGCAGAGCACCTCTGAGTGCAGAGACAATAGCTGCTATGCAGGAATGCTCTAGCAGTTATGTAAACCTGGAGATTGATCTCGATGACGGCAAGCGGGGCTCCAGGCAGGTGCATGTCGAATCGCTGCTATGCAGGTTGACAGGCGCCGAGGCGGCTCTAGTCGTAAACAACAACGCGGCCGCTGTGCTCCTCGCTTTGAGCGCTCTGGCCAAACGAAAAGAAGTGATCGTCTCGCGCGGTCAGGCGGTTGAGATCGGCGGCGGGTTCCGTATACCGGATGTGATGAGGCAGAGCGGCGCCAAACTTATCGAGGTCGGCACTACGAACCGAACGTATATTACGGACTACGAGGACGCGATAGCTACAAGCACCGCTGCCCTGCTCAGGGTGCACTCCAGCAATTTCAAGGTGGTTGGCTTCGCTGAATCTGTGGTGATTGGGGATATGGTTGCTCTGGGGAAACATCATGGCATCCCCGTATTGGACGACATCGGCAGCGGATGCCTGGTTGATACAACCCGGTTCGGTCTTGAATATGAGCCTCTAGTCCAAGACAGTATTAAGGCCGGAGTCGGTTTGGTCATGTTCTCCGGCGATAAGCTGCTGGGCGGGCCGCAGGCCGGCATCATCGTCGGGCGGGAAGAGCTGGTGGCGAAGCTGCGCAAGCATCCGCTGGCGCGGGCAGTGCGCATCGACAAAGTGAGATTAGCTGGCTTAGCAGCAACCCTGATTCATTATATTAAAGGTGAAGCTGAGAGTAATATCCCGGTGTGGCGCATGATATCGATGCCGGTCGGAGATATCGATAAGCGGGCTCGGAAGTGGTGCAAGGCCATCGGCAAGGCTGCGTCGGTTATCGATGGACGATCCATGATCGGAGGCGGCAGCATCCCCGGCGGCACTCTGTCCACCCGACTGGTAAGTATCGATTGCGGAGGCAAGACTCAGAAGCTTGCTGACGAGCTTCGCAAAGGGAATCCTTCCATCATCGTCCGAATCGAAGAGAACAACCTGATCCTCGATCCTCGCACTGTATTGCCCGAAGAGGATGAGCTATTGATAAGTTGCTTATCACATATCGTGACGCAAAAGTGATTATATTAGTACCATTATTGTTGAATAGCTTATGCAGGTATTGACACGTTGCTAACTACGGTATGTTACAATTTTCACAAAGGATAATAAATTCTTTAGCGCCTTAAAATCTGATAAGCGAATCTAATATCGATTAAAGTCATAGTGTACAGGTCTCTTCGAGCTGTTTAGCCTAAATCTATATAGTTAGATATGGAGAGCAGCCGGCAGGCTGAGGCCTCGAGGGTAGGGAGAGAAATCTCCGTGCCTCCCGTGTTTGGAAAGGAGAGCATTACATTAGATATATCGTTATCTGTGGTAATGTAGGAGGTAACTGATGGAACTGACTCGAAGAGGTTTCCTCAAATTGTCCGGCGCCAGTACAGCCGGATTTGTTTTGTTAAAAGGGGGAAACTGGAAGCAGGAGCTGTCTTCATCTCCGATCCAGCTGCATAAACAGGTCATCGGTGAAACCACCACGATCTGTTGTTACTGCGGCGTCGGCTGCGGCGCCATCGCGGCCGTCGAAGATGGAAAGCTGGTCAATATGGAGGGCGATCCAGACCATCCCGTGAACCAGGGCACGCTGTGCCCCAAGGGGCAGGCGATTGGACAGATACACCAGGTCGATGGGGAGATAAACCCGTGGCGGCTCACTAAGCCCCTGCACAGAACGCCGGGAGCAAAAGACTGGACGGAGATAACCTGGGAAGATGCGATCGAAAAGATCGCTCACAAGATTAAGAGTACCAGGGACCAATACTTCGTTACCCAGGATGCGAATGGCAAGACGGTCAATCGCTGCGAGGCGATCGCCCAGCTCGGCGGCGGAGAGCTGGATAACGAGGAATGTTATCTAGCTGTTAAGATGGCTCGCGCGCTGGGGATTGTTTATGTTGAACACTGCGCCCGTCTTTGACACTCCTCCACTGTAGCGGCTCTGGCAGAGTCGTTCGGCAGAGGCTCAATGACCAACCACTGGGTCGATATCAAGAATGCGGACTGCATCATGATCATCGGCTCCAACGCGGCGGAGAACCACCCTATATCATTCAGGTGGGTGACCAGGGCCATGGAGGAGCGGGGGGCAAAACTCATCTCCGTCGACCCGCGTCAAAACCATACTACGGCAAAAGCTGATATTTATGTACGTATCAGGTCCGGCACGGATATAACGTTCATCGGCGGCATGATCCACTACATTCTCGAGGATATGAGGAAGAACCCCGAGAATTACAACACGGAATATGTCTCGCAGTATACCAATGCCGCGTATATCGTCAAGGATCAGGTGCTGCCTGCAGACAACAATGGTCTCTTCAGCGGCTGGAATGCTGATACGAAGAAATACGATAAAACAGCATGGAACTATGAAGGTGACACAAGTCCCAGCGCGGAGCAGAAGCTGCTTACAACTAACTGGAGCGGCTGGGGCAACCGGGCTAACGATGACCAGGATACAGCCTGGGGCGATCTTAATGAGAATTGCGTGCTGCGATTGCTGCACGAGCATTATAAGCGCTACGACCTGGCCACGGTCTCGAAGATCACAGGCGTACCTCAGGAAAAGCTCACCGAGGTCTATGCCGAGTACGCCAAGACCGGAGCAAGGAACAAGGCCGGCACAATGATGTATGCCATGGGAATAACTCAACATACGTATGGCTCACAAAACATCCGGGCTTTTTCCATACTGCAGAGTTTGCTGGGTAATATGGGCATCGCCGGCGGCGGCATCAACGCGCTGCGCGGTACGTCGAATGTGCAGGGCTCCACAGATTTTGCGCTGCTCTCTCATATCATCCCTGCCTACATTGGAGCGCCGAACGATACCGATACGGAGTTGGGAACCAAAAACTCCAGCGGCGTTTGGACCAGGGATAGCGGGTATCTGAAGAGAGTTACCCCTGTCGCGGTAACTAATCCAACGGGCGTCGGCGGAAGCTCCTCGAACTGGAAGCAGCACACTCCTAAATATGTAGTAAGTCTGCTTAAATCGTGGTGGAAGGATACCGACCCGGGCGTCAGCTTCCACTATCTGCCCAAGATGAAGGCCAGCGGCCAGAACTATACACATGTAGGGATGATAGAGTCTATCGGCGCAGGCACCATCAAAGGATTGATGATATGGGGCCAGAATCCGGCGTCGGGAGGGCCTACATCTCTTGGCGCGCGCAATGCCTTGGCCAAACTCGAGTGGATGGTCTGCTCCGATCTATGGGTGACAGAGACCGCCGAGTTCTGGAAGAGGCCGGGAGTTGATTCAACGACGATCGATACCGAAGTATTCCTTCTGCCGGCGGCGGGTTCTTACGAGAAAGAGGGCAGCATTGCCAACAGCAGCCGTGTGGCACAGTGGCGCTATAAGGCAGTGGATGCGCCCGGCGAGGCCATGCCCGATCTGGAAATTATGGATGAAGTCGTGAGGGCTGTGAAGGCTTTATACGAAGAAGATATCAACAGCGTGTTCCCTGACCCTATAACTAATTTAACCTGGGATTATGCTCAGCCTGTGACCGCCGACGAAGTGGCTCAGGAGATAAATGGCAAGGCCCTTCAGGCGTTCACTGCCAGCGGCAGGGCTTACACTGCTGGTGAGCTGGTAGATAGCTTCCTGCACCTGCAGGCTAATGGCAGTACCACTTGCGGCAACTGGATATACTCCCAGCAGTATTCCAAGGCCAGCGCTGCGGAGCTGGAGAACTTTACAGGGCTTCTCACCGAGGTCGCTGGAGTTAAGGTTATCAACAGATTAAGGAAGCGCGGCACGGCGGATTCAGCCACGCATCCCATCGGCCTGTATCCCAATTGGGCGTGGAGCTGGCCGGTGAACCGCCGCATCATATATAACCGTGCATCCATGGACCTGAACGGCAATGCCTGGGATCCGAGCCGTGCCGTTCTCAGCTGGGATGCGGCCAACAAGAAGTGGATCGGCGACGTGGTCGATGGCTTCGGTTCGTATGGTCCCATAGGTCTGGAGACTAACGCTACAGATCCTATAACAAAAGTTACTACGATCAAGAGGATCCTTCCTTTTATAATGAATGCGGACGGGATGTCACATCTCTGGGGTGGGGCTACCATGAACGACGGGCCGTTGCCTGAGCACTATGAGCCGTGGGAGACGCCGTTCAGCGCCAATCCCATCGGGCACGGCACATTGAATGATCCCGCGGCTTACACCGGCAAGGGCTTCCCCATCGATGGTGTGGATCAGAATCCGAAGGGCACGGCGGACCAGTACCCCTATGTGGGAACAACTTATCGCTGCACCGAACACTGGCAGACAGGTATTTTTACCAGGAACCTGCCGTGGCTTAATGAGCTCCAGCCAAATATGTATGTGGAGCTCGGCGAGGATCTGGCATCTGATCTGGGCATCGAGAAAGGCGATAAGGTCAAGGTTTCCACGGCCAGAGGATCGATCGAGGCGGTAGCCGTGGTCACAAAGCGTTTCGCAGGGATGGAGGTTAATGGCCAGACCATTCATCATATCGGGATCCTGAACCACTGGGGTTACTCAGGTCTGTCCACAGGAGACAGCGGCAACGTCCTGACCCCAAGTGTCGGCGATGCCAATTCGTCGATACCTGAATTCAAAACTTTCCTTTGTAATATAGAGAAGGCATAACGGAGGAAAATGATGGCAGATAAAGCGATACTATATGACGCTACAAAATGCATGGGCTGCCGTGGATGCCAGGTGGCCTGCAAAGAGTGGAATGACCTCAAGGCTGAGAAAACCACTAATAGAGGCACTATTGAGAATCCTCCAGATCTTTCAGCTGATACCTGGCTTAAGATGCAGTTCTTTGAAGTGGGCGAACCCCAGGATTTAAAGCAGTTGTTCGGGCGGCGGAGCTGCATGCACTGCACGGAAGCCGCATGTGTTGATGTATGTCCGACAGGGGCGTTGTACCATCATGAGCTTGGTTTTGTAGCATACGATAAAGGGAAGTGCAGCGGCTGTGGCTACTGCGTCGAGGCTTGTCCATTCGATGTGCCTCGCACAAGCGGCAGCATAGTGGGCATCAGGCATGCGAACAAGTGTGTGCTTTGCCAGGATCGTATCACAAACGGCCATATTCCGGCCTGCGTCAAGTCTTGTCCGCCGGGTGCACTAAGCTTTGGCGACAGGGATGAACTGCTGGCAGCAGGCAGTGCAAGAGTTACACAACTCAAGTCGAAGTATCCCAACGCTGTTCTCTACGGCGAAAGCGAGCTCGGCGGCTTGCACGTAATGTATGTGCTCCAGGATTCTCCCTCTGTTTATGGCTTGCCTGAGAATCCGAAAGTGCCGATATCTTCCACGGTATGGCAGGACATTATACGGCCGGTGGGCTGGGCGGCGGCGGGCGTTGTTGTTCTCGGTCTCGGATTGAACTACGTCATTGCGCAAAGAAAGATCAAGCTGAAGAGTAAGGGGGAATAGTATGACGACTAGCGCTAAATCTAAGGCTAGCTCGACTCCCGTGCCGGAGGTTCTTTTTGGGCCTAAACCAATTCCCGGTGAGAGGTTACTGCCGCGATATACCAAGCAGGTGAGAATACTGCACTGGGTAACTGCGATAACATGGACCACATTGTTCATCACGGGTATGTTCCTCTTCGTCCCTGTGTTTGGACGTGCAGCGCAAGGTGGCATTAGCACTTTGTTCCATCATATTGCGGCTATAGTAGTTGTCGGCTGGGCGGCCGTATTCTTCGTGCTTAACCTTAAGGGTTCTATAGAAGGAATCAAGTTCGCATTCAAGTGGGGTATGGCTGATATTAAATGGGCTATGGCTGCAGTTCCATACTATTTCTTCGGCAAAGAGGATAAGATGCCTCCTCAGGAACACATGAATACAGGACAGAAGCTGTGGTGGCTGATAGTCCTTGGAGCAGGAGCGCTCATGGTAATCACTGGTGCGCTGATGATGTTCTTCAAGGGCGTTATTCCACAGGGCGCATTCATGTGGGCGGCCGCGTTCCACGCATTGGGAATGGTTGCGCTTTTTGCCATGGCCCTGGTTCATGTTTATTTGTCCGTGTTCCATCCCAAGATGCGCGGCATCTTCTGGTCGATGGTGAACGGCATGGTTTCTGCGCATTACGCCGAGGGTCATCATAAAAAATGGTATGATGAGATGATGCATCATGAGAAAGAGGCCAAGGGAAAAGATAAATAGAGGCCTGTAGCGTGTGATTGTGATGGGTAGTGGAAGTTATGACAAAGTGCTGAAAAAGCTGGAGGAACTGGAAAGTACTTCCCTATCTGAATCTATAGAATTATATGTGCGTCTGACCCGCCTCCAGCTGGAGGCAAGATCGCAGATCAAAATTAAAGAGACCCGCCTGTCTCAAAAGGAAATCGGTGAGAGGGTGGGTCTTGGCGTTATAGCGCTTAAGTTTGGCGAGCTGCAACTGGACTGGGCCAGGGTCGATAAGCTGTTTAAACGGGCTCTCAGTATAATAGGCGAGTATTCCTCATCGATAGATTCCGAAAGTGACATTCCGTTGAGGCCCATAGTCGAATCGTGGTATAATAAACAATCGTTTCCGCACGATGGAATGGATGAAGACCTGGTGACTGTGGCGGTCCATTCCGCCGTAAAGCCGTTCCTGGCGAGGTGGGCAGAGGTGTTATTACCTGAAATCGATCAGGAGAAGTGGCGCAGGGGTTATTGTCCCATATGCGGAGGGGCACCTAATTTTTCGTATCTTGAACCGGAGAACGGCGCGAGGTGGCTCTGTTGCCCCAGATGCGATGCCGAGTGGCTTTTCCAGAGGATCGAGTGTCCTTTCTGCAGGAACATAAAGCAGAAGGAGTTGACCTACTTTCAAGATAAGGCGGGGCTCTACAGGGTTTACACTTGTGAGGGATGCAAGGGTTATCTGAAGGCCGTCGATCTGAGGAAAGGCGGCAAAGATATAGCGATTCCTTTGGAATGGATAAAGACCCTGGACATGGACAGACAGGCGTGTGAAAGAGGTTATCAAGCTGGAACGATGGGAAGTAAGATCGATGATCTAGGAGCTATTCAGGCTCCTTAGGAGGTAATGGTTATGGCAAGTATGGTTACGTTACCGTTTGCAATTTTCGCCGGTTCCTGGGGCGCGCCGGAGATTTTGATCATCCTGGCTATCGTATTGATAGTATTCGGCGTAGGCAAGCTGCCACAGGCTATGGGCGCCATGGGCAAGGGCATCCGCAATTTCAAAAAATCGGCTGCGGGTGAGGATGTTGATGAGGGGAAATCTGGAGCTAAAAAAGATACAGCCAAAGATGCCGAAAAAACGGATGTATCCGGCTCGAAACCAAGCTAGCTTCTAATAATTCCTCCAGGTAGATCAAATCGTTCCTATATCATGAGTTAAGCGAATAGCGTCATGGATGGTTTCTTCGGTATAAGTTTTTGGGAAGTTCTGCTGGTATTTGTCGTCGGCTTGATTCTGGTTGGACCAAGGAATCTTCCGACAATGGCGGCTAAGGCAGGAAGAGCCTATCGCCGGCTGAAGAGGGCTTCACAGGATTTGACTTCAGAGTTGACGAAGGAAGCGGGTATGGCAACGGATCAGAAGATGGAAAATCCGTTACGGAAAATAGCCTCCGATTTTAATTCCGAACTCGGTAATATAAAGAACGACTTAAAAGATGAAACTAAAAAGCCTGTTAATAAAACCCAGGAACAGGCCAAAGGATCGAACACTCAGACCTAGTGGCGGTGTATCGGGACATCGCATAGAAGATGCAGGATAATAACAAACAACCACTTCTGGCTCATCTTGACGAAATCCGCGTTCGTCTGACTAAAAGTGTAATTGCGCTGGTTGTAGCAGTCGTCATTTCGTTCCCCCTTGCCCGTTACATTTTTCCCATCCTGATGGAGCCTGTTTCGGGCGTCGACCTTTATTACTTCGACCTGACCGGACTGTTCAGTCCTTATATCAAGATCTGTCTGTACCTGGCCTTAGCCATTTCCGGGCCCTATATCTTGTACCAGATTGTGATGTTTATTACCCCTGCTTTAAAACGCTCGGAAAAGGGATATCTGTACACATTGCTGCCGGCCACGATCATTCTGTTTATAGGCGGTGCCCTGTTCTGCTATTTCGTGCTGTTGCCTCCCGGCCTGAATTTTCTCTATCGCACCTTTCCTCAATGGGTGGGCGGAGGCATAGAACCTATGTGGTCGGTAACAGATTATGTTTCAAAGATCACGCAGCTATGCTTCTGGATCGGGGTGGTGTTCGAGATCCCGTTAGTGATGTTCTTTCTCGCCAAGATAAGGGTGATAAGCCCGGAGTGGGTTATCAGAAAATGGAAATGGGCGGTCGTTCTTGCTTTTGTGCTTGGCGCATTTATCACTCCTACGCCTGATCCTTTGAATCAGACGCTGGTCGCTGCGCCGATACTGGTTCTCTATGGTCTTGGCTGTGTTCTGGCCAAGATCGCAAGGCCTGGTATGCCGTTACGTTCCAGAAAATCTAAGTCATGAGGTAAGCTGTTTAAAAACGGATTTCGTCGGGTGCTGTATGTTAAACGTGATTGCTTCTTGTCATGACAGCCTGTTTTGTAGTATCTTATATATGTGTAATTAGGCAGCCCTTGATTGAAGGAAGATTCGAGCGTTTGCTTGTAACATACATTACCGGGGCGTACAGGATATTTTGTTGTGGATTAAGCCCCTGTAGCTCAGAGGATAGAGCACCAGCCTCCGGAGCTGGTAGCGGGCGTTCGAGTCGCCCCAGGGGCGCTTAAAAAAAGAGGTTTGAGTTAAAGATGAAGAATGATCTACTCGAGATTCGCTGGCACGGCCGAGGCGGCCAGGGAGCAGTAACGGCAAGCGAAATTCTGGCTGAGGCTGCTCTTGAGGAAGGCAAGTATTTCCAGGCTTTTCCCGATTACGGACCCGAGCGCATGGGCGCTCCGGTCAGGGCGTATACCAGGATCAGCAGTTCACCGATCAGACAGCATTGCCAGATAACAAACCCCGATGCAGTGGTAGTATTAGACCCTACGCTGATCGGGGTTGTTGATTTTACCGAGGGACTTAAGTCAGGCGGGACGGTTATAGTTAATATCAGCATGTCCGCGTCTGATTTGAAGAAGAAGCTCGGATTCACGGGCGGCAAGCTGTTTACGGTGGACGCGACGCGTATCGCTATGGACACGATCGGGAAGAATATCCCCAATACCCCTCTGGTTGGTGCCCTGCTGGGCGCTTTGGGTGGAGTGTTGAGCAAAGAGGCGGTTCTGGATGGGGTCAAGAAGAAGATGGGCACCAAGGTCAGCGAAAAGTTGGTTAAGGCAAACGTTGTAGCCTTTGAAAGAGCATATAATGAAGTGAAGGGTGAATAAGATGGCTTTAAAAGGTTGGCATGAGATCCTCATCGGCGGGATGATAACCGATGGAGGGAACTCGATTAATTACAAGACAGGCGACTGGCGTTCCTATCGTCCTATATGGGATGATAAAAAGTGCAATAACTGCAAGGTCTGCTGGGTCTACTGCCCGGACGGCTCCATTACAATTAAGGATGGCGTTATGATCGGCATGGACCTGGATCATTGCAAGGGCTGCGGCATATGCGCTCAGGAATGCCCGCAGAAGGCTATTAAGATGGTGGAGGAGACTAAGGTAAGGGAGGCGGTGAAATGGTAACGCAGATAGCGAAGTACAAAGGTATTCCGAAGGGGCTCGAGGGCGACAGAGCGGTAGCCGAGGCTATGCGTCAGATGAATCCCGATGTGGTGGCGGCGTATCCGATCACTCCGCAGACGGAGATCGTGATGCGCTTCAGCGAGTTCGTGTCGAACGGCGAGGTGGACACCGAGTTTATCGCCGTCGAGAGCGAACATGCCGCGATGAGCTCATGCATCGGTGCCGCTGCTGCGGGAGGACGCGTTCAGACAGCGACCTCCGGCGCCGGGATGGCTTTGATGTGGGAGGTGCTCTGGGTGGCATCCGGCTCGCGTCTTCCCATCGCGATGCATGCGGTAAACCGTTCGCTGTCTTCCCCGTTAAACATACATTGCGACCATTCCGATACTATGGGCATGCGGGATGCGGGGTGGGTTCATATTTTCGATGAGAACGTTCAGGAGGCTTATGACAGCGCGATCCAGGTGGTGCGCATTGCCGAGCATCCGGATGTCATGCTGCCTACGCTTCATGCGCTGGACGGATTCATAATCGGGCACAGCGTGGAGAGGGCGGAGACGCTCCCTGATGAAGCGGTGAAGGAATTTATCGGCACCTACACGCCGAAGTATTCGCTTCTTGATATTGAACATCCGTTAACCTTCGGACCGATGGACCTGCAGGACTACTTCTTTGAGCATAAGCGTCAGCAGGTGGAGGCGCTACATAATGCTCTCGACGTCATAGTAAAAGTCGGCAAGGAATTTGGCGAGCTTTCCGGACGCTCGTACGGTTTGATGGAACAGTATCGTATGGAAGATGCGGATTACGTTCTGGTGGGGCTCGGATCCACAATGGGCACTGCCAAGGTCGCCGTCGACATGATGCGCGACAGCGGCGTCAAGGCCGGCCTGCTCAAGATACGCTGCTTCCGGCCCTTCCCGCAAAAGATGGTTGCCGAGGTGTTGGGCAAGCGCAAGGTTGTAGGCGTGCTCGATCGTTCTATATCATTCGGCGCCCAGACGGGGCCTCTAGCCCTGGAAGTTATCACCTCTTTATTCACTAACGGCGTTTATCCAAAAACCGTGAACTATGTCTACGGCATGGGCGGGCGCGATATCAACCCGGACCATATATGTGTGATGTATAGAGAACTGGTAGAGATAGGCAAGACAGGAATTACAGCCCCGGTCCAAAGATTCTTTGGTGTAAGGGATTAGGAGATAATCATGGTGCTTGATTTAGAGTTAGAAAAAATTTCAGTTGAAAGAGATTTGCTTGCGCCGGGACACCGGCTTTGCGCCGGGTGCGCCGAGCCTATGGCCATACGTCAGATCCTGCATGCGATAGGCGAGCCTGTAATTGTCGCCTCATCGACCGGATGCGTGGAAGTGACCACAACCCCATTCCCCTTCAGTTCATGGCGCGTGCCGTGGATTCACAGCGCGTTTGAGAACGTTTCCTCCACTATCTGCGGTGCCGAAGCCATGTACCGCTCGCTGGTGCGGCAGGGCAAGATGGAGGAGAAAGGCATCAAGTTCGTGTGTTTTGCTGGAGACGGCGCCACATACGATATCGGCCTGCAGTGGATCAGCGGAGCCATGGAGCGGGGCCATAAATTCCTCTATGTGTGCCTCAATAACGAAGCTTATATGAACACGGGCATCCAGCGTTCCAGCGCTACGCCTTTCGGCGCCTGGACCACTACTTCGCAGGATGGCAAGGCGCGGTTCGGCAAGAGGGAGCATCGCAAGGATGTCACCGCTATAATGGCAGACCACAATATCCCGTATGTAGCTCAGGCTTCACCGCATGCCTGGCGCGATCTGATGGTCAAGACGAAGAAGGCCATGGCTTGCAACGGCCCCGCGTTCATTAATGTGCTCGTTCCATGTCAGAGGGGATGGCGCTATCCCGGCGAGAAAACAATCGAGGTGGGCAGGCTTGCCGTCGATACGTGCGTCTGGCCTCTCTATGAAGTGATTGACGGCGAGTATAAACTAACCTATAACCCTAATCCCAAGCGGCCTGTTAAGGACTGGCTTAATTCTCAGGGCAGGTTCAAGCATCTGGCGACCCCTGAGAACGCGCCGATCGTCGATCAGATGCAGACTTGGGTCGATTTGCAATGGCAGAGGCTGCTGGAGCGCTGCAAGGTCTAAGGCCTCATAGAGCGTTCATTCCCTGTGCACGTTCCTTGACCTTTCCTTCTTCATTTGATATATTCCCTGCATCGGGGTGTGGCGCAGCGGCTTAGCGCGCATGGTTTGGGACCATGAGGCCGTCGGTTCAAATCCGACCACCCCGACCATTTATTTCAGTGTCGATCAGCTTATAGTTTTCTATTTTCCGAACCCCCTTTATCCCCCATACGTTGGGGGATTTTTATTTTGGGGGACACCCCCAAACCCCTGACAGGAGATGATTCTCCTGTACCTCTTTTATTAAGCTAACCTCTCTGAGGGCTGTATTAGAAACTGTTATATTACCCGATCATAATAGTAATCGTGTAGGGGCGAATAATTATTCGCCCGTAGGGGCACGGCACGCCGTGCCCGATAAGTTCCCCCTCTTTTTAGAAGAGGGGGTCAGGGGGAGATAGCCTTAAAAAACATCTCCCTCTCCCTCCGCAGGGAGAGGGTCAGGGTGAGGGCTCATTTAAGCTAACTCTCTCTTCGAGAGATGGCTGCATAAATGTACGTATTACAGCACTTAGCGAATCTTAATGTATGTGCACGGACGAAGTGCCGTGCACATACGAACAATTTCGCGCGCCGCAGCTGGATAAGGCGGGGTTGCTACCCTCTCTTTATCAAAGAGAGGGCTAGGGTGAGTTCTGAAATACAGCTCCCTACGCAGGGAGAGGGTCAGGGTGAGGGCAAAAGCTGCCTCTTCATTAAAAGAAGAGGGACGAAATAAGTGGTTAATCGTCGATTGTAACTATGAGCCCTTATATGATATCTAGGCGTATGTAAGGCCGAAGAATCTCGCAGAGCTATGCCGATTCTCTGAGCTCTTTCAGCTCGGCCTCGAACTCGTGCTTCATTCTCTCGGCCTCGGCGGTAAGCTCGTCCCACTCGCCGGTGAGCGACTCGACGGATTTCTTCAGCGCATGATATTCCTTATTTGTTTCCACCACATTGCGGCTGTCCTTATAATGTTCGGGGTCGGCGATCATGGCCTCGATCTCCTTCAAACGCGCGGTTTGTTTCGCGACTTCGGCTTCCACCGCGGCGATGCGTTTCTTCAGCGGCGTGATCTCGCGGGAGTGCCTGTTTCTCAGATTGCCTTCGGCTTGCTTGCGCTCGCGCTGCAGCTCCTTAGCTGTGCGGTAGCTCGTGTTGCGCAGGTTCGCCTCGGCTTGCTTACGCCTCCGCTCCTGCTCCCGCGGCGTGAGGCCTTCCGCATCGTTCATGCTGGCAGCCCCGTTCGCCTGTGATTCTTTATGGTATAGATAATCGTCGTAGTTGCCGTTGAATACCTGAACCCTGCCGTCCCTTATGTCAATTATTTTGCCGGCGACCTGTCGGATCAGCGTCCTGTCGTGCGTGATGAAACAGAGCGTGCCGCTGTAGGCTTCCAGTGCGTCGGTGAGTATCTCACGCGAGGGGATATCCAGGTGGTTGGTGGGCTCGTCCATCAGCATCAGGTTGGTCGGATGCGTCAACATCTTGGCGATGGCCAGCCGCGTCTTCTCCCCGCCCGAGAGCACTGCTATCTTTTTGAGTGCATCCTCCCCGCTGAACAGGAACGATCCCAGCAGGCCTCTCAGCTTTTGCACCGTCTCGCCCTGGGCTACCTGACGCAGCTCGTCGAGGGGGGAGTTCGCCGGGTTGAGGCTCTCGATGTAATACTGGGCGAAATAGCTCGTCGATACATTATGGCCGAGCACGCGCTCCCCCTCCTCGAATGGCAGTACCCCTGCCAGCATCTTGAGCAGCGTGGTCTTGCCGGCGCCGTTGGGCCCAACCAGCGCCACCTTATCCCCGCGGTTGAGGACAAGGTTCAGGTCGGTGTAAACAACCTTATCGCCGTATGACTTGGCGATGTCCTTAAGCGTGATGACCACGTGGCCGCTGCGCGGCGGCTCCGGGAAGGAGAACTTTATCTTTTTGGTCGATCTGGGCACAACTATCTTCTCTATCTTCTCTATCTTCTTTATGCGGCTCTGCACCTGGGCCGCCTTGGTGGCCTTGTAGCGGAAGCGCTCGATGAAGCGCATCTCCTTCTTGAGCTTCTGCTCCTGTTTCAAGGCCATGGTCTGTCTGGTCTCCAGGTCTTTCTCCCGCGCCAGCACGTAGCTGTCGTAATTGCCGTGGTAGAAGATGACCTCGTCCTTCTCGATGGCGATCACCTTTTTGGCAAGGTTATTCAGAACGGCGCGATCGTGCGACGTGATCATCACCGCGCCCTGGTAGTTCTTGAGATAGCTCTCGAACCATCTGATGCTCTCCAGGTCGAGGTGGTTGGTCGGCTCATCGAGGATCAGCAGGTCGGGATTGAGAAAGAGAATCTTGGCCAGCTCAACGCGTATGCGCCAGCCGCCGCTGAATTCGGACAGCGGACGCCCGAAGTCCGATTCGGCAAAGCCCAGCCCCGAGAGTATCTTTTTGGCTTCGTGTTCGATGTTGTAACCGCCGGAGGACTCGAAGGCGTGCTGCATCTCGCCCAGCTCGCGCAGCAGCGCGGGATGAAGTTCCTCATCCTTTTCTTCGGCCAGCTCCTCCTGCAGCAGCTGTATCCTGTGTGCCAGGTTGTTGATGCTGACGGAGGATTCCGCTACTTCCTCCAGTAATTTGCGGTTAGAGGAAGGTTTGATGTCCTGTTGCAGGTAGCCTATTGTAGTGCCCTTGCGTATGGATATCTCGCCGGAGTCCGGTCTGATATTGCCGGCGATGATCTCGAACAGCGTTGTCTTGCCGGAGCCGTTCTGACCGATAACGGCGATGCGTTCCCTCATGCCGACGGTGAAACTGATGCCGCTGAAAAGCGGCCGGGCGTTATAGGACATGGATATGTTGGAAACGTTAAGCATGCTGTATTTTCACCATTGCATCATTATACAGGGGAATGTGGTGTGGCGCAGCGGCTTGGTGCATGGTTTGGGTTAAAGCTCTGCTTTGAACCCCCTTTATCCCCCAGTCTTGGGGGAATTTTATTTATGAAACTCCTTCCCTCTTACTCCCTTCCCTCAAGGAAGGGAGGACTTTTTCCGTCATTCCGGCGAAGGCCGGAATCCATAGCTAACCTCTCTCCTCAAGAGATGGCTGTAGTCGAGTCTGTTATAGGTACCTCTCATTTTCTATAAGAGGGCTGCATTGAGTTGCGTCGTAAGTTCCCCCTCTTTTTAGAAGAGGGGGTCAGGGGGAGATAGCCTTAAAAAATGTCTCCCTCTACCTCTGCAGGGAGAGGGTTAGGGTGAGGGTCTAATTAAGCTAACCTCTCTCTTCGAGAGATGGCTGTAGCACTGTGTCAGCCTAAGCATTGTGAGTAAGGCTAAAGGTACGTATTACAGCACTTAGCTAACCTTAATGTATGTGCATGGACGAAGTACCATGCACATACAAATAACTCTGCGCGCCGCAGCTGTGAGTACGAGATACTTCGGCACTACCTCAGTATGACATTATCAATAAAATCCTTTCCTAGCTAACCTCTCTCTTCGAGAGATGGCTGTAATAAAGGTATATAGTATTCACTTAAACTTAATGTATGGGTGTTCTTCCGAGGAAGGATGCCCATACGAATTTATTCTGCGCGCCGCAGCTGTGAAATGGCGGGGTTAGGGGGAGTTCCTTTAAAGCTACTCTGCAATCGACATGACGGGAGATGTCAAGATTGTTAATTTATGAGTATTTTGTTATTCTTAATGTACCACGTAACTGGTTTACCAGAGTAATAAATCTTCACACGCATCTATTTATGCAGGAGATTCCCGTGTATTTTTCGGTCGCAGTTTCGACGACCGTTTATAAACTTTATTCGAGAAACGGGGGATATGAGACAAGTCTGATGGCAGAGGAATGGGATATTCTTTGCAGGGAAGCCAGGGCTCTTGCTGAAAAAGGGCAATATAGCGATGCGATGATCGCAGCGGAAAAGGCGCTTAAACTGGCCCAGAAAGCACTTGGTCCGGCTGATCGCGGTGTAGACAAGTGTCTGATGGTCATAGCCGGTCTTTACGAAGATCAGGAACAGTATGCGGAGGCCGAATCGTTCTACAAGCGCTGTTTGGCGATGAGAGAGGAGGTCCTTGGCGCGGATCATACCGGCGTGGCCGGGGGCTTGCTCAGCCTGGCAGTGTTATACCGTAATCAGAAAAAGTACGGGAAGGCCGAGCCGCTCTTCATACGCGCGCTGGATATTATGGAGAAGGCCTATGGTCCGGATCATCCCATTGTAGGCGACGTCCTGGAAAGGCTCGCGACAACCTATTATGAGGAAGGTGCGTATGCTGAAGCCGAGCCTCTCTACGAACGCGAACTGGCGATCATGGAGAAAGCTTATGGCCCGGACAATCCCGATGTGGTCATGTATATAGAAAACCTGGAGAAGGTTTACTGCGATCAGGGCCAGTATGCCAAGGCCGAGCCGCTCTGCAAGCGCGCGCTGGCGATCTGGGAGAAGGTTCATGGTCCGAATAGTTTCGCCGTGTCTGCGAGCATGGATGTTCTCGCCGAGATATATAGAAAGACGTCGCGGGAGAAAGAAGCTAAACCGCTGGAAACAAAGGCAACGCATATTCGTGCGAAGGACTGGGATCTTCTAAATAAGGAAGCCCTTTTCCTTCGTAAAAAAGAGGAACCTGACGATGCGGTGATCGCAGCGAAGGAAGAGTTTCAAGTCATCGAGCAAGCAGCGTGGCCGGAGCATGAAGACCTGGTTACGATACTGGATACCATCGCGTTGCTTTACTGTGAACAGGCCCAGTCCGCGCAGGCCGAGTCGCTCTACAAACATGCCCTGGAGATCATAAAGAAGGCCGATAGCCAGGACGATCCCGATGTAGCACGGAGCCTGATCAACCTGGCTACAGTGTATCTTGTTCCGAAACGGACAGAGCATGCCGAGCCGCTCCTGAAGCGCGCGCTGGAGATCAGGGAGAAGGCTTTCGGCCCGGATCATCCCAGTGTGGCAATGATCATGAGAGATATCGCGGCGGTGAACGCGATGCAGGGACAGTATGCGCAGGCCGAGTCGCTCTACAAGCGTGCGCTGGAGATTGTGAAAAAGGCTTACGGCGCGGATGATCCCAGGACAGTCAGCTACATGGAACAGCTCGCGGAGCTGTACAATGACGAAGGACAGTACCAGAAGGCCGAGCGTCTCTTTAAGGGCGCGCTGCGTATTATGGAGAAACAGTACGGCCAGGATGACCCCATTTTGCTCACGAGCCTTGACGGGCTTGCCAGGGCCTATCGAGGGCAGTCGGCGTATAACTCAGAGGAGTTGTGCAAACAACGGGCGGCGCATATCCGTAAGTAGCCCGGGGAGAGGGAATTAAATCGTTTACATCAAGATCGATAATTCGCTACTCTGCTGCGTAAGTGCTTATCCTTATTTCAACGATTTATTTGTACAATTTAACCTTGACTCAAATCCGCCGGTAGTATAGACTACTTGTTCACCAGTGGCATAGACTACTTAACCATTTAAAGCAGTCTCTTCATGTCGGATTGAGGTAGTAAAAATGGCTAACGAAGAACATCTGAAAATACTGCAACAAAGCGTAAAGGTCTGGAACCTCTGGCGAGAAACACATCATCCTGGTGGCCCAAACCTCAGCGGGACAAAGCTCAGTAAAGCAGATCTCAGGAAAGCGGACCTTAGCAAAGCGGACCTTAGTAAAGCAGATCTCCGTGAGACAGACCTCAGCGGAGCAGACCTCAGCAAAGCAGATCTCAGCGGGGCAAACCTCAGCGGAGCAGACCTCAGCGGAGCAGACCTCAGCGGAGCAGACCTCAGCGGAGTAGACCTCAGGAAAGCGAACCTAAGCGGAGCAGACCTCAGCGGAGTAGACCTCAGCGGGATAAACCTAAGCGAGGCAAACCTCAGCGGAGCAGATCTCAGCGGGAAAAACCTCAGCGGGGCAAACCTCAAGAAAGCAGACCTCAGGGAAGCAGACCTCCGTGAGGCAAACCTCAGCGGGACAAATCTCAGCGGGATAAACCTAAGCGGGGCAAACCTCGTCGGAGCAGATCTCAGCGGGGCAAACCTCAGCGGAGCAAACCTCAGCGGGACAAACCTCAGCGGGACAGATCTCAGCGGGGCATACCTCAGCGGAGCAAATCTCAGCGGGGCAGACCTCAGCAGGACAGACCTCAGTGGCCCAAACCTCACTGGAGCAAACCTCAGCGGGACAAATCTCAGCGAGGCATACCTCAGCGGGGTAAACCTCAGCGGGGTAAACCTCAGCGGGGCAAATCTCAGCGGGGCAGATCTCAGCGGGACAAAGCTCAGTAAGGCAGACCTCAGGAAAGCAAACCTCAGGAAAGCGAACCTCAGCGGGAAAACAGATCTCAGCGGGGCAGATCTCAGGAAAGCAGACCTCAGGAAAGCAGACCTCCGTGAGGCGAACCTCAGCGGGAAAACAGATCTCAGCGGGGCAGACCTCAGGAAAGCAGACCTTAGGAAAACAGTTCTCAGCGGGGCGAACCTCAGCGGGAAAACAGATCTCAGCGGGGCAGACCTCAGGAAAGCAGATCTTAGAAAAACAGACCTCAGTAGGGCAAATCTCAGCGGGGCAGACCTCAGCGGGACAAACCTCAGCGGGGTAAACCTAAGCAAAGCAGATCTCAGCGGGGCAAACCTCAGCGGAGCAAATTTGGATGGTTCAGCTCTATATGCAACTATCTTTGCTGATACAAATCTCAAGAAGGCCAAAGGCCTGGACAAGTGCCGGCACCTAGGTCCAAGCATTGTTAACCCCGGTACGCTCCAGCAGTCAGGCCCACTGCCTCCCGAGTTCCTGCGCGGCTGCGACTCTGCCCGGACAGCCTGATTGACCTGTTGTTTTAGGATGAGTTCGACCCTGCTCAATCTCCCCGTCCACAGCGTGTGGACTCCATCCTGATTAAACAATCCGCTATGTTGTGCAGTTCCAATCCACACCCTTCACTAATAGCGGAAATTAAATCGGGATAAAGGTATAATTACTTCTGTCCCATCGCTGCAATATCGAACCACAGCGGAAGAATATGAATAACATCACACTCATCGCGACAGCCACATTCGGCCTGGAAAAGGTCGTCAAGAACGAGGTGTTAGCCCTCGGCTTTGAGAACATCGCAGTGTCCGAGGGAAAGGTTGAATTTGAGGCCACGCCCGGCGATATCCCCATAGCGAATCTCTGGCTCAGGTCCGCGGATCGGGTGCTGCTCAAGATGGGGGAATTCGAGGCGTTCACCTTTGACGAGCTTTTTGAAAAGACGAAGGCGCTGCCGTGGGAAAATCTTATCACAGAGGATGGAAAATTCGATGTGAACGGCAAGGCGGTGAAGTCCACGCTGGGCAGCATCCGCGCATGCCAGGCCATCGTCAAGAAGGCCGTGGTGGAGAGGCTCAAAGAAAAATACAACAGGGAATGGTTCGAGGAGACCGGGCCGGAATTCACCATACTGATATCCATGCTCAAGGATGTCGCCACTCTCACCATCGATACCTCCGGGGCCGGGCTGCATAAGCGCGGGTATCGCGAGGCGGGCGGGGAAGCGCCGCTGAAGGAAACGCTTGCCGCTGCGCTGGTACAACTCAGCTTCTGGAACCCCGACAGGATCTTGATCGATCCGATGTGCGGGTCGGGCACCATACTCATCGAAGCCGCGATGATCGGGAGGAACATAGCGCCGGGATTGAATCGCGAGTTCGCTTCCGAAAAATGGCCCTCGATCGAAGAGGAATGCTGGAGCGAGGCCAGGCTCGCCGCGCGCGACGCCGTTATCCATGAGCACAACCTACAGATATTCGGCTACGATATCGATGAAAAGAGCATCGCGGCCTGTAAGATCAACGCCGCGAACGCCGGCGTCGGCAGCGACATCCATTTCGAACGCAAAGATATAAAAGACTTATGGATCGACAAGCAGTACGGGATCGTTATCTCGAACCCTCCTTACGGCGTACGGATGTCCGAGTTCAAGGACATCAATGAGATATACATATCATTGCATAAGGCCTTCCGCAAGAAGCGGGGCTGGTCTCTCTATATATTGACCGCCGATGAGATGTTCCCCAACTATTTCAAACGCGCGCGGCCGGACAGGGTGAGGAAGCTGTATAACGGCAAGATCAAGGTTGATTACTATCAGTATTACGGGGAGAAGCCGGGCTCCGGCGATAGCCCGGCGGAAAAAGATGCGCCGGATCAGCCCGGGGACGCCAGTCCCCTGTAGGGGCGAACCTATGTGTTCGCCCTATCTCCTATCATTTTCCCACAGCGGTGGGTTTCAAACCCACCCTACAATTTCGCTACAGCTGCGGCGCGCAGAATAGTTCGTATGTGCACTGGACTTCGTCCGTGCACATACATTAAGGTTCACTATGTGCTGTAATACGTACGGTTCCACGGTTAGTTCCCCCTCTTCCTCCGCAGGGAGAGGGTCAGGGTGAGGGTTCTTAAGCCTTTATCTCTTTGACCCGGCCCACCTGGCCGTTTTCAAGACGCACCTTGATGCCGTGGGGATGGAAAGAGGATTTGGTCAGGATATCTCTAACTATGCCTTCGGTCAGCTTCCCGGAGCGCTGGTCTTCCTTCAAGGTGATTAGAACATGCAGCCCCGGTCTGATGTCAGCGCGATTTGTGCCGTTCATGGTAAGTTTTATATTAACATATGTAGCAACCCCCTGCTGTCCCCCTTAAAAGGGGGAAACAATAACCGAACCCCCTAAATCCCCCATACGTTGGGGGACTTTTTTGGATGGGGGACACCCCCAAACCCCTGGCAGGAGATGATTCTCCTGCACCTCTTTGTTAAGCTAACCTCTCTCACGGAGAGGGCTGGGAGGAGGTCGTATGTCCCTCGTATTATATTGGTCATCGTGTAGGGGCGAGGTATTCTCGCCCGTCCGTTTCTCCGTAGGGGCACGGCACGCCGTGCCCGTTAAGTTCCCCCTCTTTTGGAAAGAGGGGGCCAGGGGGAGATAGCTTTAAAAATACTTCCCTCTCCCTCCGCAGGGAGAGGGTCAGGGTGAGGGTTAAAATTGCCAAATCATCCAGAACGTCAGCGCGGAGACAAGCATCCCCAGCGCTAGGGCCGCCAGCACATCTATAATATAGTGCTGTTTCAGAAATAGAGTGGATAAAGCGATGAGAACTGCCCATACGAGCGTGATACTTCCGGCAATAACACCGAGAGCCATGTAGTTAGCTATAACCACCGGCACCGAGAAACCCGTGTGCATGCTGGGGAAGTTGCCGTATGGTCTGCACGTCTTTTGCCACTGCCTGATCATCTTTCCCGCAATACCTCCCGTGTTCGCCTGTTCCAGGCGTTCCACCTTGCTGGGGAGCACGACATGGATCAGGCTGAAGATAAAGGTGTTCAAAAGAAAGCAGGTAAACATCCAGTAGAATTGCCGCTCATCAGACAGGATAAGGAAGGGATGGAGTACGAAGACCTCGATGGAAAAATACACCCAGGCAAAGGCCGGCACAAACGGGATCTTCCTGTCGATGGGGAGACTGAAATTTCTGCGGCGCTGCGGTTCCACCTGGAGGCGGTTGATGAAGAAGTAGGCGATCAGCCAGAGCAGGGTGCACAGTACCAGGATGGCGAGGCGCAATGGTAGGGAAAGCGTACTATCCAAGTATTACTCCATCTAGACTATATAAAAAATTGGCGGCCTTGCCGCCAGCGAGCTGAATAACTTCTCCGACTCTGTCTTCTATATTAACATATGTCGATGTTGATGTGATGGAGATTAGAGGGAGCTCAGCTTCAAACTCTGCTTTGAACCCCCTTTATCCCCCAGTCTTGGGGGAATTTTATTTTTTAAATCTCCTTCCCTCTTACTCCCTTCCCTCAAGGAAGGGAGGATTTACTTCAGTAACCTCTCTCTGCGAGAGAGGGCTGTAATCGGGCTTGAGCTAGTCTCTGGAAGCGTTCACTGTACGTATTACAGCAATTAGCGCACCTTAATGTATGTGCACGGACGAAGTGCCGTGCACATACGAACAATTTCGCGCGCCGCAGCTGTGAAATGGCGGGGTTGCTCCCTGTTATAATAGTTACCGTCGAAGGTTTAATCGCATGAGCACTGAGAACATATTTAAAGTCATTCCTCCGAAAGATCGCGCGCCGCGCGCCGACCAGCCCTTCGGCATCTACAATATAGAGCTGACCAACAAATGCCCCATGAAGTGTGTGATGTGCCCGCGCACAAGGAACATGACGCGCCCGCAGGGATTTATCGATTATGAGATGTATCAGCGCGCCATCGATGAGCTCGTGTCGGCTAACCAGGATTATGTCAACAATAGAATGGTCTGGCTGCACCACTTCGGAGAGAGCCTGCTGCACCCGCGCTTTGCAGATTGCATCGCGTACGCTTCGGGCAAGGGCGTGCGCCCCGCCCTGTCCATCAACCCCATCATGCTCAAGGATGACGTCATAGACGCCCTGCTGGAGTCGAAGCCGTATATGCTGTGCATGTCGCTGGACGGCCACGATGACGAGTCGTTCTATAAGATCCGCGGCGTGAAGAGGTCGTATAAGCCCTCGCACGATCGTCTGCTGAGATTTCTCGAACGCAAGGTGAATGCTAAAAGCAGTATCCAGGTCATCGTGTCCATGATCGATTTCAGGATGAACGAGGAGAGCATGTACAGGATGGCCAGCTACTGGGACCGGCGCGAGGGCGTGGACCAGTTCATTTATAAGGAGTTCTCCACGTGGGACGGCAACGCGGAGGATGTGCACGCGCTGCCGCATGAGTGCAAGTGCCCGCCGGCCGAGCGCTCGGCGGTCATGTGCACACTGCCCTGGGAGGTGATGACTGTCGCCTGGAACGGGGATGTCCTCCCCTGCTGTTACGACTACAACGGCAGGTATGTGCTGGGGAACATGGGCAGCCAGCCGCTGGCCGATATCTGGAACGGGGAGAAAATCCAGGCGATCCGCAAGGAGTTCATTGAGAACAGGGTAACGAATCCTCTCTGTCGAAATTGCGAGAAGCTGTATATGCCGCTTGAGCAGCGGAGGCTATAAGGTTTGGCTGAAAGCTGTTTTCCGAACCCCCTAAATCCCCCATACGTTGGGGGACTTTTTTTAATTTGAATCTCCATCCCTCTGCCTCCCTTCCCTCAAGGAAGGGAGGACTTACTTCGATAACCTCTCTCTTCAAGAGATGGCTGTAATCGAGCCTGCGTTGGCTACCCTCTCTTTGATTAAAGAGAGGGCTAGGGTGAGTTCGTGCCTCACGTATCCCGTAGGGGCACGGCATGCCGTGCCCGTTAAGTTCCCCCTCTTTTTAGAAGAGGGGGTCAGGGGGAGATAGCTATAAAAAATAACCTCCCTCTTCCTCTGCAGGGAGAGGGTAAGGGTGAGGGCAAATTTAAGCTAACCTCTCTCTTCGAGAGATGACTGTGGCAAAAGCATACGGCACTTAGTAAACCTTAATGTATGTGCACGGACGGAGTCCAGTGCACATACGAATCTATTCGCGCGCCGCAGCTGTATAAGGTCGGGGGAAATAAAAAAACGAGGGTGATGACCACCCTCGTTTTTTGTTAGTGCTTATTTGATTGTTATAGAGGGAACGGAGGCATGCTGAGGTCGCCGAGCTCGCGGATCCTCTTGTGAAGCTCCTGCTCCGTCCAGCGCTTGTCGCCGAGGTCGATGGATTTTCCCGGCGTCCATGGTACGAATACCTGGACCTTGCCGCCGGTTACGGTGAAGACGCGTCCGGTGATATCCCCGGCCTGGTCGCTGCCCAGGTAGACCACCAGCGGGGAAAGGTTCTCGGGGGCCCACTTGTCGAAGCCTTCCTTGGGGGCCGACTCGCCCATGATCCCCTTCGTCATCTCAGAGCCCAGCGTCATCCTGCTGCGGGCCATAGGGGCCACCGCGTTGGATGTG
The DNA here is from genome assembly GCA_041653935.1 of Dehalococcoidia bacterium. Taxonomy (GTDB): domain Bacteria; phylum Chloroflexota; class Dehalococcoidia; order E44-bin15; family E44-bin15; genus JAYEHL01. The sequence goes on along the minus strand of JBAZEO010000001.1, from coordinate 400,406 downwards.
ACGCCGTACTTGGCCATCTCGCGGCCCCACACCATGGTTAATGCCGCTATGCCGCCCTTGGCCGCGCCGTAGTTGGGCTGTCCGGCGTTGCCGCCGAGTCCGGCATGGGAAACGGTATTGATGATGCGTCCGGCTACCTTTTTGCCGGCTTTGCTCTGCTCGTACCAGTGGATGCAGGCCCATCTGCCGCAGTTGAAGGTGCCCTTCAGGTGCACCTGGATCACCGCGTCGAACTCCTGTTCGGTCATCTTGAAGGTCATCCTGTCGCGCAGGAAGCCGGCGTTGTTGACCAGGATATCGAGCTTGCCGAACTTGCTGATGGCCAGGTCGACGATCTTCTTTGAGGAATCCCAACCGGTAACGCTCTCGGGGCAGGCTACGGCGTCGCCGCCGGCCTTCTTGATCTCGTTGACAACTTCCTGTGCAGGGGTGGCAGAGGCTCCGGAGCCGTCCGCCGCGCCGCCCAGGTCGTTAACTACTACTTTGGCCCCGGCCTTGGCCAGGAAGAGCGCGTGCGCCCTGCCCAGTCCGCGTCCGGCACCGGTGACTATTGCTACTTTTCCATCTAACATTCCCATATTTCTGTTATCCATCCTCCTTTGTATATATTCGGCTTAAGAATTTACCGCTGTAATTATACTATATTGTTGGGGGGTACAATGACCGAACCCCCTAAATCCCCCATACGTTGGGGGATTTTTTTAATTTGAATCTCCATCCCTCTGACTCCCTTCCCTCAAGGAAGGGAGGATTTACTTTGCTAACCCTTCTCACCGAGAAGTGGCTGTAGTCGGTCCTGCGTTGGCTCCCTCTCTTTGATTAAAGAGAGGGCTAGGGTGAGTTCGTGCTCCCACGTTTCCCATAAGGGCGAATCTTGTATTCGCCCTTTCTCGCAGACCCACCGCGTAGGGGCGAGGTTATCTTCGCCCGTCCGTTTCTCCGTAGGGGCACGGCACGCCGTGACCGTTATTCCCCCTCTTTTTAGAAGAGGGGGCCAGGGGGAGATAGCTTTAAAAAACTACCTCCCTCTCCCTTCGCAGGGAGAGGGTAAGGGTGAGGGTCTCCTATTTGTTAAGGTACTATATTCTCTCAGCTAACCTCTCTCTTCGAGAGATGGCTGGTGTAACCTTGTAAATTCCTTTGTAAAGGTTCTATGTCCCCACTATAACTACGCTGACCACGGGTGCGTAGGGCTCGTTGCCCATGTTGTGCGCCAGGCCGATCTTGGGGTTCTTTATCTGGCGCTTGTCCGCCCGGCCCTGCAATTGCAGGTACAGCTCGTAGACCATCCTGATGCCCGAGGCGCCGATGGGGTGCCCGAAGCACTTCAGTCCGCCGTCGGGCTGTACAGGCAATGACCCTGTCAGCTCGAAGAAGCCGGACTCGAGGTCTTCCTTGACCTTGCCCCTCTTGCTGAACTGCAAATCTTCCATGGTCACGGCCTCGGTGATGGAGAAGCAGTCGTGCACCTCGGCCATGCTGACCTCCTTGCGCGGGTCCTTGATGCCGGCCTCCTTGTAGGCGGCGACGCCGGCGCGGTAGGCCTCTTCCACGTGCGTATAGTCGAAATCGGTGAGCATGCGTCCCGATGCCGGGCTCGCCGATATCTGCATCGATTTTATGTAAACAGGGTCCTTCCTGTATTTCTTGGCATCCTCGGCGCGGACAAGTATGGCCGCCGCCGCCCCGTCGCTGACGCCGCAGCAGTCAAACAGCCCCAGCGGCCAGGCGATGATGGGGGCCGCCAGTACCTGTTCCAGGGTCAGCTCCCTCTGCAGGTGAGCCTTGGGGTTCAGCTTGCCGTTGTGATGGCTCTTGACCGATATCTTGGACAGCATCTTCTTGCCCTCGTCCGGGCTGAGCCCGTAGCGGTGGAAGTACCTGGTGGCCATCATGGCGAAGACGCCGGGCATGCTGGACTGGTAGTGGGTGTTGGTGCGGTTCTCCATTCCGGGGAGCCCGCTGGCGCCCTCGTCCTTCAGTTTCTCGAAGCCGACGGCCAGCACCACGTCGTAGATGCCCGCGGCGATGGCGTAGGCCGATCCTCTCAAGGCCTCGTGTCCCGATCCGCAGGCGTTCTCCACGCGCGTGACCGGTATATATTGCAGCTTGAGCGGTTCGCTCAGGGCGCGGCCGCCGTTGCCGCTGAAGAGCGTTCCGACCCATGCCGCCTGGATATCTTTCGATGTGACGCCGGCGTCCTTGTAGGCCTCGGTCACCGCGTCGATGATGAGCTCGCTGGGGCCCTTGTCCCAGCGCTCGCCGAACTTGGTGCAGCCCATGCCGACTATTGCGACTCTATCTTTAATGCTTCCGCTCATCTCATCCGTCTCCTTTAAAACCTCACCGGGCGGACTTTCCAGAAGTAGTTGGTCAGTCCCCTGTCAAGCTGCAGTTTTCTGAATGTGAACTCGACCTTGGTGCCCACCTGGATCTCGTCCGGATTCCTGTCCGTGAGGTCGAAGAAAGCCCGTCCGCCGCCCTCGAACTCCACCAGCACCACCGATGCCGGCGGGTCGATGACCGGCGCCAGCTGGTCGTGCGTGTAGCTGAACACGGCGCCGTTCTTCCCCTGGAAGCAGTAGCCGTCGAAATCGTCCTGCGACTGGCACTTGGCGCAGATGCGGATGGGGGGTGTGCCCATGGCGCCGTTGTCGTATTGCACGGTCCCGCACTTGCGGCACTTGACGCCCCACAGTCCTAAAAGGACCTTGCGGTCGCGGTAGTTGGCCGACATGCGTATGTGCTGTCTATCGGGCCTTCTCGCGGCCTCCAGCGGCACTATATCGCGCCACTTGATCATGCTGTTGTAGTTGTCGAATGATTTCTTGATGAAGAGGTGTTTGATAAGGCCACGGCGCTCGGGGAGCTTTGTGATATTGTCCGTGACCTTGAGTATCATGCAGTCCACGCCGTTGCCGTAGCCCGCGTACAGGATAACGTCGCCAGGCTTGGCCATCTCCAGACACGCCGAGAGCATCTGGGGCGCCATGGCGGCCCCGGTCATGCCCATATTCAGGAACAGGCCGTACGGGTCCTGGAGCTGCTCCGCCTTGAAGCCGAGCTCGGTGGCCGTCTTGCCGTGCCTCCGCGCATCGCCGGGGGGATCGAACACGGCCTTGGTGATGTCGCTTGTCTTCATCTTGGCCTTGGCCAGCAGGGCCTTGATCGCTATCGGGACAAGCTTGGACCAGCCTTCGTCCATGACCATGCGCTCTTCCCAGAAGCGTATGAATATGTCGTTCTCGCCGCGCCATGTGGCGCAGAGATCATCGGATGTGGAATGGGTGCACAGTATCTCGGCGACAACGTCCGTGTTGCCCAGCAGGAACGCCGCCGAGCCGTCGCCCAGGCTCTGCTCCGTCATGCCGGCGGGAGCCGCTATGCGGCAGTCGGACGCGGCCACGAGCACGCTGTTCAGCGTCCCGGCCTTGATGGCTTCGTAGGCCATGAGCAGGCCAGTCGATCCGCATCGAAGGGATGTGGTCAGGTCCGCGGTGCGCACATCGTCGCGCATGTTCAATGCCAATCGCATCGTAGCGGCGGATTGTTTCTCTTTGTAAGGCGCTGTTGTGGTGGCAAAGTAAAGGCCGTCTATTTTCAGCGGATCGAATCCCTTTATGCAGTTCATCGACGCCTCGACGGCCATCGTTACGCTGTCCTCGTCGTAATACGCCACCGACCTCTCGCCGGGGATGGCAAACCCTCCCCAGGCTTTAAGGAATTGCTGTCGGTCTAGCCGGTGCCAGGGTATGTAGGCACCGAAGGATTTAATACCTATCATTAGCCCTCCTTAAAATTTTTAACCATGTTACAGACACGCCATTGTAAGGGTACTAAATTTTGAGGTTTCCGTCAATCGCCGCGAGTGGATTTTTACGTTCAAAAACGATTATGTTAAACGAAAGTCGATACCTCCTTAAGTGTTATAGTGTTTGACTCTGATGTTTATCCTACATATAATACTGCCATACCTAAGATTCGTTTAAGAGGCAATTTTAGCCAGAGCCATTAAGAATATATTCTCGGGCTAGAGGAGCAAATGTTATGGATTATGAGGAAAGGTGGGGCAGGTACCGCATCCGCTTATCTAAAGGGGATATAGAGAAACATGAGGAATTCCTGCGTGAATTACTTCTTGAAGCTCATGGTACGACTGAGTAAAAAATGCTAAGAATAGCTAATCCCGGTTCTGATATTTCAACTTTCATACGGATATACATTGAGCTTTATGAAGCTCTGGGGAATAGAGAATCATTCGGGCTTGATGACATTTCCGAAACTTTAATTGAACGAAACTTAGCTACTTCCTGCGGCTATACGGGTAAAAAGGCTCTTGAACGTTCAACAAGGGCTGATAGAAGCCGCGACCCATTATATAATCAGTCAAAGATGTACTCAGAACTTTACAAAGTCCTCGGTTGGCTTCACCCATTACCTGATAGCGCATTAACTTTTCAGTTTACCTATTTAGGTGCACATGTCACAGAAGTACGCCGTGCCCCTGTAAGTTTCTTTAGAGAGTGTTTGCTTGGATTGGTATATCCTAATGAGATTATCAGCATAAGTGGCAATTACATTCTACGCCCGTTTGCAACAATTTTACGGACGATGGCCGAATTAGATGGGATAATCTGCCGTGACGAGATGATAATAGGGCCATTGTGTCTTGAAGATGATAGGAATGGGGCCAAGTTTTCAGCAATGACCAAGAATCTAAAGAAATTACGGGGCAACTGGGGAAAGATGCAGAAAGAACTTGATGACCTATCATTGAAGAGAAAAATTTCCAAGCAAACAATGGAGAACTATACTCGATTCCCAATTGCTGCGCTCAAGTGGACAGGTTGGGCGGGGGATGATAGGAGAAGAGATATCTATAGTAGATCAATTCCTTTTCTCGTGTTAACGGACGAAGGCTATGGGACAGTTCAAGCTATCAAATCTAGTGTCGACGTTCGAGCAAGTAATTTAGCTAGAGCAAGTGAACAAGAAAAAGCAGCTGTATCACGTATCGGCTTCTATCAAATGTTAGAACGGGCGGGGTTTGAATTAAGCCCTGTCAGGAATCAAATTAATCAAGACCTCTATCAAGCTAAAAGGTTTTTAGGGAAAGCAAGCACTTCTATTATTTTCTCTCCGTTTCAGGAATTAGAACCTGTCTACACCAAATCGTTATTCCCTACATCAACAAATGCTAGTAATATAAAACAGAAGTCAGCGCAGGTTACTGATCTCAAGAGATCATCTAGCACAACTACAAGCACTCGCACTTTTTCAAGAGTGACTCTTGGTATTCCGAGTAAGAGTCACTCCGACATATGGGAACAAGAAATTACTGAATTATTCAAAAAGGCTCTAAGTAAAGCGAAGAATATCAATGGAGCAGTCGAAGAAATAACAATTACATTGGCAAAAGCGAATAAGGAAGATTTTTATCCTTTGGTAGCAGGTCTATTTCGTACTCTTGGCTACAATTGTGAACATTCACGTCCTGGAGTTAATTACGAACGATGGGATGCATTTATCAGTCACCCAACTGATTCTATTCCTATTGAAATTAAATCACCAGGAGAAGAGGAGTTCATTTCAACCAAAGCCGTGCGGCAAGCACTTGAAAATAAGATTATCCTATTAGCGCGGCAAGCCTTTCCTACTCGTTTCGAAACTACATCACTGGTTGTAGGCTACAATTTACCAAACGACCGCTCTGAAGTTCTTACACTTGTTGATAATATCTTTAAGGCTTACAATGTGGTCATCGGGGTTATAGATATACGTTCATTGTTACGTCTTGTAGCTGCAATTGTCGTTGAAGGAAAGAAACACAATCCTCATGAACTAATCAACCTGCGTGGAATTATAAATGTTTCGGACTCTTAGAGAAAAACGCGCTCCTTACTTCGCAAAGAAATTGCCACCGAGGACAAAGCCAACGCAGATAGATTGGCAATCAGGTGGAAGCCCTGCTGTAATTTCTTTTTCAGATGGCACACAGTCTTTAGGTTCCTGCATCCGGTGTTATGATTCTCCATGTATAGATTATTCACCTGATGAACTTGCATTAACTGTATTTAAAGATTTTCCAGTGGATAGGAATAGCAACGTTTGTCCCACCTCGGCTATATCGTGGGCGCAGAATAACGAATTTCCCGCGATAGACAAAAAAGCCTGTATTATGTGTGGGTTATGTGTGAGTCGCTGCCCTGTCGGAGCGATTTATCTTAATAACAATGGTGCACATGTTAATGACAAACCTAATGAGCATTTTGTCATTCAACCAGAGCCATCCAATTCCACAGACACGAAAAAAATAGCTGAGTTGTTTAAGACAATTAATAAAAAAGGCATATATCTAGCAGAGAGTGATATCTTGCTAGAAAAGTTCCGGCGAAAGATTGAAATCGTTAATCAAACACAAAGTCAGCAGTTTCCCAACCACCTTGCTAGAAATCTTCTCATTGCCACTGGTATTGGTGCTGCTATGAGACGTAGAGGTGATGTTTACTTGCGCATGGACTTACTATTGGGTCCTCCTGGTGTCAAGCTAGGCACAGGTGAGGTAGAATTAGGAGCGGAAATTCTGGCTGCACCACGAAATATCTTAGATGACATAGCGGTTTTAGTAGCACGTTACGAATTAACAAAGGAAGATATTGTGCCATTGATTGTCAGTCTCGATCTGCCAAATCTGCGCTCAGAGTATTGGCAATTTATAAAGGACGTGAGAGAGGTATTGAACCTCAAGATTAATTCCATTACGATAGGCGCTTTGGCCATCTTAATTTGGAATCGTGCAAAGCTAAAAATCACAACTAGCGAAGAATTATATATTGATATTGATACGCCTTCGTTGCGTCCTAAGATAGAGAGTATTTTAAAGCGTCCTTTAAATGTTAGCGGTGCCGGTTATCCTGGCTTTCTGGAGAGTGGTAAGTAGACACAGGCTATTTCTGCAATTCTTGGAGTCTCTTCTCTGCAATCTGAATATACTCTGGATTAAGTTCAAAGCCGATGAAACGCCTATTCTCCATTTTCGCAGCTACACATTCTGTACCACTTCCCGCAAATGGAATAACAACCAAATCGCCTTCATCTGAGAAATATTTGACTATTCTCAAGGATATAGAAAGTGGCTTCTGAGTAGGATGGCTCACTTTTTCGTCTCGGAAACGTCGCCCTGCTAAAGTAGGAAATCTCCAGACATCTCCTGCTAATCGTCCTTCAGGATTGGGACTCCAAACTTTACCGTTCTTAGTAATCTTGTATTTCAACCTATTCTCGCTCTTGTATGCTTCACGAATAGGATGGTATGTATATTTGTTCCCATTTGAAAACCATAGGATAGGCTCGTAATGCGCGGCAAGAGTGCGTTTTGAGTAGCCAGCAAAACCGTTCTCGTAGTACCAAATAATTTGACGGCGGTAGGATAAGCCTATTTCATACATGTAGCACTGAAGCCAACAAAGATGGTGGTGTATTCCATAAACAAAGATGTTGCCCCCAGGTCTCGATATTCGTTTAACCTCATCTATCCATTGCTTTGACCAAGGCAACCACTCTTCACGACGCTCATTTTCGTTCCACGTACCAAAATCCTTATTTAGATTGTAAGGAGGATCTGCAATAACCAAACTTGCACACTCAGCAGGGAGCCGTTGCATTCCCACAATGCAGTCCTGATTGTGGATTTTATTGACAAGTTTACTAATGGTCATTGCAATAGCTTTGTATTCTGTAAGATTAAGATGTATTGATGATGAATGTTTGGGACATAGGCAACAGGATAGCCATAAGGAAAAACCTTCTTGTGCCGTTGACAAAGAATTTTAATACCGCGCAATTCCAATCCATATTGACTAAGAGCGTCAGCTAGATGAGCATGGAACATGACATATTTTGATTTATCTCGAAAATCACTGACGACGATGGCCATATATTTCTTAGGCTTCAATGCTCTGGTGCAACTGCCTAGTATCTTGCTAACCTCAGATAGAAATTCGTTGTAATCGTTAATATTTCCCAAATCCTGCTCGTCATCACCGTATCGCGTATCAAGGTTCTTGGAAACTCTCTCCTGTTTTGCCTTATGATCTTGTTTGTGCAAGATATTCCAGTAAGGTGGACTAGTGACAATAAAATCAATGGAGTTTTCCTTTAATTTACTGACTAACTTACGGGAGTCACCAACAATGATCTCTTGAGGATACAAAGTTGAAAAGAGACTGTTTACTTCTTTTAAAAGCCGCTCTTTAGCCAGTTCTGCATAACGTTGGTTCAACTCGAACCCGATTCCTTTGCGGCTCTCAATAGCACAAGCTTTGAGAGTGGAGCCTACGCCTACAAATGGGTCAAGAACAACTTGGCCAGATTTGGTAAAGAATTTAATCAATCGACTGACATCGGAAAAAGAAAATGGGGCGGGGTGTAGTTTTTCTATTTGAGCGTCGGCATGATTGGAACCCAACCCTTTTTGTGTCCACACCGACACAGTTTCTGCTATCCATTCTTTCGCTGATAGATCATTTAGACTATTCCTAGAGTGAATACCAGACTGATTGATGATGTTAGTAGTAGTCTCGTCTACTGAGAACATCACGGTTTCTTCCTTAACCTTTATTACTTTTGTCGTCTTACTTTTTGATGTCATTTAAGATTCTTTCGAGATCAGATTTTCTATACAAGCGATACTTGTTAATAGGATGGCGATATGGAACTAGTTTGCCCGTCTTATCCCAATTTCTCAAAGTAGTAGAAGAAACACCTAGAAACACAGCTGCTTCTCCGACAGTAAGATAATCATCAAGTTTTCCTTTAGTATTATATACCTTATCAAACATTATAAAACCTTACAACAAATTGTCAAGCATGACATATCGGTTAATTGATTATAATGTCAAGATTCTAATACTACAACTGTTAAAACAGCACACACCCCGTCCACTTGATGCGGTCCGGCCTGAACTCGCTCTCCAGTCCCAGATGATTGAGCAACCCGATAACATCTATCGCGATAGACTCCAGCGACATCCTGGCCTTCACCGGATACGGGCACGGCTCCCTGGTTACGGCCTTGCACACACTGCAGAGCTCACAGCTGCCGCCTATCATCCCCATCGCGCGCGGTAGACCGCACCGGTCGGCGTAGTGCTCCAGCGCGAGTATCTTCTCATGGAACTCTAATTTGCTCTGCGTCAGGCCCGCGGCGTCGTTCTTCACGTCTAAAGGTTTTTCGTATTGCAGGAGGATGCCTTTGCGGAACTCCAGCAGTTTCTCTTCGATCGATGCGAGGGAGCCCACGTAGGGCGGGCACATGTAGTGGTTCTTGAATTTGCCGCACTTGTTCTCGACGCACAGGTCTCGAATCCTCTGCTCCGGCTTCAGCAGGAACGTGTCGAACTCGACGCACGTCTCGATGCCCATCTCGCGGGCGCGGGCGATCAGCTTTGGGGAGGGGTTGTCCATAAGGTTAGTGTACACCCTCTGGCATCCCCCGGTCTATTTTGTCATTGCGAGGAGTCCTTCTATGGAATTTCCTCTTGGAAGGACGACGCGGCAATCTCGTGTTGTCGCTGGCCGATAAATTCACCGAACCCCCTAAATCCCCCATACGTTGGGGGACATTTTTAATTTATATCTCCTTCCCTCTGACTCCCTTCCCTCAAGGAAGGGAGGACTGTTCGGGCGAATGCCATTCGCCCATACGTATCGAACGCCCCCTCGGCTCTGTAGCTTCCCCCTCTTTTTAGAAGAGGGGGTCAGGGGGTGATAGCTTTAAAAAAACATCTCCCTCTTCCTCCGCAGGGAGAGGGTTAGGGTGAGGGTCACTTGCTTTACTTCGCTTTGTGCTGCGCGTACCAGTGCACGAATGATCTTTGCTCCACGGTCTCGGGGCGGGCGACGGCCTTGCGCACTGCTGTCTCGGCATCGTCTTCCGGTAAACCCATCGCGATCAGGATGCAGCAGGCCATCGTGCCCGTCCTGCCGATGCCGCCGCTGCAATGGATCAATAGCCGCTTGCTGTCCTGCAGGCGGGCGGCGGCTTCCTCCACGAAACGCGCGAAATCATGATGATCGTCCGGTATGCCGGCGTCGGTTATAGGGTATGAGACATATTCGCAGGGCATGTCATTGGTCTTGATGGCCTGGGCGTAGAAGGGCGATTTCTGCTCTGTTTCCTCCATCGATACCAGCGAGAGTATCTGATCGATAGAGAGTGATCTTATCTCGTGAAAAGCTTTGGAGAGCTTCTCATAGCGGCCGGGCATGCTGTGCAGGTACAGCTGTCCCGGTATCTCTTGCGGCAGGGCAACATTTCGAAACATGATGATTCAAGTAAAATTATAGCAGGCTTTGTGAACATCGTGTAGTGTTGTCGTTGGACGATAGAGGTCCGAACCCCCTGTAGTCCCCCATACGTTGGGGGACTTTAAAAATGGGGGACACCCCCAAACCCCTGGCAGGAGATGATTCTCCTGCACCTCTTTAATATACTAACCTCTTCGAGGACTATAGTGAAGGTGTACAGCATTTAGCGAACCTTAATGTATGTGCACGGACGAAGTCCAGTGCACATACGAATCTATTTGCGCGCCGCAGCTGTAAATGGTGGGGATTGCTAAAAATCACTCTTTGAGCGGACAGCCCGACCCCGGGCATTTGACGGATGTAAGCTTCGGATTGCTGTGCGTCGGTATCTTATTAGCTTGGATTGGGATATTAAATTGTTTATGACAGAACGGACACTCTACTGTTTGTCTGTTCGATTCGCTGCTCATATTATCATCCTCTTTTTCAATGTGCGGGGATTAGCTGTTTTCCGAACCCCCTATATCCCCCATACGTTGGAGGATTTTAAAAAATGGGGGACACCCCCAAACCCCTGGCAGGAGATGATTCTCCTGCACCTCTTTATTATAAACTAACCTCCCTTTAATGGGGAGGGCTATAGTGAGTGTCGATATCAACTACAAATGGTGGGAGAGGCTGGGGTGATGACGAGAGCTACCCCATTCTTTGGGGGCTACGTAGGGGCGAGGTATTCTCGACCGTTCGTGTCCTTGAGGCGAAGCCTCTTCCCCCTCTTTTTAGAAGAGGGGGTCAGGGGGAGATAGCTTTAAAAAAACAATTCCCTCTTCCTCCGCAGGGAGAGGGTAAGGGTGAGGGCTATGGTCTCTTTAAAACCTTATCGTGCTCCCCGACGTTGCGCAGGGTGATGGTCTCGCCCGTCATTTCAAATGTCATCCTTAAACGGTCCGAGGGTCTGGCTTCCCAAATGCTCCTGTGCCCCTCCATCTTCTTGACGTGAAGGCCGGGATAGCGCGGGTTACCGCCCAGCAGCGTGATGGCTTTGCGCACGCTACGTTTATCCGTTGCGGAGAGCCTGCCATAGGCGGCTTCGAATTGCCCGGTGAGGACTATCTCCATGCCCTAGCCTTTGCTCTCAAGGTATGCGGCGGCGTCTTTGACCGATGAGAACTTCTTCACGCGGCCGCTCTTTATATCCTCATCCGCTCTGGCTTCGCCTTTCTGCCATTCCTCGCTCCAGAAGTAGGCCTGGCTGGCGTTGACCAGCTTCTTGGGCGTCAGCACGATGTGGCCTTCATTATCCAGATCGACCTCAACAAAGTCGCCGGGCTGCATGTTGGTTTTCGTTCTGATGGCCTTGGGCAGGGTGATCTGTCCGCCGCCGGTGAGTTTTGTCATTGCGCTCATTGTTTTCTCCTTGGCACATTGGCCTATTGAAACATTGGGATATTAAATTATAGCATATCAGGGGTTGTTGTCAAGGGGGAATTCGTGCTGAGGCTTTCCATGATAGGTACTATATGAAAGAATTTATTATTAAATCTCTCTCCCTCTTACTCCCTCTCCTCAAGAGAGGGAGGACTGTGCGGGCGAACACAGGGGTTCGCCCCTACGGACACCCTGTGCTGTCATTCTGAATCCTTGTCTGGAACGATGAAGAATCTCGACGAGATACTTCGGCGCTGCCTCAGTATGACAGGTTATTGCTAACTTTAATCGAACGGCCCCGAGGCGGAGCCTCTTCCCCCTCTTTTTAGAAGAGGGGGCTAGGGGGAGATAGCTTCAAAAAAACTTCCCTCGCCCTCCGCAGGGAGAGGGTTAGGGTGAGGGTGTGCTTTAAATTAGATATGCTGCCCTGAGCAGAACCTGATGATCTCGGCGAAGTTGTTGATGCGCTCCAGGTTATTGGTCTCCATGGTGCCGTCGTAGGTCAGGTTGATCCATGGCTTGTGGTGCATCTCGCTGAGCTTCTCCGACATGGCGGCCACGATACCGCCGGGCATGCAGCCGTGCGGCATCACCGAGATCACGCCGGCGAACTTATCATTCTCCAGCCACTCGATGCCGGTGCCCAGGCTCAGCACGGCCTCGCTGCCGCACTTGGCCGAGAGATATGTCCCGGACAAGGCTAATACTTCCTTTGTGGTCGGGTCTTTTATGTCAAGCAGGCCGTTGAAGTTCACCGCCACGGAGCGCTCGTCCTTCTCCTGGATAAGCTTCTTGATATAGCCTTTCGTCATCTTCTTGAGCTGTTTCTCGCGGACGCCGTCTTCTATGTTGCGGTGCGTGATGTAGTTCATCCACTCCCCCATCGGGGATACGATGACCTCGAGCCCGGCCTTCTCGCACTGCCGCGCCAGGTCGCAGTTGCTGAAGCGGTTGGAGCGCAGGAATATCTCCCCGTTGATGCCGACGAGGGGTTTTCGCGGCATGTCCTTGTCCATTATCGATTTGGCCTCGGCGGTGGCGGCCTGCAGCAGGTCGTTGAATGCTTCATTGTGTTCTATGCGCTCGACGATGCGGGCGGTGTATTTATTGAAGAGGGCGTCGGCGGCGCCGGGGTTCTTCTCGTAGGGGCGGGTGCGCCAGAGTATCCTCTCCAGGTAGTCCATGGCCACGATGCCCCGCCACGCCAGGCGCTCGAACGCCGTGCCCAGCCCCAGGTCGCGGTAGGCGTTGTTCGATACCGTGGTGCGGAACGGCAGGTCGAATCCCAGGTCTTTTAAGGCCCGCACCTCCTCCACCACGTACTTGCCGAAGCGGCAGGGACCGAAGGCGCTGGGCATGAACCCCTCCACGTTGTTCATGTCGATGCCTTTATGGTCGCTCTCCTGCATGAAATATATGAAATCGCCCAGCGTCACGCGGTAGGGCAAACACTCGGTCCCTTCCGTAACCTTGTTGCTCAGCTGCAGCGAGTGCTCGGTCGTCTCCGGGAGCACGAACGCCTTCACGCCGAAGGCGCGCATGGCCGCGGCCAGCATCTCGGCCTGAGGCGCCATGCGCGGCAGCATGATGGTCTGTCCCTTGTTCTGCATGGTGGGCGCGGAGCGGTAGATCTCCTTGCCGAAACCGTGAGCGGCCTTGCCGCTCTTCGAGTAGCTGTTTATCGTGTCCACGAAGGCCTCGAGCCGTGTTATCAGCCCGGCCTCGGCGGCGTGCTCGTCGATCTCCAGCTGCCCCATGGGCTTGCCGCCCATGATGTCCTGGGCCATCTTGATGATGAACGAGTTGGGGCCGCAGCCGAAGTTGGTCAGCAGCAGGCCGTATAATTGCGGGTCCTTAGCTACGATGGACGCGGCGGATATGTGCTTACCCTCGTAGAACCAGTAGGGGCGGTCGGAGTAATCCTTGGGATTCACCGACTTGAGGTCCAGGAACTCCATGGGTATCGGCACCACGCCCAGGTCGGCCAGCTCTTTGGCGATGCCCAGGTTGGCGCCGGCGTCCTGCGACATGTAGGAACGCGCCATTATCACCACGCCCGTCTGTTTGTTCTTATGTATCTCATCGAGTATCTTGCGCCCGGCCTCGATCTGCGCCCTCTCGAACTCGCGGAAGGCCCTGATGCCGGCGAGGGCCGCTTTCTTTCCCTTGGCGCGGCTGAAGCCCATCTTTGCGGCGGCGTCGGTCAGGTTCTTAACTACATCTTCGTCGCCCATGCTGAAGTCCAGCGTGGGTATCAGCAGCTTCTCACCCAGATCCAGCGCTTCTCCGATGATATAAGGCGAGGCCTGGACCAGCGGGCATGAGTATTTCTGGTTCTCGTCGCCGTCCTTCAAGCCCAGGCGTATGGCGCTGGGATAGAGTATATAATCCACATCTTCCAGGCTCGCGGCGTGGCCGTGCAGCAGTTTGATGGGGAAGCAGCTGTCCGTGTAGCTCAGCTCGCAGGCCTGCTCTATGATGTGCTTGTTCGTCTTGCTGGACAGGATGACTTTTACATCGAGGTCGTTTAAGAAGCCGATGAGCAGCGGCGCGAAATCGTACGTTGCCAGCGCCCTCGGTATGCCCACGGTGGGCCCGGTGCCTGTGCCCTCCTTATATTCCTTGAATAATAATTTCTCGCGCTCGTCGAACGGCGTCGGCTCCTGCTTGTCTTTGAGCACCGAGCTGTCGTATTTATCGCACCTGCTGCCGTAGAACGTGGCGTGCTCGCCCGCGATGTCAAGGCGGCTGATGGTGCAGTTGTTCTCGCAGCCCTTGCAGATGAATGTCGACAGCTTATATTCCTGGTCTATCACCTGCTGGAAGCCCTTGAAGCGCGACGGCACCGATTTGAGCCACTCCCGGGCCAGGAGGGCCGCGCCCATGGCGCCGCTGACCTCTTTATGCTCGGGCACGATTATCGTTTTGCCGGGCAGGGCCTGCTTGAAGGCCGATACCACGGCGTCGTTGTAGAATACCGCTCCTGTTAGTATGACCTTATCTCCCAGCTTGCGCCTGCTGACAACCTTCGATAGATAGTTGCCGGCGATGGAGTTGGCCAGGCTGGCGCAGATGATCTCCACCGGCACGCCCTCCTGTTTTGCCGAGGCCACCGCCTGTCCCATGAAGGCGGCGCACCTGGAGCCCAGTCCTATGGTGTGGGGCGCCTGGAAGGCCAGTTTGGCGAACTCGCCGTTCTTGACGTTGACCCCGAGCTGTTCCGCCAGCTCATCGATGAAGCTGCCCGTGCCCGCGGCGCAGGCCTTGTTCATCTGGTAGTCCACAACCACGCCGTTCCTCTTCAGGACGAGTTTGGAGTCCTGTCCGCCTATTTCGATGATGTCCGCGTCCGGGTCCACGTCCGCGGCGGCGCGGGTCTGCGCTGTTATCTCGTTCCTGATGAGGTCGGCGCCTATGTAGCTGCCTACCAGGTATCGGCCCGATCCGGTGATGCCGACCCCGAGTATCTTTGCGTTATCCCCGACCTCGGCCAGGAGATTTTTGAATACGTTCTGTATGGCGTCGATGGGCCGTCCCGCCGTCATCAGGTAGTTCTTGGCTAAGACTTGTTTGCCGGACTCGTCCAGTATCACCGCCTTGGTGCTGGTCGAGCCTATGTCCACGCCCAGGTATCCATTAAAAGGCTTATCGATATTGTGATGTTTAAATGTGGTCTCTTGCGTGAGGTGGCCCAGCCGCGGCGTCTCCCAGTAGCATTGCTCTACGTCCGACTTGGGCAGGAATATAACGCGCGATTGCTTCTTGGCCTCCAGCGCCAGCAGCGCCGAGCCGATGGCCTCGATATGGAAAAAGTTATCAGGGACGTTTACTGTTACCTTATGTCCGTTGCGCGCCGAGACCGCTTCCTCCAGCGATTCCACGATGGCCTTATTGGCGGCAACCCCGCCCACGAAATATACCGGCTCGGCGAATACGCCCTTGGTCAGAGAGACCACACCGCGCGCTATGCTGTCGCACAGGCCTCTGAGCATGGCCCCCAGCGGTATGCCCTTCTGCTGCAGGTGTATCAGGTCCGTCTTGGCAAATACGCTGCACCTGGCCGCTATCCTGGGCGCGGTCTCCCCCGTCTTCTGTGCAGTGTCGGCGAAATCCTCTATCTTTATGCCCAGCCGGTACGACTGCTGGTCAAGAAAGCGCCCGGTGCCCGCGGCGCACAGCGGGTTGGAGGCCACCTTCCACGGTTTCTTGAGCCCATCCTCGAGCCCTATCACCAGCGAGGTCTGCCCGCCGATCTGGAGAATCGTTTTGGCATCGGGATGAAAGCGCAGAATGCCGGCCGCTATCGACAGCGAGCTGCTGTACACGGACCAGTTCAGATCCTTGGGTATCACGCTCTTGCCGGAGCCGGAGACGCCGGCCGTGGTTATGTCCTCCAGCCGCACCCTGGCGCTGAGCCGCGAGAGCAGGGAGGACGCCGCGTCCTGGGGGGAGGCGGTTATCTTCTCGATATCGAGTATAACTATTCCGCCCAGGTCATTGAGCAGGGCCAGTTTTGCGCTTGCCGAGCCGATGTCTATGCCTAAAGAGTATTTCATAGTATGTTTTTCTGCCATATACAACTTTTAATGTTAACACAAATCCGTACGTAACCGCAAGGTAAAAATAGTGAGTAGGAGATAGAACTCCCTCTAGCCCACTATTTAACAAAGAGGGGGAATAAGAATGTCTTGGCTATTATTTTAAATCAGCCGTCTCTCGTAGAGAGAGGTTAGCGATTTCCGACCTTTTAGCTGTGGCGGCTCTGGCCAGCTCGGCTTAAAGCTCTGCTCTCAACCCCCTTTATCCCCCACTCTTGGGGGAATTCTTATTTGGGGGGCACCCCCAAAACCCCTGGCAGGAGATGATTCTCCTGCACCTCTGTGAGTAGCTAACCTCTTCCTAAGAGGAAGAGGGCTGTATAGGTCGTTCGAATACTCTACGAGACGAGATTATTCCCCCTCTTTTTAGAAGAGGGGGTTAGGGGGAGATAGCTTTCAAAATATTCTCCCTCTCCCCCGCAGGGAGAGGGTAAGGGTGAGGGTTGCTAACCTCTCTTTTGAGAGGGCTGTAGAACAGTTCGAATGCTATCCTAATCGCCATAGTTCCCCCTCTTTTTAGAAGAGGGGGTCAGGGGGAGATAGCTTTCAAAATATTCTCCCTCTCCCCCGCAGGGAGAGGGTAAGGGTGAGGGCACGCGCGCCGCAGCTGTAACACGTCTAATTGCTTCAGCTTTCAATCTTGAAAGAAGTACGTATAAAGTCCTCCCTTCCTTGAGGGAAGGGAGTCAGAGGGATGGAGATTTAAATTAATAAAAGTTCCCCAACGTATGGGGGACTACAGGGGGTTCGGAGAACAGCTCTAATCTCCACCTTGATAATACTCGTCCAACATCATTAAGCACTTGACGTGATATACCCTTTTTCAATAGAATTGTAGAGGTTTGCGCCTTTTATTAATTGACTAGGAGTAATGTATTGGATTTCACATTTACCCCTGAAGAAGAAGCCTTTCGCAAGGAAGTTCGCGATTTCCTGAAGAAGGAGCTGCCGCACAAATACGAGCGGATGGTGCTCCATGGCGGGGAGACAGAGGAGGAGTGGGAGTTCACCAAGCAGTTCACGCGCAAGATCGGTCAAAAGGGGTGGATAGCCACGCTCTGGCCCAAGAAGTATGGCGGCCTCGAGGGCACCGAGATGCAGTACCTCATCTTCAATGAGGAGATGGCCTATGCCAGGGCGCCGCGTATGGACCAGGGCGGCAGCGGGATAGTCGGCCCCACCGTTCTCGTCCACGGCACCGAGGCGCAGAAGGACAAGTACCTGCCCCCTATCGCGCACGGCGAGGTCATGTGGATACAATGCTTCTCCGAGCCCAACTTCGGCTCCGATTCCGCCGGGATACAGACCAGCGCCGTAGAGGACGGCGATTCTTATGTGATTAACGGCCAGAAGATATGGATCAGCTTCGGCCTGCACGGCGATTTCTGCTACATGACAACAAGGACAGACCCCACGGCCAAGAAACACCGCGGCATCAGTTTCTTCCTGATCGATATGAAAACACCCGGCATCGAGGTGCGCCCTATTATAAATATGGTGGGCGCTCCCGGCTTCTGCGAGGTCTATTTCGATAACGTGCGCGTGCCCAAGGAGAACATGCTCGGCCCCAAGAACGGCGGATGGCTCATCATGATGACCATCCTCGGCTTCGAGCGCGGCACGCTGGCGGCCATCGGCGGTCAAACGAAGCGCGCGCTGGACGACCTGGTCGAATTCGTCAAGAACACCAGCTACGGCGGCAGGCCGCTGGCCAAGGACCCGATCGTGCGGCAGAGGGTGGCGGATATGGCTATCGAGGTTTACGCCTCGCGCCTGCTTGCTTATCGAGTTATATGGATGATCACCAAGGGCTTGATCCCGCACTACCAGGCGTCCATCGCCAAGGTCTTTGGCGACGAGGTCTACTTCAAGCTGGCCAAGACATCGACCGAGATAATGGGGCTCTACGGCTCGCTGGCCTGGCACGCCCCGCAGGCGCCGATGGAAGGCTATATGACCGGCAACTATCTGAACAACCTGGGATGCCTGTTCGCCGGGGGCACGCCTGAGATACAGCGCAATATCCTGGCCACGGCGGGGCTGGGATTGCCGAGGGGCTAGAATTTAGGGGGTTAATTCCGATATAATTGTCGGACTGACATAAAACTCTAAGCGAAATATTGAAGGAGGAGTGTACATGGACCTAGGACTGAAGGGAAAGAGTGTAATAATCACAGGTGGTGGATCGAACATCGGATTCGGCATAACCATGGGCTTTGCCAAAGAGGGATGCAAAATAATGATTGCAGACCTTGATGATAAGCAGGCGCAGAAGGCGGCCGATAAGGCGAAGAAGCTTGGCGCTGCCAAGGTAATCGTAATGAAGACCGATGTGACCAAGCTGGATCAGGTAGAGGCTATGGTGAATAAGACCGTTGCTGAGTTTGGTTCAGTCGATGTCCTTATCAACAACGTGGGCTGGGATGTCCAGCAACTCTTTATGGATACCGGTCCCGATTTCTGGGACAAGGTTATAGCTCTTAACTATCGCAGCGTATTGAACGTCACCAAGACGGTACTGACCCAGATGATCAAGCAGGGCAAGGGCGCTATTGTCAGCACCGGTTCCGATGCGGGCCGCGTCGGCGAGTTCAAAGAGGCTGTATACGGCGGCACCAAGGGCGCCGTTATCGCTTTCACCAAGGCTATAGCGCGGGAGAACGGCAAGTTCGGCATCAGGGCTAACGTGGTATGCCCGGGCTTTACCCTTCCCAGCGGCACAGATGATATCGGCGAGGACAGCGGCTGGAAGCTTTCCCGCGGTTTCTTCACCGACGAAGTTGTCGCCAAGATCGCCAAGACCTATCCGCTGCGCAGGGTCGGCAAATCCGAGGATATCGCCAACGCGATGGTCTTCATGGCTTCCGATGCTGCCAGCTTCATCACCGGCCAGACGCTGAGCGTCAGCGGCGGCTATTCCATGATGTAAATTAAGAATTAAAAGTAATATAGACGCTAGATCGGGTGCATCTCTTTCGGGGGTGCACCCGATTTTTTGTGTAAATCTTCCCCTATACAGCTGCGGCGGCTCTAGCCGGCTCGGCTTAAAGCTCTGCTCTCAACCCCCTTTATCCCCCACTCTTGGGGGAATTCTTATTTTGGGGACACCCCCAAACTCCCCTGGCAGGAGAAGAATCTCCTGCACCTCTGTGAGTAGCTAACCTCTTCTTAAGAGGAAGAGGGCTGTATAGGTCGTTCGAATACTCTACTAGACAAGATTATTCCCCCTCTTTTTAGAAGAGGGGGTCAGGGGGAGATAGCTTCAAAAAAATATACTCCCTCTCCCTCCGCAGGGAGAGGGTCATGGGTGAGGGTATGCGCGCCGCAGCTGTGTAAGGTAGGGTGTCTCCTATCTCCCAAGTTCCCCAACGTATGGAAGATTTAGGGGGGCGGAAAACATCTTCCATCTGAACCCGTACATAAAAAAAGAGGCCAGGAGACTATTCTCCTTAAGGAGTTATGTTAAATCTATTACCCTATTGGGACAAATATGCTCTTGAACTGTCCAAAAAAGTATGTTATATTGTAAAATGCTACATCTGCGGATAGCTAAAACTAATAGTGTGGAGTACGAAGAATGAAAGTATGGTCGAGAGGTCTAGGCAAACAGGCACTGTATGCTGACTGGTTCAAGAGCGATATTAAAGTAGAAGGTCGTACTTTAGTAGCCGAAGGAATAGTACGTGACAAAGGTATCATCTGGGACTGCAAATTCTTCTTTGAGAAGGAAGATATCCCCGGGCTTCTGCACATGCTATTTTCCGGGCCGGTTGTTAAGCACTTCTTCAAGAACTTCAAATATATTTTGAGCTTCTTCTACCAGCGCATAATCAAAAGGTCGGCTGGTAAAGATAAGCCGAAGAAGGATGCCGTTCAGGCGACTGCGGACACTACAGCCACTCCGGCGGCTAAGTAGTAAGCACAGGTTATTTTTAAAACTAGCGAAAAGGTAGGTATTTAAGATGAGGTTCTGGTCAAAGGGTTTAGGAGAACGGCAGTTAGTTATCGATTTAAGTAAGGGCAATCTGACGAATGAACCGGACAACCAAGTAATAATGCGGGGAATAATCAGTGAACCCGTGAAATGGAACTATGAAGTAACCCTGTTCGATACTGACGTTCGCGGTATATTAAGGGTAGCACTCACATGGCAGGCGCTGGTTTTCTTCGCGAAGAATTTCGGCGGTCTGTTCGTCTTTTTTAAAAGGCTGTTCGCACATGACCTGGGCGATAAAGAGTATATGAAGAAGTGCCAGGAAGATAAAGCGAAGGCTGATGCAAAGAAGGCAGCTGAGGCGGCCAGGGCAGCCGAAGCAGCCAAGACAGCTACCTCAGCCTAGTATTTCTAAGACATATATTCATTAACGGCACTGTTAAACGGGCATACTCTAAAATGAGTATGCCCGTTTTTTATTTTTAGTTTGGGGTTTTTAGACGACAGAGATGCCCCGGCCTTATACAGCTGCGGCGCGCACACCCTCACCCTGACCCTCTCCCTGCGGAGGGAGAGGGAGAATATTTTTAAAGCTATCTCCCCCTGACCCCCTCTTCTAAAAAGAGGGGGAACTTACCATGTAACTGTACGCATTACAGCACTTAGCGACTCTTAATGTATGTGCACGGACGAAGTGCCGTGCCCATTAGCTAACCTCTCTATCGAGATGGCTGTGGCAAAGGTATACAGCGCTCAGTGAACCTTAATGTATGGGCGTCCTTCCGCAGAAGGACGCCCATACGAATTCATTTGCGCGCCGCAGCTGTATAAGATAGAGTGTCCCATAAATTAAAGTCCCCCAACGTATGGGGGACTTTAAGGGGGTTCGGTTGTTGTCTCACCCTTTCAAGGGGGAGAACAGAGGGTTGACCAAACGAGCCGGGATTTATCCGGATTGTCCCCGGCGCAGGCCGACGGCCGCCAGTATCGACATTACGATGACAAAGGCAGCGAGTATACCTATATCGGTGCCCACACCGAATATGATCTGCCCGGTTTCCTTAAAAGTAAGAAGTATGTTGTCAGGAAGCATTATCTGGCGCATGCCGTCCACGCCGTATGTGAGGGGCAGGAACTTCCCTATCCACTGCAGCACCTCACTCATCTGATTCATAGGGAAGACGACCCCGCAGAGGAATATCTGGGGGACGATGATAAGCGGGATGAACTGCACCATCTGGAGCTCGTTCTTGGCAAAGGCGGATGCGAATATGCCCAGGCAGACAGCCATAATGACTATAAGTATGAGAAAAAAGAATATTCGCCATAGGCCGCCGGCGTATTCTATATCCAGCGCGTATATGGTGAAGAGGAGTATGATGAGCACCTGTATCATGGCGAAGATGAAGAAACCGCATATATACCCAAGGACCATGTCCAGGCGGGAGACGGGCGATGCCATCATGCGCTCCAGCGTGCCCTGTGAACGTTCTCGCAGGAAGCTGATACCGGTGAGAAGGAATGTGAAAAGCAGCGCCATGGTAACAATAAGCGCCGGCGCGTATCTGTCGAGCACACCGGTGCCTGAAGGCATGGCGTAGGTTATCAGCGACATGACCACGATGGGCACGATCAATATGATCGCGATGGTGCGGCGGTCTCTGATGAGCTGGTTTATAACCCTTGATGCCATTGCGAGTACGTTATTTACTGACATGTTCCGCCTCCTTTCGCTGGACGAAGTACAGGAAGGCATCTTCAAGTGAGGCTTCGGTAGAACCTGTAGCCTGCTTAAGTTCGCCCGGACTTCCCATGGCTATGACTCTGCCCTCCCTCATGAAAGCCAGTTTGTCGCAATGGGCGGCGTCGTCCATGGTATGGCTGGATATAATAATCGTGACGCCCTTTTCCGTCAGGCTTCTGAAATATTCCCAGAACTTAACACGCAGAGCGGGATCGACGCCGACCGTCGGCTCGTCGAGGAATAGAAGTTTTGGTCGGTGTACGATGGCGCAGGCCAGGCTGACACGCTGCTTCATGCCGCCGCTGAGCTTGCCGATCGAGTCTTTGTGGCGGGGCCACAGTCCGACCATGGTGATGGCTTCTTTCACCAGCTTTTGCCGCTGTGCTTTATTTTTTATCCCGTAGATGCGGGCGAAGAAATCCACGTTTTGCGCTATCGACAGCTCGGAGTAGAGGGCGGGAAGCTGCGGCATATACCCGATGTGCCGCGCGAGCTTGCGGGAGGGGGGTCTTCCCAGGGTGCGAACGGCTCCCGACTTCGGCTTGATAAGTCCTACAAGCATTCTGATGAAGGTGGTCTTGCCCGAGCCGTTGGGTCCGAGCACGCCGAAGCTAATGCCCTTGGGTATCTCTATCGATATGTTATCGACGGCCTTGATCTTTCGGTAGTTGAAGGAGACATTTTTTGTCTGGATGGCCGGCTTCGGCGCTTTTTGGTTTGTAACCATCGTGTACCCTCCGAAAGCTATGTTTTTTCAGCTTGCAGCCCGTGCAGTATTATCTCGATCATATTGTCGATCAGCTCATCACGCCGGATGCTGTTAGCGGGGCTTTTCCTGCCTTCAATCCGGTATATCAGAATGAAGCCTATTATCATTCCGATGATACAGCGGATAGTTATCTGAGCGTTAAGCGGACGGATTATGCCGGAATCTGCCTTGGCTTGCAGGTATTTCTCCACTATACCTATGTTAGGCTTGAGCACAGCATCGGCGAAGCGCTGGCTCAGCTCATCGTCACGCAGGATCTCGCTCAGGAGAGGTATTATCCTTCCTATGTTTTCCAGACCCAAGTTAAGGCGGTCGGATATGACGGAACGGATGAAGGTATCATCGTCTACGTCGTCGCGTTTCTGCAGTATTTCGATTAGAGGTTCGGTGATGACAGTATCGGTAACTACCTTAACGAGGAGGTCGCGTTTGTTGTTGAAATACTTATATATCGTGCCTACCGCGACGCCGGCTTCTTTAGCGATCTCGTGTGTCGTCGCTTCGGCGAATCCTTTCCTTGAGAATACATCGAATGCGGCGTCTATTATCTGCCGCTGCCGCTGTGTGGTTATAAGGTCTCTTTTTGACTGTGTCATAGCATTTCTTTAGAAAATGAATGAACGTTCATTCATTATGATGGTAAGGTTGATAGTTGTCAATCCCCTGCTGTCCCCCTTGGAAGGGGGAAACAACATCACATGTTACATCTGCGTCATATGTGCCCTCACCCTTATCCTCTCCCTGCGGAGGAAGAGGGAGATGTTTTTTTAAAGCTATCTCCCCCTAACCCCCTCTTCTAAAAAGAGGGGGAACTAGTACGTCTCGGGAAGCATTCGCTATATAACTATAGCCCCCTCTCTATGAAAGGGGTTAGCTAGAGAAAGAGGCCGTAAGTTCTCCCTTCCTTGAGGGAAGGGTGCCAGAGGGAAGGAGATTTATAAAAAAATTCCCCCAAGAGTGGGGGATAAAGGGGGTTGAGTGCAGAGCTTTAAGCCGAGCTGGCTAGAGCTGTCGCAGCTGAGAAGAAAGGCTTATCATTCGCCACTCTTTCTCAAACTCTGATACTTGGCAAAAGCCAGTGTATCGTTTACTATTATGTACAGCCTTGACGTATGAGGTATCGTAGATGATCTTCCATCTGGCCGTTTATATCGTGTGCGCCGCGGTGCTGGCCGTGATCTTTGCCCTTTTCGAGATTCAGATCGAGGGCAAGGACGGCTGGGCTGCCAAGCTCCCCTGCTGGCGCAAGGAGAGTGGAGCGCTCGTCAAGCTGTCAGGCGGCCGTCCCATAACGGGATACCACATCGTCATGATTACCTTCGTGATAACGATGTTCCATTTCCCGTTCCTGTTCGCGCACTGGACGTTGGCCACGGAACTGCTGATTCTGGGCTTAATGTTTGAGACATTCCTGCTCGAAGACTTTCTTTGGTTCGTGTTTAACCCGAACTTCGGCATCAAGAGGTTCAAGAAGGGGGAGATCTGGTGGCATACTGAGTGGTGGGGGCCCGTACCAAGCTTGTATTACTTAATGCTTGCGGCTTGCGTTTTATTTATTGTGCTCAGCCAGCTGGTTGATTGAAAGGAATTGTGATGTTTAAGGTAACAGCTCAGGGCATCGATGAACTGAAGAAGATACTGGAGCAGATGCAGTGCTCCGGTTGCGGTGATGAACATGAGCACGGCGGATCCTGTTGTGGCGATGAGCAAGCGCCGGGCGAATCGGCCTGCAGCAGCCATTGCGGTTGCGGGTGCGAGGGGCATGCCGATGCCGGTGACGGGTGTGAGATGGGGGATATAGCTCTCAGACTCATTGTGATGGGGGACCACGGCTTTGGCTTGATACCAGATATATTCAGGGATGGCGACCAGGCCATCGAGCATGACGGAGCCAAAGTGCTTCTTATGGATCCCGAGATCGCCGAGTCGGTGAAGGGATTAACCCTGGATTGTGTGGATGTCCCCGGAGGCCGCGCCCTGACGTTTATTCCCGGCAAAGCGTAATATAGAACTAGCCGCCTTTACTGAGACGGTTGAGGTGCAGATGGCTGAATACGGCTATAGCGGCAAAATATTAAGAGCCGATCTGTCGTCGGGAAATATTTCGTCTATACCGACGTTTGATTATTCGTCCCTGTTCCTCGGCGGCAGGGGCATAGCCGCCAAGATATACTGGGATGAGGTCTCCCCTGCCTTCGGCGCGCTTGGCCCCGACAATCGATTATTCTTCATGACCGGACCGCTCTGCGGTTTCCCCGGCCTCTCCGGCTCGCGCTGGATGGTTTGCGGCAAGTCGCCCGCCACCGATCCAGAATCTTTCACTTACTGCAACTTCGGCGGCAGCTGGGGCGCGCACCTCAAGTTTGCCGGCTACGACGGAGTTATCGTTCAGGGCGCTTCAGATAAACCCGTATATATTTTAATCGAAGACGGGAACGCCTCGATAAGAGATGCCTCAAACATCTGGGGCAGGGGCAACATTGAGACACGGCGCACGCTGAAGGAAGCTCACGGCGAGACGGCGCGTGTGGTCTCCATCGGGCAGGCGGGCGAGAATTGCGTACAGTTCTCGATTATCCTTGCCGAAGATGACTCGTCCGGCTCGGGCGGTCTGGCCTCTGTCATGGGCGCGAAGAAGCTCAAGGCCATCGTGGTCAAGAGCAAGAGTAAGCCTGTTGCCGCCAACCCTGAGGCCTTGAAACAGGTCTCGCAGTACGCCCGCGAGCTTACCAAGGGCATGCCGCTGGTGCAGAAAGAGCTGACCCCCGGGCCTCGCATGAAGAAGATAGCCTGTTTCGGATGTATCCGCGGCTGCATCCGCTCGGAGGCCATGTCCAAGGACGGCACGTACCACAAATATATGTGCACGGCGGCCCAGTTCTACCAGGATGCGGCCAAGCATTTCTACGGGCCGTGGAGCACTGAAGCTGTCGATGTGCCGTTCCAGGCTACGATGATGTGCGACGACTACGGCGTCGATACAAACTCGCTGCTGGCGATGATTATGTGGCTCGGCCGCTGCTACGCTAAGGGCATACTGAACGATACGATCACAGGGATGCAGATCATGAAGATGGGCAGTATCGAGTTCATCGAGAAGATGATACGCATGATAGCGCTGCGCGAGGGCTTCGGCGATGTCCTGGCTAAGGGCACGCTCAAGGCTGCCGAGTCGCTCGGCGGCAAGGCCAGGGAGCAGATAACATTTTACGTTTCGAAGGCGGGACATATGACGCTGTACGACCCGCGCATGTTCCTGGCGCACAGCCTGTTCTATGCCATGGAGCCGCGCCAGCCCATCCAGCAGCTCCACGAGACGAGCCTGCCTATGTACAAGTGGCTGGACTGGGCCGACGGCATCACCACCTCTTACGTTTCGACCGACGTGTTTCGTAAATTAGCTAAGGTATTCTGGGGCTCTGAACTGGCCGCCGATTTTTCCACCTACGAGGGCAAGGCGCTGGCGGCCAAAAAGATTCAGGACCGGCAGTACGCCCGCGAGTGCTTGATAGTATGTGATTTCCCTCTTAACAACGCGTCCAGCGTGATGTATTCCGAAGACCACATCGGCGATCCGTCGCTGGAGAGCAAGATGCTGGCGGCCGTCGTCGGCGGCAAGCCGGATGAGCAGGGACTTTATCGAATCGGGGAACGAGTTTTCAACCTGCAGCGCGCGATATTGGTCCGCGAGGGCCACCGCGGCCGCGCTGCGGATGTGCTCGACGAGGCCTTCTACACCCGCCCGCTCAAGTTCATAGGCTTGAATTCCGAGTGCAAGGCTCCGGGCAAGGACGGCAAAGTCACCTCACGGAAAGATACAGTCATCGAACGGGACAAGTTCGAGGCTATGAAGGATGAGTACTATAAACTTCGCGGTTGGGACGTGGCCACCGGTCTGCAGACCAAGGCTCAGCTTGAGAGCATAGGATTGGGGGATATTGCTGGCGAGATGGAGGAGCGGGGGCTGGTGGGGTAGGAGGACTAAAACTCACTTAAAAATATTGACAAAGATAAAAATATATGAATAATCAGAAAGCAGATAATCCTCGTAACAAAGCTGAAACTTTTTCTAAATATTAAAAAGGAGGCAGCATGACAGCCCAGAAAAAAGGAAGCATGACTATCCAGGAAAAACTTGATCGTCAGAAGGGAATTAATCCACCTGCTATATCTGCAACCGCGCAATTCTCCGAAAGAAGAAGGAAGATGATAATCAACGACAGGCATAGGGCGCATACTCCATCTGGCATCGGGCAGTTTTCCGAGGTAAGAAGGAAGCAGATAATTATCGGAAGACATAGAGATCATCTTACCTCTGCTCAAGGCGCGCTATCTGAAAGGGTAAGAAAGAATATAGTCCTCATAAAGCGATAAAACGCTGATAAACAAAAGGCCCGCCATTTGGCGGGCCTTTTTTATTTGGTATCGATCTTAATTTATTTTTCCAGATAGATATCCCAGATGCAGGCTGGCTCGCTCGGGCTCTTGCGGGGCGGCAGCTTCACCGGCACCCACTTTATCTTGGGGTCGAACCAGTCGGCTGAGCGCTGGTTGTAGGGTATGCAGAGGCCTTCGCAGGCCTGCTTGAGCAGCTTCAGGTCGTGGTGCTTCTCGAAATAGTCCAGCGAATGGCATTTGTTGATAGTGTACCGGCCGTGTTCCTTATCGATCAGCTCGCAGTCGATATGGAACAGCCCTCCCAGCGAGGCGCTCATCTGGATGTATTTCATCACCGCTTCAACGTCGTTCCCCGTGATATTGAGAGCTTCACGGGTGCGCCGCACCTCTCCCTTGGTGCCGCCCTCCCAGACCTCGTTGTCAAACTTCCATGCCTTCTCATCGCCGAAAGTTTTTCTCATGAGGGCCAGCCAGATGCCATCGATGCCTAAGTAGTCCTTGCAGGCTGCCTGGTACAATCTTACCAGTGCTTCTTTGGAGAAATCCGTTGCTTTGATGTCCTTCTTGAACGGACCGCTGTAGTCCTTAAGGTTAGCCATTTATAATACCTCCTTACTCGCTTTGAGGAAGCTTTGATTCGGCGCTGGTTAACCCCCTGCTGTCCCCCTTGAAAGGGGGAAACAATAACCGAACCCCCTGTTAGTCCCCCATACGTTGGGGGACTTGAGAAGAATCTGGGGGACACCCCCAGTTCCCCTGGCAGGAGCTTCTACTGCACCTCTTATTCAGCTACCCTCTCCCTCCGTAGTGGGAGAGGGATGGGGTGAGGGCTGGAGCTCCCTTACGACCCCGACCCTTCCAGTACTGGAAGGGTGCCTCTTTTGTGATATTGAGGAGGTTCGATCTTTCAAATATTTCGTCGCAGGAGGCATCCTGCAACTCTTTTCAAAGGTTCCCTGGCTGCAAAGCGACTATGTCGCTATTGTATTAAAATTGGAGCAGGAATGCAAAACCGTTTACCGTATGGTGTTGTATATGGAAAGGTTTTGTGCCAAAATTTAGGCATTCAAATGATGGAGTGCAATCGGTGCTAGTCGAATTAAAGGTGCGGGACTTCGGCATCATAGAGGATATGAGCTGGAGCCTCGGCCCGGGCTTTAATGTTATAACGGGCGAGACCGGCGCCGGCAAGTCGCTGGTGGTCGATGCCATCGAGGCGCTACTCTTGGGCAAGCTGGATGAGAGCGCCATCCGTCACGGCGCCGATGAGGCCAAGATCGAGGGGGTATTCTCGCTCGATCGCGAAGTCGATTATTCCAGGCTTGCGGGTATTTTAAAGGACAACGGCATCGAGGCCGATGAAACGCTGGCGGTCAGCTGCGGGCTGAAGCGTCAGGGGCGCGGGGTGATAAGGGTCAATGGGCAGGCGGTGACCAGGGGGCTGCTGCGCCAGATAGGAGACCTGCTTGTTGATATACACGGACAGAGCGAGCATCTGTCTCTGCTCAATATTGAAAATCACATCGACGTGCTTGACGCGTATGCCCATACGCTTGATTTACGAAACAGCTTCGGCGGGAAAGCGGCCGAACTACGTCAGGTGGAGCAGCAGTTGAAAGAGCTGGTAGCGGCGCAGGAAAAGAGCGCTCAGCGCGAAGAGTTCCTGCATTTCCAGATCGATGAGATCGCACAGTCAAAGCTGAAGGATGGCGAGGATGATGCGTTGGTACAGGAGCGCACGGTTCTTTCCTCCACCGAAAAACTGAAGGCCTTCTCCGATGAGGCTTACAAAGTTCTCTGCGGCGACGATTCTCAATCCGGCGGCTCGGCTCTCGAACGCCTGAGCGAGGCCGTGCGCGCATTGAAAAAGTCCGTTGAAGTGGACTCGACGCTTAAGCCGCAGCTCGATGTGCTGGAGGATATGAGCTACCGGCTGGAGGATGCGGCGCGCGATATACGCTCGTACGGCGAGGCGCTGGAGCACGACCCGAAACGGCTGGAGGAGGTCGAGATTCGTTTAGACCTCATCGGCAGGCTCAAGAAGAAATACGGACAGAGCGTGAGTACGGTTCTCGACTATTTGAGGAAGACTGAGGAAGAGCTGGAGACGATAACACACTCGTCCGAGAAGCAGGCCGAGCTGGAAAAGCTTCGCTCCTCGATCAGGGATGAGATGGGCAAGCTGGCCCTCAAGCTGTCGCAGGCGCGTTCCAAGGCGGCTAAGAAGCTCGTGGCCAGGGTCAAGGCCGAGCTTAAAGATTTGAACATGTCCCAGGTCGTTTTCGATATCGCTATTAATCAGGAGAAGGATAGCGATGGTATTTGCGGCGACGGGGGAGAGAAGTATAAATTCAGCGACAAGGGTATTGATTATGTAGAGTTCATGACGTCGACTAACCCCGGCGAGCCGGTGCAGTCCCTCGCCAGGATCGCCTCCACCGGCGAGATGTCGCGTTTCACCCTGGCATTGAAGGGAGCTATCTCCGAGGCCGATGACATACCGATAATGATTTTCGATGAGATCGATATCGGAGTCGGCGGCAGGAGCGGCGAGGTCATCGGGCAGAAGCTATGGAACCTGGCTCGAAACCGCCAGGTGATATGCATCACGCATCTTCCTCAGATAGCGGTCTACGCCGATGCGCATCACGTGGTGCACAAGGAAACAAATAAAGGCCGGACGGTGAGCGTCATCGAATCCGTCGTGGGTGATGGTCGATTAAATGAAGTCGCTGTCATGTTGTCCGGGCCCAAGCTCAGCGACACTTCGGTGAAAAGCGCGAAAGAGCTTATCAAAAGGGCCAGCGAGCAGAAATCGACTTAGCCCTCACCCTTACCCTCTCCCTGCGAAGGAAGAGGGAAGACATTTTTAAAGCTATCTCCCCCTAACCCCCTCTTCTAAAAAGAGGGGGAACTTACTAATTAACTCACCCAATCCCTCTCTTTGTGAAAGAGAGGGTGTAAGTTCTCCCTTCCTTGAGGGAAGGGAGTAAGAGGGAAGGAGATTCAAAATAAAAATCCCCCCAAGACTGGGGGATAAAGGGGGCTGAGAGCAGAGCTTGAAGCCGAGCTGGCTAGAGCCGCCGCAGCTTAAAAACGAGGGTGACAAAAAGTCTTATATATAGTACCTATCATGGAAGGGCCAACGTGTGGGGGACTATCAGGGGGTTCGGATGAGGCACCGATGTGCTGCTGATTCGAATCGTAATTTTCATTGACAAAGGAATATTAAAAACGTTAAAATCATGCGGTTGCGTCATTAAATATATAAACGAGTGAAATTGGATACTAGAGATACTTTTGTAGTGAACATTCTGCTTGATACCTGCGATGCTTTGCGCCAGCATATTTCCCAGCAAATATTAGCTCACTTTAGTTAATGAGGTGTGACAAGTGTTAGTAGTTGTATGCATAAAACAGGTGCCTGACACCACGCAGGTGAAGACCGATCCGAAGACCGGTACCCTTATCCGTGAAGGCGTGCCCTTCATCGTGAACCCCTTCGACACGCATGCGCTGGAGGAAGGCCTAAAGCTCAAGGATAAATACGGCCTGCGCGTGGTGGCCATATCGATGGGCCCTCCCAACACGGAGGTTACGCTTAAGAAAGCCTTATCGCTCGGTGTGGACGATGCTGTCCTGCTCAGCGACCGCGCCTTCGGCGGCGCCGATACGCTAGCTACCAGCAAGGTCCTGGCAGAGGCCATAGATAAGCTGTCAAAGGAGGAGGAGGTCGGCGTGGTGCTATGCGGCAAGCAGAGCATCGATGGGGACACGGCGCAGGTAGGCCCCGGCATCGCATCCAGGCTGCATTATACACAGCTGACGCTGGTCGATCAGATACAGGATTTCGACCCGAAGGCGAGGAAGGTTACAGTCAGGCGTAAGCTGGAAGGCAAGCATGAGATCGTCGAAGCCCCGTTGCCGGCGGTCATCTCTGTGGTGCGCGAGATAAACCAGCCCAGATATCCCACTGTGCCCATGCGGCTCATGTCGCAGGACGCGCAGGTTAAGCTGTGGAATAATGCTGTGATGCAGCTGCCGGCGGAGCTTATCGGGCTTAACGGTTCGCCGACACAGGTGAGGAAGATATTCTCTCCGGAGAGGGCCAAGGGGGAGATCATCGGCGATGGCGTCAAAGATCCCGAGGGGACGGCTAATCTGCTGATAGATGCGCTGCTTAAGAAAGACGTAATTTCATTATAAATATCGTAGCGGATGTAGAGTGATATGGACGAAAAGAAGAAGAAAATTAAGAAACCGCGTGGCGTAGCCAGGCTTATCCCAGGCAAGTGTATAGCGTGCGGCGCCCGCTGCCAGACCTCCTGTCCCAAAGAGGGCGTGGAGATGAACGACAAGGGCGAGCCCGTTTTCAATGCCGCCCTGTGTATCGGCTGTGCCAAATGCGTCAAGGTCTGCCCTTCCGGCGCCATAGAGATGTATCTGACCCCCGAGGAGCAGAAGCTGCTTGCGGAGTGGGAGGCGCAGAGGGCCGCCGAGGGTGGTGTCCCGAAGGCTGAAGAAGGTGAGGAAGCCAAGATCGCTGCTCATCCCAAGCTGAAGGAATACAGCGGGGTCTGGGTTTTCGTTGAGCAGAGTGAGGGCAAGGCGGCCGGGGTTGCCTGGGAGCTGCTGGGTGTGGGGGCCGAGCTGGCGAAAAAGCTGGGCGTTGAGCTGTGCGCCATCGTCATCGGAGATAAGGTGGAGCATCTCTGCCAAGAGGCATTCTCTTACGGGGCATCGAAGGCGTATCTGGTCGACGATCCTGTTTATAAGCACTATCGCACCGAATCTTATTACAAAGCCGTTTGCCATCTGGTTAGGAAATATAAACCTGAGATCGTGCTGGTGGGGGCCACCGGCCTGGGCCGGGACCTGGCCGGGGCGGTGGCTACCGATTTGCTTACCGGCCTGACCGCGGACTGCACGGGATTAGCCATCGACGATAAAGGATTCCTGCTGCAGACGCGTCCCGCGTTCGGCGGCAATATCATGGCTACGATCATGACGGAGAAAACAAGGCCGCAGATGTCGACCGTGCGCCCGCATGTGATGCCGATGCCGCCATGCGATCACGCGCATAAGGGAACGGTTATCGTAGAGCCGTCGCCTGTCAAAGAGAACGATATACTGGTTAAGGTATTACAGATCATTGAGGACAGCAGGCAGGGGGCGGATGCGATAGATGTTTCAGCTGCGGACGTCATCGTCTCGGGCGGACGTGGCATGCTCAGTAAGGAAAATTTCGGGATTTTACAGGAGCTGGCTGACCAGCTGGGCGGCGTTGTCGGCTGCTCGCGTGCCGCGGTGGAGGCGGGTTACATGCCCGTGGAGCGGCAGGTGGGGCAGACAGGCAAGACGGTGCGGCCCAAGATATATATCGCCTGCGCCATAAGCGGCGCCATCCAGCACCTGGTGGGCATGCAGGACTCGGACGTGATCATAGCGGTCAACCGCGATCATCATGCCCCCATCTTTGAGGTGGCGACATACGGGATCGTCGGCGACGTATTCCAGGTGATCCCGGCGATTACCAAGCGCCTCAAGGATTTAAAGAAACAGAAGGTAGCCTGTTAAGGAGTAAGTCGTGTCTGTAAACACTGTGATATTTATAGTGGTATTTATAGCGGCGGTGACGCTGTTCATCTCGAGCTGCTACAGCCGTTTCCGTCTCGTTGCTCTGGGCACATCAGATAATCGATTTAAAGAGATCGGCAGGCGCGTCTGGAACATGATCTACTATCCGTTCTCGCAGCGCTGCACCATATCCCGCAACTATCGTTTCGGCATCAACCACGCTTTGCTCTTCTGGAGCTTCATGCTGCTTCTTATCGCTAACACCGAGTTTCTGCTGCACGGCCTGGCGCCGAATACCATCGCATTGTCCAAGTTGCCCGATGGAGCTTATCACGCGCTGGCCATGATCTTCGATATCGTGTCGATCCTGGTGCTGGTAGCTATCGTTGCTGCTGTCTGTCGGCGTTTCTTCTTTCCGCCCAAGTTCATCGAGGCGCGCAGCCGCGACGCCTTCATAATTTTAGGACTCATCGCCGCGCTCATGGTCGCCTTCTTCTTCACCCACGGCGCTGAGATATCGCAGGGCGTTGAGGAAGCCGCATCCTACATGCCAATATCGAACTTCGTCGGCACGACCATACTGGGCGGGCTTTCGACCGGCACGGCAGAGACCGTCGCCAGCGTATTCTGGTGGATACACGCTATAGTACTGCTGTCATTCCTGAACTATCTGCCCTACAGCAAGCATATGCATATTCTTACCTCGATTCCAAACTGCTTCTTCCGCAGCATCGATAAGGTGACCACACAGCCGCGCGAGGAGTTCGTAAAGGGCAATGTCTACGGCGCCGAGCGCGTCGATCAGTTCACGTGGAAGGACCTGTTCGATTCGTATTCCTGCACCGAGTGCGGCCGCTGCTCGGACAACTGCCCGGCGTCAAACACCGGCAAGCCGCTGCAGCCGCGGCTGTTGATCCACGATATCAAATTGAACCTGCTCAAGAACGGCCCCCTGCTGGTAAAGAATGGCGAGCCCGTGCAGCCGCTTATCGGCGAGCAGCACGGCGGCAGTGTATCGGAAGAGGTGCTCTGGGAGTGCACCACCTGCGGCGCCTGCATGGAGGTCTGCCCCGTATTTATCGAGCACATACCGAAGATCGTGAAGATGCGGCGTAATCTGGTGGAGATGAAATCAAAGTTCCCGCATGAGCTGCACAACTTCTTCGAGAATATCGAGGGGCGCAGCAACCCGTGGGGCATAGCGCCGGAGAAACGCGCGTCATGGATGCAGGAGGCCGGAGCGAAGCTCTTTGAGTCCAACAAGACCGAGTACCTGTTCTATGTGGGATGCGCCGGTTCCCTCGATTCACGCAGCAAGCAGGTGACGCTGGCTACAACGAAGGTGCTCAATGCGGCCGGGGTTTCCTGGGGCGTACTGGGCAAGGACGAGCTGTGCTGCGGCGACAGCCTGCGGCGCCTGGGCAATGAGTTTGTTTTCGAAGATATGGCCAAGAAGAACGTCAAGTTATTTAAAGACAAGGGTATCAAGAAGATAATTACGCAATGTCCCCATTGCTTCAGCACATTGAAGAACGATTATCTGCAGTACGGCGCGGATATCGAGGTGATGCATCATACCGAATTCATTAACGATTTGATTGGGCAGGGCAAGCTCAAACTGAACGGCAGTGCCGCTCTGGGCAAGGTAGTTTTCCACGATTCATGCTACCTGGGACGCTATAACTCGATCTACGATGAGCCGCGCAACGCTGTCGCTTCCGTGACGGGCCAGGCCCCCGCCGAGATGGATAAGAATAAACAGCGGGCTTTCTGCTGCGGCGGAGGCGGCGGACGCATGTGGCTCGAAGAGACTGTAGGCGAGCGTATCTATGTGGCCCGCACCGAGCAGGCGCTGAAGCAGGAGCCTAATACGATTTGTACCTGCTGCCCGTACTGCATGACCATGTTTGAGGACGGGCTCAAAGATAAGAAGGCTGAAGATAAGGTAAAGGTGATGGACCTGTCGGAGATCGTGGCTGCCGGCTTGAAGGCGGATGGCAAGTAGCATAGCTGTATAAGCCCGATTCATTCAAAAGAGGTGTGGGATATTTCCCTGCGCCTCTTTTTTATTTCTAAATTCACATTACCTCACCGTAGTGTTACAATTACGTTGTGACAGCGATAGTGCTTGCCGGCGGAAAAAGCTCACGGCTGGGGCGTGACAAGGCATTGGAAAAAATCGGCGGGAGATACCTCATCGAGAGGGTCATCGGCTCACTGTCACAACTGGGAGATGATATCATCGTAGTAACTGCCGCACCGAATCAACTATCTGACTTGAACGTAGAAAAGGTGATCGATACTTATCCGAGAACCGGAGCGAAGGTCGGTCTTTGCACAGGTATAAACGCATCGTTATCTTTTTATAGCCTCGTTGTTGCATGCGACATGCCGTTCCTCAATATCGACCTGCTGCGCTACCTCCTCGATTCGGCCTCAGGATTCGATGCAGTCATTCCCAGGATCGGGGATAAAATAGAACCGCTGCACGCTGTATACTCAAAGAACTGCATACCTGTGTTGGAGGAACAGATCCGTAAAGACAAGCTGAAGATTTCCGACTTATTTAGCGAAATTAATGTAAGATATGTGGAGGCCGCGGAAATCGAGAGGTACGACCAGCGGCATCTCAGCCTCTTCAATATAAACTCGGAAGCTGATCTTAAACGGGCGAAGGCTATTATAGAGAAGGAAAGCCATGATTAGCGTCGAAGAAGCATTGGAAAGAGTCCTCAGCTACATCAAAGTTCTCGATAGTGTTGAGACACCTATACTGGAATGCCTCGGGCAAGTGCTAGCCGAGGATATTTACTCTCCGATCAACATCCCACCGAAGGATAATTCCGCCATGGACGGCTATGCTGTCAAAGCCGCGGATATCGTCGGAGCATCGGCTTCATCGCCAGTTTACCTCGATATCATCGGCGAGGCCAAGGCGGGAGGCGTATCAAATCTGGCGGTCAAGGCGCATAAGACCATACGCATTATGACAGGCGCACCTCTGCCCAAAGGCGCCGATGCCGTCGTGCCGTTTGAGGAGACCGATGAGACCCAGCGCAAAGATCAGCCTCTGAAACAAATTGGCATTCTGAAAGCGGTTGAAAAAGGTAGAAACATACGTTCCGCCGGCGAGGATATCGCTAAAGGCCAGATGGCCATACAGAAAGGCACCGTGCTGCGCCCGGCCCAGGTTGGAGTTCTGGCGTCGCTGGGTATGGGTAAAGTTAAAGTGATACGGCGTCCGGTAGTTGCCATTCTGGCCACAGGCGACGAACTGGTCGCTCTGGGGCAGCCGCTATCCGAGGGGCAGATTTACAACAGCAACAGCTATAGCGCGGCGGCGCAGGTGCTTCGCTACGGCGGTATCCCTAAGGTTCTTGGCATCGCCAGAGATACTGAGAAAGACCTGACTAAAAAGATCAGGGAAGCGCTCTCAGCCGATATGCTGCTGACTACAGGCGGCGTCTCCATGGGCGATTATGATTTGGTAAAAGATGTCCTGGCGAAGCAGGGTGAGATATCGTTCTGGAAGGTGCGCATGAAACCGGGCAAGCCTCTGGCCTTCGGCACGATAAAGGGCGTACCGCATCTGGGACTGCCGGGGAATCCTGTGAGTTCTATGATAACGTTTGAGTTGTTCGCACGGCCTGCCATGCTCAAGATGATGGGCAAGACGAATCTGATCAGGCCTACTGTCGATGTGATAATGGAAAGTGTTGCCAGAAACAGCGACGGCCGCCGCGTTTTTCTCAGGGCTATAGTGCGCAGGGAAGGCGACCGCTTATACGCGAAAACGACTGGACCTCAGGGCTCCGGCATACTGACATCGATGTCTATGGCCAATGCGCTGGTTGTCGTACCCGAGACTGTCTCCGTTATTAAAGCGGGCGATAAGCTAAAAGCTATAATGCTCGACGATGAACAGTAAAAAGCAGTTTAGGATAGTGACTTTCCTCACATTCATCAAAGATGTTACAATATAAGATGGTATCGAGATAATATCGAATTTGCTACAGCAGACTCGATAGATTTGGAGGATTGTATGAGGGAGAAGGTTGAGGCAGCTTTAAAGAAGATAAGGCCGTCATTGCAGGCTGATGGCGGTGACGTCGAGCTTGTCGAAGTGAAGAATGGTATCGTCAAAGTACGGCTACAGGGCGCGTGCAGCGGTTGTCCGATGGCCACTCAGACGCTTAAACAGGGAATCACCAAGGTTATAAAGGAAGCGGTGCCCGAGGTCAAAGAGGTGGTTGCTGTATAGTATTGGCACGTAGCTGGTATTTACATGGCCGAACGATTTGTAGTATAATCTGCTCGTGAATCGTCGACAATGGCTTATATAGCAGGGAGCGAAAGGAGTTTTCGCTCCTTTTTTTAAATACACGATACTTATCAGATGCAGTGAATAATACTGGTAGAGTCAACAGCTTTCTTTGAGGCAGGTCTCGTTGAAAATTTGCAATTCTGTTAAAATATATACGTTAATATGTGAAATAAATTACAATCCCGAATATATGGCTAGGTTGCGATGCAGAGGAATATGAGACGCGTGTCGTGCTTAGCCGTATTTGCTATAGGGTTGAAAGGAGGATGAGGACGGGAAGGCAATTATCGAAGAACGGTACTGTCCAATCTTACCAAAAACTGGTAACTAGTAAGCGAAATAAATCAATAGGAAGCATAAAATATTAATGGAAGGAGAGCTTAATGCCATTCAAATCACCTAAAGAGATTGCAGAGGCGGCGTGTTCTGCTGGTACTGCTAAGACGCAGCTGCCCTGGAGCAAGATGCTGGTGCTCGGCGTTCTCGCCGGCGCCTACATTGCTTTCGGGGCGCAGCTTGCGGAGACGGCAGCTGCCGGAACCTGGGCTGCAAATTTCCCGGGGCTGCAAAAACTGATTTTTGGCGGCGTGTTCCCTGTAGGACTAATGTTGGTGGTCATTGCCGGCTCAGAGCTTTTCACCGGCAACTGTGCCATACCGGTTATTTCATGTATGAGCGGCAAGGCCAAGATCACAGGTTTACTGAAGAACTGGCTCTTTGTCTACATTGGGAACTTCATCGGCGCCCTGATCGTAGCTTATTTACTGGCGCACCTGTCAGGGCTGTTTGGCAAAACGCCTTGGCATGAGTACGCCGGCACTATAGCGCAGGCAAAATGTTCTCTTAGCTGGGACGACGCATTCCTGCGTGGCATAGGCTGTAACTGGCTGGTGTGTCTTGCTGTATGGATGGCTATCAGCAGTGACAGCATTATAGGCAAGGTATGGGCTATATGGTGGCCTATCATGGCCTTCGTTGCCATGGGGTTTGAACACAGTGTAGCCAACATGTTCTTTATCCCGCTGGGGATTTTTGAAAATGCTACATATGCCGCCACAGGATTAGGTGTTACCTGGGCTGACTTCATTGTAAAGAATCTCATCCCTGTCACCCTTGGCAATATAGTAGGCGCTGCGATCTTTGTTTCCGGAGCGTACTGGTTCGTGTATCTAAGGACCGGTAAGCAGAAACCACAGCAACCAGTAACAAAATAGATGTTTAAGCCTGTGCCATAGAGATATGGCACAGGCTTTCTTAAAGGAGGCAGGTTTTGGAAAGGGTATTAACCACCTGCGAGTTTTGCGGGTGTGGCTGTAACTTCTACCTTGGGGTGGAAGATGGCAGGGTAGCCGCGGTTTATCCCAGCACATCTCATGCTATCAGCCATGGCAAGTTGTGTATCAAGGGATGGCAGGGGCATGAATATATTCATAGTCCTGAACGGCTGAAGACCCCTCTTATCAAACAGGGCGACGGATTTCGGGAAGCGTCATGGGATGAAGCATATAAGCTGATCGCGGCTAAATTTGATCAGATCAAGAAGCAGTCCGGCAGCGATTCCATCGCTGTGCTAACATCCGCGAAATGCACTAACGAAGAAAATTACCTGTTACAGAAGTTCACTCGTGCCGTTATCGGCACAAATAACATCGACCACTGCGCCCGTCTTTGACACTCTTCCACTGTGGCCGGTCTGGCCACAACATTCGGAAGCGGCGCTATGACCAACTCCATCAACGAGATCAGCGGAGCAGAGGTAATCTTAGCCATTGGTTCCAACACTACAGAGCAGCACCCGTTGGTTTCACACCAGATAATCAAGGCCGTTAAGAAAGGCGCGAAGCTGATAGTAGCTGATCCCAGGAAAACTCAGGTAGCGAAACTCGCCGGGCTCTATATGAGTCTCAAACCTGGATCGGATGTAGCCCTGCTTAACGGAATGATGAACTATATCATCTCCGAGGGGTTGTATGATAAGCAGTTCGTCGAGACGCGCACAGAGGGCTTCGAGGAGCTGAAGAAAGCGGTAGCTGACTGTACTCCTCAGAAGGCTTCCCAGATTACCGGCATACCCGCAGAGCAAATTATGCAGGCGGCCAAAACCTATGCCGGTAGCAAGAAGGGCTCCATAATATATTGCATGGGAGTCACTCAGCATATAACCGGAGTTGACAACGTCATGTCGTGTGCCAATCTGGCGATGCTGACCGGTAATGTAGGCAAGGAATCTACCGGAGTGAATCCGCTGCGCGGGCAGAGCAATGTTCAGGGAGCCTGCGACATGGGCGGCCTGCCCAACGTGTTCACCGGATACCAGGCGGTAGCAACTGAAGAGCTTCGCAAGAAGTTCGAGGCTGCATGGGGTGTGACACTGAATGCCAAGCCGGGCTTTACCGCGACGCAGATGATAGAGTGCGCTGCGGATGGCCGGGTCAAGGCGATGTATATCATGGGAGAAAATCCCATGGTATCTGATCCTGACAGCAACCATACCGAGAAGACTTTGAAGAAGCTGGAATTCTTGGTAGTGCAAGATATTTTCTTAACAGAAACAGCCAAACTGGCTCATGTGGTCCTGCCTGGCGTATCACCCGCTGAGAAGGATGGCACATTCAGCAATACCGAGAGAAGGGTACAAAGGATCAGGAAGGCTGTAGATCCTGTAGGAAACAGCAAGCCGGACTGGCAGATCATATGTGAGCTTGCAACCCAGTGCGGTTACAAGATGAGTTACGCTTCTCCCGAGGAAATCATGAAGGAGATCGCTAAATTAACTCCGTCGTACGGCGGCATAACCTACAGCCGTCTGGAAAACGGTGGCCTGAGCTGGCCGTGCCCTACACCGGAACATCCCGGCACTCCTTATCTGCATAAGGAAAAATTCTCGCGAGCCGGCGGTCTGGGCAAGTTCATGCCTATAACATACAAGCAGCCGGCGGAGCTGCCGGACAGCGAATATCCGTTCATGCTGACCACCGGACGCACCGGATTCCACTATCACACTGGCACAATGACGAGGAAGGTCCCGGTGTTGAACAGGGAAGTGCCAAAGAGCTATGTGGAGATAAGCAAGAGTGATGCTACCAAACTCGGCATCAGAAACGGTGCCATGATAAAGGTGTCATCGAGAAGAGGACAGATACTGGTAAATGCCAAGGTCGTTGACACTATTCAGGAAGGGCTGGTATTCATTCCTTTCCACTTTGCAGAAGCTGCGGCCAATAGGCTTACCGCCGCCAATCTGGATCCGGTAGCCAAGATACCGGAATACAAGGTATGCGCGGTTAAGCTGGAGAGGAATTAGACTATGAGCGAGATGAAGATAATAGCAAAAGAGAAGCTGGCCGATTTTCTTAAGGCCTTGAGCGGCGACCATGAAGTAATCGTACCTGCCATTGAAAACGGCAACCTGATGTTCGGCAATATGGGTTCCGTCAAGATGGAAACGGGGTTCAACGGGAGGCCTCTGATTCCTCCCAAGGAATATATCTTCCCGCAACGCGAGAAGATATTCACTTTTGATGCGAAAGATTCAAAAAACGTAGATATTAAGGCTCATACGAATAACGCGAAACGGGTCATATGGGGAGTGCGCCCCTGCGACCTGTACGGGCTCAAGACATTGGATACAATTTTCCTGACCAATTACGTAGATACCTACTACAAGGCGCGTCGGGACAATACCGTCATAATGGGGCTTAACTGCAACGAGCCGTGCGATACGTGTTTCTGCGATTCGTGCAACACAGGGCCTTTCGCTACCGAAGCCTTCGATCTTCTGTTCACCGACCTCGGAGACAAGTACCTTGTGAACGTCGGCAGCAAGAAGGGCGAGAAAGCCATGTCTAAGGGCGCGAAGCTGTTCGGCGCGGCTGCTGCTGCTGATAAGGCCAAGGCCGGCGATCTGGAGAAGACAAGCAAAAAGGCTTTCACACGCTCGGTTCGCTCCGTCGAGGCCAAGAAGAAGCTCCCGAGTTCGTGGGGGGATGCGCTCTGGCCGGAGGAGGCTCTGCCCTGCATCCTCTGCGGCGGATGCAACTTCGTGTGCCCCACGTGCCATTGTTTCAACATCGAAGACTTAGTAGAAGACGATAATGTAAGTACAAGGGTTCGCTACTGGGACAGCTGCCAGCTTGGCGGCTTCACCCAGATGGCGGCGGAGAATACCAGGAACCACCAGTCGGAAAGGCTGCGCCAGAGGATATTCCATAAGTACGTGTATACGCCTGATAAGTACAACGGAGTTCCCGGCTGCACCGGCTGCGGACGCTGCATAGAGGTGTGTCCGGCCGAGATCGACATCACCCATATCCTGGGGAGGGTAACATCGAAATGACAGAGAATATTTATGCTCCTCATTTGATAACTATAAAAAAGGTTCGAGATGAAGCCGAGAACATCAAGACATTCACTTTGGAATTCAATGATGCGAAAATGCGTAAGTCCTTTGAGTATCGCCCCGGACAGTTCGGTGAGGTAACCATCTTCGGCGTCGGCGAGGCTCCTATCTCCATAACATCGTCGCCGTCGATGAAAGGCTACCTGGAGTTGAGCGTGGCCGGCGTTGGCAAGGTCAGCCGCGCCATGCACCTTAAAAAGGAGGGTGATGTCATCGGTTTCAGAGGCCCTTACGGCAATACATTCCCGTTCGATGAGGTTGCCGGCAAGGATATCCTCTACGTGGCCGGCGGCATCGGCCTGGCGCCGCTTCGATCCTTGATCAACCAGATGTTCGCGGAGCGAAAGAAATTCAATAAGATAAACATCCTCTATGGCTGCAGGTATCCCAAGATGATGTGCTTCCTGGACGACCTGGATAAATGGGGCAAGGTTCCCAACAGCGAAGTGCTGATGACTGTTGATACCGATCCTGAAAAATGCTGGAAAGCCAATGTCGGTGTTGTCGGTTCGCTGCTG
Source organism: Dehalococcoidia bacterium (assembly GCA_041653935.1). Taxonomy (GTDB): domain Bacteria; phylum Chloroflexota; class Dehalococcoidia; order E44-bin15; family E44-bin15; genus JAYEHL01. Next base: position 358,409 of record JBAZEO010000001.1, on the reverse strand, counting down.
CCTAAGATAAAGCTAGACCTTAAGAGCACAGTGGCCTTTGTTTGCGGGCCACCGATAATGATACACTTCGTCATCCTGGACCTGCTGAAGATGGGTTTTGCCGGAGACAGGATAATCACCACTATGGAAAGAAGGATGGAGTGCGGGCTGGGCAAGTGTGGTCATTGCAACATCGGCGAAAAATACGTCTGTTTTGATGGCCCTGTATACTCTTACCAGAAATTAAAGGAACTGGGTGAAGAGATCTAGTTTTATAGCGATATAAGTGGCCGGATAATAAATCAAGGCGATATTGTATGAGGGGGGTTGAATATGGCAGATGAACTTGGAACCGTAATTGCAAAAGCCATCCAGAGTGAAGAGGACGCTAATCTTTTTTATACCGATCTGGCAAAAAAGGTGAAGGATAAAGACGCAAAGACAGCCCTCACCTCTATGGCTGCGGAAGAGAAAAAGCACAAAGAATTGCTTGTTTCCTATCGCGACGGATCATTCAAAAAATCGCTGACCATGGAAGATACTATCGATTATAAGGTTGCCGAGTATGTCGACAAACCTGACATCAAAGGCGATCTGAAAACGAAAGACGTGTATCTCATCGCCGCTCACCGTGAGCTTAATTCACACAACCTCTATAAGGGGCTTGCGGCTGCGCAGCCTGCGGGCAAGGTGAAGGATATGCTTCTTACCATGGCCAAAGAGGAACTCAAACACAAGGAAAAGGTTGAATACCTCTACTCGAACACAGCTTTTTCTGAGACGTGGTGATTAGTTGCTCAAAGGTAAACACTCTTCTTAACGCATGTTTACGAAGGGGGAAGCATCAAGTGCTTCCCCCTTACTTTTTTATAAGGTAAAATGAGACGTTCGGAATGGGGAAGTCCAGAGGGGTTGCCCTCTGGCGGGGGTTTGGTGGTGTCCATATGTAGGGGCAGGTCTTGTACCTGCCCGCTGTGGGCGACCACGAGGGTCGCCCCTACCTAAAAACCAACGTATGGGGGACTGACAGGAGGTTCGGATAAATCGGCCGTTCGTCGACATTAAAAAAGAGGTACAGGAGACTCATCTCCTGTCAGGGTTTTAGGGGTGTCCCCTATTTAGAAAATTCCCCCATGAGTGGGGGATACAGGGGGTTGATAATCTTAATATGCATGAGCTGGCTATAACGCAGGGCCTTGTCAATCTCGTGCTGGAGCATGCGCAGAAGTCCGGGGCCAAGAAGGTGCTGAAGGTTAATGTCGTAGCCGGAGAACTGAGCGGCTTCGTCGATGAGTGCATGCAGTTCTACTACGAGCAGCTCAGCAAGGGGACCATCGCCGAGGAGGCCAAGCTGTCGTTCAAGAGGGTTCCTACCCAGGGCCGTTGCCGTGATTGCGGACATGAGTTCATTATCGAAAAGTTAGACTGGATATGCCCGAAATGCCAGAGCAACAATATTCAGCTTATAAAAGGGATGGAGCTTTTTGTAGAAAGCATTGAGGTGGACTGATATATGGAAATAAAGGTGCTCAAAGATATACTCAGTGCCAACGATCGCATCGCGCAGGAGAATCGGAAACTGCTCGATAAAAAGGGTGTGTTTGCTGTAAACGTAATGGCATCCCCGGGCGCCGGTAAAACGAGCGTGATCCTGCAGACCATCAGCGGCCTTAAGAATAAGGTAAGGATCGGGGTTATCGAGGGCGACGTCCAATCGCGCATAGATGCGGACAGGATAGCGAAAGAGAACGTGCCCGTCTTTCAGATCAACACCGGAGGCGAGTGCCATCTTGATGCCAATATGGTGCAGCGGGCGCTCAAGGAGATGCCGCTCGGTGATATCGATATCCTGTTCATCGAGAATATAGGCAACCTCATCTGCACCGCCGAGTTCAAGATCGGCACGCACAAGAACCTCGTCATCGCCAGCGTCCCCGAGGGCCACGATAAGCCGCTGAAGTATCCCCTGATGTTCACGGTCGCCGATGTGATACTGGTGAACAAAATCGATCTGCTGCCCTACTCCAACTTCGATCTGAACGCTTACAGGAAGGCTGTCAAGGGGCTTAATGATAAAGTCGAGGTCATAGAGATATCCTGCACTACCGGACAGGGAATCAAGCAGTGGCTGGAATGGATTAAGGGCCAGGAAAGTCCATCGGTTAGAAAGCCGTAGTTTTCATTCGAACTTGGCGCCGCAATCGCCGCAGAACCGCGTTCCGGCCGGGCTCTTGGCCCCGCACTTGGGACATTTCGTTAATCCCAGCGGCGCACCGCAATTATTGCAGAACTTGCCTGTACCGGCAGGCTTAGCGCATAGCGGGCAGAGCGTCTGTCTGCTCTCAACTTCTCCTTTGAATACCTCTGTTTGTGATGCCTTTGCCTTTATATCAGCCACCATTTTCTCCGCACGGGAAGCAGCGACCTCGGTGCTCTCACGAGGCGCCTCCTCAACACAGAGCCCTTCCTGCTCGTTCCAGTCGTTCTCGCAGACGTATTTCTTGCAACGGGGGCAACGCTGGAAATGTCCTTTCGCTTCGTTCTGGGCTACTTCGAAGGCTTTCTCATGTTCCTTATGCCAGTCGGGGGTCATGCCCTCGAATTTCTGACTGATGGCATCGGTGCCACGCTGCATGCCAGAACCGGCATTGGAAAACTTGCCTGTGGCCTGAGTGGCGGCATCGACAAAACTCCCAAGCCCTTTAAAGAAGCGTCCCTTCTTATAGGTCTTTGATTCTATGAAACCGGTTTTATAGCCTTCACGGCAGAGATCACAGTAGAATGTGAACTGGAACCCTGCGTTGGTGCTGTTATCCTCGAAATTGCTGGTGAAAGGTTGCAGACTCATGTTACCCCCCTTATTTCAATGATTTACCGCATTTAATACACTTATCACCGATGGGTACTTGCTCGGTCTTGCATTTGCGATTGGGACATATAACCGTCAGTCGTGCGTTGCAGCTCTGGCAGTAATCCCCAAGGAAGTTCGCTTTGCCGCACTTCGGGCAGGTAATTTCCAGCGACAGGCCGCAATGGCTGCATTTCTTCCAGCCCTTATCGATCTGAGATTGGCATTTGGGACATCTTAAGGGCCCGAGTGGATTTACCTTTCCACATATAGGGCATACGGCTGAATCCGGTGGTATCAGTTTGTCACAGTAACGGCAAGGATGTTTATACCCAGGCATAAAACCTCCCTTAATCGCCTGCTGTTTATTACCCGATTCGAATTATATCTGCATCGATGACGCTGTGCAAATAGCAGGCATTGATATTGTTAACGATATTTTATGCCATAGTTATGTCAAGTGTTGTGCTTGACAAGATATACCGCGTGGGATAGAGTATTGCCCGTGAGAGTATTTATTATAGATTTAATGGAGGCCATTTATGCTCACTTTTACATCCCCTGCATTTACGTTCGGCGGTCGAATTCCGGATAAGTACACAATAGATGGCGCCCATATTTCTCCGCCTTTGAAATGGAGTGGTGCGCCTTCTTCCAGCACAAGAAGTTATGCATTAACCATGCTGGATCTTGATGTACCGCCTGCATATGGCGGCTTCTTCTTACACTGGGCAGTTTATAACATTTCTGCCAATGTCAATGAATTCAAGGAAGGCTCTCTGCCTAAAGGTTCTAAGTGTATACCTAATACTTATGCCACTTATGGCAATCCTGCTTTCGGTTCTTATGGTCCTCCATGGCCGGTTGATAAGGCTCATCGATATGAATTTACTCTATATGCTTTGAATAAAGAAAATCTGGGATTAGCTAAAGATGCAACTTATGAGGAATTTATGTCCGCAGTTAAAGCTTATAGTATCGCGTCAGCAAAATTGATGGGGGTATTTGGGCCGGCTAAAAAGCCTCTGCCTAAATGATAGAGAATAAGATTGAGGACAAATATACAGGACAACAAATTAAAAAAGTAGTATAATAGGCGCCTATCAGCTACATCATCTATCAATAAAATATATGGTCACAAGCTATTAACTTTGGGGAGGGTTTGGCAATGTACAAGATAAAGGTTACAAGACAGGATGCGGAGAAACTATTGGCTGATGTTCCCGAGGATCGTGCTTTCTGGTGCAACGATGGGCGCGTATTCAAGAACATTAGGGATTTGAGTGACGGCCTTGCCAACATGTCGGATGAGACCTTTCTCTATCATTCAAACGATGAGAAACACGACTTCAGCAACTGGCTTACTGATGTAGTAGAAGATGAGAAGCTGGCAAAGGACTTGTCCAATTCAGTTACCCGTCGTGAAGCGGCAAAACGGGTGAACGACAGGGTTACTCTGCTGAATATGAAACTGTAGAGCCAGTACGGATAAGCAAAACATATCTGATAAAATTACCTCTGGGAATTTTGCTCAACGTCTGAATATTCAAAATAGCTGCAACTTACCGGCCTCTTCAAGAGATTCTGATTCCTTATGTCTTCGATCTTTCTTTCAGTATTGTTAAAATATCCGATTTTCTGTTATCTTTTACCAGACAGTAAACTAATCTCGGACGATATCTGAAGATTGTCGAGAGGCTTAGTTCATACATGATCAAAGTGCAAAAACTGACCAAAACATATGATATGGGCCGGGTGAAGGTCAGAGCCCTGGACGATGTTTCCTTCAACGTGGCTAGGGGTGATATGCTGGCCATCATGGGCAAGAGCGGCTCGGGGAAATCGACGCTGCTCAGGCAGATGGGTTTGTTGGACCTGCCGACAAGAGGAAAAATATTCCTTGGCAGAGATGAGGTTACCAGACTGACGGAGGGCATCAGGGCCGGGCTGCGCCTGAGGTATCTTGGTTACGTCTTTCAGGAATATGCCCTGCTCGGCGAGCTTACCGCGTACCAGAATGTATATCTTCCGGGCATGATGCTTAATAACAGAGGAAGCGACTACAGGAAACGCGCTATCGATTTGTTGAGGATGGTTGGTCTAGGCAGAAGGGTGCTTCATTATCCCAGGGAACTCTCTGGCGGGGAGCAGCAGCGGGTGGCCATCGCTCGAGCTTTGATCAACAGCCCGAAGGTCCTGCTGGCCGACGAGCCCTGCGCTAACCTGGATACCATATCGAGCGGCATAGTGATGGAGACCCTTGCCAATCTCAACCAGGATATGAAGATAACGATTATCTTTGTCTCACATGACCCCGGTGATAAGCAGTACGCCAGCCGTGTGCTGACGCTGGGCGACGGCAGGATTATCGCGCAGGACGGCGGGTCGGAATGGTAGGATCGCTAAGGGTTGCCATCCTTCTGGCATTCACCTCGGTCACAAAGGGCAACTTCAGGATAGCACTGCTTACCATGCTTATTTTGATACTGGTGGCATTGAACCTAGTATTCGTGCCGGGGTTGCTCGATGGTCTGGCGTGGGGGGCCAACGATAAGCTTATTAATACATATTCCAGCGATATCGTCATAGAATCTGATGGAGCCAGCCACTATATAGCAGATATCGAACATCTCCTGACGGAGATAGAACAAATCGAAGGCATTGAGTCCGCCACGGCGAGGAACTATCTGGGGGCGGAAATAGAACACGGGGGCAAATATCTCGGCGCCGCCGTCTACGGGGTATGGCCGGATACGGAGGCTGCCGTCTTTACTATTGCCGATTCTATTGTAGAAGGAAGCTATTTGGATGCCGACGATGTCGATACCATAGTTCTCGGTATTCAAATAGCCGGCGCCGACAGGTCGGACCTTGAGCTTTATGCCAGGTCGCTCCAGAATGTGCACGCGGGAGATATAGTATCCGTTACCTATACCAATAACGTCGAGAAGGAGTATACGGTCAAGGGCATCTTCTACACTGAGTTCATTCAAACGGACCTGCAGTCCTACGTCTCGGAGAGGGAGTTTGAAACGGTGGCCCCGCTTTTGGCTAATAACGCCAGCGCTATATATGTCAAAACCATAGAAGGTGCCGATACCGATGAGATAACCAGTCAGATAGTAAGCACGGCGGATGGGCTCAGGGTGACGACATGGGAGGACCACGCCGGACTCGTTGACAGCATGACAGGGAGCTTCAAGATCATCGAGATAATCATCGATGCTGTGAACCTGATGGTTGCAGGCATCACTATCTTTATCGTTACCTATATCGATGTGGCGCACAGGAAACGCCAGATAGGCATTCAGCGGGCTATCGGCATAACACCCGCATCTATTACGTTATCATATATAATTCGCGCGATTTTCTATTCTATTATTGCGCTGGCATTGGCTATGCTGATCTACAGGTTCGGCATAATACCGCTGGAAGCGCACTACCCGTTCCACTTCCCCTTCGGCGATGTCTTCTTGCGGATATCATCGTTCGTGTTGATCCGCACCGCCCTGCTGCTCTTTGCCGTGTCCGTCATATCGGCGCTGCTGCCCGTGCATGGGGTTATAAGGACCAAGATCATTAATTCCATATGGGGATGAGCCACTTATAGTCGAAAATACCTTCAAGAAGAAGCCCTCTTTTTGACACATCTCATCATTAAGTATAAAATAGCTACGTGTTTCGCGGGAGTAACTCAGTGGTAGAGTTCCTGCCTTCCAAGCAGGGTGTCGCGGGTTCGAGTCCCGTCTCCCGCTCCAATACAAAACAGCTTCAAGATAGTTTCCTCCTTTATATGTTTTTCTTTTGTTGTGCTTTTCAGTCTCCGCATATTTAACGCTTGCATCTTCCACTTGATTGGAGGACAGTATTCAAATTATTCTTGATGTATATATCGAATTTACGTGTGAGTTATTATAGAGGAGATCATATGTCGGTAGCGTGGAAATGTCCCTACTGCAAAATCGAATGCGCCGAGCAGCAGGGGCTCAAGGAGCACTTTGTCGCGGAACACTATTTTGAGATGAAGTCCATAGCCATGCGCAATGAGAAGCCGAAGACGGTCAACTGGGCTGCGTCATGGAAGTCCACCTTCTGCAGCTATCAGAAGAAAGATTGATACACCTCTCTAAAATGATTGACAATGGTGTCCACTCGTTGTAATCTACCTGAATGCGATAAAAGTTCGCTATAGTTTATTCGTATTTTATAGATGGACGCGGGCGATTAAAGGAGATAATAACGTGGTTGAGGATATCGAGAAAGAATATAAGCAGGCGCTGAAGGAGTGCTCCGAAGCCGTCGCTAAGCTCGCGGAGCTAAAGGTCAAGGTGACGGCGGGCTTTGATACCATAGGCAAATCGACGCTGGTGAAGAAGAAGGGGCCGGACGAGGCGGTGCTCAAGGAGCTGGGTGAGGCTATCAATACTTTGGAAAAGGCCTTCAAAAAGCTGGAAAAGCTCGATCCCTACGCCGCGTCGAAGATCGTATTCGATACATCGAAAGTCAATGTTGAGATGACGGAGTCGGCGCTCAAGTCGCTCAAGGGACGCTTTGATACTTTCTTGAGACACCTGGATGTGGACTGGAGCGTTGAGCGCGGCGGCAGTACTTTTACCAGCTTCAACAATGGTATCACCATCATCAATAAGGCCATGGCCCGGGTACAGCAGTTCCGCGCCGAACTGGGGGTCAATATCGATCCTCGGCTGGACCAGATATTTGCGGAAACATCTAAGCGCCTCAAAGAGCTGTCCTGCTTTAAGATAGACCTTTACGACGGCGGCAAGACATGGGGTGTCTTCTGGGAAGAGGGCGACAAGATAATCGAGCTGCTGAGGCAGGTGCCGCATGAGATGAGCAAAGACCGGAAGAAGTAAACCGACGCGTCGCGGTTTGCGAAATCAGGCCTATTTTCGGCGGTGCTTATCTTTTCCCTCAGGCTTCTCTTCCGAGGCCAGTTTTTTGAGTTTCTCCGTCATGCCCTTGAGCTTTTTATCCACCAGATAGTTTATCGTTCCCTTAGGATATGTGCCGTCTTTCTTCCTGGCGCCGGCCGGTATGCCGGTTAATATCGAGATACCCTCGTCGACAGTCTTGGCCGTATAGATATGGAACTTGCCATCTTTTACCGCCTGCACCACTTCCTCTTTCAGCATCAGGTTCCTCAGGTTCTGGTTGGGGATGAGCACTCCTTGGTCTCCGGTCAGCCCCTGCGCCTGGCATACGCGGAAGAAACCTTCGATCTTGAGGTTGATGCCGCCCACGGGCTGTATTTGACCTTTCTGGTTGATCGAGCCGGTGACCGCTATATTTTGCCGTATCGGCGCGTCGGCTATGCTGGAGAGGATGGCGTACAACTCGGCGGATGAAGCGCTGTCGCCCTCAACGCCTTCATAGGATTGCTCGAAACAGAGGCTGGCTGAAAGCGACAGTGGATTGTCCTGGGCGTACCTCCAGCCGAGGTAGCCGCTCAGGATCATGACGCCTTTATTATGTATCGGGCCGCTCATCTCAGATTCGCGTTCTATGTTTATCACGCCGCCGCGCCCCATGAAGGTGCTGGCGGTGATGCGCGAGGGCTTGCCGAAAGCGATATCCCCGAGTGAGTAGATGCTTAGGCCGTTAACCTGCCCTATCTCTTCCCCGGTGACGTCAATCATTATTTCGCCGCGGTTTATCATGTCACAGATTTTCTCGTCGGCGAGGTTGTGACGGAATATCCTTTCATCGATGGCCTTCGTCACGTGTTTGTCGGTGATGAGTTTGGCTCCGTCGCTAGAGGCCCAGTAGTCTGCCTCCTGAATTAGTTGTTTGATCAGGGCGAAGCGTGAAGACAGCCTCTCCTGGTCGGACACCATCCGCGCTGAGTATTCGATGAGCTTGGCCACGCCCGCTGTATCGAAGTGCTTTGTGCTGCATTCCTCGCAGCAGACGGCGATGAAGGCCGCGTAGTCTTTCATGTTCTTTTCTGTTTTTTCGATCTCATAGTTGAAGTCGGCCTTGACCCTGAATATCTCCCAAAAGTCCTCATCGTACATCGACAGCATGTGATAGAGCAGAGCCTCGCCTATCAGAATGATCTTTACTCTTATCGGCATCGCTTCCGGTCTCATGCCCTGCGGCGCGAAGAGCCCGAACTGCTCGAACGGGTCCTCGATGCGCACCTCCTTGTTTTTTATCGCGCGCTTGAGGGCGAACCATACTATGGAGTTCAACGCCACGTCGTATGCGCTAAGCAGGAGGTATCCTCCGTTGGCCTTGCTCAGCGCTCCGGGCTTGATCATTGTGTGGTCGCTTACATAGCCGCCCAGCAGGAACCGCCTATCGATCATGCCGAACAGATTGCCGAAATTGGGATTGGACTCAAGCACGACTGGCGGACCTTTTACATCGCTGTTATCCACAAAGACATTGATCTGGAATGGCAGGAAGGGATTTTTCCCTGTCGTTGTCTGATTTACGGGCATTCCCAGCAGCTGGTGCGACGGCTCCTCTTCACCCTTGAATAAAGCGACGTTATCTAGCGTATATGTTTTTAATTCGTACAGGAACTTGCTTATCCTGGACTGTTCCTGATATGTCATCAGCAGCATGTTGAAAAGACGGGAAATGGTGAACTCCCCGATATCTTTATCCATATTCTGCAGGCGCTCATCCGTCTGCTTCTGCAGCTCGGCGACCTGCTCTATGCCAGACATCAGCCTCTTCATGAGCTCGTCATGCTTGTCACCCATCTCCTTCTTCGCGCTCTCCGACATCGCGTTGAACTGCTTCTCCTCCATGGGGCGGCCGTTGACCGTCGGTATGAGCGTCGGGCCGGCGGGTCCCACCTTCAGGGCGAAACCCTGCTGGCGCGCCTCCTCGGACACGGCCTCGAATACATGTTTCTGCAGGCCCTGGCTCTCTTCTATGATCCTCTGTTTCTGCTCCTTGTACTCCTCGCTGGTAAAGGCCCGCCTCATCTCCTCCCTGGATTTGCCTAAGAGCTGGTTCATGTGATCGCGGAATTCTTTGCCCTTGCCCTGCGGCAGGCTCACTATCTGGGGCTGATCCGGTTCTCTGAAGTTGTAGAGGTAGCACCAGTCCTCGATGGCCGGTATCTCTCCCCTGGCTTCCTTATCTTTTATCAGCTTTTCGATATAGGTTTTGACCATGGTGGTTTTGCCGGTTCCGGTCAGTCCGGCCACATAGATGTTGTAGCCGTTGTCGCTCATATTCAGCCCGAACTCAATGGCCTTGGCGGCGCGATCCTGTCCGATGAACTCGTCCAGCGGAGCTAGGTCTTTTGTACATTCGAATTCGAACATGCGGGGATCGCAGTTCCATCGCAGTTTTTCAATTGGTACTTCGTATTTCTTTAGATCCAATTGGCCCTCCTATGAATCGATCGATGCCTATTCATAATAAACAGGCAGAATTGAGAGAGCATTGTTTGAGGCTGGTTCTTTATTTAAGCATGAATATGGAAAAGTTACAATGCCAATCGATGTTTTATGGATACCTGAATATTATGTCGATTAACTATGCGTAGCGTTACGGTTTAAACAAGCGCGGCACAGCCTGTTTTATGATCTCGAAGAAGGCCTTGCTGTGCCAGTCGAATGATATGTCAGTCGACTCGTTGATTATCTCATGAAGCCCCTTTTTCAGGGAGAGATCGAACAGATTATCTATAAGATGGTTGCTGGACTTCTCATATACACGGCGCGCGATGTAACCGTTGCGCAGCTCGCGTCCTATCTCTTTCTGCCAGGTTTTCTGATAACCGGACATGGAGCGTTCCGAGTAGTCGTTTTTCGTAAGGGCGTCTTTCAATGTGTCTGCCGCCAGCTGGGCGCAGATCATGCCGTAGTACACGCCGCCCCCGGTGGTCGGCTTCACCTGTCCTGCTGCATCCCCTGCCACGATGACGCGTTTGCAGTATGTTTTGCTGAGCGGTTTCAGTGGTATCGCGCCGTGCTTGATCTCCGCTTCAGTTGATGCTATGCGCCCTTTATCACAGAGCAGTTGGATGAATCCCTGCAAATGTTTGCGCGGTTTCTCCCGCGAGAATAAACCTAGCAGCGCCCGCTGCGGAGTCGTCGGCACCAGCCAGGCGAAAAAACCGGGCGCTAGATCTTGGTCCAGATAGATCTCTATCTCCTCAAGCGCACTGCCATCTTTGATGGTGACTTCAGCCTGGGCTCCTGTGATGAAGTCCCTGAATTTCTCTATACCGAGCCTTTGCGCCAGCTTGGAATAGAAGCCGCTGGCGATCACAGATGTGCGGCCCTCGAATGTGTCGCCTGCATCGGTAATTACTATCACCCGATCCGCCACTATAGCGATGCTGTTAGCCCGACACGAGGTGAAAAACTTCGCACCCTGCGCTGCCGCGGCATCAGCCAGCTGACGGTCGAGGGCGCTGCGGTCGACGATGTATGCCTGAGGTTTTTCGCTTTGCAGATGTATTATTTTGACGGACGGGCTGAAAAATTTTGCTGAGTTTGCCTCACGGATTACCGCACTGGTCGATAAATGAAATCGCTCGAAGCACTCGACGCCTATGATACCGGTGCATTGCATTGGTTCGCCGATACGATCGTGCTCTTCGAGAACGGCCACTTTATATCCATAGCTGGCCAGCTTCTGCGCTGCGTAGCTGCCGACCGGGCCGGCGCCGATTACTATAGTATCGAACAGTTCTCTATCCATATTGCTGTGTGGCTTATTATAGCATGACGGCTGCTGTGTTGAATCGGACACGTTTGTATGCTAGAATCTCGACGTGAATCGCATCGACCTGTGATGAGGTATGACAGTTGGAGATTATTTGGACGCCCTGGAGATTGAGGTATATTTTGCAGGCTAAATCATCTGAGAAAATGGAAGAGTGCATTCTCTGTGAAAAAGTCCGCTGTTCCGGCGAGGATCGGAATAACTATGTTCTTTATCGCGGCCGATATTGCTATATTATGCTGAATTTATATCCTTATACCAACGGTCATATCATGGTAATACCCTTTAGCCACGAGGGCGACTTGACCAGGCTGGATGACGAATCGCTGCGGGAGATGGGCATCCTCACCAGGGCTGGCGTAGCCGCGCTGGAACGACTCATGCAGCCGACCGGGTTCAATGTCGGAATGAATATAGGCCGTGTGGCAGGCGCCGGCATAAGCGAACACGTTCATATGCACGTGGTTCCGCGATGGTCTGGTGATACCAACTTCATGACGGTGCTGGGCGAGACCAGGATGATACCGGAAGACTTGGATGCAACGTACAATAAATTGCTACCGCTGTTGATAGAAGAAGTATCGAAATAGGTTCGGCAGTAATTTAATCCCCGATTGTATCAAGCTGTTTTCAATATGGTGTAGCTGATGTTGTTGTGCTAAAATGTTCTCTGCGTGGCGGGCGTAGCCGAGAGGCTTAAGGCGCCAGGTTGTGGCCCTGGAGATCGAGGGTTCGAATCCCTCCGCTCGCCCTTTCTAGTTCTCCCCTATTATGAACTTGCGCCCGTAGCTCAGCGGATTAGAGCATCGGTCTTCGGAACCGAGGGTCGTGGGTTCGAATCCCACCGGGCGTACCACTCTTGCTGCATAGCTGCTGCCCTGCCTCCGTTTAGCCAAGCACCTACGCCCCTTGACGCTCGTTTGACGCTAAAACACCTGGAGGCATGATCTCGTCAAGCAGAGCCATCGCGTTTTCTTGCATCCCACTTATAGTGTGGCTATAGACGTCCATGGTAAAGGCCACGCTTGCGTGTCCTAGAGCCTCAGATATGACCTTTGGTTGCGCGCCGCGTAGCAGCATCAGGCTAGCAAAAGTATGCCGTAGATCGTGGAATCTGACCTTCCCTAATCCTGCTAGCCTTGCAATCTTACTAAACTCATGAGTTAGAGTACAAGGGTCGAGCGGATCGCCATCTATGTTGGAAAAGACCAGATCGTCTAGAGCGAGCGGTCTCCCTAGCTCAAGATTCAGTATCTCTCGCTGCCTTTTGTACTCTCTCAGAAAAATGGCCAATTTAGGTGTCATAGCTACCTGACGTTGGCTATGCTCCGTCTTGGGCTCCTTGAATACGACTACCCCACGACGCTTGTACAATACCCGGCTAACCGATATCGAAAGCATATCGAGATCGATATCTCGCCATCTAAGGCCCAGCAGTTCTGCCCGTCTCAGCCCTGATGATATAGCCATATAGATTACGGGGTAGAACCGACTGCTCGACGCTTGATTCAGCAATCTGTCTACTTCTGGCGGTGTGAGCGTTCGCATAATCGTCTTGCGTGGCTTCGGTGCGTCTACCATATCGCATGGATTACGACCGAGTATTCCCTTGCGGACAGACCATTTCAGCGCCTCTGATAGTATGCGGTGCTGATGCTGTATCGTTCTGGCTGATAGCTTCTCACCCGCCTTACCATAGTATATCTCGATTGCTGATCGATCTAGCTGTCGTAGTAGTATGTGCCCGAGATTTGGCTTCAGATGCTTTATTACGATGGTCTCATAGCCGTCATAGGTGCGATCGCTGCATTTGTTCTTGACGTATCCTGCCAGCCATTGGTCGAGTAGGTCAGCCAGAGTAAGCTGCCCAGTAGGGATCGGGATGCCCTTGTCCATGCCTGATAGCAGTTCCCGGCGGCGTATCTGAGCGTCAGTCTTTGAGCCCTTGATCGTCTCATAATATCTTAATGGAGTGCCATCAGGTTTCTTGCCCGCCCATATTGTGATCTGCCATCCGTTGCCGCGCTTTCTTATATTGCCGTTCATCCTCAGCCTCCTCGTCACTCTTACTTGCAGTCCCTGCCTACGCCTTCGACTTCGCCTTTGCCTTCGCCTCGAGTTCTCTCTTAACGCGTGCTTTTTCCTGTCCAGCTACTAGACGTGCTCGGACAGCCTTTCGCTCCTCTAGAGTTAGCTCTCGTTTGCGTCGTTTGGGGCTCGTCCCACTGCCTTGCTCTAGCACAGATAGGCGCATCTCTATTGCGGTCATTCTGCTTTCAAATGCAGATAATCTGAGGTTCGTAATCCCATCCAGTTCCATCGGTAGCCTCCTCTTGCAGCCTGCTCTGCTGAGTCAGGTCTTACGCTTGATGTGGTATCGCTATGCATATTGATTATACCTTGCAGATCACCACAAACACCCACATTGCCAACACGCAACAACATATAAGCACATATAACGAAATTTGTCAATATCTTCTTAATTGCAAGATTATACCACAAATCATCTTGACATACCAAGCAAACATGTGGTACTATAAACATTGTAGCAAGGAGCAACCAAGATATTTCATTAGGAGGATACGGCGATGACTAAGATAGCATCAAGACGGGAGGAGACGCTGACACTAACGATCAGCGAGACGGCTAGAGAATTGGGGATAAGCGAGTATCTAGCGCGTCGACTAGTCAAGAACGGTTCGATACCCTCAGTGAGACTCGGTCGATTAGTCCGCGTTCCCAGGATCAGATTGATGGAGCTAGTATCTGGCAATAAGCCGAGTGACTAGACGCGGATAGCTCCGGATAGAGTAGAGCGTGTCCTGTGCATGCACAGGACGCTTCTCTTAGTAGGAAGGGAATCAAGAGATTTCAGTTATGGGAGGACATAGATGGAAGCTAACTATAAGAAAGATATGATAGCAAACATCCCGCAGGAGTTGAGAGAGCTGGACCAATGGGTTATCTGGAAGAGCGATAAGCATCCTCGTAAGGCCTACGATGGCAAGCACGCTAGCGTCAGCGATCCCGGTACATGGAGTCCCTTCGACGTGGCTTGCGCAAGCCTAGCAAAGCATCACTGTATGGGCGTCGGATTCGTCCTCACAGAGAGTGATCCCTATACGATTATAGACCTAGATAAGGTCATAGATGAGAAGGGCAACATAGATCCTAAGGCTCAGGAGATCATCGATAAGATGGACTCCTATACAGAGATATCCAAGAGCGGCAGAGGTATCCATATTGTCGTGCGAGGGAAGAAACCTAATTCTCGATGCCGTAAGGCTAATACCGAGATATATGATAACAATAGATACTTCGCTCTAACGGGCAATATATACCAGGGCAGAGAGGATATATCTGAGCGTCCTGATGAGCTAGAGTGGCTATGCGCAGAGACCTTCGAAGGAGGCCAGGAGCCTGATGGAGACTCAGAGGAGGAGGAGGAGGAGATCGCTCCCATATCTGTGGTCTTGACCGCTGAGGCTAGCCCTCCTCAAGATAAGATAGATGAGCTCTTAGCAGATGCCTCCTTCAAGTGTATATGGGAAGGGGATAGCAATCTTAAAAGTCTATCAGATTGCGACTGGAAGTTGGCTCAGATAGCATATGACGCTGAATGGGAAGATCAAGAAGTAGCTGATCTTATAATAGCCTTCAGACGGAAGATTGGAGATGAGAAGGATCTAAAGAAGGCCCTCAGGAAGGATTACATCGTCAGGACACTGGCCAGTGTCAAGAAAAACCCTGTCAGAAGGTATAATCTCACAGATCTAGGAAACGCTAGATATCTAGCTAAGATATCCGGAGAGGAACTCAGATACGATAACAAGAAGGGTAGATGGCTGTATTGGGGAGGTCATATATGGAGGCCTGAGAGAAATAACGAGGTCTCCAAAAAGATAATATTATCACTAGAAGCTAGGAGAACTGAGGCCGCATCTATCAAGAATAAGAAGAGTAGATCTGCGGTCATAAAATGGACAATACAATGCGAGAATACAGGTAAAGTGAACGCCTGTATATCTGCGGCTAAGAGGATAGATCCCATAACTGACCCAGGAGATAATTGGGATAATAATGCCTTCCTGATGGGAGCGAAGAACGGCGTCATAGATCTCAGAACAGGCAAGCTCAGAGCGGGATCTACAGAGGACAGGATAACTATGTCCGTGGGCCTGGACTATGATCCTGATGCTAAATGCCCAAGATGGGAGAAGTTCCTAGAGGAGATATTCAGCGACGGCCAGGATGCAGCAGATGCAGAGTTCATCGACTGGCTCTGGAGAGTGCTAGGATATACCATCACTGGAGACACTACCGAACACATTATTATGATGGGTTACGGAGGGGGTGCAAACGGCAAGAGCAGATTCCTCAATGCCATCTATGCCGCACTAGGTGACTATGCCCACACCGCCCCGTTTTCAGCCTTTAGCCTACCTGCGCCATCGTCAAGTAACGATCTGGCTAGCATAGATCTCAAGCGGTTTGTAACCTCATCAGAGACGAACGCAGGGACAAGATTGAATATAGAGAGACTAAAGGCTCTCAGCGGAGAGGATAAGGTCAGCGCCAGATTTCTATATAAAGAGTTCGAGGAGTTCAAGCCCCATGCCAAGGTATGGCTGTTTGTGAATCACAAGCCCGAAATAGATGATGATACCATAGCCACCTGGCGCAGGGTGCGGCTGATACCTTTCATCAAAACCTTCACCAAGGAGAAAGCTGACAATAAGCTAGGTGAGAAGCTGCGAGCAGAAGCCCCAGGGATCCTCGCGTGGTTGGTGCGGGGTTGTCTGGAGTGGCAGAAGCGAGGCTTGAAGTCTGTCCCCGAGCGTATCAGGCAAGCCACGGGTGAATACCGGAAGCAGACAGATCCGCTTCTGGGGTTTATAGAGGAGCAGTGCGTCCAGGGCGAAGGCCAGGAGGTGCGGGCAGGGCAGTTCTATAATGCCTTCAGGGAGTGGATGCAGGGTGAGCGAAAGATTCCGTCCCTGAAGGCGGTCGGCCAACGTATGAGCAGCCTGGGATTCAACAAGATAGACAAGGCAAGCGGCATCTACTATCAGGGAGTGGGATTAAAGAATGCCCATCTCAAAAACGGTAGGATCGCCGTAGACCTTAGTGATATATAAGAAGACAGCCAATAGTGGAGGGTTGTGGACAGTTCATAGCTGGCCCCTCCATTTTCCGAAAGATTCGACTGCTACTCGGGGGGGGAACTTTGGGGAAAACGCTAACTATCCAATACTGACTGTCCATTCTGAGCTCTGCCCAGAGCGCAGGAGGTGAGAGATGCAGAGTTATAGTGACGCGCATATATTTACCTTTCTCGCGGACTGCTGCGTGACAGCCTCTCCGAAGAATTGCATCGGAGCTAGTAGACTATACGATGCATACGTGGCATATACGACGAAGCAGGGAATAAGGAAGAATTACGTGCTAGGTCGGAAAGCGTTCGGCGTGAGGATGAGCAAGCTCTTTCAGAGGAAGAGCCTAAATGGCGGCAGATTCTATATGGGAATACGGCTGAAGCTGGCTGAGCCATCCATGAAATGCATGTCCCCGCTGATCCAGCAGATGCGCTGAGATCAGCCCCCTATAATAGCATCCATCCATGCGGCATGCATGTGGCCTCCATATCGTATGATTAGTTTTCGTTCATCCGCCTCCGCTGAGCAGCGGGGGTTTGACGGAGAGGTGCCAAGGTTTAGCAAGGCTTGGGCCGGGGGGTGCAGGGGTGTGCTTGGCGTCGACCAGACTGAGTTCGGGGTAGGGGCTGCCAGCCATGACTTGCTGACCTATAGCAAGTGTCCCCTGGCGATCAGAGGCAAGGAAGACTCCGATGAACGGCGGTCTGCCCTACTGGAAGCTCCACATCCCCGAGCCGTCGATAAGCCCATCTCCATCATTGTCGCAATTTATGTAAAACGTCTCGAGCGCAAAAACGGCGGGATTGAACATGACGTTATCGCTATTGGCAAACTTTGAGCATTGCACAGTGTAGGTATGCCCCGCGAGTACCAGTGTGCTTGACTTGTATTCAAAACCGTTGGAGATGATGCCTGGGTTGATTTGCAT
Organism: Dehalococcoidia bacterium; assembly: GCA_041653935.1. GTDB lineage: Bacteria > Chloroflexota > Dehalococcoidia > E44-bin15 > E44-bin15 > JAYEHL01. The sequence continues at coordinate 340,780 of JBAZEO010000001.1, read as the reverse complement.
GTCTACGTTATTCCAGTCGAAATCGTTGTTATTGGTAATGGTGAATTGCGTCCCACTGAGGGATATGGTTGCATCCAGCTTAAGCTTTTCGCTCTTGCCGCAACTGCTGAAAGAGGCGACTAATCCAATGATCACTCCGATGACGATCAGCCCTATTATAAAGTTGGTAGTCGGCGAATTCTTTTTCTTCGTCTCTAACGTTCCGCTAGTCATGCTGCACTCCTCCATCTATTCGTGCGTCAAATTATAATAGAGCGGTCATTAGGTGTCAATAATAGTCTATTATTATCTAATTGTGCCTAATCTGGCCCATCCATCTAATATTACGTCAAAGTTAGAATCGGAGTAGAACGAATGGGCAGGCCAAAGAATCCTAAGAGAGAGACTGATATAGAGCGCATATTCTTCAGCTTCACGGAGACGCAGGAGTTCCTGGGCGTCAGCCATCAGACTGTGTACAAGCTCATGAAGGAAGGGTTGGCGTCGCATAAGATCGGCAAAAAGAGGGTCTTCCTCAAAGAAGACCTCATCAGATGGGTAAAAGAACATTGAGCAGAAGCAGGGTAGCTTAACCAGTATGCTCGTGTTGGCCAAATCAAGCCGTGGCAGGGTGGGGTGTTGCCTGTGGCTGATTGGATTTACCCATTCTTGACATATAGCAGACCCTAGCTTACAATCTTGCAAGTCATAGCTTCGAACCTGGGAGGAGCTTCTATCAGACGTCTTAAAGCTGATACCATCAAAATACTACAATGGAAAGACTTAGCGGATAGTTACAGCGATAGTCTGCTGCTAGGCAATGGAGCGAGTATCGCGATCAGCCCCAGTTTTAATTATGCGTCTCTATACGATGCAGCCTCTTCTCATGGCTTCATCGACCAGCAAACTAAGGGACTATTCGATAGCTTTAGTATAAAAGACTTCGAGTACGTGCTGAGAAGGTTGGCTGACACCAACCACGTCAACCAAATACTACAAATATCTGAAGATATAACTGCATCCGCCTATGATAGCTTGAAAAATGCCTTGGTTCAGACAGTCCAAACAGTTCATCCTGAGTATGGAGATGTTCTCCCAGAGCTAGAAGCTATATCAAAGTTCATGACTCATTTCCGTACAGTCGTGAATCTGAATTATGATCTGCTTGTATATTGGGCTATGCTGAGAGGCAATGAGCTTCTAAAGGCGACTTGGTTCAAAGACGGCTTTTTTTATGAACAAGAGGACAAGGCATTAACATTTCATAGTGACTATGGATTTATGTACGAGCCCATCTCTTCTGCCAAAGGAGCGACTCTTGTATTCTATCCACATGGTAACCTTGTCCTTGCAAAAGGCTGGGTAGGAAAAGAAGAGAAAATCAGCAAAGATCGAAGTGATTGCCTCCTGAGTGAAATACTGTCTCAGTGGAATATGAACCACTATACTCCTCTGTTCATTAGTGAAGGGAACACAGAGCAGAAACACTTGGCTATAGGGCGGAGTGATTATCTAAATGTTGTTTATAACAAGGTTCTCCCAGATGTAGGAGACTCACTGGTTATCTATGGTTGGGCATTCGGAGATCAAGACGCGCATATACTTAAGGCACTGGATCGGCATCAACCTGCACGTATCGCAGTGTCCGTGCATATGCATAACGATGAGTGGCGTGACTATTGCCATCATGTTAAAGCAGCCATAGATTCATGCTATAGATTGAAACACTGCCATCTAGATTTCTTTGACTCTGAGAGTGAAGAGGTCTGGATGAAGTGCACCAGATTCAAACACCCCCCTGAAGAAAACTTGAGCGTCAGACCAGCGTCAGCCATCGTGATTCCCAAGATGGCACAGAGTTAGGAGACCGCTGGCGTATATCATACCGTTGCTGGCTTGCTTCAATCTCCTCTGAGGCACCAAAGTGCCCTTTCACGAAAGATGCCCTTGACTTGAGGGGACTGCTAGAGCTACCCTTAGGCACAGGAAGGGTATGATATGGCCGAAGAAAGAAAACCAACAGAACAGAGACAGAAGCAGATAATAGACGCAGCTAGAAAGCTAATCATAGCTAATGGCAGCGAACACATAACAATCAAAGGGATAGCAGAAGAAGTCGGCATTTCAGAGGCTGCGATATATCGTCATTTTAAAAGTAAAAAGGATATCCTGGGGTTTCTGATAGATCATATAGAACAGAACCTGGGGAGAGATATTTCGAAAGCCAGTTCCAGCAAATATACATCCATAAATACTATCGATAAAGCACTAAGAAGCCATATTTCCGCGATAGAACAGAGGAAGGGTATATCATTTCAAGTTATCGCTGAAATAATAAGTCTGGGAGACAAAGACCTTAATAATAAAAGTACTAACGCTATCAACACATATATTGCCAATTTAAAGGATTTACTAGCTCGTGGCGTCGGTACGAAGGAGATCAGGACAGATATCAATCTCGATGCGGCGGCAACCTTGCTCTTTTGCATGATACAGGGATTGGTTAACAGGTGGGCTCTGAGTAATTACAGTTTCAACCTGGAGAAAGAATATGTGCTTCTATGGAATATATTCCGGGAAGCTATTAAGCCATAAACACTGGACATCAGAAATAATCTCAGCCTTCCAGGAGATGTTTCTTAAAAAACGCGATCTGATCGTTAACAGCGGTTTCAAAGTTTTTCCCACGATAGATATCGAAGTGGCCAATGGGATAGTGGATTACTTCTACTAATTTTCCTAATCGATTAGCGATTTTTTCAACGACTTTCAAAGGAAGTGCAACATCATAATCACATGCTTGGATCAGGACGGGACAGCGGATTTTATCTGCCCATCTGATCGGCCTGTATTTATCCATTCTAAGACTAATGCGGGCGCAGGCCTCGTTTACAAAGTCATCGGGAGCCAGTTCCTCAAACGTGTTCCATGCATCAATATCAGCCATAATGGCTAAAGTTCCTTGTTTGCCCACAAGTGGTATTTTGTGCGGCGATAGTCTGAGCCATGACCTTACTAGATCACGCTGACCATGTACTATCATACGTAAACTGTGCTTGATGCCTGCCCTATGCAACTGTTGTTCATACATGGCAGAGCCATCTAGCAACGGGCATTGCGCCGAAACACAGGCAATCCTATTATCCCTTGCCGCGGTGACAATAACATGCCCTCCGCTAAGTGAAGTGCCCCAGAGTGCGATTTTCAACGGGTCGATTCCTTCTAGGTTGCGGGCGTATTCGATTGCCGCTGCATAGTCCTGAAGCTGGTAGGGAATCCATATTAGCTGTCTGGGTTGGCCATCACTTTCACCGAGGTACCTGTAGTCAAATGCTAGGACTGCCATACCAGCTTCTTGGAAACGTACGGCATATGAATCCAATGCCATGTTTTTAATACCGCCCAAACCGTGGCCCATAACGATACAAGGCACGGATGAAGATCGGTTTTCTGGAAAGTACACCCAAGCGCTTATAGACTCTCCTTCTACCTTGAAACTGACATACTTCCTGTTCCCTGATCGATTAGCTTCTGCATTTTGTGGCCGTATTCTCTTCGCAAGGGACTGCTTCTGTGCGGATACGCCGGGATACAGGGCAACTATCAGCAACTCAATGATAAAGGCTACAAGAATCGCGGCTAATATGATCCCGATATATGTTATGACAATCATCTTGATCTCTTAATAGATAACAGTTATGTTGATCGACGTTATTATACGATAGCGCTGCACATTGAGCATAATCGTAAGCTGGTCACCATCACACATTAAATCGTTTTGTTCTAGCTCATCGGAACATTCGAACCTATGTCCCTTAGGGACAGTACTGAATTAGAGCACAAACGCGAGAATGATTAGGATGACTATAAGAGGAACTGCAATTATAGCAGTCTTTCGTAAATCTTTGATAACGTACTGGTATCGGTTTTCATCTGATTGAATTGTTTGAGCAGACCTCGTTGAAGCACTCTGCGTAGGTTTCTGAACAACACTAGCTTTAGCACTCGACGAATCAGCCACAACACCAACCTGAGAAGGCGTACCGGGTGACTCTAACTGCTTTTCGGAAGGTTGAGACCTCTTCTTCTTTTTTCTTTCCCTGCTGATCGCTGCCTGCCTTGAGGCTATATCATGAGACCTTTTTGTCATTCTGGCTCTCCTCAACTGGATTTCATTCTGTGCTTGAATTATCTTCGGTTCTCTTCTTCGGCTTTCAGATAAGCCGCTACGGCAGCAGCTATCACTACATCCCTCTTGTCATCTTTTTTGATCTGCTTGGTGCGACAGCGGAATTTAAATCTGCCGGGCTTCTCCATGAATAATACAGCCCTGTGTGTAATAACTAGGGCTGCTATTAGGGCACCAGCAACAAAAAATAGGGATGCAAATATAATCCCCGAGTACCGAAGTGCGTCTAATAATTCATTATCCAAAACTTATAATACCCCCATCATTTTTGCTCCTCACTGGAAAGCAAACCGGAAGTACAAGAAACTATTTGTTAAATTGGAGCTTTATTGATAATATATCTTGTATGTTAGTTAACGTTAACTAACATACAAGATGCCTCGATTTTTGTCAATCTTAGTATTCAGAGGAGAGTTGAATGAAACCAAGTGAGAGGATAGAACAGATAGCCAAGAATATTAAGAAGGGGAATAGCCCGTTTGGTTCAGATAGCGACGCACCAAGATTGACTGACTACTTATTTGCCATTATAGAGTATCTAGATGAGAACCAAACAACTGAGAAGCCTATTAGGAAGAATAGTTTACAGGAGTAGAGAATGCTTGATGGATTTATAATTGGCTTTTATTTCTTGATGATGCTGGCCATCGGAGTCTATTCCTTCAGGAAGAGGAAAACCTCAGGCAGTGATGGATTCTTTGTAGCAGGGCGCAAGGCGGGCATTGTCCTGGTGACAGGGTCTCTCGCTGCCACTTTCATCGGGTCTTCTGTTGTTATTGGGATGGTGGGTAGTGGCTATTCCATGGGGTTGCCCGGTGTCTGGTGGCTTCTGGTGGGAGCCGTTGGCCTGATTATACTGGGACTATTCCTGGCCAAGAAGGTGCGAAGGGTTGGGGTGTATACGCTGCCTGAATTATTGGAAAAGCAATATGGCAGCAAAGCGAAATTATTGGCTTCGCTGGTTATTGTAGCTTCGTGGATTGCTATATGCGCGGCGCAAATACTTGCCGCCGGCAATGTGCTTCATGCCCTTATACCTTCATGGGATATCCGCGCGCTTATGGCTATCTGTGCCGCCGTATTTGTTATCTATACGGTACTTGGAGGACAGTACTCTATCATTCGTACAGACTTCTTGCAGTTCGGCATTCTGGTCATTGGTCTAGCGGTAACGCTGGGTCTGGTTATGAATGACGTTGGAGGCATCGGAGGCCTCAAAGATTCTCTGCCACAGGACTTCTTCTCCTTTCCCGTAAATGAGAGCTTCGGATGGTATAACCTGGTTGTCTTCCTGATTCTGACGGGTTCCGTTTACGTGGTAGGGCCTGATATATATTCCCGTCTATTTTGTGCCCGCGATGAGAAAGTAGCCAGAACTTCGGCATTTTCAGCCGCGCTGGTGGCGATCCCCATAGCTTTTATCGTAGTTCTCATAGGAATGGGAGCAAAAGCATTGTTCCCCAGTATTTCTCCTTCTGATCAGGTGTTTCCTACGATAATTCAGAATCTTCTGCCTATAGGGGTGAGCGGGCTTGTGGTTGCGGCGCTTTTGGCCGCTCTGATGTCATCCGCTGACACCGTGATACTTACAACAAGCACTATACTATGTGTGGATGTCGGCGGTCAGGTCTTCCCGCATATTGATGAACGACGTAGGCTTTTAATGGCAAAATTGGGGGTGGTTGTTATTGGGGGACTCGCGTTGTTATTGGCTATGCAAATGAAAGGCATAATAAATACGCTTTTGTATTCTTACACGATTTTCACCAGCGGTATTGTAATCCCTGTGGTAGCGGGATTCTACAAGAACAAGCTCAGAGTGAATTCGTGGGGGGCTCTGGCGGCTATTGCGGGAGGAGGAGGAACTGCACTGGGGATAAAGCTGGCAGGGGTTCAGCATCTTGAACTGCTGGGTTTCGGAGTCTGTATTATACTTTTATTCAGCGTAAGCTGGTTGACAGGTGGACTGAGAAGATTTACTCCTAATCGTTGAGGCAATCTGGAGATGCCGACGACCAAGGCCGAAAAAGGCAAATAGCAGACCGTAAAGAGGAGAGAAGATGAATAAGCTGATCAAAGACCTGATGACAACCGAGTTCATAAAGGTCAACGAGGACGAGGAGATTTACAAGGTTGTATCCAAAGTCGCTGCGGCTAAGAGCAGTCTGCTTGCCTGCGTTGTTGATAAGGAAGGGAAAATTTCCGGCATAATCACCCCCAAGGAGATTCTCAAAGCGGTGGAGGTATGCGGGTATGATCAGATGAAACGCCCCTTGTTTTCGGGGAGAGAGGTGGCGCATATCATGACGTCGCGGTATGCGAAGGATATCATGAGTGATCCCGTGTTCGCGAAGTCGGGTGATGACGTGCAGCAGGCGATAGATATTATGATAGACAGGGGCTTCTATGAAGTCCCTGTGGTGGATGACGACTCCAAACTTGTCGGGTTGGTAGATTACTTTGCCGTAATCTCCAGCGCGGATTGGCAATGTGACACGGGACGGTAACTGATGGAAGTAGGAATATATTTTAAATTCATATTGAGCTTCGTTCTGATCCTGATTGCCGCGAAGATCGGCGGTGTTCTTACCGAACGCTATCTCAAGCAGCCTGCGGTGATTGGCGAGTTGGTTGCCGGTGTCGTTATCTCGCCATTCGCCCTCGGCGGGCTCATCTTCGGGTCAGACCCGATAATCCTCAACTTCGCGCACATACCTTTCAGCGACCTTTCATCGTGGGGCCTCTCCGGCGAAGGTGATTTCAGCGTGATGGAGGTTATCTCCGAGATAGCAGTCATAGTCCTTCTCTTTGTTGCAGGTGTTGAAACGGATGTGAGGTCGTTCGTGCGGCAAGGCAAGCTGGGCACTGCGGTAGCCGTCGGTGGCGTGATATTGCCTTTCGTCTTTGGCTTCCTCATGACTATGGTTTTCTTCCCGGATGCGCCCAGCACTGCCAGATTGTTTATTGGTGCCGTTCTGGTGGCCACCAGCATCGGGATAACCGTGCGCATACTGATGGATATGGGCAAACTCCATACGCGGGCCGGAACTACGATACTGGTTGCCGCGGTCATTGACGATATCATAGGTATAGTCATTCTGTCTATTGTAGCCTCTATAGCGCAGACAGGTGCGGTTGAGGCTTGGCACATCGCTTATGTCACCGTGGCCGGATTCGCCGTCTGGCTTCTTCTGCTGCTGGTAGGTGTCAAGTTTCACAAATACATTTCCAGGATATTGCTCAAGCCGTTCAAAAGCTCTGAGACCATGCCTATAGTGGCGTTGCTGGTCGGTTTTCTCATTTCGTACCTGGTTACGCTGGTCGACCTGCATCCGGTGGTCGGAGCGTATGTGGCGGGATTGATGTTCTCCGCATGTGTTGAGAAAGAAGAGATAGTGGAGAAGACCAAACCTATCATGCTGTTCCTCGCGCCGTTCTTCTTCTGCTATCTGGGGATGCAGGTGGATCTGCGGGCGATGGCTCCGGTGGCGGCATTCGCTGCTGTTCTGGTGGTGCTGGCTGTCGCAGGCAAGGTAATTGGTTGCTATATACCGTCGAAATTCATGGGGAAGTTTTCTAATAATGAGGCGATGATTGTAAGCGTGGGGATGGTACCCCGCGGCGAGGTTGGGCTGATCGTTGCCGGTGTGGGACTGCTTATCCCCGGAGCGCTGGGGGTGGGCGATATGCCGCGCGAGCTATTCGGGGCAGCAGTGGCGGTGAGCCTGTTTACCACACTGCTTACACCAATGATGCTGAAGCCGTTCTTCCGCAGGGCTGCGAAGCAAGAGGCTAAGAGCTGATCATCCCCAAAGTGATAAGCGCTTGCACTTTGCCGCTGCCGCTGCCGCTCCCTGAGGGTGTGGTGATCTGTGGTGGAGTGTTAAGCATTGTGGTGTAGGCTGCCCTACGTCGCGCTTAATCCATCTCAAACAAGATGAAGCGGCAGATATATCGCACTCCTTCGGAACCGAGGGTCGTGGGTTCGAATCCCACCGGGCGTACCATTATTTTGACGTTTCGACACTTGCAAATCATCGGTCACTTTTTGGCAGTTGTAATAGTTGCATTTTCAATATAGTGGTAATAGAATAATCGTGTTTAAAAAGTGGAGGTAACTATATGAAGAGAATAATGATTTGCGCTCTCATAGCACTTGTATTACTTGTAAACCTGTTGCCTTTGAGTGTAGTTTTTGCAGACCAGCCTTTAAAGGTTGACAGAAACAATCCTGTCCCGGCAACCGATGTCGAATTGGCGCAGAAGGTTACGGTATTTGATACACCGAGAGCTGGAGCATCGGCTAAGCCAGCGCCTTCGAAGCCTTCAAAATCATCGGCGGCGGCAACTGGCATACTGGGAACAGAATGTACGGGAGACAGGTATGCTATAGTCATCGGTATTTCAGATTATCCGGGGACCGGCTCCGACCTTATGTATTCCGATAACGATGCTCAGGACATGGCTCTGACCCTGACGAGCGTTTATGGCTTTAACCCTGCCAATATAGTTATGTTAGTCGATTCTGAAGGCACGGAGGCTGGCGGCGGAGCGCTGGTAGCGACACGGTCTAATATATTGAGTGCGATCGAAACCATTGCCGCCACGGCGACAGCTGATGACGAGGTGGTATTCTTCTTTTCAGGGCATGGCGGGAAAGGCCGCGCCAGCGATGGCGATAATGAAGCAACAGATGAGTGCATCTGGTCTCATGACGGCAGCAACTTCGTGCCCATCTGGGATGGTGAGCTGAAGGCTGCGTTCAGCGGGTATCAAACTTCGCGGATTGTATTCGTATTCGACTCATGCTACGCTGGCGGCATGACCGATCTTGCGGCTCCAGGTCGAATCATTGCGATGGCGTCGGCGGAGAAAAGCCTCAGCTATGAATGGTCCAGCCTTGGTAACGGTGAATTCACTTACTATATGATTGAACAGGGTATGACATTAGGCCTGGCGGAGAAACCTGACAACACTCCAAATGTACTTGATGTCACAGTTGAAGAAGCCTTTGATTATGCTAAGGTGAACCGTATGCGGAACACACCAACAGTGAGCGATTTGTTTACGAATGACCTGCTGCCGTAGACACGATTAGCGCTGTATCAGATATATCAGGGGAGGGTTGTAATGTTCAATCCTCCCCTTTATATTATCTATCCATCATGCATGCGGCAGGTCAGGGAAAACCGCGGCGACGGCGGGATTGACGATCTTACCGTTCCGCATGTTCAGAGCGGCGGCCCGGCCTGAGTTCAGAGCTGTAAATTTATCGATTCCAAGTTTGGCGATTTCGCGACAGTATGGCAGCGTCGAGTTGCACAGCGCGTGGCTGCTGGTCCTGCTGACCGCTCCGGGCATATTGCCGACGCAGTAGTGCACAACGCCATCTACAGTGTAGGTCGGGTCGTGGTGCGTTGTGGCACGGCTTGTCTCAAAACATCCTCCCTGATCTATGCTCACATCCACCATAACTGTTCCGTGCTTCATCTTCTTCAGTATTTGACGATTGATGAGCCTGGGTGCTTTGGCTCCAGGTATTAGAACGGCTCCGATGATAAGGTCCGCCCAGACGGCATAGCGCTCTGTCGTGTGAGGATCGGAGTAGACGGCAGTGACATTCTCCGGCATGATTTCGTCCAGATATCTGAGACGGTCGATATCGGTATCCATGATGACCACGTTGGCTCCCAGTCCAGCGGCGGTGCGCGCGGCAGCCATGCCTACAGTCCCTCCACCTAAGATAAGGACGTTAGCTGGCTCCACTCCACATACGCCGCCGAGCAGTATGCCTCGTCCGCTCATTGGCTTCTCCAAATACTTGGCGCCTTCCTGGATGGCCATCTTCCCCGCCACCTCACTCATGGGTGTCAGCAACGGCAACCGGCCTTTATCGTCGCGCATGGTCTCGTAGGCGACGGCAATAATCTTAGCTTTGAGACACGATTCGGTGAGCTTGCGCGAGGCGGCGAAGTGGAAATAGCAAAAGACGATCTGTCCCCGGCGCAGCTTCTTGATCTCGCCGGGCTGCGGCTCCTTGACCTTTACGACCATATCGGAGCGCGAAAATATCTCGGCGGCTGATTCTACCATCTCAGCTCCGGCATCGGCATATTCGCTGTCTTCAAAACCGCTGCCCAGTCCGGCACCTTTTTCGATCAGAACCGTGTGGCCGTCCTTTGTCAGCAGATGGACGCCTACCGGCAGCATAGCAACCCGGTACTCGTCCGATTTGATCTCGCGTGGAACACCAATAATCATATATAATCCTTTACTTCTTCATATCTTCGTCTATCGGCAGATTCGCGCTATCGGCAGGTTTGCCCCAGTCGCGCTCGTACTTATTTAGAGAACATTTCTTGCACCTGAACTCGGGTTTTTTATCGTTGGTATGATCGTAGTTCGATGACTTTGCCAGTCGGTAGCCGCGGTCAACTATCGTGCCGCAATCGGCGCAGGCAATGTCCTGCTGAATCTCCCAGACCTCGCCGCGCAGGATATCGGTCTTTTTGAATATCCATCGATCCACCCAGAAGAAGATGAGCCCTCCGATGAGGTTGGCAACTACTGCGCCGATCCAGTCTTCTTTCGTGCCCCATATCGGCGAGCCCTTAACTAAAGCAATTATCGGCGCCAGAATCGGTGTGGACAACTGCCAGCGGATAAGATAAAGAATATACCTGCGCAGTAACTGCATGGCCTTCCTCCTTTAGTTCGAATGGTTCGATCGACAGGAGCCTGGCTGATACCAGGGTAGTTTGGAAAATAGTATAGCATAGAAAATCCCTGGCACAAGTATTCTCTTTTAATGACATTAGCATTGACAGTTTATAGTTGAGAGTATTACTATCAGTAACACGCTATGAGTTAAGAGACCCGCTCTAAACTTATTGATCGCTAATTCTTGGTCAAGGAGGTTACTATGAGACAAAAAGCGCTTTATCTGGGGATTATCCTACTTATAGTCGTTGTCATTGTGGCAATTGTAGTAGGAGGCTCTGAGTCAAAAGAACAATGTATTGATCCTACTCTGGGCGTGCCCGCGGCCCGTGCGTTGACAGAGGCACATGTCGATGGGATTGTCACATCTATGCAGATCATGGCGCTGACCGATGAGGTCAAATCTGCCGACTGGGATACGATAAGCCCTCTGCTGGCCGAATTTGAAGACGGCGCTATCCCTCTGGTAGCTTGGTTCGTATTGCCTGATGGTTCATATTACACTGTCGATGCGGGGCTGGCCAGCGGCAACCTGAGCGACCGCGAATATTTTCCCGTTGTCATGGGTGGCGAAGTCGTCATCGGAGACCTTGTTGTGAGCAAATCTACCGGTAAGGAATCGGCAGTTGTTACCGTGCCGGTTAAGGATGGCAATGATGTTATCGGGGCGCTGGGGGCGTCGATTTATCTCGATGATCTGAGCCAGCTGATTGTTGATGACTTACAGCTATCGAGCGATATGGTGTTTTATGCGATTAACGGTGATGACGTGATAGCTCTGCATAGTGATACTGAAATGATTATGCAAAACGCTTCTGAGATTGATGAGTTGCCGTGTTTAATATCATACTCATCGAGTCTCTTAGATTGGACGTTCGCTATCGGCTACGAATGTCAGTAATGAATCTGGTGTAAATATGAAGCCCGCGGCGATTATGCCGCGGGCTTTCTTTTTCTGTTGTCGTTTATCGATGGATGTCTGAACCCCCTGTTAGTTTCCCATACGTTTCCTTCCTTAATAGGTACTATAGGGAAGATTTTTTCAAATCTCCCTCCCTCTTACTCCCTCCCCTCAAGGGAGGGAGTACTTACTTCGCCCCTACGGGATATATCGGTCTCATAGGTATGGGCACGATTAAAACGTGCCCATACAATAAAATTCGCGCGCCGCAGCTGTAAACGGCCGACAGTAATTTTCGTCCCGTCTTCTATAATCTTATCAGGAGACCTGTTCCCAGAACCAGGGGCTGACCACCAGATACAAGACGATTGCATAGATAATATCGAACAGGAGCCTGCGCAATAAGGTAGCTATAAGGATTATCAGCGAGAACGGAAAGGCGAATATCACCAGGAAATTATGCCTGAAATACCTCTTTGTATCTTGCCACAGCGTTTTGCCGTCGACAGAGCTGGGGAAGGCGTGCATGGCGATTGAGGCGCCCAGCCAGATCAATATAATCTCTATCTTGAACTCGACCTTTGTGGATATCCAGTAGCACAGCAGGGCGAAAGCTGTGTTGGTAATAAGAGGGCCAACGGCGATAAAGAAAGATTGAATATACCTGTCGGGCGCTATGTACTTCACGTATCCGCAGGGATTGCCGAACCTGAACAGGCATGTTTTGATGACGTGAACGCCGGTCAGGTGGCAGAATATCTTGTGTCCTAGCTCGTGCAGGATGACACCTGGGAAGGTGAGTGTGGCGATTAATACGTAGCCGATATTCATAATTCAATCGGAACAGGTGGGATTATCATTTCCTTTTGCCTGCTTTTGGCATACTATATCTTCACTTCCGGCGCAAGACGCTCCATAGCGTTATCGATCTCAAAGAACTCTTCATTCTTGAAATGGAACATATTGGCTATGGCATTAGACGGAACTGATTGCACTTTGTTATTGTAATCGCGCACGTTTCCATTGTAGAAGCGCCTCGCCCGTTGTATGCGGTCTTCCGTGTTGACCAGCTCATGTTGCAGGTCGAGGAAGTTCTTGCTGGCTTTCAAATCGGGGTAGTTCTCAGCTACGGCAAGCAGTTGGCGCAGTCCCTGAACAAGCGCGTTTTCATCTTTGGCCTGCGACGCGGGCGAGCCCTGGCTGGCGACGGCGGTAGCGCGTGCCTGCGTTACCCGCTCCAGCACTTCACGTTCATGCTTGGCATAGCCTTTAACCGTTTCCACCAGGTTCGGTATCAGGTCATAGCGCCGCTTGAGTTCCGTATCAACATTGGACCATGACTCAGTGCAGTGGTTGCGGCCGCGCACAAGGCTGTTGTACATGAATGCTATCCATAGGATAACTAATACGATTACGCCGACGATAATACCTATTACAATACTCATAAGTTTTTCCAACCTCTTATTTCAGTTCCTGTACCAATGACTCCGGCAATCGGTCCAGTATCCCGGTAACAAGATTCAACGCCTCTTCAAATTCCACAGTCTTGAAGGTGTTATTGCGGTAGGCTATCACCTGCCTGCCACCGAACTCGATGTCGAAGCGCGGCGCGCCCAGCATGAACTCCATTGTCGCCTGATGCAGCACATCGTAGGCCCACTTCTTATCTGGTGATTTCACGTAGAACTTTTTGCTGAACTCGGCGGACTCGAAATCGATATCGTCGAAGCCGATGAACTCGGTCAGCTTATCGAACAGGCGCTCGTTGCGGATGGACAGGGGTTTGAGAGGAAGATTCGCGTCAACTATAACAGCCGAGAAATAGTGATGCTGTGTGTGCCTGTTTCCTTTTGAATCGGTGTGATGCGTCTCATAATGATAATCGAAAGCGCGCACCGGACGGCTACCGATGTTTCCTTCCACTATGTTATATCCGTAGCGGTTCTCGCCGCGCTGAAGGCATTTGAAAGAGTAGCGATTGTCGATTCCGGAATCGCGAGCCGGGTTGAAGTTCAAGCCCTTGGAGAAGGCCCAGCCGGCCAGTTCCTTCTTGCGGCTCTCCGCCTTCTGGTGTTTTACTATGACGGCGACGATGATAATAGCTATTATCGCGAGGATAATGATAATGACAAGTGTAAAACTCATGGTTGCTCCCTCTTTATTGCGACGTCTAAACTGGCTTCACTAGGTACGATTTATTTGCAATAGTATAGCATAGATATAAATCAGGATGTGTCGCTCGGCCGCTTAAATCTTCGTGAAGACCAGCACGCCGTTCTGGCCGCCGAAGCCGAATGAATTTGATATAGCAGCACTTATCTTCGCTTCGCGGGCGACGTTGGGCACCACATCGAGATCGCATTCCGGGTCTTTGGTCTCGTAGTTGATTGTTGGGGGGAGGATGCCATGTTTCAAGGTGAGCACGGTGGCGGCGGCTTCTATAGCGCCGGCGGCGCTCAGTGCATGGCCTATCATCGATTTGTTAGCGCTGACAGGCACCTTCCTGTCACCGAAGACGCGGCGGATAGCTAATGTTTCAACCTTATCATTGACCTTGGTGGAGGTGCCATGAGCGTTGATGTATCCGATATCATCTTTGTTTATCTTTGCGTCTCTTAGCGCTTCCTCGATTGCAGCCGCGGCCCATTTGCCTTCCGGCTCGGGGAGCGCAATGTTGTATGCATCGGCGGTCATGCCAAATCCCTTGAGTATGGCCAGAGGCTCGGCTCCGCGCTTCCTGGCGTGCTCCATGGTTTCCAGCACTAGCACTCCGGTTCCTTCTGCTATAACGAACCCGTCGCGGCCGGCGTCGAAAGGCCGGCTGGCACGCTCAGGCTCGTTGTTGCGCTGCGAGAGGACGCTCATGCAGGCATAGCTGTCGACAATGAGAGGTGTGATTGTCGATTCTGCCCCGCCGGCAAGCATCACATCAGCTCGGCCCTCGCGCAGGACACTGAGAGCAACGCCGATGGCGCAAGCCCCCGTGGCGCAGGCTGCGGCAATTCCCAGGTTGGGCCCGTGAATCCCGAGGACGATGGCTGCATTACATGCCGGCATGTTGGCGATGGACTTTGGCACTGATAGAGGATTAATAAAGCCGGGTCCTCTCTCTATAAACTTGAGGTGCTGCTCTTCCAGACTGGCATAATCCCCGGCCGCTGATCCGATAACGCAGCCGATCCTGGCCGGGTTTTCCTTTGCGATATCGAGGCCCGCATCCTTCACCGCCTGGATCGCGGCAGATGATGCGAGCTGAGAAACCCTGGCCATCCTGCGGGCCTGCTTGCGGTCGATGTAATCCTCGGGTTTGAATGAGGTAACCTCGGATGCTATCTGGCTTATATGTCCTGTCGGATCGAATGCCTGGATGCGCCGGACGCCGGATTTGCCCGATATAAGGGCATTCCAGAAGTCATTTCTATTGCAGCCGATTGAGGTAAAAACTCCAATACCGCTGACGACGATTTCTGTTCTATCCGGCACTACAACTCTTTCAATAACAATAGCATCTGTTTATTCGATGTCAAACATATGAATAATACTTGTGCGGTCTGCCATGTGTCAAGCTTGTCTGGGTATCATATAACCCGTACTTCGGCAAAGCGGCGACGCAATGCCTTTTGATAGTTAAAGGCGGGGTAGCCGAATATGACGCAGATGCCCGGCTGTATCTTGGCGGGGAGCTTGTATTTGCGCCTGAGCTTTTTGCTGTACTTTACCGCATATCCCGTGAATCCCAGCATACAGCTCCCCAGCCCCAGCGATTCGGCGGCCAACATGGCATAGTTGGCGGCTATGTAGGGATCGGCCGGGTCGGACGTCGATGCGGCATAAAAATAGAGTGCCAGCGGCGCATCGTAGAAGAACCAGTCCTCTCCTTTCTTATCCATCTCAAGATAAGCATCGATCGCTGGTGTGACAAAGGACTTGAATGAATTGTAGTTTTCTTTTCCGATGAATGGGCGCATTGTCGCTATCATCGCCGGCGACATCATCCGCTTCCATGATTTGAGGACATCGAGCAGATCCTTGCGAAAGGCCTTGACCTTATCCCGTCCCTGGAAAATAAGGATGCCGACATCGGATGGAGGGATGCCCATAGGCGCCGTGGACGCAGCCGCGACTATATTCTCTACAACGCTTCGTTCCACTTCACGATCTTTGAAATTGCGAACGCTGCGGCGGGCTGACATGAGGGCAAGAAGCTGGGTATAGGTCGCTTTGCTCTCCTTGGCCGGCATGCTGATTATGTCGTCCGAGGAAAAGTCGCGGCCTTTCACCGTGATGCAATTGGAGGGGCAGACGCATACACACTGGCCGCAGGCGATGCAGCCGAATATCCGAGACTGATCGATACAGACCTTTCTGTCCTCCATGTACAGCGGCGCGCCTTTACATACCTTGACGCACAGGCCGCACGAGTTGCAGTGCTCATAATCGATAGTGACTTCCGCTGTTCCCTTGCCTCTTCCTATGTCAATCGACATGATTACCCTCCGATAAATAACTAAACTGCATCATTATTGTTTTTCACAATTCCAGATTGTTCCAGTGAATCCCGGAAGAACTGAACTATATCGCGTGCGCCCTTTTCCTGGTCTGAAGGTATCGGCACACGCACCGTGTAGCTGTCGCGTCCGCTGCGCGAGACTGCCGAATACTCGAACTCGATCATCGGAGGAGCTTCCTCCATGTAATCCACACGCTCGAGCCTGCTGCCGATGACGTTCCATGCGTGTAGCTGGCCATTTAATATCAGTCCATCGCTGGCAATTAATGTTTCGCCTTTATGCCTGATATTGCGTCGATAGTTCTGCTGCGACGTGAGGAAAGCGGTAATCGACACGAGGACGATGAGGGCCAGCATCACAAATAGCACATATATTCCGGCATCACGGTCCATGATAGCGAATAATATGCCGAAGAATATGGCAAATGCCGATATGATTCCCACCAGTATCCATCTGTTTTTTCTATCTATCTTGTAGTCGGCCTCGGTGAAAGCTCTCCACTCCGCATCGGAATACGTCCAGCGTGCCAGCGGATTCTTATCGGAGAGTATGAGGTCATAGCGTTTGGCCAACCTGAAGAATAATACCGCGGTGGTGATTCCTGCTATCATGATTAGCAACCCGAAAGCTGCCAGAGCGAATCCGCCGCCGAAGCCGTCCATCCAGCCGAAGCCCACCGGGCCGAACATGAGGAAGAGCCCGATGAATGCTGCTATCAGTGCCCAGATCGCTACTTTCTTCTGCGGGTTGGATTTCATGATTGCTATATTATACTAGACAAATCAAGAAAATGTTGCTATTTCTTCGCATCCACCGGTATCCCCGCTACCATGAGCACTACGCGGTCGGCTTTTGCCGCCAAGCGCTGATTGGCTAGCCCCAGATAATCGCGGAAGATCCTTCCCAGGGGATGCTCCGGCACGATGCCCATCCCCACCTCGCCGCTGACTATGATATAGGTCGCCCCCCCCTGTGCGTAGGAGTCGATCAGCCTGTCGATATCTGCCATCATGTCCTTTTCGCTCAGCTTCTCGTTGCGCATCAGCAGGTTGCTGAGCCAGACCGTGACGCAGTCGATGATGACCGCATCCGCGTGTGCTGCGTTTTTTCGCAATACTCCAGCGATATCCAGTTGCTCCTCGATAGTGCGCCAGGATTCGGGCCGCGACGATTTGTGTCTGGCGATACGACGCTTCATTTCATCGTCGCCGGCCTCGGCTGTAGCCAGGAATAGGACTCGGCTACCGGTGTCACCTGCCAGCTGCTGGGCGTAACGGCTCTTGCCGCTGCGCACGCCGCCGAGTATGAGAACCAATTGCTTATTCATCTTCGCTTCTTCCTCTTTAGCCCCGCGATTTTATAGACCATATTCATATCAAGGCTGCCGCGCACCAGCGCCGCCAGTTTGTCGTATTCAGAGTCTTTAGAGAGTGCTAACGGCCGTGTCTCGCAGTCGGCGCCCTTTGCTTTGCGCAGGTTGGACAGCAGGCAGCGGCGGATTGATTCGTTCTCGAACAGGCCGTGGATATATGTGCCGGCGATATTTCCGTCATCGCTCACCGCGCCATCTATGTGGTTCGAACGTCGCTCGCCGCGCGAGATGATTCTGAAAGCAGGCGATATATTGTCACCGAGTGTTTGTCCCATATGAATCTCGTAGCCGCTGACCTCCTCGCCTTTCAGACCTCCGAGTATACCTCGCTTATCAGTACACACTGCGCGCACCTGCCATGTAGTCTTGCGCTTTGCAAAGGTCGTCACGACGTCGAGCAGGCCGAGCCCAGCTATGGAGTCGTTGTCTGATTCGGTATGCAACGGGTTCTCTATCTTTTGCCCCAGCATCTGGAAGCCGCCGCAGATGCCGATGACCGGCACGCCGGAGCGCGCGTTTCGCACGATGGCGTCCGCGATGCCCGTGTTTCTGAGATGTTCGAGGTCTGAGATAGTGCTCTTGCTGCCGGGAAGAATTATCACGTCGGGTCGCCCAATATCTTTTGCGTGTTTGATGTAGCGCACAATAACGCCCTGCTCGCGCTGCAGCGGCTCGAAGTCGGTCGAATTTGATATGTGCGGCAGGTGGATTATGGCTATATCGATATCGGCTGTCTCCTTTGTCGGCGTGTCGCGGCGCACCGAGTCCTCCTCATCTATGAAGATGTCGTGGTAGTACGGAACGACGCCGATTACTGGCAGGGACGTGATGCTCTCAAGCTCGTCAAGGCCTGACTGCAGCAGCGAAATATCGCCGCGGAATTTGTTGATGATGAAACCTTTAATGAAGCTGCACTCATCATCATCCAAGAGCGCCAACGTGCCCACCAGCTGAGCGAAGACGCCGCCCTTGTCGATATCGCCCACCAGCAGCACCGGCGCGTCTGCCAGTTTAGCGATGCGCATGTTAACGATCTCGCATCGTTTGAGGTTGATCTCGGCAGGGCTGCCCGCCCCCTCGATGACGACGACGTCATACTGCGAGCGCAATCGATTCAGCGATCCCTCTGCAGCGCGCAGCAGCTCTGGCGTGTGCAGGTAATATTCTCTTGCGGGCACTGTCATTGACGGTTTGCCCATGAGCACCACCTGGCTCCTGGCATCAGCCTCGGGCTTGAGCAGTATCGGATTCATGTCCACTGACGGCTCGATGCCCGCTGCCTCCGCCTGGGCTACCTGCGCCCGCCCCATCTCGCCGCCGTCGCGCGTGACATATGAGTTGAGCGACATGTTCTGAGATTTGTACGGCGCGACGCTGAAGCCGTCCTGCCTGAAGATGCGGCACAGCGCGGCTACGATGATGCTCTTGCCCACCGATGAGCCTGTGCCCTGAATCATCAGAACCTTAGCGGTCACGATTTTTTCCTCTTAGGCTTAAGTTCGCATTCAGTTATCTCGTAAAACCAGCGCTTATCCCTCAGCACTTTATTCGATTTGATGACCTCCAGCCGCTTCTTGAAGATGGGTCCGTCGATGACCAACGTATGGTATTCTCCGGATTCGCCGCACGGCGTAACGTTCTTTAGTTTGCCGATGTCTGATATAAATCTGCGGTCTATCTTGCGTCCCAGCCAGCTGTCATCCATGAGCTCAGGATTGGTTGACACCACTATTGTCTCAAAACCGAGCTCGACGAAATCCTTCAATATCTTGTTCTGGTTCATCTCCCATAGCGGAAGGTGCGGCGTGATGCCGCCCGCGGCACAGACCCTGTCGATCCATTCCTTATGCGCATTGAAATCGATATCGCCGAATACGCCGGCTGTTAAGCCTTCCTTCTTAAAATCGACCATCGTCCTCTTGAATGTGGACTCGTAATCGGCCTGTGTCGTCCGTTTCTGCAGCAGCGGTATGCCGATAGCCTTGGATTGCATATCGAGCCATTGCGCGGCCATTCCGTGGCTCCATGAGGCCTTACCGTCCTCGGTCACCATATTTAACAGATAGCGAATATTAAGGCCGCCGGTGGATGCCAGATAGCATGCTATACAGCAGTCTTTGCCGCCGCTCCATGATGCGAATGCCTGTTCCATAAAACTATCCTCGATTCCTCATCGCTTTCGACTGCGATCGATTTTGCTTTTTGGCTTGTGCATAGCTGTTACGGCTGTTCTCAAACCGTCGACAAATCTTCGGCACTCGGGCAACGGTTGCATAGCTATGCGAATGTATTGCGGCAATCCGAATGAGGTGCAATCGCGCACACAAATTCCCTGTCTGAGCAGCGCCTGCCGCATGGATTTTGCATTGTCGACCTTTATCAGCAAGAAGTTTGTGCTGGTAGGAACGACATATAGACCTATCTCTTCAATCGACTTTAAAAGATATGTCTTTGCCTCTGCTACGATCTTTCTTGCCATCGTAATATGTTTATTGTCATTGATGGCGGCAATGCCCACCGCCTGCGCGATGGCGTTGACGCTCCAGAAGGGCTGATAGCATTTTAATCTCTCAATGATGCCGGGGGCTGCAACGATATAGCCGAGACGTATGCCTGCCAGTGCGTAGTCTTTGGTCATGGAGCGCATCACTATAATGTTTCCTATATCTAGCAGCGTAGTAGCATCCCAAGGATCGTCGGCAAAGGGCATGTACGCTTCGTCGATGATCAACAGTCCGGGAGCCGCAGACGCCGCGATTTTCTTGACATCACTGCTCTTGAGGAGTACGCCTGTAGGATTGTTTGGATTGCATAGGAAGACTATTCGTGGTGCAATAGTTTTGATCTGTTTGCATACGATCGGGATGCTCCAGTGAAAATCGAGCTTCTCTTCAGCTTTGATAAAGGTGAGTTCCGTTCCGGCTAATCTGCAGGCTGTCTCATATTCGCCATACGTAGGCGATAGTATGACGGCGACGCTGTTTCCACCAAGGAAGGCGCGTGCGATGAGATGAATCAGCTCCGTCGAGCCGTTTCCTACAATGATCGATGAAATATCTAAACCTGTGTCTTCCGCCAGCGCTTCTCTCAGTTCCAGGCAGTCCGGATCGGGATAGCGCGAAATGTCGATATTGGACATAGAGTCTTTGAGATAGTCCGACATTCCGAGTGGATTTATATTCGAGCTGAAATCGATAACATCGTCGATATTTAACCCGAGTTTGCGCAGCTCGGCGGGGGTTATGCTGCCGTGCACCGGACGTTTTATCGAAACGTTTTGATTGCTCATAATCTCTTATCGCTCATGTTCTAAATATTGCTAAAGAAGATATGATGTACAGAGAGCAGTACAAACGTTATTAGAACACTAAATGCTGCTACCCACTTCATAATCCGTATCGATTTCGTGATATCGGATGGCGTCGGCGGCCTCAGCCCCACCCCGAGCACATAGTGCCCCGTCTTCTCCAGCTTGACGCCGAGCGCCCCGGCCATCACCGCCATGGTCAGCCCAGCGTTGGGGCTCTCGGTGTGGTGCCCCTCTTTAAACAGTGTCTTCAGCGAACGCTTCATGTTATCACGTGTCAGCAGGCTCACAGCGGCTATCATAAGCGCAGCGATACGAGATGGCACCAGGTTCAACAGATCGTCCAGCCGCGCCGACGCTTTGCCCAGATATTCGTATTTGCCGTGGTAGCCGATCATGGCATCAAGCGTGTTCACTACACGGTAGGCAACCGCTCCCGCCAGCCCGAATATGGCGAAGTACAGCCACGGCGCTGCGAAGCTGTCGGTCGTATTCTCCGCAACGGATTCGATAGCCGCCGACGCTGACTGCTCAGGAGTGAGCTGCTTCGTATCACGGCTGACCAGGCTTTTCAGCTTCTCGGAAGTTCCGGACGTGTCGTTTTTCTCAATGCTTATGCGTATGTCGTTTGCGCTGGTTTGCAGACCGCGTATTGAGAAGCACGTTTTTAACAGTATCGCCACCACGACAACATATAAAGGAATCCATACTTCCTTTAACCACTGAGCTAGGAAGTACGCGCCGGCTGCCAATACCGCAGGAAGCAGCAACGCAACCAACAACCCGTATACGAATTGCGCGAACCGATTGGCTTTAGGGGCGATGCGCTCCAGCAAGCCAATTGCCTTGCCGATGCCGACAACTGGGTGTATAACATTCGGCGGCTCGCCAAGCGCGATATCCCACGCCACAGCCAGCGCCAGCGCGGCGGCATCCATCCATAATCCTTCCAGCTCTAGCATACTTAAGAGAACACCTTCCAAATCGGTTCTATCGACATATAATGCATAATTCCTATAGCTGTTACTAATAAAACGACTTCAGACAGTTCGTTAATTGCTCCATAAATATCGCCGGTAAGCCCGCCCAGAAGCTTTGTTACCCATAAGCCCATGACTATGGCTACTATTGTCGCCAGAGCAAAAAGCAGTGCTCCTGCCAAACCAGCGAATACCCCGGCAATGATTAATGTTACCGCAGCTGCAATAATGACAAGCGCAGTTTCGACCCCACGGAAGGCTGTGCCCAACCCCTGTTCCCTGGCATAAGGGAAGACGGATAGCGCCAGCGTCATGCCCCAGCGCGAGAGCATCGGGAATATGACGATAATCCAGAATCGATCCCATTCGTGGGAGAGCGATGATATTGCCGCAAACTTCAATATCAGCAGCAGCGCGCCGCCGGCCACAGCGTAAGCGCCGACGTTCTTCATGCGCATGATTTCGAGCCTGCGCTCGCGCGTGTGCCCGCCGAACAACCCGTCGCAGGCATCAACAAAGCCTTCAAAATGGAGCGCGCCGGTAATCAATACCAGAATTGTTATCGTAATTGCGCTGGTCAGCAGGTTGGGCAAAACACGCCCCAGGCCGTAGTCGACGCTTGCCAGTATTAATCCTATCAGCAGCCCTACAAGCGGAAAATACACAGCAGATCCAGCGAGCGATCTGCCTTCCATCGTGCGCCTGCCGATAGGGATGCTGGTGAGGAATCCTATTGCCGCCAAAAAATTCATTGTTCTAACGCTCACCCTTTTCCGAGACGCCGGCCTCGCCGAACGTGGCCATTTCTGCAAGGCAGCGGGCAGCTCCCTCGATGATTATCATCGCCAGAGCCGCGCCGGTGCCTTCTCCGAGTCGCATCTTTAAATCCAGCATAGGTTCAAGTCCCATATGTTTAAGGGAACTGATGTGGCCTTGCTCAATGGATATGTGCGCAGCGAAGATGTAATCTTTCACTCTTGGACAAATAGTATAAGCTATAAGCCCTGCCGCACCTGAGATGAAGCCGTCCAGCACTACCGCCCTCCTCGCAGCAGCCGTGCCAAGTATTACGCCGGCCAGCACGCCTATCTCAAAGCCTCCGACCTTCGCCAATACGTCCATGCCGTTGGTCGGATCGATCCTGTTCTTCTCGATGGCCTGTTCGATAACTTTAGCTTTATGCTTCCTTTGCTCCTCGGATATACCAGTGCCGAGACCGGTCACTTTCAAAGGAGTCTTGCCGCAGATCACGCTGGTAATGGCACTCGCCGCTGTTGTGTTGCCGATACCCATATCACCCGTGCCTATAATGTCGGCTCCTTTTTCGATCTCCTTTTTTGCGATTGTGATACCTTCATCTATACACCGTCGTGCCTGCTCTGGCGACATAGCCGGTCCTTTTGCCATGTTTGCTGTGCCCTTGCCTATCGAAAGCGAGATAAGATCGGGATGTGATGGAAGAGCCGATGCTATACCGGCATCGATGATGACGACTCTAGCTCCGACATGGCGTGCCAGCACATTTATAGCAGCGCCGCCTCCGAGGAAATTTGAAACCATCTGGGCTGTAACTGACTGGGGATAGGCGCTGACACCATCTGCAACAATGCCGTGGTCACCCGCCGCCAGGATAATCACCTTATTCTTGGGTTTCGGAATGGCCTGGCCGTAGATTCCGGCCAGCTGTACCGATATATCCTCCAGCCTGCCCAGGCTGCCCGCTGGCTTGGTCAGCATGTCCTGCCGCTGCCTGGCTTTGGCCATTGCCGCTCCGTCGAGCTGCTTTATATTAGCTAATGTCGCCTCAAGTGAGATTTTTTCCATATTTTGCTCCTGTGCTCTTGGTTATGTAAAATCAGCCGGGATTATTACTGATGGCTAGCTAATCAAAATTCTATGCCCTTCTGAGCCTTGATGCCTTCATTGAACGGGTGCTTGATCTCTTTCATTTCGGTGACCAGGTCTGCCAGTTCGATAATCTCGTCCGGCATATCCCGCCCCGTTAGCAGCACATGTGTGTCTTCCGGCCGCCGCTTGATGGTGTCAATCACATCCTTCACCGGTATCCACCCCAGCTTCATAGGATAGCTGGCCTCATCCATGATGACCATCTTAAACTCACCCGAGAGGATTGCCTCCTTGCATCGTTGCCACTGTTCGGCTGAGAGGGCTAGAGCTTTCTCCTTGTCCTTCTCGTTCCAAGTGAAGCCGGCGCCCATCGGCCGCAGGTCGAGGCCCAGTTTTTTGGCGGCGCGATGCTCCCCCGCCGACAGCTTGCTTCCTTTGATGAACTGGAACATCACGACGCTCCAGTCCCAGCCGCTCACGCGCACAAGCTGCCCGAGGGCCGCCGTGGTCTTTCCTTTGCCGTTGCCGGTATATATCATCACCAAACCTTTGTTACCTTTAGGATTGCTCATTTCTCACCTCTTTTTGCTGCAGGATATTTTTCAGGCACACGGATATATCCGACGATTGGATGCACTGCGCGTTGCCTTTGAGCGTATTGTATATTTCAGTAGCTTGGTTGTCGGTATAATCGCGCTCTGAGATGGGAATATCATCGATAAGTATCAGTCGGCGCGCTACCGATGCCGCCTCCAGGTTGCGCAGGTTGCCCCAGCCGAAGGCCACATTCGATACTATACAGCAATCTGCCTGCGTCGCCAATTCCAGGTTGCGCTGGTGAGCGGCATCGTCTATTGCCGCAAAGGCATATATAACCACTGCCTCGATGCCCAGCGCGCGGGCAGTACTAAGATCGGTATCGCCCTGGTTCAGCACGCCTATGGTCAAGTGATAGCCTTCGTTGTGCAATTGATGCATGATGCCGGCTGCGCTGCCGCCGCCTCCGATTATATGTATGCGCCGGTGGTTGTTGTCCGAACCCGTGCGCGAGATGGCGGTATTGACCACCATCGGCCCTGATGCCAGATCGCTGTAAATCATGGCAGTAACCCCGAACACCTGCTTGATGTTCTCCGTGGTCATCACATCCTTGGGTGTTCCTTCCTTGAAAACGTTGCCGTCTTTTAACATTATCAATCTATGGCAGAAGCGGCTGGCCAGCGAGAAATCGTGCAGTGCGATGGCTATGCCCAATCCCGATCCCGCCAGCGACGTCACCAGTTCCATCACTTCAAGCTGGTGCTGGATGTCCAGGTGCGCTGTAGGCTCGTCCAGCAGCAGGAAGCGCGGCTCCTGCGCCAGTGCCCTGGCGATGACCACCCGCTGCCTCTCTCCACCCGATGTCTCGCCGACGCGCCTGTCGGTCAGGTGATCGATTCCTGTGCGCCTGATAGCGTCGCATACTATCTCGATATCCTTCTTTGATTCGTAGCGCATCAGGCCGAGATGAGGATAACGTCCCATGAGCACCGTATCGAGCACGGTGAAGCTCTCCGGCATGGACGGCAACTGCGGCACCACGCCTATTTTACAGGCGAGTGTTTCCCTCGATATATTCGCTATCTGAATGCCATCCAGTGTCACTTGTCCCGAAGATGGTTGCAGCAGGCCGCACATAGCTTTGAGCAAAGTCGACTTACCGGAGCCGTTGGGACCGATGAGTCCTACGATCTCCCCTGTGCACACCTCAAGACTCACACCTTTTACTACGGTGTTTTTGTGATAGCCCAGATTTACTTTATTCAGCTTCAGACAGCTCAAGCATATCTCCTAGAATAACACGCGCTTTTTCTGGCGCAGCAGGTAGAGGAAGAACGGCGCTCCTATTAGTGCTGTTATCACTCCTACAGGTATTTCTTCTGCAGTGCCCGATGCAGTGCGCGCAAGTGTGTCGGTAAGTATAAGGAATATAGCGCCCACGATGGTCGATAATGGCAATAGGAAGCGATAGTCCGGGCCCCATATCAGACGCACCGCGTGAGGTATTATGATACCTACAAAACCAATGCAGCCGGCGAATGATACCGCAGCCGCAGTGATCAGCGTTGCCATCAGTAATAATATCAGTTTTACCTTTTCAACATTCACGCCCAACTGTTTGGCTTGATCTTCATCCATCTGTATCAGGTTCAGCGGTCGGCTATATATATAGACAGGTATAAGAGAAATTATCAGGTACGGGGCGAGGACATAAACCTCATTCCACTCGCTGTTTGTGAAGCTGCCCATGAGCCAGACGAGTATGCCATGCATACTCTCTCCTGACCGGGTCAGCAAAAATAATGTTATTGCTGAGAGAAAAGCGCCCAATGCCACGCCAGCGAGGATTAGAGTTGTCAGAGGCAGCGTTTTGCCGACGCGTGCGAGGAAATACAGGGTGACTATAACGATGCCTCCTCCGCATAATGCCATCAATGGTATACTGCCGATTACAGCTGAGTGTGAAAATGGGAGCATAAAGCCGATTACAGCGCCCAGTCCGGCCCCTTGTGCTACGCCCAGCAGGTAAGGATCAGCCAGGGGATTGCGGAAAATTCCCTGAAAGGTAGCACCGGCGGTAGACAAAGCGGCTCCCACTAAGCCGGCGAGAAGAATACGCGGCAGCCTGTAATCAATGACGATTGTAGAGACGGTTCCGGAAATGCCTTCATCTATATTTACGAAGGGAAGTTTCGAAAGGAGGACTCTCCAAACCTCGGTGAAGGATATATCGGCGGTGCCGATGCTGCAGGCGATGCCGATGACAATCACGAGTAGGCCCAGCAGTCCTGCGATGCTGAGATAGCGCTTGCGCCTGTGTGCCACCAGCCCGGCGGCTAATTTGTTTATGTAGGTGGTTTCCACTTCCTGCAAATTCCTTAACTATTTGATCTGTGCTGTAAGCTCAGGATGTATCAGCCTAAGCATCTCATAAAGCGCATCAACTATCCTTGGCCCGAATCGGCCGACGAGATCGGTGTTGATACTAAAGACTTTGCCTTCATTGAGGGCTTCGGTCTCCTGCAATCGTGACTCTTCTTGCGCCCACTCAAAGGGTGCGTCTGCTCCAGACCCCATGCTGGTTCCTGCTATTATCACCTCCGGCTCACCATCGAGCACTGACTCAATGGACACCGTCACATAATCTGAAAGATTGTCAAATATATTCTTACCGCCGGCAAGTTCAATCAACTGTCCCGCCAAAGTATCTCCACCCGCAGTCATAAGTGGATCGTGCCATACAATGTAGAATACGTTAGGTTTTTCTTCATCCGACAGGTTGGCTACCAAGCTTGTAACTGTGCTTATTTCTGACTTCATATTTTCGATGAGAGAGGATGCAGCTTCTTGAACCCCCATAACCGAGCCTACTAATACGATAGCATCATATGTTTCATCTATTGTTGCCGGGGTAAGAGCGATGACTTTAAGACCCAAATCTTCCAGTTGAGTAATGACCTCAGCTTCATGTTTAGGAGCGGCAAATATAACGTCAGGATCTAGATCTATTATTTTCTCGATGTTGGGAGTGGAGAATCCGCCGACCTTCTCTTTTGCTAAAGCTTCCGGCGGATAGTTGCAGTAGTCTGTTACGCCGACTATTTTATCGCCCAATCCTAATGCGAATAGAATCTCCGTATTGGCCGGAGCTATCGATATAATTCGCTGCGGCGTACCGTTCAACGTTACCTTCCGCCCCAACTGGTCGGTGATCTGTATGCCATTGTTATTCGTTGTGACATTTTCTGTCGAACAGGAAGCCGCGGACAGGGCTATGCCGATTACCATGATAATTGCAAATACCAGTCTTACTGTCGAGCGCAACTCGATTCCTCCTAAGTTTTTCCCAAATAAAAAGGCCCCACACCAAACAGTGAGGGGCCTTTTAGCAATAAAAATTACTACCCCTCCCTGCGGAGGCATGTAGTCTGTACTGTGGCGGGCGTTCTGGCTCCCCTTATGCAGGGTTCACAGTGGCGCGGCCGCTCCGGAATCTAACCGGATTGCTTTCCCTTTGATACTCGGATCGCTCCGAGTCGCCTCAGGTTCCTATATATTCAATTATTAAGCAAGTAACAATATACAGGAAGACGCTTTTTCTGTCAACCGACTTTCGCGATATACCGAATGTCATTCCGTGCTTGACACGGAATCCAGCCCATTCTCACAGTTTACAGCTTGACTTTAGACACCTCAAAGCATTATTCTATCCCAGTATGTCTGATGAGTATATTTAATAACTTGATCAGATACCTAAGTAGCTAAACGGCGCATTCGTCTAGGGGTTTAGGACATCTCCCTCTCAAGGAGAAGATCACGGGTTCAAATCCCGTATGCGCTACCACAAAAACTTAACACCCCGGGAGGGGTGTTTTAATTGTATTAGCCGAAGCATGGAATAAGTTATATAATAGAAATATATGGAAAAGTTCCTAAAGCCTCTGATATTTCTCTCGCTGGTTGTTTTCGCCTTCACGGCATATGTGGTTTTTGAAGCGGCATACAGCCTCAGTAATTCATCGGAACTTTCCGCTCAGGACGCTGCGAACAAAGCTATAAGCTATATTAATAATTTGAGCGGCGGGACAGGCGCATCATTGCTCGGTGTAACAGAGGAGAGTGGACTATATAAAGTTCGTCTCCTAATAGGACAACAAGAATATGAATCCTTTGTTTCAAAGGATGGCAGGATCCTATTCAGGCCGGGATATTACTATTATATGGATGGAAGCGACACAAATAACACTCCAAACACTTCTGTGGAAGTGCCCAAGAGCGACAGGCCGGATGTGAAGATATTTGTAATGAGCTACTGCCCTTATGGCCTGCAGACAGAAAAAATGATGTTGCCGGTATACGATTTATTGAAAGATAAGGCGGATATAGCCATATACTTTGTTTACTATGCCATGCACGGGAAGCAGGAGCTGGATGAGAACCTGCTTCAGTATTGTGTGCAGAATGAAGACCCGTCAAAATATTTTGACTACTTAAGCTGTTTTGTACAGGGTGGTAATTCTAGCGACTGCTTAACTGAAGCTGGGATAAACTTGGAAAATCTTGCCAGCTGTATTTCAGCAACTGATTCAACATATAACATTAGTGGTCAGTACAGCGATCAGAGTACATGGCTGAATGGAAACTATCCTCTATTTGATGTGCAGAAGGATTTGAATGACCTCTATAGCGTCACGGGATCACCGACAATAATAATCAACGGCCAGAAAGTGAATATCAACCCAAGGACGCCGGAAAACTTCAAGCAAGCCGTCTGCAGCGCATTTAACTCTTCGCCCGAAGAGTGTTCACAAACTCTTTCTAATGAAGTACCAACTACCGAAAGAAACTAAATCTAACTTATTCTGTCCAAAGTCTATTTCCTACTGTGCTTTTTAGCCTGCGCTGTCTTTCGAGATATGGCGGTCTTTTTTACCGCCGGTTTCCTTAATATTGCTTTTGACGGTGTTTTTAGATGTAACCCCACCATGGAGGAGAATGCGGTCACTAATCTGGTGCCCTGCTTCTTACACTTAGGGCACAGCGCTGGTTTATCGATATCTGCCATTAGACGTTTAAGTTCAAATTCCTTCTCGCATTTTTCGCAGTAGTACTGGTATATGGGCATACAGACCTCCGTTCGACAGTTATAATACCATTATTTTTTACTCAAGTCTCTATGCTTTTCAAAGTGTGCCTTAATGATTGAGGTAGACACATCTCTTGATGTACAAATATGTACAGGTTAAAATTAGGATAGGTTAATCATATGCAGATAGATGATGGAAGAATAAAGGAAGCAGTCAGTAACACTAAGATTCTGAGACTGCCACGGCAGACACTGGCTACATTCGGAACCACTGTTATTAACTATTACCTTTTAACCGAACCGATATATTCTGAGATTGTAAGAGGAGATGAGACTGTTATTCGTGAGGGAAGGGTCAGCTCGGAAAGGCCGAGGGTCGTAACTCCGTACTATCTTACAAGACTTGAAGGCTTCGGCGAAAGCGCAAAAAGATACCTGGATATGGTTATCCAGCAATACGGTATGCATATGCCTGGTTTATATTACAACTATAAAAATGAGCATAAGGATCTCCTCATTGTCTCTGATAAGATGGAAGTTGTAATCGGACGTCTGAATGAGAAAATAGATAAAGATAAAGATAATCTCGCTGCTATAATTAAAGGCGTCGACGAACTGTGGGATGTATCGCTTTTAAAATTCATAAGTGAGATGACACAGGGGTCTCTGAGAAGCAATGTGACAGAGATGAACAGCATGGGGCTGCTCGGTGTAGATGCAACCGGTGTTCCGACAGAGGCCAGGTATCGCATAGAAATGATGTTTATGGATGTGGCTCGTGGCGACAGAGAGCCGTATGAGCTCAAGGATGAGCTTGATAAGTGGGGGATTTATCCTCAATATGAAGACAGATTCCTTGCCATGTTCCGCAGGTAATCGGTATTCTACCCGACCATATACGTTCCGGTTCCAACTGCGATCAATACATCCTCTTCGTTGTGCAACTCCATGCGCGTGACTGCTACCTTTTTACCCATGCGTAAAATGTAGCCTTTAGCTATAAAATGTTTCCCTCTCCCTGGGCGCAGGTAATCGATTCTTAAGTCGATTGTACCGATCTTACCGAAACGCTCTGCCTGTTTTTCGATTGGTTCATCACTGATATCCTTATATACTTGCATGAATACGGTGTGTCCGCCAGCGACGTCCAGAATAGATGAGATGACCCCGCCATGCAGTATGCGCTGCATGGGATTGCCTATCAATTCATCGCGGTTCGTGA
This sequence comes from Dehalococcoidia bacterium, assembly GCA_041653935.1. Lineage (GTDB taxonomy): Bacteria > Chloroflexota > Dehalococcoidia > E44-bin15 > E44-bin15 > JAYEHL01. The sequence continues at coordinate 310,125 of JBAZEO010000001.1, read as the reverse complement.
AAGTTATGACGCCGGTGTCGAAATCCGCTGAATCGATGCTGAAGTTGAGGATATCGTTAAACGAGGGGCTGGCCTTTTGAATGAAATATTCGATGGTTTTTTGCAGGCCATGATGGAAAACGTTGACCTTTACCGCCATTCACGTCTCCTATATCCGAATTTGGGGAATTTACAGTCCTGCTACCAGCCTCGCAACTTCCCAATTGTGCTCATATAAGTGCAGTCCTTTACTGATAGCGATAATCTCGCCATCCTCTACCCCGATCTCGCTGGCCATAAACTCTTTCATTAACTGTATACCAGCAAGGTTATTGGGAAAGCCTGCATATAGATCCCACGATCTGAAATAGACGACGAAGTTAAGCTTGCCGTAGCGCACTCTTGTATCGATAATTCTGAGGCATGGCGGATCGCTTAAGTATATAGAATCGCGATTACCAACAGTCATAGTAGCCTGATTGGTATTAAAACCCTTCTTGTACATCTCTACGATTTCGAGGAATTGTTGTTCAATGTCCTCGCCGTAGGTATAGGTCTCGTTGGCCTGCTTCAGGTTGGACATTAGATAAGGTAAGTAATCCCTCTCGACATATTCGATATCGGTCGGCGGCGGCACTCCCTCGGGCACTGTGGGAACGAGCGGCCTGGTGCCCGGGTGTTCGATATGCACGACGACGAAATCGAACTCCTTGCGCTTCTGGCCGGCGTAGCTGCCGCTATCGATAGTATATTCGTAGCCTTTGGTCAACACTTCACGAATGCATTTCCACCAGGCTTCGTTTAAATCTCTTGCTTTAATGAAAGTGATATCCATATTGTTCTCTGTAAAACGCTAGATTTTCGTATCTGTATATTTAATCGGTTTTCTGTAGATCCAGTCAGTGCGATTAGGTACATCTCTATCGTATAAGAGACGGCAAAGTACAACCTGCCTCCAATTATCGCGCGGCACAGGACGCTCGGCTATGATCCTTTTAGTGATTAACAGCATGAGCATACCGAGCAGGAACCATGTGGTCATCAATGATTTTTCCCATGACAGCCATGGATTTGGCAGAAAAGGACTGGATATGATCATGACTAACGCAGCTATCATCATGAATAGCGGCGATTTCTTAAATATACCCCATCCACCTACCCAGACTGCAACAAATATAATTAGTTCAAAGGGCGCAAAGAAGCCAAGCGCTCCCAGCATCGGGGTAACCCCTCTACCACCGCCGAACTTAAAGAATATAGACCAGCTATGGCCCATCATTGCCGCGAGCGCACTGACGCCTTGGGCTGCCACCTCGCTGCCGCCGATGGTAAGATGTAGTTGCGTGGCAACTACGACTGGTATTATTCCTTTGAACAAATCAAAAACGCCGACGGGCACAATAGCCCACTTCGCAATCGAATGCCATACGTTTGAACCGCTGGCTATTCCGCTGCCGTACTCCCGAATATCGATTCCCTTGAACAGTCGCCCGGCAATATAAGCCGCGGGCACCGAACCAAGAAGATACGATCCTATGGTCAAAAATATCATCGGATAATATGACATTGTCAGTCGCCTTTTTCCTTAAGAACAGACACCAGCCATGCCATCCACTTTGCCCTCAGCCTTCCTGGAAGCAACGGAGTCACATGGTAACCGTGCTCAAATAATATCATTTCTTTTGGCTGTTGTGCTTTCTCATATAGTGCAACAGTCTTTTCGTAAGGGAGCCACTTGTCCCCTTTACTATGAATAAGCAATTTGGGGGTATTTCCAATCTTTTCGATGTTTGTTAAAGGGTTTAATAAATCCCAGGATTTTGTATCATGATTAATGTCTATGCATAACTTATAGTGACGGAAGCGCATCCAGAGCATGGAAATCTGTTGATTCAGCCATCCGGCATATGGAAGAGGGCCGATTCGTGGAAATTCAAGTACGCTAGTTCCGAGACGTTCTGCCTCTTCATGCATCGGTCTCCAAAACTCGGCGATGCTTCCAATATCTGACGGGATTGATAACAGTACTACTGCTCTAACTTTGCTTACTGCAGCAGCCGCATAAAGACATGCAAGTGCTCCCATACTATGTCCCACTAATCCAATACGTTCATTATCCACTTTAGTATGGTTGTTTAGTGTGTTATATGCAGCCACTACGTCTTGGCCAATACCTCCATCAAGTGTCCCATTGCTTTTACCATGTCCTCGAAGATCGAGTGCAAACGTTGCTATTCCTTTGCTAGCAAGCTGCTGGGCACAGGGGCGCATGGATCGGTAATCGGATGCCATTCCATGACACATCACCACTCCAGGGAATCGCCCTTCTCCTTTTGGCAGATAGATTATACCGTGGAGTTTCAGATTCCCTGATGGGAAATAGATTTTCTCTGTATACCACCTCATTTATTTTCACGTTTTACGCAGCGTAGTTGTGCAAGATTTGCAAGATCCTCAGCGCATTCAAAAGGGACTCTCGCTTCTCCAAGAGGGGTCTCATGGTCATCTTCAAAACCGTGAAAATCGCTTCCGCCTGTAGCTATTAGATCATATTTAGCAGCCAATTTACTCAATCGTTCGATGGTATCTTTATCGTAGTTATCATAATATACTTCAATACCTACAAGACCGGATTGCTTTAAATCAACGATCATCTGGTCTAGTTCCTTAATGCTTGCAGGGTGTGCAATTACAGGCAGTCCATCCGCTTTGATTATAAGTTCAACCGCTTCTTTGGGAGAAAGCCTATCTCGTTCAGCATATGCAGGGCCGTTACGGCCGATATATCGCTCGAATGCATCTTGGAGTGTCGAAACATACTGCCCCTCGAATAGCGCTTGCGCGATATGGGGACGTCCTACAGAACCGCCGTCAGACAATTCCAAGATACGCTCCCACTCAATATTAATTCCTAATTTGCTTAATTTAGCTAACATTTTCTGTGCCCTGACTTTGCGGGAATTACGGAGGCCGTTCAAGGTATTTAAGAAGGGCTGGTTTTTATAGTCAACGAAATATCCAAGTATATGCACTTCTCCTTGATGCACATCAGTATTTATCTCAACGCCTGGAATGACCGTTACATATGGGAAACATTCCGTAGCCAGTAAAGCTGGCTCGATTCCGTTAACTGTATCGTGATCGGTTATAGCAATTACTCCAATACCCTGCTCTGCAGCAATTTGTATCAACTCCCCTGGCGTTAACCTGCCATCGGAATAGGTCGTGTGTAGGTGGAGGTCGACCCTTTTAGCCATTGACCTCAACCTCCCGATCTACACGTATGATACCTGTAGCCTTCCCTGTTTTGTCGTTTACATCAATCAGGACCGAATTAAAGCTCACTCTTCCTTTGCCGACGGATATCCTGTGAGGCATCTGTGTAAGAAATCTATCTATCACTGAATCGATATCGTCTCCAATTACCGATTCGACAGGACCTACCATGCCAATATCAGTAATAAAGGCAGTACCTTTAGGCAGTATTTTTGCATCTACTGTACCTACGTGCGTATGTGTTCCAGTAACAGAGCTCGCCCTGCCGTTCAGGTACCATCCAAGTGCTATCTTCTCCGATGTCGCTTCAGCATGGAAATCGATAACAGTAATAGCTGGCTTGTCGTCGCCAAGTTCTTTAAAAAGGTTGTCTATAGCGTGGAATGGACAGTCGAGATCCCCCATGAATGTACGGCCAATAAGGTTTACTACCAAGACATTTTTAACGATAGTATGTCCCTTGCCCGTGACCCCAGCAGGATAATTCAGTGGGCGCAGTATCTGCTGATAGCTATCAATCGATGATACCATTTCCTTATGTGCCCAAATATGGTTTCCCGATGTGATTATATCGACTTCTGATTCAAGAAGCTCATCCGCTGTATCCGGAGTTAGCCCTATCCCACCGGCGGCATTTTCGCCATTGGCTATCACCAAGTTAATATCGTATTCATTTCGCAAGTCAGGCACCAATTTCCCGACAGCAGTACGTCCGGGCTTACCAATGACATCACCGATCATCAGGATGCGCATCATATATCCTTACTTCGCGTAATCAACAGCTCGAGTTTCTCTTATAACTGTGACTTTAATCTGACCGGGATACTCAAGTGTCTCCTCGATTTTCTTTACTATGTCGCGGGCTAATCTAAGAGACTGAACATCGTCTACTTCATTTGGTTTAACCATGATACGTATCTCGCGACCGGCCTGGATAGCAAAAGATTTTTCTACACCTTCAAAGCTGTTAGCGACGCTCTCCAGTGCTTCAAGACGTTTAATGTAATGATCAAGAGATTCACGCCTGGCACCCGCCCGACCACCACTAATGGCATCTGCGGCGGATACTATAAATCCCATTAAACTTGTTGTGCCTGTCTCGCTATGATGTTCAGCAATCGCGTTGACAACCTCAACCGATTTGTCCCATTGTCTTACAATATCAGCGCCGATCTTGGCATGCGGCCCTTCCACCTGAGCATCAACTGCTTTTCCTATATCATGCAGAAGGCCAGCTTTCTTTACAGCATCAGTTCTCATACCCAATTCCGCGGCAATCATACGTGCGAGATGAGCTGTCTCAATGCTGTGTTGTAATACGTTTTGACCATAACTGAAGCGATATTTAAGGCGCCCCAGCAGTTTTACCAATTCTGGGTGCAACCCTGGCAGTCCAACTTCATGTATAGCTGCTTCCCCTTCTGATTGAATTGTTGCATCTACTTCACTCTTAGCTGATGCAACCATCTCCTCAATCCTTGCCGGGTGTATCCTGCCATCAAGGATGAGCTTTTCAAGAGCAAGGCGTGCTATTTCACGACGCACAGGATCGAAACTGGAAATCGTTACAGCTTCAGGCGTATCATCGATGATAAGATCAACGCCGGTAGCATTCTCCAATGCCCTGATATTGCGTCCCTCTCTTCCAATAAGGCGCCCCTTCATTTCATCACTTGGCAGCGCTACGACAGAAACAGTTGTCTCAGAAACTACTGATGTAGCTAATCGCTGGATTGATTGAGAGAGTATGTCTCTGCTTCTTTCGTCTGCATCTCTTTTCAGTTGCGCCTCAATTTCGCGAAGCCGGCGGTTTACATCTTCCATAGCCTCTTCTTCAACAGCTTTTATTAATAGTTTTTTAGCCTCCGCGCTGGAAATGCCTGCTATTAATTCCAGTTGTTGTACCTGTTTCAACTTCAAGTCCTGAAGCTGATTGCGCAGGCTATCCGCTTCCTTCTCTTTTTCGATAAGGCCACGCTCTCTTTTTTCTATTGAATCCAGCTTCTTATCGATATTTTCTTCTTTTTGTGACAGCCTTCTTTCCTGTTTATTTAGTTCAGTCCGTCGTTCTCGTATATCAGTCTCAGCTTGTCCTTTTAACTTTATAACTTCCTCTTTGGCCTCGATTAACATCCCCTTGGATTTTGTTTGGGCGTCATTTAATATGACCTCTACTTCAAGCTGGGCAGCGCGTGTTCGCCTGCCAATAACTATACGCCACACGAAGAAGACCAGAACGCCTCCCAAAATAAATCCGACACTTGCGGCTAATATTATCCACATCGCAGAACTCCTATTCCCCTTTCGTTCGGGGCAATCACAAATGGTTCATGTTTTTAATGAATTGCCCCATATTAAACTCTATACTTATTAAAGTCAATAGAATCAGCTTAGTTCACGCCACAGGCGGTCAACCGTCTGATTAGTTACCTCATAATTAAAGCCCCTTCTCATCAAAAAGGAGCCTATTTTACGTCTAAAATTAGCATAACCTTCTTTCGATAACAGATTTGCTTTCTTCTTTGCGGCACGATAGGCATTTTCTTCATCATTATAACTGTCTAAAACCTTGTTAATCACTTCTTTATCTATGCCCTTTTGACGTAGCTCAATGCAGACCATTCTTCTACTACGCGGGTTTAGAGTTTCCCTTCGTTCCCGCCAATATTGTGCAAAGGCCGTATCATCAACCATATGTTTATCACGCAAACGCTCAATGACAGTATCAATTGCTGCTTTAGTGAACCTTGACCCGATCTTATTTCTCAGTTCGATTTCACTCCGCTGACGATAGCCTAATAATCGGTACGCCGTTTTCAGACATTCCTCAACAGAGCCCTCATTTTTCTTGCGGGAATCGACTTTCACTTTGCCTTTGTAAGAAATATGTCTTTTGTTCATCGCCTAGTATATAAAACACAAAAGGCTGGTCACACATTCCCCAGCCTTCTCGAATATTGGCCCGATGATGATTAATCAATATCGAGTTGAACTATTCAACTGCGTCGCTATCGGTAGCGGTAGGGGTCTTAAATGCCTGCGCTCGGATCTGCTGCTCAATTTCCTTGGCGATCTCTTTATGCTCTTTTAAATACTCTCTGGCGTTCTCTCTGCCCTGTCCTATTCGACTGCTGTTATATGTATAGAAAGCTCCCGATTTGCTTACCAATCCGAGGTTCACTCCAAGATCGAGAATGCAGCCTTCAGTGCTGATCCCTTCATCAAAGAGAATGTCAAATTCAGCGGTTTTAAATGGAGGTGCTACCTTATTCTTAACGATTTTTGCCTTTACGTGGCTTCCTATGGCAACATCTCCTTTTTTAATAGTATCGGTCCGCCTGAGATCTATTCGCACCGAGCTGTAGAATTTGAGCGCCCTTCCCCCAGGAGTAACCTCGGGGTTCCCGAAGAAAACTCCCACCTTTTCACGCAGTTGATTGATAAATATTACTGAGGTATGTGACCTGTGAATAGCAGATGTAAGCTTTCGGAGCGCCTGAGACATTAATCGGGCTTGCAAGCCAACAAAGGCATCCCCCATATCCCCTTCAAGCTCCGCACGCGGGACGAGTGCAGCTACGCTGTCTATGACCACTACATCCACTGCACCACTTCTTACCAAGGCCTCTGCTATCTCCAGCGCCTGCTCCCCCGTGTCTGGCTGGGAAATTAATAAATCTTCTACTTTGACACCACACCTGACAGCGTATGATGGGTCAAGAGCATGTTCTGCATCTATATATGCGGCTGCTCCTGCATTAGCCTGTGCATTCGCTATGATATAGAGAGCCAGCGTAGACTTGCCGCTCATTTCAGGCCCAAATATCTCAGTGATACGACCCCTCGGTATGCCGCCTATTCCCAAAGCTAAATCCAATGAAATGGCCCCTGTTGGGATGAACTCTATAGAAGCCTTAATCGAATCCTCGCCAAGCTTCATGATAGAACCTTTGCCAAATTGCTTTTCTATCTGGCTTACCGCTAATTCGAGGGCTTTTTGTTTCTCTGTGGCCATTTTACTCCTTGGTGTCAAGGGTTTTGACTACATGGGAATAATAACACAGCAATTATGTTAAAGGCAAGGGGAATAGTTTATAAAACGGCAATAAAATCTTTATCTCGGATCAGCTATCTGCCCTACGTCGTTTTTGATAAGCTCGATTGGCTAAAACGGGGGTATTTGTGGCACGGCTCGTTTATGGGCACTGCCTGCTATCATGGATTCTATTCTTCTTTTAATAGTATCGCTTGCCTCACCAGTCGTTAAATAGCGATCTAGCTCCTTATATTTCAAACCCATTTCTCCCTCATCCGTCTGCCCCTCCCACAATCCTGCTGAAGGTGGTTTGTTAATAATCTCCCTTGGTATCTCTAAGTATTCGGCGAGTTCCTTTACTTGTCTTTTTACCAGATTGCCCAGAGGGAGTAGATCTACTCCTGCATCACCGTACTTTGTACAATACCCTATAGCAATCTCGCTGCGATTACCAGTTCCAACAACAAGATAATTTAGCTGCGTTGCTAAATAATACAAAGTAGTCATCCTCAGACGTGGTTTTATATTTGATTGCGCCAGCTTATCATTCGCATGATAATTATCGTCTCGAGGGAGTATCTTAAGCAGTGAATCGTATGCCGGCTCAAGCTCAACTAACTCGGTGCGTATATCGAACTTTTCTGCTAATTCATATGCGTGTGATACATCCATTTTGTTGCTGTAGCAGGGCATGATTACCGCGAGTGTTGCATCGGGGAAGACGCGTTTACACAAAACTGCGACTACCGCTGAGTCAATGCCGCCGCTAAGTCCGAGGATTGTGCCTGTCTTTTTTGCTGCAAGCACCTGTTCCTTTATCCAATATGTTAGATTATTTGCCAGTTGTTCCATAATATAAATAAATGCTCCGTAAAAAGTTGACCCTCTTCAATTCGTGAAGTATACTCTCATCGTAATTATAAAGTCAAAACTTTGTAGGTATGTGAACTCGAATCACTAAGTACGGGTTTACTTTTTAGAATAGACGTATGAACGATACACTGCTTTTTATATTACTGATCGCTGCTATCGTTATTGTTATTTCAATACGCATATACTTACGCAGGCGTCAGTTCAAACGCAACGTTACAGACAATCACGATATTCCTGCTCCTGCGATTGACCATTCAAAAACCCGGGATAACAACGACGCACAGAGATTCGCAGAGGCGTCACATAGGTTGAAAGAAACTCATGACAATCCTGCTGTCAGCGCTCCAGGTCAAGCGGAGACGCTTGCCGAGATTTCGCATATAAACAAATCTTATGGCGGCAAACCAGTGGTACAGGACGTTTCCTTCGCCATAGAGAAAGGCGAGGTGCTCGGACTGGTCGGCCCCAATGGAGCCGGTAAAACAACAACCATCAGAATGCTCATGGACATCATAAAGCCCGACTCAGGAGAGATATCTGTTTTCGGTTCTTCGCTTAATGAACAGGCGAAGAATAAAATAGGCTATCTACCTGAAGAGCGCGGCCTATATCGCAAAATGAAGGTCTTAGATAATCTCATCTATCTCTCCATGCTTAAGAACGTTCCATCAAAAATAGCCAGGGAAAGAGCTGAGACACTCTTAACCGAAGTCGACATGTCACCACACAAAGGTAAGAAAGTTAACGAGCTCAGCCGCGGTATGGGGCAGATAATTCAGTTCTTAGTTACCATCTCACATGATCCGTCTCTGATCGTACTCGACGAACCATTCGCCGGCCTTGATCCGGTGAACCGCATGTTGCTGAAGAATATTATCCTGGAACTTAAGAGGCAGGGTAAAACTGTAATACTCAGCACCCATATGATGAATGAAGTAGAAGAAATGAGTGATCGTGTCCTTATGATAAATCATGGCCGCGTTGTCTTATATGGAGACCTCTCAGATATAAAGTGGCGTTTTCGCAACAATTCGGTGTTTGTAAAGTGTGATGGTGAAATAGGCCAGATTGATGGTATCACTGGCAGAAAGGACCACGGGAAGTATATTGAATTGTTCCTAGTCGGTAATACAACGTCGCAGCAGATATTAACCCAGCTTGTCGCAAAGAAATTAAGGGTAGATCGTTTTGAAGTTTCTACGCCTTCTCTCAACGAGATATTCATTCAGGTAGTGAAACAGTGAATAAAATCTGGATAATAGCCAGACATGAATTCGTGACAGCCGTCAAGAAGTGGTCATATATTATTCTGACGTTTAGCCTGCCCATTTTAGTCATATTAGGAATGCTGGTGTACTATGGCATTACGCAGTGGGCTGGCGAAAAACCACCTGCGGAAAAGCCCAGTATTGGTTATATAGATAATACAGGGCTATTCGACGAGTATACGAATACAGATGAAATTAACTTCGTACTATATGTTGCAGATGATGAAGCTAAACAAGAATTGTTGAGCGGCAATATCAGCGAATATTTCATCATCCCCGCTGATTATCTGGATACAGGCACTGTTTATAGATATACCACCAAACGTGAAATTGAGCCTCCTTCTTCATTGAATTCAATCGAGGATTTCCTTATTGCGAATCTCATTAGTAATAATGTCAGCAATAATATCTTGACGAGAGTGAGTAATCCCCTCTACGCGCAGTCATTCAGACTAGACCAAGACACTGGAGAGGTAGTGCCCCCTGAGGATGAGATATCGTCATATGCTATGCCATACGTATTTGGTTTGCTATTCCTGATGTCACTCTTTTTCGCATCGGGTTATCTCCTGCAAGGTGTAGCCGAAGAAAAAGAAAACCGCCTCATAGAAATATTACTTTCATCGGTTTCTGCCAAGCAATTACTTACGGGTAAAGTTCTGGGCCTCGGAGCTGCTGGGCTCTTGCAAATAACAGTATGGCTCATAACGATAATCATATTTGTAGTGGTTGCATCAACGAATATCCCCATCCTTTCGGGGCTGAAAGTACCTGCCAGCCTCATCATATTAAGCATCATGTATTTCATTCTGGGTTACATATTATACGGCGTATTATTCGCAGCCATAGGCTCGATCGGAAGCACGGCAAGGGAGAGCAATCAGTGGACTATCATCGTCGTTCTCCCTGCTATAATGCCACTGGAACTGATGTTTCTATTTATAATGAATCCAGACCATGTTGTTTACACCATATTTACACTTTTCCCACTCACAGCCCCAATAGCTGTAATCATGAAGGCAAGCATCGGCGCTCTTCCGATATGGCAGTTAGCCCTCAGTATTATCATTATGATCGTTTCCATTATTGTAACGATCTGGCTGGCTTCACGTGTGTTCCGTACATTCCTTTTGATGTATGGCAAACGACCGAGTATAGCTGAAATTTGGAGACATCTCCGGACACCATAGGCCGATAGTTCACATGCATCCTCCTGATTTCTGCTCCTGACGCCTCTTTGTTTTTACATTTCCACGCATCGACTGGAATTTCATATAGTGATACAATTAAAAAATACGGATGAACAGTTTATGTATGATGTTGTTGTTATAGGCGCGGGGCATGCCGGCTGCGAAGCAGCGTTAGCTGCAGCTCGGATGGGTTCTAAGACCCTGTTGTTGACACTTAACCTTGATAATGTTGCCCTCATGCCTTGCAACCCCTCCATCGGTGGACCTGCCAAAGGCCACCTTGTGCGTGAAATCGACGCGCTGGGTGGAGAAATGGCCCGCAATATAGATCGCACCTTCATACAGGTAAGGATGCTTAATACCGGCAAAGGTCCGGCAGTGCAGGCGCTTCGAGCACAGGCGGACAAGAAGCTGTACGGGCTCTCTATGAAATACACCCTGGAGAGACAGTGTAATCTCGATGTAAAACAAGCGCTTATAGATAAAATATGGGTTGATAAAAACGTATTCCATATTCAAACCAGCATGGGATGGATTTACCAGGGCAAGAACGTCGTTCTTACTACCGGCACCTCCCTCAACGGCAAGATCATCATCGGAGATAAGAGCTATCCGGCAGGCCGCGCCGGCGAATTTGCTGCCGAGAAACTATCCGATAGCCTGCGATCCATGGGATTCACGCTGGGAAGACTTAAGACAGGTACTCCGCCGCGTATCGATGCCCGAACAATAGATTTTACTAAGACCGTGATACAACCGGGAAGCGAAGTCCCTTTATATTTCAGCATGTTCCAAAATGGGAACCATCAGCTTTCATTTCCTCAGCCTAACCCGGTTTATCCTTTAACGCCGTCCGAATGGCGTCCTCAACTGCCATGCTATCTTGTCTATACAAATGCGAAGACACACGAAATAATCAAGAATAATCTGGACAGGGCGCCGCTTTTTAACGGCATGATTAAGGGCATCGGCCCGCGGTACTGCCCGTCGATAGAGGATAAGATATTCAAGTTCGCTCATAAGTCTGCGCATCCTCTGTTCTTGGAGCCAGAGGGATGGGAAACAAATGAAGTGTACGTGCAGGGGGCGAACACCAGCCTCCCCGAGGATGTACAGCTTGCCATGCTGCGCACCATACCGGCATTAGAGAAGGTCGAGATGGTAAGGGTGGGTTATGCCATTGAGTACGATTACGTTCCTTCCAGTCAGATATCGGCAAATCTGGAGAGCAAGAGCGTCCCTGGGCTGTTCCTTGCCGGACAAATTAATGGGACCACGGGGTATGAAGAGGCGGCGGGACAGGGATTGATCGCCGGGATCAACGCGGCATTAAGAGTTCAAGGTAAGCCACCTTTCATCGTAAGGCGTGATCAGGGATATATCGGCGTGATGATAGATGACCTCGTGACAAGGGAAGTTACCGAGCCGTATCGTCTGCTGACATCACGTGCTGAGTATAGATTGTTGTTACGGCATGATAACGCGGATTTGAGGTTAACACCATTAGGATATGAATTAGGGCTGGTAGGACGTAAGCGGTACGAGCAGGTTGAAGCAAAACGACGGGCTATCGCCACGGAACTTAAACGCCTGTCCAAAACCTATTTTAGTAATTCTGACAAGAGTGTGACCGCACTGGAATACCTCAGACGCCAGGATGGGACATATAATAATCTCGTTACTATGTCATATGGTAATCCCGGCTTAGACTGCAGTGTCGCCGAGCAGGTGGAGGTTGAAGCAAAGTACGAGGGATATTTAAAAAAACAGAATACATCTGTCGCCCGCATGTCGCGAATGGAGAAGAGGTCGATCCCGGATTTCTTCACTTATGATGGAATTACGGGATTACGCTATGAGGCGCGGCAAAAACTTAATCGCATGCGACCTGTTACGCTTGGCCAGGCATCTCGTATTGATGGAGTAACGCCGGCAGATCTGGCGATATTAATGGTGCATTTGGAGAGAGCCCGCCAATGAAGAATGTCTTTATGTTTTGTGGTAAGGGCGGAGTCGGCAAGACGACCTGTGCTGCTACTACTGCGTTACATTATGCATCAGAGGGACATAAAACTCTTATCCTTTCTACGGATCCGACACCATCATTGCGACATATTTTTGAATTAGATAGCGCTAAAGATTCCGATAAGAAGGGTATGCCTACAACTGTCACTGACAATCTATTTTTGTATGAAGTCGGTTCTCATGAAGTCAAAACCATGTGGAACGATAAGTTCGGAGAGGAAGCATACGAAGTATTTTCATCTTTTGTCGACATAGGCTATGAAGAGTTTATTAATTTTGTTGCTAGCGTACTGCCTGGCCTCAGGGATGAATTCATGGTTGATTATATCAGGGAACTCCACGAATCGGGTGAATATGGAAAGATTGTATGGGATACAGCTCCTGCGGGTCAGACGTTAGGGCTTTTAAAGATGCCATCGATAATCGGAGAACATCTAAAGCCGGCTGCCCGCATCTATACGTCACTCAAAACTACCGGTAAGAATCGCAATACCGTACAAGGCGTTATTAAAGGATGGGAAGCACTTTCTGCTAAAGACATGAGTTTTATTCAGACTATGGTAGAATTTAACCTGGTAACAATAGCTGAAGCGCTGGCGGTATACCAGCTTGATTATATATTTGACGAGTTTAAGAGCTACAATCTCAATATCGATCGAGTTATCATTAATCAAGTGGTAACGGAACCTGATTCGGAATTTATGAAACGCAAATCTGCGATGCAGAAAGAGTATATTGAGGAGATCGCCAAGATATGTCCGGGGAAACAGAGGATACTCTCGATGTTCCCTTATGAAATAACCGGCCTGGAGCGGCTTAGAGAGGCTATGAAGGTGCTTTTTAAAAATGACTGAAAAGGCAGACCTTGTTATTTACAACGCGAACATAATTACATTTGATCCTGCCAAACCAAGAGCTACTGCAGTAGCGGTCAAGGAAGGAAAGATCCTTCGTGTTGGCAGCAAGGACGATGGTAATCATTTTACTGGTCGCAAGATAAATTGCGGTGGTAAGACGCTTATCCCAGGTTTCAATGATGCCCATTGCCATATTCTTGCCTTTGCATCAAGCTTGCTGAGTGTGGATTGCACACCATCATCGGTATCATCTATCACTGATATAAAAAATTGCATACGCAAAAGAGTTCAGACAGCTTCAGATAGTGAGTGGATCAGGGCATTTGGTTATGACGAATTTCACCTCGCTGAGCGACGGCATCCAAATCGTTTCGATCTTGATGAGGCAGCACCGGACCACCCTGTAAAACTAATGCATCGTTCTCGACATGCATGTGTGCTTAACAGTCGTGCACTAGACTTGGTCGGTATAACAAACGAAACACAGGAACCGCAGGGAGGAGTAATAGACAGGGACCTGCATTCAGGACAGCCAAACGGAATGCTGTTTGAAATGAATGCTTGTATAGAAAACAATATTCCGCCGATCTCACCCAGTGAAATGGAAAGAGGTGTCAAACTCGCTAATGAAATCTTCCTTTCAAGAGGGATAACTTCACTTCAGGATGCTACAGCTTCCAATAATCTTGATACATGGAAGTTCTTCCAAAGATTACGGGATTCGAATGTTTTGACACCACGATTATCCATAATGATAGGATTGCAATACCTAGATGAACTATTGGAGCAGGGATTTAAACCGCGCCATGGAAGTAATGATATGCGCCTTGGAGCCCTCAAGGTAATTGTCAGCGAGGCCAGAGGTTGCCTTTATCCGAGTTTGAAAGAATTGAGCCAGATGGTTGCCGATGCTCAAAATCATGAGTTCCAGATCGCGATACATGCCATAGAAGAGAACACGGTTGAAGCAGCTGTATCAGCACTGGAATCTATTTACGACAAGTCACCTAAGAATAATCATCGCCATCGCATAGAACATTGCTCCGTATGTTCGGACTCGATGCTCGATAGATTAGAAAACATACGTGCATTAGTAGTGGCTCAGCCATCATTTATATATCACAGCGGTGAGCGTTATCTGGAAACTGTACCTGAGGAACAGCAACCATTGCTGCATCGTATAAGCTCATTCTTGAAGAGCGGACTCAAGCCGTGTGCAGGTTCTGATAATCCTGTTGCACCTCTTAACCCGCTACTGAGTATACATGCTGCTGTCAACAGAAGAACACAGGACGGGAAAGTATTTTTCCCCAGGGAAAGGGTCCTGCCATCTGTTGCATTGGAGATGCATACGCGTGCCGCAGCATATGCATCTTTTGATGAAGGAATAAAAGGCACAATAAGTGTGGGTAAGCTGGCAGATTTTACTCTCCTGAGCGACGATCCATTGAAAATAGCGCCGGAGAAAATACGCGATATTAAAGTCGATGCTACGATAATCGGCGGTGAGGTTGTCTGGCGCTCTTGATTCTTAGTCATGCGCGGATTAAAATGTAATTGCTATGCCGATATACGAATATAAATGTTCAAAATGCAATATGAAGTTTGAGCGCAGGTGCTCTTTCAGCGAGACTAACAGTAAGATCTCATGCCCTAACTGTAAGTCTCCAGCAAACAAACAACTTTCTGTTTTCGCTGCTGTTTCTAAAGGATCTGATGGAAGTTCAGCACCTATCGCTGGCGGTGGTGGCTGTGGCCCATCGTGTCCTGCCACATCATGTGCGACATGCCATCATTAATTCATAACGTGTCGCCGTCGTAGTATAAAGAATCCCGTTGTCACTCCAAGAAGTATAGATTCAACAGCTGTTTCAATAGCAATAATTCCCCCGGCATCAGAGAAAAACCCCTCTGTATAAATGTGTGGCAGATAGCCTGACAGTATCCATAAGTCGTTGCTGAAAAACACGCGGTGGAATGCTATAAATAGCCAGTCAAAATCGATAAGTGCCGCTATGCCTATCACCGCTATTCCGATGATACTCACGATACTGCCTGTAGCGACAACTATATTGAATAAATGAAAGAATCGCCTGCGCTTGTATATAAAACCGGCAGTGATAAATACGATGATATATCCGAGTGTACTCCATTGGATGATATAGCAGAGTTGAATTAATCCCCTTACATCGCGTAGATGTATAATTTCTTCCTCGCTGAAAAGATCCATCGTGTCGTCGATTACACCGGAGTTGAAGTAATCAATCAAACCTTTCGATATATTAATAAGTTCTTCATTACTGAGACCTGTATCCCGGCTGACGTCATATTTTCCAAAGCCATACTCATAGAACTGGAGGTCATTGGCGACCCATCTTATATTGCTGGTGAGCAGGAAAAACGGGACACACAGAATAAACAGTGCTGCCGTTATGTAGACAAGAACACGAAGGTTTTTCCTTTCAGGCATGTTACAATGCTAGAGTAGCGCTTGCAGCTTGTCAATCTGATGCGTCGGCCATATAATGCGTTTTATTCCGATAATGAAGAGGTAAGACTTTGGATAATAAAGACGACTTAAAGAGTTTTGATAGATTGGTTGCCATCATCGAGCGTCTGCGCAAACCGGGAGGTTGTCCCTGGGATCGTGAGCAGACCCATGATTCTATCAAGGGCAACATGCTCGAAGAAGCCTATGAAGCGGTAGAGACCATCGACAAAGGTGATATGACCAAGCTCTGTGAAGAACTTGGAGATATATTGATGCAGATAGTCCTGCATTCGCAAATGGCTAAGGAAGCAGGCTCTTTTGAAATCGGTGATGTTATCCGAAAAATATGTGACAAATTGATATATAGACACCCGCATGTTTTTGGCGACAGGAAAGTGAAAGACTCATCTGAGGTTATGGCCAATTGGGAGGAGCTTAAGCGCAAGGAGGGGAAAGGCGAGTTGCTTTCCGGCTTGCCGAAGAATATGCCTGCGCTGGCATACGCCCAGACAGTGGGAAGACGTGTGGCCCGCGTAGGTTTCGATTGGGAGACGGTGGATGACATCATCGATCAGCTCTCCGAAGAGGTCGCCGAATTGCAGCAGGCGCCAGATCACCAGCATAAGATTATGGAGTTCGGTGACTTGCTCTTCACACTGGTCTGCATCGCAAGGCGCATGGACATAGACGCCGAGGCCGCACTCAGGGGAAGCAATGAGCGCTTCTACAAACGCTTTGCATATATGGAAAAGATTTGTGCAGAGAGAAAACTGCTGCTGGCTGACATGTCGCTTAAAGAGCAAAATGCGCTGTGGGATGAAGCTAAACGTGTGTTGGGGGATATATAGTAATTATTGAAAGTCGGGGCGAGTGGATTTGAACCACCGGCCTCAGCGTCCCGAACGCTGCGCGCTAAACCGGACTGCGCTACGCCCCGCAGTCATATAGTATATCGTCTGCAGTCGTTATTAGCAACATACTATATTGAATTGACATCAACCATAGCATATACTAATGACCATGAAATATTGTGTCCTAATAATGGATGGCGCTGCCGGTTTGCCGATACCGGATCGCGGCAACAGGACAACCCTTGAGTTAGCCGTTACTCCTAACCTGGATCGCATGGCACAAGAAGGTACGGTCGGTCTGGTTCGCACCGTGCCGCATGGCATGGAGCCATCCAGCGCCGTTGCCTGTATGTCCGTGCTGGGATATGATCCTTCAATCTATTACAAAGGCAGAAGCGCAATTGAAGCGATAAGCATGGATGTCCCCTTCACAAGTGATGACATACTATTTCGCTGCAACCTTGTAGCGATCAAAGACGGAATCATGTGGAGTTATTCTGCGGGACATATCTCAGGAGAAGAAGGCCGCGTTTTAATAGAAGCTTTAAACAAAGAACTTGGTGGAAAGAATGTGTGTTTTTATCCCGGCGTTGGATATCGTCATATATGTAAAATCACCGGCCATGAAATTGCGCTTGAAGTGATATGCACCCCAGCCCATGATATCCCCAACAAGCCTATAGCCGAATTCATGCCGCACGGCCCCGGCAGTGCAATCCTGATTGATTTGATGGAGCGCTCTCGATATGTTTTAAGTGAGCATCCTGTAAACATCAAGCGCGAGGCTGAAGGCAAGATACCGGCAACAATGATCTGGCTCTTCTGGAGAAGCGGGAAAATACCGCCGCTGCCTTCTTTTCAGACCAAGTACGAAATTAAAGGGGCAATGACTTCAGCAGTCGATTTACTTCGTGGTTTAGGCAAGATGGCCGGATTGAAAATCCTTGATATTAGCGGTGTTACCGATAATATGGATAATGATTATGCAGCACAGGCCACTGGCGCGCTCAAAGCACTTGAAGACCACGATATAGTCTTCATACATGTAGAAGCTCCCGATGAGGCGGGACATAGCGGATCGGCAGAGGACAAGATTTCAGCTATAGAAATGATAGATTGTGAGATTGTCAGTCGTATACTTGCATGGAATAACGATGTCATTCAAGTTCTTGTTATGCCCGACCATCCGACCCCACTGACAGTTCAAACGCACACAGAGGAAGCAGTACCATTTGTTGTCTGGGGAAAGGGGATTGTTCCAAATGGGGCCATGCGTTTTACTGAGGTTGAAGCCAAAAAGACCGGAGCCTTTGTAGAACATGGTTACAGTATGATGGATAAAATAGTGCTAAAATTTCGCAAGAAATCGGAGATTATATGGCAATAATAGTACAGAAATATGGCGGCAGTTCGGTTGCCGATGTAGATAAGATAAGAAACGTCGCTCGAAGGGCGATAAAGGCTAAAGAGAAGGGTAACAATGTTGTAGTAGTAGTCTCGGCTATGGGCAAAACGACGGATGGGCTGATTGCCCTGGCACGTCAAGTTACCGATCATCCCGATGTCAGAGAATTGGACGTCCTGCTCTCTACAGGTGAACTCGTCTCAAGCACGCTTCTTGCTATGACTCTAAAGGCAATGGGGCATGATGCTGTCAGCCTCAGCGGAGCGCAGGCGGGTATAATGACTGATTCCGTATACTCTAAAGCGCGCATTATAAATATTGAAGTCAAGCGCATGAAGGAAGAGCTCAAAGCGAATAAAATTGTTATCGTCGCCGGTTTCCAGGGTATCACCTCGGAAGACGATGTTACCACTCTGGGACGCGGCGGGTCCGATACCACCGCTGTGGCATTGGCTATAGCGCTCAAGGCGGACATATGTGAAACATACACAGATGTGGACGGTGTGTATACCGCTGATCCGCGCATTGTCCCGGAGGCACGCAAAGTGAAAGAGCTGGGATATGAGGAGATGATGGAGCTTGCCAGTTCTGGAGCTAAGGTACTTCATCTGAGATGTGTGGAACTCGGAGAGATGTATGGCATGCCCATACTGGTTGCTTCCAGCTTTACTGATGCGCCGGGTAGTCTAATTCATGGAGGAATGGAGATGGAAACAAGGGTAAAAGTTAGGGGAATAGCTCTTGATCAGAACGTAGCGAAAGTGACTATACTTGGTGTCCCTGATAAGCCTGGGATAGCCAGTACTATATTTGATGCTCTGGCCAAGGCCAATGTCAGCGTAGATACCATAGTTCAAAATGCAAGCGTGGAACGCATAACTGACCTGACTTTCACAGTAGCCAAGAGCGATCTCGATCAGGCAATGCGCGTCGTTGATCCGATAGTGAAGTCTATAGGTGCAAAGGGTTGTATCGCCGATTCAAAGCTTGGGAAAGTAAGCATTATCGGTATCGGCATGCAGAATACACCGGGCTATGCTGCAAGGATGTTCCGCGCATTGTATGATGCGGGTATCAACATCGAACTAATTACGACATCAGAAATAAGAATAACCTGCATAATTCATGAAGATAAAGCCAAGGACGCTGTCAAAGCCTTGCATCGTGCGTTTGAACTGGATAAAGGCGAAGATGTAGTAAGGTAGCCTTTTCACTGATTACCTGCTAATAATAAGTAATGGATATATAAGAACACTATGATGTTATTATGGATATTGCCGTAATAGTACCAACACTGAATGAGGCGGAAAATATTGTAAATCTAATCCCCGGGATTCATAATGCACTGCAGCACAACTATACAATAGTTGTTGTAGACGACAATTCCAAGGACGGCACTCAGGAGGCCGTCCGTAATTTATCTAAGTCGTATCCTGTAAAGCTCGTTGCCAGACCGGGGAAGCTTGGGCTGGCTTCAGCCGTTATCGATGGCATAAATGCCCAGCAAGCGGATGCCTATATAATAATGGATGCCGATTTCAGTCATCCGCCTGAGCTCCTACCCGCATTAAGAAAAAACCTGGAAACATATGATCTTGTTGTGGCATCCAGACATGTAGAAGGCGGCGGTGTCTCCGGATGGCCTCTAAAACGCAGGATTATCTCAAGCGTGGCAATACTGATGGCACGTCCACTGACACGGGTTAAAGATACTACCACCGGTTTCTTTGCAATTCGAGGAGCATGCTTAGAAAATGTGAAGCTGACGCCGCTCGGCTTTAAAATAGGCCTTGAATGCTTTGTTAAGGCCAACTGGAAGAGCTATGCCGAACTACCGTTTATCTTCACGGATAGGAAATGCGGCTCCAGCAAACTCAGGAGAGGCGAATTCCTGGCTTATCTCAAACACCTCCGTTTGCTTTATTTATATACGATAAAACGCAGGCTTTGCAGGCTCTTTCATATACGCCGCAAATGATTTACACTCGCAGGTAATTCCTCAGTAGTCAGGACCGGGAAAATCTCGCACGCTCACACATATGCCCCATGCAAACACTGAAAAGTGTCTGTTTACCCCTTGACATCTTGGCCGTAATCCTTAAAATAGTGCGGTGGAGTGGGAGGTTATTTAATGGAAACTCAATGCGGTGAGGCAAAGTTGAAGAGAGAACGTACTCAAGAGGCGATTTCTTTTGCTATGCAAGGCCTATGGGACGAGGCAATTGCTGCCAATAAGAGCATTATCGAGGTTTTCCCTAACGATATTAACGCCTTTAATCGGCTGGGTAAGGCGTTGACTGAGAAAGGGCTGTACGAAGAAGCCATCGATGCCTATAACCGTGCCATAGCTATTGATCCTAAAAATAGCATCTCCCGTAAGAACCTCAGGCGGCTCTCTCTACTGAAAGAGAAACAACCGGCGCCTTCAGAGGACCGTCCGAAAGCCATATCCCGCACTTTCATAGAGGAGACGGGAAAGGCAGGCGTTGCCAGACTGGATCAGTTGGCTCCGAGAGAGGTCTTGGTGAAAATGGCTGCAGGGGATATTGTTCAGTTGAAACTTAAGAAGCTACGGCTTGTAGTAGAAAATGAGGCTGGAGAATATCTAGGACAAGTGGAGTCCCGCATAAGTACTCGACTCTCCAAGCTTATAAAGGGCGGCAACAAGTATTCAGCGGCAATAGCAAGCCTGTCCGACAGTACTGTTAAAGTCATCATCACAGAGATATATCAGCATCCCAAACAGGTAGGACGTCCGTCATTTCCTGCAAAAATTAATGACGGATTTCGCTCTTATGTAAAGGGCAGTATTCTGAAGTATGAAATTGGTGAAGAGGAAGAAACCTACGATGACAGCGGTGATGTTGTAGATACAGATGAGGATACTGAAGTATTGCCCGATAGCATGACGCTGCTGACTTCCGAATCCGAGACAGAGAAATCTCCTGAAGAATGACCCCGGATACACCCCTCTATAACCGGCCTCCATTTGACAAACAATTCTAATAAGCATGTTAGGCAGCATATATTTCTATATCCTGCCTAAATATTTTTATAATTTCGGTTTAAAAGCATTAATTTTTGAAAATTTAAATTTTTGACGAATTTCTGCAGTTATGATATGCTTTACCAAATAAATAATGGTTTATATCTATAAGAGGTAAAGATGCAAATCGGAGCGGTTAAACAAGTAGATATCCGGGAGGAAATGAAAACTTCCTATCTGGATTATGCTATGAGCGTAATAGTAGCCCGCGCCCTCCCCGATGTACGCGATGGGCTTAAGCCCGTGCAGAGGCGCATTCTGTACGCCATGGGTGAGATGGGCATCCATTACAATTCCGCTCACAAGAAGAGCGCCCGTATCGTTGGAGAAGTCATGGGTAAGTTCCACCCCCATGGCGACGCCCCTGTTTATGAGGCCATGGTACGTATGGCTCAAGACTTCTCCATGAGGTATCCGCTCATCGACGGTCAGGGGAACTTCGGCAGCATTGATAATGATCCACCCGCCGCCATGAGATACACAGAGGCGCGTCTTGCCAGGATCTCCCAGGAGATGCTGGCCGATATCGATAAAGATACCGTTGGCTTCATACAGAACTTCGACGGCTCGCTGATGGAGCCTGTCGTTCTGCCCTCAAGAATTCCAAACCTTTTAGTTAACGGCGCCGCGGGAATCGCAGTAGGCATGGCCACAAACATTCCGCCGCATAATTTAGGCGAGATCTCGGATGCCCTCTGCCTCTTGATCGATAATCCTGAGGTTTCACCTGACGAGCTTTCCGAGATAGTCAAAGGTCCTGATTTCCCGACCGCGGGCATAATATACGGCCGTGAGGGTATAAAGAATGCCTACGCGACAGGTAAGGGCAGGGTCATCATCCGCGCCAGACATTCGATCGAGGAGCTTGCTAAAGGCCGCCAGCAGATAGTTGTAACAGAACTCCCCTACCAGGTAAACAAAGCGGCGCTTGTGGAGCGGATATCAGACCTGGTCAAATCCAAGAAGCTTGAGGGGATCACCGAGCTTCGCGATGAGTCGGACCGCAACGGTATGCGCGTGGTCATTGAGCTGCGCCGGGGCATGGAGCCGGAGCAGGTGCTGAACAACCTGTTCAAACATACCCCCATGCAGACCGCTTTTTATCTTAATATGCTGGCCCTGGTAGATGGACAGCCCAAGGTCATAGGTTTGAAAACAGCCCTTAATCAGTATATTATCTTCCGTCAGGATGTCATCATCCGCCGCACCAAGTTCGATCTGAAGAAGGCTCAAGAGCGGGCGCATATATTAGAGGGCTTGAAGATAGCGTTAGACAACCTGGATGAAGTAATAACTACCATCAGAAATTCGCACAGTGTTGAATCAGCCAGAAAGAACCTGATGGAAAAGTTCAAGCTGTCTGAGATACAGGCACAGGCCATCCTGGAGATGCAGCTACGCCGCCTGGCAGCGCTGGAGCGCAAAAAGATCAACGATGAATATGCCGAGATTCTAAAAACTATCGCATACCTTGAAGACCTGCTTGCCAACCCGCGCAAGATTCTCTTCTTAATAAAGGAAGACGTCATCGATGTTAAAGAGAAATACGGGGACCAGCGCCGCAGTGAGATAATCGCGGAAGAGCTGGGACATCTGAGCGAGGAGGATCTGGTCCATCATCAGAAAGTTGCTATCGTGCTGACCACGCGCGGTTACATAAAGCGCATGCCTCTTGAAACCTACCGCGTGCAGCAGAGGGGCGGCAGGGGCGTTGCCGGCATTTCCATTCGGGAAGAGGAAACGGTGCGTCGTCTGCTGGTGGCCGACACACTCGATACATTATTGTTCTTCACTAACCTCGGCAGGGTTTATTCATTGAAATGTTACAAGGTCCCTCAGGAGACCTCTCGTATCGCTAAAGGAACACCGCTGGTCAAACTCATTTCGATTTCTGAAGAGGAGCGTGTTACCGAGGTGCTGCCCGTCACGGAATTTATTCCGGGCTATTTCCTGCTCATGATGGCCAGCAAGGGCGTAATAAAGAGGACCGCCCTTGAAAACTTTGCCTCCGTGCGCTCAAACGGAATAATCGCTATGAAATTACCTAAGGGCGACCAATTGATATCAGCCCGTATAGCTAAGAATGAAGATGAGGTCATAATAATATCCGAGAAAGCCCAGGCTATAAGGTTTGCAGTATCAGAACTGCGCATCGCCTCCCGCACCAGCGGCGGCGTCAGGGGCATGCGCCTGGCGCCTGAGGATAGAGTTGTGCAGATGGATATCATACTTCCTGATGCCAGCGTCCTTGTGCTGACAAAAACAGGACAGGGCAAATGCAGCCGCCTGGCCAACTACCGCAAGCAATCGCGCGGCGGCAGCGGCGTCAAGACGCTGAGCGGCAAGGTGGGGCCTGTTGTGGCGGCCAGGGTCATCAACGATTCCGACGAGGTGATGATCCAATCCTCGCAGGGCGTTGTCATACGCATGAGGGGTGACGTCATCCCCGTCCAGGGCCGTATCAGGCGGGGTGCCTCCATAATGAAACTTGATGAGGGCGATGAGGTTATGTCAATAGCCGCTCTCCGCGAATGATTCCGAACGTCTACCAAAGATGGTTTATATTTAATAAAGCTATTGACAAGCAAGGGTATTTTAGCTAAATTGTTGTAACAGATATTGACATACGTTTAGAGTTGTGTTAGTATCTACCAATTTAATTAAAACAGCAGGCGGTCTGCTCTAGCAACAAAGTTTGCTTGGTTAGGTTTGAACCGCCTGACTTTATCGTATAGAAGCGAAAGGAGAAAGGTTTATGAAGAAAAGGTTTAACCTAACCTGGCGCATCATGGTGGCACTTATTCTGGTATTATCATTAGTGCCCGCCTTGATCGCCACCACAGGAGGGGTTGCACTGGCCGCAGCCCCCACCGTATGGCTGGACCCAATTCCAGCATTTGTTAACACAGCAGGAGTGCCTGCAACATTTTCCGGCACTTCACTTGCCACAGCCCCCAGGAGTGTGATGGACGTACTGATCCAGATAAAATTCTATGACAGCGTTTCCGCCATGTGGCTTTACTGGGACGGGAGACTAGCTGTCCAAGACTGGACCACTATCTCCGATTCATACAACTATGCAGAAGCTGCGAATCTTATACCTGGAGTATGGGGGACACAGACAGACTGGACGTGGGATGGCACCGGTACCCATGTGTTGCCAGCGGCAGCCGACCTTACCGACGGTCTGACGTACACGGTAACCGTATGGGCCATGGACGACAACCTGGACAAGAGCTCTCCAGTGACCCGCTCCTTCATATATGATGCTACCCTTCCCTCCGGCAGCGCCATCCAGGTCATCGGCGATGCCACTCTGGCAGGAGGCTGGGTGGCCACCACAATCAGCACTATCAGCGGAATAGCCAAGGATACCGCACCCGGCCAAGTCGGGCAGGTTCAGATTTCGATTGATGACACCACAGCAGGTGTCGGCTGGGACGGTACAAATTGGGGGGGAGTGGGACAGTACATCATTGCTAGCGGAACCACATCGTGGAGCATGACCACCAGCACCAATCCCGCATTGCCCACCTGGACCAGCGGGCATGCCTATACAGTTACAATCCATGTATTTGATAAAGCAGGTAATCAGGAAGCATTACCGGCTCCTACACAGGCTTTCACCTATAACAAGATCCCGGCCGCAGGGCTGGCTGTAACCATGGATACCCTGCCGTCATACATGCGGTCGGCTAGCTTTGTAAGTGTTACCGGCTCATCCAAAGCATCCGGCACGTTAAATACCATAATCGACGGCTGGGTTAAGATTTATAACAACGCCGCCAGGTTCTGGAACGACGGAACCCCTGCCTGGGAGGTTGGCGATCCTGATATATGGAACCAGGCATTCCCTCAAGATCTTGCCTGGGCCGCACCTCCCGCCGGCGAGCAGATTGAACCATGGACATATGACATCATAAACGTACCTGCACCGAATTGGCCTACGGTGCAAGATGGTTATACTTACACCATAACTGCCAGGATAGAGGAGTCCACGCTGGCCAAAGCGAACTCTGCATCCCAGAGTATAGTCATAGACGACACGGTACCTATTAATACCCTCATTACTCAGATGGGCATCACCACCTATCTCGCACCTGGCCCCACCGTTTTCCAGGGCAGCGCTTATGAAGCCCTGGTGCAGGGTACCTCCACTGATAACACGGGCGGCGTTGCCAATGGCAAGTTGGGTAATGTCAGAATAACCATCACTGATACTACCGCCGGAACTTCTTGGACCGGCCTTGCTTGGGGCGCACCAACTAACCTATTCGCTACACCAAAAGATGGCAGCTTCAACAGCAACTCAGAAGGGTGGAAGCTGACCAGCTCGACGACCCCTGCCCTGCCATACTGGATGCACGCTCACCAGTATGTAATAACAGCCCTAGCCATAGATGCTGCGGGTAACCCAGAAGCTGCTCCTGCTACATTAACCTTCTGGTATGTAAAGGATCTTTCCGGCACGGCGCCTGTTGTAACACCTACACCTGTACCGACAGCAACACCTGCGCCAACAGTTACACCTACACCGGGACCTGGTGGACTAACATGTTTCGTCACCTCTCCCGCCGCAGGCAATCTCTCAAGCGGGCCTGCTTCCATAAACGGCACGGCAAGCGCTACTGGCACTGTTACCGGAGTAAAGGTCAGGGTCTTTAACGTGAGCTCAGGCCTGTACTGGAACGGCTCGGCATGGATTGCAACACTGGCAATGGCCGACTCTCCCGCGGCTACAGGCACTACTGATTGGTCTTACAGCACCTTGCCCACATGGGGTGAGGGCTCTTCTTACCAGGTAGTCGCTCAGGCGACTGACGGAACAAATACGCAGGATTCTTCAACAGTAACGTTCGGCATAGGCGTAGCTCCTGTTACACCTACTCCAACACCTGCGCCGACAGCTACACCTACACCTGCGCCGACAGCTACACCTGCTCCTACACCTACACCTACACCTGCGCCGACAGCTACTCCTAGCACTTCCGGCAGCGGTTCTATCGGAACCTCGGGCGGAACGGTTGCTACAGGAGACGGCAAGATAGAAGTTGAAATCCCGGCTGGCGCTTTTGACTCTGCTACCACAGTAACTATCACAAGCGCTACCTGTCATGGTGGTACTGACGACTTCGTCGTTGGCAGCACCTGCTTCTCAGTCACACCTGATGGAGACATAGATGGTACAGTAACCATATGCGTTGAGCTTTCAAGCTATGACCTGAGTTTAGGTGATAATCTCACGCTCGGTTACTGGGCGGACAGCACCTGGAACGAGGCCAGCAATATCACTATTTCTGGTAACACGATTTGTGGTGAAACCGACCATCTCAGTGACTGGGCAGTTCTCAACAAGACAAGTGAAGGCTGGCCATGGTGGGTCTGGGTACTCATCGGCGCTGGCGCCTTCATAATCGTCCTCGCAATCGTACTGCTCATTGTCCTTCCAAAGAAAGGCAGCAAGGAAGAAGTTCCTGCTGAGGAGCTCTACGGAGAAGAGGAAGAAGAGTTTTAACTTAGAGCAATAACCTGCACTTGGAGTGCAGGAGCTCTAAACCGCAAGAATTACAGCGACCGAAGCGACAGTCTTCGGTCGCTGTTTCTTTTGTGCTGTTGTTATACTCTTGTTTCAGAAACTCGGAGCTTACGCCTGTATCTATATGATTCCAAGGGAGTACCTCCGCAAGACTGCGCTTGCGGTTGGCGTAAAACGAGGGGGCTATGGAACAATCTTCAAAAGCTCTGGCCCATGTATCGTATTTGAATTCTTCTCTCCACGCGTCAAACTTAGCGCCCAGTTTCCACGCATGATATATGGCTTTGGACAAATGTCGATCGCCTCTGGATAGAACTGCTTCCAGGTGGCTGATTCGAGGCTCCTGCCATGTAAGCCGCATGCCGGATTTTTTTAATCCGCGGCGCAATATATCTACCCTCTCGTTCATCTCTTCCTGGCTTATCTGCCCTACCCATTGAAACGGCGTATGCGGCTTGGGCACAAAGGCCGAGGCGCTGATTTTAATATTCAATCCACCGCCGCGCCCTCTGGAAATAGCTGCTTTCATCTGCTGCGCCAGACGGACTATGCCCTCAACATCTTCCTCCGTCTCCGTCGGCAACCCGATCATGAAATAAAGCTTGACGCTGTTCCAGCCATGCTCGTAGGCAGTCGCTAAAGTTTTAATTATTACGTCATCGGTCAGGTTTTTATTGATAACCCGCCTGAGACGTTCGCTGCCGGCTTCAGGCGCAAACGTCAGGCTTGTCTTTTTCCCAGCGGTGATGGCATCCATCAGTGCCACGGAGAAGCTGTCCAATCGCAGGCTGGGCAGGGATATCTTCAAATTGTCGCCACGGTACTTAAGATTAATGGCCTTTATCAGCCCTTCTATATCGGAGTAATCGCTGGTGCTGAGCGATAGTAGAGACAGCTCGTTATAGCCGGTGTTCTTCAGCAGTTCGTCCATCGCTTCCAGTATTTCAGCACATGTGCGTTCACGAACAGGACGGTATACAATACCCGCATTACAGAAGCGGCAGCCTCTGGTGCAGCCGCGTTGCGTCTCTATCATGGCACGGTCGTGGACCGTGGCTATGTAAGGAATGACCGGACTGGTAACGACAGGCGTAAGCTCAGCAATCATCCTGCGTGCTGCCATAGATGGGATACCGGTGAATTTCGGCGTACAACTCGCTACTGTATTATCATCGTTATATGAAACATCGTAAAAAGCCGGCACATATACGCCCGGTATTTGAGCCAGATGTCGCAGCAACTCGGTTCTGCCCGACCCAACCTCCTTCTTAAAAGAGCGAAAGGAATTTAAGAGCTCCAGCAGAACTTCTTCGCCTTCACCGATAACGAACAGGTCTATAAAATCGGACATTGGCTCCGGGTTAAGAGCACAGCTGCCGCCGGCAATTATGAGAGGATCACTATCGTCACGCTCTGAAGATAAAACCGGTATTCCCGCCAGGTCGAGCATACTGAGCACATTTGTGTATGTAAGCTCGTAGCCCAGCGAAAACCCGATGATATCGAAATCCCTGAGCGGTCGCTTTGATTCCAGGCTGAAGAGAGGAATAGATGCCTTTCTCATCGCCTCCTGCATATCAATCCATGGCGTGTAGACCCGTTCCGCGAGGGCGTACGGCTCTTTATTGACCAGGTGATACAGGATAGACAGGCCCAGATTGGACATGCCTATTTCATAGACATCCGGATACGCCAGCGCTATCCTGATATCGGTAGCTTCCCAATCCTTAACGATGCTGTTCCATTCCCCGCCTGTATAACGTGCGGGTTTTGTCACCCTGGGCAGGATACCATTTAAGTCGGTCATAGCTACCTCGGACCCATTATAACAAAGCTGTCCCCTTTTGACATCTAAATTTGAACGTGTTAAAATCTAATTTCAGTTGTGTTCAATAGAACTGGCAGTGTGATAGGAGAGTCTGGTGGCAGAAACGAAAACGAAAACGAAAAAGAAGGCAGCTTCAAAAATATATGCGATAGTCGAAAGCGGGGGCAAGCAATATCATGTAGCTCCCGGCGACGTCATTGAGGTTGATCGTTTATCCGCGGCTGCGGGAAGCGCTATTGAAATGGATCGCGTGTTGCTTGTGGCTGAGGGCAAGAAGGTCAAGATAGGCACCCCCGTTGTAGAGGGCGCTAAAGTGACAGCAGACGTTGTTAACGACGTCAGGGATAAGAAAATCATCGTTTACAAATATAAATCCAAGACTCGCTACCACAAAAAAACAGGGCATCGGCAGACATATACTAAAATTGCAATAAAAGAAATTATATCTTAAGGTACGGAGAGTAAGGACATGGCTCATAAGAAAGGTGGAGGCAGCACAAGGCTGGGACGCGACAGCAAAGGCCAGCGGCTGGGCGTAAAGCGCTATGGCGGTGAGAAGATACACGCCGGTACGATAATCGTTCGCCAGAGGGGCACCCGCATCCGCCCCGGTGTTAATGTAGGCATCGGCAGGGATCACACCCTGTTCGCTAAAATCGATGGTTACATTAAGTACGAACCGCTAACACGATACCAGAGAAAGGTGAGCGTTTATAACTCATGAAAAAGGATATCCATCCCAAATATGTAGAGTCTGAGGTTTCATGCTCATGCGGCAACAGCTTTAAGACCGTTTCCATAAAACCGGCGATCAGGGTAGATCTATGCAATAAATGTCATCCCTTCTTCACCGGCGAGCAGAGGATTGTGGACACCGCAGGACGAGTAGAACGGTTCCAGAAGCGCTACAAGAAGAAATCAACTTAAACCAGACAAGATAAAACAAAGCGGCTACCGGGTAGCCGCTTTTTATTTTACTTCAGCTAATCAAGAGTTCTGTAGAAACAACTCTCCGCACCGGTGTGGCAGGTCGGGCCTGCGGGATCCACCTGAATAAGTAGTGTATCTTCGTCACAATCCTTGAATATTGCACGGACGTTTAAGTAGTTTCCGGAGGTCTCGCCCTTCTCCCACAGCTCCTGACGGCTGCGGCTGTAAAACCAGACATGACCGGTCTGTTCCGTCTTCTTCAACGATTCCTTATTAATATAGCCGAGCATCAGAACCTTGCCGCTGGCCTGATTTTGAATTATTGCCGGTATCAAACCTTTGCTGTCGTATTTGAGCATAGCTCCTCCAGTAAACAGATGCTATTGAATACTCTTAAGCGCTTTCTTTAAATCGATGTGCCCGGTATAAAGTGCACGGCCGACTATAGCCCCCTCGACACCAATATCAGCCAATTTACGCAGGTGTTCAATGGAAGCTATCCCGCCGGCAGCGATAATTTTCGTATCGACCTTTGCAACCAAATCCTCGATAGCAGCGAAGTTCGGCTCGGTGAGTGTGCCGTCACGGGAGATATCAGTATAGACGAATCGACCAACGCCAATGGCTTTCATATGTTGGATCAATTCGATGGCGGTAACCTTGCTGCTTTCTACCCAACCCCTTGTTGCTACATATCCATCGCGGGCATCCACCCCTGCAATAATACGATCTTCAAACTGTTTGCAGCCTTCCTTTAGCAGGTCCTGATTTTCAATTGCAGCAGTGCCCAGTATCACCCTGTCGACACCGGCATCAATCAGCTTTTCAATAGACTTCATTGTCCTTATGCCGCCGCCGACCTGCACCGGTATCTTCACTGCATCAACAATAGAGGCAATAATGCTAAAATGGCATAACTTGCCTTTTGCCGCACCATCGAGGTCAACTATATGTATACGCTTCGCCCCCAGCGATTTCCAGTGTCTGGCAACATCAACCGGATCTTCCGAGAAGACCGTCTCTTGATCATAATCCCCCTGATAGAGGCGAACGCACTTGCCGCCCTTGAGGTCTATTGCCGGTATTATCTCCATCTTTTTATTCACAGTATTCACGCGATTGATGATGTGCCAGCATTTTGACAGAAGTTGCTTATAAAATCAAGGCGATGTTTTTCACATCGCCCTGAAATACTTTTGGTAGATTAATGTCACTGACTATTATGAAGGCAGTCCTAAACCCCTTCCTGCAATGATGTTGCGCAGGATCTCATTAGTGCCGCCTTGTAGCGTGTATGCGGGAGAGAACAGGTAAGACTCAACAGGGCTCTCGCGGAAAGCCAGCGGTATGCCTTTTGATCCCTGTCGCAGCGTGCCGTATAACCCCGGGATCTGGGTGGCTACCTGCGCCAGCTGCTGCTCGAATGAGGTGGAGAACGCCTTCGCTAATGCGGCTTCCGTAGTCGGCAGTTTTCCCTGATCCAGCACCCAGGCCACGCGGTATGTGAGGAGCCGCCCGGCCTCGAATGATATGAACAGATCCGCAACGCTCTGCCTCGCCAGAACGCTCTTGGATAGCGGCTGACCATGGTATTGTGTCTCTTTCACATATTTAACGATATCCTGAAGCAAGGGGTAGTTAGTCATCAAGCGCTCTACCCCGCTGCGTTCATAATCAAGTTGCTGCGCTATCTGGTACCATCCCTTATTCAGTCCGCCGACCATGGCCGTTTTAGGAATCCGTACGTTATCGAAGAACACCTCGTTATAGTGATGTCCTCCCGTCATATCGATAAGAGGACGAACATCGATGCCGGGTGTCTTCATATCGATAATGAACTCGCTGATGCCCTTATGCTTCGGGACCTCCTGATCGGTACGGGCAATCAAATATATGTAATTGATATGGTGGGCTCCGCTGGTCCATACCTTTTGCCCGTTAATCACATAGTTATTCCCATCAAGCACTGCCTTTGTCCTGATCGACGCCAAGTCGCATCCGGCCTCCGGCTCGCTCATGCCGATGCCGAAAACCAGCTCCCCCTTGGCTATGCGCGGCAGGAAGAAATCCTGCTGTTCCTTGGTGCCATGCCGTATGATCGACGGCCCCATCTGTCTGTCAGCGAACCAGTGTGCCGCTGCCGGCGCCCCATATTGAACTATCTCCTCAGTTATGACAAGCCTGTCAATAAAGCTCTTGCCCTGCCCATAATGATCCTTGGGCCAGCAGTAACCGATCCAGCCCTTGTCACCCATCTTCTTGGAGAAATCGGCAGAATAGCCGCCCATCCATGCATCACAGTGTGTTGTGAATCCGCCTTTGTTTAGTTCATCCTCAAGGAATTCACGAACTTGCTTGCGTAATTTCTCCTGCTCTTCAGTAAATTTGAAATCCATTTGTATTTATCCTCCAGTCATTACATCGACCAGAACTTAGAAAATTTACACATTCTGCTTACAGGTTAATGTTAGAGTATTTTCTTGGCGGCCTGACAACGGTCTTGTTTTCAAGGAGATCCAGCGCCTTATTTATGATCTTCCTTGTATCGCTGGGCATAATCACATCATCGATGAAGCCTCTCTGGGCACCACAATACGGATTTTCGAAAAGCTGGCGATACTCTCCTATCCGCTTGGCCTTCATCTCCGCAGGGTTGCTTGCCTCTTTTATTTCACGAGCGAATATAATGCTGGCGGCTGTCTCCGCGCCAACAATACAAACTTTTGCGCCGGGCCATGCAAACATGAAATCCGCGCCGGTATCCTTGCAACACATTCCAGTATAAGCACCCGCGAAGGATTTCCTAATGATTACGGTAATCTTCGGAACCGTAGCATCAATGTAGGAATAGATCATTTTGGCGCCGTGACGCAGTATCCCTTTCCATTCCTCTGTAGATCCTATCCAGTATCCGGGAACATCATGAAGATTAATTAACGGTATATTGAATAGATCGCAGAATCTTACAAACCTGGCAATCTTATCGGCAGCGTCACAGTCTATAGCGCCTGCAGCAAACGATGGCTGGCTGGCCACGATACCTGCAGAACGTCCGCCGAACCTTGCGAAGCCAACTATAACATTCGGCGCAAAATCCTGAAATATCTCAAAGAAATCGCCATTATCAACGATTTTGTAAATTATCTCGTGCATGTCGAAGGTAATCGAGGCATCGTCTGGGACCAAGTTATTTAACTCAGGAATTTCCCTGTAGGGATCATCGCCGGAATCGCGATACGTTTTTCTACGCTCATCAATCTTGTTGTTGGAGGGCAGGAAATCCAGCAAGGCCTTTGCCTTATCCAAGCAGTCCTTATCGTCTTCGGCAACAACATGAGTCTCCCCTGATTTGATAGCATGCGCATCGGTGCCGCACAGGGTATCGAGATCTATATCCTCTCCAGTCTGGGTCTTGACGAAAGCCGGGCTTGCAATGCCCATTCTGCCAGTGCTCCTGACCTGGAAAACGAAGTCCTGCATCACCGGGTGGTATGCCTGACCACCGATGCATGGACCCATTATAAGTGCAATTTGAGGGATAATACCGGAAGCCAATATCTGCGACTTGAAAAGCCAGGCATAGCTCTGCAGGGTATCCATACCCTCCTGAAGGCGTGCCCCCGCTGAGTCATTCATGCCAACAAACGGTACTCCCATATCCTTGGCCATTGTGATAGCCTCTGAGAACTTCTTGCCATGGTACTCGCCAAAGGTACCGGCCATTGTTGTATAGTCCTCAGCAGCAGTCATAACTATCCTGCCGTTAACCTTGCCAAACCCTACTACCACGCCCTCAGCAGGAAATTCTTTTTTATCAAGCCCGAACGCAGTCGTGCGATGTTTTACAAATAATCCAATCTCAGTAAAAGTGCCCGGGTCAAAAAAATATTCGATCCTTTCCCTTGCAGTCCAGCTACCCTTTTCATGCTGTTTTTCTATTTCCTTTGGGCCGCCCATTTGCAGGATCTTATCGCGTTTCTGTTTATATTCTTCAAGGATGCCCATCCAATATCCTCCTGATGTTACAATGATCTTAACCTGGCACTTGGATTTTGGTTATAGCGAAACCCTATTGAAAGCGCCGATGTATTATAGCATGCGTATCTCTAAATTTCTACCTATAAATGTGAATAAGAAAAGGGCAATCAGTATCAATTCGATTGCCCTTTATGTAAACTATACTGAATCTAGCTATATTATATGATGGATGTTTACTCAATAGCATTTCGTTGACAATAAATTAGCCCGTTGCTACACTGGAATTGCATCGTTGTCATACGTTGGATATAGAGAATCGTCATTTGAGTATTCATTCCCAATACTGACGCATAGCTGATAAAACGAAATGAGCGACAGAATTTTCAAACATGGCCTTATTCAGGTTTACACCGGCAATGGGAAAGGCAAGACCACGGCCGCTCTGGGACTGGCTATAAGAGCCCTCGGGCATGGCGCTAAAGTTCATATTATCTTCTTTATGAAAGGTAATTTCCCATACGGAGAACGCGAGATACTGTCAAAGCTGCCCGACCTGTCGTTTCAGGTCTTTGGACACGAGCACCTTATTGACCCAAATAACGTAAAGGATGAAGAGAAACAACAGGCTCATGAAGCACTTGAGGCCTCAAAATTGGCGATACAAAGCAGCAAATACGACCTTATAATACTCGATGAAATAAACGTGGCGTCTGCCTGGAAGCTGATCAGCGTAGAAGATGTAATCAATAGCATCAGCAATAAACCTCCTAAAGTAGAGCTTGTTTTAACCGGTCGTTATGCCGACCAGAGAATCATAGAAAAGGCGGATCTGGTCACAAGTATGGATGAAATCAAACATCCGTATCGCAGGGGGATAGAAGCAAGAAAAGGTATAGAATATTAATATAGTGAAAGATGCCCCGGAGATTTTTCAACATTGAGTAAACCCAAGATTCTTCTAGCTACAAATAATCGAGCCAAGGTCAGGGAATATGACAGATTGCTCAAAGGCATACCATATAGAATTGTCTCTCTCGAGGACGTTAACATCAGTGAACAGGTAGAGGAAACGGGGGCGTCATTCGAAGAAAACGCCACCTTAAAAGCCAAGAGATATGCCGAACTGAGCGGGTTAACCACCATCGCCGATGATTCAGGGCTTGAGGTCGATGCACTGGGCGGTGAGCCCGGCGTGCGTTCGGCAAGATATGCTGGTGAAGGTGTCTCGGACAAGGAACGCATCGATTTCTTACTCAAAAAAATAGTCGATGTGCCATGGGAGAAACGCCAGGCTAAATTCAGATGTGTAATTGCTATAGCCTACCCCGACGGCAAAGTTCAAACCTGTCATGGACAATGCAACGGGATTCTGACATTCGCACCTCTGGGTGAGAACGGCTTTGGCTATGACCCCATATTTTATCTCCCAGACTTGCATAAAACCATGGCCGAGCTCTCGATGAGCGAGAAGAACGATGTAAGCCATAGGGGGAAAGCGACTGAGGAAGCACGCAAAATGTTACAGCGATAGGATATAATGAATATATGGTAAGTATTTCCGATACTTTTCATCGACATATTGACTATCTCCGAATCTCAGTTACCGATCGGTGTAACCTGCGATGTATTTATTGTATGCCGGCTGAAGGCGTTAAAAACCTGCCGCATAGCGAAGTTCTTCGTTATGAAGAGATTGTAGCCGTTGCTCAAGCGGCAGCTGCCATAGGAATTAATAAACTGCGTTTAACCGGCGGGGAACCCTTGGTTAGATTAGGTCTGACCGATTTAATAAAAATGCTTTCTAGGATTAAAGGCATAGATGATATAGCTTTAACAACAAATGGAACTCTATTGAAGCAATACGCATCTGAATTAAAAGACGCTGGATTGAAACGAGTAAACATCAGCCTTGATTCACTAAAAAAAGACCGCTATCAACGCATCACACGTCAAGGTAACCTCGACGACGCTATGGAAGGAATCGAATTTGCAAAAGAATTAGGGCTTGATCCAGTTAAAATCAATATGGTAGTAATTAAAGGTATAAATGATGACGAGGTTACGGACTTCGCTCGTCTTTCCATCGAGAAAGGCTGGCATGTTCGCTTCATAGAACCCATGCCATTCGTTGATAATATAGCATTCTCTTTTGTCCCAATAAGCGAGATATTAGAGCGTTTAAAAATATTCGGGACTCTGGAACCTTTCCCCTCCAGAAACGGTAATGGCCCCGCAAAATACTTCAAATTAGCAGGATCGACTGGAACCATAGGTTTCATCAGCCCGTTTAGCGAGTGTTTCTGCTCCTCCTGCAATAGATTGAGGCTCACAGTAGATGGAATGCTGCGGCCGTGTCTTATGAACAATAATGAGTTAGATTTGAAGCCTGTATTGCGAAATGGCGGAAAACTAAACGATATCAAGCTATCACTATTACAAGCTGTTGAAGCCAAACCTGAACGTCACCAATTAGTAGAAGGACAATCTCAAAAAGGACGTGCTATGTGTCAATTGGGAGGGTAACGTGCCAGAACAAACTAGAATGATAGATGTCAGCGATAAATCAGTCACTAAGAGGGTAGCAATAGCTAAGGGACGTGTTCTAATGCTGCCTGCGACCCTTTCTATGCTCAAAAATGACAAGCTTCCCAAAGGAGGTGCGCTGACAGTAGCACAGGTGGCAGGAATTATGGCAGCCAAGAATACTTCTCAGCTGATCCCGATGTGTCATCCTTTGATCCTTGATGAGGTAAAGATCGACTTTGAATTCAGCGAAAAATATGTAGATATTACAGCACAAGTGAAGTGCACTGGTAAAACAGGTGTAGAAATGGAGGCGCTAACCGCCGTAGCAGTGGCTGCGCTAACGATTTATGATATGTGTAAAGCGATCGAAAAAGGCATTAGAATAGAGAATATTAGGCTGGTAAAAAAGAGCGGCGGGAAGAGCGGGGAAGTTGTGCTCGAATGATGAGCATATTATGCGCTATCACACTGGCTTGTGAAATAAATAACAATGAGCGCTAAAATGTATTGCACCGTGGTTTTTCATATGCTATACTTTATTCAGTCTGTATCGTTGGTGTGAGGTGGTTTTATCAAATCTTAAGGATAGAAAGATTTCATGAAACAGGAACCAGATACACAGAATAATAGCGAATCACCGACCCCCGGGTCGAAAGATAACAAGCGAATAAGAAAATTCAAAGAAGGAAAGTCCGGACGCTTATTATTGAGCAGAAGGACTTTTCTTGGTGTTTCGGCGGCTGCAACCGCTGCCCTGACAGCCGGTTATGCTCTGAAACGCCCCGATGTTAACTTTTTGTCTCCTTCCAGAAATATTTATGCGGAAGTTACCGAAGAATGGATTGCAACTTCCTGTTTGAATTGCCCTACCCGTTGCGCAACGCGGGTCAAGGTCCAGAATGGTCATGCGATTAAAATATCCGGTAATGATTTATCTAAAGTATCAGACGGAAAGACGTGCCCGCGGTGCAAGATTGGACTGCAAGCACTGTATGATCCCGATAGAATCCAGACACCTATGAAGCGCAACAACCCGGAAAAAGGCAAGGGCATTGATCCTGAGTGGACTCAAATTACATGGGGTGATGCTTTATCAGAAATATCAAACAAGTTAAAGTCTCTCAGAGATTCCGGACAGCCTCATAAGTTATTAATCCTCGATGGTTTAAATAGCAACAGTAACGATGATCTGATTAAAAGATTCGCTGAAACATTCGGCACACCGAACCTGATAACCGGTGACGCACTGGATGACGAAGCATCAAAAGCTGGCGAATGGATGGCAGATGGCCACTATACGCTAAGCGCATATGATCTTGAAAATACGAATTACATATTGTCTTTTGGCGCAAGCATAATAGAGTCTCAGAAGCCGCTAGCACGCAACCTTAGAATGTGGGGCAAGATAAGACGTGAACGTGCAATCCG
Organism: Dehalococcoidia bacterium; assembly: GCA_041653935.1. Taxonomy (GTDB): domain Bacteria; phylum Chloroflexota; class Dehalococcoidia; order E44-bin15; family E44-bin15; genus JAYEHL01. Next base: position 272,602 of record JBAZEO010000001.1, on the reverse strand, counting down.
CGCCAAGGTAGTGGTAATCGATCCCCGATACTCGGTCACGGCAGCCAAAGCCGACAGGTGGATACCGATAAAGCCCGGAACCGATGCCGCCCTAGCAATGGCTATAGCTAACGTTATTATTACTGAAGATTTATATGATTCAGAGTTTGTAAATAATTGGACAAACGGATTTGAAGAATACAAAAACCTGGCCCTTAGCCAGTACAGCCCGGAATCGGTTGCATCTATAACTGGCATTGAAGCTGATGTTATACGTCAGATCGCTAGGGAGTTCGCTGGGTCCAAACCCGCAATCGCATGGCGCGGAAGAGGCGCTACCTGTTGGCCCAACGGATCTTATGCAAGCTACGCGATATTCTGTCTTAATGCTTTGGTCGGAAGCATCGACATACCTGGCGGAGTAATCTATCAAGAGTATCCCACATACAAGGAAATGCCAGCCATTGTTAAAGATGCGATAGCGGAAGCAGGCAACACTAAAGATGCCATTGATCTTAGGGGACAAGGTAAATTCGCTACTGCAAGAGTGGTCACTAATCAGGTAGCTGATTCTATTCTAGATAACACTCTTTATCCAATCGAGATGGCTATAGGTTTTAATAGCAATTTTAATATGTCAGCTCCCGGTACCGAACGCTGGAACGAAGCGATGGCTAAAGTGCCATTCTACGTTCATATTTCGCCTTCACTTACAGAGATGTCCGAATATGCCGATATAGTTTTACCATCATGCAGTTTATTAGAAGATTGGGCTTATGAACACTGCCCGGCTGGCTCCGGCTTCACGGAGGTTAAAATAAAGCAGCCGGTTGTGAATAAATTGTATGAGGAAGTAAAGACTTTAGGAGATATCATCTTCAACTTTGCAAGCGAAATCGGCGGCAGCGTAGCCCAATCCTTTGAAAACATAGGTGATAATTCCGAAGGATTTGTGAAATACCGCACCGAGAACCTTATATCATGGAATGATTTCCGAAATAAAGGCGTCTTGGTCGGCCCAGACTACGAATTTTACAAATATGATTCAATATTTGATACTCCTTCCAAGAAGTTCGAGTTCTACTCTGGTAATCTGGAGGCATTACTTAAATCATCAAGCTCAAGCGGAACTCAAAGGATAGACTGTTTACCACACTATACGGAACCAGAATTTGAAGGCGATGAAAGCTCATATCCTTTGAATCTAGTAACATATCAGCCTGCTTTAAGCATAGAGAGCGGCAGCCAGAACTATCCGTGGGCTCAAGAGATATTACTTGTAATGCATGGATACGGATGGAAGAACTTTGTGGAAATCAATAAAGAGACGGCAGATGAATTAGGTGTAAAAGATGACGATGAAGTATGGGTGGAATCGCCGGTAGATAAAATTAAAACCAGAGCTCGAGTTTTCCATGGTATTCATCCTGAAGTCGTTGCCATCGCTCGAGGACAGGGCCACTATTACGACGGCGAGTGGTCTAATGAAATGGGTGTAAATCCCAATGATATCACCGGTGTCTATTATGACGAATTAAGCGGACAGTCGGCTTTCTTCAATACAAGAGTGAAAGTATATAAGGCATGAGGCACTAAATGGAAAGATGGGGAATGGTTATAGACTTGGATAAGTGCACTGGCTGCCAGGAATGTACAATAGCCTGCAAAGAAGAAAATAACGTTCCACATGGCTCGCCTGAGGAGCAAAGACGCAGGCAAGACCCGTATTGGCACAAAGTCATTGCTGCAAGCGAAGGCGAGTATCCCACTGCAAAGACCGAAATGGTGCCTATGCCCTGCATGCACTGTGACAATCCTGCCTGCCAAATGGTATGTCCCTGTAAAGCAACCTATCGCCGAAACGATGGAATCGTTATGCAGAATTTCCGCAGATGCATAGGATGCAAATACTGCATGGTAGCTTGCCCATACGGCGCGAGAGCTTACAATTACAGAGAGCAAGAAGATTTACCATATAATAGAATCGATCCACCTCTAAGACGGGATTTAATAGGAAATTGGCCTTTCCCACACAGGGCACATGGAATGGTTGAGAAATGCACGTTCTGTTTCCATCGCATTGAAAAGGCACTGATGGAAGGTCAGCAGATCGGAACCGAAGTCGTACCTGCATGCGTCGAAGCTTGCCCGGCTCATGCCAGGACATTCGGTGATTTAGATGATCCTGATAGTGAAGTTTCGAAGTTATTATCAAACAGGACATCCATAGTACTTCGTGAGGCTATGGGCACACAGCCCAAAGTACATTATTTAACTAAGTAAGGTGAATCTGTGGAATTGAATTTTGTATCGGTAGAAGGTCATTCCAAGAACTATAAAATCGCTGTAGGCGTTCTGGGCGGATTACTTCTCTTGGGCTTAATTTGTTTCGGCATATCATATGCTAAAGGCCATTATCTATTTGGCAGTAGTAATGTGATTCCCTGGGGCATGCCTATAGTGCTCGCCATCTACTTCATTGGACTCAGCGCAGGCTCATTGATACTATCAACTCTGGTATATGTCTTTGGCCAGGAAAAATACAAACCTATCGGCAGGATGGCTGTTCTGCTGGCAATCGCATTGATATTCGGCGCCTTGATCGCTATTGCAGTCGATTTGGGAAGACCCGAGAACTTCTGGCGTCTATTTATGTTCTTCTATTGGAATAATATGACGTCGATGTTCGCCATCAACGGCATTCTATACGGCGGCTATTTTGTAATAAGCATTGCATATCTGGGCATCATACTCTCAGGTAACAAGAGCTGGATGAAGAGATGGGGCTGTCTCGCCATCGGATGGGCTGCTATGGTGCACATGGGTACAGGAGCTATCTTTGGTTTCATGGCCGCTCGTGAAGCCTGGTTCACTCCTATAAAACCTCTGGAATTTCTAACGGCAGCCGTGACATCCGGCGTGGCGCTTCTAATAGTTGTACTAATCCTTACAATGAAGTTTACCGGCCGCGATCTTCGTAAAGATATGGTCATATCATTGAGCCGTTTGTTAACTGTATTCATTTGTGTATTAGCACTGCTTCTATTCCTTGACAAAATGACTCACTTATACGCTCCTGAACGTGCGGCCGTGTTATATAGCTTGACCGGTCAATACGCCTGGATCTTCTGGGGTCTGCAAATCGGCCTTGTAGTTTTGCTGCCCCTGGCAATTCTATTTAATAAGAAACTCAGGACAATTAAATGGATATTCATAGCGTCTGTGTCAGTGGTCATAGGCGTGTTTTTTGAGAGATTCTTCCTAGTAGTCCCACAAGCAGGCTTCCCTCAACAATACTATCCCGGCCACATAGAAGGGGTTTATGGAGCAATAGGACAATTTGCTATCATGCCTGTGGAAATGGGAATGTCTCTTGGTATTTTCACAATGGTGGGTTTGCTATTCCTGTTGGGCTTAAAATTCTTGAAGGCCTTACCGGAAAAGACCGCGGAAGAGCTGGCCGCCGCTACGGCCAAGACCGCTCCTCCCAAAACCGAGGAAGCTGTAAAGGCAGATGCATCAGCGGGTACTGCTGGCACTCCACCTGTAGAGAATAAACCTGCACAGTAAAGGTATTTAATAGAAGGATATGGCTTAAAGTAGGTTTCAGTGTCTAAGTGCGGAGTTATTTTGTGTGAGTGTAACGGATCTCTAGAGAGAAGAATATCTCTGCAAGAGCTAAGCCATTTTATTCATGATGTCGCTCCAGACCTGGATATAATAGTTGGCAATAATCTCTGTAAACCCCGCGAGTTAGATCTCCTCCTAGAGAAATCAAAAGTATACCCCTCAATAATAGGATCTTGTAGCAAAATACGCAGCCAGGCGCATTTCTGGCAGGATACCGATGATACAAAGTTCAATCCTTGCTTTACTAAAGTCGTAAATTTGTTGAGCGAAATCGATTCACCCTTTTCAAACGGTGAAGTATCGGACAGAGTTAAACTTCTCTTAGGAGCGCAGATTTCCAAGTCATTCTGTTGCTCTGATATCTCACATGACAACATGCGACTACGTTTCTCACCATCTCAACGCGAAACCTCTAGGAGGAATTTGCTAAGTGCACTGTCACCACAACACGAAGTTATTCCCTCTATTTTAAGCAGCAATTGTTCAGGAACAAGCTGCAAATTGTGTGCATCTGTTTGTCCAGTAGATGCCATCGCAGATACCCATAATACACTGAAAATCGATAAATCTGCTTGCACGGGATGCGGCGCCTGTGTTAATACGTGCCCGCGGGGAACGATATCCTATCCCGGATATTCTGCGGCTGAGTTGGAAAGAGAAATAGAAGGCTTTCTTTCTAAGCGCGTCGAACTACCCTATAGAATATTATCGGTAGTTTGTCAGTCTTGTTCGAACACAGAAGATATCAGTCTTAAAGCAATTTCGCCTAGTATCTTCACCATCAAAGTGCCGTCTCTGGCAATCATTTCACCTTTGCTTCTATTAAACGCCTTTAACATGGGAGCTGACGGCATAGTACTGACTCATGACGAACAACATTGCAGCAGCAAGATGTCTGTACAAGCATTGAATAAAAACATTCACTTTGTACAGCAATTATTTGATCGCTGGCAAATCGACAAGAAACGTATTGAGTATGTCAATAAAGCCAACATCAGTGATACTGCCCTTTGTAGAGAGCTACATAAATTTACCGAAATGGTAATAGAATTAGGACACACTCCATTCCATTCCATAGCTGGCTCTATGACTTTCGAAGGAATGTACAGCTTGGCTGCTATCATTAAGGAAATGGATACAAAGCTCCAACTTTCAGATGAGGGTATATTCGCCGATGAATGTGTACCATTCGGCAGTGTAAATATAGATCAGTCATATTGTACGGGATGCTCTATTTGTGCACAGAGCTGCCCTACAGGAGCAATATCAACTAAGATATCTGATGATTCTTCCAATCTCAAACTGGAATTTCAACATAATAAATGTATTGCCTGTGGGATTTGCATAAATATATGCCCCGAGAAATGCATGAGATCCAGAAAAGTGCTCAACTTCGCCAGGTTAAGCGATCTTAAGGAAACGATATTCGAAAACGATTTTGCGCTTTGTCACAATTGTAGAAAGCCTTATGCAACTAAATCGATGGTCGATATATTGAAACAAAAATTAGAGACTGCAGGTGTATTCAGCGCTGAATGGACTGAATACTGTCCGTCATGTAGAGCAGCAATTCAACAAAAGAGATGAGTGAAGAAGATGGATATTTTTCTTAGAGTCATAGCTGTTTTGATTGAAGTAGCAATATTAGGAGTCGTATTTTATTCCATTATTGCCGGCGTAAGATTAATTCTATTCGATCTGGGCATTAAACAGCAGCATAACAAGATAGTAACGCTTTTTCTTACGGCGGCTGGATCTTTGTTCTTGGTGTTCTTATTTTCACATCTGTTCACTTTCTATCCTGAAATTTAGCACTAGTAAGTAACATGTTGGAGATTAGATAGACTACTACAGAAGTTATGAAGTTGAATCAGGGGGACCGCATTGGGTGATCTTTTCTGGGCAAACCAAAATATATATATAGAAAATATCTACAAACCGGTAGTTCTTGGGACACTTATATGCTTTGTTGCTATTGCCGGAGTATTTGCTTTCGGCCTTTTCCGTCACTATCAGCTATTAAGTATGGGTGGGAAAGAGAACCGGTTTGACCAGATACCCGCCAGACTTAAAACCGTTTTTATCGAAATGTTCGCGCAAATGCGGATAATAAAGGAGCCCTATCCCGGGATAATGCACCTGCTGATCTTCTGGGGGGCTGCATTGTTCCTCATCGGCAAATTGATCAGGCCTTTCTCATACGCAGTAGAGTTAAGCAATCCTCCCCAAGCTGTTTTTCTATACGCTTCCCTGCTTTCCGAGATTGGCGCAATCATGATGATAGTCGGCGGACTCATGGCGATTTATCGCAGATATATCGCAAAACCTTCACGCCTCGATACAAAGCCGGACGATACACTGATATACATATGGATTTTTATAATTCTGATCACTGGATTCATGGCTAAAGGATACAGAATCGCGGCTGGCGGAGTGCAACCGACCGACTGGGCAACGTGGGCACCAGTCGGATATCTTTTCTCTAAAATGCTTCCTACATTTGATACACAATCATATAACGAGGTGTTCGTCTGGCATAGAGCAGTATTACATACACTTCCTGCATTTGTGTTCTTAGTATATATCATGGTTAACCGTTCACGCTTGCAGCATATCTTATTGTCACCTACCAATGTGTTCTTCCGCTCTCTAGGACCTAAAGGTGCTCTTGTCCCTGTAGATTTAGAGAAGGCCGAATCATTTGGTGTAGGCAAAATCGAAGGTTTCACATGGAAACAGCTCATGGATCTCGATGCCTGCACCAGATGCGGCCGCTGCCAGGATAATTGCCCGGCACACCTCAGCGGCAAAACCCTTTCTCCCAAGAAAGTGATTCAAGATTTAAAGCAGCACTGGTATGATTCCGGCCCCGATATTTTTGGTATGTTCAGGAATAAAATAAAGGGCAAAGGCAGAGACACCGGTGTACAGATGATCGGCGGTGTGATCACGCAGGAAACTATATGGGATTGCACGACATGTCGCGCTTGCCAGGAGGCATGCCCTGTATATATTGAGCATATCAACAAGATTATTGATATGCGTCGAAATCTCGTTCTTGATCAAGCTGAAATGCCAGAAACAGCAGAGATGGCTTTAAGATGCATTGAGGAGAGAGGACATACCTGTAAGGGAACCACTGCTTGCAGGACAGATTGGTGCGGGGATATTGAAGGGGCGAAACTCCTCGCCAAGGACAGTAATGTTGAAATAGTCTACTTTGTAGGTTGCTCAGCCGCTCTCGAGGATAGAAATATGAAGGTATCAAAAGCCTTCGGTAAGATTCTCAGGGCTGCGAATGTGAACTTCGGCATATTAGGAGAGGAAGAGAGCTGCTGCGGCGATCCTGCTCGACGTATAGGTAACGAATATCTGTTCCAGATGCAGGCAATGAAGAATATAGAGACTCTCAAAAAATATAATGTAAAGCGAATTGTCGTCACCTGCCCTCACGGTTACAACTGCTTGAAGAACGAATATCCGCAATTTGGTGGAGAGTTCGAAGTGATCCACCACTCTCAATATATAGCTGAACTCATCAGCCAAGGCAGGCTAAAGCTTAAGAACAATCTGGACAAAGCTATAACATACCACGATGGCTGTTACCTGGGCCGTCATAATTCTGTATATAATGAGCCGCGTACAGTCATCAATGCTTTGCCAGGTGTGAAGTTCAAAGAGATGACAAGACATGCCAATAAGAGTTTCTGCTGCGGCGCTGGCGGCGGCCATATGTGGATGGAAGAAAAGACAGGCGTCAGAATAAGCGAGATGCGAACAGAACAAGCGTTAGAAACAAATTCCAATGTAGTTGCGACCGCATGTCCCTTCTGCTTACAAATGTTTGAGGACGCAATAAAAGCTAAACAAGCTTCTGAGAAAATAAAACCATTGGATATTGCCGAGCTGGTAGCTTTGGCTATAGCGGACGAACCACCGAAGCAGTAATATAACCCACAAAAAGTAAAGGCCTGCAACATGCTGCAGGCCTTTTTATATTCACCAGTAATCTGTAGGCTAAAAAAACCGATCGATATTTAAACTAGAATTCTATCTCTTTTAAGCCAGGAGCTACGATAAGTTTTGCATCCGTTACCGATTGTAACTGTTCTACTGTTATGCCTGGAGCTATCTCTTTTAACAACAGCCCTTTAGAGCTCACCTCCATTACCGCCAGATCGGTAATGATCATATTTACCTTACCTTTTGCCGTAAGGGGATAAGTGCACTTACTAAGTACTTTTGGCTCTCCAGTAGTTGTTGTATGTTCCATAGCAACTATAAGTCTCTTAGCATTAGCACACAGGTCCATTGATCCGCCGATGACACCTATCGTGAGCCCTCTAGCAGGATTGTTCCAGCCAGCCAGGTCACCCTTCTCTGAGACCTGCAGAGCGCCAACTACAATAGCATCCATGTGGCCGCCGCGTATCATAGTAAATGACTCCACAATATCAAAACATGCCGACCCTGGTAACGCTGTTATCGGCTGCGAACTTGCATTTATTAAGTCCTGGTCTGCTGCATCGCCGGTAGCCATAGGACCGCATTTAATCATACCTATCTCAGCTTGCAGTATTATGTCCCTTCCCTCTATCCAGTCACTTATAAGCGTAGGTATCCCTATGCCAAGATTAACATACCAGCCATCCTGCAACTCCTTGCTGGCTCTAAGCGCAATCATCTCTCTAGGAATACCTTCTAGTTTTTTCATCTTGCTATCGGAAGCCATTGTATTCTCTCCCTTCTTAACCTATACCGATATGAAATTTAGGACGTTCTACTTTTACTATTCGTTTTACATATATGCCCGGCGTATGTACATCATTAATGTCTATCTCTCCAGGTTCTACAAGATTCTCGACTTCAGCAATAGTGATTTTCGCCGATTGTGCCATACAGTGATTAAAATTTCTCGCTGTCCCTTTGTATCTTAGATTGCCTTCTTTATCACCCTTATAGGCGTGCACAAATGCGAAATCCGGTTTTAAAGCGAATTCAAGTATGTATTCCCTGCCATCAAATATCTTCTTATCCTTTTTCACATTATAGGACATGTTAGTAATATTCCCTTCGACGGCGGTCCCCACTCCCGTCGGTGTATAAAAAGCGGGAATGCCTGCACCCGCCGCTCTATATTTCTCTGCCAGCGTACCCATAGGGAAAATCTCGACTTCTATCTTCCCCGCCCTGACAGCCTGTTCAAACGGATTACTTGCGCCTTTAGTTGCTGAGCGATCGAGCGGATACGAGTCTATAACCTTATCTAGTTGCTCATTCTTAACTAGTAATTCACATTCTTCCCTCGCCCCGACCAGTGCTCCACATCCACATGCCAACGTCAAGTGCTTGACACCTTTTGCAATTATTCCCCTTAGCAATGCTCTAGGCACGCCCGCAACAAAGAATCCGGGGATTGCTATTATAGCTCCGTCTTGTACGTCAGCTATCGCCTCCTCTAGCGTTGCGACAGACTTGTCTACCATTTCTCTAACTTCCCTCCTTGTAGAATTTGGACTGCATATTAGATTCAAATTACTCTGTTACAATACTCTGATATTTCAAATATACAGGTTCTAAGAAGCACCCATTTTCTTCTTAACCTGATCGATAACAGCTGATAATGTTTTCCCTACATCTCCTTGAATAAAGACATCCGCCTTATCATCTATTTGTAATGTACCCATATTAATTATCATAAGCTTCGCACCCGATTCAATAGCATATATAGGCATATATGCTGCTGGATATATCATTAACGATGATCCAATCAGCATAAACAAATCACAATTCCGTGAAAACTTCTCAGCTTTGCTCACCTCTTCTGTCAAAGGAGGCTCACCGAAGGAAACAGTAGCTGCCTTTAACTTACCTCCACAATCCAAGCAAATAGATTCATCATGTTGACCTTCGGCTAGTTTCTTTGCGATGTCCAAGATATGGTAACGTTTCCCGCAATTAATACACTTCAACCATCTTAATGAACCATGAAGCTCAATTAACTTATCATCAGGGATACCTGTCTTTTGATGTAATCCGTCCACATTTTGAGTTATGATACATTCAAGCTTGCCCATTTTGTATATTTCCGCTATAGCATAGTGCACAGCATTAGGCTGCGAAGTTTCTATCATATGAAACATGGTCCATAGCTGCCAGCTTCTTTTTCTTGTATTAGGATCGCCTTGAAATTTGGGGAACGAATCATCTTCAAGGTTACCAGAGGATTTTCCTTGCTGAACCTGAGTAGAACTAGCTATCCCTGTTCCGGTAAAGGCTACTATTTTCTTTGCATCAAATACCAGATTTGCTGCCGCCTCTACTAGCTGTTCCGATATGGCCCCTTTTAGCTGATTTCCCATTCTCATACCCTGGATAGAATCACTTATGTATAAATAGCACTCATAATTGGGGGCTCATTCCCGGTTAATATTCTAACAATATCTGCCATATTTTTTTCTAACGATAAACCTTGATCTAAGGGTAAGTCCCTCCCACTCTTTATAGCTTCCTTTGCGTATCGTACTGCCACATTGTTATTAGCCTTTATGCCTCTGGCCATCGTTTCAGCCGTAGATATTAAGTCCTGACGTCTAACTAACCTATTAACAAGGCCAATCCTCAAAGCTTCTTCAGAATCTATATAATCGCAACTTAGAAGCAACTGTAAAGCTTTTCCTACACCGACAGTACGAGGTAGTGTCTGGCTTCCTCCCGCTGCAGGGATCATACCAAGCGCGACTTCGGGAACACCAAAGACTGCATCATTAGAAGCAATCCTAATATCGCAAAACAAAGCTATTTCTACCCCGGAGCCTAACACATATCCGTGCAATGCAGCGATTACAGGCTGCTTTAGGCTTCCTAACAAACCCCAAACATCACGTTCCCATCTCACCCGCCGAGCTATTATAGGTGAAGGCGCTGTACCAAACTCCGTCAGGTCCGCGCCAACACAAAAGGCTTTATCCCCAGCGCCATTAATTATTACTACTTGCACATCAGGATCATCTCTTATTGCAGAGAGAATTTCATATAGCTCGTCACGCATTTTGACATTATATCGATTTAACACATGAGGACGGTTCAGCGTAATTCTTGCTATTCCGTCGTGCTTGTCGTAGATTATGGTCTCGAAGCCACTCACAGATTTATTTTACCACAATCACTGTCAAAACATTAGGGGGTGCTTATTTTGCTTAATCGTGCATATATATGTAGGCCCTAAAATGGTATATAGTTTACTATCTATGGTGAACCTTATTATTCGCCTTTAAATGTAGGTGGTCTCTTCTCTAAAAACGCCTTGATTCCTTCCATTCTGTCGCTTGTAGTCTGAATGAGAAAGTACAAATCGGCTTCAAGCCTCAATCCTTGCTCAAAAGCGAGGTCCATTCCTTTGTTAACAGCCTCTTTGCAAAACCTCAGCGCAATAGGAGCTTTCTCCGCGATTTTCTTAATCAGGATATCGGCTTCTTTATCAATGTCCTGGTAGGGAATGATTTTCTGTACAAGCCCAATTCGAAAAGCTTCCGCAGCATCAATCATAGTGGCTGTCAAAATAAGTTCTAAGGCATTGGCTTGACCTATCAATCTAGGAAGTCGTTGAGTGCCTCCGCTTGAGGGAATGCTTCCATTACTAACACTCGGAAGTGCAAAACGAGACCTATCGCTGGCTATGCGAACATCACAAGCAAGAGCTAATTCAAGGCCTTCACCGATAGCGTCACCATTTATTACAGCAACGACTATCTTTTCAAGGCCGGCAACAGCGTTAATAGCTTCACATATCGTTGAATTAGCATCATGTGTTGTTCCAAGTGAGAGCGTTTCTCCAGAAATTTTAACAACTAAAACATTTATAGAATTATCTTGGCTTATAATATCGCATACATCTAAAAGCTCTGTGAACATGCAATCACGTATCGAGAAATCATTTTCTGGAAGATCCAGAATGATATAGGCGATAAGGCCTTTTTTCTTATATTTTATTGTTTTGTATTTCATAGCTCATCTCAGATACGGACGATACTAGCGATAATAAACGAGTATTCATATAGTGTCAAGCTAGAGAGTAGACACATAGATACAGAGTAAATATAATGTCTCTTACGGAGGATGGTATGGATTTCTTGCGTCCCGCTCGTTGTTCTACATGCTCGCATCATAAACTCGGACAATACGACCCCGAAGAAGATTACCAAGAGCATTGGTGCGAGATCGAGGAAAATGCTGCGGAGGGCTGCGTTTCTGGCATGCATCTGGATAACTGTCTGTTTGCCGCTATCGGCGTCCCTCTATGCAAATGGTACGATCGTCTCGAACCCGTACAAGATGAGTTATTTCAACAACAGGAATGCAGTACTGAGACAGAACCGTCATACAAAAAACCGAAGGTGCTTATTTCTAAAGAAGAGATTGTTTTTGAAGTCAGGAGACTTGCGCAAGAGATAAACAATGACTATAAAGGTAAGAGCCCTCTAATCATCGGGATACTGAAAGGTTCTTTCGTATTCTTGGCTGATCTCATCCGTTTTTTAAATATACCGGCTGAGATAGATTTCGTACGGCTCTCAAGCTACGGCTCAGCGAAAGTAAGCTCGGGCAAGGTGAGGATGGTACACGGCTTACAAGCGTCAGTGGAAGGCAGAGATGTAATCGTTGTCGATGACATAGTAGATACAGGGTTATCTATAAGCCATTTTGTAAAATACGTCAAAAAGCGCAAGCCGGCCTCCGTCAAGACCTGCGCCCTGCTGGATAAGCCCTCTCGCAGAAAGGTGAAAATTACTGTTGACTATGTCGGCATCACCATTCCGGACAAATTCGTAGTGGGCTATGGAATAGATTGTAACCAGGAATACCGACAGTTGCCCGATATCTGCATCGTGGAGGATTGAATGGACCTAGACAAACTGATAGCTGTGGCTCGCGGCATCGCCCCTGCCGACCTGATCCTGTCAAACGCTAAGATAATAAATACCTTTAGCGGAGAGATCGAGGAAGGTAACATAGCTATCTGGCGAAACCGAATCGCCGGCATCGGCGATTACGACAAAAGCAAAGAGGTAATCAATCTCAAAGGCAAGTATGTTTCGCCCGGGCTTATCAACGGCCATGTTCACATAGAGAGTTCGATGCTGCATCTCGCACGATATGCAGAGGCAGTGGTTCCACGCGGCGTCACCGGGATTGTGACAGACCTCCACGAGATCGCGAATGTAAAAGGCATCGCCGGAGTCAAATATATTCTAAGCTGTGCTAAATCCCTACCTCTCAATCTTTACTTCATGGCTCCATCCTGCGTCCCGGCAACGCATCTTGAGACCGCCGGTGCTTGTCTGACATCAGATGATATGCGCCATATGCTTTCTTTTGATGAAACTATAGGCTTAGGCGAGATGATGAACTTCCCGGGCGTTCTGTTCGCCGACGGCCAGGTCTTGGCCAAAATCAATGCGTCTCAGGACAAAGTTATCGACGGGCACGCTCCAGGGCTTGGCGGTAAGGATTTGAATGCCTATATCTCCAGTGGCATAACCTCGGATCACGAATCGACTCAACTCACTGAGGCGCAAGAGAAGCTACGTAAAGGCATGTACGTCATGATCCGCGAAGGGTCGTCGGAGAAGAACCTTAAGGAACTGCTGCCGCTGGTTACCGATAAAACCTATAAACGTTGCGTCTTTGTTGTAGATGATCGAAGCTGCTCCGACCTGCTGAGAGACGGCGATATCGATGCGGTAGTGCGCAAGGCAATAAAGCTGGGACTAGACCCTGTGCGCGCTATACAGCTGGCTACGATTAATACAGCGGAACGCTTCAGAATCCCTGCTGTCGGCGCCATCGCCCCGGGATATATAGCGAACATAGCCGTCCTAAGCGATCTGCGCAGGTTTAAAACAGAGATGGTATTCTACCACGGCAAGATGGTAGTCCGCGCCGGCAAATCACTGTTCGCACCATCGATACGTACAAATACACAAATGACTCATACGATGAAAGTGAAGCCGTTTAAAATCGAACGGCTTAAAATAGATGCGAACACATGGCATCATCCGGTTATAGAGATCGTACCGAATCAGATAATCACTAAAAGCATCAGCGAGAAAGCGAAAATACAAGACGGTGCTGTGGTAGCTGACACGAAACACGACATCTTAAAGCTCGTCGTTGTGGAACGCCACAAAGCCACCGGTAACATCGGTCTGGGATTGGTGAAAGGATTCGGCATAAAACGCGGCGCACTTGCTTCATCCATTGCTCACGATTCCCACAACATTGTTGCAGTAGGTGTAAATGACAAAGACCTCTATACTGCAATAAAGAAGGTCGAGGTGTTGGGCGGAGGGCTCGTTGTTGTCAGCGATGGCAGAGTGCTCGGCGCGCTTCCGCTTCCCATCGCCGGACTGCTATCGGATCAACCGCTCGATAAAGTCGTTAAGACGCTAGAGCAAGTGGAGAAGGCTGCCACCGGTCTAGGTTCGAAGCTTGCGGCACCTTTCGCAACGCTATCATTCCTGGCGTTGCCGGTGATACCGGAACTGCGGCTAACCGACAAGGGACTGGTCGATGTGCTGCAATTCAAGATACTCGAATAACCAGCGAAAGTACAAAGCATGAGAAAGAAAACCGAACTGAAAGCAGTTGAATGGGTATCAGGCAAAGTTCGTTTGATAGACCAGACGAAGCTTCCGCAAGAAGAACTATATCTGGAGCTTTCAGATTATCGAGATGTAGTTGAAGCCATTAAGGTGCTTAGGGTGCGCGGCGCCCCGGCTATCGGCATCGCAGCCGCATACGGTCTAGTACTAGGTGCAAATAGTCTTAAGAACAAATCGAAAAAGGAATTCCTTACAGAGTTGCGAGCCATATCCGATGATCTGTCTGCCACTCGTCCCACCGCAGTGAACCTGTTCTGGGCCCTCAAAAGGATGAATAATGCAGCAAAAAAAGGCGCTACAGTCGAGGAGATAAAGAATGCTCTCGTCGCGGAAGCGAAAAGGATAGATGCGGAAGATGAGGAGATGGAAAGGACACTAAGCCTTCATGGGTCTTCGCTGATAAAGAACGGCGATACAATCATGACCCACTGCAATACAGGAGCATTAGCGGCAGGATACGGCACCGCGCTCGGCGTTATCAAAGCTGCGTGGGAAAGCGGGAAAAAGATACATGTGTTCGCCGGTGAGACACGCCCATTGCTGCAGGGATCACGCCTGACCGCATGGGAACTTACCAGGTATCGCATTCCCTTCACTCTCATTACCGACACGATGACCGGATACTTCCTTTCAAAAGGAAAAGTCGACTGTGTGATAGTGGGAGCCGACAGAATCGTTGCCAACGGTGACGTCGCGAATAAGATCGGCACATACAACATCGCCGTGCTTGCGATGGAAAACGGGGTGCCATTCTACGTAGCGGCTCCGACAAGCACGATAGACCTGTCCATAGCTTCCGGCGAAATGATCCCGATAGAAGAGCGCCCTTCGGAAGAAGTGACACATATCAAAGGGGTTCCGATAGCCCCTCGCGGCGCCAACGTAGCCAACCCCGCCTTCGACATTACTCCTCATCGTTATATATCTGCTATAATTACAGAGCAAGGAATATCGCACGAGCCGTACAGCGACCGGTTGCGTCACTTGAAATAATATCCGCAAACACAACCCGATTACAGCTACCAAGACAGGAGAGAACAACATATGCCCAAGGCTAAGATAGGCGTTATCGGCGGCACCGGATTATATGAGATTGAAGGATTGACCAATATAGAAGAAGTTAAACCAAAGACGCCGTTCGGCAAACCCAGCGATTCCATTATAGTAGGAACACTCGACGGAACTGAAATCGCTTTCTTACCGAGACACGGCAGAGGCCACTTCGTCAGCCCAACCGAGATACCTGCCAGGGCTAATATCTATGCGCTCAAGTCTCTGGGAGTGGACTGGATCATCTCGGTAAGCGCTGTGGGCAGTTTGAAGGAGAGCATCCACCCGCTGGATCTCGTTGTCCCCGACCAGCTTATCGACCGCACCAAGAGCAGGGTTAATTCCTTCTTCACGGGAGGTATAGTCGCACATGTCGGATTTGCCAGACCGTTCTGCCCGTGTCTCAGCGATATTCTGTATAAATCAGCCCTCGAAGAAGGGGCAAAGGTCCATCCCGAAGGAACATATATTATAATGGAAGGGCCTCTTTTTTCCACAAAGGCTGAGTCCAATCTCTATCGCTCGTGGGGCGCCAGCATTATCGGCATGACCGCCCTGCCAGAGGCCAAACTGGCTCGCGAGGCGGAGATATGCTATGCAACCCTGGGCTGTGTCACCGATTACGATGTGTGGCATGAGACCGAAGAGGAAGTAACTATAGAGATCGCGATCGCCAACCTGAAACGCACCGCTGACATGTCAAAGCGAATCATCAAGAGAGCGGCGAGATGCATACCCGATAAACGTGATTGCCAGTGCGCCAGTGCACTCCAAAATGCTATTATGACCGATCCCGCGCTGATACCACCCAAAACAAAGAAGGACTTAGCTCTCATAATAGGAAAGTATATTCATTAAAGTGAAAACGTTATCCCGCTCAAAGTTCCAGTTAAGCGGTCTGCCAACTGCTATCGGCAGCTTGCCTCATACAGACCCTAAGAAGGCATGCTCGCTGATAGCGAAATACCTTCCTGAAATTCCATTATGGCCACAGTTACCTAAACGTTCCTTTCTGGAAAATATGTATGCTCAGTACAGCGAGGGTTTTCCCGGAGTAGTAATCGAGAAGGATAAGATTTATGTCAACTTATCGCAAGGCTTCGAAAAGCCTCTCGAAAAACTATACGCGGCATACCTTGAGAACAAAATCGAAGAGTTTGCCATTACTAAGGAATATGCTGCAGGATTGCACGAGTTCATCAATCATAAACCTGATAATCCTTTAGTTGTAAAGGGACAGGTCACAGGACCTATCACCTGGGGCATGACCGTGACAGACGAAAACCGCCGCCCTGTTCTCTATGATGAAACCGCAGCCGATGCCGCAGTCAAACATCTGAATATGAAAGCCCGCTGGCAGGAGAGTAAACTCCGAGAAATATCCGATAACACGATACTTTTCTTCGATGAACCTTACATGTCCTCCATAGGTTCGGCTTTCGTATCCATACCGAGAGAGCGCATTATCGAACTTTTGGCAGGAGCGTTCGAGGGAATTAAAGGGGTGAAAGGCATTCATTGTTGCGGCAATACAGACTGGTCGCTAATACTGGATACCTCTGTAGATATTGTCAGCTTTGACGCCTATACTCACAGCCATACAATAGCTCTATATCAAGAAGCTTTAGGAAAATTCCTGGATGGCGGAGGCATTCTTGCTTGGGGAATTGTACCTCACGAAGAGAAAGCGGTTAATAATGAAGCGGTTTCAAGTTTATTAGACAGATTAACTGATGGTATGGCCGGAATTGAGCGCAAAGGAATTAAACGCAACAAAATAATAGAGCAGAGCCTATTGACGCCCGCATGCGGTCTAGGTGCTGTTTCTGAAGAGGTAGCCGAACATACGCTAAGTATGCTTTCTGAACTTTCACTAGCATTTAGAAATAAATACGTTAAGTAAGAGGAACCTGTAGTTGGAATGTAACGTCAAATCAAATATGGAGAAGTGCTCTTGCACATACGAGCCATGCTCGCGTAAGGGAAAGTGTTGCGAGTGCATCACATATCACAGGAGACAGGGGGAATTGCCGGGATGCCTGTTCTCTCCCGCAGACGAACACACATACGACCGTTCGATAGAAAGATTCATACAAGCCGCCAGCAAGAAATAACAAAAGACGACTGTAAAGAGCTCAATGCAAAATGGTGGATCAAAAAGAACTAATACAGTCACTTCTTAACCCCAAGGCTTATCCCGAGAGACCTGTGAGAGTGGCCTTGATTCAGACACAGATGTCGCTGATATTCCTAACCGGCAAGTACGCATATAAAACGAAAAAACCTGTTAATTTTGGCTATCTGGACTATACTACCCTCGAAAGAAGGAAATATTTCTGCAATCAGGAGGTACTGCTGAACCGCCGCCTATGCCCGGAGATATACTTAGGCGTCGTGCCGATCACAGCATATAAGAGACGTTATATCATCAACGGGGAAGGTGACATAGCGGAGTATGCCGTGAAGATGCTGCAACTGCCGGCTGATAGAATGATGGATAGCCTTATACTTGATAACAAACTCACGGCTGACATGGTTATGCTTGTCGCAGCTAAAGTAGCGGAGTTTCACCGCCATGCGGCAACAGGCAAAGAAATCACTGGCTATGGCGATATATCTGTCATCGCTGATAATGTTCTGGGCAACCTATCACAATCCGAGAAATACATCGGAACATCTCTGACCGATAAAATGTATAGGAAAATAAACGATTACACCAAGGATTTCATCGCTCGAAACGAAGCCGCCTTCAAGCATCGAGCAGCCGACGGCAGGATAAGAGATTGCCACGGCGACCTGCATGCCTCAAATATATGCCTCGCCGACAGCATATACATCTACGATTGTATAGAATTTAGTGACCGGTTTCGCTGCGGCGATGTCGCCAGCGAGGTAGCATTCCTCGCTATGGACCTAGACCGGTTCGACAGGCAGGACCTTTCGAGACACTTCGTCAACTCATATATAGAAGTATCTGGAGATAACAACCTTAATGAAATGTTAAATTTCTACAAATGCTACCGGGCCTGCGTGCGCGGCAAGGTTGAGAGCTTTAAATATGACGACATCAATATACCCGCGGATGACAGAGTAAAATGTCTGAAGTCCGCAAAGAGATACTTTAATCTCGCCGAGACGTATACTAACACCGCCAGTTGATACCTGCTCGAGTTAGTGAAAATGAGAACGCCTTTAGAAAAATTTATAACTGCAAAACTGGGACCGAATGCATTAATAATAACCTGCGGGTTGCCCTGCACATGCAAAACCGGCATCAGCAAGGAGATATCCAAAATCACAGGCTACCCTATCATGAGCAGCGATATTATACGAAAGGAAGTTCTTAAAAACGAAGATATATTTGATCAAAGGGTTGCATCCAGCACGGATAAACGGATGAGGGTCTATGATGAAGTATTCCGCCGTACTGAAGAATATCTAAAAGAGGGCGATGGAGTTATAATTGACGCCACGTTCATAATCCAAACACTAAGGAAAAGAGTAGCTGAAATTGCCAACAAGTACAGTAAAACGCTTGTCATTCTACAAACACGCTGCCCACGTAGTATAGCGATAGCCCGCATCTTAAAACGAACCAAAGAAAATTATGAATCCAATGCGCTAGACGAGCAAGCTTATATAAACAACGAGAAACAGTTCGAGAAGGTTGATCTCGATGACCTGAAAAATAGCTTCCCGAATCTCGATATCCTTCATCTGATAGTCGATACTCAATATGATGAATCGAATACATGGTATATCATAGATGTAGAGAAAAGATAAGTCGAAATGAAGATAGACTTGCACATCCATACCAAAACATACTCGGACGGCAATCTGCCAATTGAAGAGGTGTTCCATGAAGCAAAGCGCAGGGATATCAATTTTATGTCTATCACTGACCATGACAACATAGATGGTCAGAAAGATGCGTGTAGTCTGGCCGCAAAGCTTGGAATTAGTTATATTACCGGCGTGGAACTGAATGTCACCTTTCAATATAAAAATAAAACCGCCTCCCTCGATTTCTTAGGCTACAACTATGACGCAGGTAACCCAGAGCTTATTGAGAAGCTAAAGTTGCTAAGAGCTCATCGTGAAAAGAGAGCAGCACAAATTCTGGAAAAGCTGAATGCTGCATTCGATAAAGAAGGCTTACCAAAATTCAGCAATGATGACATTAGAAATATACGCGACCGTGTGGACGGAGCCTTCGGCAGGCCGCACATCGCGAACTACCTGGTCGAAAAAGGAATTGTCAGGGACAAGCAACAAGCATTCGATAAGTATCTCGTAAGACTTGATGTGCCGAAGTTTCCATTATCACTGGAAGAAGCATCTCAATTAATAAGAAATGCAGGCGGCGTACTGGTACATGCGCATCCCAGCGATGATCATGGGACTTCCCTGGTGGAGATAACCGCAAATTTAAATACGCAGACTAATATTATTGCGAATTACATGCTGGAATATATTGATGGTGTTGAATGCTGGTATCCCAGGAGCAATAAAACAATAGCGGCTCACTATACTGGTTTCGCTAAGCGAAATGGGCTTATAATGACTGGTGGCAGCGATTGTCACCAGAAACCGATTATTCTTGGTACTGTAGATGTACCAGACTGGGTTGCGGATCAGTTCAAACTACATTAGGAGGAAAAATTCATAATGGCCAAAGTAAAGGCAGATGTTAAAAATCCATCGCTCGCAGCAGCAGGAGCGATACGCATCGAATGGGCCGAACGCGACATGCCGGTGCTGCGTTTAATACGCAAACGCTTCGCTAAAGAGAAACCTCTAAAAGGTATACGCGTTGCGGCTTGCCTTCATGTCACCACAGAGACAGCCAACTTGGCGCTTACACTGAAAGAAGGCGGAGCTGAAGTAGTGGTATGTGCCTCAAATCCTCTATCGACACAGGATGAGACGGCTGCTGCCATTGTAAAAAAATTCGGGATACCGGTTTACGCTATAAAAGGTGAGGATAATAAAACTTATTATAAGCATATCAATGCTGCGCTGGATACAAAGCCGAACATAACAATGGACGACGGCGCAGACCTCGTGTCCACTATTCATAAAGAACGCAAAGACCTTATAAAGAATATCATCGGCGGCACGGAGGAGACAACCACGGGCTGCATTCGATTGAACAGCATGGCCAAGGAGAAGAAACTTAAATATCCCATAATCGCAGTGAATGAAGCGGACACCAAACACCTGTTCGATAACAGATACGGCACAGGTCAAAGCACGCTAGATGGCATCACCCGTGCGACAAATATCCTGTGGGCCGGCAAGACCGTGGTCGTATGCGGATACGGCTGGTGCGGCAGGGGCGTCGCCATGAGGGCAAGAGGGATGGGAAGCCATATTATTGTCACCGAAGTCAATCCGATTCGTGCTTTAGAGGCAACGATGGATGGCTACGCAGTTATGCCGATCGCCGAGGCGACAAAGGTAGGAGATGTCTTCATTACGCTTACCGGAGATATAAACGTTATTGATAAAATGCACTTCCCAAAGATGAAGGACGGAGCAATCGTAGCGAATAGCGGCCACTTCAATGTTGAGATAAACATAGACGCTCTCGAAAAGATCGCAGTCTCCAAACGCGGCCTTCGGCCTAATATAGATGAATACACTCTAAAAGGTGGTAAGAAGATTTATCTATTGGGAGAAGGAAGGTTAATCAACTTAGCAGCGGCTGAAGGTCATCCGGCCAGTGTCATGGATATGAGCTTCGCCAATCAAGCGCTTTGCGCGGAATACCTCGTTAAAGAAGGAATCGATAAGCCGGGCGTTTACAATGTGCCGACGGCAATTGATAAGGAAGTAGGCAAATTGAAGCTGGCATCAATGGATATAACTATTGACACTCTGACAGACGAACAGCGAAAATACCTTGAGAGCTGGGAACTAGGTACATAATCTGGAAAGGAATTGCAATGAGTACATTTATGACGTTACCCTCTCTATTTCTGACCTCTGAGTCGGTTACGGAAGGTCATCCTGATAAGCTTTGTGATCAGATATCCGATGCTATTCTTGATTCCATCATGGAAAGGGATCCGTTCGGCCGGGTAGCCTGCGAAGTAGCCACGACTACAGGTCTAGTTATAGTCATGGGTGAGATAACCACCAAGTGCTACGTTGATGTGCCACAGATAGTAAGGAAAGTAGTACGGGATATAGGATATACCAAGCCTGAGTATGGTTTCGACTATCAGTCTGTGGGTGTTATGGTGTCTATCAAAGAACAATCAACCGATATCGACCAAGGCGTAAGCAAGTCGATGGAGGCCAAGGAAAGCGCCGGCGTCAGCCATCTAGATGAAATCGGCGCGGGAGACCAGGGCATGATGGTAGGCTTTGCCTGCAATGAAACTCCGGAACTGATGCCTCTTTCCATCACCCTGGCGCACAAACTGTGCCGGCAGCTGGCACAAGCCCGGAAGGAAAAAATAATCAAATACCTGCGTCCCGATGGTAAATCTCAGGTCACCGTCGAATACAGTAAGGGCATTCCGAAACGTATAGTTAACGTCGTCATCGGCGCCCAGCATGACGATAATGTGACCCATGACCAGATTGAAAAAGACATAATCAAGCACGTGATTAACGAGGTGATTCCCGCCAAGTTACTCGATACTGATACGAAATACTATGTGAACGGAACCGGCAGATTCGTCATCGGAGGACCGGTATCTGATACGGGTGTTACCGGGCGCAAGATAATCGTCGATACGTACGGTGGCATCGCCCGTCACGGCGGCGGAGCCTTCTCTGGGAAGGACTGCACCAAGGTGGATCGCTCGGCCTCCTATATGGCACGATACATTGCTAAGAACGTCGTGGCCGCCGGACTGGCCGACCGCCTAGAGATTCAAGTAGCTTATGTGATCGGCAAGGCCCATCCGCTATCGGTTTCTATTGAAACATTTGGCAGCAACAAAGTATCAGACGATATCATTGTCAAGCTTATTAATAAACATTTCGACCTGCGGCCCGGTGCTATTATAGAATCCCTGGATCTGAGACGACCTATCTACCGCCAGACTGCTGCTTACGGGCACTTCGGACGTCCCGATCTCGACCTGCCATGGGAGAAAACAGACAAAGCGAATATACTCAGGAAAGAAGCTGGCCTCAAAACTAAATGATGTGGCAATCTATAGCTAATCGAGCGTAAAGGAAACAGGCTAAAGTGAAAGCGGTCATCCTGGTAGGCGGCGAGGGAACGAGGCTTAGACCCCTAACATATAGCACGCCTAAAACTATGGTACCTATTCTAAACCGTCCGTTTCTGGAACATATGCTCAAATACATGAAAAGCCACAACATAGATGATATTGTTCTGGCATTATGTTACCTGCCTGACCACATCAGAGACTACTTCGGCGACGGCAGCGATTACGGAGTAAAGCTGACATATGTTGTCGAGGACTCACCTCTAGGGACCGCAGGCGCAGTAAAAAACGTGGCGCAGCACCTGGATGATACTTTCTTCGTTTTCAACGGCGATGTATTCACCGATATGGACCTCACCGCAATGCTTGAGACACACAGAAAGAAGTCGGCTAAGGCGACTGTAGCTTTGACAACGGTCGATGATCCTACCATGTACGGCGTAGTGGAGACAGATTCGAGCGGCCGTGTTAAGCGCTTTGTGGAAAAACCAAAGAGGGAAGCTGTTACAACAAACATGATTAACGCTGGAACCTACATACTTGATCCTGATCTCTTAGGCTATATTCCTGCTAACCAAAGCTATATGTTCGAACGCGGCCTTTTCCCACTGCTTTTGGAACGCGGAGATCCTTTCTATAGCTTCAATTCACACGGCTACTGGATCGACATAGGGACACCGGAGAAATACATGAGAGTTAATAGCGACCTGCTAACTGGTGAGATCGCTACAGATTTTCCCGGCAGTATATACAACAGAAATATATGGGTCGAGGAAGGATGCAATATACATCATAAAGCCAAGATTGATGGCCCAACAGTGATCGGGCGCAATTGCGTTATAGAAGCAAATGCTCATATAAAGGGTCCGTCTGTAATCGGGCCAGATTGCCGTATCAGCGCCGACAGCCTTGTTGAAAAATCGATTATCTGGCATAATGTCAAAATCGGCAAAGGCGCAAAACTCCATCAGTGCATTATTGCCGACGCTGTTTCGATCGGCGAAGGCTGCGATATTGCAGCTGGATGCATAATAGGCAACAAGGTATCCATAGAGCAAAACACAACACTAGCGCTCGATACAAAAGTCATGCCGGATGAGAAACTGTCAGCTTCTCAAAATAAGAACGGAAAATAGCATATCGCTCACCGCAGCGGAGGGATAAATTGGCATCGAAGATTAAATTCGGCACAGACGGATGGCGCGCTATTATCGCGGATGATTTCACTTTCGACAACGTTAAAATCTGTGCACAATCCGCCGCCGAATATATGAAGTCAGCCGGCCTAGCCAATCGCGGCATGGTCATAGGTTATGACACCAGATTCGCCTCCGAGAACTTCGCCGCAGCTGCCGCCGAGGTCGTAGCTGCAAATGGAATAAAGGTCTACCTATGTGAAAGTGCCGCGCCGACGCCTGTCATCAGCTATTCGATACTCAATCTCAAAGCCGGCGGAGGCATCATCATCACAGCCAGCCATAATCCGGGACAATGGAACGGCTTTAAATTCAAACAGAGCGACGCACGCAGCGCCTCGCCGGAGGTCATTGTAGAACTGGAAAAGGGAATCGCCCGTATACAAGCCGGCGCAGGAGTCAAGCAGATTCATTTGGATGACGCTATTAAGAACGGAGCCGTACAGAAATTCGATCCTGCACCTGCCTACATAAAGCATATCAGCAAGTTAGTCGACATAGATAAGATCCGACGCAGCGGCATTAACATTGCGGTCGACTCGATGTACGGAGCCGGCGCGGGGTATTTCCGCAACATCCTGGGCGGTGGAAAGACGAAGATCACAGAGATCCACAAAAAGCGCAACCCCCTCTTTCCGGGTATCCAGCCTGAACCGATAGCGCACAACCTTATGGAGCTTTCTGCAAAGATCAGGCAGAGCAGCGCCGATGTCGGCCTAGCGACCGACGGCGATTCTGATCGCATCGGTATAATGGATGAAAAAGGTGAATTTATAACTACGTTGCAGACTTACGCACTGCTTGCGCTGTATTTACTTGAAGTGCAAGGACAGCGTGGTCCTATAATAAAAACGATAACAACCACCAATATGCTATTCCGCCTGGGCGAATTATATAACGTCCCCGTATTTGAAACAGCAGTTGGATTCAAATACGTTGCGCCGCTGATGATAGCAGAGAATGCCATGATGGGAGGCGAGGAAAGCGGAGGCTACGGCTATCGCGGGCATATGCCGGAACGCGATGGGATTCTCTCAGGGCTATTCTTTCTGGACTTCATGATAACTCTAAAGAAAAGCCCATCACAGCTTATCAAATATCTCTACAGCAAGGTCGGCCCGCACTATTATGACAGGCTGGACATCGATTTCCCGGCTGAAGATCGCGAAACGATAATGAAACAGCTGACGAACAGCAAACCTTCAAACATCGCTGGAACAGCCGTGCGCGAAATCGACACAAGGGACGGCTTCCGATTTCTATTGAAAGACGGCAGTTGGCTGCTGATACGCTTCTCCGGCACAGAGCCGATTATGCGCATATACTCTGAGAGCAACAGTATGAAAAAAGTAAAACGCTTCATCGAGGAAGGGAAAAAACTGACGGGGGTGAACTGATGTTGAACTTAGACGATCCTAAAATTTATGAAAAGCTAGACACAACAAACTTGCATGAGCGCATCAGCAACCTGCCGCAGCAATGCAGGCAAGCGTGGCAGAGCGCCGTAGCTCTGCCATTGCCCAAAGATTTCAAGAAGGTCGATAAGATAGTGATTATAGGCATGGGCGGCTCTGCCATCGGCGGAGATTTATTGCGAACACTGGTCAGCCTTCAAAGTAATGTTGATGTCATAGTACAGAGGGATTATGATCTTCCGAGGTCAGTCGACAAAAATACGCTGGTCATCGCCTCCAGCTATTCGGGAAATACTGAAGAAACCATATCCGCCTTCAATCAGGCGCTGGAAACGCCCTGCAAAAAGTTCGTCATCACAACCGGAGGCAAGATCAGCGAAATAGCAGCGCAAAACGGTGTGCCGTTGTTCTCCTTCGGCTACAGCTCGGAGCCGCGGGCGGCGCTGGGCTACAGCTTCTTCTCGCTGCTGGCATTCCTGCACAACCTTGATATCATCCCGGATGAACTCCTGAACATTGATGAGACACTGGATACACTGAAGAAAATATCAGCTAAGTTGAGCAAAGATATTCCTGCAAAAAAGAATGCTGCCAAGCAATTAGCAATAAAACTATACGATCATCTGGTGATAATCTACGGCGCAGGCATACTTTCAAGTGTAGCCTACAGGTGGAAGACGCAAATCAACGAAAATAGCAAGGCGTGGGCCTTTTCTGAAACTTTACCTGAGTTGAACCATAACGCCGTTGTAGGATACAAATTCCCTGCTGAGATGGCTAGCAAAGCGCTAGTCATCATGCTGCGAACTCCTGATTTAAATCCGCGTACTCTTAAACGTTACGACATTACAAGCGCTATCCTCTCCAAAGCGCATATCCCCCATGAGATCATAGACGCCAAGGGAACCACCCCTCTCTGCCGCATGATGAGCTCAATCTTATTAGGAGATTATGCAAGTTACTATCTGGCAATACTGTATGAAATAAACCCTTCACCGGTAGAGATTATCGATTATTTGAAGAAAGCACTATCTTCATCGAAGTAGGCAATAGGCACAAAATAAGACCGCATGCGTTTTTAGCCATCGCATGCGGTCTTTTATTTCGACTTATATTCTGATTAAACTAACGCTTAGTGTACTGCTTCGCCTTCCGGGCTTTTACAAGGCCATACTTCTTCCGCTCTTTGACACGCGCGTCACGAGTCAACAGTCCATGAGTTTTAAGTAATTTCTTCTGGCTCTGATCAACTTCTACCAAGGCACGAGCTATTCCATGACGTATTGCACCAGCTTGTCCGCAACAACCTCCACCTGTAACCTTAACAGTGATACTAAATTTCTCAAGACTATCCGTTACAACCAATGGTTCTAATATTGTATTCCTGTGTCTCTCAATTGGAAACATCTCCTCAAGCGGCTTACCATTTACTATGATAGCACCGCCACCTGAATTAATGCGTACTTGAGCTACAGAGCACTTCCTTCTTCCTGTGGCGTGTAAGTAACCTTTATCGTTCAACTATTCCCCCTTCTCGGATTTCCCCATCTGAGCTTTATGCGGATGATCTTCACCCGCATACACTTTTAACCTACCCATTATTTGACGTCCAAGCCTGTTACGGGGAATCATACCTTTGATCGCAAACGTAATTACGCGATCTGGATGTGTTTTTAGCATATCGCTGTACTTTACACTTACAAGACCGCCGGGATAATTCGAATGACGATAATACATCTTCTGCGTATCTTTTTTCCCCGTCACCTTAATTTTGGCGGCATTTATTACAACTACGAAGTCCCCCACATTAATGTGATTTGAGAAAATAGGCTTATTCTTACCCAATAAAATTATTGCCGCTTCGGACGCTAGTCGCCCTAAAGTTTTACCAGAGGCATCAATAACATGCCAATGACGTTCAATATCGCCTGATTTAACACTATAAGTCTTCATATTTTATCACCAGGATAATTCACTTTCATTAAAAATAAACCATGAGGCGGCACTGCCGGTCCCGCCTTTGCAGGCTTTCCATCTTCTAATATTTTACGGAAAGCCACTATATCGCTAAGTTTTAAACCCACCTTTACAAGAGAACCCACCGTCATTCGCATCTGATGCGGCAGAAACGCATTCGCTTCGATACGGCAACTGACCATCGATCCTTCTCTATACGTGCTCGCCCGATAAACCGTACGAGTTGTATTCACGCGTCCTTCTAATGCACTTGCAAACGGCGCAAAGTCATGTGTTCCTTCCAAGACTTTGCATGCTTCGTTCATAGCATCAACCTCAAGAGGCCGCCGCACCAAAAGTGCATCCCGTCGCCTTAGAGGAGACCGAATCGGTTCATTCCAAATATAATAACAGTACTCCCGGCTCAGTGCATTCCTCCTTGGATCGAAATCTTCTCTGACTTTGTGGGCCTCCTTAATAGCAATATCTTCCGGTAAATAAAAGTTTAATGCTTTAGCAATATTCTCCAGCGCCAAGGATGAATCTGTTTCGAATGCTGCCACCTGACCTTTTGCATGGACACCCTGATCGGTGCGTCCTGCAAATACCGTTCGAACACGCTCATCCGTAATCTTCGCTATAGCTTCTTCCAATTCTCCCTGTATCGTCGGCACATTATTTTGTCTTTGAGAACCATAATATCTTGTGCCATCATATTCGATAGTAAGAGCAATTCTCACAGCTACTTCACTAATTCAAGCTGTGCTATCGGCGCAGCATCGCCAACCCTCTGCCCGATTCTGACTATACGAACATATCCACCAGCCCTCTGGGCATATTTTGGCGCGATTTCCTTAAATAATTTATCTGCAACTTGCTTATCATTCACAAATGAGAGTACTGCACGCCTACTCTGCAATGAACCATCTTTGCCAAACGTTATCATTCGTTCTGCAAAACCGCGAACCTCTTTCGCTTTAGCTTCAGTAGTTACAATCTTCTCATATCTCAAAAGATCGGTAACAAGGTTACGATACATCATTAACCTATGTGATGTCGGTCTAGAAAAATGCCTCCCGGAAACTTTATGTCTCATAGCTTACTCGTCCTCCCCCTGTGTATCCTCCGATAATTCATTTTCGGCTACTTCACTATTAAAAAGGTTAGGGGGATTAAATCCTTTCCCTTGCAGCTGTCCTTTCAGTTCTTCAAGAGCTTTCTGCCCAAAATTCTTTATACTTAACAGATCTTCCTCGCTCTTCTCAAACAACTCGCCTACTTTTGTGATGCCAGCCCGTTTCAAACAATTGAATGTGCGTACCGAGAGGTCAAGTTCTTCAATAGGCATATTATATTGCTCTAACGGAATAGGTAGGCGAGGCTGTTTCTCTCCAACCCTCAACGGCACTTTCGCAAGTTCATAAAATAGCTGGAAATGCTCAATAAGCATATGAGCGCTTTGACTTACGGCTTCTACTGGTGATACTGTACCGTCTGTCCATATATCCACCGTTAGACGCTCATATCCATGCAGTTCTTCAACTGCAACGGTCTCGATTTTATAGTTTACCCTTCTTATAGGAGTAAAAATTGCATCGATAGGTATAGCCCCTATAGGAAGACCTTCGGCTTTACTAGCAAGTCGGTAACCTTTTCCCTGTTCAACATTGAACTCTACTTCCAATTTGGCATCAGCTGTATCCAGTGTCGCTAAATGCATATCAGGATTAACTATCTCGAAATCCGCCGAAGGCTCGATATCACCAGCTGTAACTTGGCGCTCACCTTTGCACCTTAATGTTAACTTCCCACCATGTGAAGATAAAGCTCGCAGCCTAATTGATTTCACATTCAGGATAAAATCAACTGTATCCTCTTTAACATTGGAAATTGTTGAAAACTCATGCTGAATCCCTTCAATCATCATCCAAGTTACAGCTGAACCCGTGATAGAGTTTAACAAGACCCTCCTAAGCGCATTTCCTAATGTGACACCATAACCCCTTTCAAGAGGTTCGATGACAAATCGTCCATATTTTTCCGAGAGCTCTGAACACTCTATTTGTGGTAGTACAGCCTCAGTCAAATGGCTACCTCCAATTATGTTATCTGGAATAGTATTCAACTACAACCTTCTCATTAATTCTTAAATCAATATCATTTCGGTTAGGAACAGAAATGATTTTACCGGTAAGCTTTTCAACGTCTAGTTTAAGCCATCCCGGAACTGTTTTTGTCCCTATCTGCTGAGTAATGACTTTATAATAGGTTCTCTCTTTATCACCCGCACGCAGGGTAATTTCATCCTCTACATGCGTCGTGCAGGATGGAATATCTGTTTTCTTTCCGTTCAATACAATATGTCCATGGCAAACTAGCTGTCGCGCCTGACTACGTGAATCAGCGAAACCTAATCTATAAACAACATTATCAAGTCTCATCTCAAGGATCTGCAACAAAACTTCGCCAGTCGCACCAGGGCGTTTCAAGGCTTCTTCAAAGTGTCTATGGAACTGTCGCTCCGCTATCCCATAAGTAAATCTGGTCTTTTGCTTTTCCCTGAGCTGTAGGCCTCGGTCTGAAATCTTCCTTTTATGAGATTTTTTTTGCTGCCCTGGAGGGGAGTTGCGTTTTTCAAGACCACACTTCCTTGATAAGCAACGCTCACCTTTCAGCATCAGCTTTTCATTCTGTCGCCTACATACTCGACAAACTGCTCCTATATATCGAGCCATTTCTTCGCCCTACTCCTTTTCCACTAGAAATCTAAGAGATGAATTTCATATGCGATAAATATATAACTACACTCGCCTTCTCTTGCATGGGCGGCATCCATTATGAGGTATGGGAGTGACATCCCGTATACCTGTTATAGTTATTCCGGCAGCCTGTAGCGCGCGTATCGCTGCCTCTCTTCCACTGCCCGGCCCTTTTACATACACTTCAACTTGCTTAAGCCCATGTTCTACCCCTTTATGTGCCGCCTGCTCAGCTGCAAGTTGCGCCGCATATGGTGTCCCCTTACGCGATCCTTTGAATCCCGCGGTTCCTGAACTACCCCAGGAAATAGTATTCCCAGATTGATCAGTAATTGTTATTACCGTATTATTAAAAGTCGATTGTATATATGCACGACCTTTAGATATTAATTTTTTCTCTTTCTTCTTAACACGTGTAACTTTTTTCTTTTCTTTTTCTGCCATAATATCCCTCTACTTCTTAGATACAGTTCTTCTGCGACCGGCAACCGTCTTACGTGCTCCCCTCTTCGTACGAGCATTGGTTTTGGTTCGCTGTCCGTGAACCGGAAGCCCACGTCGATGGCGAATACCACGATAGCTGCCGATCTCAATCAACCGTTTTATATTAAGATTAACTTTACGTCTTAGTTCACCTTCTACTTCATACTCTTTCTCAATAATTTCACGGATCTGACCAACCTCACCCTCCGTGAGCTCACTAACCTTAGTATTGGGATCCACCTTAGCCTTTGCGAGTATTACTCTGCTAGCTGTAGGTCCTATACCATATATATATCGCAAACCTATCTCGACTCGCTTATTTTTAGGAAGATCTACCCCTGCTAATCGTGCCATAACTTCGTCCTTATTTTTCAGCCTTCTTTAACATTACCAAACTAACACGCTGTGAAGTTTTACCCCTGCCTTTGTTTATGCCTGGGATTCTCACAGATTACCCTTACTATGCCCTTTCTTCTTACTACCTTACATTTCTCGCAACGTGGTCTTACTGATGCTTTAACTTTCATTCTTATCTCCTTCCACCGCCCATAAGTCTACCGAAATCTATATGTAATCCTGCCTCTCGTTAGATCATAAGGTGATAACTCAACTAAAACTTTATCTCCCGCTAATATTTTTATATAATGAATCCTCATTTTTCCAGAAATATGAGCCAACACCTGATGTCCATTAGCTAGCTCAACACGGAACATTGTATTGGGTAAAGATTTTACAACAGTTCCTTCAACTTCAATACTTTCCTTTTTAGCCATATGACGTGCCTAATCCAACACCGTCAATATTTCAGCCTTACCATCAGTTATTACGATCGTATCCTCAAAATGAGCACACAAACTACCATCAGCAGTAGAAACTGTCCATCCATCACTGCCTACTTTAGTATGCCAATCACCCACAGTAACCATTGGCTCCAGAGCAAGCGCCATGCCCCGTTTCAAAATCAGACCCTGCCCTGGTTTTCCATAATTCGGTATCTGCGGATCCTCATGCATTTGTCGACCAATGCCATGTCCTGCATATTCACGCACCACAGAAAAGCCATTAGCCTCAACAAAAGACTGGATTGAAGAAGATACATCTCCCAGCCGAGCGCCGCTTCTTGCACTTTCAATCCCAACCCTTAAAGCATTCTCAGTAGTATCTATCAATTTCTTAGCTGTGTCACTAATTCGACCTACTGCTATTGTTCGAGCAGCATCCCCATGGAAGCCATTATAAATAGCACCAAAATCTATTGTGACAATATCTCCTTCTTTAAGAACACGCTTGCCCGGTATTCCATGAACTAATTCATCATTTATAGAAACACACAAATGCGCAGGATATCCTCTATACCCTTTAAAAGAGGATATCGCGCCGCGTTTATTCAATTCGTCTAGTGATATTGCGTCTAACTCCTCAGTGATAATACCAGGTTTAATTCTCTTCTTCAATATATCAAGAACGATAGCTACTATTTTCCCCGCTTTCCTCATAAGGTCGATCTCGCGGGGTGACTTGATTTCTATCCCCATTTCAATTCTTCGGGAGTGATGCGATGATATCCTTAGTAATATTATCTATGTTCCCTTCGCCCTTTATTTCAACAAGCTTCTTAGCTTTCTTATAGTAATCAATCAAAGGTGATGTCTCTTTAGTATATACATCAATTCTTTTCCTGACTGTCTCAGGCGTATCATCAGCACGTTGATACAATTCACCTCCGCACTTATCACATTTGCCTTCTTTTTTGGGCGGGGATGATACCTTATGATACGGAGCTTGGCACTTGCGGCAAATGAACCGACCGCCTAATCGCCGTACCAACTCATCAGTAGAAACTTTGATATAGAATACCCGATCTATTTTTTGTTTCTTCTTGCCAAGTGCCTGGTCTAATGCCTTTGCCTGTTCTAATGTCCTAGGAAAACCATCCAGCATGACTCCCTTTGAACAATCCGGAGCGTCAATACGCTCTAAAATCATCTTTATAGTAATTTCGTCAGGAACAAGAAGGCCTTTTTCCATATAATACTTGGCCTGTTTACCTAACTCATCCCCTCTAGTAGCTGCAGCACGGAACAAGTCGCCCGAAGCCACATGTGTAATTCCAACCTTTTCGGCTATATTTTTTGCCTGTGTCCCTTTTCCAGATCCTGGAGCGCCTAAAAGTATCAACCTCATTATGAATCCTCCCTATTTCAAAAAGCCTTCATAATTTCTCATCAGAAGCTGTGCTTCCAACTGTCTCATTGTATCAAGAGCTACGCCAACAACTATTATCATGCCAATAGCTGGAAGTTGCAGCTGAGCCTGCCCTAGTCCCGATAATTTTTGTATGATAAACGGTGATATCGTCACAAGACCCAAGAATATGGCTCCACCCCAGGTAATACGATTATTCAGTTTTGATAAATACTGATGTGTAGCTTTTCCTGGTCGAATACCTGGTATAAAAGCGCCCTGCTTCTGCAAAGTATCAGCCAAATTCTGTTGTTGAAAGATCACTGTAGTATAGAAGAACGTTAACGCAACCACTAAAAAGAAATACAATATCCAATAGAAATAACCTTGACTAGAAAATAAATTAACCACTGAATCAGCAAAGTTAGGAGCTGCAGGATTGGCAAAAAAGCCAGCAATTATTCCAGGCATTAACAAAAAGGACATAGCGAATATAATCGGTATCATGCCTGCTGAATTTACACGTATCGGTATATGAGTGCCACCTGATTGTCTATAAACTTTGCCGCCGCGATACAAGCTTCTAGCATATTGAACCGGGATACGTCGTTGCGCTTCTGTAAAAATTATTATGGTTACAAGGACAACCAAAGATAATACACAAAAAATAACCAAACCCAGCGCATTATGCGCTAGAGCTCCCTGCCCTACCAGGTTAGGTAGAGTACAAACAATTCCAGCAAATATTATCAGAGACACGCCATTGCCTATACCATATTCTGTTATCAACTCACCAAGCCATACCAAAAACATAGTGCCTGCAACCATAGCAAGAATCATTGAAATAGTAGGAAGAGCATTTTCGCCAGAGAAACCAACATTACTTAGAACATCAGAAGATCGCTGTAGTAAAATCAACTGACTATAACCCTGAAGCATGGCCAGAGGAACAGTGAGCCAATGTGTATATATATTTATTTTAGCTCTGCCGCTATCACCTTCGCGAGATAGCTCCCTTAGTTTAGGAATGACGGGTACCATAAGTTGCATGATGATTGTAGCCGTAATATAAGGATAAACCCCCAATGAAGCAATGCTCATATTTCTCATTGCGCTGCCGCTGAACAAATCCAGCATCCCGAATAAAGAGCCTGCGCTTGTGCCTCCGCCTAAAAAGTCCTGCATTGCTGCGGGATCAGCACCGGGCACAGGTAC
Organism: Dehalococcoidia bacterium; assembly: GCA_041653935.1. GTDB lineage: Bacteria > Chloroflexota > Dehalococcoidia > E44-bin15 > E44-bin15 > JAYEHL01. Next base: position 238,881 of record JBAZEO010000001.1, on the reverse strand, counting down.
ATGAGCAATAAAGCGGAATAGCACAAGAATGCCTAACGTAATCAGTATCTTTCGTCTAAGATCTGTCTGACGGAAGGCATCTATCATGGATTGGAGTAACTGAGGTCTGGAACTTTTCCGCTCTTGAGTCACTGGCTGATTTCCTCTACTTTTCCTCCAGCGGACTCGATCTTCCTCTTAGCCGTTTGAGTGAACTTATTAGCTCTAACGGTAAATGGTTTCTCAAGCTCGCCATTGCCTAGGATTTTGATCGGTTTCTTTAGGGATTTAACCAGCCTCTGCTCTACCAAATCTTCTGGTTTAATTTCCTGTCCTGACTCAAAGCGATTGAGGCTTGATATATTTATCGTTGAATATTCAGTTCTGAAGATATTATTAAAACCACGCTGCTCAGGAAGGCGTTTCGTTAACGGGTTCTGTCCACCTTCAAAACCAGGACGTAAGGAGAATCCGGCACGTGCCTTCTGTCCTTTTGTACCTTTACATGCGGTAGTACCATGACCGCTGCCGGATCCACGTCCTACTCTTTTTTTACTATGCTTAGCCCCTTGAGAGGGGACCAGATCATTCTCCCTCAACGGTTTCCTCCACTTTGACAAGATGTCTAACCTTCAACAACATCCCGCGCATTGATGGAGAATCATCGTGCTCAACGGTTTGATTCAAACGATGAAGCCCCAAGGAACGTATAGTATTTCTCTGGTCACGTGAGAAACCTATTCCACTTTTTACCCACGTAACCACTAATTTAGCCAACGGGAACCTCCTTAGTAAGCAATGGCTTACGCCTGGAAAGAGCTTCTTCAGGAGTTTTTAACTGATGCAGAGCTTTTATTGTTGCTCGCACTACGTTTACTTGGTTCTCACTGCCTAGAGATTTTGTAAGGATATCTTTTATCCCAACAACTTCAAGAACAGCACGAACACCGCCACCCGCAATTAAACCAGTGCCTTGCGAAGCCGGTTTCAGAAGAACTTTTGAACCACAGTATTTGGCAGTTATCTGATATGGTATGGTCCCATCTTTCATCGTTACCTTAACCATGCGTTTACGCGCGATTGCATTTCCTTTGCGAATAGCTTCGGGTATTTCTTTCGCTTTTCCCAAACCTTCGCCCACTGTACCCTTGCCATCGCCAACGACTACCAAAGCTGTAAAGCTGAAACGCCTTCCTCCCTTGACAACTTTAGCTACCCGTTTAATATGTACAAGCTTCTCATTTAAGGCATCGCCTTGTTTTGAATTTTCCATTATTAAAACTCCAAGCCTGCTTTTCTCGCCGCATCAGCCAGAGCCTTCACGCGACCATGATACTGGTATCCTCCCCGATCAAAGACCACTTTTTTAATACCATTCTCCGATGCACGTTTTGCTATCAGCTTCCCAACAAATGCAGCTGTCTCAGTCTTTTTCTTATCATTAGCTTTAAGCTCGTGATCCAACGTCGATGCCGATACTAAAGTATGCCCCTGACTATCATCAATAATTTGACAATAAATATGACTCAGGCTGCGATAAACGCATAGCCTCGGCCTTTCTGCGGTGCCTGAAACTGACTTACGAACACGATCGTGTCTTACTTCACGTGATTTTTTTGTGTTATACTCACCCATCACCGTTTGGCTCCAGCTTTACCTGCTTTTCCAGGTTTTATACGCACCTTTTCATTTGAATATCTGACACCCTTGCCTTTATAGTGATCCGGCGGCCTCATCGCACGAATTTTAGCTGCCACATCACCCACCTGCTCCTTATCAATTCCTTGCACAACTAGGCGCTGCGGCTCTTTAACGACAACCGACACTCCCGCTGGCGGATTAATCTCTTTCACATGAGAAAATCCCAACTGAAATGTAACCTTTCCACCCGAAGCAGCCTGAGCCCGATATCCCACACCGACAATCTCTAGATCTTTATGATATCCTTCACTCACTCCAATAACCATATTAGCCAACAGAGTTCTGATCAAACCATGTAATGATCGCACCTTTTTTTCATCTGACGATCTAGATACTTCAAGTACACCTTTATCCATAGTAATTGAAATAGAAGGATCAAATGAGCGCGTTAATTCACCTTTCGGACCTTTAACCCGCACTTCACTTCCGCTTATTTTTACTTCAACACCCTTTGGTACAGTAATTGGCATCTTACCGATGCGAGACATTATCTTCCTCCCTTACCATACAAAGCAAATGAGTTCCCCACCTACACCCTCTTGCCACGCCTTCTTACCTGAAATAATTCCCTTTGGTGTAGACAGAATCGCCATCCCTAATCCGCCATAAACGCGCGGTATTTCAGATTTAGAAACATATACTCTTAGGCCAGGTTTAGAGACCCTTTGCAATCCTTCAATGACAGACTCTTTTTTATCTGTATACTTCAAATATATTTTAATCACCCTCTGTTGCTTGCCTTTAACTACTTCATATTCTTTTATGAAGCCTTCATCCCGTAATATCTTAGCAACAGCAAGCTTTAGCTTCGATAAAGGCACAAGTACAAAATCATGCCTCACCATCGTAGCATTCCTAATTCTTGTTAACATATCAGCAATCGGATCTGTAACCATAATCAACCTTTACAAAAACAATTTATTGTACGTAAACAACATATCACCAACTGGATTTTCTAACGCCAGGAATCTTTCCTTCAAGCGCCAGCATACGGAAACATATACGGCACAGCCCAAACATACGTATATATCCCCTCGACCGACCACACAATTGGCATCGATTCTTCTGTCTCACCTGAAATTTTGGCGTTCTTCGCGCTTTAACAATCCTTGATACTTTAGCCATATCTTATAAACAAGCCTCTTTCACTACAGTTATCACCGAGAGAACGGCATTCCCATAAGTTCGAAAAGCCTGAGACCTTCCGCATTGTTACGTGCAGTTGTAACAATACATATCTCCAATCCCCTTACCTTATCAACCTTATCATATGAAATCTCAGGGAATATCGTCTGATCCTTTAGTCCAAGAGTATAATTTCCCATACCATCAAAAGCTTTTCGATTTAATCCCTGGAAGTCACGTATACGAGGCAAAGCAACACTAATAAGCTTATCAAGGAATTCGTACATTCGTTTACCACGCAAAGTGACCATAACACCGATGGGCATACCCTGACGCAGCTTAAAAGTGGCAATGGACTTCCGAGCCTTTGTTATCACAGGATGTTGACCAGAGATCGCTGCCATATCCTGCTGCGCGGCATCCATGGCTGGAGCATGCTGTATCGCCTCTCCCATACCGATATTAATCACCACTTTAACCACCCTCGGTGCCTGCATAACGCTGGTATATTTAAATTCCTTCATCAGGGCAGGCAATATTTCCTGCTGGTATTTTTCTTTCAAACGAGCCATTAGTTAATCACCTCGTCGCATTTCCCGCATACTCTAACCCGCTTGCCGTCCTCGAGGATTTTTGATCGAATACGAACCGGCTTGCCGCACTTCGGACATATCAGCATAACATTGGAAACTTGCACAGGTGCCTCCCGCTCAATAATACCGGCCTGTCTAGCCTGTGCCCTTGGCTTCATATGACGCTTAATCACATTAACGCCCTCAACAATCAATACATTATCTTTAGGCATTATCTGACGTATTTTACCCTTCTTGCCCTTATCTTTTCCAACTATTACCAGAACCGTATCTTCTTTTCTAATCTTCATATTAAAGAACCTCTGGTGCTAGTGATAAAATCTTCATAAAGTTTTTCTGTCTTAATTCATGTGCCACCGGACCGAAAATGCGAGTGCCCTTCGGATTGTTCTTTTCATCAAGTATAACCGCAGCATTATCATCAAATCTTATATACGAACCATCCGGACGCCTGTACTGCTTTGCTGTTCGAACAACAACTGCTCGTACTACCTCATGCATTTTGACAGTGCCTCCCGTTTGTGCTTCTTTAACGCAAGCGACAATTATATCGCCCACACGAGCATACTTTTTGCGAGTTCCACCAGGTACATGTATACACATGATAGTTTTAGCGCCGGTGTTATCTGCAACTTTTAACCTGGTTTGAGGCATAATCATTGTGAATCACCTTTAGATAATATCTCGACCACCTTCCAACGTTTATCTTTTGAAAGAGGCCTAGTTTCTTCTATTGATACTACATCACCTATTTTACAGGCATTCTGTTCATCGTGAGCTTTGAATTTACTTAAATGTCTTACACGTTTATTGTAAAGGCGATGAGGTATATAGTACTCAACCATAACAACGACGGTCTTTACCATCTTATTGCTTACGACACGCCCTATTTTCTTCTTTTTGTTTTTTCTGGTCTCTGTAACCAATGTAAAATTACTCCTCTACTGTAATTCCTGCTCCCTCATTACTGTCTTGATTTTAGCTATTTTTTTCCTGACATTTCGTATTTCATGATAATTACCAAGCTGCTTGGTAGCAAGACGAAATCTTAAATTGAACAGCTCTCGATACGACTCATCGAGTTTTTTCTTAAGTTCGTCAGTATTTAAAGCGCGAATTTCCGTAACTTTCAACCTAAGCCCCCTCTATTCCACGATATCTGCGTCTCTACGCACAAATCTTGTGGGTATAGGTAATTTATGAGATGCTAATCGCATCGCCTCTTTCGCTGATTCTTCTTTGATGCCAGCGATTTCAAATAACATCCTGCCCGGTTTTGTCACACAGACCCAATGATCAACATTCCCTTTCCCACTCCCCATGCGGGTTTCCGCTGGTTTCAAAGTAACAGGCTTATCTGGGAATACACGAATCCATAACTTACCGCCTCTTCGCACGTAACGAATGATCGCACGTCTTGCCGCTTCTATCTGCCGCGCTGTAAGGAAACAAGCACCTTGAGCTTGAAGTCCATATTCACCAAAGGCTACGGTATTCCCCGCCATAGCCCGGCCTGTCCTTCTCCCGCGACTCTGCTTTCTATGTTTAACTCGTTTAGGCTGTAACATTATACTTTTCCTCGTTCAGCGAATAACCGATTATATTGCTCGGCTAATTAATCCTTACCAGATTCCTTTTCCGCATCAGCTTTAGTTTTAGCCTTTGATTTTGGTTTGCTTTCTTTTTGCTCTTTTTCAGATATTACTACGTCTGAAATCACTGCAGTAGCACCAATATCTGAAGACTCACCAACACCCGTCTTCGATTTATCTTTAGCTTTACCCCTTGTTTTAGGTTTCTCTTCTTTCTCCGCCTTTATCTCAGGTGTAGTACTTACAGACTTTGCTCTTGTTCTTACTTTAGGACGACTCTTTGATGCCGATCCCTCTACCGCTGGTTTATCTTTTCCATCAACAGGTGCTACATCTTTTGAACTTCCATGTTCTTCTGAGATTACTAATTCTACAGGTTTATCTGTCGCTCCAACTAATTCAACAGCTTTTGCTTTTGCGTTAACTATAGCCCCTTCAGCTTTTTCTTCCGTTGTTAGTGGTCCTTTATTACTAAGTGCTGTAGCAGCATCTGCTTCAAATTTCTCATATTCTGGAATGATATCACCTTTATAAATATAAACCTTCACACCTATTGTTCCCAAAGAGGTATGTGCTGTTGCAGTAGCGTAATCTATATCAGCACGCAAGGTATGAAGCGGGACTCTTCCTTCGTGAAGCTTCTCAGTCCTCGCGTATTCAGAACTTCCCACCCTTCCAGCACAGCATATTTTTATTCCCTGTGCCCCTCTTTCCATCGCCCGGAATATAGCCTGCTTCATCGCTCTCCTATGAGAAATGCGGCGCTCCATTTGTTGTGCTATACTCCTAGCCACAAGGCATGCATCCAGCTCCGGTTGTGATACTTCCTGTATATTAAGCCTAACACGCTTACCAGCGATCTGCTCCAATAATGATCTTGTTTCATCAACACGCTGGCCGCCTCGGCCGATAACGATACCAGGTCTGGATGTATGAACGGTAACCGTCACTTGATTCGACGTGCGTTCTATCTCAACCCGGGCAATGTCATCATCTTTATACTTAGATGCAATAACATTCCTGATACGCAGGTCCTCTTGAAGCATTTCAGTATAATGCTTATCAGCATACCATCTTGACTGCCAGTCTTTTGTTATGCCTAACCTAAAGCCTACTGGATGTACCTTCTGGCCCAATCATTCCTCCTCTTTAACTATGACGGTTATGTGGCTAGAACGTTTTAAGATAGGTTTCACCCTACCTCTAGGTCCTGCACGAAATCGCTTCATAGTACGGCCCTCATCGACTAGAATATTAGCGATCTTCAAGCCCGATGGGGTCATCTCATAATTATTTTCCGCATTCGCTGCAGCTGACTTAACTGTCTTAGCTACAGACTGCGCCGACGGCGATGGTAAGAATTTCAAGATAGTCAAGGCATCGTCAACCTTCTTACCCCTTACTAAATCTGCTATCAACCGCAGCTTTCGAGGTGATGTTCGTATATTTTTCGAAATAGCTTTTACTTCCATAACACTTATTGTGTCGCCTTCTTCACTACAGTTACTTTTTCCACCTTACTACCTGAATGTCCTCTAAACGTCCTAGTAAATGCAAATTCTCCAAGTTTGTGCCCTACCATATTCTCAGTAATAAATATTGGCACATGTCTCCTGCCGTCATGTACGGCTATTGTATGGCCTAGCATATCAGGAATAATCGTCGAGGCTCGCGACCAAGTCTTGATAACTACCTTTTCCCCTGATTTATTAAGCGCTTCCACCTTTTTTAGTAAGTGCGCTGCAATAAACGGACCTTTTTTAGTGGATCTTGACATTTAATTGACCTCTTCTGAACCCCATTTACCTGTGTTATTTCTTATTCCTTCGTTTAACAATCATATTATCAGTGCGCTTATTCTTTCGAGTAATATACCCTAATGCCGGCTTGCCCCATGGAGTCTTCGGCCCAGGCATTCCTATCGGGCTTCGACCTTCCCCTCCACCATGTGGATGATCCCTGGGAGTCATAGCAGAGCCGCGCACAGTGGGACGAATGCCCATATGTCTCTTTCTACCTGCTTTACCAAGTTTTATGTGCTGATGATCTACATTACCTATTTGTCCTATAGTAGCATAACATTCCAAACGTATCTTTCTTAATTCCGACGACGGCATGCGGATTAGAGCATAGTCACCCTCTTTGGCCATAAGCTGGGCAACCGCTCCGGCACTTCTAACAAGCTGTCCACCTTTTCCAACAGACATCTCGATATTATGTATAGACGTGCCCGTCGGTATCGATTTAAGAGGCATGCAATGCCCCACCTTCATTTCTGCTTTTTCACCCGCTATGATTTTATCGCCCACTTTTAATCCTATAGGTGAAAGAATATACCGACGCTCACCATCAGTGTACTGGATAAGAGCAATCCTCGATGAGCGATTCGGATCATATTCAATTGCAATTACTTCCCCAGTCATATCTCGCTTATCACGTTTAAAGTCAATGGTGCGATACATCCGCTTAGCACCACCGCCACGATGACGAACTGTTATCCGCCCCTGATTATTCCGCCCACCTTTACTCTTGAGGGGACTTACTAAAGATTTCTCCGGACTCCACTTAGTTATTTCCTCAAATGTAGAGCCTGTCATGCCTCTGCGCCCAGGCGATGTAGGTTTATATTCTTTAATAGGCACTTATTTCTCCTTAAACTCCCTCAAAGTACTCTATCTTCTGCCCCTGATTAATAGTAACTATCGCTTTTTTCCAAGGAGAAACCTGACTCTTTCTCCTCCCTGGCCCCCTCCACTTAGCAGGCATTGTAATCACATTCACATTGATAACATTAACTTTAAATGCCTGTTCAACCGCTTCTTTTATCTGCTGTTTACTAGCGCCTTTAGTTACTTCAAATGTATATATGAACTTCTCTTGTTGTGAAGTACTTTTCTCAGTAATAACCGGACGTTTCAGTATTTCTAGTATCTGCATGATCTATCCTTATACCTTTACAGGCTCTTTCGCTGATGGTTTCCAAATCTCGTCTATTTTCCTTATTGCCGGCAATGAAACTAACACCTGGCGATGAGTAAGTAAAGCCCCCACATTCAGCATATACGCAGGCAGAACATCTGCTCCATCTAAATTTCTTGCCGACTTATATACATTTCCGTCAGGTTCATCAGTAATTATCATAAGCGAAGGGCCTAAATCTAACGCCTTAACAATACCGGCTATCTCTTTTGTATTTGGTTCACCAAAAGACAATTTATCTATTATCTTGATCTCGCCGTCCGATACCTTGCAGGACAGAACGCATCTTAAGGCAAGCCTTCTCATTTTTCTCGGCATCCCCTGCCTATAGCTCCTGGCCTGCGGACCAAAAACAATACCACCACCTCTCATTAACGGAGAGCGAGAGCTGCCGCGCCGTGCACGACCGGTACCCTTTTGCTTATAGGGCTTCTTACCACCACCGGACACCTGTCCTCGAGTCTTAACACCAACTGTACCTTGTCGTGCATTGGCATTCTGTCTAAGCATCGCCTGGTGCACCACAGCAGAATTCATAGGAATACCAAAAACTTCATCGCTTAGTTCAATATTATCTATAACCTTACCCAAAGAATTGTGAACCGGAACCTGTACCACCTTAAAAACCCTCCGGGCAGACGCTGGACAGTCTACCATCACAAAGATATAAAACTCTCTCCGTCTTCTCAGCTAACCTGCGGTTATGAGTCACTACAATAAATGTCTGCTTATTCTTTATATTTACACACAACATAATATCTATAATCTCTGCACTGGTCTTGGTGTCTCAATTGCCGGTTGGCTCATCAGCTAGCATTGCACTCGGATTCACTATAAGCGAACGAGCTATAGCTACTCTCTGCTGCTCTCCACCGGAAAGCTCACCAGGCTTGTGGTGCAGGCGGTCTTTCAAGCCAACTAGCTTTAAAAGCCGCACAGCCCTCATATGATACCTCTTATTACTACTGATTGGCAATACTGGCATAAGCACATTTTGCAAAGCGCTCAAAATCGCCACAAGGTAAATTGAAAATCTAAGCACTTGCTTCCTTATTCTTATCGGTACTGACTGTCTTATTCTTATTGGTACTTGTTTCTTTGTTCTTATCTGTGCTTGCTTCCTTTTTCTTATCGGTAGAAGGTACAGGACCACGGGCTGCTATCATTGATTTCTTCACAATGAGGATGCCATCCTTTGCTCCTGGAACAGCTCCGCGAAGCAATAATAGGTTCTTCTCTGTATTCGCCTCTACTACCTTGAGACCACGCACTGTAGCACGCGCATTCCCCATGTGGCCTGCCATGCGCAAACCTTTCCAGACCCTCCCTGGGAATGTTGTAGAGCCTATCGCTCCCGGCGCACGATGGCGATCTGATTGACCGTGAGTTTTAGGTCCACCACTGAAATGATGCCGTTTTACACCTCCGGCAAAACCTCTCCCCTTTGATATCCCGATTACATCTACGATATCTCCAGGCTTGAAAACGCTTACATCCACTTTTTGACCAACCTCTAAGGCAGCAACGTCATCCAAACGAAACTCTCTAAGATATTTAAGATTCCCTGTCTTTTTGAGATGTCCCTTTTCCGGCTGAGTAAGCCGCTTAGTATCACCGAATCCAAGCTGAACAGCATTATATCCTTCTTTTTCAGCCCGCTTTACTTGAGTTATAAAACAAGGACCAGCTTCGATAGCGGTGACTTCTACGACAGTACGATCCTCGTTATATAGCTGAGCCATCCCTTTTTTGCGCCCGATAATTCCGTTTATCATTTCTTTACACTTCTCTTTAACATTATCTTTATAGATACATATTCACACACTAATTAATTCAATTAATGTGTAGTAATCGCTTAAAGCTTAATTTCAATGTCAACACCAGCTGGTAAATCCAGCTTCGTTAACGTATCGATTGTTCTTGATGACGGTTCCTCGATATCTATCAAACGCTTATGCGTACGAATCTCAAACTGCTCACGAGAATCCTTATCAATATTTGCACCTCGGTTGACACAAAACTTTTTTATATGAGTCGGCAGGGGTACCGGGCCAACTACTTTGGCACCAGTCTGCTCTGCAGCCTCAACAATCTGTGCCGCAGATTGATCAAGGATCCTGTAATCGAAAGCCTTAAGTTTTATACGGATTTTTTGCTTTGGCATAAAACCGGTCCTCCACCTTTAAAACTAAGCTGTTCAGCTAAATTAAGAGGCATTTGTTCATATCTATAAACTTCCATAGTATATGTAGCCCTGCCCTGACTCATAGACCTTAGGTTAGTTGCATATCCGAAAGTCTCAGACAAGGGAATTACGCACCGGATAATACGCGAATTGCCATGGCTATCGATGCTGCCTATCTGAGCTCTCCTGGAATTTAAGTCTCCCAATATGTCACCAATAGATTCATCCGGTGTCACGATCTCCATTTTCATTACTGGCTCAAGTATTATTGGCTTAGCTTTCTTTACGCCTTCCTTTAATGCTATTGCCCCAGCTATCTTGAATGCTATATCAGACGAGTCAACTTCATGATAGCTGCCATCATATAAAGTAGCTTTGATATCCGTTAGTGGATACCCCAGCAGGGCTCCACCCTCCATCGCCTCTTTAATGCCAATTTCCACATGACGTATAAATTGTTTAGGGATTGCGCCGCCTTTTACCTTATCAGCAAACTGAAATCCGCTGCCCCGTTCCCCAGGCTGAAGCTCCACCATCACATGACCATACTGGCCGTGCCCTCCCGACTGTTTGACAAATTTTCCTTCAGCCTTCACAGGAACCGATATGGTCTCTTTATAAGCAACTTTCGGCTTTCCCACATTGGCATCAACCTGGAACTCCCGCATCAAGCGGTCGACAATAATATCCAAATGAAGCTCACCCATTCCTGCTATGATTGTTTGTCCTGTCTCGTCATCATAACGCGTAACGAAAGTGGGGTCTTCCTGAACCAGTTTCGCAAGCGATTCATCAAGCCTCTCTTGATCGGCTCTGGATTTCGGCTCTATAGTGATAAATACCACCGGCTCCGGGAATCGAATAGACTCGAGAATAATAGGAGCATTGGGATTGCATAGCGTATCACCGGTGAATGTATTCTTTAATCCTACCGCAGCAGCAATATCTCCAGCTTCAACCTGCTTTACCTCTTCACGATGGTTAGCATGCATCTGGAAAAGCTTTGAAATTCTTTCCTTGCAATCCCGCGTGGAGTTATAAACATGGGACCCGACTATTGCTTTGCCTGAATAAATTCTAATATATACCAATCTCCCAAAGAATGGATCTGATACTATTTTGAAAGCCAAAGCGGAGAATGGATCGCTCTCTGACGGTGAGCGTTTAATCTCTTTATTGGTCTTAGGATCAAACCCAACCGCCGGCGGAATATCCAGAGGTGAAGGTAAATATGCTACGACAGCATCAAGTATTCGCTGTATTCCTTTACTGCGCAATGCGCTTCCACATAATACGGGGACAATTTTATTAGTTAGGGTTGTCCGTCTCAGAGCCCCCATAATATCATTTACATCAAAGGTCGCGCCGTTGATGTAGATATTCATGAATTCCTCATCATTTTCAGCGAGTTGCTCAATTAATTCCTCACGATATCGAGAGGATAGTTTCAAACAATCATCAGGTATTTCCTGTAGAACCGGTTCCTCGGTATAATCGCCAGGATAGATCCACGCCTTTTCAATAATTATGTCGATTAAACCCTTGAATGAACCATCTTCTCCAATAGGTACTTGTATCGGAAGGGCGTTGGCCCCTAGCCTGTCTCTTATAGTCTTTATAGAGTTGTCAAAATCTGCGCCGACTCTATCCATCTTATTTATGAAGCAAATACGGGGAACCTTGTAATGATCCGCCTGTCTCCATACCGTTTCAGATTGAGATTCCACACCCGATACAGCGTCAAAAACTACAATACCGCCATCGAGAACACGAAGGCTACGTTCCACCTCTGCGGTGAAATCCACATGCCCTGGAGTATCAATAATATTAATACGGTGATCCAGCCAATCGCATGTTATAGCAGCTGAAGTAATCGTGATACCACGTTCCCTCTCCTGAACCATCCAATCCGTAGTCGTAGTACCATCATCTACTTCGCCAAGTTTATGCGTGCAGCCTGTATAGTAGAGGATCCGCTCAGTAAGAGTAGTCTTACCAGCATCAATATGGGCAATAATGCCAATATTTCGTATCTTTTCAAGAGGAACTGAACCGCGCATCAACCTCACCACCGATAGTGTACAAAGGCCCTATTGGCCTCAGCCATCTTATGAGTATCTTCACGCTTTTTAATAGTAGCGCCCTGTTTCTTTGAAGCATCGATAAGTTCAGCGGCCAACTTTTCTGCCATAGACCTACCCGAACGCGCTGCAGCCGCCTTCAGCATCCATCTTATAGCAAGAGCAAAACCGCGATCCTGTTTGACTTCAATCGGGACCTGGTAAGTTGCGCCACCAACCCTACGAGGCTTCACTTCCAAGAGTGGCACAGCATTTTTGAGAGCCAAGTCCAGTACAGCTACCGGATCGCCCTTTTCCTGCTCTGCTATTATATTCATAGCCCCATATATAATTCTCTCTGAAGTCGTCTTCTTACCACTTTCCATTACTCTGGTAATTATCTTGGTCACGGTAACACTATGATACCGCGCGTCAGGGAGAACAGTCCGTTTAACTGATTTTGATCTTCTAGCCATGCTACGCTCCACCAGACTGTTTAGTCATCTTTGCGCCATACTTGCTTCGCCCTTGCTGCCGTTTCTCTACTCCTGTCGCATCCAGAGCGCCGCGCACGATGTGATATCTTACGCCAGGCAAGTCCTTAACACGACCGCCACGTATGAGAACTACCGAGTGCTCCTGCAGACTGTGCCCCTCACCAGGTATGTATGCAGTAACTTCCATCATATTCGATAATCTAACCCTGGCAACCTTGCGAAGAGCCGAATTAGGTTTCTTCGGAGTTACAGTCTTTACCTGCGTACAAACGCCACGTTTCTGAGGAGACCCTTCCCCAGATTTCATCCTTCTCTTCAGCGAATTATAGGTATAGTGCAACGCAGGAGTCTTCAGCTTCTTTTTACTTTTAACTCGCCCTTTTCGTACCAGCTGATTAACAGTGGGCACAAACACCTCCAGTGAATAATTAAAGGTCGTAAACCTCAAAGCTTAGCCGCTATGCCGACCCGGCCTCGCTGGCTTACCGACCTTTGGCTTTGCCGCTTTATCCTATTTATGAATAAAGCACTAACGTATGAATTTACCACTTATTGCGAACTGTGTCAAGTATAATCATTGACTATGCTCGTCGCCAGCCGTATTCTTTAACCATGAAACGCCGTATCGATGTCCTATTAGTCGAACGTGGTCTGGCAGAAAGCCGTGAGAAAGCACAAGCGTTGATCATGGCCGGAGAGGTCTATATCGATAATGTAATAGCAGCCAAGCCATCAATACAGATTCCAACAGACTCAAATATACGAATTCGCGAGAAACTGCCTTTTGTCGGCAGGGGTGGGGTAAAGCTGGCGCATGCGCTCACAGAATTCAACATCGACACCACATCACTGGTAGCAGCCGACATAGGCGCTTCGACAGGCGGGTTCACCGATTGCATGCTGCAACATGGAGCCAGCAAGATATACGCGGTCGATGTAGGATATGGGCAGATCGATTACAAATTACGAGTCGACCCGCGGGTCGTGGTAATCGACCGTACCAACGCGAGATATCCGCTGCCCATATCGGAACAGATTGATATAGCCGCCATCGACGTCTCCTTTATCTCACTCGAAAAGATAGTGCCCAACGTTGCAGCCGTAACTAAGCAAGGAGGAAGAATACTCTGTCTGGTAAAACCACAATTCGAGGCCGGCAAAGCACTCGTCGAAAAAGGCGGATTGGTGAAAGACCCTCTGGTACACGCTGGCGTGCTGGGAAAGTTCATATCATGGTCAATTAACAAAGGATACAGGATCATCGGGCTCACGTCATCCCCGATATACGGCAGTTCGGGAAACAGGGAATTCTTTGTATTGCTAAGAGTTTATAGATGAAAAGAGAAATCGTTTACTTTAAATCAGATAATCTCAAGCTGAAAGGGCAGCTATTCATCCCTGAGAAAACCCCATGCCCAGTGCTGTGCCTGTGTCACGGCATGCCGCGCGGCGGGACAGCGGACCCGAACGACCGCGGCTACGCCGGTCTGGCGGAGAGGTTTACCGAAGAAAGGTTTTTAACGGTGATATTCAACTTCAGGGGAGCCGGCGAAAGCGAAGGCAACTTTGACATACGAGGCTGGACGCGCGACCTCAAGGTAGTGCTGAACCATATCTGCGCGATGAAAGAGGTTGATCAAAATGAAGTAGCGTTGATGGGATTCAGCGCCGGCGCCGCCGTCTCGATATACGTGGCTGCACAAGACCAGCGTATCTCTTCTGTCATCGCCTGCGCTTGCCCCGACACGTCAAGGCTCGCCAAAAACCGAGAGCTTGCCCAAACCGTAATCGCCGACTACCGCAAGATGGGCGTCATCAAGAATGCAAATTTTCCTCCCTCGCTGCAGTCATGGATGAAAGGCTTCGATGAAGTATATTCGGACAAATGGATCGACAAGCTCTCTCCGCGTCCTATCCTTATTATTCATGGCGATCAAGACGACGTTGTATCTCCAACCAGTGCATTCAACCTCTACAAACGAGCCGGAGAGCCCAAGGAAATCCTGATTGTCAAAGGGGCCGGACACAGGCTGCGCATATCGGATGAGGCGATGAGCCACGCTCTCTCCTGGCTAAAATCCCACAGCTTCAGGGATTGACCCTGCCCAATTGGGAGAATATAATCATATCAGGGGAACAAAGAAGCAGATGAAAGAATGTTGTGCTCTTTATGGTGTGTACGCCCCAGGAGAAGATGTAGCTAGACTCACATACTTCGGGCTCTTCGCCCAACAGCATCGCGGACAGGAAAGCTCCGGAATAGCAACCGCAGACGGCAAGCAAATCTACTGTCACACAAAGATGGGCCTTGTCTCACAAGCGTTCGACAATGACATTCTGGAAAAGTTATGCGGTCATATCGCAATCGGACATAATAGATATTCGACCACAGGATCAAGCCGCGCTGAAAACGCCCAGCCTATTCTTATTACAGGACCAGCAGGGAAAATTGCCGTAGCACATAACGGCAATATCGTGAACTCCTTGGAACTGCGCCAGCAATTGGAAGGCCAGGGATTCAGCTTCCATACCACATCAGATTCCGAAGTAATAGCAAATGTCATCATGGCAGCGCCTCAGAAGTCCCTCGTGGAAAAAATAAGATCCGCTATGAAGAGACTCATCGGCGCCTATTCCCTGGTAATCCTTACTGAAGATACCCTTTACGCCGTCCGTGACCCTTTAGGCGTACGTCCTCTCTGCATAGGTACAGTAAACGGTGGATGGGCTATCGCTTCAGAGAGCTGTGCCTTGGACCACACTAGTGTCCAATTTATGCGCGATATCGAACCAAATGAAATCATATCCATCAATGCTGATGGTTTACAAAGTTATAAAGAGGGAGATGGAAAACCGAAAGGCCTGTGCATTTTCGAGTTCATTTATTTCTCTCGGCCAGATAGCATCATCCAAGGACGTCGTGTTTATTCCGCGAGAGAGGCCATGGGTGCCAAGCTTCATCAATTGCATCCTGTGGATGCCGATGTGGCTTTCGGCCTTCCCGACTCAGCCACGGCTGCCGGGATAGGTTATGCTCATGCGTCAGGATTACCATACAATGAGATAATGCTTAAAAACCGATACGTAGGACGCACCTTCATTGAGCCGCACCAGCGCCTGAGAGAACTGGGCGTACAGCAGAAATTCAATCCGATGCAGGAGCGACTCAGCGGTAAGAGAGTAGTTCTTGTCGATGATAGCATAGTGCGGGGAACAACCACGCCGCGCGTAATAAATATGGTGCGCAAGTCCGGCGCTAAAGAAGTTCACATGCGCATCTGCGCCCCTCCCCTGAAATACCCCTGCTGTCTCGGCGTCGACATGGCCACCAGCTGGGAACTAATCGCCGCTCAGAAAGACATCCCGGAGATAGCTAAATTTATCGGCGCTGACAGCCTGGGATTTCTTACCGTAGACGCGTTAGTAGAAGCGGTCGCTCTTCCCAGAGATTTTTTCTGCCTTGCCTGCTTCACCGGCCACTACCCTGTTCCGGTTCAACTCGATATGAATAAGCTATGTCTAGAGATGAAAAAAGGGTGACCCTTGGTTAAACCTGCCAAGAAACCATCGCAAAATACATATCGAGAAGCTGGCGTAAACGTCGACGCCAACGACAGGCTGAAAGAAATCATCTGCAAACATGCACGAACGACTTTTAATCCGAGCGTCATTAGCGACATAGGGTTCTTCGGCAGCCTTTTTGAGCTTAAAGGATATAAACAGCCGATACTCGTCTCCAGCGCGGATGGCGTAGGCACTAAGATAAAAATAGCCTGTGCGCTTGGCAGACACGAAGGCATTGGCAAGGATATTGTAAACCACTGTGTGAATGATATTTTGACCTGCGGCGCCTCACCGCTCTTCTTCCTCGACTACATAGCCATGTCAAAGATGGACTCCGCGGTCGTCACCGGCATCGTCAAGGGAATGTCCGAAGCCTGCAAGGACGTGGGCTGCGCACTTATCGGCGGCGAGACGGCGGAGATGCCGGACACTTATCCACCAGGCGAGTACGACCTGGTGGGCTTCATTGTCGGCGGCATCGAGAAATCACAGATAAAGAACGGCAGCTCGATCGCAGCCGGAGATGTGCTCATCGGCCTGCCATCGAGCGGGCTGCATACGAACGGGTATTCGTTGGTGCGTAAAGTATTCAATACCGACAGCAAGCCCGCCGCGCTTAAGAAGTCCTACGCCGCGCTGGGCTGCACGCTGGGCGAAGCGCTGATTGAGCCACACAAATGTTATTACAAGCAAATAAAGCCTTTGCTGCCCAGTATCAAAGGCCTGGCCCATATCACCGGAGGCGGTTTCCCCGGCAACCTGCCGCGCACGCTGCCGAAATCGGTTGCGGCGGTCGTTGACAAAAGCTCATGGGAGGTGCCGCCGCTATTTCAGCTCATACAGCGCACAGGCAGCATCGATGCCGAGGAGATGTACCGTGTCTTCAACATGGGTATAGGCATGATCCTCATCTGCGACCCCGCCGACGCAGCCAGTCTGATGAAGAAGCTGCCCAACGCCGCAGTTATCGGCGAGATCGTCAAGCGTAAATCGAACGAAGAACGCACCAGAATCGTCTAGGAGGTAGGCATTGCGCGCAATCTTAAGCGTCTCGGACAAAAAGGGAATCATTGAATTTGCCAAGGGCCTGATTGAACTAAAGGTAGAGATATTCAGCACGGGCGGAACCAAGAAGGCTCTAGTTGATGCCGGACTGCCGGTGCACAGCGTCAGCGATATCACCGGATTCCCCGAGATACTCGACGGGCGCGTCAAGACACTGCACCCCATGATACACGGCGGCATACTGGCGCGGCGCGATTTGAAGGACCACATGTCTCAGCTCAAAGAAAAGAAGATCACGCCTATCGATATGGTGGTCGTCAACCTGTATCCCTTTGTGCAGACCGTATCTAAGGAAGGCGTAACACTGACCGACGCGCTGGAGAACATCGATATCGGCGGGCCGACGATGATACGCGCCTCGGCCAAGAACTTCCCCGGCGTCATCGTAGTGGTCGATCCGGAGGACTACAAACCGATACTGGAGAAGCTGCGCGCTGGAGATATAAGCCTCGAGGAGAGAAAACGGCTGGCGCAGAAGGCCTTCCAGCACACAGCGATCTACGATACCGCTATATCAAGCTACCTCCGCCCCAAAGAGGAGATATTCCCCACCGAGATGACAGTCGCCATGCACAAAATCCAGGACCTGAGCTACGGCGAGAACCCGCATCAGAAAGCGGCCTTCTATAAGGAAGCGATTATCGGCAAGGGCGAGCCGGGCATGGCCAACGCCGTGCAGCTTTCCGGCAAAGAGCTGTCGTATAACAACATCATGGACATGGACAGCGCCATACGCGCGGCGTGCGAATTTTCCGCCCCAACCATTGCTATAATCAAGCACACCAACCCGTGCGGCCTGGCCTCGCACACCCGCCTGGCCGAGGCCTATCGCAGGGCGCTCACCGGCGACCCTGTATCGGCCTTCGGCGGCATAGTCGCCTCCAATGAAAGGATCGATGAGGCCACGGCTATAGAAATATGCAAAACGCACTTCGACGCTATGATCGCGCCGGGCTACGACCAGGAAGCATTTGAGATGCTGAAAAAGCGCAACATGAGGATTATGACAATAAACGGCATCACGCCGAGACATACGCCCACCCTGGAATTCCGGCGCGTGAGCGGCAGCGGCTTTATAGTGCAGACAACCGATTGCACAGCGGACGACATACCGATGAAAACGATGTCCAAGCGCGAACCGACGAAGCAGGAGATCGCAGACCTCACCTTTGCCTGGCGCGCCGTGAAGCTTGTCAAATCCAACGCCATCGTGCTAACGAAGGATAACCAGTTACTGGGCATGGGCGCGGGCCAACCCAGCCGCGTGGACAGCGTAGCCATAGCGATAAAGAAGGCCGGCGACCGCGCCAAGGGCAGCGTCCTCGGCTCGGATGCCTTCTTCCCATTCCCCGACGGCGTCGAGCTTGCCGGCGAGGCCGGCATAACCGCCATCATCCAGCCGGGCGGTTCCAAAAATGACGAGAAAGCTCTTGAAGCGGCAAACAAGTACAATATCGCAATGGTATTCACCGGCATGCGCCACTTCAGACATTAGGATTGAGCATGTTTTAGCTCGGCGTGGTGTTCTTCACCTCGCCGACAACGTAGGGATTGTTGAAGGTGAAGAACACCTTCAACAGCGTAAAAAGAGATTGCTTCGCTACGCTCGCAATGACAAGGTAAGATATGACAACCATCGCCATTGTTATCCCGGTCTATAACGAAGAGAAAGCGCTGCCCGACAGCATCGCTAAGCTTCGTGACTTCCTCTCTCAGAACCTAAAACACCAGTGGCATATCATTATCGCGGATAACGCCTCGACCGATAAAACCTGGGGAATAGCCCAATCACTCGCGAAAAAATATCCAGACGTCATCCCATTTCATATCGATCAGAAGGGCCGCGGGCGTGCGTTACGGAAAGTGTGGTTGGAAAGCAAAGCCGACATTGTGAGCTATATGGATGTTGATCTCTCCACCAGCCTCGATGCCTTCCCAAAGCTGGTGCAAGCCATAATCGATGGCAGCGATATCGCCATCGGCTCAAGGCTGAAACGCGGCGCCAGGACAACGCGCGGTATCAAACGCGAGTTCACATCGAGATGTTACAACCTTATTATTAAGGTCATGTTCTTTACAACGCTGTCCGACGCCCAGTGCGGATTCAAAGCGGTGAGCCGGGATTGCGCACAAAAGATCCTGCCCTTAACTAAAAACAACGAGTGGTTCTTCGATACGGAGATGCTGCTGCTGGCCATGAAGAATGACTACAAGATAAAAGAGATACCGGTAACGTGGGTTGACGATCCCGGGACGACTGTTAACGTTTGCAAGACTGCTATCGAGGATTTAAAAGGTCTGGCGAGGATTCGCTTTCACAGGATACCGAGGCCGCAGTAGAAGAAATCGACTGAATACTTGTGTTTAAATGGTCTTCAACTCCCTCCGCCAACCCTCCAGAAGGCTTCTGAACGGCATAATAGTATGAGTTTCCGGCATACTTGCTAATAAGGAGTCCAGAATCTTAATCGCGTCTTGCCTGCTTTTGACATTATTCTTTGCGGATTCTATAGCGGGAAACCATTTCTCTTTTAACTCGTTGGCCTTCTCAAGCATATAAGTATTAAATTCCTCTTCAGTCAGATCGCCTTCATAAAATGCGGCTATCGCTCCTTCAATATCCCCGTCTATCCCGTAGATGGTACTTTCAACGCTCTCCCTGTCTTCAACCGACTCCGGCACTGCATATGTCGTATATACAGAAGAATCAGTTTCCTGGGACCTCTTCGAAACCCTCTGCCCTAGAGAGACAAAACTCGCCTTCACCAGCGCCAGATAATCCGCAATAATCCTCGACCTGTCCACCTTTGGAGATTCATCCTCAAAGGTCTTGGCAGCCTCCTCAGCCTCTGCCCTTTCCCTGTCCTCGGCATCCTTTTGTATTAATAACTTTATTTCTTCCCTAGTCAGCGGCGGATGAGCAGCGATGTCTTCAGCCTTGGGCCGATATACAACCGGCTCCTTGCCCGGATATTTGGCCATCCACCTATCGCCCCAGGTTACAAAAAGATCAACAGGACCTCTTCCTCTCTGGCTCGTCCTTCTGTCCAGATTGGAGAAAGGCCTGACATCCTCCATGGCATAAAAAACCGGTATACTCACTTCACCCAGCGCCCCGACCCTGGAATTGCAGCTCGTTGCCAGTATCTTGCGCAATACAAGCCCGTACCTCTTGGCAATCATCCCTACAAGGTAGTTGATCAGTTCCGATACCGGTACACCTTCAATGGAATGAATAACACTGTTGGCATCTCCGTGGCCCGTCATCATCGGGCCTCTGTATGGTTTCCCAACCCCGATCAATCTCAATCCATTTAACTCCGACATCCTGTAGTTATCTGATATGCCGTACTTCTCATAGACCTCACTGCCGGAAAACTCGTACGGAACTTCATATTCTTCGCGCGTGAGTAAAAGGCCTTTGGGTTTACCCACATTCAATATCACCACACCCAGAGGCAGGAACCCATCGTCGACCATGACCATCTTGGAATCGGTAGATACAACAAAAATCGTGAGGTTCTTATAAGCAATGGTGGTCAGGTGTCTCGTATTAGGAGGCAGACTGCGATCAACCACTTCTTTGAGGAACTGCACTTCCTCGCTGGTCTTAAACGCATAAGGCTCCTGCGGCTGTTCCTCAGCGGCATCTTTTGAAGGCTGAGAGTTATTTGAGGTTTTCTTTTCCATCATGAAAGTATCGAACCTGTAGAAACAATTTGGCTGGGGAACCAGGATTCGAACCTGGGCTCACAGATCCAGAGTCTGTTGTCCTACCACTAGACGATTCCCCAGCGTGCGTGGATATTATACCGCAAGCTATGGCTCTTGGCAAAGCTCAGCGTCGGTATCTTCAGAGGATTTCCTATTGGGCATGTTATAGATTCCGCAGCAGTCTGAAAACTGAGGCTCGAATTCCTTATCGATGAACGAATCGCACCCCTGCTCGCGCCGCTTATCGCTCATCACCTTGCGAATGAGGCATTTCCCCTCATTGCTCAAATAGCAGCAACACTCACAACCAAACATCGAATTAAAGCCAGCGATTCATGAAGCGCCCTTGCGGGAACCGCTCCGGCTTCCACGACGCGAGGTCTCCTGCGCCTCTTTCTCAGAGGCTTCCCTAAGTTCATCGTAGGACTTCTCTGAATCGGCGAAAGGCAGACCCGTCACGCCGCAGCATCCGCCCACGGTATTGATGCCCCAGGGCTTATCCACAAAGGATTCGCAGCCTTTGGCCCGCAGCTCCGGGCTGATAGCGCCTTTCAGAGTGCATTCTTTTTCGTCTTTTTCATACATGCAGAATGTGCAGTTCATAACATATCACCCGTATATAGATTAAATCGTTCCGAAACTTATGTCAAAGCTTTTGCAGCCTTGCGACAGCACCATCGATACGTCTCAGACACCGGTCGCGGCCCAGCACCGCCATCGTCTGGAACAGCGGAGGCGCGGCGGTGCGTCCGGTCACAGCGATACGTATAGAGCCAAAAAGCACCCCTGTCTTTATGTCAAGCTTAGTAGCAAGAGCCCGCAGCGTGCTCTCAAGCGCATCGTGCTCGAAGGCGCATCCCGACAGGCGCTCACTGGCCGCACGCAGCGCCGATGCCGCCTTCTGCTTATCCATCCCCTTCACGAGAAGCATATTCGTATCATATTCAAGTTCATCGACGAAGAAGAACCCCGCCTGCTCCGCGATCCCCTCCTCCGCAGCTACGCCGCCGATGGCCGGCGTCCCGCCAAAGACCTTAACCCGCTCCCGCATAAGCGGGGCTATCTGCATCAGATAATCTTTCGATAGAGGACGCGATACCGACGCAGGCAGATCCCTTTCGACGAACGGCTGCGCGCGTTCGACGAAATCAGCATCGCTCAATTCGCGTATATACATGCCATTCATCCATATAAGCTTGTCCTGGCTGAACACAGCCGCCGTCTTCGATATGTGTTCGATGGTGAAATTCTTGATCAGCTCATCGCGGCTCATAACCTCGGTCTTATCATCCAGCGCCCAGCCCAGCAGAGCCAGGAAGTTCAGCGTAGCCTCAGGCAGGTATCCCCTGTCGCGATACTCCACCAGCGCCGTAGCGCCATGTCGTTTGCTCAGCTTGGATTTGTCCGGCCCAAGTATCATGGGCAAGTGCGCGAACAGCGGCGGCTCCCAGCCGAACGCCTTATAGAGCAGGACGTGCCGCGGCGTGGACGAGAGCCACTCGTCGGCCCGCATTACATGTGTGATCTCCATAAGATGGTCGTCGACGATGTTGGCCAGATGATATGTAGGATAGCCATCCGACTTGAGCAGAACGAGGTCGTCAAGCTCACTGTTACCGAATGTGATATCGCCGCGTATCAGGTCGTGGAACGTCGTCTGTCCATCAAGCGTCACCTTTAAGCGCACAACTGACGCTGCGCCGTTAGCTTCGAGTTCGGCCCGTTCCGTATCGGTAAGATTGCGGCAATGGCGGTCGTAGCTGCGCGCCGATTCCTTGCGTGCCGACATCTCTGCCCGCATGCGCTCGAGGCGCTCCGAGGTGCAATAACATTTATATGCGTTACCGTTATCGAGCAACTGCTGCACGTACTTGCGATACAAATCGAGACGCTGCGACTGGATATACGGCCCGTAATCGCCGCCGACCTCGGGACCTTCGTCCCAATCCAGCCCCATCCACCTCAAGCTGTCCAGGATTGCTTCCAGCGCCCCTTCAACCTTGCGCGACTGGTCGGTATCCTCGATGCGGACAATGAACTTGCCGCCGCTGTGACGAGCGAACAGCCAGTTGAACAGCGCGGTGCGGATATTCCCGATGTGGGGGAACCCCGTGGGGCTGGGGGCATAGCGCACCCGGACGTTTGTGTTATTCATAGATCTCCATAATAGCCGACTGTCGATTCCCTATTCTAGCATCATCACAGCCGACAGTCGATGCCCTATAAACAAACGTAGGGGCACGGCATGCCGTGCCCCTACCATCCAAATCGAACGTTACCGACTACGCAGGATTGTTCTTCTTGAACTCCTTCATGAATTCGGCGAGCCTCTGCGCACCTGAGAGCGGCACCGCATTATACATGGACGCACGTATGCCGCCGACGGAGCGGTGGCCTTTGAGCCCCTTGAGCCCCTTCTTGGAGGCCTCGGAGGCAAACTTCTCCTCCAGCGCCTCGGATGGGAGCCGGAAGGTGATATTCATCCTGGACCTGGAGCCCTTCTCGGCATGGCCCTTGTAGTAATCGCTGTTGCCATCTATGACATCGTAGACAAGCTTAGCCTTCTCAATATTTGTCGCCTCTATCTTGGCCACCCCACCCTGATCCTCGATCCACTTCAGCACCTCGTGCACTACAAAGATAGAGGTCACAGGACAAGTGTTATAGCAAGAGTTGTTCTCCACATGCACCTTGTAATCCAGCATGGTCGGCGTGTTAGCGGGCGCCTTGCCCACCAGGTCTTTGCGGATGATCACGCAGGTGACACCGGCAGGCCCCATGTTCTTCTGCGCGCCGGCATAGATAAGGCCGAACTTGCTGACATCGATCTTCCGCGACATGATATCGGAAGACATATCGGCTACCAGAGGCACATTCCCCGTCTCCGGGAAGGTCTGCCACTGGGTTCCGTAGATAGTATTGTTGGATGTGATGTGGCAATACGCCGCATCCTTTGTGAGTTTGAGCTCATTCGCGGCAGGCAGCCTGGTGTAATTGATCTCCTTGGTGGACGCCGCTACGTTCACCTTACCGATCAGCTTAGCCTCTTTTATGGCGCGGCTGGCAAAGTAACCTGTATCAACGTAGTCGGCAACCTTGCCCGCGGGCAGCAGGTTGATCGGGACCATAGAAAACTGTAAAGTCGCTCCTCCCTGTAGGAACAATACCTTATAAGTGTCGGGAATTCCCATGACGCTGTGCAGTCTCTTTTCTGTATCTACAAGCAGCGCGTCGAATTCCTTGGCACGGTGACTAATCTCCATAATGGACATGCCGGTATTGGCGAAGTTCAACACAGCCTTGCTGGTGCTCTCCAATACCGGTTCCGGCAGCATACCCGGTCCGGGGTTAAAGATGATGATGTCTCGTGTCATGATCGCCTCCTTTCATCAGTGACATTAATACATATCATTCTAAACGAAATCCCATGCACTCGTAAAGACGGCAAATGTCGGAAAATGGCTGCCGACCGAATCGACATCCTATCCATAATCGATTCTCATCCTTGACAAAGCTGAGCGTAAATTGTAACTTAAGTTGAGATTAGAGAAACGATATGACTACATCAAAACCATCTATGCCCTCCGATTTTATCAGGGATATCATCAACGAAGACCTTAAGACGAACAAGTACGAAGGACGCGTTCACACGCGCTTCCCTCCCGAGCCGAACGGCTATCTCCACATCGGGCACGCCAAATCGATATGCCTCAACTTCGGCATCGCAAAGCAGTACGACGGCAAATGCAACCTGCGCTTCGACGACACCAACCCGTCCAAGGAAGAGGAAGAATACGTCGAATCAATAAAGGACAGCGTGCGCTGGCTCGGCTTCGACTGGGAGGACAGGCTGTACTTCGCGTCCGATTATTTCGAGCAGATGTACGATTACGCCATCCAGTTAATCAAAGCCGGCAAGGCCTATGTCGACGACCTGAGCGCGGATGAGATCAGGGAATACCGCGGTACGCTGACGCAGCCCGGCAAGGACAGCCCGTACCACAACCGCTCGGCGGAAGAGAACCTCGACCTGTTCCAGCGCATGCGTGCCGGCGAATTCGCGGACGGCTCGCGCGTATTACGCGCCAAGATCGACATGGCATCGCCAAACCTGAACCTGCGCGACCCGGCTATGTACCGCATCCTGCATGCCGAGCACCACCGCACCGGCAACAAGTGGTGCATCTATCCCATGTACGACTGGGCACATGGGTTCGAGGACTCAATCGAAAGAATCACACATTCCATTTGCACACTGGAGTTCGAGGACCATCGCCCGCTATACGACTGGTTTCTGGCGCAGGTAGGCGCTTACCACCCCCGGCAGATCGAGTTCGCCCGCCTCAACTTGAGCTACACGCTGATGAGCAAGCGCAAGCTGCTGCAGCTGGTGCAGCAAGGCGTCGTCTCAGGCTGGGATGATCCGCGCATGCCTACGATCGCGGGACTACGCCGGCGGGGGTATACGCCGGAGGCCATCCGCGACTTCTGCGAACGCATCGGTGTAGCCAAGACTGACAGCACCATCGACATCGCGCTGCTTGAGCACTGCATCAGAGAGGACCTGAACAAACGGGCACCCAGAGTCATGGCGGTTACACACCCTCTCAAAGTAATTATCGACAACTACCCCGAGAACCAGACCGAGGAGATGGAGGCCGTCAACAATCCTGAAGACCCGGCCATGGGATCGCGCAAGGTGCCGTTCTCACGCGTGCTCTACATCGAGCGCGACGACTTCCGAGAGACGCCGCCCAAAGGCTTCTTCCGCCTGTTCCCCGGCAACGAGGTGCGACTGAGATATGCGTATTTGATTAAATGCGTCGACGTGGTGAAAGACAAACAAACCGGCGAGGTAACCGAGCTGCATTGCACCTACGACCCGGCCACCCGCGGCGGCAACACGCCGGACGGACGCAAGGTCAAAGGAACCATCCACTGGCTCTCCGCCGCCCACGCCATCAATGCGGAGATGCGCCTGTATGATAGGCTCTTCACCGTAGAGAACCCGGGCGACACCGCCGAAGGTTGCGAGAGCGTGTTAAATCCAAATTCGCTGGAAATTGTAAACGGTTATGTCGAGCCAAGTTTAGCCGGTGCAGCACCGGGGAGCAGATACCAGTTCGAGCGCATGGGCTACTTCTGCGCCGACCTGAAGGATTCCTCTCCCAATCGACTCGTGTTCAACCGCACCATAGGACTGCGCGACACCTGGGCCAAGATAGAGAAAAAAGGCTAGAAGGCATACGACGCTACCAGCACAAACTTTACAACCTTTCGGCTCTTTTCACTGCTTCCTTTAAATCCCCCGGCAGCGGCGCTGTAAACTCCACCCGCTTCCCGTTCGACGGCAGGTTAAAACCGAGGCGGCTGGCATGTACGAACTGTCGGGCGACAACATTCGACGCCTTGCCATAAACCGAGTCGCCGACCACAGGAAATCCCAACGCTGAAAGGTGCACCCTTATCTGATGCGTCCGCCCCGTCTCCAGCATCACCTCAAGCAGCGTGTATCCTTTGAAATACTTCAAAACGCTATACCGCGTTCTTGCCGCGCGGCCCGACGCCACAATCGCCATCCGCTTACGGGCACTAGGATCGCGCCCTATCGGCGCTTCGATAACGCCCTTCTCAGGAGACAGGTGCCCATGAACCAGCACGGTATATTGCTTGAGCACCGAACGGGATTTTATTTGACTTGAGAGGTCGCGCTGAGCAGAGTCGTTCTTGGCAATCATCATCACGCCGGAGGTATCCTTGTCAAGGCGATGCACGATGCCGGGACGGATAGAGCCGTTGATGCTCAGTGACGGACAGTGCGCCAGTATCGCGTTCACCAGCGTATGCTCGGAGTGCCCCGGCGCCGGATGAACCGTCAGCCCGGCAGGCTTATCGATCACGAGCAGATCGTCATCTTCGTAAACAATCGACAGCGGTATATCCTCCGGCTGCGGCGCGATCGGCTGAGGCGATGGAATATCGACAACAATGCAATCCCCTGCTCGCAGCTTGTATCCGCTCTTCGAGGCACGGCCGTTCACGGTGACCAGACCGTCATCGATCAGGCGCTGTACATGCGACCGTGACAGCTGCAAGCACTGAGAGGCAACATAGCTATCGAGACGGCTCCCCTCTTCAGATGCAGTTAGCTCAATCCTTTGGCTCAACCCGCTTTGACTCCTTGCTGTCCTTCTTCATCCTGAACAGGATATATATTATGAGCAACACGACACCGATATCGATAGCCGAATCCGCCAGATTGAAGACCGGCCACGCACCGACATCAATAAAATCCGTAACCGCGCCTAAGCGTATACGGTCTATCAGGTTGCCTATCGACCCTCCCAGGATCAAGCCCAGCGAAACCTTTACCAGCATGCTCTGCGCCATCTTATGACGCGAATAGAGTATTATCACAACGACAGATATAACAGCAGCGACCGTTATCAGAAATGTTTGATTAGAAAAGAAGCCGAAAACTCCCCCCGTGTTGGTACCGTAAGTAAAACGGAAAAAGCCGTGTTCCGGTATCGACTGTCCCTCATACATATTCACACGTACAAGATACTTCGATAGCTGGTCCAGAGCCACGACGATGCCGGCTACAAGGAAAAACCACATCTCCCGCATTACTCTATTTCTATCTATCGATTTCATTCGCATTTAGAAGCGCCCAGATATATCATGGCGCTAGTCTAACATAGAAAGAACGGCTGTGCTACTCGCAAACAAAAAAGTGGCGACGTTCTATCATCACTAACGTCGCCACAGCAAGTAGGCAACAACGAAAAGACATCGACTATCTACTTGTACCTCTTAACCTCAAAGCGGTACAGCTTTACCGGCATATTAGCGGGGATACCGGCCTTGGCGCGGCAGATTTCAATCTGATATGCAACTGTATCGACTCCTTCAAGATCGGGAAGCAGCAGTCCGCGCCTGCCGCCGCACTCAACTATCACGCCATACTTCTTGGGGTCAAGTTCGGCCTCGCTGGCGACAGGTTCAGGAGCAGTGAGTACGTCAACGCTGTACTCCAGTGACGCGAGCTCATCGGGGGAAACGGGTGGGAAACGAGGGTCGCGCGTAGAGGAACGCACCGCGTTAGCCATAATCTCCTCGGCAACGTTCCTACGCTCCGGCGCAAAGGTGCCGATGCACCCGCGCAGGTTCCCCCAAATCTTCAGGGAAACAAAAACCCCGGCCTGCTCACGCATCTCCGGGGTTAACTCCTTGGGAGGCGGTGGAACCTTACCCTCGCGCACATAACTTTCGATGGTCCGCTTGGCCAGTTCCACTAATGGATGCATATAACCCTCACTTTTTAATGATCACGCTGGCATAACCGACAACCCTGTGGAAGTCTCCTGTCACATCGCCGCTGGTCTGATACATAACCAGCTCTGCTTTCTTTGCTCCCAGTTCTTTACAGGCATGTATCATAGTCGCTACCGGAGCATAGCCGCACATTGTAATATGATGATCTTTTATACGTTTTAATAATTCATCCGCATCGAGCGCAAGTATAGCCTCGATAGCCTTGAAGTCATTCTCTTTGGCAGCCGCCTGCGGCTCGTAATGCGACATATCACTGCTGGCCATGATGACCACTTTTTTCTCGGATTCTTTGATCACCTTGGCAATGCCCTTACCGATATCTTTATATACATCACCCGCTGCATCACCCATGAGAACTATCGGAACAAATTTCACATCCTCTTTGAAATACTGCAGAAATGGAAGCTGTACTTCGATCGAATGCTCTTCCATATGGGCTTTTTCATCCTTCTGTAAATAACTCGACGAGCCTAATACAGCCTGAGCCAACTCACTGTCTATCTCCACATCGCCCAGCGGCGTCCGCCATGTTCCCTCTACCATAATGCTGCATGGTTGTCCCAGACCGGTATGGTTTGGACCTAGTATTATGAAGGTATCCTTGAACTTGACTCTGGATATGGCCGCCCCAGCCACTGCACCAGAGAAGTTATATCCGGCATGGGGGCACAACACACCTAAGACGTCTTCCGCCGGCGCTTTCCTATCAATGAGATCGTCAATGCGCTCCTCTAAAAATGAGCGCGTACCGGGATAGAATCTTCCTGAAACTACCGGAAATCTAAACATCTCAAACCTCTCCAGCCCTAATATTCACTTCCGCACCACACTTACGACACTTGGAATGGTCTAAACCAACGATTTTTGTATTATACCCTATTCTGGAAATAAGTAAACTACCACAGGAGTAGCAGACAGTATTTTCATGCGAATTTCCTGGCACATTCCCCATATAAATAAAACGCAGGCCAGCCTTCAGACCTATATCATAGGCATGTTCCAGCGATGCTAAAGCTGTTGGCGGAATGTGCTCCATTTGGTGATGTGGATAAAAACGTGTAATATGCCACGGCGTCAGATCGCCTAGTTTATCCTTTATCCAAGTTGCTATACCTTCGAGTTGTTCATCATCGTCATTCATCGATGGGATAATATTCGTCACCACCTCAACATGCATACCCCACTTATCCTTGGCCCTTTCCGCAACTTCGAGTATAAAACGCCACTTTGATATTCTGGCGAGATCCTTATACAGCTTATCAGTAAATCCTTTGATATCGACGCGATAGCCATCCAAATACGGCCCTATCATATCGAGAGCTTCCTCTGTAATGTATCCATTAGTAACGTAAACAGTGTACAGGCCATTCTCCTTGGCGAGCTTGGCTGAATCGAGCGTATACTCAAACCATATCGCAGGCTCATTATATGTCCACGCGATGCCGTGACACCCGTTGCGCTTAGCCGTCTCCACGGCCTGCTGCGGCGAGATCGCACGCGAGCCTTCCAAAGATGACACATCCGTACAAGCTATCTGCCAGTTCTGACAGCCCGTACAGTGGAAGTTGCAGCCCCAGGTCCCTAACGAAAACACAGAACTGCCTGGATAAAAATGAAACAGGGGCTTTTTCTCTATAGGATCAACAGCTACAGATGAGGCTAGAGCGTAGTTGAGGCTGAAGAGGACGCCATCGATGTTCTGGCGCATACGACACACGCCGTACTTGCCTTGGCTAAGAACACATCGCCACTGGCATACGTTACATTTAACACGAGAGTCGGAGAGCTTCTCGTAAAGCAAAGCCTCTCGCATCTTTATCCTCCAATTATGTATTGTAGCATATCTGGAACCCATTGTAACTCTGTAAACTAAAACTTCGGACGGGCACGGCAAGCCGTGCCCCTACATCGTGTATCTGAAAGAGGTGCCCTTCCATATAACTAAATATCATGGAAGGGCCAAGACTGAGAGATAAAGGGGATTGATACATCTCAATCACAATCTAAACTTGACCCGCCATCATTCGAGTTGGTAGACTGGTTACAGCGAAACTGCAATTGAGACATAATATTATGTTTGTTATCGGACTCACCGGCGGCATACTCAGCGGCAAGAGCACTATAGCTCAGATGCTTGCTGAAAAAGGCGCTGCCATAATCGACGCCGACAAACTGGCCCACGAGGCTTACAAGCCCAAAACAAGGCTCAACCAGGAGCTTGTCGATGAATTTGGGCCCAGCATCAGGAAGGCAGATAAATCGATAGACCGCAAAAAGTTGAGCCAGATAGTTTTCGACGATCCAAAAGCCCTTGCACGATTGAACGCCATCGTTCACCCGCGCATGCGGGAGATGACCCAAGCCAAAATCGAACAACTGCGAAAGAAGGGTACAGCCATAGTCGTTCTGGAAGGCGCATTGCTGATCGAAGCCAAATGGACGGACCTGGTCGACGAGGTGTGGGTCGCGCTCGCGCCGCCGGAGATAGCGGTCAAACGCCTCAAGGAACGCGGCGGCCTCAGCGAAGACGAAGCTCGTGCGCGCATCCAGACACAGCTTTCAACAGTGGAGCGCGCGAAATACGCCGATGTCATCATAAACACGGACTGCAAGCTCCCCGAGGTCAGAGCCCAGATCGACAAACTCTGGAACAGGGTTGCAAATAAGGAGGTCCACTAGTGGTTCCCGTCAACACAAAAGATACCGTTGAGATAATGAAGCTGTTCATGGAGCCGAGATCGATAGCACTCGTCGGTCTGACCAGGGCCACAGGAGCATTCGGATGGAATGTTCTGGAGCACCTGAAAGGCTACGGATACAAAGGAAAGTTATACCCGGTAAACCCCGGCGCCGACGAGATACTGGGCGTCAAATGCTACCGCAGCCTGGCCGAGATACCGGACACAATCGACCTCGCCGTGATCCTAACGCCGAGCAAACACGGCCCCAAGCTGATTAAAGAATGTGTCGATAAAGGTATTAAAGCGATAACCGTAGTCGGACAGGGCTATGCCGACGGCGACGAGGAAGGAAAGAGGCTGCAAGCCGAAATAGTGCGCATCGCACACGAAGGCGGCGCCCGCATCGTCGGACCGAACACCTTTGGCACAGGCAATGCATACCTCAAGTTCAATACGGCATTCACCAGTATCGCCATGAAAGAGGTGCCCACTGGCATCATATGCCAGACCGGGCTTTACATGAGTGGGCTGCCATACTTCCACATCGTCGGCAAAGGCATCGACATCGGCAACGCCTGCGATATCGACTTCGCCGACGGGTTGGAGTATTTCGAAGACGACCCGCAGGTAAAAGTCATTATGCTTTACATTGAAGGCATGCGCAATGGTCGACATTTCATGGAGGTTGCCAGCCGGGTAGCAAAGAAGAAGCCGATACTAGCTCTGAAATCAGGGCGCTGCGAAGATTCGGCTCGAGCGGCGCAATCGCACTCCGGCAGCATGGCCGGAAGCGACGAGGTCTACGACGCCGCCTTCAAACAGTGCGGTATCATCCGCGTCACCGGCGAGAACGAATTCCAGGACATGACCAGGGCCTTCTTGAAGCTGCCGCTGATGAAAGGACGAAACGTAGGCGTGATCAGCATCACCGGCGGCGGCGCCATCATGGCCACGGACGCCTGCGCGCGCCACGGGCTGAACCTGGCCAAATTATCAGAGGCCAGCCTGAAAAAACTGAAACCACTGGCCCCGCCCTGGCAGCACCTGGGCAACCCCGCCGACATATGGCCGCCATCAATGATCGCCGGCAACCCGCTGAACGTAGTGCTGGGCACTGTTCTAGAGACCTTCGCCGCCGACGATAATGTGGACGGCCTGTTCGTTATACTTCCCGGCGAATACCACCCGCTGATGGACCCCGTGCTAGATTGTTTCCGCATCCTCGATAAATACGATAAGCCGGCCATACTCTGGTGCTACAGCATAGAGATCGACAAGGTAGTGCCGCTTATCGAATCCAGGGGACGCATCGTACATTATCGAACCATGGATCAGGCAGCCAACGTTCTTTCCAAACTGAACGACTACTACGAGTATGTAAATCGAACCGACTCCTAACCAGATAACGAATGTTAAAAAAAGACATCAAGCGAATACTGGCCGAACGCGAGAAGAAGGTTGTCCTATTTTCAAATAAATCGCTTCATCCGGCCGCCGTGCTCATCCCCATCTATAAAAAAGACGGGAAATACCACGTTTTGCTCACGAAAAGGACGGAGGAGCTGGAATATCACAAAGGACAGATCTGCTTCCCCGGCGGATCGCGTCACGCAGAAGACGGGTCCCTGCAAGAAACCGCCCTGCGCGAGACCTACGAAGAGGTAGGGATTCGTCCGGAGGACGTGGAGATAATGGGAGAGCTCGACAGCATGGGCACGATCACCAGCAACTTCCTCGTCACTCCATTCGTCGGTATTATCCCGTATCCATACAAATTCACCGTCAGCACGCATGAAATCGATGAGCTTATAGAAGTACCGCTATCAGCGCTGGCGGACGACAGCAACTACTGGGAGGAGACACGCAGTGCCGAGGGTATCACGGGCAAGGCAAGCTTCTTCAAATATAAAGATAAGGTCATCTGGGGCGCGACCGCCCGAATACTTAAACAGTTAGTCGATCTGGCATTCAAAAAAACCGACGATACTGCCAATCCAAAATGAAAGAGGCAGCTAACATCTGCCTCACGCTTCCCAACGGACAATCAACACAGCATGCCCACCTTTCTTGATTGACTGGCACTAATGAAGTATATTAATAAATTCTTATTAAGTTACTTATAGTTACTTTATCATTATTTCTATTGACACTTTAATATATATAGTTTATATTAATGTTTGAGTGAGGTTAACAATGCCGTCGAAAGATTTCTATAAAACACTCGGGGTAAGTAGAACGGCCTCAGATAAGGATATCAAGCAGGCCTATCGCAAGCTGGCTCGTCAGTATCATCCCGACGTAAATCCCGGCAACAAATCGGCTGAGGAAAAATTCAAGGATATCAACAACGCCTATGAGGTCCTCTCCGATCCGGAGAAACGCAAGAAGTACGACCAGTTCGGCGATAAATGGCAATACGCCGACCAATTCGCCGGGGCTCAAGGCAATCCTTTCGGCGGCGCTTCCGGTTTCCGGAACGCCGGCGGCGACAATTCCTCTTATCAATATGTAGATATGTCCGACCTAGGCGATATCGGGGATCTTCTTAAAGGATTCACCGGCGGTTTTGGCGGTAGAGGCAGGACATCGAGACCAAGGCAAGGAAGAGATATAGACACGTCGACAGATATAACGCTCGAAGAAGCTTATAGCGGATCGACCCGGTTGATACAAGACACATCCGGACATCGCATCGAAGTGAAAATACCGGCCGGCGTGAAGAATGGACAGCGCATTAAGGTATCCGGTAAAGGCGAGCCGGGCATGGCTGGCGGACCCGGCGGCGATCTATACCTGGTAGTCTCTATCCTGGACCATCCCGTATTCCAGCTACATGGAAATGATATCCACGTGGAAGTACCCGTGCCTCTGACAGATGCCATACTCGGAGGCGAAGCGTCCGTGCCCACACCGAAAGGCAAGAATCTGGCCTTGAAGATACCTTCCGAGACGCAGAACGGAAAGGTCTTTCGACTGGCAGGACAGGGGATGCCGGAGATAGGCAAAGATGCGAGAGGAGACCTATTCGCCAAGGTGAAGGTAGTATTGCCGGAGAACCTCACCGAACGCGAGAAGGAGCTTTTCAAGCAGCTCAAGGAAGCTAAACAAAAGCGACGTTAATCGTTTTAAGTATATAAGAGGTGGACTATGACGTTCGATAATACTGAACCGTGTTATGTGATAAGCATCGTCGCAAAGACGCTTGGAGTTCATGCCCAAACGCTGCGTTATTACGAGAAGGTCGGCCTCATAGCGCCATCCAGATCCAGAGGCAGGATTCGACTCTATTCAAATAAGGATATTGAACGGCTGCGGCTGGCACGGACGTTGATGGAAGACCTCGGCGTGAACGTGGCCGGCGTAGATATCATACTGCGGCTCAAAGAGCACATCTCCGCTCTGGAAAGCGAACTCGAAGAAGCGAAAGGTGAGATCAAACGGCTGCAAGATGCAGGATTATAGTACGCGTTATTCAGCAAATATCAGGAGTGACATATGAGACCGGATAAATTTACAGAACAGGCTCAAGAAGCAATAGCGCTATCGCAGCAGATAGTGCGCCGCTATCAACATAGTCAATGGGATATAGAACATATCTTTCTGGCACTTCTGGAACAGAAGAAAGGCCTAACCGGAGAGATATTGCGTAAATTAAAGATCGACGTGGATGAATTGCGTATGCGGGTAGATTCTGCGCTACAGAAATCACCAAGAGCAGCTAATGAAGGCACAATTATATATGGCACTCCTCGCACGGTACGCCTGCTCGATAACGCCGAATCAGAGGCTGACAGATTGAAGGACGAATTCATAGGCATCGAACATCTGCTTATTGCATTATGCAGCGTACGAGACGGCGAAACGCCTAAAATACTCGAGGAATTCGGTCTCGGCCAGGAGCAAATATACTCGGCACTCCAGGAAATCCGCGGTGGCCATCGAGTTACAGACCCGCACGCAGAAAGCAAATACGGAGCGCTGGAAAAATACTGCCGTGATTTAACAATGCTTGCACGAGAAGGCAAGCTCGACCCCGTAATCGGCCGTGAAGAGGAGATAAAACGTGTTATGCAAGTGCTCACGCGGCGCACCAAGAACAACCCCGTCATCATCGGTGAAGCAGGCGTAGGCAAAACCGCAATAGCCGAGGGCATCGCTCAGAAAATAATCAGCGATGATGTACCGGACTCGCTCAGAAACAAACGCGTCTTAGCCCTCGATATGGGATCGCTGGTCGCCGGCTCCAAGTTTCGCGGCGAGTTTGAAGAGCGACTTAAGACCGTCATGGATGAGATCCGACAGGCTCATGGAGAGATAATTCTTTTTATCGATGAGATACACACTGTTGTCGGCGCCGGCGCAGCTGAAGGCGCTATAGACGCCAGCAACATGCTCAAGCCTGCGCTTGCCCGCGGTGAGCTGCAGTGCATCGGTGCAACAACGCTCGATGAGTATCGCGAGCATATCGAAAAGGACGCCGCGCTTGAAAGGCGCTTTCAGCCGGTATATATCGATGAGCCGAGTGAGGAAGTCACCATCGAAATGCTGCGTGCATTACGGCCTCGATATGAATCTCACCATAAAATAAAAATCACAGATTCTGCGTTGGAAGCCGCAGCAAAGCTGAGCAACCGCTATATCGCCGACCGACATCTTCCCGACAAAGCCGTAGACCTTATCGACGAGGCTGCTGCCAAAATCAGGATAGAGGCTGGGAGCCCACCAGCGGATATTAAAGCGCTTGAGAAGAAAGTACACCAGTTAACAGACGAGGAAGAAGCTGCTTCGCAGCGCAACGATTACGAAAATGCAGCCAAGCTTAAGGCGGAGCGGATAAGGATCGAAAACGAGTACAACACGGCACGGAACAAATGGCTCAAGGAAAAGAAAATAGATACTGTTGTAGATGAAGAGGACATAGCCGAGCTTGTATCAAAATGGACAGGCATACCGGTATCGCGCATGCTGGAACAGGAGATTGATAAACTGCTCCATATGGAAGAGCGACTGCATGAGAGGATCATCGGTCAGGATGACGCCATCAGAGTCGTCTCTGAATCGATCAGGCGTGCCAGAGCCGGGCTCAAAGACCCCAAGAGACCAATAGGCAGCTTCATTTTCCTCGGGCCCACAGGCGTTGGCAAAACAGAACTGGCGCGCGCCCTTGCCGAATTCCTTTTCGATGACGAGGATGCTATGGTTCGACTTGATATGTCCGAGTATATGGAAAAACATACTACTTCCAGGCTTATCGGCGCACCTCCCGGCTACATCGGATATGAAGAAGCCGGACAGCTGACCGAAGCTATACGTCGCCGTCCGTACAAGGTGGTTCTGCTTGATGAAATAGAAAAAGCACATCCTAACGTCTTCAATATTCTCCTCCAGATATTGGAGGATGGCAGACTGACGGATGGTCATGGCAGAACAGTTGATTTTAAAAATACCGTGGTCATCATGACATCCAACCTCGGTACTGAGGAATTTCAGCATCAGTCCCTCGGTTTCTCCAAAGAAACGAAGAACGATATGGAACGCAGACGCGGCGCAGTAGAAGATGCGCTCAAGAGGACTTTCCGTCCTGAATTTCTCAACCGGTTGGACGAGATCGTAATATTCCAGCCTCTGACCGAGGAACAAATCAGGCTGATTGTCGATCTTGTGATGAAGGATATTCAAAAGCGTCTTGCAGAACGTAAGATCACGGTGGAGCTCACCAAGAAGGCAAAGGACAAAGTGGCCAAAGAAGGTTTCGATCCAGCATTTGGCGCACGTCCGCTGCGGCGCACCATGCAGCGTTTAATTGAGAACCCGCTGTCAACTAAGATACTCAAAGGCGAGTTTAAAGAAGGCGACCACGTCATAGTCGACCTGGGACCGGAAGGCTTCTCCTTTAGCTCTTGACTTCCATCAATCTTACCTTTACCCTTTCTCGATGAGAGCCTATGAGCGAAGAAGAAAAGATCCCTCCAGCACCTACAGAAGATAACGCAACTGCAACCAAGCGGCCTCACAAAATAAGGCGATGGGTTAGACGCCACTGGGTGACAATTACGACCGTGGCAATAGTTGTTACTCTGAGCCTGGTAATCTACGGCACGGGCGGCATCTCGGATGACATCTCTGCCTATGGCTACCTAGGCGTTTTCTTGGTCTCTCTCCTAGCGGCAACAGTACTCTTTGTCCCTATTCCCAGCATACCGGTTATTTTTCTCATGGGTGCTATCTTGAACCCATTCTTAGTGGGTTTAATGTCAGGCGTTGGCGAATCAATAGGTGAAATCACCGGTTATACTGCCGGTTTTAGTGGAAGAGAAACCCTCGATAATAAACAACGCTATACGAAAATAAAGGGATGGATGAGACGCAGAGGCACACTTGTGCTCTTTCTGTTCTCTGCAATACCCAATCTTTTTTTTAAACTCGTAGGGGTAGCTGCAGGAGCTATCAGATATCCTTTCTGGAAATTTTTGCTCGTTGTTTTCGTTGGGAAAACAATCAAAGGAACAGCTATAGCACTAATAGGCTACTGGGCACTGCGCATGCTTTTACAGCTAATTATTAAATGAATCCCGGATTTTGACACTATCTACTATTTATGATAGCCTAGTTATGTATAATAAATATTCATATAATATTCTATTTATTCTCCCCCGGCGGGGTGGAGAGGCTAAGCGCGCAATAATAAAATAATTTAAGTCCTTTGTGTCAAACGTGTGTTGGCCCGTTCAAACGACCGGTGGAGGATGGAGGAGGCAAATAAATTGAGCCCAGCATATAGAAGGAAACGCAAGCGTTTTCCGCAATTACCTACTGTCGACTTCCTCGCCGCCATCATCGGACTGCTTATTGCTCTAATGCTATCTGTTTTATTATCATTCCCCCTGTCCGAACTCCCAGGTGCATGGGCGCAGTTTACACCTATTGCAGTTGGAGCAGTACTATGCATTATATTTACAACAATCACTGTAGCCCAGGGCAGAGAGATATTTCAGATATTCGGCCTTCATGTTCCGGAAGGTGTTGGCGGCCTCGGACGTGAAGGAAGCGGTGGAAGGCTAGTTCCATACACTCATCAACTCGTTGTTGACACCAGCTCGATAATCGATGGACGTATCGCAGATATAGTTCAGGCAGGATTCATAACAGGCTCTTTGATCATCCCCAGGTTTGTCCTTGACGAATTACACCACATCGCAGACTCCTATGATGCAACACGCCGTATCCGAGGCCGTCGCGGCCTAGAAGTTCTCAATAGACTTCAAAATGAGCTTGATATACGCGTAGAGATATCTGATGTGGACCTTAAGGATATTCCCGACGTCGACAGCAAACTTGTACGGCTTTGCAAACTGCTCGGTTGTCCCATTATCACAAACGACTTCAATCTTAACCAGGTAGCCAAGATACAGGGTTTGCAGGTCCTCAATATCAATGATTTAGCTAATGCGGTCAGACCTGTCGTAATGCCAGGGGAAGAATTAGCGGTTCGTGTGATACAAGAAGGTAAAGAGCCCGGCCAGGGTGTAGGTTTTCTCGACGACGGTACCATGATCGTTGTTGAAGATGGCCGCCACTTTATAAATAGTGAATTAACAGTTGTAGTCACCAGGGTCCTCCAGACGTCCGCGGGACGTATGATATTCGCACACATGAAAACAAACGATGACCTGAAAGCGCAGTGACGGGTTCGGACACGGAACATATCATGGAAAAGGTCGGGGCCATTATTGTAGCCGCTGGCAAGAGCGAGCGGATGGGCGGGGTGGAAAAGATATTTGCCACAATCGACGGCAGGCCGCTGCTCTATCATGCCGTTGAAGCCTTCCAGCATTCCCCTATCATCGACAACATCGTACTGGTAATGGCCATAGACAATATCAAAGCCGGTCTCGACCTGAAAAAGAAATACCGCTGGAGCAAGGTCACCGCCGTCTGCGCCGGTGGAGCTAGACGACAGGATTCTGTGAGTGAGGGACTGAACCGGCTCGGCAAAGTCGACTGGGTTCTGATACACGACGGCGCCCGCCCGTGTATAACACAAGACATCATCGAGCGAGGACTGGAAGCAGTGAGAGAGAGTGGCGCCGCCATCCCGGCGATGCCGGCAACCGACACCATCAAGATCGTCTCTACTAATTCTTATGTAAAGGACACACCGCCCCGGGACAAGCTATGGGCAGTGCAGACCCCGCAGGTATTCAGATTTGATATAATAGCCGAGGCTCATCGCAAAGCTAAGAGCAACGTCACGGACGATGCCGCCATGGTGGAGAGCCTGGGACATAAGGTCAAAATCTTCAAAGGCTCTTATACGAACATCAAGGTGACCACTCCGGAAGACCTCATCATCGCTGAAGCCGTCATTAAATCCAGGGGAACAGGGGTAAATTTGAGGACAGGGATCGGTTTCGATATGCACCCGCTCGTGGAGGGACGACGCCTCGTCCTCGGCGGCGTCACCCTCAAATTCGAGCGCGGCCTGCAGGGACACAGCGACGCCGATGTGCTGGTGCACGCCATCATCGACGCTTTATTGGGAGCGTCGGCTTTAGGCGACATCGGCAAGCACTTCCCCGATACCGATGCGGAGTACAAAGACATATCCAGTATAAAATTGCTCGAACGGATTCGAATCTTACTGAACGACAACAGAGTCACTGTCGAGAATATCGACTCGACTATAATATGCGAGAAGCCGCGACTCGCAACACACACGCAAAAGATGTGCCGCAACATCGCCAAGGCGCTGGAGATTGACGAGGAACAGGTATCGGTCAAAGCCAGCACCACCAACAGCCTGGGGCTCATCGCTAAAGGAGAAGGCATAGCCGCGATGGCTGTTGTCCTGATAAAGAAAGACTGAATATGAGAATTCACAACACACTATCGGCGCAAAAGGAAGAATTTCAGCCGCAGGGCGAGACGGTTAAGATGTACGTCTGCGGCGTGACGCCTTACAGCGACAGCCACATCGGGCACGCCATGAGCTACGTGCTCTTCGACGTCATCAGGCGTTATCTGGCGTACAGAAACTACAAGGTAAAATACGTACAGAACTTCACCGATATCGACGATAAGCTGATCAAGCGCGCCAACGAGGCAAAGACCACGGTCAAGGAACTGGCGGAGAAGTTCATCGTGGCCTATTTTGAGGACATGGACGCGCTCAACATCAAGCGCGCCGACATCTACCCCAGGGCTACCGAAGAGGTGCCCAAGATAATCGAGGTCATCGCGGGATTGATCGATAAGGGACACGCTTATCCAGTCGGCGGCGACGTGTACTTCAGCGTCTCCAGCTTCCCCGGTTACGGAAAGCTGAGCCACCGCAGGCCGGAGGATATGATATCCGAGTCCGGCAACGAAAACATCAAGAAGCATCCGATGGACTTCGCGCTGTGGAAGGGCGCCAAACCCGGCGAGCCGCAGTGGGACAGCCCGTGGGGACTGGGGCGCCCCGGCTGGCACATCGAGTGCACGGCCATGTCGATAAAATACCTGGGCGAGACCATCGACATCCACGGCGGCGGCAACGACCTGGTCTTCCCGCACCACGAGAACGAGATCGCGCAATCCGAGGCGTTCACCGGCAAAGCCCCGTTCGCGCGCTACTGGATACACAACGGCCTACTGCAGCTGGGCAACCAGAAGATGAGCAAATCGCTGGGCAATCTTATCACGATCAAAGAGGCCCTGGCTAAACACTCGCCGGACGCCATCAGGCTCTTCATCCTCAGCTCGCACTACCGCAGCCCGCTCACCGTCACCGACGACGGATGGGATGCCGCTGAGAAAGGCATCGAGCGTCTGCGCCAGGCAACCCTTCGTAACAGCATTAACAAATCGTCGGTTTTCGACGCCGAAGACTACCGTCTGCGATTCATCGAATCTATGGACGACGACTTCAACACCGCTCAGGCCATCGCCGCCCTGTTCGACCTGGCGCGGGATATAAACCGATACGCGGAAGAAGGCATATCCGTTACGGACGCGCAATCACTACTTCTAAATCTTTGCGGCATACTAGGACTGAAGCTGGAGGAAGCAAAGGTAGAGCTCAATCCCGCGCCGTACATCACACTGGCGAAGGAATCAGGAATAAGCATCGGCGAGGGGAAACCGGCTTCATACTACATCGAACGGCTCATTGAGAAGCGCGCCGAGGCTAAGAAATCCAAGGATTGGGCGCTGGCCGATAACATACGCAAGTCGCTTGCTGCTAAAGGAATTACTCTCAAGGACACGCCGCAGGGGACGACTTGGAGCTATAAGAAATAAAAAAACGACCAGGCATAAATATAAAAGCCCCTGTCACGTAACAGGGGCTTTTTCTTCTCTACGATTCTATCGACGCTACATCACATACGTCGCTATCACGATGCCGATGGACATTAGCAGCGGCGTGACCAGCACCGTGATAACATCCGCGCCCAGAGCCGGGCCCAGCTTGGACATATCGTTGTTGTACTTCACCGCAGCCTGCATCGCCTTGAACGCTAAAGGTAACGTCAGCAGGCCGACGAGGGCCAGCCACGGCAGGACGCCCGCGGCGGCGCCGGCGATTATCGCGATGTACGCACCTACCATGAATACGCTGTAAACGATGCCGGCCTTGGTCTTTCCAAGGATGATCGGGAGGTGTTTTCTCCCCGCTGTCTTATCAGCCTCTACATCGGGGAACTCGTTAATCAGGAGTAAGTCGGCGATGAGCAGGCCAGCGACCACGGACACGACTATCGCGCCCGCGCTGTAATACTGTCCGCTCTGCGTCACATATGTCCCGAAGACCATCAGCCCGAACCCCAGACCCGGGCCCACAATCTCGGTGATGCCAGGCAGCTTTGTGAGATATGGCGTATAAAGGAAGACTATCAGCACACCGAGGAGGCCGACGGGAAGTATCTTCCACTGATATACCGTGATGAAATATATGCCGATGGCGGCTGTTATCGCCAGGCAGGAGCTGCCGAATATCAATACCTTCTTCGGATTGAGCTTGCCCGAAGGCAGTATCTTGGTGCCGCCGGAGAAGGGCGTGGGCGTGGTTTTGAAATCGATGCCGGTCTTAAAATCAGAATACTCGTTGAGAACGTTCACAGCGATGTGAGCGAAGAGGCCACCGATGAACGCCAGCGCAAAGTAAAGCGGGCGGAAAGCGTAGCCCTCAAACAGCGATACGGCCACACCTGTGAATACGCACACCGGCACGAGGAGCAGGAAGCTCGGCCTTGTTTGCATGAACCATGTCTTCAAGTTTCCCATCTGTCTCTTCCTTTTATGAGTTTTTACCTTTGCCTTGTCCTTAATGAAGTCTTGGTCGCACCCACCTTAACCTCATCCCCGATGTTGGCGCCCAGATATCTTGCCGCGCTGCCCTTCTTAACCGATACCTCCAGCCTGTCGTCCGATCCAAAGATAGCTAACAACTCCTCTTCATCCTCGTAAGAAGTGCTCACATCATCGATGATATGCCCGGATACTTCTATGAAAACCCGCCCCTTGGGCATATCGGATTTCATTATGTCGGTGATAAGATTGCCGAAATGATCTATATGAATCACCTTGCCGATAAGAGTGCCATCCTCATGATGATATGGACGCGAGAGAGCTACTCCAGATAAAGCTGTAATCGACGAACCAAGTTCGTGCGGCGCAACACCGAGGGATAAATGGGCTGCGACCGGCGCGAATATATCACGCCCGTGAAACGTATGGCTTACGGGATGCA
The DNA here is from genome assembly GCA_041653935.1 of Dehalococcoidia bacterium. Classification (GTDB taxonomy): domain Bacteria; phylum Chloroflexota; class Dehalococcoidia; order E44-bin15; family E44-bin15; genus JAYEHL01. The sequence continues at coordinate 196,077 of JBAZEO010000001.1, read as the reverse complement.
GCCAGTATTTTGATTCGGTCAACTCGAACACGTGCATCTTATGTGAAGACTGTGATGCCACATAGCCAAAGATACCGTTATCCGGCCCAACATAATATGATTTCGGGCCTACCAGAAGCACTGCCTTTCGCTTAGTGCCAACCCCGGGATCGATAACCGCTACATGAATCGTACCATCGGGGAAGAAACCCGTGGCAGTGCTTAAAATATATGCCGCCTGTGTGATATTCTGAGGCCGTACTGTATGGCAGATATCGATAATTGTAGCCTTTGGATTGATGCTAAGGATGACGCCTTTCATAGTGGCCACATAGGCATCGTCAGTACCGAAATCTGTAGTCAGAGTTATAACCGTCATTCTATTAAGAAGCCCTGACAGCAAATATCGAGATAATCACGAATATAACCATCATAATTATCGTGAAGCGAAACAGCGTCTTCTCTATCCCGCGTTTCGTTCGATATGCACCTGTCGCCTGTCCGAATATACCTCCCAGTCCTCCGCCTCTAACCTGAAGCAACAGCGCAATGATAAGTACGATCGATACTACCAATTGAGCGATTTCAAGATATGTCTTCATACTCAGCTCTCCAACCTCTCCCTCAATAATTTATTTACAAGAGCGGGATTGGCCCGCCCTTTCGTTAACCTCATGATCTGTCCCACCAGAAAACTCTGTGCCTTCTCCTTGCCTTTCTTAAAGTCAGCTACAGGCTGTGGATTATCAGCAATAACCTTTTCTATGATATCCTCGATTTCCTTGGTATCGCTGATCTGTGACAGCCCTTTTTCGGTGATTATCTTATCGGAACTCTTGCCCGTGTTGAACATATCCTCAAAAACGATCTTAGCCGCTGAACCGCTCAGCGCCCCGTCATTGATCTTAACCAACATATCCACGAGATGCTCAGGCGTTATTTTCGAATCTTCTATATTGATATCGTTCGCATTAAGTAACCGAAACAGCTCTCCTGTCATCCAGTTGCTTATAGCCTTCGCCTGTTTCTTACCATCCTGACTGCCACCCAAAGCCACACACCGCTCAAAAAATGCAGCCATCGGCTTCGAGCTGGTAAGAAGACTCGCATCGTATTCCGATAGACCGTATTCGGCAATGAACCTCTCCCGCTTTGCGACTGGAAGCTCCGGCAACAGCGATTCAATCTCATCCACCCAACTGCGGCTGAAAGATAGCGGCGGCAGGTCGGGCTCGGGAAAATAGCGATAATCATGCGCGTGTTCTTTGCTGCGCTGAGAGACGGTTATCCCTTTGTCGTCCACCCAACCCCTGGTCTCCTGCACTAATAGCTCTCCACTATCGACTGCCTGACGCTGGCGTTTTTCCTCAAACTCCAAAGCACGAAAGACCGCCTTGAAACTGTTCATGTTTTTTATTTCCACTTTGACCGATAACGGCTCTCCAGGCCTGCGTATACTGATGTTTGCATCGCAACGAAAGCTGCCTTCCTCCATGTTGCCGCTGGAAACACCAAGGAACTGCAGAACCGCATGAAGGCTAATAAGATATTGACGTGCTTCTTCAGGAGACCGCATATCGGGCTCGCTCACTATTTCCATAAGCGGAGTGCCGGCACGATTAACATCTACAAGACTGTATGACTCTCCACCTGATCCGTCGCGATGTGTCAATTTTGCAGTATCTTCCTCAAGATGAACCCTGGTAATACCTATCCTTTTCCTCCCCCCGTCTACTTCTATATCCATCCACCCGCCGATACCGATGGGAGCATCGTACTGTGATATCTGATACCCCTTCATAAGATCGGGATAGGGATAGTTCTTTCGATCGAACTTGGAATACTCGGGTATTTCACAATGCAGAGCCAGGGCTGTCATTGCCGTATACTCAAGGGCCTTCTTGTTTATCACAGGCAATACGCCGGGCATCCCAAGACATACCGGGCAAACATGGGTGTTGGGCGTAGTGCTTGAGTAATCAGCACTGCAACCGCAGAACATCTTGCTTTTAGTAAGCAATTGCGAATGAACTTCCAGCCCGATAACCGTTTCGTATTCCATACGTGGGTAGTATAGCAACCTTTTTAGACTAGGACAAGTTTCTAACACCAAACGACCATCTCATTAATATTTATGCATCACTGTCCCAGGCGTCCTCCCCGATCAGCGGCACGAAGCGGCACGAGGTCAGGTTCTCCGTTTCCGTTCCCTCAGCGCACTTGACTACTTTTAGCAGCATCTGCTCCCAGCGGGAACCAACGGGGATAACAAGCCTGCCGCCCACCTTCAATTGATCAACAAGTATCTGCGGAACCTTAGGAGCTGCTGCAGTTACCAGTATCGCGTCATACGGAGCATTATCCGGACACCCGAGCCTATTCGACGCCACATAAAACGAAATATTTCTGTAACCCATGTTATTAAGTATAATCTCGGCAGACTTCGACAAACTAGGGAATCGCTCGACCGTATATACCTGCTCGGCCAGCTCGGCAAGTATCGCCGTCTGATAACCGCTGCCCGTCCCCAGTTCCAGTACCTTACTTCCCTCATCCAGCTCCAGAGCCTGTGTCATCAAAGCAACTATGAAAGGCTGCGATATCGTCTGCCCCTCCCCTATCGGCAGAGGGCGGTCATCATAAGCATAGGGATAGTTCACAGCGGTGACGAACAGCTCGCGCGGAATCCGCCACATCGCGTCGAGGACACTCTCGTCACTGATATCGCGGCGCAGTCTTCTGAATAATTCCTCTTTGTTCCTTGTGAGATCCATCGACTTAACAGCAAACCAGTCTTCCCCTGAAGGCTACCACAATGCTTTGATATCATCAAGCTCAGTGCCCTCACCCTGACCCTCTCCCTGCGGAGGGGGAGAGGAGAGTATACGCCACCCTTTCACAGCTGCGGCGCGCGAAATTGTTTGTATGTGCACGGCACTTCGTCCGTGCACATACACTAAGGTTCACTAAGTGCTGTAACACGTACATTTACTACGGCACTCGAAGAGGTTAGCTGAACAAAGAGGTGCAGGATACTCATCTCCTGCCAGGGTATTAGGGGTGTCCCCTCCTTCTTTTTGTCCCCCAACGTATGGGGGACTGACAGGTGGTTCGGCTGTTGTTTCCCCCTTCCAAGAGGGACAGCAGAGGGTTGATCGATACACTGCTCAATAACATATCGCGTTGACTATGCACGCACCGCCTGAGATAATTCATGCGGAGGATATGCAATGAACTGGAACACAAAAGTAACCGAACTGCTGGGATGTAAATACCCTATCATCGAGGGCGCGTTCGGAGGCTTCGGCACGTCGGCACTGGCCGCACCGGTATCAAATGCAGGCGGATTCGGCATGATAACCGCCAGCGCGCTGAAAACACCCGAACGATTAAAGGAAGATATCCGCAAAGCCAAATCGATGACTGCTAAGCCTTTCGGAGTGAATCTGTCCGTCGGCGCCAGCGCCTCGATAAACGAGATGCTCGAAGTCGCACTAGCCGAAGACATTCCAGTGATCTTCACCGCAGTTTACCGCGCCGACGATATCGGCAAGAAGGTTCATGAAGCCGGCAAGGTATGGATACATAAAGTGGCGACGGTGAGGCATGCCATCGCCGCCGAGCGCCACGGAGCCGACGCGATTGTCATTGTGGGCATGGAGGGAACCGGCTTCAAAAGCGTGGAGCAGCTGCCGACGCTCATCAGCATCACCAACGCCATTAAATTGATAAAGGTTCCGCTCATCGCCGCCGGCGGCATAGGCGACGCGCGCGGGATGCTAGGAGCAATGGGCATGGGCGCCGAGGCTATCTATATGGGCACGCGCTTCATGGCCACCGATGAGTGTCCTATATCGCCGCGCTATAAGCAGAAGCTAGTCGAATCCCAGCCCTGGGACCCCAAGGTGCGCGACCGTATACTCAACGTGACGCGGAACGAGCAGTACGAAGAGATACTCAAAATGAAGGGCAAGATCCCGCAGGACGAATGGCTCAAGATGGTAGAGAAGCACTCCTTTAAACGTTCGTCGGAGCTCAATATCGACTGGCAGAAGGACTACGACGAGGAGGTGGCGACGCACGTGACGGGCGGCTCGCTTGCCGTCGGTGTCATCGACAGCGTAGTAAGCTGCAAGGAATTGATCAATACCATCATCCGCGAAGCCGAGGCAATACTGGCAAAAGAGGGCAACATCGGCAAACTGGTGCTGTAATCATCGATATTTAAGAATCCAGGAGGTATCCATGTGCGATAATGAAGAGCTCGAACTAAGACTCGGCGTTCTCGAAGACGTCGAGGCGATTAAAAAGCTTAAAGCTAAATACTGGCGCTGCGTCGACAACAAACTGTGGGATGAGCTGCGCGAGTGTTTCACCGAGGATGCAACGCTGGAATATGGCACAGACAACCCAAAGGGGCGGGAAGCCATCATCGAGTTTCTCAGCAAAAGCACCGGTAATAAAAAGATCGTAACTGTTCATCAAGGCCACAACCCTGAGATCGAGATAACCGGCGACGGAACCGCCAGAGGCATCTGGGCTTTGCACGACTATCTGATATTCGGGACGAAGATGTCTATAAACGGTTGGGGCTACTACAATGACGAATACGTCAAAGTGAACGGAAAGTGGCGCAAGAAAAGCACTAAGATAACCCGACTGCGCGAAGAGTGGAACACAGTCAAATAATGAAGGTGTAGGATGAACTGGAATACCAGAATAACTGAGCTTCTCGGTTGCAGATACCCGATAATACAGGGGGCTTTCGGCGGCTTTGGAACATCTGTATTGGCAGCACCCGTGTCTGCGGCAGGCGGCTTCGGGATAATCACCGGCAGCGCACTGCGCACGCCGCAGCGCCTGAGGGACGATATACGGAAAGCGCGCTCGATGACAGATGCTCCTTTCGGTGTGAACTTCTCTATAGGAATGTGCCCCAACGTGGAAATACTTCGTGAGGTAGCTATCGAGGAGCGTGTGCCTATTATATTTACCTCGGCATTCCGCGCCGACGATCACGGCAAGCGAATCAAGGAAGCCGGACTTAAGTGGGTGCACAAGGTAGCCTCGATACAGCACGCTCTAGCAGCCGAGCGCCAGGGAGCCGATGCTGTAGTCATCGTCGGGCTTGAAGGTACAGCTTTTAAAAGCATCTTCCAGCTTCCGACATTGACCAGCATTACAACCGCTGCTCGAATGATCAAGATACCGATAATCGCTGCCGGAGGCATCGGTGACGCGCGCGGCCTCATCGCCGCGCTGTGCATGGGAGCGGAGGGTATTTACATGGGAACGCGATTCCTCGCGACTACCGAATGCCCGGTTTCCGACAGCTATAAGCGCAAGCTCATAGAGGCGAAACCGTGGGATGATGAATACCGCAAGCAGGCACTGACGCCACCCAAACCCGAGGAATACGCAAAGCTTATGGGCAGTAAAGGCGATATGCCTTTAGATAAATGGCTTCAGCACCTGGAAAGCACAATGTTCGGTCATACTCCGAGTGGCGAGATCGACTGGGACAGCGGGATAAACGTGGAGGTTGCGCTGCGGATAGCAGGCGGCTCGCTGGCAGTGGGCATGATAGATAGCGTGATCAGCGTTAAGGAGCTTATAGATACGATTGTACACGATGCTGAGGCGATATTAGCGAAAAACGGGAGAATCGGCAGGATTATCGGTTAAATTACCTTTACAAATTCTCTTTCAATCTCTCGGCCAGCGGGCGCGTCATCCCTGGAACCGCTGCGATGTCATCGACAACCGCCTCTCGTATCCCCTTCACCGACCCGAACTTTCTGAGCAATGCCTTCTTGCGCTTCGGCCCTATGCCGGAAACACTATCCAGCGCAGATCTCATCGATTCCTTCGTGCGCACCTGCTGATGATACCCGATAGCAAATCGATGTGCCTCATCACGAACACGCTGCACAAGATGCAACGCCTCGGAATCACGCGGCAGAATTACAGACCCTTCCATTCCTGACAGAAATATTTCCTCATTTTCTTTGGCGATGCTGGCAACAGGTATATAATTCACCTCCAGATCATCCATTTCATCCAGAGCCGCATTTAGATGCCCCTTGCCTCCATCTATCATTACCAGATCAGGAACCAATCCCCATGAACCTTCCTCCTGGGCAACTTTACTGAAACGCCTCCGCAAAACCTCCTGCATCATAGCGTAATCATCTATGCCTTCGACAGTTCTGATGCGGAAACGTCTGTAATGCGCCTTCTCGTGCTGTCCATTTTCAAAGACAACCATGCTGCCGACAGCCGCTTTACCTTGAATATTTGAGATATCATAACATTCAATCCGCCGCGGCATGTTTGGTAGATGCAGCGCATCTTTCAACGCTGCTAACGCAGATTCCGCTTTATCAGTATCTGAAAGATGCTTAACAATTACCTGCTCTATCCCTAAAATAGCGTTTTCAGCAACCATGTCTACCAGCTTCTTCTTCTCACCGCGGAAAGGAACGTACAGCCTGACTTTTGAACCACGCCTGCTAGAGAGCCATTCCTCGAGAGTGAAGAAATCATCCGGTTGATATTGCAGCAGTATTAAAGGCGGTATATAAGACGCCGAACTGTAGAACTGATTGAGGAAGCTTGCCATGATTTTCCCTGTGTCCTCATCTTGCACACCCTGTACAATAAAGTTGTCTCTTTCGACAAGTTTGCCTTCCCTTATAAAGAAGACCTCTACATACGCTTGATCATGGTCTTTAGCAAATGCGATGACATCCTGATCGTCCCCTTCAGCAGCGGATACCTTTTGATGCTCCGTAACCATCTCAACCGATCGTATCTGATCACGCAACACCGCCGCCCGCTCATAATCCATACAACCCGCAGCCGATGCCATCTCCAGTCGCAGTTCCCTTATTACATTCTCCCGCTTACCCTCCAAAAACATGATCACCTGATTTATTATCGCCCTGTATTCTTCCTCAGACACATCCCCCACACACGGCCCGCAACAACGATGGATATAATATTCCAAACACGGCCTTCGGTCTTTGCCTGTAATAACTCGCTTGCAGGATCGGAATGGGAAGAGTTGCTTTAATACATTCAGAGTCCTTCTGACAGATTGAGCGCTTGCGTATGGCCCAAAGTAGCGCGAGCCATCCTTTTCTAAATGTCTGGTAACGTAAATCTTCGGCCAGTCATCCTGAATATTTATCTTGAGGTATGGATATGTCTTGTCATCTTTAAGGCGTACATTATATCGAGGCCGATATTTCTTGATCAGGTTGCACTCGAGGATCAACGCCTCCGATTCCGAATCAGTAACAATAAATTCGAATTCGTCTATATGGGAGAGCATCCGAAGTTGTTTATGAGACAATCCTTCTTGCGTACTAAAGTAGCTTCTTACCCGACTGCGGAGGTTAGTAGCCTTACCAACATAAACTACGCTACCTGAACGATCTTTAAAAATATATACACCGTATTGTTGAGGCAATGCATCAAGCTGCTTTTGCAAGCGCTTATTGTCCATGAGCTACTTTCCTGAATTAGAGCACAAATGCAAGAATAATTAGGATGACTATAAGAGGAGCCGCAATTATAGCGATCTTGCGCAAATCTCTAATAACGTACTGGTATCTATTCTCATCTAATTGAATTGTTTGAGAAGATTTCGTCGAAACACTATATGCTGGCGACTGAACGACATTGGAACTCGCAACCGGCGAACCGGACGCGACATCAACCGGAGCGGGAGCACCAGATGATTCCACCTGCTTTTCAGAAGTTTGAGACTTCTTTTTCCTTTTTCTTTCCCTGCTGATTGCTGCCTGTCTTGAAGCAATATCATGAGATCTTTTTGTCATTCTAGCTCACCTTTACCACTTTCCCATCATCTACCTGACATGTTACAGGAGTATTCATCCTTTTAAAGGCGAAGTCTATGCTGACATTACATTTCAAATCTAATTTCTTTTCCTGCCCCTTTATATTGATAACAAGAACCGGACCATTCACACCATCCCTTACCCCGATCATAATTCCTTTAATAGTCTCGCTTGCCATATAACTCCTTCAACGATTTTTGTTATTTTTCAGCCCTTGGATGCGCCTTATCATAAGCATGCCGAACATGCTCGCTTGTCAGATGCGTATATATCTGTGTCGAAGATATATTAGCATGACCGAGAAGCTCCTGAACCGCCCGCAAATCCGCACCACCGTTCAATATATGCGTTGCGAAACTGTGTCTCAGGGTATGCGGTGTCACTACTTTCTTAATCCCAGCAGACTTGGCATGTCCTTTTAATATCAGCCAGAACCCCTGTCTTGTTAATCGGTCTCCCCGTCTGTTTAAAAAAAGTGCCTGCTCTTCCTTACCTTTTAAAAGATGCGGACGCGCCTCTGAGATATATTCTTTAACACTACGCACCGCCCTATCATGGATTGGTATGATTCGCTCCTTTGAACCTTTACCCAGACAACGCACAAAGCCAGCCTTAAGATTTATGTCATTTATATTTAAATCCATGAGCTCTGAAACCCTCATGCCGCTTGCGTAAAGCAACTCAAACATGGCAACATCTCTCATGGCTTCAGGCGTCGACGACTTTGCCGGTTCAGCCAACAATATGTCAATCTCGGCTAATGACAGCGGCTTCGGCAGTGACTTATTTACCTTGGGGGAACTGATATTCTCGGTAGGATCGTTCTGAATCTTTCTTTCAGCAACTAGAAAAGCAAAGAACGATTTTACTGACGCTACTTTCCTGGCTACAGTAGCCGATGAATAGTTCCTATCCTTCAAATCGATTATATAATTAATCAGTAAATTACGGTCTACCGACAACCATTCTGCTTTAAATCCTTTTGCAGATGCCATTCCCTCAATAAAACCAGCTAACTGATCCAAATCATTTCTGTAAGCGCCAACCGTATTAGCGGAAAAGCCTTTCTCTATTGCCAAGTAATCCAGAAAGGCTTTGACTAGATCCCTCATTCATTGCTCCTTTGGCAATTTATAGTGAAGCCATTTTAACATAACGTTGGTGAAAATGCACTAGCCGAAGTTACAAATAGCTTTGATATTCTATATCTCAATTGGATGGGAGGAAATCGATTATGTTCAGCTGAAGAGAGGCCCTGCCACGCCATTCGTTAATCTGGAGATTGAATACAATATCAATACGAGGGCTCACATCTTTCATAAATCTTCCCATTTTAAAAGCGATACCATCCCATTTTGTTTTGCTATCGCTCAGTTTTAACTTGAGATGATCCCCGTTATTGCCGACACACTTACAATCGTCAACGATAATATTTCGCGCCAGGAAAGTCGGATACGGATTCGCAGAGCCGAACGGCGCCAGCTGCTCAATCATCTTGAAAGTATTCCCCTGCAATTCGGATAGAAGAACTTCGGCATCAATTGAAATATGAGGCTGAATCTTGAATAAATCCATCTGTTCTGTAATTCGCTCCGTCAACCTCATACGCAGCTCGTTTAATTTATCGGTAGCTATTGTAAATCCTGCCGCCATAGGGTGTCCCCCATAACGATACAGAATATCGTCACATTCACCCAAGGCATCTATAATGCTAACCTGGGGCACGCTTCTGGCACTGCCCTTGGTCCATTCACTACCCTGTTCAAACACTACAGCCGGGCGATAGAATTCTTCGGCTAATTTGCCCGCCACCACCCCAACAACTCCGCTGTGGAAATCCTGCCCGCCCACCATGATCAGCGGAGAATCAACACGCTCTCCGGTAATCTGTTGCTTAGCCTTAGTAATTAAAACTTCCGTCAGACGCTGGCGTTCGCTGTTTTTCCTCTCGAGAGAATCGGCAAGATTTCTTGCTTCCTCCACCGAATCCGTAGATAGCAGCTTCAATCCGATGCCCGCATGATCAAGGCGCCCCGCTGCGTTCAGCCTGGGAGCCAACACCCATGATATTACATCGGTATCGATAGCCGATACAGGTATGCCTGCACATTTAGCCAATTCTTTAATACCAACCCGCTTCGTCTTACGCAGTGCCTCCAGCCCTTGTTTGACTAAATATCTATTTTCACCAAGGAGTGAAACCATATCAGCAACGGTACCTAAGGCCACGAGGTCTAAAAATAGTTCAACCTTTTCATCCGATTTTAATGCAATGGTAAGTGCCTGCAGAAGTTTATAAGAAACACCAACTCCCGCAAGATCATTAAATGGATAAAGGGAATCGCTACGCTTTGGATCGATCACTGCAACAGCCGGGGGTATCTCCGATGGAACATTATGATGATCCGTCACCACAACATCCATACCGATCCTGTTTGCCTCAACAATCTCAGGGACTGCACTGACACCGCAATCGGCAGTGATCAATAAGCTTATGCCCTCCCCGGACAAGTATGATATGGCGGCATTGTTCAAACCATATCCCTCGTCACCACGATGCGGAATATATGAAACCACATCCGCCCCAAGGGATTTGAGGCCTTCTTGTAAGACCGTTGTAGCGGTAATACCATCCGCATCGAAATCGCCGTATATGGCAATCTTCTCACCGGATTTTAAAGCACCCTGTATCCTCTCTACAGCATTATCTATGTCGGGAAGGAGGAAGGGGTCATTCTGCAAACGTTCGTCCGCTGCCAGAAAGGATTCGATCGCTTCAGTTGTAATGATACCTCTATTAAAAAGCAGCTGGACTACTAGTTGTGATATGTTTATCTTGGATTTGTGAGTAATGTTATATAGCTGCTCTTCAGATATTTTGGGGAGCACCTGCCAGCGATTGCGCTTCACTATCTCCCCTCGTATCTGTGAAAAATCAAGGTTGAGTTATGTCCGCCGAAGCCGAATACGTTGGACAACACCGTGGACAGCATCGCCTTACGCGCTGTATTGGGCACATAGTCCAAGTCGCATTCCGGATCAGGCGTCGTCAGGTTAATGGTCGGTGGAATGATGCCATTCTGCATAGCGAGTATGCATATCGCCGCTTCCAGCGAACCGGCCGCGCCAAGCAGATGCCCCGTCATCGATTTTGTGGAGCTTACAGGCACCTTGTACGCATAATCTTTAAACACCGTCTTGATAGCCATCGTCTCATTTTTATCATTTAATGGTGTAGACGTGCCGTGTGCATTTATATAGTCGATCTGAGAGGGCTCTATACCAGCCTCTTTCAGAGCCGCGACCATAGCCCTGGCTCCGCCCTCGCCGCCGGCGGCAGGTTGAGTCACATGGAACGCATCGCTTGTGGCCCCATACCCTATGAGCTCCGCCAGTATCACTGCCCCCCTCCTCTCGGCGTGTTCAAGGCTTTCCAGAACAAGCACCGCCGACCCCTCACCGATGATAAAACCGTCACGCTCCGCATCAAAAGGCCTCGACGCCTTCTTGGGATCGTTGTTCCTAATGGAAAGAGCTCGGGCGGAGTTAAAGCCTGCGACCGCAATCGGCGTTATAACCGACTCGGTGCCCCCGGCCAACATAACCGCCGTTTCCCCTCTTTTAATAATCTCGCAGGCCTCACCTATAGCATCGGAGCCGCTGGCGCAGGCCGAGGCCGTGCAGAAGTTCGGTCCCTTGGCGCCCAGTGTAATAGAAACCTGACCTGAAGCCATATCAGGTATCATCATCGGGATGAGGAAAGGACTGACCCTGTCCGCTCCCTTTTCCCGCAACACATCATACTGGTTTATCAGCGTATTCAAACCGCCCAGCCCAACTCCAATTATTACACCCGTTTCCTGAGATGGAATATCTTTAATACCGGCTTGCTTAACTGCCTGAAGCGCGGAAACGACGGCGAACTGCACGAATCGATCCATATGACGCGCTTCCTTGCGATCAATATACTGTGTAGGATCGAATCCTTTTACCTCTGCGGCGATCTTAGTCTCCGTGATCGCAGGGTCGTACTGCGTAATAATATCGACCCCTGATTCGCCGTTTATCAGCTTCTGCCATGTCGAAGGAACATCAAGGCCTAAAGGCGTAACCATCCCCATACCTGTGACTACTACTCGATTATTCAATTAAACGATCCCCCTCTTTAACTATCATATAAATGAATCAGCGGGCTATAGTCATATCCGTCATGTCATACATGCTGAACACAATATCATATAATAACATAACTTAAACCTCAATCAAACCAATAACACAAAACTATCAACAAATGTATGGTATCATTTAGTCATGCAGCCATCGTCGGCCAAGACAACCGCAGTTGCAATCGAAACTCTGGGATGCAAGCTCAATCAAGCGGAAAGCGAATCCCTGGCCTTGCAGTTCGCAGAAATGGGATGCAGGCTGGTGTCCCCCTCTGAATCTGTCGACATCTACATCCTGAACACATGCACTGTGACCCGCACAGCCGACCGCAAGTCCCGATATCTCCTGAGGTTAGCGAGACGCCGCAATCCCCACGCGACGATCATCGCTATCGGATGTTATGCCGATCGGGACACTGAGGAACTCGACAAGCTGAAATGCGCAGACTTTATCCTAAGCAATAACGAAAAGGAGAACCTGCCGACAATCCTCGGACTGAAGCGTCGGCAGATATCGCACGACACATGTGACAGCGACGTTTTACGCACCCGCAGCATGATAAAAATACAGGAGGGGTGCGACCACTTTTGTTCCTACTGCATTGTGCCATACGTTCGAGGCCGTGAGCGAAGCATACCGCCAGACGAGATAATCGAAGAAATAAAGTCCAGAATAAGCATGGGGTTTAAAGAGGTAGTGCTCACCGGCACCAAGATTGGCGCATACAAGCCAGGTCTTGAGTTATTGATAAAACGCATCCTCGATCAAACATCTGTTCGGCGAATTCGCCTCTCCTCCCTTCAGCCCGGCGATATCACAGACGAACTGCTCGATATATGGAACGATGCAAGGCTCTGCCGACACCTGCACCTGCCATTGCAAAGCGGCAGCGACTCCGTCCTCACACTCATGAACCGCCCGTACAACACATCCGCCTACGAAACCGCCGTCGAGCGCATCAGGAAGACCGTGCCGCAGGTATCAATCACCACAGATATAATAGTCGGATTCCCCGGAGAGACGGGCGAGGAGTTCGAGGAGAGCTATCGCTTCTGCAAACACATGGCTTTCGCCAACATGCATGTGTTCTCCTACTCAGAGAGGCCAGGAACGACAGCCGCATCGATGCCGGATCAAATCGACGAAAAAATTAAAAAGGACCGCAGCAGGAAAATGATGAGGCTGGCGCGGGAGAGCGCCGTCCGTTTCAGTGAACAGTTCTGCAGAAAGACGCTGCCCGTGCTGTGGGAAACTGAAATCTCACCTGGCGTCTGGGACGGACTTACGGACAACTACATCCGGGTGATGACACATAGTAGCAGATCACTGAAAAATGAGATCATCGAGGCCAAGTTAGTCGGCACTTACAACAAACTGCTGAAATGCACTGAGGCAGATCTGGTGCCGTAGAGACGCAACATCTTGCGCCCTAATCGCATCCCCCAAACTCAGGGGCGTCCTTTCATATGACATGCACCATGGGAGGACTGCGCCCTCTTGGCAGAGCAGGGCGAGACCAGCTCAGCTATCATAGCTAACAAAGTTGGCTGTGCGGCTGGCTATATCAACGCTGTGAAGAATGACTTGCGCCCTGCGAGATTGTCAGCGGTAGAGCAGAGGTCGTTGGAGGTACCCGTGACGACCAGCCGGATCAAGCCTTTGGCTTGTCTGGTGTTGGAGCTGCAGCCTTCTTCTTTTGTTCACCACGGTAGCTGAAATAGAAATAGGGGAAGAGTAAGATGAACGAGAGAAGCCCCAGACTCATTCCCATGCTCAGCGACTTAAGGCCCTCTTTCGGGGTTATGATGACGTCCATCGGCACCTGTCCCAAAGCCAGTTGCTTCAAGACTAGCTTGTTGCCATCGCGCTTTATGCCTTGGAACACTGATGCGACTGTGCCATCCGGACTATAGACTGTCATACCCATTCTGAATATCCCCCTTTCAGTCCCGAGATTTACCATATCAACTTGTAGTGAGCTGACCTCGTACCTCTTTTGTATTCATGGTGAATGATATGCCCTGCACATCCTATTGTCAAACCGCAAAAACAGCCACCCAAATATGAGAAAATGGTGGTATGCCTAACTAGCAGATTGGAGATAGGAGAGAGTCATGCATGACTTGGGCACACAACCATGAAGAACAGACACTATGTTTGGATCGTGTCCGACCTCATTATGCATATACATTGCTTAAACAAAATGGAGGGGTAATTTTGCAGATTCTTTATGATGATATGTTGCGGATTGGATATAGGAGGTGGGGGAACATCACGCTTTATTAACCAGAGGCATCATCTTTTGGTTCCTCTTCTTAATAGCCTTTCTTCTTTCTTTGTGACTGCGCTTAACTCAGCCCATGAATTTGTCATTTTTATGAAGGTTTTGAATACTTCGACGTCTATCTGCTTTGCCTTTACCTTTTCTACAAGGCTGCTAATATACATCTTACGATCAGCAGTGTCCCTTGGCATTTGAGATGCCAGTTGTTTAGCGAGTTTACTTATCTCATCTCTTTCAGCATGCCTTTCGGTAATACTACCTTCAGACATCTGTTGCGTTATAAAGTCTTGTCGTTTGGACATTTAACTCTCCTGTAAGGCACGAGTACTCTAATGCTGGGGTGCAACCTTTGTCAAGCAGTTGTAAGGATATTTATGAGACAGTATACTGGACTCATGATTGTCTCGCCACCTCTTCCCATCGAAATCGTCAGTCAGGCCGCTCAACTTGACACTGCCGTTAAGGCAATGCTCGGCTCCCGGGACATCGCCCTTGATACCGAGTCCAACAGCTTCCTCCGCTATCCCGAGCAGCTCTGCCTGATTCAGATTGCCACCCGTCACAAAGTCTACCTCATCGACACGATCGTCCTTGAGGACATTGCTTCCCTCAAAGAAGTTTTCGCGGATGCTTCCATTACCAAAGTCATTCATGGAGCGGACTACGACATCCGCAGCCTCGACCGGCATTGCGAATTCCGTATCCGCAACCTGTACGATACCAACATCGCCGCCCGCTTTGCCGGTTTGACCAGGGTCGGGCTGGCAGCCCTCATCGAAGATTTGCTGGGCGTAACTATCACTAAGAACACAAGGCTCCAGCGATCTGATTGGGGACGGCGTCCGCTCTCTACTAAAGCCCTCGCCTACGCCGCAGCCGATGTCAGCCATCTCTTCGCCCTGCAGGAGAATCTGTCACAACGGCTCCAGGCTCTGGGGCGAACGGAATGGGTAGCCGAGGAGTGCGCTCGACTGGAAGAAGTGCGATATGCCGCACCCAGTCTGGAGACTGCATACCTCCTGGTCAAAGGAGGTCATGACCTGGATGAACGGGGCCTTGCCATTCTGCGAAGCCTGTTTATGTTTCGAGAAGAAGAAGCCCAACGCCAGCATCGCCCGCCCTTCTACATAATACCCGACACCGCTCTGATCACTCTGGCCGCCAGTCCTGCAACGGCTTTCTCAGACGTCCCCGGTCTCGGGCAGACCAGGCTGCAACGTTTCGAGCGTGGCCTCCGGCAAGCCTTACGCGATGGTCTGACAGCGCCGCCCATCCGCAGGCCGCCCCCTATGCCTCACGAACGTATGAGTCAAGAACAGGCCCAGCGTCTGGATCGCCTCAAAGCCTGGCGAACATCACTGGGGGTCACCCTTTCCCTGGACCCCTCGCTCCTCTGGCCCAGGGCCAGCCTGGAACGAATTGCCAAGTCGCCTGACACGTTTGACACCGAGATCGCTTCCGCTGACATCCGTCGCTGGCAACGCGACCTTTTCACGACCGCCCTCAGTGCCTATCTGAAATCTTTGCCATGATACCCACTTAGTGTTGTTTAAGAAGTTCGAACGATTGATGAGATTGGACAATCCGTCATCTTGTGCACTCGCACCTCCCAGCTACCGTCCAAATTGATCCGCGCAGCGCCCTCCAGCTATGACTTCATCTTGACAGAAAGCACCCAAAAAAGGTATCTTTTATACGAACGTCTACAAGAAAGGAGTGCTAGATGGTCGGTATCACAGCTTATGGCGCCTACATCCCCTGGCATCGCATTAACCGAATGACAATATATTGGACTATCGGTTTTATCAACCAAGCAACTATCGCGCCGGGAGAGAAGGCAGTAGCCAACTATGATGAAGACAGCCTCAGTATGGCCGTCAATGCAGGAGCAGACTGTTTGACGGGCATCGACCGAAGCAAGATCGACGGCCTTTATTTGGCGACGACAACTGCACCGTATAAGGAAAGACAGAACGCCGGCATAATCTCAACCGCACTCGACCTCAAGCCGGAGGCGCGCTCTGCCGACTTTACCGCTTCGTTAAAGTCCGGAACAACCGCAGTTCTCGCCGCTTGCGACGCAGTCAAAGCGGAAACAGCCAATAATATCCTGGTCTGCGCTTCAGATTGCAGGTTAGGACCTGCCGGAAGTTTCCAGGAGGAGAATTACGGCGACGCCGCGGCAGCCGTACTCATCGGCAACAAGAACGTAATCGCCAACCTTATCGGCACGCATTCCGTAACCCACGACTTCATGGATCAGTGGCGCGTGGAGGGCGAGAAGTTCAACCGCATCTGGGAGGACCGCTGGGTGCGCGATGAAGGTTATGGCAAGTTCGTTGCCGAGGCCATCGGCGGGCTGATGAAGAAGTACAGCCTCGCCCCCAAGGATGTTGCCAAAGTTTGTTTCCCGGGAGTGTACCACAGGCAGCATCCCACCATCGGCAAGCAGCTCGGATTCAAGCCCGAGCAGTTGCAGGAACACATGTTCACCACAGTGGGCCTCACCGGCTCATCCAACCCGCTGCTCATACTTGTAGCAGCGCTCGAAGATGCCAAGCCCGGCGATAAGATAATTGTCGCCAGCTACGGCAACGGCGGCGATGTGCTGCTGTTCGAGGTGACGCCGGAGATCGCCAAGCTTCCCGCCCGCAAGGGTGTCAAGAAGCATCTGGCCCATAAGACAGAGCTAAAGAGCTACGAGAAGATGGTCACCTTCCGCAACGTGATCAGCATCGATGTCGCAGGCCGCGGCGAGCAGTTTTTCCCCACATCGGCCACCATCCTGTGGCGCGACCGGAAGAAGCTGTATGGCCTGATCGGCACCAAGTGCAAGGCGTGCGGCACAGCCCAGTGGCCGCCGCAGCGTGTCTGTATCAATCCCAAATGCAAGGTCATCGATAAGATGGAAGGATACCGCTTCTCCGACAGGAAAGGAAAACTGTTCACTTATACCGGCGACAACCTGGCTTTTACCCCGACACCGCCGGAACTTTACGGTATGATCGACTTCGACGGCGGCGGACGCGCGATGTTCAATCTCAGCGACTGCACACTTGAAGAGCTCAAGGTCAATATGCCGGTTGAAATGACATTCCGCAAGAGATGGGAAGCCCCCGGCTTCGTCGGCTATGGCTGGAAAGGAACCCCTGTACAGGGGTAAAGGAGACGATAAATGGCAGAGGGCATTAAAGATAAAGTTGCAATAATCGGAATGGGCTGCACCAAGTTCGGTGAGCTGTGGGATAAGAGCGGGCCCGATCTAATAGTCGACGCCTATCTAGAGTGCATGCAGGACGCCGGTATGGAAATGAAGGATATCGATGCCGCGTGGTTCTCCACTCTTTACCCGATGCAGGGACTCAGCGGAATACAGCTGGCTCAGACCTTGCACCTTCCTTATATACCTGTAACACACGTTGAGAACCTGTGCGCCAGCGGCACCGAGGCCATACGCGGCGCTACATACGCGCTGGCGTCCGGAGCCATCGATGTCGCGCTGTGCGTCGGCATGGAGAAATTGAAGGACGTCGGATACGGCGGGCTGCCCGACATGAGGCCGCCCAGCGAGCAGTATTGGGCGCCCAATGCGTCCGGACCCGGCGTCTACGCCATGATGGCCACCAGGTACTTCTCTGTATACGGCCTCTCCCCTGAGGAAGGCAAGAAGATGCTTGCCAGGGTCAGTTGGAAGAGCCATCAGAATGGAGCTAAGCATCCTAAGGCACACTTGAAAAAGGCTATTGAACTCGATGCTATCATTAACGCGCCGATAATCGCATGGCCACTAGGTCTGTTCGACTGTTGCGGCGTGAGCGACGGCGCCGCCGCCGCTATACTGGTAAGAACTGCGGATGCCAAGAAATTCCGCAAAGACCCAGTCCTCATCAAGGGCTGCACGATCGCAGCGGCCTCCGGCGAGGATATGTGGTACACGGATTACGACTACGCGCACGCCGAGACCGGGTTCCGCGCCGGACAGCGCGTTTACAAAGAGGCCGGCATCAAGAACCCGCGCGAGGAGATCAGCATGGCCGAGGTCCACGACTGCTTCTCAATCACCGAGGCGGTCACTATGGAAGACCTGCAGTTCAGCCCGCGCGGCAAGGTCAAAGAAGATATCGAGTCCGGTTTCTTCGACCTGACAGGCGGACTTCCCGTACAGCCGGACGGAGGACTGAAGTGCTTCGGGCATCCCATCGGAGCCTCCGGGCTCAGGATGATATATGAGTGCTACAAGCAGCTTCAGGGCAAGGCCGGCGACAGGCAGATCAAGGATCCCAAACTCGGACTGACACACAACATGGGAGGATATCCCCCGTGGAGCGTCGTTGGTGTCGCAATAGTAGGCAACTAAAAGTATCAACGAAGAGGGCTCGGTGGAAAACATCGAGCCCTCTTTCTTTTTAAAAAAATGCCGGGTCAGGGTGAGTTCGCGAAATCCCCCTGACCCTCTCTTTGACAAAGAGAAGGCAGCAAAGTCCCCTATAGAGCTGCGGCGCGCAGAATTATTTGTATGTTGCACGGTACTTCGTCCGTGCAACATACATTAAGGGTTGCTAAATGCTGTAATACGTTATAGTTACAGGTAAGTACCCCCTCTTTTTAGAAGAGGGGGTAAGGGGAAGTTACATTTAACCAAAATTCCCCCAAGAATGAGGGATACAGGGGGTTGATAACATCAACGAGATTGCCACGTCATCCTTCCATGATAGAATTAATGCGAAGGGCTCCTCGCAATGACGGCCCGTACAAGAGAGGTTCAGGAGATTCCTCTCCTGACAGGGTTATAGGGGTGTCCCCTATCTTTTAAATATCCCCCTTTCGTAAAGGGGGACCAAGGGGGATTCAATGATAGAAAAATCGATCAACAAAACCAAACTCTCCCTCATACAAGGCGATATTACCGGGCAAGCGACGGACGCCATTGTCAACGCGGCGAATTCGAGCCTGATGGGCGGCGGCGGAGTCGATGGCGCGATTCACCACGCCGGGGGGCCAGCCATACTCGACGAATGCAAACGAATCGTCAAAGGGATAGGCCGGCTGCCGACTGGCCAGGCGGTAATCACCACCGGAGGAAACCTGCAAGCAAAGCATGTGATCCACACCGTAGGACCAATATGGCACAGCGGCAAGAACAAAGAACCGGAGCTGTTAGCCAGCGCCTACCGCGAAAGCCTGCAAACAGCTATCGATAACGGCCTCAAGACAGTATCTTTCCCATCGATAAGCACCGGCGCTTACGGATATCCGGTCAGACTCGCCGCACAAACAGCACTGCAGACAGTAATCGACTTTATTAAAACTAACGACTCGCTTGACGAAGTGCGCTTTGTCCTCTTTGATGATTCGACCTGCAGCATATACGAACGTACACTGCAAGAACTGATTGGCTGAGATCGCTTAATTCCCCTAAGCGACATTCACTTGCCACAGCATTAGGCAGGTGCTAAAATTGCGATGCAATTATGAAACGTCCCTGTAGCTCAGGTGGATAGAGCAACTGCCTTCTAAGCAGTGGGTCGTGGGTTCGAGTCCCCCCAGGGACGCTTTTTATTTGCTTAACTTTCAGCATTGTCCTCTCCTTTCTTAACCGCGTCTCCTTACGTGAAATATTCCCGAAACAATTGCCATATAATATCTTATATAGAGGCTGGGGATATAAGATCCGAGAGGAGAGGGAAACGTTCACCTGCCTTTTACAGCTGCGGCGCGCGAAATGAATTCGTATGGGCATCCTTCTGCGGAAGGACGCCCATACATTAAGGTTTACTTATTGCTGTATGCCTTTACTATAGCTATCTCTAGGAGAGAGAGGTTAGCTTAACGAAGAGGTGCAGGAGACTCATCTCCTGCCAGGGGTTTGGGGGTGTCCCCCAATTTTTAAGTCCCCCAACGTATGGGGGATATAGGGGGTTCGGATGTTGTACCCCCCTTTCAAGGGGGATACAGGGGGTTGATTACAATTTGGTCATGACTAACATCAAATTTACCAAGATGCAAGCCGCCGGTAACGATTTCGTGGTCATAGAGGCGAAGAAAAATCGCGACTGGCCGGCGCTGGCTATAGCCATGTGCGAGCGCCGCTTCGGCGTGGGCGCGGATGGCATCATCCTGGTCATGCCATCCAAGAGCGCCGATATCCGCATGCGCATGTTCAACCCTGACGGCTCCGAGGCGGAAGCCTGCGGCAACGGCACAAGGTGCCTTGCCAGATACGCCATCGACCGGGGTTTGGTCGATAGTAAAGAGATAACAATAGAAACGCTCGGCGGGCTGAGGAAAGCGCGGCCGGCCGGCAAACTGATACAGGTCGATATGGGAGAGCCGGTATTCAAGGCCGACCTGATCCCGGTCAAAGGAACCAGTAACAAAGTGATCGACTATCCGCTCATCGTCGATGGCTTGCGGCTGTCGCTGACCTGCCTCTCCATGGGAAACCCGCACGCCGTGACGTTTATCGACGAGCCGGTCGAGGATTTCCCTCTCGAAGCGGTCGGCCCCAAGGTCGAGCACCACGCGTTCTTTCCAAAGCGCGTGAACTTCGAGATAGCGAACCTGACAGGCAAGAACAGGATACGCGCCAGGGTCTGGGAGCGCGGCGCGGGCGAGACGCTTTCCTGCGGCACCGGCGCCTGCGCCATAGCGGTGGCGGCCCGGATGCATAAGTACTGCGACAAAAAAGTGAAAATAGCTCTGCCGGGCGGAACGCTGATAATCGACTGGGACGGCAAGGGCCAGGTGAAGCTGACCGGCCCCGCGGAAGAAGTTTTTAAAGGGGAATGGCTCGGTTAAGAAAGATCAAATATGAGAACATCGAAACGAATCGAAAAACTGCCGCCCTATCTCTTCGTCGGCATATCGAAAAAGATCGCCGAGAAACGGGCGCAGGGCATAGACGTGATCAGCCTGGGCATCGGAGACCCCGACCTGCCCACGCCGCCGCATATCATCGACCGCCTGTGCCGGGCGGCTCGTGAGCCCCGGAACCATCGCTATCCCGAATCGGAAGGACTGCCCGAATTCCGCCGGGCCGTTGCGACATGGTATAAGGTGCGTTTCGACATTAAACTCGATCCGAACAAGGAGGTCGTTTCGTTGATCGGAGCCAAGGATGGCGTGGCGCACATATCGCTGTGCCTTATCGATCCGGGCGATATAGCCCTGGTCCCGGACCCCGGCTATCCCGTTTATACCACAGGCACGATGTTCTGCGGCGGCGAGCCGTATTACCTCCCCCTTCGCGAGGAGAACGGCTTCCTCCCCGACCTGGACGCCATCCCGGCGAAGGTCGCCCGGAAAGCCAAGGTTTTATGGATAAACTATCCCAACAATCCGACGGGCGCGACGGCCGAGATCGATTTTTTCGAAAAAGTAGTCTCCTTCGCCAAGAAATATGATATCGCTGTATGCCACGACGCGCCGTACACCGAGGTGGCCTTCGACGGATACAGGCCCGTCAGCTTCCTGCAGGCCAAAGGAGCTATGGACGTCGGCATAGAGTTCCATTCCCTGTCCAAGACCTACAATATGACCGGCTGGAGGGTCGGCATGGCCGTCGGCAACTCCGGAATCATCGATGCCTTGAAAAGAATAAAGTCGAACATAGACTCCGGAGTGCCGCAGGCGATACAGCACGCCGCCATCGAGGCCTTGAACAGCTCGCAGCAATGCGTCGCGGATAACATGGCGATCTACCAGCGCCGCCGCGATAAAGTGATCGAAACGCTGTCAAAGATCGGAATCAAGGCGATGACGCCCCGCGCCAGCCTGTATATCTGGGCTAAGGTTCCGGACGGATACAGCTCGATGGAATTTGCCGCCAGATGGCTGGATGATATCGGCGTGGTGGTGATACCCGGTGTCGGCTACGGGCCCAACGGCGAGGGATACATCCGCATATCGCTTACGGTGCCGGACGCGCGCCTGGACGAGGCGCTGTCCCGCATCGCGTCATGGAAGAGTAAATAGTATGCTTCAACCCCCTTTATCCCCCAATCTTGGGGGATTTTATTTTAGTTAGGGGACACCCCTATTACCCTGGCAGGAGATGATTCTCCTGCACCTCTGTGAAAAGCTAACCTCTTCGAGGACTGTATCAGAATTGTTATATTCCCTGATCATGACGGACATCGTGTAGGGGCGAATAATTATTCGCCTGTAGGGGCACGGCGTGCCGTGCCCTTTAAGATTCCCCCTCTTTTTAGAAGAGGGGGTCAGGGGGAGTTACATTTTAATTATCTTCCCCCTCCCTCTGCAGGGAGGGGGTTAGGGGGAGGGCCCGGTAAACCCGTAACACAACCGTAACATACCCGTAATTCGCCCGAAACAATAGCTATGTATCATTGCTTTGTAACCAATGAAAAAGAGGTTATGAGAAATGATAAACGCCGGGGACACCGCATGGATCCTGATATCGACAGCCCTGGTCATGCTGATGACGCCGGGGCTGGCGCTGTTCTACGGCGGCATGGTGCGCCGCAAGAACGTGCTCTCCACCAAGATGATGAGCTTCGCCCTGCTCGGCGTGGTCGGCCTGCTGTGGGTGATCTACGGCTACAGCCTGAGCTTCGGGCCGGACGCGGGCGGCTTCATCGGCGGCCTGAGCTGGGCCGGCCTCAGGAATGTCGGCCCTGAGCCGTCGGCGACATACGCCACGACGGTGCCCCATCTGGCGTTCATGGCCTTCCAATGCATGTTCGCCATAATCACCGTAGGGTTGTGGACCGGAAGCATAGTGGAGCGCATCAAGTTCAGCTCGTTCCTGGTGCTGGCCGCGCTGTGGTTCACCGTGGTCTACTGCCCGGTGACGCACTGGGTCTGGGGCAGCGGCGGCTGGCTGGCGAAGCTGGGGGCACTGGACTTCGCCGGGGGCATCGTGGTGCACGTGAACGCCGGCATGTCGGCGCTGGCGCTGGCGCTGGTCCTCGGCGCTCGGAAAGGTTATAAGGACGGCGAGCCCATGGAGCCGCATAACATACCGATGGTGATGCTGGGCGCGGGCCTGCTCTGGTTCGGCTGGTTCGGCTTCAACGCCGGCAGCGCTCTCACTTCAGGCGGCCTGGCGTCAAGCGCCTTCGTGGCTACAAACATCGCGGGTGCAGCCGGCGCGGTCACATGGCTGGCGCTGGGCTGGATACACCGCCGGCCGTCGGCGCTCGGCGCAGCCACCGGCGCCGTGGCCGGCCTCGCGGCCGTGACCCCCGCCGCGGGCTATATCGATCCGATGTACGGCCTGCCCATAGGCGTCGTCTCGTCGATAATCGGCTACTACTGCATACTGCTGCGGACGAAGAGGATGAAGCTGGACGAGTCGCTGGACGTCTGGGCCGTGCACGGCATGGGCGGCATCTGGGGCACGCTGGCGGTGGGTATCTTCGCCAGCCTCTCGATCAACCCGGCCGGGGCCGACGGCCTGGTCGCGGGCAGCGGCGCGCTGCTGCTGAAGCAAATGGCGGGGATCGCCTCCGTCGGGCTGTACGCCTTCGGCGTCACCTGGGTGCTTGCCAGGCTGGTCAATGCGACGATCGGCCTCAGGGTCAAGGACCATGAGGAAACAGTCGGGCTCGATATATCGCAACACGGCGAGAGGGCTTACGGAGGCATATCGCTATGAAGAAGATAGAGGCCATATTCCGGCCTGAGAAGCTGGAGCCGGTGCGCAAGGCGCTGGCGGACGCGGGGATATTCGGCATGACCGTCTCCGAGGTCAGCGGCCGCGGCAAGCAGAAGGGCATCACGCTGCAATGGCGCGCCGGCGAGTACTGCGTGGAGCTGCTGCCCAATATTAAGATCGAAGTGGTCGTGCTGGATGAGGATGTGGGCATGGTGGTGAGCACCATCATCGGCAAGGCCCGCACCGGGGAGCGCGGCGACGGCAAGATATTCGTGATGCCGATAGAGAACGTGATACGCATCAGGACCGGGGAATCCGGCATGAACGCGATATAGATGAAAATAAAAATAGAGGAGGTTACAAATGGCTGCAAAGAGTAGAAAGGAAAGCAACGAGTACGTACTCAAGATGGTGAAGGAGCACGATGTCAAGTTCATCAGGCTCTGGTTCACCGACATCCTGGGCATGCTCAAAGGCTTCGCCATCACCGTGGGGGAGCTGGAGAAGGCGCTGGATCAGGGCATGGGCTTCGACGGCTCGTCGGTGGAAGGATTCGCCCGCATCGATGAGAGCGATATGATCGCCATGCCGGACCCGGACACATTCCGCCTGCTGCCGTGGCGGCCCACCGAGCACAACGCCGTGGCGCGCATGTTCTGCGATATCCAGAAGCCGACCGGCGAGCCGTTCGAGGGCGATCCGGCGCTCGTCCTGAAGAGGAATCTGAAGAAGGCGGCAGACCTGGGCTTCACCTATTACGTGGGACCGGAGCTGGAGTACTTCTATTTCAAGGATTCCAAGGGCACCGAGCCCCTGGACAGGTGCGGATATTTCGACATGATACCGCTGGACGCGGCCAACGATCTGAGGCGGGAGACCGTGCTGATGCTGGAGAAGATGGGAATCGAGGTGGAGTATTCCCACCACGAGGTCGCCGACAGCCAGCAGGAGATCGACGTGCGCTATACCGATGCCATGACCATGGCCCACAACGTGATGACATATCGATTGGTAGTGAAGCAGATAGCGCAGAACCAAGGCGTGTACGCTACCTTCATGCCCAAGCCCGTGTTCGGCATAAACGGCAGCGGCATGCATGTGCACCAATCGCTGTTCAAGGATGGCAGGAACGCCTTCTTCGATGCCAGGGACCCGATGTTCCTGTCCCAGACGGCTAAATACTACATCGCCGGACTGCTGAAGCACGCCCCGTCGATCACCGCCATCACCTCCCAGTGGGTCAACTCCTACAAGCGGCTGGTGCCCGGCTACGAGGCTCCGGTCTACATCTCATGGGCGCGGCGCAACCGCTCCGACCTGATCCGTGTGCCGGAATATCAACCCGGCCGTGAGAACGCCACCAGGATCGAGTACCGCTCGCCCGACCCGGCCTGCAACCCCTACCTGACATTCAGCGTGATGCTGGCCGCCGGCCTGGACGGCATCAAGAATAAACTGGAGCTTCCCGCCCCCGTGGAACAAAACGTCTATGAGATGAGCGAGAAGGAGCGGGAAGAGAGGGGCATCCACACCCTGCCCGGCAGCCTGTGGGAGGCCGTAGAGCTGGCGCGGGACAGCAAGCTCGTGCGCGAAGCCCTGGGCGAACACGTGTTCAACGCCTTCCTTGAGAATAAGAAGATCGAGTGGGATAAGTACAGGACCCAGGTCACGGATTACGAGATCAAGAAGTACCTTCCGGTACTCTAAGATATATCGATGCGCAGGGGCGTCCTGCCTGGGAAGGACGCCCCTTTTTTAATTCCCGCATAGGACACGGAGCCGTCGAAGGGTGAGGGTTGGCTCCGGCTCGACTACCCGGAGGCGATGTACAAGCACATGCAGCGGAAGTAAAATGAACATCATGCCACTTGAGACCGATCCCGCTATCCGCCGTCGCCGCTCCCGCCGTTTGAAAGGATACGATTATTCGCAGGCGGGGGCTTATTTCATCACCATCTGCACACATAACCATGAATGTATGTTCGGGCATATTTCGGACGGGGAAATGGTGTTGAATGATGCCGGACGGATTGTGCATGCCGTATGGGATGGATTGACGGAACGGTTCCCCGGATTGGAATTGGATACGTTAACGGTAATGCCGAATCATGTCCATGGAATTGTCATTTTCGTAGGGGCGCTGCTTGCTGCGCCCTCCACGCAGGGCAGGGCAAGCCCTGCCCCTACGTTAGGGGATGTGATGCGGGCGTTTAAATCCATATCGGCGATTCGCATCAACCGTATGATGAGACGCACAGGTTCATTATGGCAACGCAATTATTACGAACACGTTATCCGCGGCGAGGACGATCTCAACGACATCCGCCAATATATCCTCGATAACCCCACCCGCTGGGCCGATGATGAGAACAACCCCGAACGGATGATCCACCCGTAGGGGCGCAGCAAGCAGCGCCCTTTTTTATTTCTCCAGCAGGTACGGCACCATAACCACCGCGATGTTCGGATGCTTCTCGAAGGCCCTGTTCAAACGCGCGGCGCTACGTTCGTGCAGGTATCTCTCCCACCAGTGCGCCGTGATGAACTCCGGCAGGACGATGGTGACGAACGCGTCCGGCCTCTGGCTGTGAATGGCCGTGACGTATGCCTGCAGCGGGCGCACGAACGAGCGGAACGGCGACTCGATAACGGCCAGCTTCAGGTCGGGAACGTATGTTTCGACCTTCTGTTTAACCTTGTCCGCGCTCTCCGGGTCCGTGGAGACGTGCAGCAGGATGGCATCGCTTGCCAGCGTCCTGGCGAAGGCTATGGCGCGCAGCGAGGCGTAATTTATATCGTCGATAGGGACGACGACAACCTGGTCGATCCTGGGCGAGGGCAGCTGCTCCGGCACTACGCGCAGCTGGTCAGCGACGTTAACATAGTGACGATGGATCATGAGGAAGATCGCGACTAAAATCGGAATCAGCAAAACGACGATCCATGCTCCGAGCATGAACTTCGTCACGGCGACGATAATGAGGATGCCGCCGGTAACGATGGCACCGATGCAGTTGATGGCGATGCTCGATTTCCAGTTGGGGCCTCTCTTCTTCCACCAGTGGACGACCATGCCGGAGTTGGACATGCAGAACGCGATGAAAACGCCGACGGCATACAAATGGATCAGGCTGTTCACATTCCCCTGGAACACAACGACGAGCAGGGCCGCGACGCCCCCCAGCGCGATGATCCCCGTGGAGAATGCCAGGCGGTCGCCGCGGTCTGTGAACTGGTGCGGCATGTAATCATCGCGCGCCATGATCGAGGCCATACGCGGGAAATCGGCGAAAGCGGTATTGGCGGCGATAACGAGGACGCCCATGGTGGCCACCTGGAAGATCATATAAAAAGCGTTCGTGCCGAAGATGGCGCGCGCTACCTGGGAGATGATGGTCTCCTCCCCGGGCACGAGGCCCATGTGCATCGAGAGATAAGATACGCCGAGGAAGAACACGCCGAGGACCGCCGCCATGATGATCAATGTCCTCGATGCGTTTCTGGATTCGGGTTTCTGGAACGCAGGCACACCGTTTGAAATGGCCTCGGTGCCGCTCATGGCGACGGCGCCGGCCGAGAACGAACGAAGTATCAGCCACAGGGTTATCGGTTGCGCAGCCTGCACCATCGGCGACGGCGAAGCGGGCTGCAGCGTTCCGGTGAATGCCTTGAACAGCCCTGCGGCCAGTATCACGCTGAGGCTGACTATGAACAGGTAGGTCGGGATCGAGAAGATCGTGCCGGACTGGCGCACACCGCGCAGGTTCCCGACGGTCAGGATTGCGATAAAGATCAGGCTGAGGACGACATTGAGATTAACGGATGACGGCAGCGCATGTCCCGATGCAAGCATTGCGGAAGTTACTGCCGCCGAGCCGGCGACGATGGACACCGCCACCGTGAGCACGTAGTCTATCATCAATGCCGCCGCCGCGATCAGCCCCGGCATGACGCCCAGGTTCTCGCGGCTGACGATGTATGAGCCGCCGCCGCCGGGATAGGCATATATCGTCTGGCGATAGGAGAACGCAACGATGGAAAGCAAAACGACAACGGCTATCGACTCATAGAACGATATGTGCAGCGCGCCGCTGCCGGCGGCCATCAGGATCACAAGCGCCGCCTCGGTGGCATAGGCGCTCGATGAGATGGCATCCGACCCGAAGACCGCCAGCGCTTTGAATTTGTTCAGCCGCTGATGAACCTCCTGCGCCGTCTCAAGCGGACGCCCCACGGCGAACCTCTTGAGCGTTTTATAGGCCTTGCCCACCCGGCCGGACGGCATCTCGGACTCCGGCGTGGCGATGAAATGCGCCGGGCCGACCTTCTGGAAATGCCGCCGGTGCGACTGCTGCGTCCGTATGTAGCTGTCGCCGAAACGCGCGCCATGCCGATGTTCGCTGATGACAAGGTCGGGGCGTATCTTTTTCCGCGGTTTCAGATTGCCAGTTTGCTGCGGTGGTTCTTCTGCGCCGTTGGGTGTGTTTGGATCGTTCTTGTCGCCTTTGTTGGAAGGCTGCATATAAGACGGCTCTTTTAATACGAGGTCAGGTTAAGAAAACAGACAGAGCCTTGTTCACTCCCTCTCATTATCTTTAAAAGATGTATTATACGAGGCGATTGTTACGGGAGTATTACGCGCGAGTGAAGGCAATTCGAGGAAATCCTCCGGACTCCCTCGTGGTTTTGCCGCGACGCTTGAACGGAGAGGACACGGAGCCGTCCAACGCTGAGACCGGGATATGCATGCTCGAACGACAGAAACTGTTTGAAATTGCACATTTCGATACATTGTTTAATCTCATCATTGAAAAAACGACAATCTTGTGAAGTGCGGTTTACCATATCATTTACGATGGCGGCATACTACTCTGAGCAAGCACGTGGTTTTGGGCAAAACGTTCTTCCTTTGCAATTTTCTGGGTCATAGCACAGCGATGGGATTGGACCAGATTTATATTTATGCTTATTCAGTCTGGGTTCTGCAGGGTATGGGAGTACATCGCACGATTTCACTTTTGCTCCAGTTATTTCGTATGCTAATTGACTTGCCTCTTCAGCAGTATCCGCTTCAACACATCCTGAATTGTGATCTACGAATTTAATCCAAAAGGCTTGCATTATTGTTCCTTTCTATAGTGGTCTAATAAGATGTCTTGATCAAGCGTTTATGTGGAATCTAATCTCAAAGATAAGCACTCTGTTCACACCATTCTCAACCATAGCTTCCTCGATCTTTGAAGATACAAATACCTCATCTGATGTCGTATTGATTTGTACGTATTTTGCATAATCAATGGATGTGATTACTCTTGCTAGATCTATTGAAAAGCCGTTCTTTAATAGGCAGATCAGAGTTGGGTTGTTAGTTCCATATTTTATACGTTCGTAGAAATCGTGGTCTAGAAGCGTAAGATCGTTGAGAACTTCTACGTATTTAAGCAGAGTATTGTCAACAAAATCCTGTTCCTCTTTGATTTTCCTTATTGCGATATTGACTCTCTCTCTAGTGGTTTTCTTACTGATATCAAGGTATGCAGGCAGAAGGTCCTCTTCCGTTCGTTTCCTTTCGCCCCAGCTTGATCCTACATAGATTATAGGGTCTTCAATCTTGTCCCAGTACTTGAGGAAGCTTCTAATCATAAATTTGTATGAGCTACCTCTCTGACGCCATGCTAGGAACATAGCATAGAATCTGCGCGCTGCCTCTTCGCGTAGTCTGAGGAACGCTCGGTGACTTCTTTGCTGTCCGTCCGTAAAGGTGACATATTTCAGAAAGATATCATTAATGGCATCTAAAAGGCCTTCAGCATTATCAATGGGATCCTCGTATAGAGATAGTGCCATAGTAAGTGCGTCTTCATTGTCGAAAATATTAAATTCGGTGATGCAGTTCTGGTAACAGCTCTTGCCGATCGGTGTGGCGGCATACCTCACATCCTCTGCTGCGATTGTATTTGGTTCGATGTTTTCCAAACACTCTACCTTCTCTTGCAAGACTACTTTTTCATCATCGGACAGCTCGTTATCGGGCTTGATTAGCGTATTCTCAACGTCGTCCTTAATCTCCTTGTTTATTCTTGCAGTATTGTGCAGGAATGTCTTAAGATTTGCTCCTGAGCGAGTATAATCACCATTGAGTAAATAAATTTCGGGTTCTAACAGATTAAGATTTCCATATTGCTCACTAAAAATCTCGTTGAATCTACACACTCTGCCAACAAGATTGCGGAATTGAGCAGGACTGAGATTTTTAGGCCCTTTCATGGTGCTCAAAATGAACATCTTGTCTGCCGGTAGGTTAACTCCCTCCAGAAGTGTTGATGTTGCAATAATATATTGAAATTCATCGAAGGTAGAGAAGATGTATTCCACATAGAGCCTTATGAGGTCTGGCATCGCCCCATGATGATAGACGATCCCTTTGCTGATACATCCGAGGAGATTGTAGTCTTCATGAAAAAGGTCAGAGACTGCCGTCACAATATCCTGGAGTTCAGAAGAAACCTCCTGTTGATTCGGGCGGGCTTCTGACATTTTTAAGGCGATATCCTCAATATCCTTAGGCTTGTTGAGGTAAACTATGTTCTTCCTTCCTTGGTGTAGAAAAATCAATTCTGCGTCGTCTAATCCTGGAGAGGAACTGAGTTCTAACGGTTTGTCAAGAAACTGGTCATAGTAGAGGAGAGTTCCTGTATGGGTCTTGTTCTCGATAATAAAGAACTTTTCGCTTTTGATGTTTTCTTTGACCATAATTGATTCGAGATCGTATTCAGTGTACTTGAGGCGAAGGTTTTCAGAGTTTGCGACAAAAGGAGAATAAAAGTTTAGTATAACATCGGGATTGCGCTTTTTTAGTATCAGTAGCACATATGCTAGCAGCATTGCTCTGTCGGTACTCTCGAAGAGATTGTGCGCCTCATCGACCATCACAATGTCGAATTGGATATCATCGTCCTTCTTAAGTAAACGAAGTAGGCGCTCCTGTGTAAACACACAAATCATTTTGTTAATTCTATCGGTGTACATATCAGGATGAGACAGAAGTCTATAGCCCAGTTCATGGACATTGGCAGTGATTAGCCTTTTCAATGTCTGAGAGAGGAGAGCCTTGGTTGGGACAATAATGCATGCGTTGTCATAGTCAGGTTCGGAGAGGCGTGATATCAACATCTGTGATTTGCCATAGGATGTCGGTGCGATGACTGCAAGACTTTCAGTTCTCTCTGAATGGAAGGCGATCATCCGTTTTTGTTCGCTGGTAAGATATATCTCATCCTGTCTGAAACTCTCCATGTATGCGGCTGTCAAGATTGACGAGAAGTCGTCTCCAGTTTTACTTAGCGCTTGATAACGATTCTCAATAAATTTGGTCACAGGGATCAGATTCTGGGCCAATGTGATGTCATACAAAGGCTTATAGTCACGGGTGAGGTTACTATAGCGTAGTATGATTCTATAGCCAAGAGCCTGCAAGTGAGAGTCTTCACAATTCAGAAGAAGGAGTGCTATTCGCAATAATCTATAGCTGTTGTCATAAGTTAAGGGGGCTTGCCGGTTAGGATCATATAGATTGAGATAGGTATTCTCAAAGTCTGTTCCATCAATGTCATTCAGAAACTTTCGGAATGTCATTGTGTCTTGTGGCATTACGTCTCGCTCCTGAGAAAATTAACCACTTTCATGATAGTCTCCTTCTGTATAGAGACAATGATAAGGTCGGAAAAGAGTTCTTCGTCGTATGCAGCAAAGAAGTAGTTTGACAAGTCATCATAGTTGATCTCGTCAGTAGGAGATGCATACACAACGGACACAAGGATTGCTGCTGCCGAGAAATCATCGGGGCGTTTTGCAGGAGCATCAGCTTCGAGCAATTTTTGCAGCATAGGGCGGACGTTCTCGGACACTGTCAAGTTGGAGTCTACGACAGCGCTGAGCCATACCGAAGATGGGGCGTTGGTGAACTTGTCCGTTATATCGGCTCTTGCGGTCTGTAAAAGATCCAGGCTTTTGCTCGAAGATGTGTCTGTTGCGGCGGGTTGGCCTGATTTGACTTCACTATACCAGACTTTAGGATGCTCGGGTTCGAGAAATATGAGGTCAAAACCTTTTCGCATTGAGCGTTCTTCTTTGTTGAAAAGTATAGATGCTGGCTCTAGATTGTCCAGGTAATATCTAACCAGAACATGAGTCAAAAGTTCGCCGATTATGCCTTTCTTCTGTTTAGTAGTCTTTTTATCATATCTGTCCAGGAAATCCTTAATGGTTAGTTGATAGTTGGTATACATTGAACCGGGCTGGAGGATTTGTAATCCATAACAGATTTCACACAGCCGAGCTCGAATTGCGGATTTGATGTCATCGCTGAAGTAATCAATTATTAGCAGATGACATTGATCTGTATTATGTATATGTCGTACACCATTCAAATAATCTTCTCCTAAAAGTGAGCGCCTGACTAACGAGCATAGCTTTTGAACATAGCAATATTGGGTGTCCTATCGGGCGTTTTAAAAAGTGCACAGGCGGTATACGTATGACTTGCAGCTACAAGGTTCAATATTTCCGTAATCCCCGCTTCGAATGCGTTACTATTCATAAACACATGCAGCTTCCTTAATCGCATTCAACTGAAGATGAACCCCCATCTTCTTAGTATATGGGCTAATACTAGTTATAAAATGATTCTATAAATAGTGCCATAATGCCAGAGTATGCGTTTATTACTCCCTAAATCAGGTCAAGTTAAAAAGCTCTAAGTGAGTCTCGTGAGTATACTCAAATATCTCATAACTGTCAACGCACTTAGCTGTCAATACAAGCAAGTGCTGGCAAGCACGGGATGGAGCTAGGGAGATTTGATACGGCAGCTATGTCTGTCCCAATACCCCTCGCAAACGTGAATCCAGCTTAGATAAATCCGTGAAAAATCACCTTAGTGGTCCCCAAGAGAAATTGAACGTTAACTTAGAATGTGCAAAGGCTATTATCTAGTTCTATTACTTGAATACATCCAATGATCGTCGCTCCCCCAAACAAAAAGGGCAGGTTTCAAACCTGCCCTTCGTACATTCGAAGCAATAATAACCGTCAGTCCCCGCCTACTTGCATACGGCGGCCGCAATAGGCACCGTCTCAGCCAGCCCATCGTCATTTATGGCCGCAGCACCCGTCTTCTTGGCCCTGATCTTCCTGTAAACGTCTTTGAATTCCAGTTTTTTACCGTCAACAGTCAGCAGCCGGTCGATGCTTATGCCGAAGAGCTTCTCGTTCTCCTCCAGATAGGGATGGATCAGCTTCCAGTCAGCCCACGTGACCCTGGCGAACTCGCCGCCGTTGAGCTGTTCATCGACAAGTTTCCTTCTCGGGTCGCGCACGTAGATCGCGCCGCCGGAGGCCAGGGAGAAGATGTTCGAGCCCGGATAGGGCGATTCATACTCTTTAATCGAGCCGTCCTCCTCATCGAAGCCGATGCCGTTCAGTACCACGAACCCGCCGCCTTTCAGCGGATCGCCGGCCATGAAGGATTCGGCCAGGTAATCCAGCGCGGTGCCGTTGATGACCACGCGCGGTTTGCCCACGGCGTTGATCAGGGGCCGTCCCGCAGCGTTGCCCATTATGTAGGCCGCGCCGCCCTTGGCGCCGTACATGAAGGTCTGCCCCACGTCGCCGAAGACCACCAGCTTGCCCTCTTTCATGATCTGGCACAGCTGGTCCTGGGCGTTGCCGTGAACATATATTTCCATGCCGTCGATGCCCGAAGCCAGGTAGTCGCCGGATGAGCCGTAGACGTCTATGCGCACACCCTGGGTGGCCGGGCCCAGGCCGCAGCCGGTGAAGCGCTGGCCGCGATAGTTGTAAACGATGAAGCGCTTCCAGCCCAGCTTGAAGGCTTTGACGATCATCACCGCGTCGCAGTTGTCGCCCTCGGGCTCGAAATGCCCCGCGTCGATGACCAGGGTCTGTTCCTTCCCCTGCGGCGCGCGCAGGCCGGCGCGTGTAGAGAAATCGATCTTAACGAACTGCGACGCCGCCTTGCCCGTGATAATAGGAGTGGCTGCAAATATACCATCCAGCGCGATCTTCAGCACGTGCTGCACCGAGCTTCTCTTTATCACCCCCGTGTTATATCTGCGATCGTTCAGAAGACTAAGGGCCTCGATGGCCGTCTGTTTGAAGTCATCGCTCTTCAGCGCCCGGCCTTTTATGGCCTCGACGGCCAGCCTGAACTCGTCGGCGTCGAAACCCGCCATGGCGTCGCGCACATGGGCGAATATCTTGTCCGCAGCGGGCCCATCCCCTTCCGTGAACAGGCCGCGCAGGCTGCCCTCCATGACCTTATCTTCGGCTGTTGTACTCTTCAATACCTTCGAGGTATCGCAGATAGTCTTGCCTTTGGGCGTCTCGATGACATTGCCGAACTTGTCGCTGCAGATGAGCTGCTTGCCGCCCGAGCCGTCGTCCTTCAGGCTGAAGATGAACGCGCCGCCGTCGGTGTAGCTGCCGCCGCGGGCGTTCCAGTACCTGTCGGCGATGGGCCGGAAGCGCGGGTCCTCCTGCTCCAGCGAGATCAGCGTGGCGTCGATGGCCTGCTTCTCCGAGCATATCAGGCCGATCTGCACCTGGCCCTCCTGCAGGGCGAAGACCTGAGGCCTGAGCATAGCCGTATCTGTTATGCCGATGAGCTGGAACTGGTCGTTCTTCACGTCGTTCCTGGCGATGATGAAGAACCAGGGCCCGTCCGGCGATGAGAACACGTGATGGGTCTGGATAGCGCGGTACAGCGCCTGCTTATCGGGGGGCAGCATGTCGAAGTCCATCTCCGATGTCGGCGCCATGGCCTCGATAAGATATTCCAATGGATATTTATAGACCCGACTCCACAGGTCCAGCAGCAGCGCCGCCTCCTCGGTGTCGGTGAGGAACAGCGGGTAATAGCTGCGCTGCTTCAGGTATTCCAGCACGGACTGGTAGTTGGCGAAGTCGCCGTTGTGCACCAGGGCCTCGTTGAGCGCGCTGAAGGGGTGGCAGCCGCCGGGGTGCCAGACGCGGCCGCGGGTGGGGTAGCGCTGGTGCGCCAGCCAGGCATGGGCCTTGAAATCGTCGAGCTTATAGTAACGGACGACGTTCTCGGCGTAGCCCACGATCTTCAGTATCATCATGTTCCGTCCGTGGGACATGACGAAGGCCTTCTTCTCGCCCAGCGAGGCGTAGTACTTCTTATTGATATTGAAGCTGTTGCGGTAGACGAACTCGTCCTCGGCATCGCGCCGGTCGAGCGATTCGAACTTGTTCTCCGCGATGAATTTATCGAGGACGTCGTCCTTCACACGCACGAAATAGCGCATCACGTCCGGCGGCCTGACATCGAGGCCGATAGCGCGATGGTCGTCGAGCGTGGACAGTTTCTCGAATTTATCGATCTTGAAGAACGGCTTTACGAAGTTGTCCTCGATCTCACGCGCCACACTGCTATCCAGCAGGGCGATGTGCAGCATGTAGTCCTCGTCCAGGACCTGCCGCGACACCCCGAGGGCCTCCGGTATGAATCCGACCGCGCCGATGCCGCCGCCCTTGCCGTTGCCCCGGTTGTGCATCTGCACCGAGGGCGCGAAGATGTTCTTCCCGGTCACGGGGGTGGAGCAGATGAAGCCGGTTACGCCGCAGCCGCCCTCCTCCTCCGGGTTGGGATCGAGGTGCGCCACATCCCGACATATATCGGCTCGTGAAGATAGTATTTTTTCTGCATTATCCATATCAGCTCTCCGCTTAATTACTGTAATCTATATGCTGCAGCAGGTCGGTGCGCCCCACCAGCTCCCTGATGCTCCTCATGCCGAACCTCTGCAGTATCTCCACCAGCTGCACGTTCCAGGCGTGGTACAAGTTGGTCAGGCGCTGCGTGGCCCAGTCCTCGCCGAAGAGGTCGGACAGCTCCGAGTCAGTAGAGGCGATGCCGCGCGCGCAGCCGCGGCCCGATTCGCAGTTGCCGCAGCGCACGCACTCCAGCGCCACCAGCTCCGCCGTGCCGATGATGCACCCGTCCGCGCCCAGGCAGATGGCCTTGGCCACGTCGTGGGCCGTGCGTATGCCGCCCGAGGCCATGAGCGTCATGTAACCGCGCACGCCCTCCTCCTTGAGGAAGTTATGCACCTTGGTGATGGCATACTCGATGGGCATGGCGATGTTCTTCTTGGCGATATCGGGCGCGGCCCCGGTGCCGCCGTAGCCGCCGTCGATATGGATGATATGCGCCCCGGCGTAGTACGAGCCCACCGCCACCATGTCCACGTCGCTGGGGGTCGAGACCTTGACCGACACCAGGGCGTGGGGGTTCATCTCCTTGACCCAGTCGATGTGCTTCTTGTGATCCTCGATGGAATACACCGAGTGGAACGGGAACGGCGAGAACAGCGAGGTGCCCTTGACCGCCTCGCGCATGCGGGCCACGCTATCCGTGACCTTCTCGCCCAGCAGGTGCCCGCCCAGGCCCGGCTTGGCCCCCTGCGCATATTTGAATTCGATTATCTTCACCCGCTGCACGGTCTCCTCGCGCACGCCGAACAGGCCGGTGGCGATCTGGGTGATCATGTGATCGTCGTACGGCTGCAGCATCTCGGGGTAGCCGCCCTCGCCGGTGCAGCTGAAGGTGTTCCATATAGCCGCGTTGCGCGCCTTGGAGACCATGGTGGGCAGGCTCACCGAGCCGAAGGACATGCCGCCGCCGTAGACCGGGGTCGAGATGACGATATCGGCCCGACCGTCGTTCCTGCGGTTCAGCGGGATATCGGTGGATATCTCGGCCTTGTCCACGCGGGGCGGATGGGCCACGAACTTCAGCCGCAGCTTGTCGAAGCCGCCGCCGGAGTTGCCCGTGTTATATTCGATATCGGTGCGCTGCGGCGGATAGCCGGTCTCGGCCATGATCCAGGTCCCGGTGATCATGTCCGCGGTCCAGCGGTAGTCGCCCAGCGTGGCGTACATCGGGTTCAGCGACAGGCTCAGCGCCTGGCGCGGGCATTTGTCGATGCAGCAGAACTCCTTGCTCCTGCATTCGAAGCCGATGCACTTATAATCGACCGGCGGTTTGGCCTTGATGTGCCCCTCGACCCTCTCGTGCACCCCGTAAGGGCATGTGGCTACGCACGTGCCGCAGTTGATGCAGGCATCGGACCGGGTGACCTTGTATTTCGGCACCTGGTGCTTGAACCGGGAAGGCATATTTTTGACGATAACGGTCGATGGTTTCATACGCTTGCCGCCTTCTGTTTCTTGAATATAGCGCCAAAGGTGTCCCTGTCTATCTCCTCGAAGAATATGGCCCGGCCGCTCTCCCCCCGCAGCCGGCGCGCCTCGCGGATGCCCATGGCGCCCATCATCTCCAGTATCTGCGAGTGCCAGGCCCCCATCAGGTTCACCAGGCGCTGCGCCAGTATCGCGAGCGGAATTTTGCCCAGCCCCTCCGGGAATATCAGCCGCCCCTCCTGCTCCTCGTAGAGCCTGGCGCCCAGCGCGATCATGAGCGGTATGTCCACGGCCGTCAGGTCCGCGCCGCAGAGCATGGCCTTGGGCACGTACTCCGCCATAGCGATGCCGCCCGATGCGATGATGGTGACCCCGTCGCGGATGCGCTCCTCCACCAGCCTCAGGTGCACGGCGCGGATGATATCCTTGAGCAGGCGCCCCTGCGCACCCGACGACCCGTTGCTTTTGATCTCCCGCCCGCGGTAGTCGGCCGCGATGTGCACGATCTCCGCGCCGCTTTTCGCCAGCTTAAGGACGATGTCCTCCGCTCCCTTGACCGCCGGCACGCGTATGATGACAGGAGCCCTGCCGAACTTTTCGATCTTCTTCAGCAGCACCGGCAGGTCCCTGAGCACCGCCTCGCTGTACTCCACGGACACCAGCCGCGCCTTCTTTATAGCGTCCTTATGCGCATCGATCTCCCCGGCCGCGAGCAGCGGTATGATGCTGCCGCGGTACTTCTCGATATCGGGCGCGATATCGGCCGCAGGGATGACGGTGAACGTCCTGATCTCCGCGGCCGCCTTGAGCACGGCCTCCCTGACGTTCGGGCTCAGCTCGTGCGCCGGCATCTCGAAGAGTATCGGTATCGGGATATCGACGGTATTAGGGATGATGGACTGCAGCCGCCCGTCGGCGCTGAACTCCAGGTGGTTCAGCTTCCGTCCCAGATCGACGGAGGTATTGATATACTCCCGCCCGTGGATGCCGTCCCGGGTCGGGCGCACGATCTCTGACATGTCGGTCCACATG
Organism: Dehalococcoidia bacterium; assembly: GCA_041653935.1. GTDB lineage: Bacteria > Chloroflexota > Dehalococcoidia > E44-bin15 > E44-bin15 > JAYEHL01. The sequence continues at coordinate 157,886 of JBAZEO010000001.1, read as the reverse complement.
CTGTCGAAACCGGTGCCGCTGAACGGGCCGCGGTAACCGGCGCCGGAGACGGGGACCTTCCCGTCCTCGGCCTGCTTCCACAGGCTCAGCAGCATATCGGGCTTCCAGTACGCGCCGCCGATAGCGGCGAAATCCTTATCCAGCGATTTCTCTAGGGCCCCGCGCGGGCACTCCTGGATGCAGCGGAAGCAGTTCCTGCAGACCACGGTGTTCGGCTCCGCCATCCTGCGGCGGTCGTCCTTGCGCCGCTTGTGCGCCTCGTAGATGCAGACCTTGGTGCACTTGCCGCAGTTGATGCAGTTCTCCCCCCGCACGATCTTGAACTTATACACATAGTCGAAGCCGAGCGGTGCAGCCTTGGGATGTATATGATATTTCTTCGGCATAGTCTTTATCCGTTTCTTTAGATTTTTGCGCGGAGGGCGGCCGTCCCGCTCTCCACACGATCCCAGTATTCCCTGCTTTCATCGACAACCTTCAGGAACTCCGCTATCTGCGCCTCCGGCCGTCCGAACCTGGCTTCAAGCCTGCCCTCAAGCGCGTCCCAGAGCATCATCAGCTCCAGGTTGGTCTGGCAGACCTCCTCGCAGGCGCGGCAGTGCATGCACATGAAGGCGTTTGCTGCCTCCTCCGCGGTAACTTCCTTCCCTTCGAGAAGCTTCCTGGCCAGGGCGATCTTGCCCTTGGCCGTCATACCTTCATTGCTGGTGACGAGATAGGCCGGGCATACCGCCATGCAGTTGCCGCACTTGGCGCAGGCATGCATGCTGAGCTCGTAGTCCAGCCCCCCGATCTTCCTGTCCTTCCCCAGTAATGCAGTGGCGGTACTCCCGATCACGGGAGCCATGAGCACCAGGAGCCGCATGGCCGGCCCGTAGACGGCGGGGCGGAAGACCAGCGACGATATGCCCCTCGCGCCGACGCCGAAGAACTTGCCCGGGTTCAAAATATTATTGGGGTCCGCCACGGCCTTATAGGCCTTGAGCTCGCTCAGCCTGTCGCCGCCGTACAGGTTATTGATGAAGGCAGCGTTCCACAGTCCCAGCCCGTAGGGCTCCGCGCCCAGCGCCGTCGCGACGCTGGTGAGCATGGAGACCAGGGGCAGATTGATATAATATTTCTTCTTCCGGGAGTCGCACAGGAAGGTGGCCATGATCAGCGCCCTCCTGTCATCGATGATATATGAGTCGATGCAGATCTCCACCCCGAAATGGCTTCCTACCTTCTTGGCCTTCGCGATAAAGGCGGCGGCCGACACGATCGGGATGATGACCTCGCTGGCCAGCACGGTGGGCCCCAGACGCTTGGTCTTCATGCCGAACAGGCGCTCGTTCCAGAGGTAGCTCGCCACGTAGCGGGGCGCCTCCTCGATCCCGCCGTTGCACCCCATGTATTGCGTGAAACGCCTCTCGTCCTCGACGCTGCCGAACTCCATCAGCACGGCGGCGCTCTTTTTGAAGATGCCGGAGCGCATTATCTCGTTGGTATCGCCCAGATTATTCTCATCCAGGAACCGTATCACGTTGGGATTTAGCTGCGCGGCGCCCGCATCCGCCGCGAACCGGCCGATGAAGTCGAAGGCCTCCGCGTCGCCCGGGAAATAGAGGAGACGGGGGTACGAGCCCTTTGGTATGTCCCGCAGCCTGAGGGTGGCCTCGACCACGATGCCGAACTGGCCCTCGGTGGAGACGAAGTAGGAGAAGTCGTGATCCGACGGTGCTAGCTTTTTGACCTCGCCGGCGCCTGTGACGACTGTAATCGATACGATCTGCTTGGACAGGTGGCCGTACCTGAAGCTGTTGATCCCGTATCCTCCGGTCGATATCCAGCCGGCCACGGTGGAGAACTTGCTCGAGGGGTAGGTCATCAGGCACAGGCCCTCTTTCCTGACCAGGATATCGATATCGCTCCAGCGCGCGCCCGCCTCCACGGTGATGGTCTTGTTTGCGCTGTCGAGCGCAATGATATTGCGGAATGGCGACAGGTCTATGACGACGCCGGCCCTGGACGGGATGACCCCGCCGAAGCCCCATGAGGCGGCGCCCCGCGCCACCACGGGTATCTTATGCTCGCCGGCGAAGGACAGAACCATCTTTATCTCATCGATATTTTTCGGCTGCACCACGAAATCGGGCAGTGTTTTAAAAAGCGCCCTGGTCATAACCGGCGGCACATCGCCGATGTCATGGCTATAGAGCCCTCTCTCCTCCGTCTTATCGAGGATTTTGATCCCGCCCGCGACTTTTCTGAACTCATCTGATATTTTCATTTTCATCCGCCTCTTCACTTGCTATCCATCCCGTCTGTATCGAATGCGTCAGGCATCGTCCCTGAACCGGTAGCCGATGTTGCGCACCGTCTCGATGCAGCCGGACTCGTCCAGCTTGCCTCTCAACCTCCTGATGTGCACATCGACGGTCCTGTCCCCGCCGTAGAAGTCATAGCCCCACACCTTGTCCAGCAGGGCGTCGCGGCTGAAGACCTTTCCCCTGTTGCCCGCCAGGAACTTGAGCAGCTCGTACTCCCGAAAGGTCAGGTCCACCGGTCTGCCGCGGAAGGAGACCTCGCACTTCGCCGGGTCGATGGTAACCTCGCCGCATCTGATCACATCCTTACTATTACCATCGAGCCTTCGATTCAAGATCCGTCTCACCCGCGCTATCAGCTCGGCCGTATCCCAGGGCTCCATGACGAAGTCGTCCACATCCGCCGCCGAATCAAGCACATCCAGGCTCTTGCTCGAAAGCAGGGTGACCACTGGCAGGCGCGTGCTCTCCTTGAGCCTCTTCGGCAGCTTGCGCACCTCCGCGCCTGGGGCCGCCCCGTCTATGGCTACGACCACAAGGTCCGCGGACAGCGCGCCGGTGTCCTTCAGGCTGCCATCGTCAGCAGAAGCGATGGAGCACAGGAAGCCGCTCTCGGACAGGCCGAGGCTGATCTCTCTCACCCTTTCGCTGTTCTCGGATATCATCAGTAATCTGAACATAGCAGTCATCCGTTGGCCCGTCTATTCAAATCCTTACCGGTATGCCTCTGCCGGCTAGATACTCCTTAACATCCCTGATCGTATGCTCCCCGTAATGAAATATGCTGGCGGCCAGCACCGCATCCGCCTTGCCGTCAACGAGCGCCTGGTACATGTGCTCCAGATTCCCGGCCCCGCCGCTTGCGATGACCGGCACCGGCACCGCCTCGCTCACGGTGCGGGTCAGCTCCAGGTCATAGCCGGCGCGGTGCCCGTCGGCGTCCCAGCTTGTCAGCAGCAGCTCCCCCGCCCCCAGTTCCACCGCCTCCTGCGCCCATTCCACGGCATCTATATTCGTCCGTTTCCTGCCGCCATAGGTGCACACCTCCCATGCGTTCTCCTCCCCACCCTGCAGTCGCCGCGCGTCTATGGCCACCACGATGCACTGAGAACCGAAACGTCCGGCCCCCTCGCTGATCAGGTCCGGCAATCGAACAGCGGCCGTGTTTATCGCTACCTTGTCCGCGCCCGCCCGTAACATGCGCTGCATATCATCGGTGTTCCTCAACCCGCCGCCTACCGTGAGCGGTATGAACACTTTCTCGGACACGCGTCTTACGATATCCACCATCGTCTCCCGCCCCTCCGGCGTGGCGCCGATATCCAGGAACACGAGCTCGTCGGCGCCCTGCTCGTAATACATGGCGGCCATCTCCACCGGATCGCCGGCGTCGCGCAGATCGTTAAAGCTGACGCCCTTCACCACGCGGCCTCCGGTCATATCGAGGCAGGGTATGATACGTTTGGTGAGCACCATCATCTCCACTCTTATTTATCCATCTATATCGGAAGGCGGTTGCCGTCTACCGATATAGATAATATCATCAGTTTATTCACTTGTCAATATGTTTTACCGGCCAAAATATGCGGAAGTTGCTTCCGCTCAAAGAAATGGGGATGCGACCCCCAGACCCCCTCACGCCTTTCTACAGCTGCGGCGCGCGAAGTTGTTTGTATGTTGCACGGACGGAGTGCCGTGCAACATACATTAAGGGTCGCTAAGTGCTGTAGTACGCAAATTTAGTACGGCCACTCACGTACACTTAGATACATAAAGCACTTCAGCCCTCTCTTTGATAAAGAGAGGGTAGCAAACCCAACCTCCTATAGCTGCGGCGCGCGAATGAATTCGTATGGGCATCCTTCTGCGGAAGGACGCCCATACATTAAGGGTCGCTAAGTGCTGTACTCGTAATGCCAGGTCGAAATATGACTACAGCCATCTTCCTCCCAGGAAGAGGTTAGCTACAATAACGACCATCTACAGCTGCGGCGCGCATGCCCTCACCCTGACCCTCTCCCTGCGGAGGGAGAGGAAGAAGATTATTAAGCTATCTCCCCCTAACCCCCTCTTCTAAAAAGAGGGGGAACAAGAACGTTTTAGGTGCGTCTGGTCTTTCACTTCAGCCCTCAACTTTGAAAGGAGGGGTAGCTGAAACGTGCCTTACTGCAGCCCTCTCTCTTTGAGAGAGGTTAGCTATGGATTCCGGCCTTCGCCGGAATGACGGGTGAGTCCTCCCTCTCTTGAGGAGAGGGAGTCAGAGGGAGAGAGATTTTAAAAATATTTCCATATAGCACCTATCATGGAAGGGCTAAAGGGGGATAAAGGTAGTTGACGAGATTGCCACGTCGCCTAAGGCTCCTCGCAATGACAGCCCCAACAAAGAGGTGCAGGAGACTCATCTCCTGCCAGGGTAATAGGGGTGTCCCCTAAACTAAAAATCCCCCAACGTATGGGGGATTTAGGGGGTTCGGTTATTGTTTCCCCCTTTCAAGGGGGATTCCAGAGGGTGAATCGATTTCTATACTACCTTAGAAAATGGCTGCAATCGATCGTACTCTATCAGCCCGCTCTCAGCTATGTTATCTATCTCCACGCCCTCTTCCACCGCGGCCGCTATAGGATTCAAACCGCCGAACAGGATCATGCCCGCCTGATTCTGCCCCACAGGTATCTGGCATATCTGCTGGCTGACATCTCCCAGTATGCACATGCCCCTGATGCCGGCTTCATTTAGAACAACCAGCTTTTCTTCAACCGTGGGCCGCGCCGGGCCCGGGATGGTGCGGAACACCGCCAGCACCTTGCCGCTGCCCGTCCTCACCATCTGACCCACGCTTGTCATCTTGGCCCTGATATACTGCTCGGACGGATCGAGAGACGAGCCGTGATACTCGATGATCGCCGTGAAACGCCTCGGGTGCGAGTCGCGAAACTCCAGCACGCCGCCGAACTTGAAACCGGTGGGCACGCCGGAACGGAGCAGGACAGCATTTATCGTCACGCTGCAGAGGGTGCCTATTCCTATCTTGCCTTCCGGTATCACCACGGAGCCCAACTTCTCCCCTTCGCCGGCAACCGCCACCAGATCGCTTATGCATATCTTGGCTTTGATAACCTCTTCCATGGCGCTGAAGGCTTTCTTCGCATCCTTCTTCGCCATGATAGATGTATTTATCGGCAGCAATCCCTTGCGTTTCTCCGGATCGAAAGTGGTCTGGAATGCCAGCGTCTCCAGTTTTTCCAGGATAGACCCAACCTGATCGGGGGCCAGAGCCAATTTATACTCCTCCAGCCCGAGCGGCGTTATCATCCTGCCGTCATGTCCTTCCGGCCTGGTGTAACCCCTCTCGTCCGTGATCCTCAGATGATAGCGGACAGCCCTCTCACTGAGGAAGATGCCGAACCGTTCCAGCTCCCTGGCTATAGTCGTGGAGCCGACAGGCTTGGATGATTCGCTGAGCACCTTGAGTATGGTGACTATCTTTCTTTCGGTATCCGAACTATCGCTGGTGACCATCGCCCTTCCCCCTTGCATGTAGACATAAACAGCCCAATTATATCACCGCAACATAAAGACTTGAATAGAGGGCCTATCGAGTATTCGCAGATGCTCTTGTCGATGTATATTACGGAGTCGTCCTTGTGCTCGCCGTGGTTTTGGATATCGGCTGTTTTGCCCGCTTTGGCTTGCCGCTAAATTCATCGATCATACTCAGATAGCGATCGAACAGATATAAATTATCCTCCGGCCCGGGCGACCCCTCGGCGTGGTATTGAATAGATATGATAGGCATATCATTGTGTGTCAGCCCCTCAATGGTGCCATCGTTCAGATTGACATGATTCACCTCTAGGCTTGCAGGAAGCGAGCCGGCATCCACGGCGTAGCCGTGATTCTGCGCGGTGATGAATACCCTCCTCGTCCGGAGGTCCATCACAGGGTGATTCCCGCCGCGGTGTCCGAACTTGAGTTTAAATGTGTCGGCCCCCAGCGCTCTGGCGATGAGCTGGTGTCCGAGGCATATCCCCATTACTGGAACCCTGCCGAGGAGCGCTTTGACCGTACTCTCGATATCAGCTAAGACGGCGGGATCGCCGGGTCCCGGCGAGATGAGCACGCCGTCCGGATTCAGGGCCAGGATGTCCCCGGCGCCGGTGCTCGCGGGCACGATACTGCACCTGCACCCTATACCGGTCAATATCCTCGGTATGTTGAATTTGAGGCCGCAGTCCAGCAATACGATTTCATATAAATGCTCCGGATCCCGCGCACCCCACCTGTAAGAAGCGTCGGTGGTCACCTGCTGAACATAGTTGACCGCGCCGAACTGCGGCAGGCGCTTGAGCTCTTCCCCTGCTTCATCGGGGCTCATCTCGGAGCTGAGGATGCCCATCATCACGCCCTTGGTGCGCAGACGGCGCACCAGCGACCTGGTATCGATATCGCTCATCGCCGGTATGCCGTTATTTCCCAGATAGTCTTCAAGGCGGACGTCGCTGAGGTTATGGCTCGGCTCGGCGCAGTGCTCGCGGACGATCAGTCCCCTCACCTGGATCTGTTTCGACTCGCTGTCGGCCCTGTTTATGCCGTAGTTGCCGATGAGCGGGTATGTAAGCACCAGTATCTGGCCCGCATATGACGGGTCGGTCAGCATCTCCTGGTAGCCGTACATGCTGGTATTGAACACCACCTCGCCGTATGTGGTTTCCGTGCCGCCGAAAGATTTACCGTAGTAGATCGACCCGTCATCCAGCAGCAGAAATGTCTTTTTATCCATGGCACAGACCTCTAACGAACACTCGCGCTTTTGGCCTTCTCCGTTCCGAATTCAACGAAGTTACCGAGAAAACGCAGTCCGGCATCACCGCTTTTTTCCGGGTGGAACTGCGTTGCCACCAGGCCGCCGCGGGCAATGACGCTGCAAAAGCTGACGCCGTAATCGGTCTCGCCGGCGATGATGGACTTATCCTCGGGCACGGGATAGTAGCTGTGAACGAAGTAGAAATACGAGCTGTCAGGAATGCCCTGGAACACGGGATGGTTCGAGCATTGCCTTACCTGATTCCATCCCATGTGCGGTATCTTGTTAACCGCCCTCAGACGGCGTACCTCCCCGTGAACGATGCCCAGACAATCGTTCCCGCCGTTCTCCTCCGTCCTATCGAACAGGACCTGGAGGCCGATGCATATGCCCAGGAACGGCCGGTCGCCCGCTATATAGTCGGTCAACGCGTCGGTGATCCCCAAGTTTTTGAGGCTTTTCATCGTGTCAGCAGCGGCGCCGACGCCGGGCAATATCAGCACATCGGCAGCGGCGACATCGTCAGGGCTGCTTGTCACCTTAGCCTGGTAACCAAGCGCCGCCACGCTGTTAGCTATGCTTCTTATATTGCCCGCGCCGTAGTCTATTATCGTTATCATCTCGTATGTCCGGTGCGTCGGTTACAGTTCAGCCACCGCCGCGCTTCTTTTCATTATTCGCATCCAGCTTCTGAACAATTCTATTTGCTACTCAAAGGTTCTGACCCTGGGATATGCGCCGGTGAACACCTTGCTGTACTGCGCCGCGTCCGCGCTGTGTCCATCGTGCCCATATAGGATCTGCAGCGCCTCGCCCTTGTAAGCGTCCATTACGTATGGTATTCCTGTTATCTTGACACATTCCTCGGTGAGCGACATGACATCGGAACGGCTGATCGACGGCACGTTGAAGCACCTCGCTCCGGCCATCAGCTGTTGCAGCCCCACCCTGATCTTCTGAGCGAAGCTGTAGACGCCGACAGCGCCCAGCGGTATTTTACTCATCTCATCGGAACCAACCAGGTCCTTCACTTCCTCGTAGCACACGAATATCTCTGCGGGAGTAGAGCCGTACTGGCTTACCGAGGACGGAAGCTTACCCTCCTCTATCCATTTCGCTATGTTCTTCCCTACCATGCCCGGTATCATGAGCGCGCGCCCCATGCACACAGCTTTGGCGTACGGCGCACCCAGCGCCAGCGCCTTGAACACCCCACTCTCATTGCTGAAGCCGCCGGCAAAGGCTATGTCCGGCGGGCGAACGCCCCTATCGGCGAGACGTTTGCAGAAATCATACGCCGCAGCATGCAAGTACAGGCTGGGCATGCCCCATTCAACCATCATCTGCCACGGGCTCATTCCGGTACCGCCGGAAGCGCCGTCTATGGTCAGTAGATCGATGCCGGCGTTCGCGCCCCATCTTATAGCCATGGCCAGCTCGCGCAGGCCGTAAGCGCCGGTCTTAAGCGTTATCCGCTTGAAACCGAGGTCCCTCAGCCTCTCTATCTCAGCCAGGAAACTGTCCTCGTTCAGGAAGCCAAGGCGGCTGTGCCTCTCGAATTCCTTGAGCGAGCCGTCCTCATATGCCGCCCGTGTTATCGGGTGCGAAGGATCCGGCGTTACGATATAGCCACGCTTCTGAAGTTCCAGCGCCCGTTCCAGGCTGTTGACTTTTATCTCGCCGCCGATGCATTTGGCGCCCTGTCCCCACTTGAGCTCTATGGTATCGATGCCGTGTTTCTTTATGATATACTCGGCTACTCCCAGCCTGGTGTCCTCAACGTTCATCTGCACCAGGAGCTCGCCATAGCCCCACTTGTAACGGCGGTACCACTCGATGCGGCGATCCATCTCCGGAGACGACACGATCTTTCCTTTAGCATCCAGCTCAAGTCCCGGGTCTATGCCGCAGACGTTCTCGCCACATACCAGGGTGATACCGCTTAAAGCCGCGCCAACGGCAAAATGCTCCCAGTTCTTGCGGGCGATCTCGGTGGATCCCAGCGCCCCGGTGAAAATCGGGACGGTCATCTTGATCTTGCTGTCGCGGCCGTATTCCGTCTCGGTATTAACCGCGGGAAATATGGCCGAATCCGAATCGGCGATGATCCCGTCCGGAAGCCCCTTGGCGCCGTACGCGTATCCCTGAATGTTCAGATGCGAGTAGTCCACAGGATAGTCCTTATCGCCGCCCGCAGTGATATCACCGAAAGGCCCCGGGTACAGCAGTTCTCTGCCCCGGAAGCTGGCCTTGAATACTTCGCAATTCCCCGTGCAGTTGTCCACACACCTGCTGCACAGGCCGCTCATCGGCACTACACTCTTTGATCTGTTGGTTGTCCTGGTTGCATCATTTGCATTTGGTCTATGAAGATTCATTTTATTTGCCTCCTTTTTAACCCTCTCTATCCTCAAGGTGTATACAATATGCATATGGCTTTGTGTGTCTGCGGGTCGGCTAACAGCCTGGCCGGTCCGCTGCCGCTTTCCGGCACGTTAATGACACTTACTAGATCCTCGAATTCCCTGTAATTCGGCAATAAGTCCGTGAATATGTTTTTCGCATTATAGAAAAATTCCCTGTTGAACCTGCTTTTATCATCGCCGGGGTAGACCGGAACATACAGGATGTCAGACTCCACAAGATCCTGGAAGAAGTGCGTTCCATATGAGAACTCCGGCTTCAGCCCCGATTCCTCACGCCCTACCTCCACTAGAACGGAGATATTGTCTATCTCGGCATAAGTCACGTTCACACCTAAATCTATGTTATTGCTGCCCCACCTGCCCGGCCCGATGGCCATTATCCTGCCTTCCATCTGGCCGAGGCGTTCGTTGAGCATGCCTATGACCCGCCCCAGTGATCTCTTCCTGTCGAGCGCAGCCTCGGCATATTTCCTCGGTTCGATGAAAATTATGTGCCTGATATCATCCACCACGCCCGCGCTGATGGTGCGCTCCGAAGCGAACAGCACTTTATCGGAAGGAATATCCTCCGGTATATGCACCTCGATGCCGCTGGCCCTGGGCACGTGCAGCGCCCGGCACTGCAGCAGGTTGATACTAATATCACCTTTTTCATTAAAGTAAGCGGTGAACTCGATATCGATCGGCTGGCCCCACGCCTGTTCAAGCGTGGCCAGTACTTCCCTCATTATGCCGACAAGCTTCGTCTTCCTGATCAGATTATTGAACGTCAGTACAAGATCCGAGCGAGCAGATGAAGACGAAGGGATGTCGCGTACATACCCGTCATCAATCTCGGATGTAATCATGGCCAGCCCCGGATAATCCCTGTCGCTGATTACCTCGTTGAAAGACAGCGTCTCAAATTTATTAGCTTTCAAATTGAGCTCATCGACCAGCCTCTGCGCGTACTTGGCTACCTCCATGCCGGCCTCAGGACGCAGCTCGGGATGGCTCACGGCGATCATTCTGGGATAGTCCCCGCTTACGCGATTGACGGCGCGGGTGCCGAGCCCGAATACCAGTCGTATCATCCCCTTATTAGGATCGATGCGGTCCGTCCATGCGTACAGGTTCCGAGAGAACGCCACTCCGGCCAGTGTCGGGAAAAAGTATTCTTTATACGGCATGCCCGACACGCGCTGCACCAGTATTGCCATCTGCTCGTCGCCCTCGTCCAAGCCGCGTCTTCGTCTATAGGAAAGGGCATCCGGATTGAGCGCGCTCGCGTATACCAGTTTCACTGCTCGTAAGAATACTTCCAGCCTTTCCTCCGGGCCGCCCTGGTTAGGGCAGAATTCACTGCGGTATTTGCCGGCGAACGCGTCATTGAATCCGTCCTCCAGTAGACTGGATGAACGGACAATTATCGGAGCCTGCCCGTAGTAGTCCAGCATCTCCCTGAACTGTTCCATAACATCCGGCTGGAATTTGCCGTTGAGAAACCTTTTTTCCACCTCGGCAAAGTCATCCCATGAAAGTTTTTCTTCTTCCGAAAGCTGCAGCCTGAGTTCGAACAGCCCGTTGTTAACCAGGAATGTGAAAAAGACATCGGAACCTATATAGAATGAGTCATGCTCCTCAAGTATCTGTTTAAATCCGGAACTATTCGTACTCGCAGATAAGACGGCGCGGGCCATGAGCATGCCTGCCGACTTGCCGCCGATACGCCCCGAGCCTATGATGCGGTCCCTGATATCGAACAGATCGCCTACGGTCATGTATTTATTTGACAGATGGATCAGTTTCCTGTGGCTGCCGATCATCATTCGCGCAAGCTCGTCCTTTAAAAGCGCTGTCTCACTGCCGATCTCAGGCGAATCCTGCCCGAGGCCCTGGTAATGCACCAGCCTGCGATAAACCCTGTCCCAGGGGGCAATGGATGTTTTCTTCAGGCTGACGACGCTTCTGCTGGCGGCGTTCAGCACGGAGGCGGCTTCACCGCTGCGAACGACCGGCTCCCATTCCGCGGCCCCCATTTTGTGCGGCAGGAACATCTCCGGGGAATGGCGCCACTGCACTTTTAATGGATGTATATATTTATTGCCGCTGACATGATAGACATCTATGAGTATCTGTGTAACGGCGCGTATACGCGAAACAGCGCTCTGCCCGTGCTGCTCCCTTCTGAGGGAAAAGTAGGCCACATCATCCATTTCGAAGAGGTGCGGGCATGTGATCTGGAAGAAATTCACCAGCAGTTCATCGGTAGCCCATTCGTCCACCAGCGCCGACAGGTTATCGAATATGAAATAAACGCCCTTCCCCATCTCCTCGATCAAACGGAAAACCTCGCCGCTGAAGTAATCGAATCCCTGTCCCGGATCTATATTCACGACGACGAGACCGTGTCTCGACTTCACTACTGGCGCGTGCGGAGCAAAACGCACATAAACGCATTTAGCATCATTCTGCATCGCATGTTTGATGAGCGTTTCCGCAAAGAAGGGATAATCTTCCAGGCTGTCGAGCTGCCATACGACGTTGTCTCCCAGCCTCAGCCCTTGCAGAAGATCATCCAGCAGCGGAAGGCCGCTGCCGACCATTTTAGAGCTAACCGATTGCATTACTGTTTTCACCCTTACCTTTTCGTCAACAGGCTAACGGCAACCGCTTTCCGTATGCCGTTATAATGATATCACACTTTCTACTTTTGTCAATGTCTTCCTACAGGATGTACCTAAAAATCGGCACAAACTATCGGATATCATGTATAGCTTGGATGCGATCATGGTTGGCATGTATATTCAAAATATTGCCCTGCGCCGCGATAATAGTACCTATATATCTCGGAAACAATGAGGAGGTGTAAAATTATGAAAAATGGACCAATCGCTTAGAAGACTGCCGGGGTTCGAGTCCCCCCAGGGACGCTTTTTATTTGCTGCAACAAAACCGAGCCTTGCTTCCTCACTACCACATAATGACCCCAAAATACTTTTTACCCCGCCGTTACCTCTTGACAAACACGCCGCGTTGTAGTAAATTACTTCAATTTTCTGTTTTATGTAATCGGAAAATTCTAGAGCTGAGGTATCATATGTCATTATTAAGATTAGGCCATTGCACATGCGGCAATTGTGATGGTAAAAGCGTTATCGTTTGCCGGTTCTGCGGCGGCAAAGGCACAAGGACTATTCATAAATTAATCGATTCGAGCGCGCAGCCAAATGAAACTTGTAAAGTGTGCAACGGCACCGGTGTAAGACCTTGCCCTAATCACAATTGTGAAGCCGGGATAGTGCGCGTATAACTAGTGCGAAGCCCAGAATACATGGACATTGCGCAGTTCTCTGATGTAGAATTCGTCTTCATCGCCGCCTTTGAGCAAGCCTGCGTCCCTGCAGAATTCAAAGAAGTGTCTATTCGGTATATGGCTCTCTTTTTGAATCACCACTGCCGATAGCACCGGATGGCCCTGCTCACGCTCATAGCTGTTGATCTCGTCAAGCTGCCTGTCCAATTCACGCCTTTCATGAGGCAAACTCATGTTCATACCGGCTGCTTTGGCAAGATCACTTTCATAAATGACGGTGTCTTTTTTCGCCACCTCTATGAGCTTACTGTAGATTTTCTTGTTCATAATCCCCTCTCTAACGCCAGCGCATTACCAGCGCCAGTGCAAGGACGCTTATCAATACCCCTACAGCTATTATAATAATTCCAACCCAATATGGATCATATCTTATTAAATATGCAACTCCAACAATTGTTACTATCCAACCCATTAAAACGCTTAATACTTTTATAAAACCTGGAGCGCGCTTTGACGGACGTATAAAGGACTCCTCACACTTCATGCATCTCCAGGATTTATTGAAGGTGTCATAGCTGATAGTATCATTGCCGCAGTACGGGCAGAGGAATCTGCTCTTTTTATGCTTCCAGCTGGACCAGTCCCAGTCTTCCTTCGCAGGCATATTGACTCCTCACAGGACACAACTCTTTACTGAATAAACACATTATATAACAAATAAACCACGCCATCGATTCCGTAATTTGATATTGCCGGGCAAGTTGGTTATCCTTTTATCAGGACTATATTTCGATGTTTCTGCCGACCACTGAAAAAGAGATCGCATCGCTTGGATGGGAAAGGCCCGATGTTATCCTCATCACCGGGGATACATACATCGATAGTCCATATATCGGTGTAGCCGTAATCGGGAAGTATCTGCTTAAACATGGCTTCAAAACCGCGATCATTGCCCAGCCATCGACTAATAACGGTAAGGATATTACCCGCCTCGGTGAGCCGCGTTTATTCTGGGGTGTAACGGCCGGATGCATAGATTCCATGGTGGCAAATTACACTCCGGTAAAGAAATTCCGCAAGCAGGACGACTACACTCCGGGAGGCATAAATATACGACCCAATCGCGCAACGATAGTCTACACCAATCTCATCAGACAGCACTTCAAGAACACTGTACCGATCGTCCCCGGAGGAATCGAGGCGAGCTTGCGCCGCATAGCCCACTACGATTACTGGGATAACGCTATCCGCCGCTCTATCCTGTTCGATTCTAAAGCTGATATCCTGGCCTACGGCATGGCAGAAAAAACCATTATCGAGCTGGCACAAGCGCTGAAAGAAGGCTCCGACTGGAAACAGCTCAGAGGCATCTGCTATATATCCAACAACACTATCGATAAGTATGTAATGCTTCCCTCTTTTGAGGAAGCATCGACGAACAAAGAATCATTTTTACAGATGGCAAAACTATTTCACAATAAAGTAGATGATGTCGATATCGGCTTCACCCAGAAGCATGGCGACAGGTTCCTCATCCATAATCCGCCCCAGCCTTTGCTGTCGACAGAGGAACTCGACGAAATATCGGATCTCGACTTCGAGTACGACGTACACCCATACTACAAAACAGGAGAAGTCAGAGCTCTTGAAACTATAAAACAGTCAATAACGACGCATAGAGGATGCTTCGGCAACTGCAGCTTCTGCTCCATCGCAGTCCATCAGGGACAAAACGTTATCTCTCGCAGCATCAAGTCCATTGCAGATGAAGCAACGCGAATCGCGCGGAGACCGGGCTTCAACGGCATCATCTACGATATTGGCGGTCCTACGGCCAACATGTATGGCGCGACATGCAAAAAAGGCTGGGTTTGCAGCAGGAAGCATTGTCTTGTGCCGAAGATATGCCCAAATCTAAAGTTCGGTCATAAAGAACAATTAGAGCTTATGAAAAATCTGATTGATATCCCAAAAGTTAAAAAGGTATTCATCTCATCCGGCATCCGCCACGATATGGTCATTGCTGACAAGGAAAATGGCAAACGTTATTTCGAGCAACTTGTGAAGCATCATGTATCCGGACAGATCAAACTCGCCCCTGAGCATTGCGACAACAAAGTTCTTGAACTTATGAACAAACCTCCTGCCGAAACGCTCATGAAATTCAAAACCATGTTCGATAGCGCATGCAGCGAGTCGGGCAAGCAATGTTTTTTGACCTACTACCTTATCGCCGCTCATCCCGGATGCACCATACGCCACATGCAGTTACTCAGAGATTTCATGTCGACGGAATTAAAGCTGATCCCTGAGCAAGTGCAGATATTCACACCCACGCCTTCCACAATTTCGACCGCTATGTACTACTGCGAGACGGATTTATCAGGCAACAAGATATTCTGCGAGAAAAGCCTGAAAGGCATGCAGCAACAGAAAGACGTTTTAAAAAGGAACGCTCGAAGAGAATAGACCCTTTTGAACGACACAAATAAAAAGCCCTTCGCGGCTATCACACTGCAAAGGGCTTTTTGGAAATCTTTAATCAGGTTAGAACTCTAGTTCGTTCACGACCTGCCAGTCCAGCTCACTCACAACGACTATCTTGTCATCGCCTATCACATACAGGTTATCATCGATGTAAATCGCTCTTGTTGCCTGTATGTTGCTCACAACCTTCACCAGCTCCAGGCTGTTACCAGCGTAGGAGAATATGTAACCGCTCTCGCTTCCCGGCAGGAAGAATATCTCATGAGCCTCGTCCAGCAGGAAGGCATGATGCGTGTTCAGTATATCCGACCAAGAATCCTCCAGAATGTACTTATCTAATTCCGCGGGCTGTTCCGGATTCTGCACATCGAACAGAGATATCTTTACCTTCCAATCCTCCTGTCCGATGCCCAGCATCCTGTCCCCTGATATCGGATGCAGATAGGACGAGTAGCCCGGTATCTCCAACTCGCCTTTGAGCTGTGGGTTTATCGGATCAGACAGGTCCAGGACATAGAACGGGTCGGTCTGTCTGAACGTTACGACATATCCCTTGTCACCAATGAACCTTGCCGAATATATCTGCTCTGTCAAACCAAGACCCTGTATCGAACCGACAACGCTCAGATTGCCGTCCAGCACATATATATCGTTGGCGCTCTCGCCGCTGACCCAGAACAGCCAGTAATACATGCCGAACCCGCTGCCTACGGTCGTCGCCACCCTGAGATAGCCGTTATATTCATCCATTGAGAACTGGTTCAGCAAACTGCCCGGCACGCTGCCCATTGCCGTTATATCAAGGCTATCGAGACTTATTTTTACGATGCCGGTTTTCTCCAAATCCCTCATATGCTCAGCGTAGTACTCCTGCAATGCATTGCTGATGTTATTCTCAACCTGCACCATCTCGTCACCACTCAGGGAACTCAGGTACTCACTGATGATGACCTCTATCTCTGTCATCTTGGCCGCATTGCTGATATCGTACCCGTTCAGCGTATTGATATCGGCAATCACCGAATCGGGCAGTATGCCCTGGCACGCCACGGTGCAGAACTCGATGATGTATGGCACCTCGTCCTCGGAGTAGGAATATCCGATATAGATGGCGCTTCCCGACATGTATATCGTCGATGAATACGAGGCACCGACGAATGACACCGTATCCTCCAGCTCGCCGCTCGCCATATCGAAGACCATGGCGTTCAGAGTGCTGTCGGTATATGAAGGTATCGTCGGATAGTATATGTCGCTGTAAATCAATTCTACAGCTTTGCTGTTGACCTCCATCGGCCTGATCGGCAGCGGCTCATAGCTGTAAACATAGGTCTGCGTCACAAGGTACATCTTGCCCTGATACAGCCTGGCCGCAACCACGCTGGTGGAATAGTTGAATGTTATCTCCCACTTGCTGACAGGATTTTGCGGATCCGACACATCGTACCCGTAGATTCCATCCCATGTGAAAACAGCAAGGGTGTTATCATGCAGCAGCAGGTCCCCTGTCCTGTCGATATTGCTCAGTACCGACATATTAATGGCAGGATTCGCCCCGATAATCTCAATCCCGTTGTCCATCTCAGGCGGCATGATGCTGGAAGAATAGTCCTCGTAATAGTAGTAATAATATTCTTCCCTGGAGAAGAAGATGTTCATGCCGTCCGTCTTAACTATGTCAGGCTCGTCTATGCCTACAACCTGCACATTGGTTTCTGAGACCCTCTGGGAATCATCACCTTCTCCTACCAATTTTTCTGCTGAAGTTGGCATAGGTACTACATTCAAGTCTTCCGTAGCGAACACACCGCCACGCCAATTGTCACCGCCTGTATACTGCGAATTGGATGACAGATAAGTCTCAAACTCCTCCTGCGATAAGAAATTGCTGACCCCTGCCGTCCCGACATTATTCTGGCCAGGTTCTACAGTACCCCCCTCTCCCATCACCGCATAGACACTTACCCCCACCAGTACTGCAATCAGCAATACTGACACCGTGGCAAATACCTTTGATTTCTGAAACGTAAAAATTCCGAGCAGTCGTTTCATAACTCCAGCCTCCTCTCTCTTTTCTACCAACGCAGCATTAAGCCTGATCTTCGCCGCCGACTTAGCTTTTTGATTTATAGCAGGTAAGTCAGCAGTTCTAATCGCACCAACTGCTGATAGTAATGGACGCAATTCTTCAGCACGATCCGGATAGCTGGCAAGACAATCCTCCAGCGATTCGCCGCTGTTCATCCGGTCGATGCATTCATCCAGTATTTTTTCTAAATCGTCTCTCATCACAACACCCCCTTCTCTCCCTTCATCACATCAGCTTTCGCAGCTTCTGTATGGCATCACACTGCATCTCCCTGACCGCCCCGCTGCTCTTCCCCATCACCTGTGCAGTCTCCGCCGATGACAGTCCCGCGTAAAACCGTAGGCCTATCACCTCACGCTGCGCCTCAGTCAACTGTGCCATAGCTTTGGTTAACTCACCGATCTGTAATCTCCGCTCAACCATCGCTTCGACATCAGTGTGATCAGCTATATCCACATCATCCAGATTAACAGTCTTTCGTTTGCTCATCTTGCGATAGTGATCTATCACAATGTTACGAGCTATTTTAAATATCCAGAATCTCTGTTGTTCTGCAGAACCACGATAAGAACCCATGGATTTCAACGCTTTAAGAAAGACCTCTCCGGCCAGGTCCTCGGCTTCCGTCTGATCGCTGATACGGATATATATATAACGCACGACCTTATCGTAATATTCCTCAAAAAGATCGGCGATCATAGATTCCATGGTTTTTGTGTCGCTATCGCATTTCCTGTTCAGGCGATTCCTCCTCGTTTCTCTAACACGAGAATCCGACTGTTGAATAGTACTGCAATATATAGAACCATCCATGAATTCGCCGCCCTCTTTCGCTCTTACTTATAAAAGACGGACGGCAACAATTTTTGTCAGGTCTCCAATGGTAATAAGTCGACGACATCATGCAATCATTGTTTTTTATCCCGCAACGACTTAAGCCGGTCCGCAACCTCCGACTCATCACCCTGATCGCTGGGGATATAATATCGTTTATCTTTTATCGAATCCGGCAGGTTCTGCTGTTTTACAAAGTGCCCCGGATAATCATGCGCATATTTATATCCCTTGCCGTATCCTTCATTTTTCATAAGATTGGTCACGGCATTCCGCAAATGTAGCGGAACCGGCTCGTTCCGTGTGTGCTGCACGTCCTGCTGAACTCGCGAATAAGCAGTATACAATGAATTGCTCTTGGGCGCAGTGGCCAGATAGACCACCGCCTCTGCCAGAGCCAGGTTACCCTCAGGCATGCCAATAAAGTGTACAGCCTGCTGCGCCGCAACCGCCACAACGAGCGCCTGAGGATCGGCTAATCCAACATCTTCGGAGGCAAATCTAATCAGCCTGCGAACTATATAAAGAGGATCCTCTCCCGCCTCCAGCATCCGGCCCAGCCAGTATAAGGCGGCATCCGGATCCGAACCGCGTAGAGACTTATGTAAAGCAGATATTAGATTATAATGTTCTTCTCCATTCTTATCGTAAAGCAAAGCGCGATGCTGGATAACATCCTCGATAGTGGAAATAGCAATCTTTCTTTCGCCATCACTATCAGGCTTGGTAGATAAAGCTGCCATCTCCAGAGCATTCAAAGCAACCCTGGCATCCCCGTTCGCCATGGTGACCAGGAAATCGATTGCGTCTGCATCCAGATCCAGATTCAGTTTACCCATTCCCTTTTCTTTATCTTTTATCGCCCGTTCCACAATGAGCCGCACCTGGTCATCATTCAGCGGTCTAAGAACAAATACCCTGCACCTAGAGAGAAGCGGTGATATTACCTCAAAGGACGGGTTCTCAGTGGTAGCCCCGATAAGAGTCACTGTGCCATCTTCTACAAATGGCAGGACAGTATCCTGCTGAGACTTATTAAAGCGGTGAATTTCGTCGATAAAAAGGATTGTCCTTTGCCCATGCAAACCACGCCTATCCTTGGCTTCGTCGATAACACGGCGCAGGTCAGCCACTCCGGAGCTTACTGCAGAGACGGGAGAAAAGTGCGACTTTGTGATGCCAGCAATGATAAGCGCCAATGTGGTCTTGCCGCTTCCCGGCGGTCCCCACAATATCATGGAGGACAATTGGTCCGATTCGATGCTCTTGCGCAGAGCCCTCCCCTCACCAACCAGATGTTCCTGCCCCAAGAAATAAGCGAGACTTTGCGGCCGCATCCTTGCCGCCAGCGGCGCCCCCTGCTTAAATTCTTTGTCCCGCTGCAAATCAAACAGGTCTTTTTGAGGTTCTTTACCTTTTTTCATACTGTCTCACCAATGTCTATTTAATACAATAGACCTGAATAGTCAACCAATATAACAGAAGCTTATCATAAAATCCATCAGTAAAGAACTTGGCAATTAGACCCTCCATCAAATGAAAAGGGGCCGATGCCATATGATAATCGGCCCCTTGTAAAGAACAAAACCTAATTTATATCACGACTTCTGTCTGTAGCTCCTGCTGCCCCCTCTGCAATATGATAGTTACCCTTCCTCCCTGGCGCAGGTTGGCCAGAGCTTTCTCTAAATCATCCGCTCCTCGTATCGGCCTCATATTTATTTCAGTGATGATGTCTCCTTCTTTTATCCCGGCGCGCTCAGCTGGCGAGGCGGGAGCAACAGAACCGACAAGCGCTCCAAAAACGGGCAATCCACCCATCTTCCTTGTAACCTTGCTGGCATCCGCAACCTTCAACCCGAACCGCGGCCGATTATCGCTGCCGCCTTTAGCAAGCAATTGCTCCAGCTTTTGCCTGTCGAATCCTACAATAACCTGGCCATCAACAACTATGACCGGCACTCCCATCTGGCCGGTGAGTTTAACCATCTCATCCGCAGACCCTTTGTCACTAGATACGTCATATTCGATATACTGTATCCCTCTCTCCGAGAGATACTTCTTTGCCATCTTGCAATAACCACATGTCGGCGTTGTATAAATCTTTATATCCACTTAAAGCCCCCATATTAAATGCGTGTAATACTCAATATTATATACTTTTTAATTCGCTGACACGCCTTCTTTATTGATCTCATCAATCACCGGCAATCCCGATTCAGGCTTGCTGAAAACACCCGTATCCCATCTTAAATCAGGAATGAAGTTCGAGAAATCCTTCCTCGTGCCACAATACTTACATTCCCCCCTGCTAGTCGGTCCCGTAGCTTTTTCTATAAACCAGTAATGGCTACAGATTAAGCCTCTTTTCTCAAACGGTTCCTTATCAACCCGGGGGGCTATTGCAATATTCCTCTTCATGGCGCACCCCCTTCTCTTTTATCACGAATATTCTACATCGACATTACATATCTGTATGTGATTTTTGTCCCATTTTATGGGTGGGCGCACACATGATTAACAGAGAGGTTATACTGACAGGACTTTTAAATTAGCCAGGGGATATAGAGGTTAATGCTTCTCGATTACTATTTCATACGGGCAATATATCGCATTCCGCGGGCAGATCAGTTCACACTGAAGGCACCAGCCGCAGAGCTTAGATTCGATAATTGTGACCACGCCATCGACAAAAACTATAGCCTTGCAGCGGCATACGTCTACACAAAGGCCGCACCCGTCACATTTATCCAGGTCGATTTTCGGCATTTCAATCACCATTGTCCCGCCCTCCCAAACCAAATGCTAACACCAACCCTGCATATAGAATATGACATTTGTCTCATAAGTTTGCCCCTGCAATGCCCTTCAGTATACCGATATCCTTGATAACAATACGATGCCGATCCATCTTTATCACGCCGTCATCTTCAAGCGATTTCAGGGCCCGGCCCACGACCTCGCGAGCTGTTCCAGCCATGGCCGCCATATCCTGCTGAGTGAGCCGCTGTCGTTCCCTGTTGCCATCAGTCGAGTTCTCTATCAATATTTTAGCAACCCTTCCCGTCACACTTTTGAAAGACAGGTCTTCGACCAGCCCGGCCAATTGCCTCACCTTTCCTGCAAGGACTTTGCTGACATTGACCGCTACATTGGGATTTTCCTTAATGATGATCTCGATATCACTTTTACGTATACCGTACAACACTGAAGCCACCATTGCCTGCGCGCTGACGGGATTGCGGCCTCCATCAAATACCGCGACGTCATTAAAGGAGCTGCCGCTATATACGATGAGGAATATCTGTTCCTTGCCCTCTGGCGACGTCTTAAACATTTTAACTGCGCCAGCGACTACAAAATACAAAGCCTGAGGTTGCTCTCCTTCAGCAAGTACCAGCTCGCCCTTCTCTACTTTTCTCTCAAATACGTATTTACCGACGCGGTCAAGCTCACCCTTGCCTGAGAGGTTGTTAAAATATGGGGTTGACTTCAGAAAATCGGCTAACTTAGACATTGATTTAAAGATGTTCCATATATGCTATCAGAGCAATATTATATCAATATAAACTGCTATAAACCAGTATCCCGTTACTGTTCCAACGGAAATTAAGATAATCCACTTATTCATAAAGATTTCTTGATTCTACAGATAGCCGCGATTCGCAGCAACCTTTGACAAATTAGTTTAGATTGTATTGCTCACACTCTGTGATAGTGATATGATACCCTAAGTATAGATTCTCCAAAATTTATTAATCATTATTCATAAATTTTATACTATAACATCTCTTAAAGGACTTATTACATGAGCGAACTGATGACAACAAAGGAAGCTTCTGAGTACTTGAAGCTCAGCTATATGACCCTTTATAAACTGGCGCAACTGGGTGAAATACCAGCGTATAAGTTAGGCGGCCACTGGCGTTTCAATAAGACCGTGCTCGATAGCTGGTTCGCCAATAAATCGCAAGTTATTGAGAGAAATATCCTGCTTATCGGTGACGATATGGACACTCTGGAGATCAACAACCTGATCACCACCAGGGAGAATTTCAAAGTCACAACTGTTAGAAATCCGGAACGAGCTTATAAAGAACTTGAGTTGGTAAAGTATTCCTTTATTTTTGTAATTTCTAAGCCGGCTACAGTCACAAACGCCGAGATCATTTCAGAAATCAGGACCAGCGACAAAAAGGCAATAATTGTAATCAGCACCAGGCAGGGAGATGATCCTATTGCTATAGACACGCTTGCGGCAGGCCCATTATTTATAATTCAAAAGCCGTTCCAAGAGAATGCTATACTCAAGATTCTCCATAGCCTCGACAGCCAGTCAACAAGTCAGGAATCCAAAGCAACGGATCAGCTGATGTCGGAGCTGATAGAGCTGCGCCAGCGCATTGATCATCTGGCTAAATCCGATAACGCGCGCAATAAGACGGAAGAATCCTTATACCAGGCAGAAGAAAAACTGCGCCGCATTATGGACTCATCAAATGATATTTTTATACTCCTGGATGCAGAATTAAATGTTGTAGAAATAAATAAGACCGCCATAAGGCACCTCCCTGCCGGCACCGGCAAGAAAGACTATATCGGGAAAAACCTCTTATCAATCATGCCTGTCGTCAAAGCAAGCGGACGCCATAAGCAATATCTGGAAGTGCTAAGCACAGGAAGACCGCTGGAATTAAACGACGTCGCCGTGGACCCCGCATTCGGCGATATGAGAGTTTCAGCCAGGATATTCAAAGTGGGTAACGGCCTTGGCATTATGGCTACAGATATTACCGAACTTAAACTTCTGGAAGCGGTTAAGGAAAGTGAAGAATTCAGTTCCAACCTCCTGGACAATGCGCCTTATCCCATTCTTGTAGCCGAGCCAAACACAGCGATAAAATATGCAAACCCCGCATTAGAAAAATTGACGGGCTACAGCCTATCCGAGCTTCTGGGTAAAAAAGTCCCGTACCCTTACTGGACCGAGGAAGCCACAAAAAGGATGATACAACATACCGGGCAAGCCCTCATGGACAGTGTGCAGAAACTGGAACTGCCCATGAAAAAAAAGAACGGGAAATTATTCTGGGTAGAAGTAACGACCAAAATCGTCATGAAAAACGATAAGCTTTCCTGCTATCTTTCTATATGGGTTGATATCACCAAGCGCAAGAAGGCCGATGAGGCATTGCTGGAGGAGAAGGACTTCTCTGAAGCTACAATCAACAGCCTCCCGGGCGTCTTCTACCTGATCGATACAAAGGGCAACTTTGTCAAATGGAACAAGAATCTTGAAACAGAGACGGAATATTCATCAAAAGAGCTATCAAAAATGAACGCGTTAAATCTTTTCAGCAAGAAAGACAGGGCGCTAATTCAGCAAAAAATTGAGACTGTATTCAGCAATGGTAAAGATAGCGTAGAAGTTAACGCTATAGCGAAAAGCGGACGCATTGTACCATACCATCTCACAGGTTCCCGTGTAACATTGAACGATAAGATATACCTTGCAGGTGTCGGTATAGAGATCTCCGAACGTAAGAAAATGGAAGAGGAAGTGCGCGAATGTGAGGAAAATCTTGATGCCTTTCTTGAGAACGCGCCTGACGCCATGTTTGTCCACAATATCGAAGGGAAAATACTAGCTCTAAATAAGAGAGCGGAAGAACTATTTAACATCAAGAGTAAAGACTACATCGGCAAAAGTATCCTCGATATAGGTTTAGTCGGTGAGAAACGCCTGCCGATAATCATTGATGGGTTGAAGGAACTTAAAAAAGGCAAAGCCAACAAGCCTGTTGAAGTGGAGCTTACAAATAAGAAAGGCTCGCGCGTTATTGTGGAAGTAACGGGCTTCCCAATCACAAGAAATGGTCAAACTCAAGTTTGCGATATTATCAGAGACATAACTAAACTCAAAAGCGGGAACAAAGCGCCCGTTAAGAAAACTAAGAAATAGCCTCATATTTGACTTTCCAGATACGTTTTGTACTACCTGAACACCATCATTTTAATTTAAGATTAACTTTTTCTGGTGCATAAAAATCACTTAAAATAATATGCTTTTTAAAGGGGATTGATTTTTGTAATTTTGACCCCTTATAATAATATTACAGATACAGAACCACCAAATCATAAAGATAAGCGAATACTTTATCATATCTGGATTTGATTTGAAATTATGTCAATTAAGATAACTGCGGTAAAATCGATTTTAGTGGCTTTTACAGTCATCGCTTCTTTTATTCTTGCCCTGTTCCCTCAGGCTACCTCGTCACGCACTGCTCAGGCCGAGGCGACACAGAAGATATTCACATCAAGTACAACATGGACCGTGCCGGCGGGCGTAACCTCAGTAGAAGTTCTGGTCGTTGCGGGCGGCGGCGGCGGCGGCGGTAACGGGATCGATAACTATTGTGGCAGCGGCGGCGGTGCCGGCGGAGTGATCTACAGCCCTGGTTATAGCGTGACCCCAGGTCAAGTAATCACAGTCACCGTTGGGGCTGGTGGTTCCGGCGGTTCAGGCAGCGATAACAATCACGGGACAAAAGGCGGAAACAGTATATTTAGCTCACTAACAGCAATCGGTGGTGGAGGAGGCGGCGGCGGTTACGCGTTTTTCGGACAGGGCGCTGGCGGTGCCGGAGGCTCTGGAGGAGGAGGCGCAACTAGACTATCAAGTTATAGCGGAGGCACAGGTACCACAGGACAAGGTAATAACGGCGGAAGGAGTTATTTCTGCGGTATACTCTGCTCTTGGGAGAATGCGGCTGGCGGCGGCGGCGGAGCCAGTGCGGCAGGCGCCAATGGCGCATATCAAGACGGCGGCAACGGCGGAGATGGAGTGTATTACGGCGACATATTCGGCACCGATGTAGGTGATGGCGGCTGGTTTGGAGGAGGAGGAGGAGGAGGCAGTCCTCATTACAGCGGCAGCGGCGGCTTGGGAGGCATAGGAGGTGGCGGAAACGGCGGAAGTGATAGTAGCGGCGCATCTGCGCAAGCCTTTACCGGCGGTGGCGGCGGCGGCGGCGCAGACGAAGATATTAATGAAGAAGGCGGAAACGGCGGTTGCGGTGTTATCATTGTCAAATATCAAGGAACTGAGACTTTTGTAGTTTTTGATAGCGTAGGATCGTTCACCTTCACCCCTCCCGCGTGTGTCACCAGTGTTGAGTATCTGGTAGTAGGCGGAGGCGGCGGAGGCGGCGGAATCGGCGGATACGGTGAAGGTGAAGACGGCGGCAGCGCCTTTGCCGGCGCAGGCGGCGGCGGCGCCGGAGGATTTAGAACAGGCTCATATACGGTAACGCCATTACAGCCTTACACAGTTATAGTTGGAGCAGGCGGTTCCGCAGGTGTACATACTATCAATGGCGGCAGCGGTGGAGATTCTTCTTTCGACACGATAACAGCCGCCGGCGGAGGCGGCGGGGCTTCAAGCCCCACACCAAATGACAATGGCGTTGCCGGCGGTTCCGGAGGTGGAGGCCGATACAGCTCTGCCGGTCTCGGCGGCGCTGGTAACACACCGTCAACCAGTCCTTCACAGGGCAACAAAGGTGGTAATGGCAATTCAGGCTATAGTGCCGGCGGTGGCGGCGGAGCCTCAGCAGCAGGAGCTGATGGTGCTACTGGAAGTCGTCGCGATACTGGAAGTGTAGGTGGTTGCGGCGGTGCTGGAACTGCCAGTGTTATTTCAGGCACATGGGTTACTTACGCAGGTGGTGGTGGAGGTGGCGGCTACGAAGCTCCTGGCGGAGCTGGCGGTGCCGGCGGCGGTGGCTCCGCCCCTCCCACACGCGGAGCGGGTAACCACGGAACAAATGGCCTCGGCGGCGGCGGCGGCGGAGCGACCGGATCTTCAAGCGGCGGCGCATTCAGCGGCGGTGCCGGCGGCTCCGGTATTGTTATAATTAAGTACACATGCACCGGTACTACACCTACACCCACTGCTACACCAACATCGACACCAACTGCTACACCAACAGCGACTCCTACTACTACGCCAACAGCGACACCAACTGCTACACCAACTCCTACACCCACTCCCTCGCCTACACCTACGCCTACATCTATACCGCCACAACCCACAATCGACACGATAGCCCTGTGGACCGTCGAAGGCACACCTTATGAAACCACCGATATGACGCCACAGTTAGAATTCAACATTAAGGTAGCCATTACCGATGGTAATACCCTGAGTGATTTAAGTAGCTTAAAGGTAACTATATATTATGATTCTGATGGCTCTTACAGTGCGGGTGAAGTGCCCACCTCAGGGAATACTCAAACCTGCGCAATTCTTACATGGACAAACGGAGGATCACCTGCGTGGACCATAAATCCGGACAGCGATACGACATGGACAATTGAAACGTTACATTGTGTTCAGCCTGAACTAACAGCGACAAGCGGGATATTTGAATTCCATTTCAAACCCGGCAAGGTTGCCGCTTATACTGAAAGCCCTGCCAAGTGGCACATATACGTTAAGGCAACAGACAATGCTTTCAATACCGGCACAGGGACGAAGCAGAACCTGACAATGGCATGGTATGGGGAAGTAGCAGTAAATAACGCCGGTGTTAACTGGGGTTTCGTAGAGCTGGGACTCGACTTCTCCGACAGCGCACCCAGCCGCCAGAGCAATATTTCGACAACTTACATATCAAACGGAGCGTACAGCCAACAAGTAGCAGCGTCTACAACATGGATCGGAAGCCCGTCCGGTAGTGCTGCGTTAAACCCGTCAGGAACCCCTGACGCTAATGAATTTTCCTTGAAGGCCGATGATGACGATACTCTTAACGCAGCGATTATGGTCTCAGACTCATACCAGACATTTGACACCGGAACAATAACGTCAGAGGGCGGTAACATTGAAGCCTATAACAGCTTATGGCTCAGGCTTGGAATATCCATGACAGATGCAACATACAGCGGAACTATATATTACCAGATTTCCCAGTGATTGGACTGATTAGTACAATTTTAGATTACATTGGCTAAAAGGGTCATTATTTAAGGTGCGCGTCCAAAATAGTTGACTTCTAGCTAAATTTTAGAGTAAATTAATTACATATAAGGCAGAATATCGATAATATTCACGGGAAGGTGTAAAGAGGACTCAAAGCAAGCTAGGATAGCATCGATAAAGGTAAACCGCGGGCGACCGCGGGACGCAAAGCCACAGGTCTCTAGTAATGGAGATGGCTGGGTTGCCGAACATCAAATTGATCTTCGGCAACTTTTTTTATAAGCAGTTTAAGGAAGTAATAATATAAAAATACTGGCGAAAGGAGTGCTCATGATGAGAGCAACATTAAAAAGGAACTTAAACAAATTAACAACGAAAGGAGGTGAAATGAATTTGAAGCTAAGAGTAGTATTTTCAATCATTGCAATAGTATCGCTAGCTCTGGCTCTGACTCCAGGGGTAGCGTTCGCTGCTTCGTCAGGTTCGACTCCAGGCTCCTTCAGCTGCGGCAACGTGACGCCTACTGTATCCGCCCCGGTACCTGGGGACTCGGTCATTACACCTGAAATACCTAACACCATCACGATCCCGGTTACCGACCCGAACACCCTTGCCGATATAGAGAGCATAACCATCCATATCTACTTCGATGATGATGGTACCTATGTTGGGGGCAGCTATCCCGGAGCAGTAGATGCGCAGCATTATGCCATCTTGGAATGGACTCCCGATGGCGGATGGACCATCACACAGGAAGGCACCACATGGGCTATAGACGCGGCTAATTGCAGCACGCCTGACCTAGGCTCAACATCCGGCTCTTTCGTATTCTCTTACATACCAGGCACAGTCGCTGAATGGACATCCGATGGATCAGATATCTCAGAGTGGAATATCTACGTAGAGGTTTTCGATGGAACTGCCACCGGCACTTCTTATACGGAAGATATTGAGATGGCCTGGTACGGAGCCGTCACGGTCCTCGACGGTGTTTACTGGGGCACGGTTACTCCCGGCATGGTCTACGCAGAAGGCGCTCCCAGCGAGGTAGCCGACATTTCCGTAAACTATGTATGCAACGGCGCGTATGACGAGCAGATCGCTGCTTCAGGCACTTGGACCGGTGCAACCTACAGCGCAACACTGGATCCAACCGAGGCTGTAGACAGCGCAAACGAGTTCGCTCTGCGGGCCGACGATGATGGCACCCTGGACGGCGCTGTAGTAGTCAATACCGCACCCGACAACTACACAGCAATCGACGACACCGGTACCATCACCGAAGAAATAGGTGATACTATAGACATCAACAGCATCTGGCTCAAGCTGAGCGCGACGTTTGATTCCGACACCTACGCCGGCACCATCTTCTATCAGATCGCGCAGGGTTCATAAGGAGTCATCTAAGAGTTTTATACAGAGGGGCGAGTTCTACCTCGCCCCTCTGTTGCTCAAAAATATGCGTTTGTATAGCATGGGTAACAGAGTAATAGGTATCATAAATAATCTCCCCGTTTTTAACTCTATTGATAACTTTATTCTCCTGAGGTATAGTTCCAAAATGGGATATATCTCGGAGGTATGATTATAGTGAAAGTATCTAAGCTGGGAAAAATCTTTAGTGTATGGTTTACCATCTGCACTCTCGCCTTTCTTGCGATAGCGCCTGTATCTAATTATCCTGTAAACGCAGAGGGAGGCGGGATCGCACTGACGGGCACCTTCTCCAGCCAATCATTCGAAATACCTCAGGGCTCTTCCGTGAACGCCTCTAATGTAACTATAGTCGTGTTCAATAATGGTAATGAAAGCATCGGATTTAACATGAGCAGCCAGTGCCCTCCTGGCGTTACCATCATCTTATCCGAGACAAATTTTGAGGTGGCTGCCGGCAGCCATAAATCCATCAGTGTCTCTTCTATTGATGTTACTATGGACGCCGCACCGGGGGAATACGAGATTAGCATCACCGCCGAGGCATATAAATCGGGTGCTGAGGGGATACAGCTCCTGGGCTCCGTCAGGCAAACGGCTGACCTGAAGGTTACCGGTGAATCCGGAGTTGTGTCCGTACAGGCTGTCAGCCCGGACGAAGTCCCAGTGCCCGCGACTATAAGATTGTTTAAAAATATCATCACTCAAAACAGCAGCCAGAAATTCGAATTCGCATTCAGTGAAACAGGCACCCTAGAAGCCACAGTGTCGCCTGGAAGCTATATTGTTGAGGGTTACGTCGGCGGTCAGCTGCTGGATGATGAAAGCTTCAACATCGCAGCGGGAGAAACGAAAACAATCACCCTTACAGTAGGAACCATTTATTTCCAGCAATTCTATGTGCTGGAATATTTCAATACAGATTCCGGAGCGTTAGGCTACGCAGAGATACAATACACAGTGATGAACGTCTATGAAGAGGTTGATGACGTATCAATAGTGCTTGAGGTTACGCTAAACGGTGAATTTCTGGAACAGAGGGTAATTGACCCACCAAATACGTTGACACTGGACGGCGCCGAGGGTCTTTACGCATATATCCCGCTTGATGGCTGGGTTTCCGGGGCCTATGGTTTCAAACTGTTTCTGAAAATGGGTGACGACGTATATACCTACTCAACTAACATGCAGGTAAATGTAACGGGTGATGCCAAAGATGGCGGCTCAAATCTGCCGCTGATCATCGGCATAGTCTGCGCGGTAATCATACTTCTGGCAATCGCATTGTACTTGATATACAGAAAGCGAAAGGCGAAGCGCGCTCAACCGAAGAACAAGAATAAGACTAAAGAGGAAAGTAAACCGAAACAGTAAGGCTATGTTGAGAAGGGCTTGCATAATACTGACGGCCGCTCTCTGCCTGATGGCAGTGATCTCAACGCTGCCTATCGTTGCCTCTCAAAACGAGACGCAGGCCGCGCCTGCCAGTTTCACTATACCTGAGGCGACGCCTACGCCAACACCTACTCCTACCCCTACTGCTACTCCCACGCCTGCCCCTACGTTCACACCTAGGCCAACAACCTCCCCTGACGGCGAAGGCGGCAGTAGTGCAGGCAGCCAGCCCTCCATATCAATGATATTGACCATAGATATTTTCGGGCATGAAACACAGTGGCTGCGCAACAGCGCCGGCAAGATACTGGAAGACGTTTATGCCTTATCAGAAGATGGCAGGATAGCGCTGGAGATCCCCGGCGGTACATACGCGCTCGATGCCGATGGCGAACCGCTGACAGAGATATCTCTTATTCTGACCGATCCACTCATGAAAGCCCCGGACTCTACAATACCGGATGATGATTACTTGCTGGGCACCTATGAGTTCTGGCCGTATGGCGCCACCTTCTCACAGCCGATAAATATCATTATTTTCTACGACCCTTCGGAGCTTCCCAAGGCACCAGATGAACTGACGTTCAAAATGTACTCGCTCGATAATGAAATGTATGAGTGGGATGAAATCCCCTTCATATCCAACATCGATGACAATACCGTAGTATTCTCCATCGACTATCTCAGAACTTTCGCCCTGACCGCAGTACCAAGAGACACTGCTAACTCACCGGGCTCGCCGATACCAGATATATCTGAGTCACACAACAACTGGTTATTATTGATCCTCATACTGCCTGCCGCATTGCTGGCATTCTTCATCTTCGCTCTTATCAGGCGAAGGCGCAGGAACAGCACAACCGCAGAACCACAGCCATAAAGAGCTCCCTCCGTATCACCGCATATTGACTTAAGTTCAGTTTTGTGCTAAAATTACTTAATAAAACTTAATAATTTATTAAGACTACTTTCGAGTAATATCTTTCACATTTTGAAAGATATCTGTATAATTTATTGAATTTAAGGTTCATAAAAATGAAAATGGCAGCTAAGAGAAATTCGGCCATATCGGTTTTACTGGCTTTTGTAGTAATCGCCTCTTTCTTAGCCGCCTTGTTGCCTCAAACTATCTCACCGCAGCCCGTTCAAGCCGCACAGGAGACATTTACCGCAGTAGGCACTACCACATGGACGGTACCGACAGGCGTCACCTCAGTTCAGGTATTGGTAGTGGCAGGAGGGGGCGGGGGCGGAGGAGCGGCGACCGCTGCTTATTGCGGCGGTGGGGGCGGCGCCGGAGGACTGATCTACAATGCCAGTTATACGGTAACGCCCGGCGCAGGGATCACGGTCACCGTCGGTGATGGTGGTGCCGGTGGTTCCGGTAAGAAAACAGGTACGAGCGGCAGTAACAGTGTATTCGGCATTCTGACAGCAACCGGAGGCGGAGGCGGCTCCTGTGGTGGTTCTGCTTGTGCAGCCAGTAGCGGCGGCTCCGGAGGCGGAGGCGGCGCATGGCTTTTAACAGGTTCCAGTGGCGCCGCCGGAACGGCGGGACAGGGGTGGGCTGGCGGTACAGGTTATGGGAGCCTAAATGGTGGTGGCGGCGGCGGCGGTAATACTTCAGTTGGAGAGAACGGCAAAGTGGATGGAAACGGCTTTGGCGGCGATGGAGGAAGTGGCGGAAACTACAGCGCCACATTCGGCACTGGTGTTGGGGCCAGCGGCTGGTTTGCCGGCGGAGGAGGCGGTGCAGGCGCTTCTGCTAATGGCGGAGGCACCGGTGGGACGGGAGGAGGAGGAGCTGGCGGTAGCAGCAGTGGCGGCATCGGATATAATGGCCAAGCCGGCACAAGCAACACTGGAGGAGGTGGTGGTGGAGCTTATTGTGATGGTACTAGCAGAATTGGTGGCAAGGGCGGCTCAGGAGTTGTTATAATTAAGTACACATACGCGCCCACTATAACATCCGTAACCCTGCAGCAATCCGATAAAGCTACAGGAACCAGCGCCATGGCCCCGCAAACAGCATACAACGTGGAGATCGTGGCCGGCGATGGCGATACCATCAACGATATCAACCAGATAGATATATGGATATTCCGCGACGACGATGCTGGCGACAACGGAGCGCCCGCCAGCGCCTGGGACGCAGACCATGAAGCCATCTACAGATGGGCCAAGTCAGGAAGCACCTGGAGCATGGAGAATGGCGGTGCAACAACCACCTGGAGCATCACAACCGGAAGCTGCGATACCCCCGGCGATATGGGAGCCACATCCGGCGAATGGAACCTGTACTTCACTGTAGGCAAGCTGGCACAGGAATCAGATGGAACAAACCAAGAATGGGACATAAAAGTCACTGTCACGGACTCCGTCTCCAAAACGGCCAGCAGCACTATCTACAGCAAATCGATGGGCGCCTATTCCTCTCTTTCACTGAGCAGCTCTAGTATCAGCTTTGGCTCTATCGCGCTGGGAGGCACAGCAGCTATCCAGACGCCGGTATCCCACTATGTCACGCTGCAGGCTATAGCCAATGATACCTTCGCCCTCGCTTCAAGTTCATCTTCTCCATGGACCAGCGGCGGTAACAACGCAACACTTGATACCGACGGCTCACCCGGTGATGCTGCCTTCTCTCTGACACAAGATGATGCCGGTGACGGCAGCGGCCATCCGACCACGCCTCAATACGTAACTACAGGCTCTGTTACCATCACAGGACTTGGCAGTGTCAGCAGAACTTCTACAAATGCCGGCGCCAACGAGAGCACAACTGATACAAATATATACATGGACTGTATTCTGGGAGCCTCGGGCTTGATAGTTGCTACCTATTCCGGCACGATAACCTTCACGATTACAAATAACTGAGATGATTTATCCTTTATTAGATTTTTTTATGTTACAATATTATATAAAATTACTTAATATCTATTGACACTTATACATTTTTGTACTATAATACGCTTAGAGATATAGAATAAGAATCGGCATACGATAAAAAGGGAGAAAGCTATGGATGCATTAATACATATTCATAGATCGTTAAAAAATATGAGGGAAGGAGGCGAAGTTAACATGAAAACATTTATTAATAAAATTTTATACATAGTTGCTATAGTAGCTATATTGATAGGTTTCATGCCCGCAGTTGCATACGCTGCCGATGCGACCGGTTCCTTTTCATGCACCAACGCCGCCCCGACTATAACATCAGTTACATTGCAGCAATCCGATAAAGTTACTGAAACCGGTGCCATGACACCGCAAACTGCATATGTCGTGCAAATCGTTGCCGGAGATGCAAACACCATCAACGATATCACCCAGATAGATATATGGATATTCCGCGATGACGATGCCGGTGACAACGGAGCGCCGGCAGTTGCCTGGGACGCCGACCATAACGCCATATACAAGTGGGTTGATACACCGACCTGGAGCATGGAGAATGGCGGTGCAACAACCACCTGGAGCATCACAACCGGAAGCTGCGATACCCCCGGCGATATGGGAGCCACATCCGGCGAATGGAACCTGTACTTCACTGTAGGCAAGCTGGCACAGGAATCAGATGGCTCAGCCGCTGAATGGGATATAAAAGTAACTGTCACAGATGCCCAGGCCGGCACAGCCAGCACCACTATCTACAGCAAATCAATGGGCGCTTATTCCTCGCTCTCCCTGAGCTCCGCGACCATAGGCTTCAGCAACATAGCCATGGGTGGAACTGCTGCGATCCAGGATCCTGTATTACACTATGAAACGCTGCAGGCTATAGCTAACGATAATTTCGCCCTCGCTTCAAGTTCATCTTCTCCATGGACCAGCGGCGGTAACAACGCAACACTTGATACCGATGGCTCACCCGGCGATGCTGCCTTCTCTCTGACACAAGATGATGCCGGTGACGGCAGCGGCCATCCGACCACGCCTCAATACGTAACTACAGGCTCTGTTACCATCACAGGACTTGGCAGTGTCGGCAGAACAGCCACGGGTGAAACCGACCCTGAAGGAACCACCAATACTAATATATACATGGACTGTATACTGGGAGCCTCGGGCTTCGTATTCGGCGAATACTCTGGCACTATAACTTTTACAATCACGAACAGCTAAGTTAATCAGGGTTTAAAAACTGAAAACAGCAAAGGGGGCGCATAGTCGCCCCCTTGTTGCAGATAGGAAACAATGAGCCCTGTGGAAGGGATGGATACCTTTAGGAGACTACGAGTATAATATCTTTTCAACAGAACGTGTTGAATTCTGACTTCATCCAATATATGATAGATAAACTCTTAAAGGCACGGAGGCAGGATTATGAAGTTTAGATCGCTGGGGAAAAGGATAGCATTATGCGCTATTATGTTAACCCTGATCACGATTTCATCAGGATTCATCATCCCTGCAGTAGCGCTGGCTGATGATGAAGGTATAGCTATGTCCGGCACATTTGCCGGCCAGAAATACGTGATCCCCAGCGGCTCCTCGGTAACCTCATCCGAGATTTTCGTTACCGTCATCAGTGGATATCAATCAAGCATTGGCATTCAGATGACATGCGTAACGCCTGTCGGCGTCAACATCAATCTCTCCAAGACCAATTTCACCCTCGCTCCGGATGAGAGCCAGTCCATTTCCATAGAAATACAAACTACAGAAGACGCTGCGGCCGGCAATTATACGATCTCAATCAAAGCCACGCCATATATTACAAACCCAGGCGGCGTACAGGTTCTGCCGGAAATAACGCAGACAGCCAGTTTGAGTATCATGGGAGAATCCGCCAATGTAACGATTAATGCAATCAGTCCTGATGGTACTCCTGTAACAGCCGAATTACGCTTATTTAAACTCATCGAGGGCAGGAACCAGGAGGTAGCATATGGTATCAGCACCTTATCGCTGAATGCGATCGTAGCCCCCGGCACCTTCCTGGCACAGGCTTATGTAGGCGGCCAGTTGCTCGACGAAGAATGGTTCGAGATAGCAGCCGATGAGGTTAAAACCATAGAATTAACGGCAGGCACCATATACTTTGAAAACCCCGGCCTTCTCCCCTATTACAATAACAACACTGGTGAACTGGCTTTTATCAATATTTATTACACCCTCAGAAATGTGTATGAACCGGTCGATAACGTGGCTATCAAACTCCTTGTTACACTGGACGGGAACACGATAGAACAGAAAGATCATTCTACAATCCCGACCCTTGTTATCGGCAGGGCCAGCGGATCGATAGATTATTTCCCTTACAGTGGGAACGGAGAGTACGGATTCACACTCCAACTGTTTGTGGATGGCAACCCTTATACAAACTCGCAGGAAATGACGTTCGATGTTGGTGATAACGGCTCTTCAGGAAGCAGCGGCAACTCAAACATACCTTTAATCGTTGGCATAGTTTGTGCGGTGGCGATACTTCTGGGTATCGCATATTTCATGATTCACAGGAGCCGAAAGGCAAAACATATCCATTCTACAACTAAGAAGAAAGGTACAAGAAGGGAATAAAATAATACAGCGAGACCGCTATGAAAAGGGCATGCATAATGTGGATAGTTGCTCTTTGCCTGGCGGTATGTATTTCAGTACTTTTTTGCAGCCCTGAATCAGTACAAATACATGCTGCGGGTGGTAGCTTCAATGTAACCTCTCCCACCCCAACTACCACCCCAACCCCTTCGCCTACTCCAACAGCGTCCCCTACTCCCACACCTACTGCTA
Source organism: Dehalococcoidia bacterium (assembly GCA_041653935.1). Classification (GTDB taxonomy): domain Bacteria; phylum Chloroflexota; class Dehalococcoidia; order E44-bin15; family E44-bin15; genus JAYEHL01. Next base: position 122,087 of record JBAZEO010000001.1, on the reverse strand, counting down.
CACCTACCGTTCCACCTGTGACCCCAACACCTTCACCCTCACCCACGCCTACTTCTACTCCCACATTGACCCCTGTTCCAACGCCGACCACCCATGGCAACGGGAGCAGCCAGCCGTCAATATCACTGAAGTTGCTTATAGATATGATGGGACAGAAAACAAATTGGCTGCGCACCAGCTCCGGTAAGGTGCTTGAAGATATTGCTGCTACTTCTTCAGATGGTAAGCTAACCCTGAGAATATCCGGAGACACGTTTGCGCTTGACGCTACAGGAGAACCTCTGGCGGCAATAAATATCACAGCGGTTGATCCGCTCATGAAGGCTCCCCCATTGATACCGCCGACTGATCATTATCTAATATATATTTACGAGTTTATACCTGATGGTTCCAGTTTTTCGAAACCGATTGAGATTGAACTTACTTACGACCTCTCGGACCTGCCAAAATCACCTGATGAACTAACGCTGCAAATGTACGTGCTAAACGACGCACCGAATGAATGGGAAGTACTTCCCGGATTATCAGATATTGAAACAAATACCATCATCTGCTCAACTAATCACCTCAGTGTATATGCTCTCATCGCAGCGCCGCTGGAAGGTACTGCACCCACCCCACAGCCAACACCGGCTCCAACCACTCCCGCACCACACAGCTATTGGATATTACTAGTACTCATATTGCCTGCAGCGTCTCTAATATTCTTCATATATGCCCTTATCAGATGGCGGCGCAAGAATAGCACTCCTGAAGATACAGAATAATATTTCAATCAGCCGCTCACTGCGGCTCGCAGCATTCATCTTTTAACACTAATCCCAAAAGGGCAAACAAATGCTCTCTACAGTGTTATACTAAGTAATATTTTTTAAGAGGGTATTGTATAATATACTGACTCTAAGAACTCGTTGAACATCAAATCGATAAACATACTTCTATCTGAGATAAATATGGGGGACTACAATGCCAAAGATAAAGAAAAATGTCAAACCGAATATTAAAAAGGGACGTAAAACATCGGTTAGTGACAGCAAGATCCGGAACCTCTTAGAATCAATTACAGATATGATATTCGAGGCCGATGTAAACGGCAACATCACCCACGCAAACCGGATGACACTCAGAATGTTTGGTTATACACAGAGTGATTTAAGAAATGGCATTAATATTCTTGACATCATAGTGACCAACGAAGCAGACAGAATTAAGGCATCTATAAGCAAATTGATTAATTCCGAGGATTTAGAAGAAGATTTAGGGCTGGAAGAATATACTGCTCAGAGAGCAGATGGCTCAACATTTCCCATCACAATACATCTCAACCGCATTATTGACGATACAGGCCAGATTACAGGTATCAGAGGGATAATATTCAATGCAGATAGTGGTAAATCATACAAGGCGGCCCTTCAAATATCGGAGGAGAAGCTCCGATTCATTGTTGACTCAATCTCTGATGGAATAATAGTAACAGATTTGGAAGGGAAGATAGTCGAGGTCAATAACGCTACGCTCCAGAAAGCAGGATACACTCGCAAGCAGGAGATAATCGGCCAGAACGCCTTTGAGTTCATCGTGCAGAAAGATCAGCAGAGATTCCAGCAGGACATATTCGACACGATAGCTAAGAGAGACGTACAAGAGAAAGTCGAATATACCCTCTGGGCCGTAGACGGCAAGAAATTCGATGCCGAAATCAGCTCTGCATTATTGAGGGACAGCGAAGGCAATCCTACAGGCTTCATCGGCGTTGTCAGAGACGTCACCAGCCGCAAGAAAATAGAATCAACTCTTAGAAGCAGCGAGGAGAGGTTACAAGCCATCGTCGAGAACGCGCCTGATGCCATATTCATTTATGATAATGACGGTAATATGACATATGGCAATAGAAAAGCTGAAGAGCTAACAGGCTATTCTAAGATAGAATTCATGGGGAAGAACATCTTCGACATGGGCATTATCACAGAGGAATATATTCCACTTGTAGTGGAAAAACTTAAGCAGTTCAGAGGAATACCAGGCGGTCCACAAGAGGTGGAATTACTAAATAAAAGCGGACGCCGTATTCTCATAGAAGTGACCGTTTTCCCCATCGCCAAGCAGGGTACCGGTGAAGTTGTGGGCATAGCCAGAGACGTCACTGAACGCAAACGCATGGAAAAGGAATTAAACGAACACCGGCATAACCTGGAAACACTGATCGAGGAACGCACCAAAGAACTTACATCAACCAAAGAAAAATTGCGGAGAGAAACCACCGATTCTCGAAAGACGCAACAATAGTAGGATATTTTAAAGCACTGACAAAATGCTCCGGTGCTCAATCCAAGATGCTTGATTAATACTATCGATCGAACCGCCGACAGCTGTTTCTTACTCCACTTTTGAATCACGCTTATACACGCGTTGTTTCCAGCTTGTCCCTCTGCCAGTCAAACGCTTAATAACGCTGTTTGTACCACACACTATCCAGAACGAGATACTCAAAGGTTGAAGTAAAAAATAACGTTTTGAATGACGAAACCGATGGTCTATTATTATACGCATGAGAAATATGAATATAATTTGTAATACTATCAACAACGAAAACCCATAATCAGGAAGACCAGGTGTAACACGACCGAAAGCTATTAAAAAAGGTAAGATAAAAACACCGAATACGGCCAAGATGATCACAGTAAAGATCAATGGTGACAGCGAAGTAACGGAGTAGAACCACTTGCCCATACCTTCCCATAAAGGCCCTAATCTTTCATACATTCGACAGGACACCATTCCTGTAAGGTCTACTATGCCATGCCTTTTGCCCCGGCGCACAATCTCAAAACCAAGCCAGACATCTTCCAAAATCCTTGACTTGACCGCTTCATGGCCGCCGATAGCCCTGTAATCATCAGCATTAAAGAAAAGGAACTGCCCTATAGCTACGCCCGGCCTTGGTTTGCGAGATTTTTGAACCCACCAGAGGGGCACGCAGCTCAAAATAAAAAAATACATCATCGGTATCGCTACTCTCTGCGCAAATGAAACCATGTGCTGCAACGGGAATCCTGATAGTAGAGATACGCCATGATTATAAGAGTACGCCAGCGCGCTCTTTAGCATATCAGGAGCATGGATAGTATCAGCATCTGTAAAAAGTAACCAGGCGCCTTTGGCCTCTAACGATAGCTGATGACAAGCATAGGGTTTGCCCGCCCATCCTTGAGGTAATGGAGAACCATTCAGCAGTCTAACCCTGGGATCGGATTTGATTATCTCATCAACAATCTCGACAGTGCGATCTGTGGAGTTGTCGTTAAGCACCAGAATCTCATAATTCGGATAATCCTGTCTCCTCAACGACTCAAGACAATTTTTAATATTACTTTCTTCATTCCGAGCAGGGATCAATACTGAGATTAGTGGCAGAGTCGCGGGTAATGCCCCATCATTTTTCCCAAGCCTGTGGAGAGACCTCAAATTCAAGATGAGATTTATTATGAAGACAGCAAGACATATCGTGATGGCTGCCTGATAGATATTCCACATGTTCCACTGACCTTAACGGCTGTAGCTGCCCCAAGCCTGCGACTGAACTATATCATCATTAGCAGCCTGGTTCTTTATAAAGAAGAAGGAACACAGTACGCCTGCTGTAACAGCATAGTACCACGAATGTTCACCCAAACCAAACATAGCCGGATTGAATAATAGCGCTAGAAGCATAAGCGGTGGTGTAATGATATGCCAGACTTGATTACTGAGTAAGAAACGCTTGGATATCAAAAATATAACAAGCATACACCCTATCGATATTAAGAACGGAAGCGGACAAAGAACCATGAAACCGGCAGCAAATATTGTCTGCCCCTTCCCCCCCTTCCCCTTTAGCCATACGCTCCATATCTGGCCAATCGATGCTATCACCAGCATCACAAGATAGGCCCACAACTCTCCGACTAACAAATAGGCTACAAATATACAAAGGAAGGTCTTTAGTATTTCACCTATAAGAGATATGCTGCCGGGTAGTCTGCCACCATGTATCATGACAGCGGTAGAAGTTATATTTCCTGTCCCTATCTCCCTGAGGTCCTTCTTGCGAGAAACGCGCATTACAATATGCGCAGTAGGCACGCTGCCGATGAGATACCCTGTAGCAAGGATAGCAACGACCTGTGTTGCGAGGTTCATATTGCCACCAGTCCCCTCGAAACATATCCCATAAAACGAATATTAAGTATTAATCAGCGCTGTGTCAATGTATCATGTCTTGCATATGTAGAAATCATTATTCTTTTTGTCTTTACATCACACAAACCCTATGCTTGTCAGTATAAAATAGCTATAATATAGCATCATGAAGACCGATAATATCTATATGGAACTAGCGCATAAACTCAACCAGCCTAATTCAAAAATACTCCCTAAGATATTAAAAAAACTCGTCTCGCCGGCAGACGCAAAGCTGCTGTTAATGCTCCCCGACGAACCAGCCGCACTGGCAAAACAAACCGGTCTCGATGTGGACACTATAAAACAGAAACTGCAAGAATTCCTCGAACGCGGGCTAGTTTTTCCCACCAGCAAGGGCCCCCAACTCGCTCGGGACTATACACAACTGCACGACGCCACCCTCTCCAGCATCGACAAGTGGATCGATAATGAACTCCTTGATTTATGGAAGGAATTCCACGAGATCGAGTGGATACCAAGCACAGCCGCAGGCCCGGGAGAATCCTTCGTCAATCGCATCAAGGTACTGCCTGCCCTTAAATCGATCGAAAAGAGCCCCGGCATCTCACCGAAAGACTTCTTGCCTATAGAGGATGTTCGGGCATTGATCAAAGACGCCGATGCGATTGCCTTAGTGCCATGCAGTTGCCGCAGATCGATGCGAAGATGCGACTCGCCACTGAACGTCTGCCTGCAATTCAACAAGTCGGCAAAATACCACCTGGGCAGGGGCACGGGGCGCAAGCTCACTCCGGACGAAGCCATCTCCATCGCAATGCAAGCTGAAGAAAAAGGGCTTGTGCATACGTGGCCCATCAGGGCATCGCAGCAACTGAACGAGATATGCAACTGCTGCAGGGAATGCTGCGTCATCTTCGATGGAGGACTACGGTACAACAACGTAGAAAAAACGCTGGAGAAGAGCCGTTTCCGCGCCATCGTGAATGATGACCTGTGCACCGGATGCGAGGAATGCGTAGACAGATGCTTCTTCGAAGCAATCGAAATAATTCCGACTACATCCAAAGAATCCAAGGCTGTAATAGATCAAGACAAATGCTTCGGGTGCGGGCTGTGCGTCGTCGCCTGCGATTTCGATGCATTATCAATGGTACTGCCGAAATAGTAATCCTCATGTCAATATATAAAAAGAGGGGGCGATAACGCCCCCTCAAGTATTTAATCGCTTCTATCAGAATATTACCTCGACGCCTGTCGATTGATATAGTGCTGCCGCACCAGACGAGCACCCTTCATACCCGACTGGCATGATTGATGCGTCCCCATCCCCACGCCGCCGGCGTCGGCGCCCACGATGAATAGCCCATTAATCGGCGTGGTCTGTTTGGGCTTATACTTGCCGCACTGGCCAACGATCTGGGCGACTCCAACGCACTCGCCACCCTGTCCCGGAAGCACGCTATCACGCGTAGCTGCTGAAATTTCGGCCGGACCCGCGATTCGCTTCTCAAAGCAAGCATCCATGAATCCCGGATAGATAATCTCTACCATTTTATCCAGCAGGTCATTTTGCATCTTAATCTCCGGAGCCTTAGGATCCGGAGAACATATCGTGCCGGCGACAACGCACTGCTTGTCCGGCGGCGCCATGCTTGGATCGTAATTCGAAGGCACGGTAAAGAAAAACACCTCCTCTTCAAGCTTATGACCAGCCTTTATCTTGCTATACAGGTCCATAGTCATCCATGCATAGTCCGCCCAGCACATGGCCATCTGCTCTTTCACAACCTTCTTATTCAGGAAGTAGCGCACCCCGGTAAAGGCCCATCCTGGCACGAGGTCACGAACGTAGTTCAGATAGCTTCTGTCCAGTTCCTTTTCATCCACCAGCTTCAACATGGTAGGCTGGATTCCCACATCGCTCACGACTATATTTGAATCAAAATCGCCTTTTGATGTCGAAATGCCGGTCACCCTGCCATTCGATATTTTTATCTTCTCGACACGGGTACCCATCTGAAACTCGCCGCTGCGAGATTTGATGTGGTCAGCAACCGTCCCCAGCATGCGCCCAAAGCCGCCCTTGTAGTAACCGCCACCACCCGCAGTAGCTATTTGCTGCATAATAGCCCCTTGCTCCGATGCAGCTACAAGATCGATAGGCTCAGCCAGCGATCCGTTCGCGTGCATACAGAAGAAGCTATATAAACCCCAGGGAGCATTGCGCTGCTTCAGCCATTCATCAAAGGTCAACTCATCCATCGCGCTGAGCTGTTCAGGAGTCAGAAAGGCCAGCTCTGCCAGTATAGGTATGGCAACCTCTTTTTCTTTATCGCTCAACCCCCACAAATCAAAAAGAGGCGTCGGATCTACATTCGTTTGCGGAACGATTTTTGTATTGTATTTATCTGCCGATTTGTGCCTATAAGCCAGTCTTACAGTATCACACGGTATAGCACCCAGCTGATCTTTAATCCCTAGTTCATCATATAGCTGCCAGAAAGCCGAGTTCGTCATCGGCACCTGAAGTTTAGGCTCAAGCTCAGACTTAAACCCCTTGTATTCGATAGTGACAGCCTTGCCGCCGGGAATGTTATTTTTATCAACCACCAGCGTCTTGAGCCCCCATTTACACAACATCGCGGCACATCCGATGCCTCCCGGGCCCGCCCCCATCACAATCACATCGTACTTCTTATTCGCCATTATGCACCTCCTCTGCTTCTAATACCTATTCTATGATCATTTCCTCAAAAAAGACCTCCCAGCGCACTGTCACAATCAGGGCACTGGCTGGCATACCAGTCCGTCTCGGCGGAGCAACTGGGACAACGCCACCTTTTGTCCTGCTCCGCAATCCAGGAATCTACGCCGACCTCTTTTTGACGGCGAATATTCTTCAGTACTTCAGAGTGATGGGGAAAACCATCGTTATTGAAACTTGTCACGAGCTCGCAGGGGGAATCGGTGCACTCGGAGCAGCGTGTCAATCCCTTTGCAAACGCGCAATCGCGTATCTTGCACTCGCGGCACGATATGGAAACAACTTCGGAAAGGCACCCTTCGCAGGCCAAATCATCCGCCTCAACCTTATGATCAAGGTAAAGGCTGACGCCATCCGCCATCGCCTTAAGCATCAACTCATCTTTACGATTGTATGCAGCCCGTATGGAACAGGCGCCACAATAGAGACCGCAGGGTGCAGCGAACTCCTTCTTATCCTTCACACCACACCTCTTTCTGAGAGCAAATCCTTAACTGCTATTTCTGCTCAATCTGGGAAGTGCAGAAAGCACAGCGACTGGCCTTGATCGACACTGTTGACTTGCAGTATGGGCACTCTTTAGTAGTAGGCTCGCCGGGCTTTACTTCCTTAGGCCGGCGCATCTTGTTTATCACGCGCACCATCAAGAAAATACAGAACGCGATTATAAGAAAGTTAATAAGTGTCAGGATGAACTTGCCATAGTTGAAAGTGACGGCACCTGCCGCCTGAGCATCTGCCAGTGAATCATAGGGAGGAAGATTTGTAAGGTCTGTGCCCTCTTTCATAACCCAGAAGAGGTTTGAAAAATCTACGTTGCCCAGCCCTAATCCTATAGGCGGCATTATGATATCAGCCACCAGCGATGAAATTATGGTGCCGAAGGCAGCGCCGATGATGATGCCGACGGCCATATCGATCATGTTGCCCCGCACCGCAAATTCCTTGAATTCCTTCAAGATTTTCGTGTTCTTCAACATCGAGTCCCTCCTTTTTTATTCACGCACAGTTATTATGTCTACTAACTCACACTGTTTTCACTCGCCACTTTATATCCTCGACGACCATCTCGGCGCTCCTGGCACAGGCGGGCAGACCGATCCAGCCCGACGGCTTCACGCCGTCGCCGACGTTGTACAGATTCACTACCGGCGTCTTCTGCGGCATATCGAAGCCGGGCCAGCTGTGATAGCCGGGCACATCGCCTCTGAAATAGCTCACCATCAGCAACTCGGCGCGTTTGTCGAAATCGGGTATCTCCGCTTTGAGCTCCGCGATGATCTGCTCTTTGTCTGCCTTCACATCGTACGGCGGCAGGGACGAGAGCGGCGTGCCGCCGGCCATCAGCAGGTGCTTGCCCTTCGGCGCCAAGTCAGGGCACAACAGCGACGGTGTGTTCATGCAACTCAGTCGCCGCCCCGTCACGAACACCAGCGAATTGCAATCGACAAGCGGCTCATCGCTTGAGGCGTGAACAGCGATAAAGGGCGCGGGTCTCAACTTATCATTCATCTGGTCCAGGTACCACCGGTCGAAGTTATCCTCGCCTGCCAGCTCAACCGTTTTACGCGGGCCGGTGTTGCTTACGATTGCTTTAACCGCAATATCCACTGACTCATTCCCCTGTTTTACTGTTGCACCAACTACTTTCCCATCGTCAACCGCGATCTTAGTAGCCGCGCACTTGGTCCGCACCTGACCGCCCCTGGCCTCAATGCCTTTTCTCAGCGATTCCATCAGCTCCAGCGGGCCGCGCGGCGCTATGCCGACGGCAGATGCTTTGGGAGCTTTTAAATAGGCGAAGAACTTCCCGGCGGGAAGCTCATCATCGTTCACAAAGTGAGTAGGGCTGACCAGCGACCAGAACGCCCGGATTATCTTCTCATTCTCGGTATACTGCTGCACCCATTGCCGCAGCGTGATATTATCAGCGGGCTCCTGCCAGGCCAGCGCCTTTTTCATACCGCCCATGACACGATTCGTTTCCTCTTCGTTCTCAGCCAGTGCCGATATGAATGCCCGCATGCCGCCCTTTGCCGGCATATCGTAGTCCTTGCCATTGATCCGATATTTAAACGTAGACGCTACTGTAGCTTCGAGCTTCACGCCCACAGCATCAAACACCTTCTGTATCACACCGCCCATCTCGATCTCGATGGCGCCGGTTGTGATCTTAAAACCCTTATGGTCGATAGTGGAGTAGCGTCCTCCGATACGCGGCGATTTCTCTACCACAATTGTCTTATACCCTGAAGCGACAAGCAGCGCCGCCGCCGACAGCCCCCCTATCCCCGAACCGATAACTAATACATCATAGCTTTCCTTAGCCATTTCTATACCTCTTTTTGGTTTATGATTATGTATACTAGCTAGATAGCGATAACAATCGCTTTTATATCACAGGAGGCAGTACAAGTCAAACCTTCGTTCGCACAACCAACCGATCCCGGAACCAAATCGTGAAGAGAGGAGGCAAAGGGGTAAAAATACTCAGTCAGAGGCCTCCTTATATTGACCAAGACTTAATTCTACAGTAGACTATACATAACTTTATCGCTTAATGCGCGGGAGGTTCTCATGAGCAAATTTCCAACATTATTCAGTCAGGGGAATATCGGAAAACTGCGCCTGAAAAACAGGCTCATTATGAATGCTATGGGAACAGTGTTGACCGACGGAACGGGCAATCCCTCGCAGCGCATGCTGGATTACTATAAGGCCCGCGCCGCCGGAGGCATCGGGCTCGTCACCACCCAGTGCGCCGGAGTGAGCAAGGATGGCTCCCCCGGATGGGAGCTGGGAATATACAACGATTCGTTCATCCCAGGCATCAAATCGATAGTTGACACCATACACGATAACGGCGGCAAGGCATCGATTCAGCTGATGCACAACGGATTGCTGATCACATTCAGCGGATTTGTGCCTGAAGGAATGATTATCAAGGTTCCTTCGATAACTCCGTGGCTGAACCCGGCATGGAAGTATGCCGAGCTTACCGAGGAAGATATCAACCGCTACATAGATGATTTCGCTCAGGCGGCGCGGCGGGCCAAGGAGGCCGGAGCCGACGCCGTGGAGCTGCACGCCTGCCACGGCTGCCTGGTCAGCACATTCATGTCGCCCATAACCAACCGCCGCAGCGATAAATACGGCGGCTCAAAGGAAAACCGATTGCGCTTTGCCAAAAGCATCGTGGAGCAGATAAAGAAGGCGACGGGCAAGCCCTTCCCTCTCATCGTCAAGATAAACGCCACGGACGACCTCGAGGGCGGCATCTCCATGGACGAGGTGCTGTATCAGGCCAAGGAACTTGAAAAAGCTGGCGCGAACGCCATCTCAGTCTCTTCCAGTCTCGAGTTCTGGTGTGCTTCGAGCATACCGTGCTACGCTTATCCCGACGGCGCGATGCTGGCTCCGGCCGAGAAGGTCAAGAAGGCGGTCAAGGTTCCCGTGATCGTAGCCGGCAAGATCGATGCCGCCCTCGGCGAGAAAACACTGAAGGCCGGCAAGGCCGATTTCATCGCCATGGGCCGCCCGGTGCTGGCCGACCCGGAACTACCTGATAAGCTGAAGGCAGGCAAGCTGGAAGAGATCTGCCCCTGCGTCTATTGCAATAACTGCGTCAGAACCGACCCAAGCTCGGGCCCTTGCTCGGTGAATCCGTTCTTATTCAGGGAAGCAAAGCTGCCATTATCGAAGGCCGATAAGGCCAAGACAATAATGGTAATCGGCGGAGGCATCGCCGGCATGCAGGCGTCCATACTCATGTCCAAGCGCGGGCACAAAGTAACGCTCCACGAAAAGGGCAAAAGCCTCGGCGGGCAGTGGACCATCGCCGCGAACGTCCCGGGCAAGGAGCGTTTCAACGATTTCACCGCCTATCTGGAACGCTCCATGAAAAAAGCGGGCGTAAAAGTAAATCTTAAGTCAGAGATCACCAGAGAAGATGTGATCGATATCAAACCCGACGCGGTCATAATTGCCACAGGCGCTGTCCCAGCGACAATTCCTGTAAAAGGAATAGACGGCAAGAATGTAGTGCAGGCCATCGATGTCATAACCGGTAAAGCCAAAGTGAAGGGAAAGTGCGTCGTTATCGGCGGGCGCTTCATCGGGCTGGAAGTCGCTTTACTGCTGGCCGAACAGGGTAAAGAGGTGACAATAGTTACCAAGGCTCTGCTGGGCGAGAACGGCAGCAAGCTGGAGCGCATGACCTACCGCACGCTGGCGCGCAAGCTAATCGATATGCGCATGCCGATGTTCGTCAATACAAGCGTCATCGAGATCGCGGACAAGGCTGTGATAATGAACTGGGGCGGCGAGATATTTTCTCTCTCTGCCGATACCGTCATCCTGGCCGTAGGAGCTAAGCCCGTTGACCAACTGGCACATGAGCTCGAAGGAGTTGTGCCCGAAGTGCATATCATCGGCGACAGCGCCAAGCCCAGCGACGCCGCAGCAGCAGTGGCCGCAGCAGCAAAGATAGCCACGAAGATATAATCCGACCGATAGTCGCGATATGAAGAAAGCTATCATCATCGGCGCGTCATCCGGTATGGGACGGGAGCTGGCCAAAGTCCTCGTCAGCCACGACTACATCGTCGGCATCACCGGCAGGCGCACCCAGCTACTCCAAGAGCTGCAGGCCGAACTGTCAGACAAATGCCTCATCCGAACTATGGACGTCGCCGACACACCGACCGCTATCGCAACATTTAACGACCTCATCGTCGAGATGGGCAGCGTCGATCTGGTAGTAATCAGCGCGGGCACCGGCCACGGCACCACCGATCTGCAGTGGCCCAACGAGAAAGACACCATCGATACCAATGTCCTCGGCTTCACAGCGATCGCGGATACCGCGTTCAACTATTTCATCAAACAGGGCCACGGACACCTCGTCGGCATATCATCGATCGCCGCCATCCGCGGCGGGCGCTACGCCCCGGCCTACAACGCCTCCAAGTCCTTCGTCTGCAACTACCTGGAGGGCTTACGCCACATGGCTATGAAATCGAAACTGCCCATCTACGTCACCGACATCCAGCCCGGATTTGTGGACACGCGCATGGCGCAGGGGGACAGGATATTCTGGCGCGCCTCGACGGATAAAGCCGCGCAGCAAATCTACCGCGCCATCGAGAGGAAGAAACCGCACGCCTATGTCACACGACGCTGGCGGCTCATCGCCTGGGTGCTCAAGATAATGCCGAACTGGTTTTTCAGGTTGGCTTAAATAAACTGCGCAGAGGTGCAGGAGGATTCTCCTGCCGGGGGTTTGGAAAAATCTATCCTTGCCCACCCCACCCGACGGTAGTATCATGTCTCCATGAGGGACAACTGCCCCACCTGCGACAAGCCCGCAATGATCGCCGCGCCCTATGTCCGCGTGGCCCCGGACACGCATGAGAAGCTATCGATTTTGTCGCAGGAATCGCAGTACGACCTGGCCTGCGCCTGCGGCGTGAATGAGACCGACGCGCGCCGCCGCTCAAAGGACGACAAGTGGATATACCCCGTCACCTTCGAGAACGGCCGCAAGACATTCCTCTTCAAAACGCTGGTATCTAACGAGTGCGTAAACAACTGCCGCTACTGCCCGCTGAGGGTAAAGATCGATAGCAGGCGCTGCACCCTCACGCCGGAAGAGACAGCGAAAGCATTTCTCGAATACTACCGCGCGCGCCGCGTGCAGGGAATATTCCTCACCAGCGGAGTAACGAACACCCCGGACAATACGATGGATCGAATCATCTCCACCGCCGGCATCCTGCGCCGCGGCGGGTTCAGAGGCTACATGCACCTCAAAGTCATCCCCGGCGCATCGGACGCCGCCATCGAGCAGGCCGTAGCTCTGGCCAGTGCCGTTTCCGTCAATATCGAAACTGCGGGCGAAGAGCACTTCAAGAAGCTCAGCCAGAGCAAGAACTACCTCGACGATATCATCCGCCCGATGAAACTCATCAGCCGGCTCACGCAGCCGGAGTCGAGATACAGCCGGGTGCACCAGACCACTCAGTTCGTGGTCGGCGCCTCGGACGAAACCGACAGGGAGATAGTCACATACTCATGGGGGCTATATAAGCGCATGGGGCTGAACCGCGTCTACTTCAGCGCCTACCAGCGCGGGCTGGGCGACCCTGAACTGCCGGGAGAGCACTCGCCATTGACCAACGCCAACCTGCTCAACCGTGAGCACCGCCTGTACCAGACCGACTGGCTCATACGCAAGTACGGCTTCAGCGACGAAGAGATTCCGTTCGAGAGCAACGGCAATCTGTCGCTGACCGTCGATCCGAAGGAGCTATGGGCTATGCGTCATCCCGAGCTGTTTCCCATCGATATCAACCGCGCCGACAAATACGAACTTTTGCGTGTCCCCGGGCTGGGGCCGGTAACGGTGAACGCGATACTGCACATGCGCAAGAACGGCAGCAAGATTCGATCCATGGATGCATTAGGAACCATAGGCAAACGACTTTCCAAAGCCAGTGAATACGTCAAATTTGGATATTAAGAGAACTAAAGAGGTTCATGATATGATAATGTCATCATACGGCTTGACCGGATGATCCAGGAACGGGCGTATTGAAATACGCCCCTACAAAAATCTTAAGGAGGCAGACATGTTCGGCTACTTTATGTTGTTATCAGCAATACCCGGCTTCTTTTTAAGCTCCTTTTTCCTGATGCTCCTCTGGCGCCAAATCTCGCCCGACCTGGGCTGGTCCAACGTCGACTATCCCATGGCCATGCTGATAACATTCACACTCTGGATAGCGATATCGCCGTTAGCAGCAGTTGCCGCCAGCCGGAAGACAAAATGGTGGAAATAGGAATACCAAGACATGACATCAGCATCATAATTGAGCAGCATTCTTATTGACACACGCTAACTTTTGGGATACCCTATCTCTATTAAATATTATCTGATTTTGATGCATGTTTATATTCGGTAGAGAATATTTATGAACAAAGCGTCATCATGTTACACCAACAGCAACACCCACAAATGTAATATCCTCGATGTTTTTAATAATTCTGCAAATTGCCAATTGAATTCTGCCATAAAATGCATAATAAAATTGAATTCGCTCCCCTGGGAACATCTATAGTTACTTTATAACAACTTTTGTAAAAACAAAGAAAGGCGGAACCATGCAGCAGACAGCACAGAAACAATTGAAGGTTTTTACCCCCGGTAAAATCGGCGGGCTAACGCTACGCAACCGCACGATCAGAGCCGGATGCTTTGAGGGTTTATGTCCCAACGCAACGCCAGGTGAAGCTCTTCTAAAGCACCACCAGGCTGTCGCCCATGGCGGCATAGGTATGACTACCGTGTCATACTGTGCAGTCGCCAAAGACGGCGCTGCTTTCGGCCATGAGATGTGGATGCGCCCTGAGATAATACCAAACCTGAAGAAGATGACTGATGCTATACACGCTGAGGGAGCCGCCGCAAACTTGCAAATGGGACACTGCGGCTTCTTCGCGAATAAATCGGCGACAGGCTTTACCCCTATTGGACCGTCACGCAAGTTCTGCATGTTCCGTTACAGCATCTGCCGTCCGATGACCGAAGATGATATTAACAGGGTCAGGGAAGACTTCGGCAAGGCGGCTCAGATGGCACGCCAGGCTGGATTTGATTCCATAGAGATACATGCCGGACACGGATATCTGCTCAGCCAGTTCCTCTCGCCATGGACCAACAGCCGCAAGGATCAATACGGCGGCTCGCTGGAGAACCGCATGAGATTCCCCGCCTCGGTAATAGAACATGTGAGGAAGGTGATGGGCCCCGATTTCCCGATACTGGTTAAGATGAACACCGAGGATTGTTTTAAAGGCGGGCTCACCATTGATGAGTCCGTACAGGTGGCAAAGCGTTTCGAGGAAGCAGGCGCCAGCGCCCTTATTCCAAGCTGCGGATTTACTGCCAGGACATCTTTCCATATGATGCGCGGAGAACTACCTAAGAAAGAATACATAAAGTATGAAAAAAACATAGTTACTAAAATGGGTTTGAAATTATTTAGCAGCATCATATTAAAAATTGTTCCTTTTGAGGAGATGTTCCTATTCGAACAATCGAAGAAGATAATGCATGCTGTCAAGATTCCGGTGGTATATGTGGGTGGTGTATGCTCAATTGATAACATGGCAAAGGCCATGAACGAAGGCTTCGAATTCGTTGAGCTCGGCCGGGCGACAATAAAGGATCCGAATTTCGTTAACAGGATGATCGCGGGTGAGATAACCGCCTCCGACTGCGACCACTGCAATAAGTGTGTAGCTGAGATGTCATCGCCCAACGGGGTTAAGTGTGTATGCAATGAACTCGCGCTGGCGGGGAAAAAGTAAAAAGTCTGAAGACCATCAGCATTGTAATAAATAATAGGGGGCAAGATGAAGAACGTACTTATTACCGGCGTTTCTGGATATCTGGGGACCCTGTTAGCTAAAAGAATCGCGCAAGAGCCAGAGGTGGAACATCTAATCGGGATGGATATTAAGGAGCCAGCCTTCCAATCCCCCAAATTCACCTTTATCAAGCATGATGTGCGACAGCCCTTCGGTAATATCTTTTCCGAACACAAGATTGATACCGCCATACACTTCGCGTTCATCGTAGCACCCATACATGCCGAAAAGATGGCGCACGAAATCAATATAAAAGGTTCTCAGAACTTCATGGATGCCGCTGCGCAGGCCAAGGTGCAACAGGTCTTCTATATGGGCAGCTATTCCGCTTATGGGGCATGGGCTGATAATCCCAAAATATTCACCGAGGACATGCCTCTTAAGCCAAACCCCGACTTCCCCTATCCATCCGACAAAGCCGAGGTCGATCACATGTTCCAGAAATTCGCCTCTGAACACCCCGACATCAAGGTAACCATAGGCCGGACAGCCGCGGTAACCGGACCCGGCGGCGAGAAATGCGGCTTAACAGTGCTATTCCTGCCGATCATGATCAAACCCATAGGGCTTGACCCGACATGGCAGTTCATTCACGAAGATGACCTGGTCAACATCATAACGATCCTAGCTAAGCAGCGAA
Organism: Dehalococcoidia bacterium; assembly: GCA_041653935.1. Taxonomy (GTDB): domain Bacteria; phylum Chloroflexota; class Dehalococcoidia; order E44-bin15; family E44-bin15; genus JAYEHL01. The sequence continues at coordinate 106,071 of JBAZEO010000001.1, read as the reverse complement.
AAGCAGGCATATTCAACTTTGCCGCCGATGGGTCACTAAAATATAGCGAGATAATAAAAATGCTGGGAAAACCATCGCTTTCCCTGCCTTCATGGCTGCTTTACTACGGCATAAAGATAACATGGCGGCTGAAACTGCAGGCAAAAGCCCAGTGCGGCGGACTACGCATGATACAGTTCTCGACAATAATGAGCAACGAGAAGTTGATCAAGGAAACAGGATATAAATACCTTCACTCAGGTCCGGAGGCGTTCGACATATTCCTAGAGGTCATGGGCAAAAAGAAGACTGCGAGTTGCCAGAAGTAAACTACATTGAATCGATAATAAGAAAAGGCCTCGAATACGGGGCCTTTTCTTTTAGCAGAACCTAGTCTTTTTAGTTCTTAGCATTGCTCCTAGCGGCATCGAGGAACAACTGGAACGCCTCTTGCCCGGTATACTTAAACGCGAAGCCGGTTGATTTCTTCACCTTCTCATTACTCACACAAATCGGATACATTAATATGTCTGATGACTTGCCGCCAGGAGATTCAGACTGCAAATGCAGGTACCAGGTCAAATTCGTAATGAACGCGCTCACCTTATTAGGCAATATCAGACACCTCTTGCCGATCTTAGCCAGCATCTCGGAATAAGGAATAGCCCCATCACCAGCGACATTGAACACACCCTTATGCCCATTCTTCAACAGGGAAACCGTAAGCTCTATAAGATCGTCCTCATGAACGAATTGCCACAACGGATCATAGCCTTTGATGCGCACGGAAACAGGATTCTTTAGAAACGATGCCAAAGGCCCGCCATCACTTGAAGGTCCTGCCACCACAACGGCGCGTAAAACCGAAACGCATATATCCGTATTCTGCCTCATAAACTCCTGGAACATCTTATCTACTTCAGCCTTATGGTGGGGATACTGAAACCCAGCGTTCGGCCTGAGAGGCGTGTCTTCACCCATCAACTGCGGATTATCGGGATAGGCCCCATATGCCGTATAGCTGCTCAGAAACGAAACTCGTTTCACCGATGCGCTCTTGCATGCATCGAGGAAATTCTTCGACCCGCCGACATCCGTAGCACGAGCCGCCTTGACATCACGCGCAGCCCCGACTACGAAAGCTAGATGGACAGCAGTATCAATATTGTTCTCGGCGAATATCTTATCGAAGGGCTCACGAATATCGTGAGAATAGAACTTGAGCTTGGAAGAGGCAACCTTAGGGGCTCTCCTGCTTATCCCTACTATGCGCTCCACACTGTCGTCACGCTCCAACCGTCTAATCAATTGCTGGCCAAGATATCCAGAGGCTCCTGTGACAACAACGTTCTTCATATCCCATCTCCAATCCTTGAGCCCTACATAAAATCAGTGCATATTTCCTATTCACTCAATAAACCGTTATCCAATTCGACATGAATATCTATAATAGATAGTAAATGTATTAACAAAAATGGTAAATACTCCACCGCTACATAAAGAGGTGTAAATACTTTCTAGTAGGGGGAATCGGTAATGTCCCATGGATAAAAAGAAATCCCCTAAGAGTAGGAAATAGTAAGTTGATGAGGTTTAATTAGGGAACTAAACTGATGTTCGACAGTAGATCTCATAGGATGCAACTAATCATTACGTTCGAAACTAATGCGCAACGTTTTAATCGTCTCATCCGTAATTTTCACACTATCAGAAATGCGCCAGCCCGCCACCCATATAATGCCGTCTTTCGAACATACTAATGGAACTCGATCGCGCCACGTGCTCGGAATCTTGGCATCGACCATAAAGTCCTGAAGTTTCTTCATATTGCTCATCCCCAGCGGCTGAAAGCGATCCCCCGGACGGCGACCGCGCACCGTCAGTTCCAAGCCGCTGGCATCTGCATCGATACAAGCGATGAATCCGTCAGCCCGCTCGCCGGCCTGAACCATGTCGGCTCGCACCCTCCACCCGGGCAGCAGCGTTACACCCGGCACCTTCAAGCGGTGCGCGCGCCCAAGCTCTGGTAAAGGGCAGACGTCAACAGTGCCCTTGGTCAATAGACACGTATCATAGCTGACATGGAATTTCAATCCGCGGGGCAGTGAAATAGTCTTTCCCGCCTGCTTATGCAAGGCCTCTATCATCTTCTCGATATGCACCGCCTCGATATCAACCAGGTCGCCCAGAACCTCGCTCACGACCCTGCGCAACAAATGGCGCCGCAGTGCGGGGTGAAGCGCTCGGACCGCCGCAGTATTTATCGTAATGCCGACGGGATTTACGCATACGGCATCGCTCCATGTTCTCTCCACCTCAATATCAAGGAACGACATGATATCCGCAGCGGTCTCCGTCACACGCCTAACAGCAGCCCCGATGTCGCTGTTGGACTTCCTCAAAACCGGGATGAGTTCACGACGGAAACGATTCCTGACGTAATCAAGCGATTCATTGGTGTCATCTTTGCGAGGATTAAAACGATGACTAGAACAGTAATTCTCGGTCTCTTCCCTGGTAACCTCAAGTAGCGGCCTTATCACCTGCAGCCTAGCACGGCTGTGGGAATACATATCGGTGACCGGCGACATGCCCTGCAACCCCGCGATACCGGCACCACGCACCAAGTGCATCAGTACAGTCTCAATCTGATCGTCTTCAGTATGCCCCAGAGCCACACAATCCGCACCTACCGATTTGGCGACGCGCGCGAAAAAATCGTAGCGCACGTCGCGAGCCGCCTCCTCAAGAGAGAGCTTATGCTCCTTGCGATATTCATCGACATCACACGCATCAACAGTGACAGGAATCTTTAAAGACTTAGCTAATTGTTCGACGTAGCGCGCATCCCCGTCGGACGAGGCGCCTCGCAGCATATGGTTGAGATGAGCGATATGAAGCCGTACGCCAAGCGATTTCTTAATCTGGTTCAACACATGTAGGAGACATACCGAGTCCGGCCCGCCCGACACGCCGACCAGCACGACCCGCTTCTTTCCCTTGGCAGCGGGAAGCAAATCCTCGCGCCGGATAAAATCAAGAACGCGTTCTTCTAGATTCTCCATTACAACACACCGCCGTCGTGTCTCTCCAGCCCCTGCCAGTGACAGGTATCATTGAATAATAACAGCGATACATTCCTATCCTTGAACTCAAGTATGCTTATCGAAGCGACATTCAGCCTGATCCGCCTGAAATCCGCTATATTCATACCCAGCGCGCTGGCGATGATACTCATGATAGCCAGAGTATGGCTGACAACTATGACATCACCGTCATTATGCTCACTGACGATACGCTGCAGAGCCGGCCATGTCCTGTCCCGCAGATCCGTGAAAGATTCGCCCCCGGGCAAACGCAATGCTGGATCGCCCCTCATCCAATGCTGAAAGAAATCGCCGTGGCGTTCGGCAACCTCTTCGAACGTCATGCCATCAATATCTCCCGCAGCGATTTCCTTGAAAGCGTCGTTAAATTCGACTTCAACACCCAGCACGCGGGAAATCTCAGCGGCCGTCTCACGTGTACGCTGCAACGGACTGGCGTATATCGCCGACACCTTTTCATTTCGCAGCGCCTGAGCCAACAACGCAGCCTGCTTTCGCCCCGTCTCGTTCAACGCAATCTCAGTATGCCCTATGATACGGCTCTGCCGATTCCATTCCGTTTCTCCGTGACGCACTAAAATCAATCTCATGATATTACTCACCCACCAGAAAAAGCCTGGTACGGCATATAGACTTAGGCTGCCCGGTAAAACCCAGCGCCAGGACGACCTGTTCCGCCCTGCCTGAAGCAGAACCGTCGGCGCGCAGGCACATGCCAAGGACACATATTGTTCCACGAACCTCGATCAGCCACACCCGCTCCACCAGTTTGCGCAGATCGTAGCTGCGCATCTCCTCGTCACGCTTGTGCTGCCATGGCAACTCCGCTTTCGCCAAGAACGAATCGATAGCAGATTTGATCTCATCAGCAGACTTATCGGTAGCTACCTCGACACGATATTCGGCACGGCGCACCTGCGACTGCAGCGACGGCGCATCCGCCGGCACCTGAATCACACTGGCAATGCTCATATCTTTAGGCAACTGACTGGCGAGGTTCTTTTGTACCAGATAAGGAGAAATCCTGCGCTGGATGAAGATATCCATCAATTCCCGTTCACCTGTCACACCCAGTGGCAGCGGTGCTGCTATGGAGATTTTTGCATGAGGACTGAAACCCTGCGAATATGCAAGCGGCAGATCGGCACGACGCAAAGCGCGCTCCAGCAAGCGCATCACATCAAGATGAGAGAGGTATTTCAATTCTTCCCCGCGAGAGAAGGTGACTCGCAGCCTATGCATGTAGCTCTACTCCTTGGTCACCATTATCTTCTCGATCCGCAACTCCCTCATATGCGTGACTGTCATCTTCAAATTGCCGTACTTTATCCTCTCACCCTCCTTGGGTATATGCCCGAGGAGACTGAGTAAAAAACCAGCTACAGTATCGTAATCGCCTGTCGGCAGGCCAAGCTCCAATTCCTGATTTGCTTCATCGATCCTCATGCCGCCATCGACCTGTATCGTTTTGTCATCGATCACTTCGAAATCTTTGTCCTCTTGCTTTAATTCATCGCCCATCTCCCCCACAATCTCACTAACCAACTGATCTATCGTTACAATACCGCTGGTTACTCCGAATTCATCGACTACCACAACCATATGAGTCCCGTGTTCCTGCATATCGGCCAGAAGCTGAACAACTCTCTTCGTCTCAGGTACAAAATTAACTGGACGAACAAGCCCATCGATCACACTGCTCGTAGCCATTTTGCTGTGTGCCTCGGCCATCAGAACATCTTTCGCAGAAAGAATACCGATAATATGGTCAATGCTGTCTCTATATACAGGAAAACGAGTGTGTGGATAATCAGAATAAATGGAGAGGAAATCAGCAATAGTAGTCCCTTCTTCTATAGATATAACCTCAGGCCTGGGTGTCATAACATCACTCACGTTACGATGCCCGAACTCGAAAACGTTATGCAGCATCTCAGCCTGAGCCTCCTCCACAGTGCCTTCCTCCTGCCCAACAGATATCATGCTGCGGATCTCCTCCACGCTGATTATCAGCGGCTTCACCCCAGCCTTTTTCCCGGCTAACACAGTACCAAGCCAGCTCAACCCGATTGCCAACGGCGAAACCACCGTATTGATAAACTGCACAGGATATACATAGACCAGCGCCAGCCTCTCGGCATGCACCAGTGCAAATGTCTTAGGCGTGACCTCACCGAAAATCAGCAACACTATCGTTACCAGTACTGTAGAAATCAATATCCCGACATCGCCATGCCATATCCTTACCGCGATGGCCGCTCCCAGCGAGGCCGCTGCCGTATTCACCAGATTATTACCGACCAGGACTGTAGCAAGAAATCTCTCCGGGCGTTTCATCAGCTTCTGTATATGCGCGGCACCGTGCACACCGCTATCCACAAGGTGCTGAATGCGCGTTTTAGGCAGTGAAATGAAAACGGTCTCAGCGCTGGAAAAGAAAGCGGATGCGCAAATACAAATCAAGAAAAGAATCAGATACAAAGCAATAGTACTATCCATGACGGATTATTCCCCCACATATCCAGTCTGCCACGTCGCTCATAATAACATCCGTCCTGCAGACTGTCAAAGAAATTCGATTAAATTCGAACCTATCTCCTACGTAAACGATTTCATTTACATTACACACAAGTTCTGTTATATTTGCCATCGAGTATTTCCCATGTTCAGAAGTGATTATATAAAATGGATTTTACGACACACAAGACGACAGGTTCGACTGCTATGAATATTTTGGGAATAGAGACCTCCTGCGACGAGACTGCAGCTGCCGTGGTGCAAGACGGACGTATAATCCTATCTAATGTCATTGCTTCCCAAGTTGATATCCACTCACGATATGGCGGCATAGTACCTGAAGTAGCGTCAAGGCAACACCTCCTTTCCATCACACCGATAATCAATGAAGCCATGAAGCAGGCGCATGTCACATGGAACGAGCTGGACGCTATAGCGATAACGAACGGCCCCGGTCTAGCGGGTTCATTACTCGTCGGGGTGAACGCAGCAAAATCTATAGCCGCAGCTCACAACATTACATTGATTGGAATCAACCATCTGGAAGGACATGTTTACGCCAACTGGCTTGAAGGAAATACTCCCCAATTCCCCGCGCTCTGCCTCATCGTCTCCGGCGGGCACAGCGATATACTGCTGATGCAGGATCACGGACGATACCAGATACTGGGAAGGACCAGGGACGACGCTGCCGGAGAAGCTTTCGATAAAGTATCACGACTGCTGGGGCTGGGATATCCCGGTGGACCGGCGATTGAGAAAGCCGCACATGGATTGAACGATACAAGATATCGCTTACCTCGCGCATGGCTCAAAGACACCGACGACTTCAGCTTCAGCGGGCTCAAGACGGCCGTGTTACACCTGGTAGAAGAGAATATCGACAATCCGGAGGCTTCGGAAAAGCTTGATGAAACAGCTAAGTCGGGCATCAGGACCGCAATAGCCGCCAGCTTCCAGAAAGCAGTGGTCGATGTACTGGTAACCAAAACGATAGCCGCCGCTGAGCGCTCCGGCTCATGCAACATTCTTCTCTGTGGCGGAGTTGCAGCTAACCAGGCGTTGCGAAAAGAGATGGTCAGCAAATCCACATTACCGGTATTTATCCCCAGCCCGATCCTCTGCACCGATAACGCTGCAATGATTGCGTCATGCGGCTACTATCATGTTAAAAAAGGAGAACGCTCCGATCTATACCTTGATGTCAAGCCGAACGCCGTGATACAGCAACAATAATGTGCTCCACGTGTGCACATATCGATTAAGTGAGATATAGAGATATATTCAGTTATAACAAAGAGATTTCACGACTTATTTTCCTTTACACAATGCTATATCCATTACAATCGTCTATTACTTATTTGCCATAGCACAGAAACAGCACTAATATATGTTAGCACTCTCCATGTGAGAGTGCTAATTTTCGAGCGATAAATTTAATACTATAGGAGGAGGCTAAGAGTGGCACTAAAAATTGAACCATTAGGAGACCGCGTAGTGGTCAAACCGCTTGAGGCAGAGCAAAAAACCAAGGGTGGTATCATATTACCCGATACCGCAAAAGAGAAGCCCCAGCGCGGAGTTATCGAAGCAGCCGGCCCCGGCAAGTTAGATGACAAAGGGAATCGCATGCCAATGGAAGTTAAAAAAGGCGATAAAGTACTCTATCAGAAATACACAGGGACAGAGATTAAAGAGGGTGAAGAAGAGTATTTGATTCTACGTGAAAGCGATATCATAGCTAAGATCAAGTAAAAATCTTCCATTAATGTCAATCATTTTTATACAGAAGAGGAGGGAAAATGGCAAAACAGCTAGTATATAGCGAGGAATCAAGAAAGAGCTTAAAGAAAGGCATTGATGCTCTTGCCAATGCAGTAAAAATAACATTAGGTCCCAAGGGGAGAAATGTAGTACTGGATAAGAAATTCGGACCGCCGACGATCACCAACGACGGCGTCACCATTGCGAAGGAAATCGATCTCCAGGACCCGTTCGAGAACATAGGCGCACAGCTCATCAAAGAAGTTGCGACAAAGACAAATGATATCGCCGGTGATGGCACCACTACCGCTACGGTACTTGCCCAGATAATGTTGCATGAGGGCATGAAGAACGTCGCCGCCGGAGCCAACCCCATGGGAATAAAGAAAGGCATCGAGAAAGGTACCGCTGCCGTTGTCGAAGCTCTTAAGAAAATGGCTACACCAGTAACTACTAAAGAACAGGTAGCCCAGGTAGCTTCCATATCAGCAGCCGATGAAGAAATCGGAAATCTCATTGCAGAGGTAATGGAGAAGGTCGGCAAGGACGGAGTGGTCACAGTTGAAGAAGGAAAAGGCATCAAGTTTGAGACCGAGTACGTCGAAGGAATGCAGATCGACCGCGGTTACATATCACCGTACTTCGTCACCAACCCGGAGAGGATGGAGGCCGTCCTAGAGGATCCATATATCCTGATAACCGATAAGAAAATATCCGCAGTTTCCGACCTTCTTCCTACCTTGGAGAAGTTACTTCAGGTAAGCAAGAACTTCGTAATAATCGCTGAAGATGTCGATAGCGAAGCACTCGCCACTCTCGTTGTTAACAAGCTCAGAGGCATAATCAATTGCATAGCCGTCAAAGCCCCCGGTTTCGGCGATCGACGCAAAGCTATGCTTGAAGACATTGCGACTCTCACAGGCGGACAACTGATAACCGAGGAAATGGGCCGTAAAATCGATTCTGTTACCGTTGAAGACCTTGGCCGGGCCCGCAAGATAATCTGTACTAAAGAGGAGACAGTTATCATCGAGGGCAGGGGCAACGACAAGGCTATCGAAGGTCGAATCAAACAGATAAAGACCATGATCGAGGAAACAACCTCAGAGTTCGATAAAGAGAAACTTCAGGAAAGACTGGCCAAATTGGCTGGCGGCGTTGCAGTACTAAAGGTAGGAGCCGCTACTGAAGTAGAGCTCAAGGAGAAAAAGCACCGCGTAGAGGATGCTCTATCTGCAACAAGGGCTGCTGTGGAAGAGGGCATAGTTCCTGGCGGCGGCGTTGCATTTATCAATGCCATCCCAGCCATCAACAAAGTAAAAGCTACAGGCGATGAGGCCACAGGTGTAGCTATTGTCAAGCGCGCACTTGAGGAGCCCCTGCGAATGATAGCAACCAACGCTGGTAAAGAGGGCTCGGTAGTAGTCAATTATGTTAAAACCAAGAAGGCCGGCATGGGCTATGATGCACTCAGGGATGAGTATGCCGATATGAAGAGGCGCGGTATTATCGACCCGTTAAAGGTCACACGCGCAGGCTTAGAGAATGCAGCCAGTATAGCGGCTATGGTTTTAACCACCGAATGCTTAATCGCAGACATCAAGGAGAAGGATACAATGGCTCCTCCTCCGCCAATGCCTGAGTACTAAAAATCACACTTCTTGTAAACAGCAAAGAGCGGCTGCGATATCGCAGCCGCTCTTTTTTGTCGCGATATGCAGTCATCACGCGGCTCGACCGGATGATCCGGGATAAAATCACCGTGTCATTGCGAGGAGTCCCGCCGCAGTTCATAATGACGACGTGGCAATCTCGTCGTTTGCGTGGCAGGATTTTTGTAGGGGCAATTCATGGATTGCCCGATCAAGTCGGGCAATGACATATACACTACAATCGTAGATGCGCTTTATTTTTGAGAAAAATAAATTGTTAGTGATGTTATCTTAAAAATGTAATAGATCTCTAAGGCGATCTTCAGATGATACAGGCCCGACCATTGCCAGGCTGATATTCTTTGTAACAAGCAACCGTTTCGCTACTTCGACTAAATCTTCAGCCTGTATCCCGTCGACGATCGATACCACATCATCCACCGTCAGAACCATGCCGGTTAAAATCTCCTGTCTTCCAGCCCAACTGGCAACGCTTCTGGTATCTTCCATACCGAGCATGAGACGTCCTTTGACAAGCTCCTTCACCTTGGTTAACTCCGGAGTCTTTACGCTATCTTTCAATCTGGTTAATTCCTCCATAATGGCAGAGACAGCATCCTCAGCATTCTTTGGATCGACACCGGCATAAACAGTCAATGCGCCCGAATCCAGGTAATAATCCACATAGCTGTCTACATCATAGACCAATCCGCGCTTTTCACGTAGCTCCTGATTGAGACGGCTGCTCATCCCGCCACCCAGCACTACATTCAGCAGATCCAATTTATAACGATCTTGATCATCTAGAGATAAGCCTTTGATGCCAAGACACAGGTGAACCTGCTCGGTATCGCGTTTTTCTGTCTTAATACGCGGCTTTCTCTGCGCATCATTTGCAGGGACATATGCCCTCGCCTTGACCTTCGGCCATCCTTTGAACGATTTTTCGACTGCCGAGATAATGTCGTCGTGATCAAGGTCGCCGGCGATAGCCACGACGGAATTACTCGGACCGTAACATTCCCTCATGTATTTCACTACGCTATCTCTATTGAGAGAGCTTATTGATTCTCTGCTGCCTATGATATCCCTGCCCAACGGCTGACCAGGCCACATCAATTCATTCAGTATCAGGCAAACACTGTCCTGCGGTGAATCTATACTCTCTTTCAATTCCTCCAGTATGACCCCACGTTCCCGCTCCAAATCTTCGGAGTTAAATTTAGGGGAACGTAATATATCTGTTAAGAGATCCAGCGCCAGGGGGAAATGCGGCTTGGCCACCTTGCACCAGAAAGTGGTGAACTCTTTCCCCGTTCCGGCATTCATCATGCCGCCTACGCCCTCGATCGTCTCCGCTATCTCCATTGGAGAAGGCCTCCGCTGAGTTCCTTTAAAACACATATGCTCTATGAAGTGACAGGTGCCCGCCTCCTCATCATTTTCATACCGAGAGCCTATACCTATGAAGATAGCTATGCATACCGACCGTGTGGAAGGCATGTTGCTGGTAATGATACGCATACCGCTTTTATGAATATGTTTGCTGTACAATCAATCACCTCTTCGGTTTCTATTATATACGATGCTACTGCCGAACAATACAGGTTGACTTTGAATAACCCAGTTGCTAAGATGGCTCACAGGCACAGCTATATGGAAATCGCTCCCGGCATTCACGATATCCCGACAAAACTCGACGCGGTACTGGGCCATTCAGCGCCTCGAGTATATTTCGTTGCAGGCAAGCAAGGCGCCCTCATCGACTCGGCATACGGACAGGACGAGATCGCCGACACTTATATCGAATATGTAAAAAGCGTCTCCAAAGCCAGGATAGACTACATCATCATCACCCATGCCCACCCGGACCACATCAGCGGGGCTTCCATACTGAAAAGGAAAACCGCAGCTCAGACGATACTGCATTCCGCGGAAGTGACCGATATCCCGATCGATAAGAGAGTAAATGACGGCGATGTCATCTCGCTCGGCGGGATCGATCTGGAGGTCGTCCATACACCCGGACACAACCCGGGACACATCTGCCTCTACATCAGAAAGAAGAAAATCCTGTTCTCCGGAGACCATGTTCTCGCCAAAACAACCACCGCCCTGCAGCCACCCTGGGGGGACATGACTCAATATATCGAATCATTAAGAAAACTGTTAAAATACGATATCGATCTGATGCTGCCGGCGCACGGGCCGCCGATAACGGAGCCGCGCAAGAGGATAGAGGAGCTGATACGGCATCGCTTAGAGCGCGAGCAGCAGGTGTTCGAACTGCTGAGAAATGGCAAGACTACCGTGAAAGCTATAACTTCCGAGATATACCCTGAACTCAGCGGCTTCCTTTTCGCCGTAGCCAAGGGGCAAACCTATGCCCATCTGGTGAAACTTGAGAAAGAGGGTAAGGTCTACTCGCAGGGCGAGGGGCAGAAAGCTACGTTTGCCGTCAGACAATGAACCATCCCTGGAGAGAATCACATGCTTAAACTATTTCCATCGACGACACAAATCAAGAAGAGCCATTTGACCATCGGCGGATGCGATACGGTTTCTCTAGCCGAGAAGTTCGGCACGCCGCTTTATGTTTTCGACGAGGCGACACTGCGCGGCAAATGCTCCGAATACCGCGAGGCGTTCGAAAAAAGATACCCGAACAGCACGATAAGCTACGCGGCTAAAGCCTTCCTCAATCGCCCCTTGGCCAAGCTGCTCGCCGAGGAGGGCATGGGGCTTGATGTCGCATCGGGAGGAGAGCTGTCCATCGCCAGATCGATACGCTTCCCCATGTCCAAGATCTACTTCAACGGCGACAATAAATCACGACAGGAGCTGGAGATGGCGCTCAGGTGGGGAGCAGGACGCATAATAGTAGATAACTTCTACGAGCTGTCCCTCCTCAACGATATCGCGGGAGAAATGGAGAAGAGGCCCAGTATAATGTTGCGCCTGTCGCCTGGCATCGACGCTCACACCCACTCGCACCTCACCACCGGCGTATTGGACAGCAAGTTTGGCTTCACCATGCCGCAGGCGGAGGAATCTCTCACCAGAGCGCTCTCGCTGCCAAATCTCAATCTTGTCGGTATGCACATGCACATCGGCTCACAGATATTCGAGCTCAAGTGCTACCAGCAGGCTATAGATATAGTCTTCGATTTCGCGAGTAAGATGTCGCACAAACACGGCTTCAAGCTGAAGGATTTCAGCGCTGGTGGAGGACTCGGCGTAGCTTATGAACAAACGACCAAGGCATTATCCATTAGCGACTTTGCCGATATGATCACCGGAGAAGTCCTCAAGAAATGCAAATCCACAGGCATAAAGCCGCCAAGGCTGGCAGTCGAGCCCGGCAGATCGATTGCGGCCCAGGCCGGCGTCGCCCTCTATAGCATAGGCTCGATGAAAGACATCAAGGGTATACGCAAATATGTACGCGTGGACGGCGGCATGGCGGATAACATCCGCCCGTCACTGTACGGCGCCAAATATGAAGCGATGGTTGCTAATAAAGCGGGTAAATCACACGATGCAAAACTTGAACGTGTTACCATAGCCGGCAAAGCCTGCGAGTCAGGCGATATCCTCATCAAAGATATCGACCTGCCTCGTCTTGAGTCCGGCGATATCGTCGCCCTTCCCTGCTGCGGAGCATACTGCATACCCATGTCATCGAACTACCTTGCGTTGCCCAGACCGGCAATCGTCATGGTACGTGATGGCAACGCTCGTCTCATTCGCCGCCGCGAAACATACAAAGACCTTATGAAGAATGATATCACTTAGCACATTCATCTTATAGGATATAACATCTAATGTGGACTACAGTTGGACATGAAGCAGTCGTTGAGCTATTGGATAATAGCTTAAAAAACGACAGGCTTTCTCATGCATACCTTTTCGTCGGCCCGGCCCAGGTGGGCAAGATGACGCTGGCTATTAATCTGGCGCAGGCTTTGAACTGCGAAAACAGCGGCAAACCCTGCGGCCTCTGCACCTCCTGCAAACGGATACTGGATTTAAAACATGCCGATGTCCAGGTAATCGATCTGGCGGGCAAGACCGAGATCTCCATAGACCAGATAAGGGAACTGGAGCGTTACGCCTCGCTAAAACCTTTTGAGGGTAAAAGCCGAGTATTCATTATCGACAATGCAGACTTCATGTCATCGGAAGCGGCAAATTGTCTACTGAAAACCCTTGAGGAACCTCCGCCATTTGTATACATGATTTTGCTCTCCACCAGCGAAAAAGCTATATTATCTACGATACTTTCGCGGTGTCAGAAACTGGAGCTCAGACCGATAGCCACATCCGCGATTGAACATGCTCTTATAGAACGCTACGGCACAAAGCCAGAAGACGCTCATGTTTTAGCAAGGCTATCATCAGGCTGTATGGGATGGGCTGTTAATACATCAACTAATGCAGACGCCATTTCACACCGGAAAGAGCTGATAGAAACGCTCGTCAATATCGCAAAAGCGGACCGACTGGAGAAATTCTCATACTCATCCAGTATGGCCAGTCAATTCAGTAAAAACCGGGCAGAGGTACAGAAGCTTCTTTCGCTCTGGGTCAGCTGGTGGCGCGACCTGCTTCTAATAAAAGGTGACTGCCGCGAAATCATCACAAACATAGATCATCAGGAAACGCTCTTTCGCGAAGAAGTTTATTATGACATAATAGATATTAGAAACTTCATTGTAAGCCTGATCCAGGCAGGGATATTGCTTAAAAACAATGCGAACCCACGTTTAGTATTGGATGTATTAATACTGGGCATGCCGAAAAGGAAAGGATGTTGATTCTTCAACGATATGAGTGAAGTAATAGGTATAAGATTCAAGCGTGCCGGGAAGATATACTACTTCGATCCGTCAGGGGTAACCGCAAATTCCAATGACTGGGTGATCGTCGAAACCGGCCGCGGACCGGAACTTGGCAAAGTGGTTATCGCTCCTAAACAAATTCTGGAAAGCGAGCTAACCGAGCCGCTCAAGCCTGTTTTGCGTAAAGCGGTAGAGGATGACTTTAAGAAGAGAGATGATTTTATTGTCAAAGAGCACGAAATCCTCGAGAACTGCATCCGTATAAGCAAAAAACTCAACTTACCGATGAAGTTCATAACTGCAGAATGCAACCTTGACGGCACACGTATCACAGTTTTCTTCAGCGCTGAAGGCCGCATTGACTTCCGCGACCTTCTAAAGGAGCTTACATCTACATGTAAAATCCGTATCGAACTGCGTCAGGTAGGCCCGCGGGACGAGGCGAAACTTCTCGGCGGACATGGCAAGTGCGGCCTGCCGCTTTGCTGTGCATCATTCCTTTCTGAATTCAGCCCGGTCTCAATCAGGATGGCTAAAGAACAGGACCTGCCGTTAAATCCTACCAAGATATCGGGCACCTGCGGCAGACTCCTGTGCTGCCTTAGTTATGAAAGCAGCCAATATCGCGCTTTAAAAGAAAAACTTCCGCCCGTCGGCCAGCAGGTAAATACGCCTATGGGGACAGCAACAGTAGTAGGCGGGAATCCGTTAAAAGAAACTGTATCGGTCAAGCTTGAGAGCGATGCGGTAGTAGAAATCCCGCTTGCAGAACTGAATAGTGAACGAGAGAAACAACCCAAGCAACAACCTAAGGCTCCTAAAAGGAGGAGAGGTTAAACTTCCTCCGCCACTCGCTCTCGCTGCGTCGGTAAGAACTTCTTCCACCCGTCGTGCCGCTGCATATACTCTATAGATACGTAGTATCCGCTGGAAAATGGCGCACACGGTTTCTTTATCATCTTCATCCCCGCCTCTTGCGGCGTGCGCCCGGCCTTCCGATTATTACACTGAAAACAAGCGCTCACCACATTATCCCAGACATGCTTGCCGCCGCGATGACGAGGGACAACATGATCCAGGGTAAGGTTCTTTGTCTCCTTGCCGCAATACTGGCAGGTTTGCTGATCCCTGCGGAATACCTCCCGCCTGGTTAACCGTTTCTCATGACGAGGTCTTTTTACTAAATACAATAAGCGTATCACGGACGGCACATCTACAATCTCGTTGGATGTGCGTATAATGCCCGAGCCATTCTCCAGCGTTTCCGCTTTCCCTAACATTACAAGCACTAAAGCTCTCCGCACACGAGCAACATTTAGAGGCTCGTAGTTCTGATTTAATACCAGGACAGGAGAGTTAATCATACTTCAACGCGTCCTCCGCGTTCGACGGCTCTGCTGCTTTCCTGCTTCAGACGGCGACAAATCCGAGCGGTAATCCGGCACGTTTATGGCAAAAGATGTGCTCAGCCTTATGTCAGCCAGCCGCGAGCTTATCCGCATCTCTATGTCTTCCAATGTAAAGCATGTTGTAATAACGGTAGGCAATTGCGCATTGTAACGATAGTTGATGACCTGATACAGTTTCTCCTGCGCCCATGGAGTGGTGGACTGTTCCCCAAAGTCATCGAGTATCAACAAAGGTGCATTTTTTATTCTCTCAAATACTTCATCATACGTTGCTCTGCTATCCGGCCCGAACGCAGAGCGCAGGTGGTCGAGTAAATCGGGGACTACCTTGAAATAGACCGGATCCCCTTTTTGCAACTGATGATTGCCGATAGCTGCAGCCAGATGGGTCTTGCCGCAGCCGTTAGGGCCAAGGAACACCAGCCAGCCGTCTAGATGTTTTGCGTATTCAAGCGCTGTTTGATATGCCTTACTTAGATTCTCCTGCTGCTCCTTAGGAAGATTCACCCGCTTTGGATCGAAAGTCTCAAACGTCATATTCCTCAGGAGCTTGAGCGCCAGGTCCCCGCTGTCACGGCGCAGACGATCCACCCTCTCCCCATCCATCTCTTCCTTACCGCACTTGCACGCGACAACCTTGGAGTAATCAGGTCGCCCGGAATCCAGCATCGGATATACGAAACCGGCGCCCTTGCACAGCGGGCACTCTGCCGCATCGTCGACAGCTTCAGCGCTTGACGACGTGCCCGTATTTGCCTTTGACGTACTTATCGGGGTCTTCTTTAGAATCTCTCCCAGTTTCTCCATCTCCCCTGCCCTCGCTAGCCCAACGCTTCAAAATCGTTTCGATGTATTTCCAGCTTCGCTTATTCCTGCTCACCGCCTCCCTAAACGCATCCTCGATCCAGGAAGCAGGATATATCTGCTCAGCCTCTTTCAACTCATCGCCGATCATCGGCGTCAACATCCCGATATTGCGCTCGTACAGTTCAAAAATATTTGAAGCCTCCGCAACGCCCCCGCAAGCCTCACGCACCGGGAATGCAGCCACATCGATCTCGCCGCTCCTGATCTTGGAACACGCCTCCCGCCCCTCTTCGGAATTGAGGAGGTACAACGTGACAGGCTGGCCCTTACGCTCAAGATCACATTGAATTAATGTGCCGCGATCCAGCGACTGTTTCAAACCGCGGCGAAGAGCCTCCGCGCCGCCGACGCCGGACATCAGCACCTTATCGCTCATAAGCTCGACATCGGCCACATATCTGGGATAGCCCTTCTTTTGATAAAGCAAATAAAATATATGCAGCACAACCTTAAGCTCGGCCAGGTCCTGCACATCGGGCATGAGCTGACTGAAAAACACATTCGGCAGCGGCGTGTACCGCATATTCTTCTGGAAGCCATCGAAGGGCTTCATGCAGCCCTCTCCACTTCGTAATCCGTGAATCTTACCGTATTCGATAAGAAACGCAGCTTCTCTTCACCTATCGGGCCATTGCGATGCTTGGCTATGATGATATCGGCCACACCCCTGGGATATTTATCGCCCGGATGATCCTTCTCCCACTGTTCCTCTTTAACATATATATCCTCGCGATAAATGAACATCACCACATCAGCGTCCTGCTCAATGGAACCGCTCTCTCTCAAATCGGAAAGCTGCGGCCTGTGAGACAAGCGCTGCTCGGCAGCACGCGACAGCTGCGAGACAGCGATGACCGGCACATCCAATTCACGCGCCATCTCTTTAATGGAACGCGATATCTCGGTCATTTCCTGAACACGGTTATCCCTGTTATTGCCGTACATCAATTGTATGTAATCGATAATTATAAGATCGATGCCTTTTTCGAAGTGGAGCTGCCGCGCCTTTGACTTCATCTCCATGATGCTGAGAACGGGCGAATCGTCGATAAAGATCGGCGCCTCCGATAGAACGCCGGTGGCATCCATCATCCTTCTCTCCTCCGCCTCCGTCTGCTCGCCAAGCCGTAGCCTGTGCGAGTCCACATTAGCCTCATTGGCAAGAAAACGCTGCACGATCTGCTCATGCGACATTTCGATACTGAATATCGCTACACACTTTTTCTGATTGACCGCAGCGTTCCTGGCGATGCCCAGTGCCAAGCTGGTCTTACCGAGGCTGGGCCGAGCAGCCAGCACAATCATATCGGAGCGCCGCAGCCCGCCGAGGCGGTTATCGAGTGCCTTGTACCCGGTAAACACCACATCGCCACCGGGTTCCTTGACCTCTGTCTCTTCGAAATATGTGTTAAGTAGATCCTTTATCGGAACGAATTCTCTCGGACGCTCGCCATGGCGTAGACGTACTAGGACATCCTCCGCCTTAGAAATAGCTTCATCTACGTTTGGCCCTGCACCATAACCAATGGACTCTATCTGTGAAGCCGCACTGATCAATCGGCGCATCACCGACAAACGGTGCACGATCTGAGCGTAATGCTCAATGTGTACAGAGGTTGCTACGTTGGATACCAAGTGGCTTAAATACGCCGCCCCGCCTATCGCTTCCAGCTTCGCCGCACGGCTCAGCTCATGAGCTACGGTGACCTGATCTATGGCCTCATTTCTCTCATACAGGTCGCAGCATGCCTGGTAAACCCACAGATTCTTCTCGCGGTAAAAGTCCCCGGGTGCAATTATTTTCGTGTCTATCTTATTAATTGCCCCGCTGTCCACCAGAAGAGAGCCGAGCACGGCCTCCTCTGCTTCAACGTCATGTGGAGGCAATTTATCAGTGGTCATACCATATCCCTAGTCTGCAGCCGTTTCCTCCGGCTTTGACTCAGTCTGCTCTTTACCCCCAGCCTTATCCTCAACCTTTGACGCAGGCTTTTCATCTACCACTATGACTTTCAACTTAGGGGAAAGATCCCTGGATAGCTTTACAGATACCCCGTACTCGCCGACTTTATGGATAGCTTCAGATAACATTATCTTTCGTTTATCCACATCCTGACCGGTCATCTGCTTAATGTAATCAGCAATATCCGCCCCGGTCACCGAGCCGTATAGCCTTTCCTGCCCCCCCACCTTAGCTTTGATGATTATTTCAAGACCCTCCAGCTTTTTGGCAAAGTCCGCCATCTCCATATTCAGAGACTGCTGGTGCTTCTCCTCTACCTCTCTCAACTTATCTACTTTCTTCAATACGTTGGGAGTAGCGAACTGGGCGTAACCCCTGGAGATAAGATAATTCCGGCCATACCCGCCAGCTACTTCTTTGACATCACCCACATTACCTAACCCTGGTACTTCTTGAATCAATACTACTTTCATATTTACACTCCTATTGCAGTTATTATAATCCACGCCCTAAAAAACATCAAAGATTCTGATTGTTTTGTCTATGCGATGGTAAATGATAATCTAAGATATGTCTTAAACAAAAAGGCCGCACCGTCGACTTGATGCGGACTTCATACCTTCTTAGCAGAAACTACAAAGCGGCAAGCATCTCATCCACAATGGCTCCTACCTCGCGTCCATCCACCTTACCCTTAACCTGTGGCATAAGCTTGGACATCACCTTGCCCTTGTCGCCGGGGCCCTTGGCCCCAACCTCGCCGACGACCTTGCGTATTATTTCGATAATCTCCTGGCGGCTCATCTGCTTAGGCAAATATTCAAGCAGTATTGCCAGCTCCGTCTTTTCCTTCTCAACCAGGTCACTGCGATTGCCTTTGGTGAACTCTTCGATACTTTCCCGCCGCTGTTTTACTTCTTTATTGAAAACATCTATCACACCGGCGTCATCCAGAGAAGCACCTTTGGCAATTTCAGCATATTGAATACCGGACCTAATAAGACGAAGCGCAGACACACGAGCTTTATCGCCCTGTTTCTGCGCTTGATATAAATCGGATGTAATTCGTTCCTGAAGCGACATTTTATTCACCAACAACCTAGTTCGCTTCGCTATTTAACAAAGCCGCTGGAACTCCTACTGGACTTTCTTCTCTTTGCAGCCGCTTTCTTTTTTCGAGCAATGCTCGGTTTCTCAAAGTGTTCCCGACGGCGATATTCAGAGAGAATACCCGCCTGCTGTACTTTTCGGCTGAACCTTCTGAGCAGCTCTTCAAAGCTCTCATGGTCTCCGAGTCTCACCTCCGCCACATTATCGCCTCCCTTCGGGCCTGTATAGGTATGGCATAACTGATTTATTCTAGCTAGCAGATAAACCAGTGTCAAGCAATTAAAAAGGCTCCCCGGCAGTGGCATATTTTCCGCAGCCTCTTGTGAGACAAGTATCGTCTGCGCTGAGGAGTTTCACTTCCGTGTTCGGGATGGGAACGGGTGGGTCCACCTCGCTCAAACCACCGGAAAGCCAATGGGCATTATAACAGAACTATTTTTTGCTGTAAAGCACCCTGAACACCAAAAACGCAAACTCCCTTAATACAACTTAACAGCGATACAATGTGATGTTATAATCGGCAGGTAGTTTGCAAAGTCTGCCATAGGAAATTTTTTGAACGCAGAACTATCCATAGTACAAATCATCGATGCAATCATCCCGCACCCCGCAGGGCGCAGCGACCTTATTCCTGTTCTGCAGAAAACACAGGCGAGGCTGGGCTACCTGCCGCGCGAAGCGATGATTACAATAGCCGAAAAGCTGGAACTGCACGCCAGCGAGGTCTATTCCGTAGCCACATTCTATAACCAGTTACGATTGACGCCGCCCGGCCACCAGCAGATAAAGGTCTGCCTCGGCACAGCCTGTCAGATCAAAGGCGGCAAGATCATCCTCGACTCGTGGAAACGAGAGCTCAACCTCAAAGAAGGCCAGACGAGCGCAGACCAAGAATACAGCCTGGAGCGCGTGGCCTGCGTGGGCTGCTGCGCTATGGCGCCGGTGACGGTAGTCAATAACAAAATCGAGGCCAAAGTGTCTACTACCCGCGTTAAGGGAATCCTACTAGATTTCGAATTAAAAAAGCAGAAACGTAATGGCGAAAAGAAGCACAAATAAATCTGCGCAAGATGCGTTCGAAAGTCTTCGCAAGAAGTCCCTTTCCGCATGCGGCAGCACATCGCCGAGCGGGCGCATACATATTACGCTAGGAACCGCTACCTGCGGGCGCGCCGCCGGAGTGCTAGATACATTGCAAACATTCAGAAACGAAATCGCGCACAGGAACATCGATGCGACCATCACCGAGGTTGGCTGCCGCGGCTACTGCTACGCTGAGCCTATGGTGGTAATCTCCAAGCCCGGCTGCCCGCCGATATGCTACGGATACGTTACCCCCGGTGTAGCTGAGCGCCTCGTTAGCGACTTCATACTCGGCGGCGACCCGTGCCTCGAGTTCGCCCTCGGCGCGCTGGAGGAGAACGACCAGATACCAGCGATCTTCGATCAGCCCAGATTTAAATATGAGGTACGCAACCTCCTGCGCAACTGCGGTAAAATCGACCCGGATGATATCGACCAGTACATCTCCAATGGAGGCTACGGCGCACTGGCGAAAGCTTTAGACATGCCACCACAGCGTATAATCGACGAGATCGGTAAATCGGGACTCCGCGGACTCGGTGGCGCTGGCTTTCCCGTGGCGGAAAAGTGGCAGCTTTGCCATGATACTCCGAGTGATGTGCGTTACATCATATGTAACGCAGACGAGGGCGACCCCGGCGCTTTCATGGACCGCACCATACTTGAGAGCGACCCGTTCTCAGTCGTCGAAGGCATGATCATCGCCGCATACACTATCGGTTCATCGAAGGGTTATGTATACGTGCGCGAGGAATATCCGCTGGCGGTGAAGCGCATCGAGAACGCCATCAGGCACGCCAGGACTAAAAAGCTCCTCGGCGACAACATCCTCGGCAGCGGATTTGAGTTTAACATCGAGGTTTTTCAGGGCGCAGGCGCATTCGTCTGCGGCGAGGCCACCGCCCTCATCGCATCGCTGGAGGGGAAACGCGGCTGGCCGCGCCCCCGCCCTCCGCGAACCGCAGTGCAGGGCCTGTGGGATAAACCGACGCTCATTAATAATGTTAAGACGCTAGCATACGTGCCACTCATTATCGAACGCGGCGCCGCATGGCTCGCCGGTATCGGCACGAACGGCTCAAAGGGCACAGCGGTCTTCGCCCTCGCGGGCAAGGTGCGCAACACCGGTCTGACCGAGGTGCCGATGGGCACGACGCTGCGGCACATAGTTTACGACATCGGCGGCGGCATACCGAACGGCCGAAAATTCAAGGCTGTGCAGATAGGCGGTCCGTCCGGCGGCTGCCTGCCCGAAAAACTACTCAATCTGCCGGTCGATTTTGATTCGCTGGAGCACGCCGGCGGCATGATGGGCTCCGGCGGCATGGTGATTCTCGACGAGGACAACTGCATGGTAGAAACGGCACGCTACTTTCTGGAGTTCACGCGCAACGAATCATGCGGCAAGTGCACCTTCTGCCGCCTTGGAACGGTTCAGATGCTAGACATCCTCGACGACATCTCCAGAGGCAAAGGTAAGATAGACGATCTCAAGCTCATCGAAGAGCTGGCAACGGACATAAAAGAAGGCTCGCTCTGCGGTCTGGGGCAATCCGCACCCAATCCGATACTGACGACGCTAAGATATTTCAAAGAGGAATACGAGGCGCATATCATCGAGAAGCGCTGTCCTGCCAAGGTCTGCCCCGAGCTGACGGCGACCTATATAATTCCTGACAAGTGCGAGCGCTCATGCGACGCCTGCGTCGGCACCTGCCCTACGGAAGCCATATTCACAGGCAAGAGCGGCATTAAGGTCATCGATCAGGAGAAGTGCGTCAAGTGCGACACCTGCATCGCCGCATGCCCTCCACAATATAAAGCGATTATCAAGATATCGCCGCTCAGCGAGCTGCCGCCATGCGAGCCCAGACCAGCGACGAAAGGCTCCCATGACCGCTAAAAAGACGATAAACCTCACCATAGATGGGACACCCGTACAGACGAAAAAGGGCGAGAAGCTGCTCTTCGCCGCGCTGGATGCGGGTATTTACATACCGAACCTCTGCGCTATACGAGATGTGGCTCCGCACGCCGGATGCCGCCTGTGCCTTGTTGAAATCGATGGACGTTCCGAACCAGCGACGGCCTGCACGGAGAACGCAGCTGATAGTATGATCGTTCACACTGACACGCCGCACGTTCGCAAGTTGCAGCGCATGGCGTTCGAGCTGATCATGGCATCGCACACCGTTGACTGCAAGAACTGCCCCAAGCACGGCAAGTGCGAGCTGCACCGCATCGCCGCTTTCCTCAAGACGAACCTCAAGACGCGACGGCTGCGTAAAAAGGAGCGCAGCTACCCCATCGACGACAGCCACCCTGAAATAGTCCTTGATCGCAACAAATGCGTGCTCTGCGGTAAATGCGTGTGGGCCTGCAATGAGAAACGTAATATTGGAGCCATCAACTACGCACTACGCAGCGACCGCACTATAATCGACACCTTCTGCGGAGACAGGCTGTCGGACACCGCTTGCGACGGGTGTGGGCTCTGCGCAGACGTATGTCCTGTAGGCTCGATCACCAGAAAGTCTTGACAAAGACCCATTAACATGTTATATTAATTCAACCTATTTTATAATATACAGTAAACCATTGTATTATATTATTATAGATTAGCTTAGGAGGTGTTTATGTCAGTTTTACTCTGTAAGATTTGCGGATTTAAAACGTTTGAAGCATACGCGCTAAAAAGAGATGGCAGGTTAATTTGTCCACAGTGCAGTACATTTTATAATAGCGCACCTGAGACACCCCAGAACCCGCCCACACCCAAGTTCAAGTTCAAGATACGACCCGAACAATCTAGCGAGATTGCTTAGTCTTCTCGATATCAGATAAATCTACTCTCACTTGACTCTTTCCCATATAAGGTATCCCTGTCTGCCCTGCTCATCCCTCGGATCAGGAATGGTTTTAAGCGCAAGCGTGTCGCTGTTCAAATCGAAGATACGAACCTGGTCTTTCCCTACCCAGTTCGGAAACAGACACACATCGACATGATGTTTTATCTTATCCCCATCGAGATCGTATCTGCCGCTGTATGATATATAGGTCTCCGCCGCAGCGACCTTTTCCTCCGGCGTACCTAGTTTCAACTCGCGTGCCTCAAAGCTGCGACGATCTGTAGCCATTATGTTAACCGATACAAACCCGTTTTCGCTGTAGGTCAAACGCCCCTCCGGCCTCTCACCAAACGGATAGGTAATCTTACCACTGGCCCACTTGACCTCATAAGATTTAAGCCTCCAAGTACCGACAAAAGATCCTTTTAACATTACTATTTGCTCCCGAACATACTCCTAAGACACCGCTTGTTTAAACGCCTCCGGCACTTCGGCTATCTTGTGTGTCTGATAATCAAAGAATGCCATCCCCAGTTTTGCAATAGCTGCCAGCCGTTTCTGTGTTTTATTGGTAACGCGACACACGATATCGCAGCCATACTTGCTCAAATCAGATGCGACTACATCAATCTGCAGAACGTCTCCATAAAAACTCTCCGACTTATAAACGATAGCAAGGTCGGTATTTATGAACGCCTTGCCATCGACCAGTAAATCAGGAAAACCTTTGTGTTTCATGAATTTCAAATGCGCCTCATTAAGTATCGATACGAGGTTATGATTGCCGAGATGAGCCCCAGCGTTGACATCAGACATGCGCACCTCGACTTCAAACGAGAAGTCCGATTTCTCCGGCAGTTTTATCTCAACCCTAGCCACAAGTGCCTCCTTAAAATCTCCCCCTTAATCTCACCCACACCCAGCTACATTTTAACACACGTATCACTATTGATAAGTATGCAGATCAAGCACTACACGATAAACACCTTCCTCCAACTCCTCAGATACCTGAAAACCACAGGCTTCGATGACATGCATCATGTCCCTGTTCTCAACCAGTACCTCACCTTCAAAGTAGCGTATACCATTCCCCTTGGCGTCAACAGCCAACTCCCTCATCAGATATGTGCCTATGCCCTGTTTCTGATACTTGTCCGCAACTACTATGGCAAACTCGGCTGCATCCTCGCGAGGAAGACGATAATAGCGGGCTACGGCAAGAAGTTTCTCACTGTCACCCTCCCCGATTGTAACTACCAGAGCAAATGTATGATCGTAATCGATAGTACAGAATCGTGTCGCCTCCTCGCGCGACATCTTTGTTACTACATGGTGGAATCTGAGGTACATTGTTTCACGACTGAAGCGACGAACCAGACCCAGTAGACGATCTACGTCGCTTATCTGTATAGGACGCAGGAAAACAGTGGAACCATCCCTAATGGTGAAGGGTTTTTTATATTTGCTGAATTGCCAGGGGTCATTTTCAGCTAACATATCCAACCTCCGCAACGATAATATATCGAACTCAAAGTTGGAATGTGGGATAGTATACACCTATTGCAAGCAAAATAACAGACGTTGAAGTTTATTCTTTTAGAACTGCGGGCTGCTGCGACTGCGTTTAGTCTGATAACCATTCAGGCCGTTCTGCCGTACTACCTTGCCGCTTGCCTCCAGGCGTGCCACCTCTTCGCTATCCTTAGCGGCCCGCTCAAATTCACCCATATCACCAAAGGCGATACTCCTGTTGTGGTAAGCCTGAACATTGTGCTCATCTATCCTAATAGCACAGCTATAATCATCTACAGCCTGCTGGTAATATCCATTTTTATGATTAATAAGGCCCCTGTTATAGTAAGCCAATGCCTGGCTGGAATCGCATTTAACAGCCCTGCTATAGTCCTCCACGGCCCTGTCCAGTTCGCCCATCTTATGGTATATCAAGCCACGGTTATAATAAGCGATGGCATCATCAGGATCGATGCGGACAGCCTCATCCAAACTGCGTATAGTCTCTTTGTACTCGCCGATGCTGGCAAAGGCCAAGCCACGATCGTAGTAAGTTATCGAGTCGTTAGAATCAAGCTTAATGGCTTGGTCATAGTCCGCAATAGCTTTATCCACATCACCCAGCTTATAATAGGCAACCCCACGGCTCTGATACATATGCGCGTCTTTAGAATCGATGTTGATAGCCTTGTTATAATCTTCGATAGCGCGCTTATATTCACCAAGCTCGTGATGTATCATCCCGCGACAGTGATAAACGAGGGCATTATACGGATCGAGTTTGATGGCCTCGTTACAATCCTCAATCGATTTTTGGAACTCGTTCAGATTAGCATAGGCAAGGCTACGGACATAATATATTTGGCCATTGCCCGGATCAATGAGAATGGCTGCGTTACAATCATCTATGGCCTGTTTGAATCCGCCGATATCGATATATGCAAGCGCCCGATGGTATAAGGCCTGAGCATCATTGGCCTGGGATTTCAAAACCCTACCGTAATCCTCGATCGCCTGCAACGACTTGCCCATATCATCGTAAGCCAGCCCCCGATTGTAATAGGCCTGAACATCGTCCGGATCCAAACGCACGGCCTCGTCATAATCAGCGACAGCCTTATCCAACCGACCTAAGTCATGATATGCGATCCCGCGGTTGTTATAGCTCAAGGTATACGAAGGGTTCAGCTGAATAGCCCTGTTATAATCCTCAACAGCCAGCTCAAACTCACCCAGGCCATACCTGACCATGCCGCGATTATGATAAGCCCACGAATCATTGGGATCCAAGAGTATAGCCTCATCGCAATCCTGCAAAGCCTGTTTGAAATCGCCCAGGCTGTAATGCACCAGGCAGCGGTTGATATATCCCATTGGATCTCGAGTATCCAGGCGAATCGCCGTATCGCAATCCTCGAGCGCCCTCTTAAACTCACCCAGGTTATAATAAGCAATGCTCCGGTCCTGATAGGCGTTAGTATCATCAGGATTTATGCTTATAGCGCTATCATAATCGTCTATGGCCTTCCTGAGCTCACCCTTGCTCTGGTAGACAAGGCCTCGGTGGTTAAATGCTTCGGCAAAATGCGGATTCATCTGAATCGCTCTATTGTAATCGTCTACGGCGCGATCGAACTCAAGAAGATTGTGATATACCACCCCGCGGCGGTCATACAGACATGGATCATCAGGCTCAAAGTCTATGGCTTTTTCATAATCATTGACGGCATGCTGGTGCATGCCAAGCTCCACGTACGCCACCGCACGACTGGTATATAATTCGACGACATGGGGGGATAGCTTTATCGCTTCTGTATAGTCGGACACGGCGCAGACGGCAGTGCCCAGCTCCATATACGCATTACCCCTGCCCTGATACGCCCTTGCGTCGCGCTGGTCCAGGCGGATGGCCTTGTTATAATCCTCCAGCGCCTGGTCAACTTCGCCCTGATTCTGATTAGCTAAAGCCCGCTTCAGGTAGGCCTCTACCATCTGGGGGTATTTATCAATGACTTTACTATATTCCGATATCGCATCAATGAACATTCCGCGCGCGAAATATTCATCGCCAGGTTGCAGTAAATCAGATGACATACTACCTCAATTTCACGCAAAATTAGGTAAGTATATCAAAATGAAACCATCTTTGGGAAGCACTTTTCTAAGATTTTGCAGAATTGAGATACATGCAGATAGCCCCGCAGGCCGCCACGTTGAGAGATTCGATCCTCTCCCCATCAATCGGAATCCTGCACCTGTGATCCGATAATCGAATAACTGCTTCAGAAAGCCCGCCCGCCTCATTGCCAAGAGCCAGCACGACCTTGCTCAACCCACGCAATATCGATATAGAATCCACGCCATTCACCACAGTGGTGACTATGTTGTATCCGCGAGTTTTTAAATCACCGATGATATCAATATATGAAGCCGTTCTCCTGATCCATAGAGACAGCACCGCCCCCGCCGTCGATTGAACACACTTAGGGGAGAAGGGGTCAGCGCATTTGTCAGACATGACCGCTCCGGAATAGCCGAAGGCCGCGGCGCTGCGTATCAACGATCCGACATTGCCCGGATCCTGTATGTCCTCAAGCAGCAGAACCCTGTCACCGATATCGCGGGGAAGATCGCGCGAACCTATATCATCCGGCATCTTGATCACAGCCAGAGGTCCCTGCGGCGTTTTTGTCAGGCATATCGACTTGAACTGGCTTTCAGTAACATATCTAACAGGATAGTCCTTATACGCCGGAGCAAGCCCCTCGACTGCTAATATTTCTACTATCGACTTTTGGTGACTTGCGATGACCTGTCTGACAGCCCTGTCCCCTTCTATCAGGAAAACACCTGTTTCCTTACGCCCCTTTGCCGTGGCCAGCGCCTTATACCACTTCAACGGCTTCAGGGATTTTTCATTACTATTTCTATCAGACATGAGCGCCTCTCTTCTAACGCGGAATTCTACGACGCAAAAAGCTGATACAGAGAAGATAATGAAGCTAGTACAGGTCGAGCATGGCGATCAAGCTGCCGGCAACATATGCGATAACCCACCATGCATACGCGATCCGTGTATATAAATGCAGCTTCCTTGGAACAGTGTCCACATGTTTAAACTTGAGTTTCCAGATACAAATTATATCCACTAACATAACGGTAAGTGCCGAATAACCTAGACATCCGTGAAATGTGATTGGAATGTTTGATGAGCCAATTATCATTACAATAGTAGAAGTAATATCCAGGATGATGCCGACAGTTAAGAATATCAGGACAAATCTGGTAATTGAGTGTTTTCTCTGTTCTGTAATGACACCGATGGAATAAGAGATGAGGGCAAATGTGACTATGATGGTCCCTGCAATTAGCGTCGAGTTCATTTTGAATTCATTAATTATTGGTGGAGCTGGGGGGCTTCGAACCCCCGACCTTTTGACTGCCAGTCAAACGCTCTCCCTATTGAGCTACAGCCCCACGCGCATGAGTTTAGCATAAAATATCAGCGAGTTCAATCAAAGTTATGAATGGGGGAAACAATATCCGACCCCTCTGTTGGTCCAAATCCCCCTTAGTTCCCCTCTTGTAAAAGGGGATTTAGGATAATTTTAAAAAATCATCCTTTCTTAAGCTGCGGCGCGCGATATTGTTCGTATGTGCACTGGACTTCGTCCGTGCACATACATTAAGGTTCACTATATGCTGTAATACGTACGGCTATACGGGGAGTCCCCCCTATTTTTAGAAGAGGGGGGAAGGGGAAGTTACATAAATGATGTTGCCCTCTCCCTCCGCAGGGGAGAGGGCAAGGGTGAGGGCTTCCCCGACAATGGTAAGCTTGACTTCACCTAGCGATTTTTGTACACTTCGAATGGGTTATGCAATGGGCGGTTAGCTCAGTTGGTAAGAGTGCTGCGTTGACATCGCAGAGGTCGTTGGTTCGACTCCAATACCGCCCACCATTCAATTCGTCCCTTCGAGCGAGCCTCTCGTTCCTTTCAGGACGGGAGGCTATTAATTGAATTAAGGAATATCGAAACGAAATAACTTATTATGAGCGAACAAACAGAGCATATAGAGCAACTGAGACACTCGGCATCACATATAATGGCCGAGGCGGTTCAATCGTTATTCCCCGACTCCAAATTCGGCATAGGGCCGGTGATCGAGAACGGCTTCTATTATGATTTCGACCTGCCGCGCCCGTTAACGCCCGAAGACCTGCCCGCAATCGAAAAGCTGATGACGAAAATCATCGCCCGGAACACGCCTTTTACCCACGAAGAAATGAGCAAGGATGCGGCACGGCGTATCTTCGCCGCACAGCCGTATAAGCTTGAGCTTATCGACGAGATTCCCGAGGAGCGCGTCGGCATCTACCGGCAGGGGAAATTCACAGACCTGTGCCGCGGGCCGCATGTTAAATCGACCGGAGAGGTGAAGGCCTTCAAGTTGTTGAACATCGCCGGAGCCTACTGGAGGGGAGACGAAAAACGACCCATGCTGCAGCGCATCTACGGCGTAGCCTTCGAGACACAAGCTGAACTTGACGAGCATATCAAGAAACTGGCCGAGATCGAGGCCCGCGACCATCGCAAACTGATCAAGCAGCTGGACCTGGTAAGTTTCCATGAGGAAGCCGGGGCCGGACTGGCCTACTGGCATCCCAAGGGTGGCCTGATACGGGTGCTGATAGAGGATTACTGGCGCAAGCGGCATCTGGAAAGCGGCTACGACATCGTATTCACTCCGCACATCGGACGGGCGCACCTGTGGGAGACCTCGGGACATCTGGGATTCTATAAAGACAGCATGTACTCTCCGATGGAGATCGACGAGCAGGACTACTACATCAAGCCCATGAACTGCCCGTTCCACATCATGATATACAAGACGAAGACGCGCTCCTACCGCGAGCTGCCGCTGCGCTGGGCCGAGCTGGGTACGGTGTATCGCTACGAACGAAGCGGCACACTGCACGGCCTGCTGCGGGTGCGCGGCTTCACCCAGGACGACGCGCACATCTTCTGCACGCCTGAGCAGATCGAGGGCGAGATACTGCGGGTGCTCGACTTCTGTATCAGCATACTGCGCGCCTTCGGCTTCGAAAACTACAAGGTAGAGCTAAGCGTGCGCGATTCACAAAATCTGAGTAAATACGCGGGCAGCAACGACATGTGGGAACAGGCCGAGCGATCTCTGGTCAAAGCGCTGGATGCCCGCAATCTGCCGCACGAGCGCAAAGAGGGCGAGGCCGTGTTTTACGGGCCCAAGATCGATATAAAGATAAAGGACATGCTGGGGCGGTACTGGCAGTGTTCAACAATACAATTCGACTTCAATGAGCCCGAGCGATTCGATATGACGTACGTCGGTGAGGACGGCAAGGAACGGCGGCCTTACATGGTACACCGCGCCCTCATGGGAAGCCTGGAACGCTTCTTCGGCGTTATGGTGGAGCACTACGGCGGGGCCTTCCCGGTGTGGCTGTCGCCGGTTCAGGTGATGATCATACCTATCGCCGACAGGCACATAGAATACGCCAACAAGCTGGAAGCAGAGCTCAAGGCGGACGGCCTGCGCGTTCAGGTCGACGCCCGTTCGGAGCGGATGAACTCCAAGATCAGGGAAGCACAGATGCAGAAGATACCGTACATGCTGATCGTCGGCGACAAGGAGATGACTGAAAACAGCGTATCGATACGCCTGCGCACCGGCGAAGACCTGGGAAAGAAGCCAGTGGCTGAGTTCAAATCCATGGCAAAAGACGCCGTTTCTAACAAAACGGCTTGATTTTTAGGGTAAGAATATAGTATATTTCGATTCTGTATAACACATTATCTTAAGGGGGACAGGCATAAATAAAAAGTATAGAGTAAACCAGCAGATCATCGGCAAAGAGGTGAGGTTAATCAGTGAAACAGGCGAACAGCTTGGAACGATGCCGCTCTTCAAGGCGCGAGAGATAGCAACTGAAAGAGGCTTTGATATTGTTGAGGTAGCACCTCAAGTGGTCCCCCCGGTATGCCGCCTCATCGATTACGGAAAGTTTAAATACGAACAGACCAAGAAAGAACACGAGGCCAGAAAGAAACAGAAGTCCATTAATCTCCGAGAGGTCCAGTTAAGGCCTAAGATAGGCGATCACGATATCGAATTTAAGACCAAGACCATCAGGAAGCTTCTCGGAGAGGGTGATAAGGTAAAAGTATCGATTATCTTCCGCGGACGGGAGATAACTCATCCGGAGCTGGGCAAGGAATTGCTCGACAGGCTGGCCAAAGACCTGGAAGGAGAGGTAGTAATAGAAAGGTCCGCCGTTATGGATGGCAGACGCATGATCATGATCCTCTCTCCGGGGAAACTTGTTAAAAAGCCGGCAGCGGAAGAGAAGGCTACAGAAAAAGACAAGGAGCCAATGGATGCCCAAATTAAAAACTCATAAGCCAGCTAAGCGCCGGTTCAGCATAACCGGTTCGGGAAAGATAATGCGCATGAAGGGTGGTAAGAGCCATTTGCGCAGGAATAAATCGAAACGGGCCAAGCAGGCCTACGATGCGAAGCTCCCTCTGCATCCGTCTTTCACGGATAAGATCAAGAAGCTTCTGCCCTATTCTTAAGGAGGATTTAATTGCCAAGAGCTGTAGGTAATGTTGCCGCACACCATCGTCATAAAAAAATACTGAATATGACAAAGGGCCAGCGCGCTGCCAGACATATACACTATAAAGCAGCGAATGAAGCTATGATGCACGCCGGGCATTATGCCTTTGTCCATCGGCGCCAGCGCAAAGGAGACTTCAGAAGGCTGTGGATCACTCGAATCAATGCTGCTGTCCACGGCGAAGGAATGACATACAGCACTTTCATGGACGGTCTCAATAAATCTGGGGTAGAGATCAACCGCAAGGTCCTGGCGGATATGGCCGTGCGCGATCCGCAGGCTTTCTCAAAGATCGTAGCGTCCATTAAGAAAAGCTAAGTAAGAATTAGAGAATGAAAGAAGCACCCTCGTTTGAGGGTGCTTCTTATTTTGTCCCCATTCTATTGAGTCCGCTTTGAAGTGTCGATTCTCCGAACCCCCTGTTAGTCCCCCACACGTTGGCCCTTCCATGACGAGTACTATATGGGAAATATTAAATCTCTCTCCCCTTAAGCTGCAGCGCGCGAAATTATTCGTATGTGCACTGGACTTCGTCCGTGCACATACATTAAGGTTCACTATATGCTGTAATACGTACAGTTACACGGACAGTTCCCCCTCTTTTTAGAAGAGGGGGTTAGGGGGAGATAGCTTTAAAAAATATCTCCCTCTCCCTCCGCAGGGAGAGGGTAAGGGTGAGGGCTCAGCTTGACCCTCAGATATGCCTGGCCTATAATAGCAGACGATATGCTCAAGAAACTCGAAGAAATAAAAGCAAAAGCCCTCGACGATATTAATCACATCGCCAACGTCAAGGAGCTGGAGGCATGGCGCGTCGCGCACCTGGGCAAGAAGAGCGAGCTCACCAACATACTGCGCAGCGTTTCCACCCTTTCCCCCGAACAGCGCAAGTCTATAGGCGCCTTCGCTAACGACGTTAAGGGCATGCTGGAAATGATCTACAAAGAAAACCTCACAGCCATGAAGGAACGCCTTTACGAGGATATGGAGACGTCGGCCAAGGATACCAAGGGTGAGAAGTTCGATATAACGCTTCCCGGCCGCCCCGTAAGCGCCGGACGGCTGCACCCCGCCACGCAGATGATGCGCGAGGTCTGCGATGTGTTCTCCTCGCTGGGGTTCCAGGTAGCCGAGGGCCCCGAGGTGGAGTGGGAGCATTACAACTTCGACACGCTGAACATACCGGCGGACCATCCGGCCCGCGACATGTGGGACACGTTCTGGATCGATCACAGGAACGAGAAGGGCGAACGCCACATGCTGCTGCGGACACACACGTCGCCGATGCAGATAAGGGTTATGGAGAAAACCAAACCTCCTGTCAGGGTTGTCGTGCCGGGCAAATGCTACAGGTACGAGGCCACGGACGCCAGGCACGAGTCCATGTTCTACCAGATAGAGGGGCTGGCTGTGGATGAGCACATAACTTTCGCCGACCTCAAGGGCACGCTCTACGAGTTCGCCAGGCGCACGTTCGGCGATGAGCGCAAGGTGAGATTCCGCTGCGATTACTTCCCCTTCGTCGAGCCGGGCTGCGAGATGGCCATCGACTGCTTCGTCTGCGGGGGCAAGGGGTGCCGCCTGTGCTCCGATACCGGATGGATAGAGATAATGGGCGCGGGCATGGTGCACCCCCAGGTACTGCGCAACGTGGGATACGACCCCGAGAAGTACACCGGCTACGCCTTCGGCATGGGCGTGGAGCGCATCTCCATGCTGAGGTACGGCATAGACGATATACGGCTGTTCTACAGCAACGATTTGAGATTTTTGAAGCAATTCTAAATATATGAAAGCACCGATTAGCTGGCTAAAAGAATACGTCGACATCGGCATACCCGTCGCCGAGCTGGCGCATAAACTGACCATGGCCGGAGCAGAGGTTGGTGCCGTCGAGAGCACCGGCGGATGGAACAACGTCTTCGTCGGGCTTGTCCTGAGCGTCGAGCAACATCCGAACGCCGAGAAGCTGCACCTGGTGACCGTCGATGTGCAGACGGAGAAAATAACGGTTGTCTGCGGCGCGCCCAACGTGGCCTGCGGCCAGAGGATAGCCTTCGCCCGCATGGGCGCCGAGCTAATCGACCCGGACACGGGGAAGAAATCCAAGCTGAAGAAGGCCAAGATACGCGGCGTGGAGTCGCAGGGCATGGTCTGCTCCGAGTGCGAGCTGGGCATATCGCAGAGCCACGAGGGAATATTAGTTCTTCCAAACGACGCCCCCATCGGCACCCCCCTCGACAGCTACCTGGGCGATGCGATACTTGATGTGGAGACCACGGCTAACCGCCCCGACCTGCTCTCGGTCATCGGCATAGCGCGCGAGGTGGCAGCCATAACCAGCAAGCCGATGAAGCTGCCGAATCTCGATTATAAAGAGTCGGAGACGCCGATAGGGAGTAAAGCCTCGGTCGAGATAGCGGACGCCGACCTGTGCCCGCGCTACACCGCCAGCCTGGTCACCGGCATCAAGGTCGGGCCGTCGCCGGCGTGGATGCAGCAGAGACTGACAGCCTGCGGCCAGCGCCCGATAAACAATGTTGTGGATGTCACTAATTATGTAATGTTGGAGTTCGGCCAGCCGCTGCACGCCTTCGACTTCGATAAGCTGGCCAAGGGCAAGATAATCGTTAGGCGCGCTAAAGATGGCGACGTTATGGCCACCTTGGACGATGTGAAGCGCGAGCTGACGAAAGATACGCTCATGATCAACGACGGCGCCGGGCCCGTGGCCGTGGCCGGCGTCATGGGAGGAGCCAACAGCGAGGTGTCCGACAGGACGGTGAACGTCCTTCTCGAGTCGGCCAACTTCAACCCCGCCAGCATACGGCGCACCTCCGCCCGCTTCAAGCTGCGCAGCGAGGCCTCGCTCCGTTTCGAGAAAGGCCTGAGCGCGGAGCTGCCCGTGCACGCGCTGCGCCGCGCCACCCAGCTCCTGGCCCAGCTCGGCGGCGGCCAGATCGCCAAGGGCATCATCGACGTTTATCCCGGCAAGCAGCCCGAGCGTAAGATCGATCTTAAGTTAACCAGGGTCGAGCGCGTGCTCGGCGTGAAGATACCGCAGGCCGATGTTAAGAGAGTGCTGACATCGCTCGGATTTAAATGCGACGAAGTGAAATCCGACGAGCTGTCAGTAACGGTTCCCTACTGGCGCACCGAGGTCAAACTGGCCGAGGACGTCATCGAGGAGATCGCCCGCATCATCGGCTACGACAACCTTCCGACGACACAGCTTTCCGGTGCCCTGCCGCACCACACCCCCGACCCGATGCGCACGCTGCGGCGCAACGTGGCCGACATACTCGCCGGCTGCGGCATGCAGGAGATAATCACCTACTCGCTCACCAGCCTCGAGTCGCTCAAGCGCTTCGACCGCGAGGCCAAGCCGCTCAGGCTGGAGAACCCGATAACGCCGGAGCAGGAGTACATGCGCACGTCGCTCAGGCCGGGCCTGCTGTCGACCCTTGCCGCCAACCTCAAGCACGAGGACGGCGGCATCCGCCTCTTCGAGGCCGGCCGCGTTTACCTTCCAAAAAAGAACGACCTGCCGCACGAGCTCGAAATGCTCGCTGGCATCATGTGCGGCCCGCGCACAATACGGTCGTGGCACGGCGAAGGCAAATCGATGGACTTCTTCGACGCCAAGGGCATAATCGAAACTCTAATGGAACGACTCGGCATCGACGCCGGATACACCGCATCAAACGATAAGACGCTCGTACCCGCGCGGCAGGCATCGATCGTAGTCGGCAAGGAATCGATAGGGATACTGGGCGAGCTGCACCCGCGCCTCGCCGAGCAGTACGACATCGACCCGCAGACCATCTGCCTCTTCGAGATCGACATGGAGAAGCTCCTCGCCGCCACATCGAAAGAAAAGAAATTCCGCGCCCTGCCCAGGTTCCCCGCCGTGCTGCGGGACATCGCCATAATCCTCGATGTCGAAACGCCTGCGCAGAAGGTCATAGATATCATCGGCAAATCGCCGCTGGCCGCCAGGGTCACCCTCTTTGACGTCTACACCGGCAAGCAGGTGCCGCAGGGCAAGAAATCCCTGGCTCTGAGCATCTCCTACCAGTCCCCCGACCGCACCCTGACCGACGAAGAGGTGGACA
Source organism: Dehalococcoidia bacterium (assembly GCA_041653935.1). GTDB lineage: Bacteria > Chloroflexota > Dehalococcoidia > E44-bin15 > E44-bin15 > JAYEHL01. Next base: position 70,639 of record JBAZEO010000001.1, on the reverse strand, counting down.
AGGCGCAGGGGAAGATACTGGAACGGCTGACAAAAGAGCTCGGCGCAACGCTGAGGGGATAAAGCCCTATATAATGCATGCCTAATATATAATTCTATAGATTATGTAATCTATATTAGATTTTTAGGTTTCCACTCTCACCAAGATTGTGTCATTCGCTACTAATATGGCAGATTTTAAATTTACTAACAAACCAGACGAAGTATTCGAAGCTCCAGGTATACGCATGGAGAAACATGGTCGTTTTGTGCGCATGCAAAACACCATGTCAGCAGATCAATGGCAAGAGCATGTTTCACGAATGGCTGCGATACATGATGAGCTAGTCCATAATATCCCCCTGAAAGCAAAAGAACTTGAGCAAATATTAGATAAATATGATGCCCTCAATATGATAGCCAACTATTCACTCATCAATGTAGCATACGATCCTGATACCTATAAAGAATGGGAACACGAAGGCAAATCTGCGCATGCTGAATATATCATACTCATGTATCTCAAACATCCTTACATCCCTAAAGAAATCACTCCACTTGGTAAAGAAGAACTTGGTGTGGTATCTGACAAAGTTGATGAGATATTCAAAGATATATTCACAATGTATGCGACAGAAAGGGCTGACCCGAAAAACCCAAGCCCACCCAACGCACTTCAGTCTCTGCGTTTCCGTACGATACTATACGAGATCGGAGTCAGAAATGAAACCTACCATCATCACGAATTCGATCTGCTAAAAGGCCTTTTTGAACCGCATGACGAGTGGCTAAAGAAGAACCTCGGGTTTTGTATTGAAGACGCTCTCAGAATTACTGATGCCATGGGAGCAATAAATAATCACAACCTCTATAAAATTATAGATGAGAGTAAGCTTCAAGCTGGTCAACTTCTTTTAGAAGTCAAGCGCTTTAAGAAAGGATTGCCACATAACACTCAGTACCCAGAAAGCCTCCTTTTGAAACTTTCCAAGAAATCTGGTAAGGATTTGACGACTTATATAGATACCGCTGGCGGTGCATATGCCTTTTCGAATCTCGCTACGGCATGGACTTGCAGTCCTAAAGAAATCTCTGAACATAGCGGTATTGATAAAGACAGAGTCCAAGCTTTTCTCAATACCTTTTCCACCACGTTCGGAAGTGTGAAGGCCGAATTTGCTTTTCCGGCTGCAACCCATATTTTGAGAACCCATCCGATTATTACTTGGGATCATCAATATATGTTACCGCTTTGTCATTTACTTATTTTTGCAATACGTGGCATGCTAGAAACTGAGATTAAGAAGGACCCAGATTATTGGCAGAAATACCAATCTGCACGCGCTACCTATCTTGAGAAAAAAGCTATTGAGTATTTATCAAATGCTATCGGCACTAGTCAATCCTACAATAATCTTCGGTACCCTAAGAAAATTAATGGCGAAGACGGAGAAGCCGAATTAGATGGACTTATTCAATATGATAATAAGCTGTTTCTAATTGAATGCAAAGCGGCATCTATGTCATTACCTGCACGAAGAGGTGCTCCGAGCCTTTCAGAGGATTTGACCAGAATTGTGGTGGATGCTCATGACCAAGCATTGTGTGCACGTGAATACGTATTCTCAATTAAAAACCCTGCCTTCTTTCTACCAGATGGACAAACTCTTATATTGGATTCTACCAAGATCAAAAATGTATATCTCATAACTGTGTGTCTTGATTCACTTAGCGTTTTTACACCAGTACTACATGACGTTGCAGATCTGGGTATATTCCACTCAAACGATTTACCATGGGCGGTATGTCTCACTGATCTCAGGATTATCTCTGAATTATGCGACATTCCTTGCGTTTTTATTCATTTTTTAAACAGGCGGCTTTCAAGTGTCCAAAAGATAAACCCATCTGCATGCGATGAGCTTGATTTTCTCGGCTATTACTTCTTTGAAGATTTAGATTTACCTTCATTAACTGTAGAAAATCCCGATGCGAAAATCAACTTATTAAGCTATACGACACCATTCGATGATTATTATTTATACGAAATGGGACTTCGAACCACACCTGCACCCAAGCCTTCTCTCAATATCCCACATACCATGAGAGAATTAATAATGTGCATTTCTGATAAAGAAAATTATGGTTTCTCTGACGAAATATGCAAAATTCTTGATATAGACCGAGGAAAATGGAAACAATTCAATAGACAAATTACTAAATTGTTTAAGAAGGAGCACCGGAAAGACGCAAGCGACGCAAAGGAATCACTATTAAAGGCTTACCTAGATTTCACGCCATGATAAAAATGAGGTACACTTTCACCTGTACCGAAAGGATAATTTCATAAAAACTATCGTCGTATATGAATTCCTGTGGAGCAACACGGCGGCCATCGCCCGCGCTACGGCGGGGGACATGGGGGCAAAGGGGCGGGGGGTATCCTTAGTCGGCGCACGCGCAACAGCGGGGGACGTGGGAGCAGAGGGGGCGGGGGTCTATAAATCTAGGATAAAGGTGAACGCGAGAAACAAATGAAACTTGCAGCAGTCTTAGTCCCATTGGCGCTATTTTTACTTCCGACTATATTACATGCAATAGTTGCAGGATGGCTCGGTATACAGGGAAAGGAAGACAAGCTATCACAGCCTATTTCGAAACGTGGCCGTAAGCAATTGCTCATCGCTACTTTTATATACATGTCTATCATATTCCCAATATCAATAGCCTGGTCTGTTTACGTTTTCACGCATAACGTCTGGTTTTCCGCTCTTGCTTATTTCATTTGGATGATACCAGTCGCAATAACGATTCCTATGTCCCGCCATATGTCTGCCACACTTCCTAAACCTCCTCAAGGAGGCTGGCCTGACGACAAAACAAGAGCAGATGCATTCAGAAAATGGCAAATTGACCAAGAAGAGCGCAGATATAAGAATCTAAGTTCTCCAAAATGGTGGGGGAAAGTATTGTTAGCACTTCTTGCTGTGATGTTGCTAATGACAGCAATAGCGATAATATTAGTCAATATATATGATTAACACAGGTTATCATTAAGTTCGACAGCGCAGTAGGAGACTCTACAAACGCTATCGTAGTTTATAAATCCCTGTGGGGCAACATCGCGACCATCGCTCGCGTAAGGGCGGGGGACGTGGGAGCAGAGGGGGCGGGGGGCTAACTCTTCTAAAACCACATCTGAGATTTACGTTTGACTCACATTACCGCCGGCTGTAGAATGAAACCATTAGTAGAATCAGTTTAAAAATTACTGTTAGGCAGTGACCGAATCTATTCACACCCGTAAGGAGATTTTCTATAATGGACATTCCACGGATCTTCAACATCACCGAAAGTGCTCACCGCATCCATAACCCGTTCACACCCGAAAAGCTCGCCACTCTCGGCGCGGCGCTGCGTCTGGAACCGGGGGCCCGAGTGCTCGACCTCGGCAGCGGTTCGGGGGAGATGCTGTGCACCTGGGCGCGCGATCACGGCGTCATCGGCACCGGCATCGACATGAGCCAGTTGTACACCGAGCAAGCGAAACTCCGTGCCGAAGAACTCGGCGTCGCCCATCAAGTCAAGTTCATCCATGGCGACGCTGCCGGCTATGTCTCCGACGAGAAGGCCGATGTGGCAGCCTGTGTCGGCGCCACCTGGATCGGCGGGGGAGTCGCCGGCACTATCGAGCTTCTGGCGCGGAGCCTGCGCACCGGAGGGATCATCCTGATCGGCGAGCCCTACTGGCGGCAGTTGCCGCCGACGGAAGATGTCGCCAAGGGGTGTCTTGCCGACTCGATCTCCGAATTTCTCATGCTTCCAGAACTTCTCGCGTCTTTCGGCCACCTTGGCTACGACGTCGTGGAAATGGTTCTGGCTGACCAGGACGGCTGGGACAGATACGAGGCGGCCAAATGGCTCACCATGCGCCGATGGCTTGAAGCCAATCCCGGCGACGAGCTCGCGAAAGATGTTCGAGCCAAACTGACCTCGGAACCCGAGCGCTACTCCGCTTACACGCGTGAATACCTGGGCTGGGGCGTGTTCGCGCTGATGCCGCGGTGATGAGGGGGTGGGGGTTATCCTTATCTAGCGCACGCGCTATGGCGGGGGACATGGGAGCAGAGGGGGCGGGGGGTAAAAAAGATAATGAGCACGAATCACGATTCGGACAAACACCACCGCCATTCGATGCGCCTGCAAGGATACGATTACACGCGGGAAGGCGCATATTTTGTGACCGTTGGCATGCGGGACCGTGCGTGCCTGTTCGGAGATATTTCGGACGGGAAAATGATTCTGAACGAGGCGGGCATGATGGCGGAAAAACATTGGCGTGACATCCCCGCACATTTCCCCCACATCGAATTGGATGAATTCGTCGTCATGCCAAATCACGTACACGGGATCATCGTTATTAATTGTAGGGGCACGGCATGCCGTGCCCCTACGGCGGAACGATTTGGCAAACCCGTCGCCGGATCTGTGCCGACCATCATCAGATCGTTTAAATCCGCCGTGACCAAATGGATGCGACAAAACACACCTGTTTACAATGTCTGGCAACGCAATTATTATGAACACATCATCCGCGACGACGCTTCCCTGAATCTCATCCGCCAATATATAATGGATAATCCGTCACGCTGGGCGGAGGACGAGGAGAACCCGGCGCGGGAGCTCTCCAGCGCCAGAGAGGTGAGACAAGATGGAAGTAAATATCCCGTGTTCGATTTGCCACAAGAGCTTTTCAATGCGGTCTGAAGAAATCAGCCCGGGCAAGGCCCACGCCTGCCCGCACTGCGGCGCGACCATCAAATTCGCAGGCCAGGACCTGCGCAAGGTTCAGGAGTCGATTGATAAGCTGACCAAGGAGTTGGGATCCGCGTCGGTCAAGGTCAACATTAAGACCCGCATCAAACACCCATGGTGGCAGTTCTGGAAGAAGTAGAAGGAGGCCTAGATGAAAGCAATCGTCGTTTATGAATCCATGTGGGGCAACACCGCGGCCATCGCCCGTGCTATAGCGGAAGGCATAGGTCCCGAGGCGCGGGCGCTCTCCACCGCCGAGGCTACCGCCGCGGTTACGGCGGACGCCGACCTGATAGTGGCGGGCGCTCCTCTCCATGCCTTCAGACTCTCCACAGACAAGATGCGCAAGGACGTCAGCGAGGACCCCAAGAACGCGAAAAACCCGGCGGATATCTCGCACCCGCTCATGCGCACATGGCTCGACGGCCTTCCTAAAGGGAAGGGAAAAGCCGCCGCCTTCGAGACGCGTTTCAAGTGGTCGCCCGGCGGCGCAGCAGAATCGATAATGAAGGGGCTGAAGCGAGCGGGATACAGCAGAGCGGCCAAGACACAGAAATTCCTGGTCACGGGCGTGTCCGGGCCGATGAAAGAGGGGGAGGCGGAGCGAGCGAAGGAGTGGGGCGGGGAGCTGGGGAAGCTGCTGAAATAAACAAAACTGTAAAGGACTGACTAAACAACATGAAACAATGGTATGAAGAGCTATTTGAGAACTACGGAGTGAAATACGATAACGAGAGCTTCACGCGGGGAACCGTCGGAGAATGCGACTTCATCGAGAAGGAGATCGGACACAACAAGGCAACAAAGATACTCGATATCGGATGCGGCACCGGCAGGCATTCCATCGAACTGGCCAGAAGAGGATACAGCGTCGTCGGCATCGACCTGTCGGAATCGCAGCTGAAAAGGGCGCAGGAAAAAGCGGCGGAGCAGAAGCTGAAGATCGATTTCCGTAAACATGACGCGAGGAAGCTCCCGTTTAAAAGCGAGTTCGACCTGGCCATCATGCTTTGCGAAGGCTCGTTCCCGCTGATGGAGACCGACGAGATGAACTATCAAATTTTGAAGAACGCCGCGAAGGCCCTGAAGCCGGGCGGGAAGCTGATATTCACCACGTTGAACGGCCTGTTCCCCCTGTTTCACAAGCTCGACGAATTCCTTAACTCGGATTTGAACGAAGGGAACGCAACGTATCACAACAGCTCATTCGACCTGATGACCTTCCGCGACCATAACACCACGATCTTTGAAGACGATTTCGGGAATAAAAAGGAACTGCAAAGCAACGAGAGATACTACGTGCCGTCAGAGATAACGTGGCTGCTCAAAACATTGAAGTTCAAGACAATCGACATCTACGGCGCCAAGCTCGGCGCCTTCAGCCGGAACGATAAATTAACTACCGAAGATTTCGAGATGCTGGTGATAGCGGAAAAATGATGAGATGAGCGACAAACACAGCCTGGACGAAGCCAAACTTCTGTATGTGACGAACCGGAGGGAATGGCATGATTGGCTCAAGAAGCACTATAAGTCCGAGAAAGAAGTCTGGCTCGTGTACTACAAAAAGCATACTGGAAAACCGCGCATTATTTACAACGACGCAGTTGAAGAAGCTCTCTGCTTTGGCTGGATCGATAGCATCGTCAAGACAATTGATGAGGACAGATTCGCGCAAAGATTCTCTGTGAGAAACCCTAAGACTACATACTCACAAGCGAATAAGGAACGACTAAGGGAAATGATCAAGCAGGGCAAAGTCGTCGATGACGTGCTGGCAAAATTAGGAAATCTTGCCGAGGAGCAGTTTGAGATACCACTCGACATCCTGAAGGCCATCAAGGCAAACAATAAAGCCTGGAAGAACTTTCAAGCATTCTCACAACCATACATACGGATCCGCGTTGCGTTTATAGACGGCGTCCGCAACAGGCCCCAGGAGTTCACGAAGCGCCTGGGATATTTCATCAAGATGACCGAGAAGGATAAACAATTCGGATTCGGCGGCATTGAGAAGTATTACTAACAGTTGTAAAATGCCACCATCCGCAGAATCGGTATAAAAAATATTAGCTTTAATAGTTAGTACCGAACCATGTTAGAATGCATGAAGACGGAACAGCGGAGGCTCTTTGAATCGAATTGAGTATCTATCCGGAATAGCAGGGCTAGCTCTTTCCGCCATCGTATTTTTATTGTTAGGATCATGGTCAACGCCGATAGCCATACTGTGGGAAGCAGCCGTGATCGTGCTGGTGATCACAGTCGTATTCGTCTCATCCAAACCGCTTAGCGTGCCTATCGTGACGCCGCTGACCGATCAGGGCGGCTCAGCACAGGCGCCTGAACCGAGGGATACGCTGGAAGCGCAGGTCCAGGAACTTGGCTTTCGCCACATTGGTGACTTCGATGTCACGATAATGGCCCAGACATCAGTCCGCATTCGCACTTACGTCGATGCCGATAGTCTATGCGCGGCTATACTCATAGACATCACTTCCGATAACAGTAAGAAAACTGTACTGGAGTTCTGCACCAAGCTACATCCCTCCGGCAGTATCACAACCACTACGGATTCCAATCCTAACATCATCGCCTATCAACTGGACAAGATGCGGGTCAATGTGCCGTGGAAGAAGACAGCCGCAGACGTATTTGAACTGCACCAGTCGTTGTGTCGCACCGCTCTGGACGCGAAGTTCACCCCGGCAGCGATCTACTCAACCAGTTTTGCCGAAAGTCTCACAGATGACACACGGAAGGATTACGAGTATCAGGTGAAGTCGCACAGACTCAGGCGGGTTGCCGAAGGCCGGTATCGCCTGACATTGCTGGAGGCAATCATCGCCGCTCCTCTTCTCTGGTACCAGATGGCCTATGGCCGCCTGTTCTTCTGGTACAAACTGCCCGACGGCTTCTTCCATCGAAAGCTCCGCAAACGACTTCATCGCTTCAACCGAAAAACAGTGAGATTTGGAGTATTGAAGCTGCTCTGGCTCTGCTTTATCGCTGCGCTGCAGACAACCTGGAATCGTTTACGCCGCGGCCCCGTCTCACCCGAACGGAACCTGAAGCTCGAAATCTGCGTCGTGGCCACACGGAAGCTTCTCACAGAGATGAACACCTGGCCTCCGGCCCGCATGCAGGCAGTTGCATCGCTCGGCCTGCCGCGCAAATTCCTCAGGCGGGTTGAGATTTTACGGGTTTCCCTGGCTGGCGTACCGGCCGAGCGCACTATCGCCCGCGGCGCCGATAACGGGCCCATCCTCCTATATATCCACGGCGGCGGCATGGTGCTCTGCTCGCCCAGGAGCCATCGCGACATCATATCGCATATAGCTATCGCATCTGGCGCGCGCGTGTACGCGCCGGACTACGGCCTGGCGCCGCAGAACCCTTTCCCCGCGGGTCTGCAAGATGTGTTCATCGCCTATCGCGCGCTCCTCGACCAGGGTATCCAACCGAACAAGATCGTTATTGCCGGCGACTCAGCCGGCGGCACGCTGACACTCGCATTACTGTTAAAGCTGCGCGAAGCCGGCCTGCCGAATCCGGCTGCTGCGGTAACTATTTGTCCGGGCCCGGACCTCACATTCCCCGGCGAGAGCTGGACGCGCAACAGTACAACCGATTGCCTTACGCTGCCCGTTGTTCGACAGTGGATGAGCTACTATGCAAGGCCCGACCAGCTCAACGACCCGCTGGTATCGCCCATCCACGGAAAATTCACCGGCTTACCTCCAATACTGGTGCAGACCGGCACAAGCGAGTGCCTCTATGACAACATCACACTGCTGGTCGAGAAACTGAAGGCGGCACAGGTGGATGTGACATTCGAAATTTACCCTGAGATGCCGCATGTCTGGCATCTCTATCGCGCTGTCACCCCGCAGGGCGACGCCGCGATTCAATCTATCGCCAGATACATCATTGCGCATACCAGCGAAGCTGATAGAATAAGGTAGCCATGAAAGAGCTGATTAAAAAACTGCTGGTCCTCATCGGCACGATTTGCGTGGCATTGGCCATCCTCGGCATGTTCCTGCCAGTGCTGCCGACCACTCCCTTTCTGCTCCTAGCCGCCGTCTGCTACGCGCGCGGCTCAAAGCGGTTCTATCGCTGGTTAATGACCAACCGCTGGTGCGGACAGTACATCAGGAACTATCGGGAAGAAAAGGGCATACCGCTAAAACAAAAACTATTCTCGATTCTGCTGTTGTGGCTGACGATCGGCTATTCGGTGTGGGCGATATCGCTGTGGTGGGTGCAGTTAATCCTGCTTGCTATCGCGGGGGGCGTTACAATTCATCTAGTAACGATAAAGACTTTCAAACCAGAGGCGCAGAACCCCAAACTGCTCGAAGAGTACGACTCCACCGACGAACCAGATTGAAAACGATAAATAGAGAGCGAATATGTTTAAATCGAACGAGGATTTCTGGCGTACCGTCCACGAGTTTATCGCTGAGCTCGAGAAAAGCGGGAATGCACCCGCGGCCGATGAGCTGAAAAACGGGAAAAGCTTGGTCACCGGCCTCACCGACGGCTGGGCTGATTTCCTTGAATCCATCGAGAAGGTTATGAAGCAGCATTCGTCGCAGCTCAGCAGTACACAAAAATCGACTCTGAAGAACATCCACCGGGAAATGTACCAACGAACGTATTGCAACTACAGAGGTCCGGGTTGGCAGATACATGCACGCATCCAACGGCTACAGGGGAATCTCTATAAGAGGCAGCAAAATAAGAAGCAGCGAAGGTAATAGTGTCATTATTCAAGAAGATATTCGCGCTCTGCCTTGTGCCCTATGCCTTCTGGCTGGTCTTCGCCTACGGCTTCCACTTCATAGACTGGCTGAACCTGTTCATACATGAGGGCGGGCATTTCCTCTTCACTTTCTTCGGTGAATGGCTGCATTTCCTTGGAGGGACCTTCGCTCAGATCCTCGTCCCTCTCGGTATAGCGCTGTACTTCCTCTACCGCCGCCAGAGATACGAATCGGCTTTCTGCGGCTTCTGGTTCGGGGAAAGCATGATGTATATGGCAGGATACATGGCCGACGCCCAGACTCAAGCCCTGCCGCTGCTCGGTAAAGGGACGCACGACTGGAACTGGATGTTCTCACGGATGGGAGTCCTGGAACACTGTGAGGGAATCGCGATGTTCTTTCACGTAGTCGCATCGATAATCGTCTTAGTCAGCGTGGGGTACATGATATATAATGCCTTCCGAAAGAAGCCGCCTGTTGCGAGCGTGATTTCGCTCACACCGCCGACACAACAAATAAAAGAAGCCAACGAATCCAAGCGCGATGACGGAGACACAGGCAGACCCGGCTGGTCCGTCTGGCGCCAGGACGACAACGGGAACGTCTCATTGGTCAAGGCCGGACTAACGCATATAGAAGCCTTTAGTCTTATAGCAGAATATGAGGCCAAAGGACATAAGCAAACATATTGGGCACAGGAAAGCCAATGACTGTCAGCATTCGTCATCGGATGAAATGATATAATAATCGACTGTAGATCCTGTTTTCGAGAGCACTAAGGGAAAAGGGGCTGAAGCATGAACGAAGCAGTAAGAGTCATCTGCAATAGAAGAAGCGTCCGGCAGTACAAAGCAAAACAGATAACCGATGCGGATTTAACTCAGATATTGGATGCAGCTCTGTCTGCGCCCAACGCCATGAATCAGCAGAAGTGGCATTTCACCGTAGTACAGGACAAAGTCATGCTGGAAAGAATGGTCGCCATCATCAAAGAGAATATGATTAACTCGGGCAACGAGCTGCTGGCTACTAGGGCAAGCGTGCCCGGCTATAATACATTTCACAATGCACCCACGGTCATATTGATCTCAGCGGACGAAAAGGCCAGGTTCGTCCAGATAGACTGCGGCGCGGCGGCACAGAACATCGCGCTGGCCGCAGAATCACTTTTCTTAGGCTCCTGCATCATAACCTCATCGGCTCACCTTTTCGCCTCGGCAAAGGGCGAAGAACTGAAGAAGAAACTGGGCATCCCAGGCGGATACAGCCATATCTGCACGGTAGCGCTGGGATACAAAGAAGGCGCGAATCCGGTCGCACCGCCGAGGAATGACAACGTTATTAACTATATTAAATGAACTCAGAAAAATTTAAGGAGTTTCACTATGCTGCCAGTTGTTTCTATAGTAGGCCAGGGAAAATCCGGCAAGACGACTCTGATCGAAAAACTTATCACCGAGTTTAAATCCCGCGGCTACCGCGTGGCAACGGTGAAGCACACACACCAGGACCTGGAGATGGACACGCCGGGCAAGGACAGCTGGCGCTACGCACAGGCCGGCAGCGATGCTGTTTTCATCAGCACCCCGAAAAACCTGGCGCTGATAGAATCGCTGGAGCAGGATGCCTCGATCAAGGATATCGTGCGTCTAATGGGCGCCGATTTCGATCTACTGATAGTCGAGGGATTCCACGATTCTCACGTACCAAAGATAGAGGTACACCGCAAAGAGACGGGCAAGGAGCTGCGCTGCAAACCTGAGGAACTGAGAGCTATAGTAACCGACGAAAAGTTAAGCATAGACCTGCCGCAATTTAAACTAAATGACGCATCAGGCATAGCCGACTTCATCGAGGAAAAACTTGTGGGCAAGCGCAACGATGAGACAACGCTGTTCGTTAACGGAGAGCCTATAACGCTCAACCGTTTTGCGCAAGATATCGTCGGCGGCTCCATCTTGGGAATGGTCTCCACCCTCAAAGGCGTGGGCGATATCAAGAGCATCGAGGTAACCTTCAGGAAGAAGGTAGACTAGAACACAATATCGAACCCGCGATACTTGCCGCTGTACTCCCCCCACTCCACATCCACCCGCTCAACGCGCGCCGCCCGCGGCCCCGCCTTCAGCTTAGCTACGAGCTGTGCCAGCTTGTCCTTCTCCCCCTCAGCGAACACCTCGACACTGCCATCGTCTAGATTTTTCGCGTAGCCGGTTAAACCTATAGCCTCAGCATGGCGCTGAACAAAATAGCGGTAGTTCACCCCCTGAACCAGGCCGTAAACAATAGCGCGTAAAGCAGAGCGATTCGACATTCAGTTACCTACTTCGCAAGCGAGCGGCTATCGATGCCATCCAGCCTCTTAAGCCCGCATTCCAGAGCGATATTCACCGCATCCGGAAACTCTTCCTTATTCAAAGGACGAGCGATCCGCGGTATCTCGTGGGCGCGGTGAGCGGGATGATACTGGTCCATTACATTAAGATATGTATCCTTCGATATCTCTGAGGCAAGGAATGTAGCGACGCCTTTCGTTCCGGCGATATTGTTGGGCATTACGAGGTGACGAACGAGAAGGCCCTTTGTGGCGATGCCGCGACCGTCTAACTGCAGATCGCCGACCTGGCGGTGCATCTCTTTGACCGCTTTGCGATTCACTTCCGGATAGTTCTTAGCGCCGGAGAAGGCCCTGCCGTGCGGCTCATCGGAGTATTTCATATCTGGCATGTATATATCGATGATGCCGTCAAGCAGCTTAAGCGTCCCCACCGATTCGTAGCCGCCGCAGTTGTAAACGAGGGGGATCGACAGACCATTTCCGACTGCCACAACCAGCGCCGCAAGTATTTGAGGCACGACATGAGTGGGAGTGACCAGATTGATGTTGTGACAGCCGCGCTTCTCCAGCGAGAGCATCATGCCCGCCAGCACCTTAGTATCAGCAGGCTCGCCCTTACCCTGCTGACTTATATTGAAGTTCTGGCAGAAGATACAGCGCAGATTACAATACGAGAAAAAAATTGTGCCGGAGCCATGGGTGCCTACCAGAGGCTTTTCTTCGCCAAAATGAGGACCGTAGCTGGAAACAATCGCTTCAGAGGACATTCGACACAGCCCCGTCGCACCCTTCAGCCGATCAGCGCGGCAACGATGCGGACAGAGCTGGCAATCTTCTAGAATAGCCTGCGCACGTGCCGACCGGTCCTCAAGCTCTCCGCTGCGATAAAGCGTCAGGTATGACGGCACTATTCCTCGAATTTTTCTTTCTTGCCCTTCTTTACCACTTCAACACTTGCAGGTGGTACATAAAGGGGATTGATAATAGTAGGAGGAGCTTTTTTAATACTATCCTTCTTTGGTTTTTTAGCTTCCCTGTGACTTTTATCTCTACTTCCCATATGCGACCTCCTGCTAAACAGGTTACCATACGAGGAATCAACTTGACAAGGTGAAGCCATATTGTTACAATCCACGATTGGAACCAGTTCCAATTTTTTGTTTTTAAGGCCCCGTAGTGTAGCGGTCTAACACGCCGCCCTGTCAAGGCGGAGATCGAGGGTCCGAATCCCTTCGGGGCCGCCATCAAAACAGGAGGGTCCCCCTATGACAGTAAATAAGATGATAAGCACCGCAAAAAAAGAGGGCCGGACCGCCCTTACTGAAATCGAATCTAAGCAACTGCTGACTGCAGCCGGAATAGATTGCACAGAGATAAAGCTGGCTAAAACCGGCAAAGAGGCTATCACTGCCGCTAAAAAATTCGGCTTCCCTGTAGTGCTTAAGATAGTATCCCCGAATATATTGCATAAAACAGACGTCGGCGGCGTAAAACTGAACCTCAATAGCGAAGAAGAGGTAGGCCAGGCGTTCGACGAAATCGTCAAATCTGCCAAGAAGCACCATCCCAAAGCTAAAATAGACGGAGTCTCAGTGCAGCCCATGGCAAGACCCGGGATTGAGGTCATCATCGGCATGAGCAAGGACCAGCAATTCGGACCGGTACTGATGTTTGGGCTGGGCGGCATCCTGGTAGAAGTGTTGAAGGATGTATCTTTTAGAATCGTTCCCCTGACCAAACGCGACGCCAGGGAAATGATAAAGGAAATAAAGGGATATCCCATCCTGGAAGGATACCGCGGGCATGAACCGGCTGATATAAAAATACTGGAGGACATCCTGCTCAAGGTATCCGAATTTGTTGAGAAGCAACCGGAGATTAAAGAGCTCGATATCAACCCCATATTTGCCTACCGCGACAGCGCACTGGCCCTCGATGCGCGGATAATCCTCGAATCCTGAGGTAACTTGTTTGGAAAGTAAAACAAAGCGGCTGGAACGGGCGTTCAACCCCCGCTCGGTGGTGATTGTGGGAGACAAGATGGCGCTGGGCTACATGTGGCTCAAGAGCATGGCGCACTTCCAGGGCAAACTATACTCGGTACAGATCGACGAAAGAGAACTCCCCGACATTGCATCATTAGGCATCAAGAACTACCTCAGCCTGCACGATATCCCTGACGAGATCGATTATGCCGTCATCGCCGTGCCGAACACCGTCACCCCCAGGATCATGCGCGACTGCATTGATAAGAACGTCGGCGCGGCTGCACTCTTCACCTCCGGTTTCGCCGAATCAGGCACCGAAGAAGGGCGCAAGCTTCAGGCCACTATAACAAAACTCGCTCTCGATGCCGACTTCAATCTGATAGGGCCGAACTGCATGGGCATTTACAACCCGCGCATCGGCCTCAGACACTCGCTCGACCAGACGTATGGACACAGCGGCAATGTCGCATTCATATCCCAGAGCGGCACACACGCAACATTCTTCTCCCTCGTCGGCCCGATAAATGGAATTAATATTTCGAAATCGGTGAGCTACGGCAACGCCGCGGTGCTGGACTCCACCGATTACCTGGAATATTTCAGCAAAGATAAAACAACGGAAATCATCGGCATATATATAGAAGGGGTGAACGACGGCAGGAAGTTCTTCTCATGTCTGAAGGACGTAGCACGCCGCAAGCCGGTGGTCATCTGGAAGGGCGGCACCAGCGATGAAGGCAGCAGGGCTGCTTCTTCACATACTTCATCTCTGGCGGGATCGCCGGCGATATGGGATGCCCTCATCAGACAGTGCGGCGCCATCAAGGTGGAAAATCTCAATGAGTTGATCGACACGATTAAGCTGCTGCTGCACACTAAGCCGATCACCGGGAACAGGGTGGGCCTGGCAGCAATGACGGGGGGCCAATCCGTGGTGATCGCGGACGCCTTCACCAGAGAAGGTTTCCAGGTGCCGTTGCTCAGCCAAGATTCATATAAAAAGTTCGCGGCATTCTTCCAGACTCTGGGCGCAAGCTACCGCAACCCGCTCGATATCAGCCTCAACTTCCCGCACCTCGACCGCATCACTAAATCCATTGATATCCTCAGCGAGGACGAAAATATCGACACCGTCGTGCTAGAGATATCGGTTGCCTTTCTCAAAGACCTTTCATGGATCAATACCAACCTTTTCGACAATATGATCGAAGCACTGGCAGATTTCAAGAAACGCTCCGCCAAGTCTTTCATTACAATATTAGTCCCCGCACACGCGGAGCAGGAAGCTATGGAAGTAAAAAAGAAGCTGGTAGCGCAAAACATCCCCTGTTTTGCAAGCTTCGAGAGTGGCGCAAAAGCCCTAAGAAAAACCGTCGACCATTACAGACATAAAACGTCGGCGTAGGGACAAGGTACTCTCGCCCTCGAATAATCGAAAAGACCTCCCTAAGAGCGTTCAAATTCTATTAGTCCAAACGTAAAACTGTTGCGATGCAAGGCTGGTCTATGTTAAGATATAAGCACCATAAAGGAGGGATTTGCATGGTAGGAATAACGTCTTTCGGTGCATACGTCCCCATCTACCGTCTCAACAGAGAAATCCTGGCCCAGGTCTGGGGAGGAAAAGGTAAAGGGGAAAAAGCAGTCGCCAACGCCGATGAAGACAGCTTGACATTAGGCGTAGAGGCTGCAAGGGATTGCTTAAAGGGCTTCGACAAGAGCAAAGTCGATGCCCTTTATTTTGCCACGACAACGGCACCCTACAAAGAAAAGCAGTCCGCCAGCATAATGGCTGCGGCCTGCGACCTCAGGGAGGAAATCCGCACTGTCGATGTGACCAATTCTTTGAGGTCAGGGACAGTCGCCATCATGATGGCATTAGATGCCGTCAAGGCCGGATCGGCAAGGACTGCTCTCGTGGTTGTCGCCGATACCAGGCTCGCTCCGCCGGACACACTCTACGAATCTATCTTCGGCGACGGCGCGGCTGCGTTCCTTATCGGCAACGATAATGTGGTTGTCGAAATCGAGGGGATCAGCTCCATAACCGCCCCGTTCGTAGACTTCTGGAGGCTGGAGGACGACAAGATCATACGATGGTGGGAGGAACGGCTCTGCCGCGAGGAAGGCTATGTGCCTTATATGAGCAACGCCATCAACTCAGTCTTTAAGACGGCAAAGGTAAGCGCCAAAGATATCTCCAAAGCGGTGATCTCATCGCCGGACAAATCGATGGCGGGGGATATCGTAAAGAAATTTAAATTCGACCCCAAGGCGCAGGTGCAAGACCTGATGTACGACAACATCGGCCACACCGGATGCGCGCAGGTGCCGATGATGCTCGTCATGGCGCTGCAGAACGCCAAGGCCGGTGATAAAATACTCGCCGCCAACTATGCCGACGGCGCCGATGCCATGGTATTCAAGGTAACTGATAAGATAAGTAAGATGGCCGACCGCAGGGGCATTAAAGTCTATCTGAAATCCAAGGTAATGTTGCCCAACTACGGCAAATACATGCACTTCCGCGATCTCATGGAATGGGAACACGACCTGTTCATGGAGCGCAGAATGGCACTGGCCGAGGTCTGGCGCCATCGCAATTTCTACTTCCGCTTCTACGGTGTGAAGTGCACCAAGTGCGGACACATCATCGTCCCGGCGCCTAACACCTGCATCTATTGCCAGGCCGATGAGAAGTTCTTTGAAGAGATACCTCTGGCCGACAAGAGAGGCTCGCTGGTCACATTCAGTATGGATATTCGGTCGCGTGCCATCGATCCACCGAACGTTCTGGCCGCGGTTAACTTCCACGGCGGAGGCCGCTTCTTCAGCCAGATGACGGACCGCGATCCGGACAATCTTAAGGTCGGAATGGAGATGGAGCTGACCTTCCGCAGAATCCACGACGCTCTTCATATCCACAACTACTTCTGGAAGTGTCGTCCGGTGAGAGGGGACTAAAGGAGCGAATTATGAGAGAGAGTATTAAAGATAAAGTTTCAATCATAGGAGTAGGCTGCACCAGGTTCGCCGAGCGCTGGGATGCCGACGTAGAAGACCTGATCAAAGAGGCTGTCGACGAGGCGCTGGCCGATGCCGGCGTAGAGCTGAAAGACATCCAGGCGGGATGGGTCGGAACCGGACGCGGCTCGCAGCAGGTGCCCATGGGCCCGCCGAGCGCCATCATCGCCACCTCGTCGCTGCAGACGCAGTATATCCCGTTCACCCGCGTAGAGAACCTGTGCTGCGCCGGACAGGAAGCAGTGCGCGCTGCCGCGCTGGGCGTAGCCTCCAAGTGCTATGACCTGGTGTTGGCCATCGGTGTAGAGAAACTGAAGGACACCGGCTACGGCGGACTGGGCGAGATGTTCCCCGGCCCGTGGCAGCCGATATACGGCGCCTTCGGTACCCCTCCGGGCAGGTATGCCATGGCGGCCACAGCATACTTCTCTAAGTACAAGCTGTCCCCGACAGAGGGCAAGACTCTACTGGCTGAGATATCTGTGAAGAGCCACTATTACGGCGCGCGCAACCCCAAGGCTCACCTCCAGCGTGAGATCACCATGGAAGAAGCCTTGAACGCCCCCATGATCTGCTGGCCGTTGGGTCTTTATGACTGCTGCGGCGTGACAGACGGTGCGTCGGCCGCGGTTCTTTGCCCGTCTTCCGAGGCTAAAGCACACCGCGACGACTACGTCAATATCAAGGCATTCTCCATCGCCTGCGGACCGGGCTGGCTTAAAGAAGATGAGAGATACGACTTCACCTACTGGAAAGAAACCCAGGAGGGAGCCAAGGCGGCTTACGCCGAGGCCGGGATCAAGGACCCTCGCAAGGAATTAAGCCTAGTAGAGCTTCACGACTGCTTCTCCATCGCCGAGCTCATCGCGTGCGAGTCCATGTTCCTCTGCCCGCCGGGCAAATTCAAGGAGGAGTTCACCGAGAAGCGCGCTTACTACCACGACGGCGAGATGCCTATAAACATCAGCGGAGGACTTAAGTCATTCGGACATCCCATCGGCGCCAGCGGCGCCAGAGAGATCGCCGAGTGCGTGAAGCAGCTGCAGGGCACGGTTGAAGAGCCATCGCGGCAGATAGCCAATTTCGAATTAGGTTTAGCACATAACCAGGGCGGACACCCGGGACGCTTCGTGCCCGGCATCTGCATAGTTGGCCGCCCGTAGTTCATAAACGCAGACAATTTTAAGAATCCTAGAGGAGGTTAAGGATGAAAAAGGTTCGAGTAGGGGCGGGATCATCGGGTTGGCCCGACTATAAGGATGGCGCCATCGATATAGCCCAGAATGGCGATGTGGACTATATAGGCTTCGACCATCTGGCCGAGTTGACCATGGCCATCATGCAAAACCAGTTTCAGAAGGATCCCAAGCGCGGCTACATACCCGAAGTTGAACCCCTGATGAAAAAAATATTGCCCATCTGGAAGGCAAAGGGCAAGCACTTCAAGATGGTCACCAACGGCGGAGGCGCCAACCCGCCGGAGTGCGCCAATCAGGTGCTCAAGATCGCAAAGGATATGGATCTTGGCGGACTCAAGATCGGCGTTATCACAGGCGATACCATACCGCTGACCAAGCTCGATGAGCTTGAGAAGAAGGGCTTTAAGTTCAGGAACATGGACACAGGCGAGATCGGTCTGGCGAAGGTACGGAGCAAGCTTCTGGCGGCCTACGTTTACATCGGCGCCGATAAAGTCATCGAAAGCTTCGATCAGGGCGCGGATCTGGTAATAGGTGGACGCCTCTCCGACAACTCCCTGTTCATCGGCCCGTTCATGCACGGATTGGGCTGGAAGTTCACGGACGATTACTGGGACAGAATAGGCTCGGGCGTAAGCATCGGACACATCATCGAGTGCTCCAGCTGGAGCGCGGGCACATGCTCAAACCTGTGGGAGGAGATCGAGTATCCCAAGGGCAACCCCGGATTCCCCATCGCCGAGATGTACGAGAACGGCGACTGCATCGTCACCAAGACATCGACATCCGGCGGCATGATCAAGGTGCTCACCGCGATGGAGCACCTGGTATACGAAGTGCACGACCCGCACAACTACATCATGCCCGACGGCATATCAGATATAACGGCACTTCATATCGATCAGATAGGCAAAGACAGGATCAAGGTAACCAGGGCTGGCGCAACCCCTCGCGGCAAGGCGCGGCCTGAGAACCTCAAGCTGTGCGTGGCCTACAACGACGGCTTCATCGCCGAAGAGATCACGGTCATCAGCGGCCCCAAGGTGTTCAAGATGGCGGACAAGGCGCATGACTTCGTCATGAAGCGCATCGACTACCTCGGACTCAAACCGAGAGAGGTGCTCTGGTCCCTCATCGGATGGGATTCCCTCACCGGTCCCGCCTCCAAGCCGCGCCCCGATCTGGCGCACGAGCCGCCCGAGCTGGGCATCCGTATCGCCATCAAGTGCGACACCAAGGAAGAGGCGCGAAACTGCCGCACCGAGCTGGGGCACATGTGCTGGGCATCTACAGGCGTCGGCACCGGATTCACCAGCCCGCCGGACATTCGCCCCGTATTCGCTCTGTTGCCCACGCTGATACCCAGAGAGGAAGTGCCTCTCAAGTTGGATATGGTGGAGGTGAAATAATGGCTAAGAAGAAAATTCCCCTGATGGACTTTTGCTGGTATCGCTCCGGCGATAAGGGCGATATATCGAACATAGGCCTCATGGCCAAGACACAAAAGGGCTACGAGGTCATCAAGAAGGAAGTAACGCCGGAAAGGATTAAGGCGCACTTCAAGGACTGGGTCAAAGGCGACGTCATCATCTACCCGATGGACAACTTCTGCGCCCTGGAGATCAACATGTTCAAATCCCTCGGCGGCGGAGCCACCAAGACGCTCAGGCTGGACCAGACAGGGAAGGCTATGTGCGTCGGACTGGCGCGTATGGAAGTAGAAGTAGATGCGAAAGACATCAAGGCTTTGACAGGGCCTCCGTATGACACGATGGCCAATCCCGAGGCAAAGTACAAGGAGAGTTAAAATGGCTTTAACAGGGCCGGATGTCGTCCTTGTAGAAAAAAAAGGACGTATAACGATACTGACGTTGAACCGCGCGGAGCGCAGGAACTCCATGAACCTGGACGTCTACGACCGTCTGGATGAAGAGTGGGAGAAGTTCCAGGCGGACGATAACGCCTTCGTGGCCATCCTGACAGCGGCCAACGATCCGGCCATCGCGGCGGAGAAGCAGGCCTTCTGCTCCGGCATGGACATGAAAGATCAGGCGGAGCGGGTAGCTAAAGATCCGGCCTATGATATTGTGAAGTTACGCCCGGGGGTGGTCGACGGCACATACGGCACCCCCTATGGGCATAACGTAACCAAGCCTGTCATCGGCGCCATCAACGGCGTGGCCACAGCAGGCGGCTTCCAGTTCAGCATGATGTGCGATCTGAAGGTTGCCGCCGAGACGGCGCGCTTCGGCACAAGCGAGGTCAAGGTAGGCCGCGGCACACCGTGGGCCGTGCCCATACTGTGGCAGATGCCATTGCCGATAGCCTTCGAGATACTGCTCACCGGCAACCTGATGCCCGCCAAGCGGCTATACGAAGTGGGTTGGATCAACCGCATCGTGCCGCTGGACAAATTGATGCCGACGGCAATGGAGCTGGCCGAGACACTAGCGGAGAACGCCCCGCTCTCGGTGCGCTCAGCCAAGGAAGCAATGTATAAAGCCATGGACGTCGGTCGCAAGCAAGGGCTGGAGGAAGCAAAGAAAATCTACCAGAAGGTCTACGCTAGCGAGGATGCAAAAGAGGGGCCTCGCGCTTTCGCAGAGAAAAGAAAACCGGTCTGGAAGGGCCGGTAGATAATATGTAATCCCGATTATAGGGAAGGAGGATGCATGGACTTTAGTTTCACCGAAGAACAGGAAATGTGGCGCACTATGATGCAGGACTTCACCGAGAAGGAAGCCGGGCGTGAATATACCCGTATGTGCGACCAGGAAAAGCACTATCCCCAGGAGCTGTGGGATGCCGGAAATAAAGAGGGATTCCTCGGACTACTGATCCCCAAAGAGTTCGGCGGCATGGGCTCCGACGCTATAATGTACGCCATATTTATGGAGTGCTTAGCGAAATACAGCTATGAGATGGCCTCTTTGTTCAGCGTACCGATGTTCTGCGCAGGGAATCTAGTAGAGCACGGCACAAAGGAGCAGCAAAAGCAATACCTGGAGCCTTTCGTCAAAGGAAAGCAGCGCTTCTCGGTAGCTATCACCGAGCCCGAGGCCGGATCCGATGCCGCATCCGTAGCATGTATGGCCGAGGACAAGGGAGACTACTTCCTGGTCAACGGACAGAAGCAGTTCTCCACTGCGGCGCATCTGCCGGGCAACAAGATCTTCATGGCGGTAAGGACCAACAAGAACGCCAAGCCTCTTAAAGACGGCATCAGCGTGCTACTGGTACCGAATGATGCACCTGGTGTAGAGGTCAAACGATTGCCTCTCATCGTCCGTCGCGCCATCGGCACCTGCTCCATCTTCTGCGGCGATGTCAAGATCCCCAAGGCGAATCTTATCGGCAAGCAGAACGAAGGATGGGGAGTACTCGTAGGACACCTCGAGCTCGAGCGTCTGGCCGGCGCAGCGCCCAACGTAGGCGAAGCACAGAGCTGTCTGGATGATGCTATCGCATATGCCAAGCAGCGCGTACAGTTCGGCAAGCCTATCTGTAAATTCCAGGGCATCTCGCACATGCTGGCCGATCTTCAGGCTCAGCTCGACGCGGTGCGTCTGCTGACCTACCGCTCGGCATGGATGATTACGCAGAAGATACCCTGCCGCAAAGAGGTCTCCATGGCCAAGATGATGGCCGGCGAGGTATTCTATGCCGTGACCACTGCATCGATGCAGACCTTCGGCGGATATTCCTTCCTTCCCGAGTCTGACATCGAGCGCCACTGGAGGCTGTCCAAGATGTTCTGCATCGGCGGAGGCACCACCCAGATTCAGCGCAACATCATCGCCCACGAACTGGGTATGTAATCTCGATACAATCGCTAACGAAAAAGGCGTGTCTTGTGAGACACGCCTTTTCTTTTTATTGACTCGACCGTACTTACCGTCCGACTCAAGAGGTGCAGGAGACAAATCTCCTGCCGGGGTTTTAGGGGTGTCCCCTATCCTAAAATAAAATCCCCCATGACTGGGGGATGAAAGGGGGTTGATTCAGCTTGCATCTTTAAATTACAGAATAAGCCTGTGCCCGTTCCTGAACAGCCAGCGCTTCCTCTCCTTGAAATCGGGCATTACGGCGATGACCTCCTGCCAATAAGCGCGCGAGTGGTTCAGATGCTTTATATGCATCAGCTCATGGACGATAACGTAGTCGATGACGTCCTGCGGCGCCATAGCCAACCGCCAGCTGAAGCGCAATATGCCTTTATTATTGCACGAGCCCCATCGTTTTTCCGCATTGGTAATGCATATCTTGCTGAAAGGTATATTGTATTGCCTCGAATACCTCTGCACCCTCTCCAATATGTGCCGCTCTGCGCGTTCCCGGTACCACTCCACAAAAACATCCCGAGCCTGCGACTGGTGTTCCTGAGACAGGATGAACCTTTCGCCATCGAAGACAAGCTGTGCACCGCAAGAGCCGTCGACGCTTAGCGGATAGACCACCCCCAGATACAGGAACTTCTCCCCATCCGCGAACTTCTTCGGCTTGTCGGAGATATCCAGTTTGTATATCTCCGCCCTCTGCTTCAGGATCCAGCGCATCTTGCTATCAATGACCTTCTGTATCGCCTCCACTGAAGACCCCTCCGGCACCCGCACCAGGAGGCTTCCGTCACGCTTTATCTCGACTAAAAATGTCTTGCGATTCGATGAGTGTATTATCTGATCAGCATTCGTCTGTATCATATAGCTTCCTGCACTATGCATATCATACCCGACCGTACACGGCAGCTACAAGGTTTTTACGACATAACGAAACATCCTGAGACAAAAGTCACATACTTGATGCCCCCCCATTTGTATAGTACAATACAAACCCTACAGGAGCATTGGACATAGAAAAAAGAGCGGACAGAATCAGTCCACTATAGGAGGTAACATTATGGCTGACGAGAGCAAGTGCCCGGTAACTGGCAGGAGAAGCAAACCCATTTCCGGCGGTGGCACATCGAACCGGGACTGGTGGCCCAATCAGCTGAATCTAAAGATCCTGCACCAGCACTCACACAAGAGCAACCCGATGGGCGAGGAGTTCAACTACGCCGAAGAATTCAAGAAACTTGACCTGGAAGCCGTGAAGAAGGACCTCTATGCACTGATGACCGACTCGCAGGCCTGGTGGCCGGCCGACTACGGTCACTACGGGCCGCTCTTCATCCGGATGGCGTGGCACAGCGCAGGCACCTATCGTATGGGCGACGGCCGCGGGGGCGCGGGGTCCGGCTCTCAGCGCCTGGCGCCCCTCAACAGCTGGCCGGATAACGTGAATCTGGACAAGGCGCGCCGCCTGCTCTGGCCAATCAAGCAGAAATACGGCAGGAAGATCTCCTGGGCCGATCTCATGATCCTAGCCGGCAACTGCGCCATAGAGTCGATGGGGTTAATGACCTTCGGCTTCGGCGGCGGGCGCGAGGATGTCTGGGAGCCGCAAGAGGACATTTATTGGGGCTCCGAGGACAAGTGGCTGGGTGACAATCGCTATTCGGGCAAGCGCGATCTCGAAAACCCGCTCGCCGCCGTGCAGATGGGCCTGATCTACGTGAACCCGGAAGGGCCCAACGGGAAACCGGACCCTGTCGCATCGGGCCGCGACGTTCGAGAGACCTTCGCGCGCATGGCCATGAACGACGAAGAGACCGTCGCACTCGTCGCCGGCGGGCACACCTTCGGCAAAGCCCACGGCGCCGGCCCTGCGTCCCATGTAGGTCCGGAGCCTGAGGCCGCCCCCATCGAGCAGCAGGACCTCGGCTGGAAGAGCAGCTTCCGCAGCGGCAAGGGCGGCGATACCATCAGCAGCGGCATCGAGGGCGCATGGAAGCCGCGCCCGACCAAATGGGACATGGGCTATCTTAAAGTGCTGTTCAAATACGAGTGGGAGCTGGTCAAGAGCCCGGCCGGCGCGCATCAGTGGCTGGCCAAGGACGTGGCCAAAGAGGACATGGTGGTTGACGCCCACGACCCGTCGAAGAAGCACAGGCCGATGATGACCACGGCGGACCTCTCCCTCAAGTTTGATCCCGTATACGAAAAAATTGCTCGACGCTACCTGCAGAATCCCGAGGAATTCAAGGACGCCTTCGCCCGCGCCTGGTTCAAGCTGACCCACCGCGACATGGGACCCCGCTCACGCTATCTCGGCCCGGAGGTTCCTGCTGAAGAGCTCATCTGGCAGGACCCCATCCCCGCGGTCAATCACAAGTTGATTAATGCGAAGGACATTTCATCGCTCAAAAGCAATATCTTAGCTTCGGGGTTATCCATATCTCAACTGGTGACGACCGCCTGGGCTTCGGCATCCATTTTCCGCGGCTCGGACAAGCGCGGCGGCGCCAACGGGGCGCGTATCCGCCTCGCGCCGCAGAAGGATTGGGAGGTCAACCAGCCTGCTCAGCTCGCGAAGGTACTCAAGACCCTCGAGGGTATCCAGAGAGAGTTTAACAGAGCGCAGTCAGGCGGGAAGAAAGTTTCGCTCGCCGACCTGATTGTCCTGGGTGGATGCGCAGGGGTCGAGAAAGCGGCGAAAACTGCCGGTCACAAGATAACGGTTCCCTTCACGCCGGGACGCATGGACGCCTCGCATAAACAGACCGATGCGGCCTCCTTCGCCGTGCTGGAACCAAAGGCGGACGGCTTCCGTAACTATCTCAAGGGCAAATACTCCGTGTCGGCCGAGGAGTTGCTGATCGACAGGGCGCAACTGCTGACGCTGACCGCGCCGGAGATGACGGTGCTCATCGGCGGCATGCGCGTGCTGGATACCAACTTCGAGCAGACCAAGCACGGCGTTTTCACCAAGAAGCCGGGAGCGCTGACCAACGACTTCTTCGTGAACCTGCTCGACATGGACACGGAGTGGAAGGCGGTCTCTAAAGACGCTGACGTGTTCGAAGGGCGCGATCGTAAAACCGGCAAAGTCAAATGGACCGGAACACGTGTCGATCTAATCTTCGGTTCGAACTCCCAGCTCCGGGCTATAGCGGAAGTCTACGCATGTAAGGACTCTCAGGAGAAGTTCCTGCACGACTTCGTGGCGGCCTGGACCAAGGTGATGAACCTTGATCGTTTCGACGTCGCCTGACTGTAATATGAACGCTTAAACATATAGGGGCAGCCGTTCACGGTTGCCCCTTTTTATTGACTGATTTCGATTTTGCTGTTACCATTTGCCAACAGCCTATGGATAACCCGCTCATAAATACAAAAACCCTGGGTATAGCCTTCCTCCTTGTAGCGTTGGCCTACATCGACGCTGCAATTGCTGCCTTCCTCATTGGATGGGCCACAGGCGATAAACACCCCATCCTCATCGCTTTCACCGCCGATATCGCAGCCACACTGACGATTTACGCCTGGGCCCGCGTATTCCGCAATGCCAGTTTCTACGACCCGTACTGGAGCGTCGCGCCCGTGGCCATTGCCGTTTTCTGGGTAACAACTGCCGCATCGACCATATCAACTTGCCGCCCATGGGTCGTCATCACACTTGTTTCTCTGTGGGCTATACGTCTCACATGGAACTGGGCCCGCGGCTGGCACGGCCTCAGGCACGAGGACTGGCGCTACGCCGACATGAGGGCAAAACACGGCCCCAAGAAGCGTTTCTGGATCGTTGAGCTCATCGGCATCGAGCTGGTGCCGACGCTGGCAGTCTTCCTCGGCTGTCTTTCTTTATATCCCGTCCTCGCCGACTCGACCAGATCGATATGGTGGCCGGATGGCATAGCCGTGCTGGTAGCCGCCACCGCCATCTTCATCGAGACCATGGCCGACGAACAGATGATAGCCTTTGCTAAAATAAAAAAGCCCGGTGAGATAATGAACAGAGGCTTCTGGAAATACTCGCGCCATCCCAACTACTTCGGCGAGATTTCATTCTGGTGGGGGCTATACTTCTTCGGCCTGGCCGCTAACGCCTCCTACTGGTGGACCATAGCAGGACCGATAGCTATAACTCTGCTGTTCCTCTTCATCAGCATACCCATGATGGATAAGCGCAGCAAGGAACGGCGGCCGGAGTATGCGGAGCATATGAAAAAGGTATCAGCGCTGGTACCGTGGATAATTAAACACAAATGATAGATTCATCACTAACATAACTGTTCTCTAACAATTTTGAAAAATTCGCCCCTTGCCTCGCGCTCGATCCACGGCAGATGGCCGCAGTGCGACAGCAAGATGAACCGGAAGTCTTTCAGCACCTTTGAGAGGGGCTCGCGCACGCCCTCGGCGGGGTGGGGATCGTAGTCTCCATGAATCGCGACTACAGGACATTTAATATTCTTCCCAAACTTCAGAAGCTCACCGCTGCCCCTCAGCTTCATAGCATCGTTCCACACACGATCGTGGATATCGAACCTCACTTCCAATACTTCCGTATCGAGAGTTATCGGATCGTAGGCATCAGCCTTGGTAAACAACTCTCCAAGTCGGGCCAGCAGATGATTCTTATCGCTGACCACATCATCATTCAAGTCTTTCACCAGGGAATAGACCCCCAGTGTTTCTTCTTCGCTGAGACGATTTAATCGTGTCTTCTGTATGCCGGCGGCGTAGCGGTCTTCAAACACCGCGCTGCCGACCATGATGAGCTTTTTCACCAGCGCGGGGTGACGAGCGGCGAAGATGTAGCTGAGCATGGCGCCCCATGACGAGCCGATCAAAACGATGGGAGGATTCCCGTGCTTTTTGATTATGTCACGCAGTTCTGCGACCTGGCCGTCGAGCGTAGCCACTGTTTGGAGCGGCTCGAGCACGCCGCAGTCGCGCGATAGCTCGCGGGCCACCGGCGCCATCTGGCCGGGCGCGCCGGGGCCGCCGTGTATAACGGCTATACCGTAAGGAGCTGCGCCGTAGGTCCGCAGATTCTTCATCTATCCTGCTCTCACATTTAAGTATCACCAGGCGCATGGGTATGCATGGAAGTCAGCTAGGGATTAGCAATAACTATAACTGCAGGTTGTAGACCTATAAGAGTGTACAAGTCTCCGGCCCATCCCCTGCCTTCGCAGCCTTTCGCAGTCCACTCATACGACCCCGCCAAATCCGGAGAGATGGCAGAGAATGTAACAGTAACATACTCGCCCGCTTCCAGTTCGTTAGCCCCATTATCTGCTTTCAGCCTTATTTTACCTGACTCGATTACAGCAGACCATAGCCTTCCATGAGAAGCCACCACTTCTAATACTGTTACCTCATCAAATCCAGAGGGAATTTCTGCAGTGACGGAACCTATTCTATTGGTATTGTGAAGGTCGGCGATGAATATCATCGTATAGACCCTACTCTCTGCAGAGAACACCATGACCGGTGAAATAGCTGCCGCAAAAGCTCTCCTAACAACCGGTGGAGAAGTAGGCGTGGGCGTAGGCGTAGGCGTAGGCGTAGGCGTAGGCGTAGGCGTAGGCGTAGGCGTAGGCGTAGGTGTAGGTGTGGGCGTAGGTGTAGGCGTGGGTGTAGGCGTGGGTGTAGGCGTAGGCGTAGGCGTAGGCGTAGGCGTAGGCGTAGGCGTAGGCGTAGGCGTAGGTGTGGGTGTAGGCGTGGGTGTAGGCGTAGGCGTAGGCGTAGGCGTAGGTGTGGGCGTAGGCGTAGGTGTAGGTGTGGGCGTAGGTGTGGGCGTAGGTGTAGGCGTAGGTGTGGGCGTGGGCGTGGGCGTGGACGTGGGCGTAGGCGTAGGCGTAGGCGTAGGCGTAGGTGTGGGCGTAGGTGTCGGCGTGGGCGTTGGTGTTGGTGTAGGTGTAGACCTACTACCCGAATGATCACCGCCACCTCCACCACCTCCACCACCAGAAGCGGATTGACCATTCCCAGAGTTAGTATGGAATGGGTTGCCAGGAATACCGCCCTCCTCACAGGTTGAGGTCATACCTTCAGGAATATTTACCGCAACCCCATTGTTGTTCAAGATCACATAGTGTTCTTCCTCATCGCCTTCATCAAATGTACTGATAGTGACATAACGACCATTTCCGGTCACCACAACAAGGAAAATCGTGCCACGTACCACACCCGAGCCTGCCGGCGTCTCCACCTCATACGTAGATGAGGAATCGATAATGTTTTCCACACGGTTGATGGTATTGCCTATTGCTTGATTGATGCGGATGGTTGTTGAACCGGTGCCGGAAGCGACACTCAGCTCATCCACCGAGATTTCAGTATTAGACTCGACCTCCATGACGCTGCCGTCGAAGAACGTGATGAGCACATATCCATCGCTGCCCGTCTTCAGGCTGTCGCCGGTACCCAACTCCATTCCTGAGATTGCTGCCATCCAGCCAGAAGAACCCTGTCGCAAAACCTGGACGTCGCCTTCCAGACCGGAAAGAGCCGCCGTTTCAGCTGTCGACGCAGCAAGAGTCGCCGTCGGTATTGCAGTAGGATTCGGTTCCCTAGCTGCTTTCTTCCCGCAGCCAACAGCAGTCATTACAACAGCAATTACAAGAATTACTGATATCCATTTAGACACGTTTATATATTTAATCTACCTTATCTTCCTAGCAACCAACCATGTGCGGAAATACACCAGATAGAATTATATCTATAATTCTATTCGCCTACAACTCCCCTTATATGCGGCTACCAGCGCGCCGATTGCACTTCCTATCGATTTAAAATCTCGCTCCTTTAGCCATTCCTCGCGAAACACGCTCCCGCCAAAGGCCACAGCCGAGGCGCCGCAATCGAAATAAGAACGAATATTCTCCGGGGTGATGCCGCCGCAGGCAAGCATATCGATGCTGTTAAATGGACCCTTTATTTCCTTTATATATCCCGGTCCCAGAAACTGGGCGGGGAATATCTTAACCATAGTGGCTCCGGCAACCCAGGCATTAAAGATCTCCTGAGGGGTGAACGCGCCGGGGAATACCGGGATCTCGTTATCGCGGCAGTATTCCACGACATCATAGACCAGCATGGGCGATACAATAAATCTGGCGCCGGCGTCCAGAGCAAGCTTCAAGTGCTCGGAAGTTACAACCGTGCCCGCGCCGATCATCAATCGGCCCTGGGCAGACTTAACGGCGCACTTTATTAAATCGGGAGCGCCGGGTGTGTTCATGGTGATCTCGATGGTCTGCAAACCTGACGATACCGCCGTTTCGACTATAGAATCGATGGCATCAGATTGCACGCCGCGCAGTATCCCCATCAAAGGCAGCTCGCGGAATCTATCCATATCCATCTCTGTCTGATCCTTACTCGACCTGCAGGCTGCTGGTCAGGCTGTCGTAGAACTTGCGGTAGCTCTCTTTCTCAGGACTATTGCGTAAGGCTATCGCAGCCCTGGGATGCTCGTTCAGCATGCCGGATATAGCATGAGGAATGATGTAACCCCATTCAATTTTCTCCCTGAGGGGAATGAACTCGTTCGCTATCAGATCAAGAACGGGGCGTATATCGAACTTGGGATTGTTCAGAAAGCCCAGAAGCAGCTCCAGCGGGCAATTGCCGGCGGCGCGCCCGATGCCGTACACAGTAGCATCCAGATAGTTTGCATCGTGGATTATGGCCTCTATCGTATTGCTGAAGGCAAGCTGCTGGTTATTATGTCCGTGGAAGCCGACCTCTTTGGTCTTCAGATATTTCTTGCAGCGCTTGACCAGTTCCTCTATAGGCTCCTGATAAAGCGCACCGAAGCTGTCCACAATATACACTACGTTCGCCTGGCTTTCCTCCTGAATCTGCTGTAGTGCCTCATCCAAAGCGGGGCCACGATCCTTGGAGATCGCCATGATATTTATGGTGGTCTCATAGCCCTTATCGGCGAAGTGGTTCACCAGATATATGGCCTTGTCTATATCTTTCACATACGTGGCAACACGCATCATAGCAACAGGCGACTCGCTGGCCGGCCTTACATCATCCGGGTTCACGCGGCCGACATCCACCATCGTCGCGATTTTGGTCTTGGAATCTATACCGTCGATGGCACGCTTAATAACATCATCTTCACAAAACTTCCATAAGCCGAACTTTTCAGCGGAGAATAGCTCCTTGGAATTCTTATATCCTATCTCCATATAATCCACGCCGGCCTCGGAGACAGCCTTGTAAACCTCACGCACGAACCGCAAATCGAAATCATGATCGTTGATCAGTCCGCCATCGCGTATCGTACAATCAAGCACCTTTATTTTTTCTCTGTACATTCCCCTGCTTCCTTCCCTCTCTCCTTAATCCATTTGAAATAGAAAAACGCAGCCGCGACTGCATATAGAATCAATACAACAAAGAAAAATATAATCACAGGGCGGCCTTCAGATACCCTATTGATATATCGCATGCACACGAGCCCCTGAAGCAGCCCCGCGACAGTGAAAACCATCATAGATATCAATAAACCAGTAGATGTTTTCATAGATAATCCTTAATACTTGCTAAATAATAACACAATTACAGCTTTAGTTGAATACGAAATTATTTTGCAGATGCCAAGATAGAAAATTATCACTCATGTTGCCTGCACACCATGCCTGATGTATCATATAAATGTAATCCGCCATGAACAAAAACTCCGTGTTTTCTATCGCAATTTCGATCAAGGCCGACCTTCCCGACCCGCGGGGAGAAGGGCTACAGAAAGACGCTCAAGACCTCGGCATACACAGCCTGCGTTCCGCTCGCGTTTCCGATATCTACATCGTCGCAGGAAAACTGTCCGCTGGAGAAGCGAACCGGATTTGCACCGAGCTTCTGACTGACCCTGTAGTACAGGATTATTCCATCGATGACACGTCAACCACGACTAAGCGCGGCGTGCGCGTGATCGATGTCGCCTACAACCGTGGCGTCATGGATCCCGCCGAGGACAGTGTCAAGAAAGGCATTCGCGACCTGGGAATCGCAGGCGTGGAATCGGTCAGGACAGCCAAGCGCTATTTCCTCTGGGGCGACGTAGACGACGATGATATTGCAACAATTGCCGACAAGCTGCTGGTGAACCCCGTCATCCAGCATATCGTCACTGACCATGAGCGCATATCGCCGACGGCGTCCGGCTACAAGTTCAAGCTGGAGACCGTGGACATCGCCAACCTGAGCGACAAAGGTCTCATTGCGATAAGTAAAAATCGGCTGTGGCTAAATCTGAACGAGATGAAGGTCATTCAGAACTACTTCAAGAAGCTTGGCCGCAAACCGACCGATGTCGAGCTTGAGACCATCGCACAGACGTGGTCAGAGCACTGTGGGCATAAGACATTCAAAGGAAAGATCACCCTCGACGGCAAGGTTGTCGACAATTTGCTGAAGAGCACGATTATTAAAGCCACTCAGAAGCTGAACAAACCCTGGTGCCTCTCGGTATTCAAAGACAACGCCGGTGTAATTGAATTCGATGACGATAATGCCGTCTGCTTCAAAGTTGAGACGCACAACCACCCATCGGCAGTTGAACCCTACGGCGGCGCGGCGACAGGGCTTGGCGGCGTGATACGCGACCCAATGGGTACCGGCCTGGGAGCCAAACCGATATGCAATACCGATGTGTTCTGCTTCGGGCCGCCGGACTTCCCTTACATCAAGCTGCCACAGGGCGTGCTGCACCCGCGGCGCGTATTCAAAGGCGTGCGCGCCGGTGTGGCGGACTACGGCAATCGAATGGGCATACCGACGATCAACGGAGCCATATGCTTCGACGATAGATATGTTGCCAACCCGCTGGTCTTCTGCGGCACCGTGGGCATCATGCCGAAACACATGAGCCAGCAGGGGATGCAAAAGCCGGGCGACCTGGTAGTTGTCGCCGGAGGATTGACCGGGCGCGACGGCATACACGGCGTGACGTTCGCCTCGGGCGAGCTGACAACTGAATCGGAGTCGGTGTCGTCCAGCTCGGTGCAGATCGGCAATCCCATCGTTGAAAAAAAGATGCTGGACGTGCTGCTCAAAGCGCGCGACAGGGGCTTATACAGCCGCATCACCGACTGCGGCGGCGGCGGCCTCTCCTCGGCGATAGGCGAGATGGGCGCAGAAACGGGCGTGCGCGTTGATCTGGAGAAGGTGCCGCTGAAATACGCCGGCCTATCCTACGCCGAGATATGGATATCCGAATCCCAGGAACGCATGGTGATGGCCGTGCCGCCCGATAAAGCGAAAGATCTGCTCGATATGTTCGCCGCGGAGGATGTGACAGCCACAGCGATCGGCAAGTTCACCGCTAACAAGCGATTGCAGTTATATTACGATGGACACAAGGTAAGCGATCTCGATATGGAATTCCTGCACAACGGCCTGCCGCAGCTGGAGCGCAAGGCCGGATGGAAGGCGACACGCCGGGCCGAGCCCGACTTTCCACAGCCAAAAGACCTCGGCGGCGACCTGCTGCGCATACTCGGCTCATGGAATGTCTGCAGCAAGGAGTGGGTCATCCGCCAGTACGATCACGAGGTGCAGGGCGGCAGCGTCCTCAAACCGCTCGTAGGATGCGCCAACGACGGCCCGGGCGACGCATCGGTGCTCAGACCGGTGCTCGACTCCGACAAGGGGCTTATCATATCTAACGGCATCAATCCCAGGTACGGCGACTTAGACCCGTACTGGATGGCAGCTTCGGCCATCGACGAGGCGTTACGGCAGGTGATAGCCGTCGGGGGAAATTTCGATCGCGTGGCGCTACTCGATAACTTCTGCTGGGGCAATCCGGAGAAGCCGGACAGGATGGCGGGGCTGGTGCGCGCGGCGCAGGCCTGCCACGATATGGCGCTGGGCTACAGCGTGCCCTTCATCTCCGGCAAGGACAGCCTGTACAACGAATACGAAACCGAGAACGGAAGCATCTGCATACCGCCGACGCTGCTGGTCTCGGCGATGGCGGTGACCGACGACGTGAACCGCACCGTGTCAATGGACTGCAAGCAGGCGGGCGACATCATTTATATTGTAGGCGCGACATTCAACGAGCTTGGCGGCTCGCACTATCTCGGCATACATGATTTCATCGGCAACAACGTGCCCAAGGTCGACCCGGCGAGGAGCAAAACGCTCATGAAGGCCCTCAGCACAGCAACGGCGAAAGGCCTGGTGAAGGCCTGCCACGACTGCAGCGAGGGAGGCATCGGCGTGGCGGCCGCCGAGATGGCGTTCGCCGGCGGCCTAGGCATGAAGATCGACCTTACTAACGTTCCGCTGGGAGAAGCCATGGAGCGCGACGATTTCATCCTCTTCTCGGAATCGAACAGCCGCTTTATTGTAGAGGTAGCACCAGAAGATGCAGAGAAGTTCGAAAGAATCATGAAGAACGTCGATTGCGCCGTTATAGGCAAGGTGACGAAAGATAACAGATTCAAGGCGAATGGACGGGACGGCACCCTGCTGCTCTCGATATCGATAAAGAAACTGAAAGAGGCATGGCAACAGCCGCTTCGCTGGTAGATCAAGATGAGTAAGGTGAAAGTTCTGATATTGCGCGCGCCGGGCACCAACCGTGACGGCGACACCGCCTTTGCCTTCGAGCGGGCGGGCGCTGAGATTACGCTGGCGCATGTGAACCAGATCATCCGCCGCGAGTGCAACCTGTTCGACCACCAGATTTTCGTAATCCCCGGCGGCTTCAGCTACGGCGATGACATCGCCAGCGGCAAGGTGCTGGCCAACGAGCTCAAACTCAAGTTCGGGGAGGATGTCCTCAGATTTGTCGATGATGGCCGGCTGGTACTCGGCATCTGCAACGGCTTTCAGGTGCTGGTAAAATCAGGCATCTTGCCGCGAGTCAAGCAAGGACAGACTCCACGCGTGACGCTGACCAACAACGATTCCGGTAAATTCGAGTGCCGCTGGGTATATCTGGGCGTGAACAAGAATAGCCCGTGCGTTTTTACCAAAGGCCTGGAGGGCATGTACGTCCCCATAGCGCATGGGGAAGGCAAGTTCGCCGGCGACTTGAGCGCCATCACCGATCGCAACATCGCCGTTTATTACACCGATGCACAGGGTAACAAAGGGGCTGGATATCCTTATAACCCTAACGGCTCCGCCAAAGACATCGCCGGCATCTGCGACGACTCGGGCAGGATATTCGGCCTGATGCCGCATCCGGAGGATCATGTCGTCATGACCCAACACCCTCGCTGGACGCGAGAAACCCCGGAAAAGTGCGGCAACGGCATGCGCATCTTTACCAACGCCGTGAGCTGGGTAAAGACTATATAGGGTTATTTATGTATCACTATAAGGTCTATTCACTAGCAAAAACCCAAGACTAGATGTAAATCTATTGACAGTTTCATTTGTACGTGCTAGTCTCTTGGCAAATTCAAATAGGAGGTAGAAATGCAGGCTTATTGTATGAAGTGTCGGAAAAAGGTAGAGATCAAGAACGCGAAACAGATCAAAATGAAGAACGGCCGGCCGGCAACACAGGGAACATGCGGAAGCTGCGGCACAAAAGTATTTCGCATTGGTAAGTAATTTCTAATCCATCAAAACCAGCATTATCAATTAACAAAGCGCCATAACCTATAAGGGAAGTGGCGTTTTGTTATTTTAAGGAATAAAAAAGAGCGGCCCGGAAACATATCCAGGCCGCTCTTTGTGTTCTCTAAATCGACTCTACTCAGGCAGTCCCACGATAGCGCAAGAGATGACGCACGCCATCGGCATGGAGCCGAGGTTGTGGGTCAAACCAAGCTTCGGGTTCTTGATCTGGCGTTTACCAGCCTTGCCGAGGAGCTGCAGATACATCTCGTACATCATCCTCAGACCTGTGGCTCCAACCGGGTGACCAAAGCATTTCAATCCGCCATCGGGTTGCACCGGCAAGCCGCCAGTTATATCGAAGAAACCGCTCTCGATGTCCTCTTTCATATGTCCGCGCTTGCTGAACTGGAGGTCTTCCATCACGATAGCCTCGGTTATGGAGAAGCAATCATGCACCTCGGCCATATCGATCTCCTCGCGGGCATTCTTGATCCCGGCCTCTTTGTAGACGGCGATGGCCGCGCGGGTGGTCTCCTCGGTATGAAGGAAGTCATACTCCGGCTTCACTACACCTTCGGCAGGACCAGTACACATCTGTATGCCCTTGATGGTGATGTAGTCCCTGTTCTTCTTGAACTTCTTGGCGTCCTCGGCCCTGACTACAATGGCCGCCGCGCCGCCGTCGCTGACGCCGCAACAGTCGAAAAGCCCTAACGGCCAGGCGATGATCGGCGCATTGATCGCCTGCTCGATGGTGATCTCCTTATGGAAATGCGCCTTGGGGTTCATGTTGCCGTTGTGGTGGCTCTTCATCGATACGTGGGCCAGCATTTTCCTGCCGTCATCCGGTTTGATATTGTAGTGTTGAAAGTATCTTGTGGCCAGCATGGCGAAAATCGCCGGCGCAGTTGTAGTGATGCCGCCAACGCCAGCGGTGCCGGGAGGCGATACGGAGACCAGTCCGGCAAAGCCCATATCCTTCAGCTTCTCGGCTCCTATCGCCAGTCCGACATCGATCACGCCGGAGGCAACAGCATATGCGCAGTTACGCAGGGCATCGGTGCCGGTGCAGCACATGTTCTCTACCCTGGTTATCGGCTTATATTGCAGTCGGAGGCCAGCAAGTCCAAGTCCCGACATGCCGGAGACTTCCTGCCAGTTCCCGATCCATGCAGCATCTACATCCTTGGGCTCGATGCCCGCATCCGCAAACGCATCATAAGCGGCATCCACCATAAGATCGGAGACGCTCTTGTTCCATAGCTCACCGAACTTGGTGCAGCCCATTCCAATTATGGCTACTCTATCTTTAATACTCTGTGCCATTTCGTCCTCCTTTCTTATCCCCTCACCGGTCTTGCTTTCCAGTGGTAGTTATGGACACCGCGGTCGTAGTATAGCTTTCTGAACACCATCTCCACCGGCATCCCGACTTCGACCTTAGCGGGATCGCGATCCGTCAGATCGAACATTCCGCGTCCGCCGCCATCGAAGTCTAAACATACCGGAGTTGCCGGCGGGTCGATAACATCAGCCAGCAAGTCAAGCGAGTATGAGAACAGCTTAGCCTTCTTATCAGAGAACTTATAATCCTCGAAATTGTCTTTAGTCTGACAGTAGTAGCACACACGGATCGGGGTCATACCGCCGATACCGAACGGCAGCTGCCACATTACGTGACCGCATGTGAGACACTTCTTGCCGTACAGACACATAACCTCTTTGCGGCTGCGCTTCAGAGCGGTCAGCGATACGAACGGTATCTCAGGCCGTCGCGCGCGCTCAATGGTCACAATTCCACGCCAGCGCAGGTAGCTGTAATACGGCAGCATCCTCTTCGATGCCATATTAGACTTGATGCCGCGATGCTCCTTTGCCTTCTTCTTGCCAATCGCCTCGGTGCATTCGATCAAGAACGCATCGGCGCCATTGCCGTACTGAGCAAGCAGGATCTTATCGCCCGGCTTGGCGTCCTCAAGCGCAGCGACCAGCATCATCATGCCCATCGCGGAGCCACAGGTGCCAACAGTCATGAAGAAGCAGTCCTGGACCTGACCGAAGCCGAAGCCGCAGTCGACCAGTACCTTGCCGTGCCTTCTGACATCCATCGGCGAGCTGATAACAGCCTTTGTGATGTCCTTGGGCTCAAGCTTAGCCTTCTGTAAGAGTCCCTTGACCGCCTTCGGCAGCTGGTCCGAATATCCTTCGTCCAGCACCTGGCGATCCTCCCATGTTCTAACGAAATGATCAACATCGGACCGCCATTCGCCGGCGAACTCATCGGAAACGGTGTAGCTTTCCTTTATGACAGCAATCGGATCTTTGTCGCCCAAGAGCAAACATGCGGAGCCGTCGCCGTACATGGACTCTCCCTGTCCCGCAGGGGCGCCCATGCGGCAGTCCGCGGCTACAACCAGCATGTTTTTTACCGACCCCGCCTTGACTGCATCTGCAGCTGCCATAAGGGCCGATGTGCCGCACCTCAGCGAGTTGGTGAAGTCAGCGGTGCGAATGTTCTCCTTCATATCAAGTGCCGTAGCAATGATAGAGGAGCTCTGCTTCTCTTTATACGGAGCGCAAGTGGTGCCAAAGAACAAGCCATCGATCTTCTTGGGGTCGGCACCGGCCAAGCAGTCATTCGCTGCATCCCAGGCCATCGT
Source organism: Dehalococcoidia bacterium (assembly GCA_041653935.1). Taxonomy (GTDB): domain Bacteria; phylum Chloroflexota; class Dehalococcoidia; order E44-bin15; family E44-bin15; genus JAYEHL01. The sequence goes on along the minus strand of JBAZEO010000001.1, from coordinate 33,438 downwards.
CACCGCATCCTCATCGTAGCTGGCAACCGCTTTCTCTCCGGGAATCGGGAATCCTCCCCACGCCTTGTAGAATTCCTCCCGACTCACTCGATGATACGGGATATATGCGCCATATGAAATTATCCCTACCATCAATACACCTCCTTCTTTATTTCACTAACAGTATATTTAAGTTTAAGAGGCACTTCGACCATGCCTGCATAAACACTGTGCCCCATAAGTAATATCGGCTACTAGCCGATCACCACCGCCTTGCGCAGCTCCGCAATCTTGGCGTCATCGTAACCGAGCTCGCGCATGATCTCATCTGTATGCTGTCCGAAGTGCGTGCTCCAGTTGCGCACTTTAAACGGAGAGTCGGAGAGCTTATGCATGGAACCCACAGTCTTGATCTTGCCATGCATAGGATGATCAACCTCGACGATCATCTTACGCGCCACCAGGTGCGGGTCTTTCTCCAATTCATCGATATCATAAACAGGCGCAGCACAAGTGTCCTTCTGCTTAAGAATCGCCATCCACTCATCACGTGTCTTGGTCAGGAACTTTTTGCGGAAGGCCTCAAACATCTCCTTGCGCTTCTCGCCCTCATCGAACTCATATGGAATATATTCATCACAGCCAAGCAACTGGCAGAGGTTGGCGAAGAACCACGGCTCAAGAGACCCGATGCTGATATACTTGCCGTCCTTAGTCTCGTAAACATTATACCAGGGGAAATGCCCGGTAAACATCGTATCGCCGCGCTTCGGCACAGCAGTATGGGTGAAAACATACGGGTTGATCTGCATTCCCGCCATTTCCACAACTGCATCAGTCATGGACATATCGATATACTGCCCCTTGCCGGTCTTGCCTCTGGAAACAAGCGCCGCCAGTATCCCGACCGCCGCCGACATGCCGCCGGTGAAGTCCCCTATTACCGTGCCGGGAAGGGTCGGCTTGCCGCCCGCCTGGCCGGTGAGACCAAGCAGGCCGCTATATGCGATGTAGTTGATATCATGGCCCACCATATCGCGATAGGGACCATACTGACCATATCCGGATAGAGACGCGTAAACGATTTTCGGATTGATCTTTTTTAAAGTATCGTAATCGACTCCGAGACGTTTCACGACACCCGGTCTGAAACCCTCCATCACAACGTCAGCAGACTTAGCCATATCCCTGAAGACCTGCTTTCCGACATCGGACTTAAGGTCCAGTCCCATATTGCGGCAGTTGCGCAACCCTGGGCGAGATGAATCGAACAGCATCATGACCGGCCCGCCCCGCTTTGCCGGATTGGCATCAAAAATCTTGATTATATCTGCTCCCAGATCACCCAGCATGAAGGAGCAAAAAGGACCGGGGCCAAGCCATGCCAGATCGAGTATCTTTATACCTTCAAGCGCTTGCGGCGACATTAGACTTCCTTCCTAAACTATTTCTTAGAGCTTTGTAACTTCTTTAATTCATCCAGATCAAGTGGATCGCCCTTGGATTTATCGCGCTCCAGCCTGATAGCTCCAATTGGACACACATCCTCGCAGACACCGCAACCCATACACTTCGCCTTATCGATTACAGCTACCTGATTCCCCAGAGTAATCGCACCGAAACGGCACTTACCATCGCAGCTGCCGCATCCGTTACAATCGTCACTGACTTTGGCAACATAGCCTGACGGCGCGATGATCGGAATCATGCCGCTAAACGTATTCCATGCCTTTACACCTTGACAGCAGCAATTGCAGCAGTTACAAATTGCAAAGAATCTATTACCCATATCCTTCTTAAAATACGCGAAGGACACATCACCACGTTTATGAGCTGCTTCGATCACTTCAACAGCCTCTTCCTGCGTACATTTGCGGAATAGCGGACTCTTCTCAGCTATGAATGAAGCGTATGGATCTCCAATAATAAGGCAAACTTCCTGCTTATCCGGTGGAAGACAGGGGCTAGGGGAAGCCGCACGGCAGGCGCATATTCCCACCGCTATCGATGTCGGATTATCCAATACAATATCCCTAGCTACTTTGAATGGAATCACCGCCTCGGGCGGGGACAGTTTAACAGGATCTTTCTGAGTAACTAGCTTAACCGCATCCTGGATCTTCACCACCTTGCCATGATAATAGCTAGTATCCAGCGTTCCTGCATTTTCTGCGATACGCTGAACCACCGATTGGACCATTTCATCTATCCCGTCTTCCGGTAGCTCCGCAGGCTCTTTCGGATTCTGTCCCTGTATTTTCAAAGCTTGAACAAGAAAATAGTCAATGTATTTCATATAGACATAGGCTGAAAAGAAGTCGCTCTTGTTTTCCTGGGAGTAAGAATCATAGAGGGCCTTTGTTACTGGATCCATAATTTCCCCCTTTTCACAAAGATAACGGGGTGATTGCTCTCCCCGTTATCCAGTTTACATTATTTCCTTCAATTTTCCAACGGCTGTTCACCGACGTTTCTTTTTCTTCTCCGCTTTCCGCCACTCAACATACTGGCGGCAACCTTCCTCAATGGATATCTTGGGTTGCCAGCCCAGCTCCTTTCTTGCTTTGGTGCTGTCTATGTACATGCCATCCCTGACAAATTTAATATCGGAACGCGTAAGAAATGGAGCATCTTCAGATCTTATCAGCCTGCCCCACATTTCTATGACCGCAGCCGATGAAAATACTAACCAAAGGGGAATAGCAATTTTGAATTCGGGTTTGCCCGTAGCTTTAGCCATGGAATTGATAAAATCACGGAAGGTGACTACCCCCTCCGGCGATATATTGTATATTTGTCCGCCGGCCTTTTCACTTGTCGCCGCCAGAATGATGCAATCAGCGACATCGTGCACATGCACCAGCGCTGTCTTAGCCATGGCATTGCCCGGCAATACTGGGAATATCTTCACGTAGGTGTATATCCGATCTGTAAGAAGCCTGCAGCGAGGTCCGTAAATCATGCATGGCCTGACAACAGTAGCGGATATCTTGCCTTGCTTATGATAATCGAGGACAGTCTGTTCAGCCTTTGCTTTAGCACAATCGTAAAAGGCTTCACGTGTAGGCTTAATCTCCAGGTAAGGAGCGCTTTCATCCGCAGGCTTATCGCCCAAGGCAGCCTTGCCTACAACAGTGCCCGAACTGACGTAAACAAACTTTTTCACCCCGGCCGCGATACTGGCGTTAAGTATATTTTCAGTGCCTTCAACTATGCAGGACTCAAAATCCCTCCACTCTCCCCAACCCGGCAAGACCCTTGCTGCGGCATGAATCACTACATCCATGCCCTTAGCAGCAGCTACCAGGCTGTCATAATCCTCCACATTGCCGTAAACAATCTCAGCCCCTGTCGTCTTCAGATGTTCTATATTCGACGTTTTGCGCACAAGCGCGCGAACTTGATGACCTTGCTGAGCCATTCTTTCCACAAGGTGTCCGCCAAGCAATCCTGTTCCGCCTGTAATAAGCACTTTCGTAACGCCCTCCTCGATTTTCTTAATCAACTAAAGGCTATACATTACTTATATAACTTTGACGACAGATCATTCAATCCCAATCTGCTTAACGTCTCCTTAGTCGGACGTCCATCAGCAGCAAGCCCTCTTGCCGGATAGTATTCCTTCAACATCAGATCAAGGTTAGGAGCCAAGCCGGCTGCGCCGCCGTCTTTATTTGGGGTCAACAGTCGCTTTGGTAACTTGTCATCCGCAGCCGTTATACCCATGAGATTGCTTAATCCCCTCTTCATATGCCAGATCCGCTCCCCGCATTCCTCCAATTCCTTGAAAGTATAATCGAATCCGGTAATGGCGTTTAACATGCCGCTTACAATTTCTCCATTGAGAGTTGAAACCACCATATAACATATAGTCATTGAATTGTATATCGCGCCAAGATCTTGGCCGTGCTTAACTACAATCGCTGCGCCCTCGTTCTGCTTCACATTTACACCCATGTTAATCCCTATATCAGGCCACGCAAAAATTCCCGTGCCGATGCTATAAGAAGGATCGGCGGTATGGCAGGCGCCACGAGACCCCGTAGCATATGCAAGCCCTAGAAGAAAATTGGCCCTGGGATCATGGCCGGGAACCTCCATGCCCTTTACAGAAACAGAGTAGTCAATAGCGCCCTTGCCTATCTTTTCAGCAGCCCTCTTGGAGCCTTCGGCCAGCAGGTCTCCGAAACCTTTGCGGTTGGCAATCATTTCTATTAACTTCACGACCGTTGCATGGTCTCCCCATTTTAGTTCTATACCGCCTGTATCTTTAACCGTTAGAATGCCCTGTTCAAAACAGTCCATAGCCATCGCTATAGTCCCGCCACAGGAGATGACATCCATACCATAATCATTACATAGATCATTCATTCTGATAATTGCAGCCATGTCCCCGATCATGAGTGAACTACCCAGGATAGCCACGCCCTCATACTCGGGACCTTCGGCCACATCGCCCTTATACAGACCGTCAGGGATAGTCACATGCCGTTTACAGCCCACCATACAGCCATGGCATGACGTGTTACCCAAAAAGAACGGAGGGCCGCTCAGATGGCCTCCATCGATCCCTCCAGCAATAGCCATGTTATCGCCCAGGGCCCAGTTCTTTGCCGGCAAATCTCCCAGCATTGCACTTATCCCAAGCGCAGCGTTAGTGCCCTGCGCACCGAGGACCTGACAGATCATGTCCTCCTTCGCTTTATTAAGAGCAGTTTTACGCAGCTCGTTGAATTTTTCCTGGTCTACCATGGGAATTTTGCCGCTACCACGCACAACTACAGCTTTGAGCTTCTTGGAGCCCATAACCGCACCCATCCCACATCGGCCCGCAAAATCCTTCTTGTCGTTACAGACACAAGCAAACCTGACCAGCTTCTCTCCAGCTATACCAATCGACAACACCTTAACTGGTTTTTTCCCTTCCTGCTGCTCATGCCGCTTCGTTAGAATATCAACTGTTTCCTGCGTATTTTTGCCCCACAGGTTCGAGGCATCTTTAATCTCAGCCTTACCATCCTCTATTAATATATATACAGGCTTATTAGAAGCCCCTTCAACTATAATGCCATCCCAGCCAGCCTGCTTAAGCTCCGTTGCAAAAGTACCTCCGCTGTTGCTTTCACCAAACATATTAGTGAGAGGCGACTTAGCGCAGATTGAAAATCGAGCCCCACCCGGCACACTAAGTCCGCTCGTCGGACCTGTTAATATGAAAAGTGTATTCTGGGGAGATAATGGATCGACCTTAGGATCAACCCTGTCAAACATCAATTTTGCGCCCAATCCGCTGCCGCCGATGTATTTGCGAATAATGTCTTTACTGACTGTGGAGTTTGAAATAGAACCCTTACCGAGATTTACCTCCAGCATTTTACCCTCAAAACCTGCCATAATGCTCTCCTTTCATCTAAATGAGATAACTGGTGAAATAAGCTTTGATTGGATTCTGATATATGCCCTGCCAAAAAGGAAATATATCATCTATTTCAAGTTGATGTCAAGATAAAATATACATATGTAGTAAACTATTCATAAATAATCGTTCATTTCATTAAATATTACTTTATTAAATATAAATTATCATCGTGCATCATCTTTTCAGCATTAGATAGCACAGTGAAAAATAATACTGGTAAAATCATAATTCTTTATCACCTCTAAAATATGACTGCAATAACGAATTGCCTGTTGACTTTAGAATAAGAAAGTGGTAAAAATGCTTTCTGCAGCCAATAATTCATTTCATAGATGCCATAGTTTTCCAATATGCTTTAGTGGATTAAAATAAGACTTGCTTTTTGGAACTTGGTATGGTACTTTTTGTCACGGTGTGTCGCAAAATGGACGAATTTAAGTAGAATTAAAGGGAGGTACAATGGTAAAGTTTTTCACCAAGGAAATGTCGGACCAGACAGAGAAGATGATTAATACCGATCCCGCAATCAAGACTAAACTTAAAGGTGTAAACCTCAAATTCATTCTCCTGGTAACCGATTGCCCCGGAAAAGAAGACCGCCAAATGAAAATAGGTTTTGATAACGGAAAATTAGTAGAAAATACCCTCGCTGTCAAACCTGCCCCAAGTGATTTAAGGACGGAGCCTCTGGACAAGAAATACGCCGCGAAAGTCGCCGGACCGTACGACGTAATGGTCCAGGTCTCAACCAAGAAACTCCCGATGCTTGCAGCACTTGGCTCCATGCGTATAGAAGGTGATATGACCGCATTGATATCCAACATGGCAGGCATGACCACCCTACTGGATATTCAAGGCAGTCTGCCCGGTCTCGAGTTCTAAGATATATTTCTAAGATATATTGAAGGAGGTCTCATGACCGAAGATTCACGCTTTGACATCGTCATTGTTGGCGGCGGTCCCAACGGTACGGCGCTCGCGGCATATCTCTCCAAGTGCGGACTGAAGGTCTGCGTGCTGGAGGAACGCTACGAGGCTGGAGGCTCTTGCGAGACAGCAGAGCCTAAAGCAGGCATCAGGCTCTTCCCCCACGCCATGCTCATGTACGCGGCCCCGGCCCCGGGTTTCGACCAGCTCGAGCTCTGGAAGTACGGCTTCCGCATGAGCTGGAACCCGCAGGACGTTATCGGACATGCTATCAACGGACTCTCATGCACCGACGGCGTGGCCGGGCTCAGTCCCAAGGACATGGCCGGCTACATGAAGATCAGCGGACTGGTCGGCAACCCCCCGTTCGCCAGGGAACTGATGCGCGCCACCAACTGGTGCCCACCGCACCCCGACTATGTCGAAATAAACGAAAACACGATTCCCTATATGCAGGTCTATAAGAAATATGTCCCCGAAGTATGGTCCCCAGAAATACTCAATATGACCCTCTTTGATTTCATGGACGAGTGGTTCGATACCGAACCATGGAAATGCACCGTAGCTTCGGCAGCATGGTGGTCCGGCGCCGCAGCCCACTGGGAAGGTGTAGCCATACCTGCATTCATTAATGTTATGCAACTCTTTATCGCGGCGCTGAGCATACCCCGCGGCGGCATGCACGGCTATTTCCATGCCATCTTCCGCTGTGCCATCGCCCATGGGACCACCTTCAAGGCGGCCTGCCCCGTCGAGGAGATCATAGTGCAAAACGGACGGGCAGTAGGCGTACGCCTGCGCGATGATGCCGCATCCCGCGAGAAGACGATATGGGCTGACAAAGCAGTTATCTCTGCCTGTGATGTCAAGCAGACCTTCAATAAGCTCATCGGCCCGAGGCACCTGGACAAGGGCTTCCTGCAAAAGATAAATGATATCAGCGTAAAAGGCGGTACCCTCTGGGTCTCCCAGTTCCTGCTGAAAAAACCTCTATCCTGGAAGCCAAAGTGGCAAAAAATTGGCAGCGGACACCAAGAAATCCCTTACGGCAGCGCCTACCCGATGGACTCGCGAGATATCTACTATGAAAATGTCTCAGACGTGGATGCCTTCAAGGGCAACCCGAGCGTGCCAGCGGAACGTTACCTCTGGTTCCTGACACCGAGCCAATCCTTCGATCCTACTGACCAGCAATGCACTGGAAACGTTACTAAAGGGTGTCTGACCGCAGCTTTCGAGGCAGGTGCGACACCACCGGAGTATAACGCTGAGGCCCCGGACGCCGCGGACAAGATCAAAAAACAGGTCGAAACCTACATGCGCAAGGCCTTCAGCGGCCCGCTCGACGGGCTGGATGACGACAATGTGATAATTCACTGGTCCACGGCGCCATTCGAGATGATCCACAGAAACCGCAGCCTAATCGGAGGCACCTGGTGCGGCAGACGCCACTGCGACGACCAGCTCTTCGCCAACAGCCCTATAATCGGCGCAGGAATGGGACGCTACCGCACACCAATAGATGGACTCTATGTCTGCCACCAGACATCCGGTCACCCCGGAGGCCTGTGCCTCATGGCTATACCTTACAACCTCATGCATATCTTGATAGAGGATGGAATAGCAGAGCCAGGTAAATGGTGGTACCCGTCACCTTATTATATCCCTGAGAAGGGTAAAATCTCAGCCGTGCCCGGTCAGGGCAGGATAAGTAAATAAAATCTGGACGGAAAAACAAAGGAGGGAGTAACCAATGTCAACCGATATCAACACTAGAATAACCGGACCATTTCAAGAGTTCCCACAGGTAAGCGAGTGGGACGCCATCATCATAGGCGGCGGACCTAACGGAATGATCTGCGCCGCCTACCTGGCCAAAGCTGGCATGAAGGTCTGCCTCGTCGAGCGCAGATGGGAAGTAGGCGGCGGCCTCAGCACTGAGGAGATACTCTTCCCCTGCTACTACTCCAACGTGCATATCATTTATCACATGATGGTAGACTACATGCCAGCGCTCAAGGACTTCGACCTCGACAAGCACGCTATCAGCTGGATCAAACCAAACTCCCAAACAGCTATGGTCTTCGATGACGGCGGCTCGCTCCTGATGTCCAATATGGCAGCAGACACCAAGGACTCCATGAGCAAATACTCGCAGAAGGACGCCAACACCTACGGCCATATGATTCGTAAATGGCGCAGAATCACTGACGAGATACTGGTTCCCTGCACCTATCTGCCAGCCATTTCCCCCATCGACTCACAGATTATTCTCGAAAAGACCGAACCCGGCAAGGAAATGCTTGAGATGATGGAGATGGCCCCCATCGATATCATCAACGAGCACTTCGAGAACGATAAGATACGCGCCCTGCTCCTGTACATGACCTGCATGTGGGGCTGCGACCCGCGCGAGAGCGGCATGGGCTGGTATGTGGCCCTGCAGATGGCCCGGGGCATAAACAAGTGCTACTGCTACGGCAGCTCGCACAAACTGGCCGGCGCCTTCGAGCGTGCCATAGTGGAAAACGGCGGCCTCGTTCTCGAAGCCGCTGCCGCCACCAAGATTATTATGGAGAAAGGCAAGGCTGTCGGAATCGAACTGGCTGAAGGACGCACTCTTAAAGCCAAGGTGGTTATCTCCAGCCTCGACCCGCAGACCACCTTCCTCGACTTTGTCGGCGAGAAGAACCTGCCGGGAACGCTGGCCGAATCCTTCAAGGGTTGGGTCTGGGATAAGTGGAGCTTCCACACCCTGCATGTGGCTTCAATGCAGCCGCCCGTTTACAAGAAATTGGATAAGGCTGGCAAACCGGTTAGAGGCTATGACCCATGGGTCAACGAAGCCTTCATGACGATCTTCGGCGTTGAGGGCGAAGACCAGTTACTGGCTCACTGGGACAATGTGGTGGCGGGAAAGATCGATCTCAAGAACTTCTGCGGCCATGCCACCTGCGAGACTATCTTTGATCCGCACCTGACCCGCTGGCCGGGCAGACACGTGTCCTTCTTCCAGATGCATGCCCCGTACAAGATCGACGGCGGATGGGCCAAGCGCGAGCCTGAGCTCAACCAGGCCATCCTCGACAAGTGGGAGAAGGTCGCACCGGGCTTCACCAAGAATAACAATATCATGAAGACAAACGGCGAAACGCCCGAGGATATCGAGGCGAGATTCCCGAACATGCGCAAGGGCTCTATCAAGCACGGCGACTATATCCCAACCCAGATGCTTACCAACCGCCCGAACCCAGATTGCTCAGCGCATAAGACGCCTATACCCGGGCTTTACCTGTGCGGTGCTTCGACTTATCCGGGAGGCACGCTGCTCGGCGGGCCGGGTTACCTCGCAGCCAACAGGGTCGCCGAAGACCTCGGCGTGAAGAAATGGTGGAAGCCTACCGCCGAGATGGAAAAATTCATGAAAACTTATATGGGAAAGTGACCTTTTACAACACGAGTGAAATAATGGGAGCCCGCAACGACTTTTGAAAATATCCTCATTGCGGGCTCCCATTTTGCGGAAAAAAGTATTAAAATGTATCTCGCTGTGGAAAAAAGTATTAAGGCATACTATATGTCTTGATACTAAACTGAGATAGCTCTAGCAAATTCTGCTAAACATTGGACTAAATACCGACAATTAAAAACGACAGATTCAACTGAGGGGGATATTTTATGCCTGAAAGAATAGGGATAGTGGCTGTAGCACAGACCAAATATCATCCCAACAGAGCTGATGCAAGAGAGGGAGAGGTGGCCTATGAGGCCATCAAGCAGGTACTCCAGGAAACAGGTTTAAAGTATGTCAACGACGGCAGCGGCATCGACGCTGCCGTTACTTGTTCCCAGGACTTCTGGGATGGAAGGACTATATCAAGCCTTAATGTAGCATCATTCGTCGGCTCGCACTTCCGCTGTGAGGAAAAAGTTGCCTCTGACGGAATCAACGCCGTGTTCTACGCCATGATGCACATACTCTCTGGAGAACACGATACTCTAATCGTCACAACACACTGCAAGGAATCGCAGACATCCCCGAGCCTGGTTGAGAACCACTCATTCGAGCCAGTCTTAATGAGAGGCCTCGGACTGGATTTCCTCAGCTCCGCGGCGCTTCAAGCCAACCGATATATGAACAAATATAAGATCACGCCGGAGCAATGCGCCAAGGTTGTCGTCCAGAACCGCGGCAACGCAAAGAATAACCCTTACGCGCAGGCGCCCATGAGCCTCACAATTAAAGATGTGCTTAACTCCAAGATGTTGGCTGACCCTATTCACGAGCTGGATGCCAAGCCTGTTTCCGACGGGGCATGTGTCATGATCATGGCTCGTGAGGAAAAGGCCAAGAAACTCTGCAAGAAGCCGATATGGATAACCGGCGTCAGCAACTGCTATGAAGCCCACTATCTCGGAGACCGCGATCTGGCCGACTGCAAAGCGCTGACAAAAGCGGCAAAGCGAGCCTATAAGATGGCCGGTATTATTGATCCATTGAAAGAGATAGATGTTGCGGAGATTTCCGAGAAATACTCATACGAAGAATTGTTGTGGATGGAGGGACTTGGCTTTTGTGAACGCGGCGGCGGCGGCAAGATGATCGACAGCGGCATCACTAAGATGGATGGCAAGCTGCCGGTCAACCCTTCGGGAGGCTGCCTCTCCGGCAATCCCACAGAGGTAGCCGGAATGACACGAGTTGTCGAGGCAGTGCTCCAGTTGCGCAATCAGGCCGGCGCAAGGCAGGTTCCGGATGCGAAAGTGGCCCTGGCCCACGGCACAACGGGCATCTGTGGTCAATTGCAGACTGTTATGATCCTTAGCAACAGCTAATCGGAGGTATTAAAGATATGGCCAATAGAGTGGCGATAGTAGGTGTAGGTCGATCGACACAGGCTGCCAGGCGGCCTGAGGTCAACGACGCAGAGATGATCAACGAAGCGGTGAGACAGGCTCTCGAAGACGCGCAGATCGATATTAATAAGGTTCAAGCTGTTCTGACGAACAGCATCGATGGCTTCGATAACTTCTACCTTGGCGACTGCCTCCTTGTCGATGGAAGCGGCGCTTATATGAAATCAGGCATGAAACTCCACACCGGCGGCACCGTCGGCTCCACCGGCTCGATAGCAGCCTTTAATATGGTAGCTTCCGGCATGTTCGATATAGTCCTGACAATAGGACATCAGAAGCAGGAACGCGGCAACTCTATGGGCACTCTCTGCGCTGCCGCCCCGGGCGAGGTACGCGAATATGTACAGGGGGCCATCGGCGCGTTCGCCCAGGCCGCGGTTGAATATATGCAAAACACCGAGGCTAAGCTGGAACACGCCGCCATGGTGCGCTTGAAGGCGGATAAGAATGCCTGCCGCAACCCGTACGCGCACCTGCGCCTCGGTCTCAAGACTATAGAAGATGTAGCGAAATCGCCGACCCTCATCTGGCCGTTGCGCCTGCTCGACTTCTGCCCGCAATCATGCGGCGCGGCTGCGCTCATCGTAGCCTCCGAGAAGGTGGCCAAAAAGATATCCAAGAAGCCGGTATGGGTTGCGGACCACGAAACCGTTCACGAGCTGCAAAGCGAGGTGGTCTTCGGCGGAGCTGAAGAGAAATCGCAGCAGATAGCAGCCAAACGGATATATAAGCGAAACGGCATCACCAACCCCGCGAAGGATATCGATTGCTTCGAGTTTTACGAACCCAGCAGCTGGGAAGAGATGTACCTCTATGAGGAGTTCTTCCTCACCGAGCCTAATACGGGGTGGAAGTTGATTGAGAAGGGCATTACCGAGCTGGAGGGCGCAATACCAGTGAACCCCTCCGGAGGCGTGCTGGCCACTAACGCCATCGGCGCCACAGCCATGCTGCGCATCGGCGAGGCTGCCCTCCAGATCCGCGGAGACGCCGGAGCGCACCAGTGCACAAAGGATATCAAAACCACATTGTCCTCCGGACTGGGAGGCACGAACTGGACGACGCTCGTCCTGCTCAAGAGATCACTCTAAGTCAAGGAGAAATGCACATGGCAGAAGAGAAAAAAGAGGAATTAATCGGTATAGAGTTCTTCTCCAAGATACCGTATAACTGGGGCATGGGACCGTACGTCGGCACTGTCTTTACGGAGATGAAAGAGAACAAGAGGATCTGGGGCATCAGGTGTCCCAAATGTAAAAAGCTGCTGTTCCCGCCGGAGGCGATGTGCGGCTACTGTTTCACCGAATTTACACATGATAACTGGGAGGAGGTCGGGGACGAAGGCACGGTAGTACAGTTCACCAAAGCCGGCATGCCCATCTTTGACATTCGCAAAGGAACTTTCGCGTTTTCCGAGCGCCCGCTCGCCAATATTCAATTTGATACGGGGCCTTATATCATGCACTGGCTTGAGGAGAAAGATCTGGCAAAGTTGCACCTCGGCATGAAGGTCAAGGCCGTATGGCGCGAGCAGGGACGCGGCCGTGGATACGAAGACATCATGTATTTCCGCGCCATCGAGGAGAAAAAATAATGACTACAACACCAATGAAACCGACTGCACCGGTTATTTTTTCCGGGCACATGGTATATAACCACAAGTTCGAATCCGGAAGGACCGGAAGCAGATTTCTCAGAGAGCTCCGCGATAATAAGAAAATCATGGGATTGAAATGCACCAATTGCAATAAAGTATATGTCCCCCCCAGATCTACATGCAAAGAGTGCTTCTCCTCACTCGATAAATGGGTCGAGGTCGGCACCGAAGGAAAGCTGCTAACCTACACCGTCCTCCGTGTCGCCCGTGACGCCGAGAAGGATGTACTCAAGAAGCAGCTACCTGTAGCCTACGGCATCATCAAGCTGGACGGAGCCGATACGGGCTTTGTGCACATGCTCGGCGAAGTTGATCTGGATAATATAAAAATAGGGATGAGAGTGAAAGCGGTTTTCAGAGAGGATGAGCGCAAGGGTAATATCCTCGATATCAATTATTTCAAACCGGTATCTAAATCACGAAAGAGGTGATTCAGTGACACACCATCAAGAAGGCGCGCTGACAGGATATCGAATACTGGATTTGACCGATAGCAAAGGCGCTTACTGCACAAGGTTGCTGGCAGACCTGGGTGCGGACGTAATTAAAATCGAAAGCCCTCAAGGAGACATGGGACGTTCGATCCCTCCCTTCTTCAACGATGACCCGCACCCCGAGAAAAGCTTCTTCTTCATATACCGCAATGCCAGCAAGCGTGGCATTACGCTTAACATCGAAACGGAAGAAGGGCAGAATCTCCTCAAAAAGCTTGTTAAAAAGGCCGATGTGCTGGTAGAGAATTTCGGTCCCGGCTACATGGACGACCTCGGACTTGGATATGAAGACCTTAAAAAGATTAATCCGAATATCGTCATGACCAGATTCACTGAATTCGGCACGGACGGCCCGTATAAGAATTACAAAGGCTCTAATATAGTCGATTTCGCCATGAGCGGCGTTATGATAACCAGCGGTTACCCCGGAAAAGCGCCGACACTGCTGCCCGGCATGCCTGCCTACGACGCGACATCGATGATAGCCGATGTTGAAATAATAGCAGCGCTGTATGCCCGTCCCGCCATAGGCAGCGGACAGCAAATAGACGCATCGGTGCATGAGATCGCGCGCACAGGCCTATATCCATGGTCGGTTCCGATTTATTCTCACTCGCTCACGCCCGGCGGCCCGGTGCCGATGCCGGAATCGCGCCTAGGCGACTCTATCTACCCCGTATACCCAACGAAGGATGGATACATTCGCGTGATAGCGCTGACGCCGCGGCAATGGCAGGCCCTGGTGAAAACGCTGGGCAGTCCTGAAGTGCTTTCCCTTCCCGAATGGGAGAGCTTCATCTACCGCATAGGCAACTCCCAGGACCTTTTCGCCATCATGCTCGAATTCACTACCAAATTCACGCAGATGGAGATCTGGGAAAAAGGATATCAAGAGGGCGTTCCGATAGCGCCTATATACGATATACCTACCTTCATAAACAGCCCGGATGCCAATGCACGAAAGTTCTTCACCAAAGTCAAGCATCCGGTTATCGGCGAAGGCCTCTATCCAGGCCCACCCTATAGATGGACGGAAACTCAGCCGCAAATAAGATCTTGTGCCCCTCTTCTAGGACAGCATAATGAGGAGATATATTGCAAGGAGATGGGCCTCTCAAAAGAGGACATGGTGATACTCAGGAGTGCTGGAGTTATATAGGGAGGATATGAAGATGGCACGAACCGCTTTACAAGGAATAATCGTACTCGACTTCGGCACCGGTGTTGCCGTACCTGACGGCATCAGGTTACTTGCAGAGCTCGGCGCGACAGTAATTAAAATCGAATCAAGCAAGAACCTCGACTTCGTAAGAACCATCGCGGCAGAGAAGAACAGCAGCGCCGGCTTCAACGAAACCAACCGCAACAAGCTCAGCATAGGCTTAGATCTGCAAACCGCAAAAGGCAAAGAGATACTTAAGAAATTAATTAAAATAGCAGATGTCTTTGCGGAAAATCAGCGCGGCGGGGTAGCAAAGAATTTAGGATTTGATTATGAATCGGTGCGCAAGATAAAGCCTGACATCGTATATCTCAGCAGCCAGGGCTTCGGCGGAGGCGGGCCGCACAGCGACTATCCGGCATACGGGCCGATGCTGTCTGCGGGCTCCGGCATGCTCTCAATATGGAAACACCCTGACGATCCGTATCCCGTAGGCTCCAACTCGCCGCTGCCGGACCATATGGCCAGCAAGCAGGCGGCGATTGCAATGATGGCGGCCCTCGATTATAAACGCCGCACCGGCAAGGGACAATATATCGATATGGCACAGACCGAGGTAGCCGCCGCCCTCATTGGCGAATCTTATCTCGACTACACTATAAATAAGCGTACGCCGGAGCCTAAGGGCAACCGCTGCTCGTATGCAGCCCCGCACGGCGCATATCCCTGCACCGGCATGGACAACTGGGTTGCTATAAGCGTGTTCAACGACGAAGAGTGGCACAGCTTCGTCAAGGCCATCGGCAACCCTGCGTGGGCCGGAGACGCCAAGTTCGACACACTCATGGGAAGGCTGAAAAACGTCAATGAGCTGGATAAGCTTATTTCAGAATGGACCAAGCCCCGCGACGCTTGGGAGATACAAGAATTGTTGCAGAAGGCCCGCGTGCCAGCCGGAGTGGTACAACGCGCGCCTGATACGATGAAGGATCCACAAATAGCACACGACAAGGCGCTGGTGGAATTGGACCATCCCATCGTAGGGAAGCGATTGTATCCCAACGTAGCTCTCAAGCTATCCGGGACGCCGGCCTTAGCCAGCAAACCCGCCCCCCTGCTGGGGCAACATACGGATGAGATTTGTCGCACATTCCTGCATATGAGCGACAGTGATATAAAGAATCTCAAAAAAGAGGGCGTACTGGAAAGCCCAGACACCCAGCAAAAATAACGGAAAGGAGCTGAATCAATGAAAGCTGCTGTTTTGTACGAGGTCGGAGCCCCGTTAAAAATCGACGACGTTCAACTCGATGAGCCGCAGGCAAACGAGATACTCGTTAAGCTGGTGGCTACGGGGGTCTGCCACACGGACCTTCACTTCATGAAGGGCGACATGCCCGCACCCGTGCCGGTCATTCCCGGACACGAGGGCGCAGGCATCGTAGAAAAAGTCGGCCCCGGAGTAACAACGGTAAAGCCGGGCGATCATGTCATCATGATGGTCGCTTTCAACTGCGGCAAGTGCCGTTTCTGCAATGCGGGACGCCCGACAAGTTGCGTTGAGAACCTGCCCATCCAGATGATGGCCACACTGCCGTACGGCCAGATGCGCGTGAAGAAAGATGGCAAGCCCGTCCATCAGATGTTCGGACTGGCCTGCTACGCCGAGAAGGTGGTAGTACACGAGAGATCAGCGGTAAAGGTAAGGGAGGATGCACCCCTCGATGTCGTATGTCTCCTCGGATGCGGCGCCAGCACGGGAATCGGCACTGCCATCAACACCACAAAGGTAAAAGCCGGCGAAACCATGGCCATCTTCGGCTGCGGAGGCGTAGGCCTAGCGGCTGTCATGGGGGCCAAACTTGCCGGCGCTAAGGTTATTGCCATCGATACTCTGGATAACAAACTCGCGATGGCCAAAGAGCTTGGGGCCGATTATGTCGTCAACGCCAAAAAGGACGACCCGCAGTTAAAGATATTTGAAATCCTCGGAGGAGGTGTGGATTACGCCCTCGAGTTCATCGGCAACGTGGATGTTATGGTAAAAGCGCTTGGCTCCATCCGCCCCGGCGGCTTGTTTGTAGTATCAGGCATGGCCCCTATTACAAGCATGCTGACCATTGCTCCGTTTGAATTTCTCTTGGGCAAAACCATCACCGGCGCTGTTCAGGGGGATATCATCCCGCAAATCGATATACCCAGATATGTTGATCTTTTCATGCAGGGCAAGCTCCCCATCAATAAGCTGATCACAAAGACCTACAAGCTCAACCAGATCAACGAGGCCTTTGAAGCGATGAAAAAGGGAGAAGTTCTGCGCGGTGTAATCAAGTTCTAACACTCTAAGCCTGCTATATAAAAAAGCAAGGAGGTAATAATGGCTGAAGAGACGTTTGATGTTGTAATAGTAGGAGGAGGTAACAAGGCGCTGTTCCTTGCTATGTACCTCATCAAGTACGCTAACCTGAGCGTAGGGATCTATGAGCGAAGGCATGAGATTGGCGGATGTCTGGCGACAGAGGAGATATCTGCGCCGGGTTTCCGCGGCAACACTCATGCCACCATCCAGTTGCCGATGTACTACACGCCGCTGTGGCGCGACTTCCCTGAGATATGGGAGTACGGTTGCAGGCTGGAACAGCATCTAGTTGCAGACGGCGCAGTGTTCAAGGACAAGAACAACTGTCTCGCCATCTACAGCGAGAAGTACGACCCGGACCAGACCAGGACTGCCGAACAACTCGCCCGTTTTTCGCAGAGAGATGCCGAGAAATGGCTCAGGCTGCGCAAGTACTGGCTCGCACCTGAGGCACAGGCCGTACAGTTCGACATGATGTACAAGCCGGCCGAGATACGCGCCGCCGACCCCAAGGTCTTCGAGAGACAGCTGATCCAGTACCCCAAAATGATAGAGGTGGGAGACGGGGTGAACCCCGATGCCTTGATACTGGCCGCTCCTCACATCCATAACGTGCAGGAACTCTGGGAGAGCAAAGAGATGCAGTATTGCAACTGCCGCTTCGTACTCTCAGCAGCTATGGACCCGAACCAGCCGGGCGCCGGCGCCTGGACGTTCGGATTCGCTGCCATGATGCCGTCCATCAGCTTCATCCCCGGCGGGACGCACCAGGTAGCGCACGCCGCCCACAAGATACTCTGCCGCGACGGATGCAAATTCTTCCTAGGGCAAGAGGTCAAGAAGTGCATCATCGAGAACGGCGAGGCGAAGGGCATCGAGCTCATAGACGGCACCAAGATCAAGGCGAGAAAATTCGTCGTCAGTACGCTGAGCCCGGCACAACTGGCCTTCGACCTCATCGGCGAGGATAAACTTCCCTATCAGTTTAAGAACCGAATTAAATTAATAGAGACAGAATTCGGCTGTCTCATGTGGTACACGTTCGCCTGTCATCAGGCGCCGAAGTATAATGAGGCCTCATTCAACCCTGATATCAACGACACGTTCTGGCTGGGCATGGCTGAGAACGCCGACCCATACCATGTATGCCGCGAGGCCTACTACTCCCGCCTGGGCCTGTGGCCGCCCAAGAAAGACTGGTGCCCGACGGTATGGAGCCACAGCATGGTAGACCCGCTCTACGCACCGCCCGGCAAACATGTTGCCAATAACGAGCAGTTAGGCCCACCGGCGACAGCTCATACCGAGGACGAATGGCTGGATATCAAGAAATGGTATGCCGAAGAGTTGATTAAGCTCTGGGAGTCACATGCTCCCAATATGAACTGGAACAACATCATCGGCGTCGACTACAACACGCCGTACGATAACCTGAGAATGAAGAACACGGGACCCAACGGCACCATGTCGCTCATCGACCGCGTGTCGCACCAGTGCGACGACAAGCGGCCGATACCGGAACTGGCGAACCACAGGACACCTATCAAGAACCTGTACGCCACCGGCGCCGCATGGCACTTGGGTGCGAACTCCGGCGCTACCGAGTCCTACAACTGCTATCAGATCATAGCCAAGGACCTCGGACTGCCCGGACCGTGGCAGGAGAAGGGTAACGAAGAGCCTGATTCACTGTACCGGACCTGGTTGGATACACTCAAGAAGACGAAAGAATCGGGCCTCAGAAGCCCGTTAGCACCGAAGAAGTAATAGGGGTAAGATATGCCTATAAATAAGATAGTGTCTAGCTTCGATAAGGCGGTAGCCGATATACCGGATGGGGCCACCATAATGATAGGCGGCTTTGGTACCGCTTCCAGCACAGCCAGCATGCTCCTTGAGGCCTTAGCTCGCAAGGGCATCAAGAACCTAACCACGATATCCAACTCCTGCGGCTTCGGCAAGGATGTCTGGAAGCTGCTGGGCTACAAGTTCCCCGAGGATATGGACGTGCTTGTGCGCAACAACTGCATAAAGAAGGCCATCGCCTCGGCCCCCGTCAGCGCCGTATACCAGAACAACTTCGAAAAGAAACTGCGGGCAGGGGAAGTGGAGCTTGAGATGGTGCCGCAAGGCACACTGGCGGAACGCATCAGGGCGGCCAAAGCCGGACTTGGCGGTATCTATACCCCGGTAGGCGTAGGTACCGTTGTCGAGAAAGGCAAAGAGGTCAAAACCATCAACGGCAAGAAGTATCTATTGGAGCTTCCCTTTCAGGCGGACTTCGCCCTGATAAAGGCGCACAAGGCCGATCGCTGGGGCAATCTGGTATACAAATACAGCTCGCGGACCTTCAATGGCACAATGGCCGGAGCGGCCAAAGTGACCATAGTCGAGGTAGACAAGATCGTCGAACTCGGCGAACTGAAGCCGGACGAGATACATACTCCGGGCATCTATGTGGACCGAGTGGTCGAGAGACCGGAGAAATGGATAGAGCAAGATATAGCCGCGATCAGCAAGGAAGCCCAAGAGTCCCATGATAGATTCATGGCAAGAAAGAGCGCGTAAGGAGGGACATTATGGCAGAGAAGTTTAAACTTGATAGAGAAACCATGGCCCTCCGCGTGGCCAAGGAATTCCAGGATGGTAACTACGTGAACCTCGGCATCGGTATACCGGTCCTAGCCGCAAACTACATCCCGGCTGGACGTGAAGTCGTTTTCCAGAGCGAGAACGGCATACTCGGCTTCGGCGAAATTACCAACGTTGGAGAAGGTGATCAAGACCTAGTCAATGCTGGCGGCCAGACTGTTAGAGTCGTGCCGGGCATGAGTTGCTTCGACCATGCCGAATCGTTCACCATGATCCGCGGCGGACACCTTGACATCAGCGTCATGGGAGGCTTCCAAGTCTCGGAAAAAGGCGACCTGGCAAACTACATGGTCCCTGAGAGGAAGATAGGCACTATCGGTGGTGCCATGGACTTAGCTACAGGAGCTAAAAAACTGATCGTTGTCATGAACCATGTCACCAAAGATGGCAAACCCAGAGTAGTGAAACAATGCACCTATCCCATCACAGCAATAGAAAGTGTAGATCTGCTTGTTACCGACATAGCGGTGATAGAAGTAACGAAAAAGGGACTGGTGCTTAAGGAAGTTGCTCCAGGATGGACTCCCAAGGAGGTTCAGGAACTAACCGAACCTAAATTGATTGTCGATCCTGGTTGCCACGATATTGAGTTGATGTAACTTTTGGAAGGTAAAAAATAAAAACCCTGAAATACAAGGAGGGAAAATGGCAAAGAAATACGATGTAATCATCATCGGTGGCGGCCCCAACGGGCTTACGGAAGCCTGTTACCTGTCCAGAGCGGGGCTCAAGGTACTCGTGTGTGAAAGAAGGAACGAGATCGGCGGCGGGCTCGCTACCGAGCAGATAACCCTGCCCGATTTCTATCACAACACACATGCTATCTATCACTTTATGGGGGACTACTCACCGACGACCCCGGACTTCGAGTTCGAAAAGCGGTATGGAATCAAGTACATACGCCCCGAACACCAGTTCTGCATGCCGCTCGCAGACGGCAACTCGATTTCCATCTATACCGATGTCGAGAAGACATGCCAGTCGATAGCCAAGTTCTCCAAGAAGGATGCCGACGCCTATCGCACAACAGTCAAGAGGTTCCATAACATGATGGAGAGCTTCCTGGGACCGACGACATATCTGCCTACGGTACCGGCCCTGGACGCCGTCATGGGCATGGAAAGGACTGAGATAGGCAAGGACATCAACGAGATCAGTGAGATGACGCCCGAAGAGCTCATAAACGGCATCTTCGAGCATGATATTGTCAGGACCCTGTTCCTCTGGGTTTCATGCCACTGGGGACTGCAGTACGATATGACCGGTGTGACCTATATGGTGCCGATCCTTTTCGATCGCAGCACGAACTACAACCTGGTGCAGGGCGGTTCGCACCGCATGTCCAATGCACTCACACGCTTCTGCCTTGAATATGGCTGCGAAATACTGACCAACGCTGCCGTATCCAAGATCATAGTAGAGAATGGCGTAGCCAAAGGTATCCAGCTTTCAGACGGCGACACCTATATGGCAGATAAGGCCGTCATCAGCACACTGGATGTCGACACTACATTCCTCAAGTTCGTCGGAGAGAAAAATCTCAAGCCTGACTTTATTCAGAAGGTCAAAGGCTGGGAGTGGGATCACTACAGCCTGTGCCACCAGCACATGGCCTTGAGAGAGCCTCCCAAATTCAAAGCTGCCGAGAAGAACCCGGATGTTAACAAGGCGTTCATCTATGTCCTCGGCTTTGAGAACCAGGCCAATCTGACGAAGGTCTGGGACTCTATGATTAAGAAGACCGGCGAGATACCTCAGCCTGAGGCCTTCAGCTGCTGCTTCCCGAGCGTGCATGATCCGTATCAGGCGCCGAAGAACAGATGTTCCGGACTCATCTCGCAGATGGCTCCTTATGAACTCAAGGGCGGCAAGGATAAATGGCTCAATATGAAGTTCAAGGAAGAGCGCGCCGAGGTTCAGCGTAAGGTGTTGGAGAAATACGCTCCCAACATGACCAAGAAGAACGTAATGTGGTCGAACATGACCACCCCCGCCGATATCGAGGACAAGTTCCCGAACATGGTCAAAGGCTCGATCAAGCAGGGCGCATACGACAACCTACAGATGGGACACCAGCGCCCCAATGACGAGTGCTCTAACCATATTACCCCGATAAAGAACCTGTACATCGGCGGAGCCTCCAGCTACTCCGGCGGTTTCGTGACCTACGGGCCAGGCGTGACCACTGCCAACAAGGTCGCCGACGACCTGAAGATACAGAAGTGGTGGAAACCGACTCCTCTGGTCGAGAAGTGCTGGAACACATACTATAAATAACAACTAGTGGAAGTGTAAGTTATCAAGAGAGCCCGCTGCGGATGAAATGGACGTCTGAGCGCGGGCTCTCTGTATCTTATGGATAGTCAACCGGTGTTATATCGGAAAATCAGAAAGAGAGAATACTGGCTAGGAGGTAGATAATGGCTGGAACTAAATTTGATGTTATCGTTGTCGGAGCCGGTCCGGGAGGAACCGCCTGTGCTGCCCTGCTGCAAAAAAGAGGAGTAAAAACTCTGCTCATTGAGAAAAATGACCGGGTAGGCGGTAAATCCCTTAACTACAGCAAGGACGGCTTCACCTATGAGATGTGGCCTGTTATGGGACTGCCGCGTTACAACACCGTATTCGAAAAAGTGCTTAACGAGGTTGGAGCCCAGGCCCCGATGTCTGATGTCTTCCCTACAACAGGAAGCCTTGCTGCTATCATGTCGGGAAAGGCGACTCCTAAAGACGGCGGATTCCTGTATAAGCCCGCCGGCGCCGATAAATATGAAAGCTACATCCTTGTGCCGCCAATGCAGATCCCAGAAAGGCTGATGAAGGATGCCGAGGGACTCGCCAATGTTAATAGACTCTTTGAAGACATCTCTACCTTCACCCCTGAGCAGGTGAATGCCCTGGATGATGTTACATTCCATGATTTCATAACCCCGTATAATATACCCCCTGGTGCATACAGCTACCTGGCTGTATTATGCAACATCCTATTCGTGGTACAGGTAGACCTATGTTCCGCCTCCGAGATGATCAAAACTCTGCGTCAGTTTACAACAGGGTTGGGCTCTGCTTACTTCCTGGGCGGCTACGCAAAGCTATGTGAGGCCCTGGCCGAAGCCTTCCAGAAACTCGGTGGCGAGTTAAAGCTCAAAACACGCGTAGAGAAAATCAGCGTCGAGAATGGCAAGGTCACCGGAGTTATCACAGATAAAGGCACGTTCAAGGCGCCAATAGTTGTAAGCGACGCCGGCATCCAGCCGACCGTGCTGAAACTTGTAGGCGAGGAGAACTTCGATAAGAGCTATGTGAACCGCATCAAGGATCTTGTCCCATCGTTAGCGTTAATCGGACACCGCTACTTCATGGACAAGGTAGTGATGGAGGACTGCTGCTACGTGGTCTACTCGGACAACAGCTGGTGGAACATGGAGCGCTACATGAAAGCGAAGAACGGGGAGATTTCTGACGACATGCTCATGATAGTCTTCAACCCTATGGGCTTCGATCCGAACATTGCTCCTGAGGGCAAACAGGTATTGCTCACAGGAACCCTGTGCCCGCCCGATCCCAAGATGAAGGATATGAAGAAGATCCTTGACGCATTCGAGGAACAGCTATTTAAGTTCTATCCTGCGTTGAAGGGGCATGTAGTACGACGGGAGGATTACACAACCGCAGACGTCAGCCGAATGACCCGCGACAGCGCGTTACCAGGATGCGGAGGCGAATGCATAGGCCTGGGACAGATAGTTGGCCAGTGCGGTAAGAACAAGCCGTCACCCAAGGCGCCGGTACAGGGCCTATTCTACGTCGGTGACGATGCAGGCGGCGACGGCGTTGGAACACACCAAGCGGTCCAATCTGCATACAATGTAGCACCGATAGTGCTAAAATATTACCAGACTCACTAACAATTCAAACGTTTGCTGTATACGTAGGCTTCCTCGTCTAATCATGAGGAAGCCTACGATTTTATATAACATATCATATCTTCAAGAGAACTTGCTATCATTTTATCAATTCTATATTCTTTAAACGCCTTTGAGATGTTAGACTTGATAAATGGTTTATGATAAAATGTAAGCTCGTTGCAAAAAACATTATTTAAGAACGATTTTCAACCAATTGCGAGGGAATGAAAATGATTAAAACAGGTCCCAAATTTATCGACTATCCCAGCGTCCGCTGGAACGCAACATGGTGTAAACTCTGCTTCATCTGCGTTGAGGCCTGTACACAGCAAGCCCTTGAAATAACATCAGATGGAGTAGTTGAGATAGCAGACCGCTGCATACGATGCGGACTCTGCGAACGGCAGTGCCCGGATCTGGCAATAGAAGTAATCGGGCAACCATTGCAGGAGCAAAAAAATGAAAAAGCTGATTAACGGCAATGAAGCTACGTTCCTCGGCGCTGTCAAAGCCGGCGCAACCTTTTTTGCCGGCTATCCCATAACACCATCAACTGAAATTCTGATACAGGCCGCTGAGCTCAACGCCAAGAACCCAAATTTTAAATTCATTCAGAGCGAGGACGAGATGGCAGCCGCTAATGCGGTCATCGGAGCTTCACTGGCTGGAGCCAAGGCATTTACAGCGACATCCGGTCCCGGTTTCAGCCTGATGCAGGAAACAATCGGTTATGGCCATCAGCTTGAGGTGCCTGCAGTATATATGAACGTAATGCGCGTCGGGCCGGCGACAGGCATGCCGACCAGGCCCTCTCAACACGATATTCTACAAACGAAATACGGCAGCAGCGGGGACTACTATCCCCTGGTCTTCTATCCTAATTCGGTAGAAGAATGCTACCGCCACGCTGTCACCGCCTTCAATGCCGCTGAGGAATCCCTCTCTCCCGTCATATTCCTTGGTGATGCATTTCTCAGCCATCTGTACGAAGTGGTCGACCTGGATACAATTGAGATAGAAGTAGTCCCGCGCATCATTCCACCTTTGGGCTCCGGTAACAGAACTTTCACCGGATTAACCCATGACGAAAACCTGAGCCCGCGCACAGTAGATGCAGCAGCATTCAGACGATGGCATGATAAGGTAAAGGCCAGACATACAAAAATAGCGAAGCGCTATGCACATTTCGAATTCTACGGCAATAAAAAGAGCGACACGCTACTCATCGCCTATGGCATCACATCGAGAGTTATAGCTCCACTGAAATCGTCCTTCGCCATATTCCGCCCGATACGAATCATCCCGATTCTGAGCGATGAGCTGCAAAAATACGCGAAGGACTACAAAAACATAGTAGTAATCGAAGCAAATGACGGTCAATACGCCAGCATGGTTGAATGCGAGTTAAAAAGAGATATCATACGTATACCATTGCTCGGAGGTAAGATTTCCCTTGTCGAGGCAATACAAGGTTTGAAGGATAAGCTGGACCGGGAGGTTATCAATGTATAAGGACTTAATCAGACTGGACCGATTCCCCACCAAGTGGTGTCCCGGTTGCGGCATTGGTCAGATACTTATCCAGTTAACCAAATCGATGGATCAGCTGGGACTGGATCATACCAATTCAACAATAGTTACGGGCATAGGCTGCACTGGCAGACTTTCTGGTTATGTCAATATTGATACTGTATATACTTTGCATGGGCGCACCCTGCCCATGGCCGAAGCGATAAAGACGGTTAATCCCAACCTGAAAGTTATCGTCGTATCCGGTGACGGCGATCTTTCCAGTATTGGCGGCAACCATCTCATCCATGCAGCCAGACGCAATGCAAATATTACTGTCATATGCAATAACAACCAGATATACGGCCTAACCGGAGGCCAGGCTGGCCCAACAACCCCGCTCGGCACCAGAACCGTGAGCACACCCAGCGGCGCAATAAGAAATCCTATTATCCTCCAGAACTTGATAAAAAGCGCTGCCAAATACTTCTATGCCAGAACTACATCCTATCATCAAATACACATGCAGAAATGCATAAGGGAAGCCATAGAATGGCCCGGCTTCGCTTTCGTTGAAATTATGTCGCAATGTATAGAGAATAACGGACGCAGGATAGGATATAACTCCGCATGGGAAATGCTACAGTTATATAAGAGAACCTACAAAAAAGCGCCTCGCGGTAAAGACAGCCTGGAACCGGATGAAATCGGAATAATACGCCAGAGCTAAAGAAGGATTATGTATGAAGAAGATAATCGTTTCCGGAGAAGGCGGCCAGGGTGTAAGAGTCATATCTCTTACGCTAGCCCAATTGCTTGCCAACCTGGGATTTGAAGTCAGTCTATTATACGATTACGACTCTGCCGTCAGAGGCGGCCTAAGCTTAGCACATCTCGTTTACGATAAGAAACCGATTGACAACCCCGTAATTGACGAGGCTGATATCCTGCTTAAGCTATCCGACAAAGCCGAAGACCTTCATGCAAAAACAGTCGTTTACCAAACAGGACTCGGCATTGAGGAAGGAAAATCTCTTAAATTGGAGGATATCCCCCCCACAAACGAAGAAATACCTTTCAGCGAGCTTGGTACTGAGATATTCGGCAAGGAGTTGTTCGGATATATGATAGCGCTCGGACGTCTGATGGTGCTGGCAGATATTACTGCCCCCGAGAGCGACATCCGCTCGGTTCTGCCCAAGAAATATAAAGAGGAAAACATGAACGCGATCATCTTCGGGCAGCGATTGCACGAAGAGGGCCAGAAGCGCCTGGGCGAAGAGAAGAGCGGACGACGTATCAAACTAAGCGAGCGAGGTAAACAAAAGAAGGCCTAATATTCTCGCTTAGCCTCCATAGATATTAATTATCGAGCCGATTCAATCTACCTATATAGTATTGTATCCCTATGACTGAAGTATCTTATCCAATCGCCTTCGGAGCAGGGATTGCAGCATTTATCTCCCCTTGCGTGCTGCCATTAGTGCCAATTTACATTGCTAATATAGGCGGTGTAGTCTCCTTATCAGTTGAAGCCAAACGTCGTACCATTTTCATACATACTATCAGCTTCGTCATCGGGTTCTCCCTCATCTACATTATATTAGGAGCTTCGATCGGACTCTTTGGCATGTTTATTCCTAACGATATCCTGAGGATAATCGGCGGCGCGATTTTAATCGTATTCGGAATTTATCTGCTGGCCGCACTAAAGATACCGAAACTCAATTTCGAAACGCATCTAAGCCGACCTCTCTGGGGCAAAGTAGGATACTTACGTTCGGCATTAATGGGAGCTGTTTTTTCTGTAGGCATAGGCACCTGCGCCTACGGCACACTGGGCCTGATATTGACAATGGCAGCGAACTCACAAACAGCGTCCAAGGGGGCTTTGCTCCTTACTGTATACTCGCTGGGGCTCGGTTTGCCCTTCATAGCCGTAGGATTAGCACTGGGAAGCGCGTTGCCTGTCCTAAGATGGTTCAGGCGACACTCGACATCAATATCAATTATAAGTAGTATATTACTGATTGTAATCGGGAGCCTGATGCTGGCAAATATTATCACATATTCTATTTGAATGACTTAAAGAGTTGCCATGACTAAAAAGAACTGCGGACTAAAACTCACCTTGACTATACTTGCGACGATATCATTGTTTACATGTATCATCGGTTGCGTTGTTCCCGTAGGATCACAGGTTGGTGACAACGCACCAGACTTCACGCTATCAACACTCGACGGCGGACAAGTCACACTCTCAGAGCTCCAAGGCAAACCGGTTATGTTGATTTTCTGGACAACGGGATGCTACGCTTGTATTTTTCAAATGTCTTCTCTGGAAGAAGCATACGAGACATTAGGGGATGATGTTGAATTCATTAACATCGATATAGGTGAAAGCAACTATAGAGTTAGACAAACCGTCGACTCCTATGGATTTAGCCTACCCGTTGCGCTTGACAGCGATGAATCGGTAACGACAGCATATAACATCGGCCCCACTCCGACGAATATCATCATCGATAAGGATGGAGTCATTCATCACATAAGGAAAGGCGCTTTCCTCAACACAGATGAGATTCTGGAAATATTCAGCGACTTAGAATAGCTACTCCACCTTCTTGAACATCTTCGCGGGAGCGCCACATACAGAGCATTTGTCTGGAGCCGCGCCCTCTACGGTATTGCCGCACACCTGGCACACGAAGATCGGCTTTTCGGCTATAGTCTTGCCCTGATTAACTTTATCAAGAGCATCCTGGAAAAGGCCGTGGTGAATCTTCTCCACCTGGTTAGCCATATCAAAGCTGCGCTTGGCTTGGCTCTTTCCCTCTGCATCCGCCTGCTTTATAAAACCCGGATACATCTCGGTAAATTCATGATGCTCACCGCTGATAGCCGCCGCCAGATTTTCCTTTGTGGATTTAATGCCATCAGCCACCCTCAAATGATTGCGGGCATGTACCGTCTCCGCCTCAGCGGCGGCACGAAACAGCCGTGCCACTTGTTTCAACCCCTCCGCGTCCGCTTTCTCAGCGAAGTAGATATATTTGCGGCTGGCCTGACTTTCCCCGGCGAAAGCAGCTTGAACATTATCATTCGTCTTCGGCATACACATCCTCCTGTTTCATTTATGCTTTTTCGTCATCCTGCGATGTTCTTTCATCATACACATATCCATTATAACTTCGAGCCCTGCGTCACGAGCCTTCTTAGCAGCCTCTGCGTTCACCACACCCTCCTGCATCCACACCACCTTGGCTTTTATTCTTATTGCCTCATCGACAATAGTATCTACCTCCTCGGAACGGCGGAATATGTCCACAATATCAACCTGCCCATCAATCGATGCTAATGAAGGATAACAGCGCTCCCCCAGAATCTGATCCTCGTTCGGATTCACAGGTATGATTTTATATCCATGCTTTTTGAGATAGGCAGATACGCCATAGCTAGGCCGTTCATTGTTAGATGAAAGGCCAACGACAGCTACCACATGAAAGCCCTTTAGAAGCTCATCTATCATCATGTAAGACGCACCTATAAATATGAGACTGTATAAATTTGATAGCCCCGACGACCGCCAGCACTACCCACCACCCGTCGCCAACATTACTTTTATTTCGTCACCATCTGCAACCCGATCGTTAATGGAGGCCTTTTTATTATTCACGCCGATATGCACATAAGTAGCCACTTTACCGCTTCTATAGAGCCATCTCTCAAGCTCAGGATATCTATTTTTTAAGGCATCGATACAATCATTCACAGTAGTACCCTCTACCTCAACCACTTCCTTATTATCGGTATATTTATGAAGAAGCGATGGAATAAGCACTTTAACGCTCATTTTCGACTCCTCTTGAAATTCCGCCTGCCGGTCCCACAAACACTGCACTTAGGATTCTTCACCAAATCATCATATGCAAATTCCATAGTCTCACCATTAAAATATAACATTCTGCCTTGAAGCGTCTCTCCAAACCCGGCAATCAGCTTGGTCGCTTCCATGGCTTGAAGTGAAGCTATTAAAGCTGGAGTGACACCGAAAACCGGAATAGTCCCTTTCGAAATCGGCGGAGTAGAGTAAATGCAAGCAAGGCAAGGTGTCTTACCGGGAATAATGGTAGTTATCTGACCTAATAGCCCATTTACACCGGCATGAATAAAGGGCACTCGCTGTCTTACACACGCCGCATTCAGCACAAACCTTGTTTTGTAGTTATCAAGCCCGTCTATAACAACATCAACCCCACTGATTATCTGATCAGCATTATCTTCCGTAACCTTTTTACAGAGAGCAGTAATTTTAATGCCGCTATTGATATTGCGGAGTTTACCTGCAGCGGATACCGCCTTCTTCTTCCCGATATCCCTCTCCCAGTGAAGCATCTGTCTGTTTAAATTCGAAAGTTCAACAGAGTCATCATCAACTATAGTAATATGACCGATGCCGGCATATGTTAAGTACATTGATGCGGCACAACCCAGACCTCCCACCCCAACGACCAATACATGAGCATCTTTGAGCTTATCCTGCCCAGAATCCCCAAAGCCAGGATATATAATCTGCCTCCCATACCTTATACGATCATCACCTGAAAGCACCTATCAGCTCCTTACACATTAACTAAGTTGAGAATATTCCATTGTCTATTGCAATGTCAAGAACGTTCTGTTATTAATATACATACTAATAATTACCTGAACTAATGTATATTAATGTTACGACTTTTGGTCTAATATAGTATAATATTGATGAATATTAGTAATAATGATATAATATTCCAGTAACAGCTGTAATACTTGCAAGTGATAAAATGATACTTGATAAAGTTAGCGTATTAGATGTGATAATTATAAGCCAGCACTAGACCGGTTAGGTTTGAGCCTTTTGTATGCCCGTGTATGTTACAATATTTTTGAGAGAGCCCTCCAGAGAGGTTCAGATATGAAGCGGAGTATAGCTGCCGGGTTCTTCCTGATAGTATACCCGCGTTCTCAAATTATTTACTCTAGCGGTTTATCAGACACTTCTATTAGGGTTGAACATGATTGACTGCTATGAATGCAGTATGCTATAGCATATACACCTTTGGCATAGGTATCTAGTATGAGAAAATATATACGACGTAATACTACTTACAAAATATTAGCAATTGTTCTCACAATACTCATAGTTTTATTTGGTATTTCGTATAGCCCCCGGCAAGCCTCCTCTGACGAAACTAATGCCCTCAATGAAAGCCAAACTATTGATGTCGATCTAAGCAGCCAAATCGCAGAAATATTCCAGCAGAAACAATCTCTCACTCCCACGCAACGCAAAATCGATTGGAACCTCTTAGAACAAGTCCAGGAGATCCGTGAACAGACTTCCGCACAGCAAAAATTTTCCTTTCAAAACTTCTCCACATCCGTGTTTAAGATAAGCAACGAAGGTATGCTGGAAGTTAAGCTAACCGTATCTGATAGTATATCCGACGAGCAAATTAACCAGTTAAAAGATCTTGGTATGGATGTTCAAATTACCCTGCCGGAATATGGAATAATAGAAGGCAGCCTGCCGTACGATGCAGTGGAGACTATTGCTGACATCGATTTTATTAAGCATGTGGGCACACCCGGATACCCGATTTACAATACAGGTTCTGTTACATCCGAAGGCGATTCAGTACTTACAGCCGATCTGGCACGCAGCACTTTTGGCATTAATGGCAGCGGTTCTAAGATCGGTGTAATGTCAGATGGCATAGACAATTTGTCTGCTTCAGTGGCTTCCGGCGATCTGCCTTCAGATGTCCAAGTATTAAAAGCTGGTAACGGTAGCGAAGGCACAGCAATGCTGGAGATAATCCATGACCTGGCCCCTGGAGCAAATCTGGCTTTCTATAGTCCATCTTCCAGCTCAGATATGATTGTTGGAATCGGCGCCCTTGAATCTGCCGGCTGCAATATCATAGTCGATGACATTACATGTTCTGATGAGCCTAAATTCGAAGATGGACCCATAGCCCAGAGAGCAAGCAACTTTGTTAACGCCGGGGGTATCTATGTGGCCTCTGCAGGAAACGAAAGGCTAAGACATTACAGTTCCCCATATAATCAGTCTGCGTGTACGCTTGGGGGCTATCCATATGCACATGATTACAACTATCCAGGATTTCCTCCTGACTGGAGTAACAATTTTACCATACCTAATGGCTCAAGCATAATAGCAGTACTGCAATGGACCAACAAGGTGAGTAACAGTTCCACGGATGATTTCGATTTCTGGTTGCTCAATAAATCAGGCGCAATAGATTATGCACATTCAACGAATGACCAATCAGACGGCAGCTATACCTCCCCATTGGAATATTTCACTTATATTAATGACACAGGTAGTACTATCTTCAATGCTAGTCTCGTAGTGCTTGAGTACAGCCTGGTTAGCGATCCCTCTTCAATAGTGTTGGACTATAAGGTATATTCCTGCCCTTCCCTTCTGCAATACAATACCACCAACGATAGCGTAATAGGTCATGCAGCGGTAGAGGAAGTGCTGTCTACAGCAGCCGTTGACGCAGCCACACCAGAGACACTTGAAAGCTACAGCTCATGCGGACCTGGTACTATATATTTCCCGTCGTATGAGCAAAGGCAAGTCCCCAATATCACCGGAACCGATGGCGTAAATACAGAAACCGGACTACTGGGTTATTTTGACAACCCATTCTACGGTACATCAGCATCCGCGCCACATATCGCAGCTATAGCCGCCCTCGTGTGGGATGCTAATCCTTCTCTTACCTCAAGTCAGGTTCGCAGCGCTATAACATCAACTGCAGTTGACCTATCGACTGCAGGATTTGACTACAACTCTGGTTGGGGTCGTGCCAATGCTTCTGCCGCAGTGAATTCTACTGTTTTTACATTGAATATTTCTTCTTCCAGCGGCGGGACGGTCACAACTCCAGGAGTTGGTACATTCCATCCATATATCGGGCAAGTAGTGAACATATCTGCTACTCCAAACTCTTGTTACCATTTCGTTAACTGGTCACCCGATACAGGAACAATTGCCAATCCAACTTCGCCCTCCACTACTATTACCATGAACGCTAGTTACTCTATACAGGCCAACTTTGCCGCGAGCGACACTTTCGGCGGCGGTGATGGTACACCCGACGATCCCTTCCTGATCATTGACACATGGAACCTGCAGGCTATGAGCTGTAACCTGAGTGCGCACTACGCCCTGAATAACAGCATCGACGCGTTGGCAACCAGCGGCTGGAATAGCGGCTTGGGCTTCCTGCCCGTAGGGAACGACTCGAACCAGTTCTCCGGCAGCTTCGACGGACGCGGATATGAAATCACCAATCTGTACATCAACCGATTAGACACCGATTATGTAGGCCTGTTCGGATACATAAACACCGTGAGCTCGGTGGGCAACACGAGCCTTGTGAATGTTAATATCACCGGCAATAGCTACGTCGGCGGTCTAATGGGTTACAACGTCAACGGCACAGTATCCAACTCATATGCCACAGGTAACGTAAGCGGCAGTTCTACTGTCGGCGGATTAGTGGGTTACAACTACAACGGATCGGTGTCAAACTCATATGCCACAGGTAACGTAAGCGGCAGTTCTACTGTCGGCGGATTAGTGGGTTACAACTACAACGGATCGGTGTCAAACTCATATGCCACTGGCAACGTGAGCGGAACCAGTGATCATGTTGGTGGGCTCATAGGATACAACGGCAACAGTCCGGTGTCCAACTCATATGCCACAGGCAACGTGAATGGAAGCAGTTACTATGTTGGCGGGCTCATAGGATACAACGGCGACAGTCCGGTGTCCAACTCATATGCCACTGGCAACGTGAGCGGAACCAATTACTATGCCGGCGGGCTCGTGGGCTACAACTGGAACAGCGGTTCTGTGTCCAACTCTTATGCCACAGGAAACGTGAATGGAGTCAACCCCGTCGGCGGGCTGGTGGGCTTTAACGACAACGGCTTAGTATCCAACTCATATGCCACTGGCAACGTGAGCGGAGCCTTAGATATCGGTGGGCTCGTGGGTGACAACTCTGGTTCGGTATCCAACAGCTTCTGGGACATAGACACATCCAGCCAAACAACAAGCGACGGCGGCACGGGCAAGAACACCTCGGAGATGAAATCCTTCTTAACCTTCTTCAACGCAGGATGGGACCTGTTTTGCGAAGATGCCAATGGGACCGAAGACATCTGGCGCATCGACGAAACATGCACGGACAATAGCGGATATCCTTCTCTGTGGTGGCAGGGGTTAACACATAATGGTAGTGTCACACTGACTATCACTACCTCAGGCAGCGGCAGCGGCACCTTTACACCCGCTTCCGGTACCTCGTATCCCTGCGGTACGGTCGTAAACCTTAACGCTTCTCCAAACGCCTGCTCAACTTTCTCCGGA